>NZ_CP011494.1:2665731-3998597 GCF_001043175.1 Marinobacter psychrophilus
AGCACGCTCTACGTGCACATCCTGAATCTGTTTGGCCTCGGCTTGGCGCGCCCAGTAGTCTGACTCGCGCAGCAGGTTTGCGATGTCTGCGGCGTGCAACGACAGGCGATTCTGGTGCTCAGCCATGCGGGCACTTTGTTCAATCACTCGCGCCACGGCTTTATGGGTGCAGTGCAGCAGTTTTTTCTCGACCACCAGGCTGGCAATAAACTTGGCGTACGCCAGTTGGCTGTCGTCGTTACGATACATTTCGTCTTCGAAATCTGCGGTCACGCGGAACAGTTCTGAAAACTCGGGATCGTATTCCTGCAGCAGCATCCAGGTTTCACGGTCGCCGAACAGTACGATTTTCACGTCCAGTGGCACCGGCTCGGGCTCAATGGAGATGGTGCCAGACAGGGTCAGCTCGCGCTCCAGGGAGTTAATCTGGATACAATGAGACTGCAACGCACGCTTGAGGGCGTCCCAAGCGAACGGCTGCTCCAATACTTTTGTGGCGTCCATCAACAGATAACCGCCGTTGGCGCGATGCAAGCTGCCCGGGCGAATCAGCGAAAAGTCGGTAAACACCGTGCCTTTATAGGTAACGTTTTCAACGTAACCGAACAAGTTGTGATAAGTCGGGTTGTCTTCCACCTCTACTGGAATCTCTTTGGTTTTCTGATGTACCAGCAGATTCACCAAATAGCGCCGCGGCATTTTCTTATCCAGTGACGCGTAGGCAATCATGGCCTGCTCATCATCGTCATCCAGAAAAATCTCCAGATTCTCGGACAAATCTTTACGCACGGCTTCAATAAAACCGGCCACTTCTGGCAGGTCTTTGTAACGTTCTTTTAACTCATCAATCTGGTGACCGGTAACGCCTTCCAGAGTTTCCTGGTTTAGCGCTTGCAGTTTGTCAGCGTATTCCTGCTCCCAGTCGGCCAGTTTGCGCAGGGCGCGGCGCAGGCGTTTTTCGAGATTATTGACAATTTCTTCGAACTTTTCGCGTTGAGCGTCCGTCAGGGCCTTAAACGACTCGGCGGTATGAGCCTCATCACCACTCATAGCCACTAGCCGATAACCGCCCGGGGTGCTTATGGTCAAGCTGACTTTTTGACGCTTGGCCTGCTTCGCGACTTTTTCCAGCTCACCATCCTGAAGCGCGGTGTAATCGCTTTTCAACTTTTCAGCACGTTCCAAAAAACCATCGCTATCGAAGGTTTGCGGAATCACCTTCACCAGCCGGCTCATCAGTTTTTCCATATCGCGTTTTAGCTGCGTGCCCTGACCGGCCGGCAGTTTCAGCAGCTTTGGCACCCGCGGCTCTTCAAAGT
This sequence comes from Marinobacter psychrophilus, assembly GCF_001043175.1. Lineage (NCBI taxonomy): Bacteria > Pseudomonadati > Pseudomonadota > Gammaproteobacteria > Pseudomonadales > Marinobacteraceae > Marinobacter > Marinobacter psychrophilus. The sequence goes on from NZ_CP011494.1 coordinate 2,667,051, forward strand.
CGGCCACGTAGCACCAATCGTGGGATTTCAGATTGGTGTCTTTATGGTGTTCCAGGTACCGCAGCATCATGGTGCGCTTACCCAGGCCATTGATACCGACCGCATACACGTTGTAACCACCGTGCGGCATAGCCAGCGCAAATCGCACCGCTTCCTGAGCACGATTCTGACCCACAATTTCAGCCAGGGGCTCTAGCTGGCGGGTGCTTTTAAATGGCAAATCTTTCAGAACACAGGCTTTATAGAGCTGATGCGAAGGCAATGACTTCAAGGTTTAATCCTGTAACAGTCGGAATACAAAGATGACTTACTGCACACGGCGGCAAGTCTGATTAAATAGTAGAGCTATTGTACATTTTTTAGAGGCGAGGGGCTGTTGCAAGCCGTTTAGATCAGACCGTTATCGAGACTGGCCGCAATGTACAATCCCAACTCTTCGCACTGCTGTTCAAACTCATCGGCGTAATTGCCGCGGCACAGCAGAGGCTCTTGCACCAGTTTCCAGCGCAGGCCGATGGTAATGCTGTCAATCGCACGGCGGGTGCCAGTACCATCATGGCCGGCCCTTATATAAAAGGTAAATGGCAAGCCTTGGGTTTTTTCCAAGCACGGATAATAACAGCGATCGAAAAAATCTTTCAACGCGCCGCTCATGTAACCCAGATTTTCGGTGGTGCCGAGAATAATAGCGTCGCAAGCCAGAACATCTTCGGGGCCAGCATCCAGCGGAGCAAGAACCGTTACATTAACGTTTTCAATATCGTTATGGTTAGCACCAGCGGCGACTGCGTTGCGCAATTTGAGGGTATTTGGCGAGGGAGCGTGGGCAACAATCAATAGCTGTTTGGCGCAGGGCTGTCCGACTTCTGACGTTTCAGAGTCTGAACCTTTAGAGTCTGACTTTTTAGAGCCTGGCATAGCCGGCCTCACATTTAGTGCTTGCCAGCGCACTGCATCAACAGTGCGCTGGCAAACTAACGGTCTTACAGTAGTTCGTCGCTAGCTGCTGCAGGCGCCACTGCAGCAGCCTTTCCTGCATTTTTCCCTGCATTCTTTCCTGCGTCTTTCCCCGCATCTTTCCCCGCGTCTTTTGCCGCGTCTTTTTTCTCTGGCTTGGGCATCAGCTTGTCGCGCACTTTGGTTTCAATTTCTTTCGCCATTTCCAGGTTTTCTTCTAGAAATTTGCAAGCATTGGCTTTGCCTTGGCCAATTTTATCACCGTTGTAGGCGTACCAGGCGCCAGCCTTATCTACAAAGCCTTCCTTTACACCCATGTCCACCACTTCGGCCATGCGGTAAATGCCCTTGCCGTACAAAATCTGGAATTCGGCCTGGCGGAACGGCGGTGCCACTTTGTTTTTAACCACTTTCACCCGGGTTTCGTTACCGGTGACTTCGTCGCCGTCTTTCACTGCGCCAATGCGACGGATATCCAGACGCACAGAGGCATAGAATTTCAACGCGTTGCCGCCGGTAGTAGTTTCGGGACTGCCGAACATCACACCTATTTTCATGCGAATCTGGTTGATAAAAATCAGCAGGACGTTGGCATTCTTGACGTTGCCATTCAGTTTGCGCAGAGCCTGTGACATCAGGCGGGCCTGAAGACCAACATGAGAGTCACCCATTTCGCCTTCAATTTCAGCTTTTGGCGTCAATGCGGCAACGGAGTCCACAATGATGACATCCACCGCGTTGGAGCGCACCAGCATGTCGCAGATTTCTAACGCCTGCTCACCGGTGTCGGGCTGGGAGACCAGCAGCTCATCAACGTTCACGCCCAGCTTTTCAGCATATTGAGGATCAAGGGCGTGCTCAGCATCAACAAAAGCACACGTTTTGCCCTGCTTCTGGGCTTCGGCAATAACCTGCAAAGTCAGCGTAGTTTTACCAGAGCTTTCAGGGCCGTAGATTTCACAAACCCGGCCATAAGGCAGGCCACCAATGCCAAGAGCAACGTCCAGACCAAGAGAACCGGTAGAAACGGACGGGATTGCCTCGCGGGGGTGGTCGCCCATCTTCATGATGGCGCCTTTACCAAACTGGCGTTCAATCTGGGTCAGAGCGGCGGATAAAGCTTTCTTGCGGTTGTCATCCATAGGTACGAACCTTCTTCAAAATGGTACGTTAGAATAATAGGCTGATAAGGTGCGCCGGTAATATGATGCGCCAAACTAAACTTGGGAACTGGTTGCCCCGGAAAATCACTGTATATTTAACCAGCATTAAACCACATTAGACAAAGCAGACCAACCCTTGTGTGGGGGATTTTTTAACCATTGCGGGTCAGATATCACTCGATAAGAAACGGCGCACACTTTCAATCGCAAAGATCACAGCCTGGCGCCGCACCTGGTCGCGATCGCCGTCAAAATACTTCAAACCGGTGCTGATATTTTCAGCGCTGCCCCAGGCGAACCACACCGCTCCTACCGGCTTGGCGTCGCTGCCACCGCCCGGCCCGGCAACGCCGCTTATTGAAATGGCGACGCTTGCACCCGACGCTCGCAGCGCTCCGGCGACCATCTGCCGCACCACCGGCTCGCTCACCGCGCCGTGTTCCGCCAGCGTCTGCTCACTGACACCCAGCAACGCGTGTTTAGCGTGGTTGCTGTAGGTAACCAGCCCACCCGTGACGTAAGCCGAAGATCCAGCTTGGTCGGTCATGGCCTTTGCCACCCAGCCGCCGGTGCAGCTTTCTGCAGTCACCAGCATGGCGCCGGCGCGGGTTAATACGCTTCCCAGCTCTATCGCCTGCTGGCGGATGTCTTCATCAGTGATCTCAGGCATGGTGACCTCATTTATAATCCACGTTTCATCCTGCGGTGTAATTTTCTACAATCCACCGCCCGTTCCTCAAAACAGCCATCGCGGATGTCCCATGTCAGCAGCACACACCGAAAGCTCAAAAATCACGCCCATGATGCAGCAATACCTGAAAATAAAGGGCCAACATCCCAACGAGCTGGTGTTCTACCGCATGGGAGATTTTTACGAGCTGTTTTATGACGACGCTAAAAAAGCCTCGGAACTGATGGATATCACCCTGACCGCCCGCGGCCAATCGGGGGGAAATCCGATCCCCATGGCGGGCATTCCGTACCATGCGGCTGAGGGTTACATTGCCCGCCTGGTGCGTGCAGGTCAATCTATTGCAATTTGTGAACAGATGGGTGATCCGGCCACCAGCAAAGGCCCTGTCGATCGCCAAGTGGTGCGCATTGTCACCCCCGGCACCCTGAGCGACGACGCTTACTTGGAAGACCGCCGTGACAACCTGCTGGTGGCGATTTATCACCATAAGCAGCACTTCGGTTTTTCCTCTCTGGATATTTCCAGTGGCCGCTTCGCAGTGTCAGAGCTGGACAGCCCTGAGGCCTTGCAAGGCGAACTGCAACGGCTGCGTCCGGCGGAGATTTTGATCAGCGAAGACTTTCCTTTTACCGATTTACTGGAAGGCTTTACCGGCATTCGTCGCCAGGGGCCCTGGCTGTTCGAACCCGACACCGCGCGACGGGTGATTACCCAGCAATTGCAGGTGCGCGACCTGACCGGTTTTGGCTGTGAAGATATGCACTTAGCCGTGTGCGCCGCCGGTTGCCTGCTGCAATACGCACGGGAAACCCAGCGCACCGCCCTGCCCCACATTCGCAAACTCAGCCGCGAACGCCGCGAAGACGCTGTCATTATGGACGCTGCCAGCCGTCGCAACCTGGAAATTGACACCAACCTTATGGGAGGCACCCAGTACACTTTGGCCTGGGTAATGGACCGCACTGCCACAGCCATGGGTGGGCGGCAGCTGAGGCGTTGGTTGAACCGTCCGCTACGCGATGTGGCGATGGTCCGTCAGCGCCAGCAGGCGGTCAGCGCACTATTGAAAGATTTTGACTATGAACCGATTCACAACCAGCTGAAATCCATCGGCGATATAGAACGCATTCTGGCGCGCGTGGCGCTGCGTTCGGCACGGCCCCGTGACCTGGCGCGGCTGCGGGATGCGTTTGCCGTGTTACCCGATTTGCAAAAATCTATGGCTGCGGTTGATTCCACCCACGTCAGCGAGCTTGCCACGGCTGTTGGCGAATATCCGCAGTTAGCGGATTTGCTGGGCCGGGCAATCATCGATAACCCACCGGTAGTGATTCGTGAAGGCGGGGTAATTGCAGACGGGTTTGACGCCGAACTGGACGACTTGCGCAACATCAGCGAAAACGCTGGCCAGTATCTGTTGGACGTAGAAACACGCGAAAAACAGCGTACTGGCATCAGCACCCTAAAAGTGGGCTACAACAGGGTACATGGCTATTACATTGAAATCAGCCGCTTACAATCGGCCCAGGCGCCTGCGGATTATATTCGCCGGCAAACCCTGAAAAACGCCGAGCGTTTTATTACCCCGGAACTAAAAGAGTTTGAAGACAAGGCTCTAAGCGCCAAAAGTCGTGCCTTGGCTCGGGAAAAAGCCCTGTGGGATGGGGTTCTGGAGACGGTCGCGGCAGAACTTGCACCGCTGCAAGATGCCGCTCAAGCGCTGGCCGAGCTGGACGTGCTAAGCAACTTTGCCGAGCGCGCCTCCAGTTTGCGCCTTTGTGCACCGCAGTTCAGCGATGAACCCGGCCTGCAGATTGAGGAAGGCCGGCACCCGGTGGTCGAGCAGCTATTAGACGATCCGTTCGTGCCTAACAATCTGCTGATAGACGCCAAACGCCGCATGCTGGTGATTACCGGCCCCAACATGGGCGGTAAATCCACCTATATGCGCCAGGTAGCACTGATCGCTTTACTGGCTTACACCGGCAGCTTTGTGCCTGCCGACAGCGCGGTGCTTGGGCCGGTAGACCGAATATTCACCCGCATGGGGTCGTCTGACGACATTGCCGGCGGGCGCTCCACGTTTATGGTGGAGATGACCGAAACCGCCAATATTCTGCACAACGCCACCAAACACAGCTTGGTGCTGATGGATGAGGTAGGCCGCGGCACCAGCACCTTTGATGGTTTGTCATTGGCCTGGGCCACGGCCGAATACTTAGCGCGGGACATTCTGTGCTACACGCTATTTGCCACCCACTATTTTGAGCTTACCCAGCTCGCGGATGAACTGGAGCACGCCGTTAACGTTCACCTGACAGCGACCGAGCACGATGACAGTATTGTGTTTCTGCACAACGTTCACGAAGGCCCCGCCAGCCAGAGCTACGGTTTGCAGGTGGCCAAACTGGCCGGCGTGCCGCTAGAGGTTATCCGCAATGCCAAAGCTCAGTTGGCGAATCTGGAAGGCGCCAGTGCAACGCTCGATGCAAAACGCCCAACCAACGGGTTACCGCACAAGGTGACGCGACGGGCGACGGCTATTGCGGAGTCAACTGCGTTTCAGGGGGATATGTTCGCCAGGCTAGAGCCCAGCGCGTTAGAGCTGGCGGTGAGCGCGCTCAACCTGGATGACATGACTCCGCGCCAGGCGCTCGAGCATCTGTATCAGCTGAAACAGCAACTTAAAACGTAGTGGCAGAAAAAGTGCGAATAAATTGATCTAAGTATAACGTTATAGAATACGGGTGCTTGCGACCGGAGTAGTGGCTCCCTACAATATCGCGCATCAAACTATAATCTTAGGAGCCCGCGTTCGAAGCTCCTGATGAGACAGACCTGCCAACCAGGAATATGAACATGACGTTTATCGTTACTGATAACTGCATCAAGTGCAAACACACCGACTGTGTGGAAGTTTGCCCGGTAGATTGCTTCTACGAGGGCCCGAACTTTTTGGTTATTGACCCTGACGAGTGCATCGACTGCGCCCTGTGCGAGCCTGAATGCCCGGTTGAGGCTATTTTCTCGGAAGACGAGCTGCCTGAAAACCAGAAAGTGTTTATCGAACTGAACGCAGATCTGGCCGGAAAATGGCCTAACATCACAGAGAAAAAAGAGGCAATGGTTGACGCTGAAAAATGGGACGGAGTACCAGACAAGCTGCAGTATCTGGAAAAGTAACTATTCATAAATAGTAAAACCGTTAACGTGTGCGAGATAGCAAACAGCCGGCTGACTGCCGGCTTTTTTGTGTCTGGTGATCGTGTTTTTTCAGACACAAAAAAGGGAGGCACCAAGGCCTCCCAAGGACACACATCGTTTTGCCGCAAGGGCCTTGTGACCCCGGTCGGCAGAATTCTTTAGCTTTTTGGTATGATTTCCGCCTGAACGATCACATCATCGGCACCCGGGGAGTCCGGATCCGGCGTGAAGCCCAGCAGCTTTGTGCGCTCAATCAGGAAGTAGAGCACCGCACCCGTGGCCAATCCCCAGCCCGCGCCATATACCGCAAGCACCACACCCATGGTGCCGGCAATGCCGCGTTCGGTGTTGTTCTCCAGTTGCTCCAGGCCCACCATCAAACAGATGTAACCGGTCAGCAGCAGGGTCAGCGACAGCGCGATGGGCAGCACCGGCTGAAAGAAGCTCACCAGCGGCAATACAAACAGCGCAATGAAACCGGTGATCCAGAAGGTACCGCCGCCGCTGTAGATAGAATCCATCGCATTGCGGCCATACTTGTAACGCTCGGCCATGGTGGCAGTAACAGCGGTCCAGATCGGGCCGGCCAAACCGGGGTAAGGGGCGAAGAAAGCGTGACCACCGTTACGGATAGCGGTGACCAGATGGACGCGGTCGATGCTGTTGTCAATGTCTTCGTCACGACGCAGGTGATCGACACGATTCATCAGTGACTGACCCACAACAATGTCACCAAAGGCAATTACGTAGGCAATCACCGCGGTCGGTATGGCGTACATAAATACGCTGGCATCCGGGAAACCGACGCTGAATGGCAGGTAGTTCCACAGCTCACCAAAATTGGGGGTGGTAATGCCCCACTTTACGTCCGGAACAGCATATTCGCCGGTGGCAAAGCCCACCAGAATCGCCACAATCATGCCCGGCACCATGCCGTAGTTGGCAATTTTGCGCGCAAACGAGTTGGTTTCAACAAAGCCTTTAAACGACACCGAGAACATCAGGTACAGACACACCAGCCCGCCTACAATCAGCGAAATAGGTGTGGTTGCCAAACGGCCACCGGCTTCGATCTCGCCCATCAGAGCAGCAATACCCGCACCGATAATAATGCCGCCTTTCATGGAGCGCGGTATGAAGTCGACGAGTTTGCTGCCAAGACGTGTCACGCCCAGAAACAGGAAGATGATAAACACCAGGAACTGCAGGGCGAACAACGCCTGAATGGCTTCAGGGCCGGGCTCATAATCGCTCAAGAACAGCAGCACCACGGGAATACCTGGTGTAATCCAGCCTGGAATCAGCGGCACACCCAACAGCGCCGGCAACATAAAACCAATGCCGCAGATAACCACATACGCCAGGGCAACGTCATACGGCACGCCCAAGTAGTTCTCAAGCAGTGGAATCATGGCCAAGCTGACCACGAACATAATCAGCGCTTGCGCCATTTCCGCAAATTCCCAGCGGTAATGCACAAACGGCAGGCGAATCTTGAAGGGGCCCGCCGGCCAGTAGGGTTGTTCTTCGCCATTCTTGCGATGGAACATTTGCATCTAACGTTTTCTCCAAATACCCGGCGAACCGGGTGTTAATGTTGTTTTTGTGTAAGCTCTTCTGTGAGCTCTTGTATAAGTCCTCGCAAGGCGCTTTCCAGCTACTCGATTTCCTTAGCCTGGTCGCGCAGCAGGAATTTCTGGACTTTACCGGTCGAGGTTTTTGGCAGGTCCGAAAACACCACGGTTTTCGGAACCTTAAAGCGAGCCATGTGCTTGCGGCAAAAGTCGATCATTTCTGCTTCGGTCACGTTGCCGGCGTCGGGCTTTAGGGTCACAAAGGCGCAGGGCGTTTCGCCCCACTTTTCATCCGGGCGGGCGACAACAGCCGCTTCCATAACCGCTGGGTGACGGTAAAGAACGTTTTCAATTTCAATGGTGGAAATGTTCTCGCCGCCGGAAATAATGATGTCTTTCAGGCGATCCTTGATTTCCATGTAACCGTCTTCGTGCCAAACAGCCAGGTCGCCGGTATGGAACCAGCCGCCGCGGAAGGCTTCTTCGGTCGCTTTCGGGTTTTTCAGGTAGCCCTTCATCACGGTGTTACCGCGCAGAAAGATTTCACCAATGGTTTTGCCGTCTTTCGGCGTCGGCTTCATGGTGCCCGAATCTGCGATCATGGTGCCGCCCAGAGTGTGGTAGCGAACGCCCTGGCGGGATTTGATGGCAGCGCGCTCTTCCAGTGGCAGATCGTTCCAACGATCTTTCCAGGCACAGACGGTCACCGGGCCGTATACTTCGGTCAGGCCGTAGGTGTGGGTCAACGCGATGCCCATTTCTTCAACTGCACCAATAACCTGGGCCGGAGGCGGAGCACCGGCAACCATAGCCTTCACAACGTGATCAATACCTGCCTTGGATGCAGGTGGCACGTTCAACAACGCGTTCAGCACAATCGGGGCGCCGCACATGTGGGTAACACGATGCTCGCGAATCAGCTGCAGAATTTTTTCCGGATCAACCCGGCGCAGGCACACGTGGGTGCCGGCCATGGCGGTAACGGTCCAGGGGAAACACCAGCCGTTACAATGGAACATCGGCAGGGTCCACAGGTACACCGGATGCATGGCCATAGACCATACCGCGGTATTACCCAATGAATTCAAGTAAGCCCCACGGTGGTGATACACCACACCTTTGGGGTTGCCGGTGGTGCCAGAGGTGTAGTTCAGGGAAATGGCGTCCCATTCATCCGTCGGCATATCCCATTGGTATTCGGGGTCGCCTTCTTGCAAAAAGGCTTCATAATCCAGATCGCTGACCTTGACGCCTTCACCGTATTCGGGGTCGTCTACATCAATTATCAGCGGCTTTTTATCCAGGCGGCTGACGGCGTCCAGAATGACTTCGCCAAATTCGCGATCAACGAGGATGACTTTGGCTTCTGCGTGTTCAAGCATGAAAGCAATCACTTCGGCATCGAGCCGAACGTTCAGGGCGTTCATTACCGCGCCGGTCATGGGCACACCAAAATGACACTCGACCATGGCTGGAATATTGGGCAGCATGACGGCGACGGTATCGCCTTTTTTGATGCCGCGGCCGACCAGCGCCGACGCCAGGCGCAAACAGCGCTCGTGGGTCTCGGCCCAGGTTCGGCGAATGGCACCGTGAATAATCGCAGGATAATCCGGATAAACACTGGCGGTGCGAGTAATAAAATCGATAGGTGTTTGAACGGCGTAATTGGCATCAACGGGCGTAAGGCCCTGATCGTAGATTGAAGTCATACTGTGTGGTCCTATAGGTAGGCATAAACGCTGTTTTTTTTGGTATATTCTGACGAATCACCAAATTATTTATAATTTACAGCTGAACAAATAGTATTGAATAGAAGTCTTACTATAAATTGCACCAATGTATTATAGTACAAATACTATAAAATTGACCGAATATCGAAGATCTCCTTGCCATGAACGCGAATTGCTTTGACTTATCAATGGGCTTTGCCGCCACCGATCCGCAACCACTGCTGATTGTTGACCACAAAAGTCGCACGCTGAGTATGAATCCGGCCATGAAAAACCTGGCCGAAGCGGATGACGAGTCGCCCAATACAGCTGACCATTCCGGCCCGATAGCCGATCCTCGACGTTTTTTGCCGGTGAACGTAGAAGAACTGGTGCGAGCCTGCCTGAATCAACAACGCCCTGTGGACAACGCAGAGGCGCGTTATAAGGGCCAAATTTACCTTTGGGCGCTGGTTCCTGACGTTGCTCAAAATCAGGTGTTGTTAAAATGTCGGGATGCAACCCGAGAGCTGGAACTGCAAGAACAGGCAGTGCGTTCCAACCGTTTGTACCGGCTGATCACCGAGAACACCACCGACCTGATTTCCCGCCACGCGCCGGATGGCCGTTTTATTGACGCTACGCCGGCGTCGTGGCGGCTGCTGGGCTACTGGCCGGAAGACCTACGCGGGCGCCTGCTGGAAGACCTGTTTCCCAGTGGCCAGCCACAAAAACACCTGATAGAAGCCCGCAACCGGCTCAGCGAAGATGGCTACGCTATTGTGACCGCGCAAATTGTGCACCGTGACGGCACCCCACGCTGGTTTGAAATTGCCAGCCGCGCCATTCGTGAAACCTACACAGGTGCAGTGGTAGAGGTGATCAGTGTATCCCGAGACATAAGCGCGCGGGTGGCGTCGGAAGAAAATAATCGCCGCCTGGCGAACGAACTGGCCCACACCGCACGGCTGGCCACTCTGGGTGAACTGGCCAGCAGCATTGCCCACGAAATGAATCAGCCGCTGGCGTCTATTGTAAATTTTGCCAGCGCCAGCCAGCGCTTTCTGAAAACCGCAGACACCCAGCCCTCTAACTTGACCCGGGTAGGCGACGGCCTGACGAAAGTGATTCACCACGCCAATCGCGCCTCGGAAGTCATTCGCCGGCTGCGGGCGTTTTTGCGCAAGGGCCGCAAACGTTCAGAACTGCTGGTGCTGAATCAGTTGGCCAGCAACGTTGCCCTTCTGTGCCAGTGGGAAGCCGACAAGCATCGAGTATCGGTCGTGTGCCGGCTGCCAGAAAGCAGCCCTAACCTGACCGCAGACCCGGTCCTGCTAGAACAGGTACTCATCAACCTGGTGCGTAACGCCATCGAAGCCAATGTGGAGGCCCGCGTTGATGCCAGCTCCGCATCGGCCATTACCCTCACCATTCGAGTGAACGATCTGGGCGAGACCCTGGTCGAAGTGACGGATCAAGGGCCGGGCTTGAACGCCGATGGCATCCGCCAGATGTTTCAACCATTTTACACCAGCAAGCCTGAAGGCCTGGGGCTGGGACTGTCCATGAGCCGTTCTATTGTTGAAGGTTTCGGCGGTTTTCTGGATGCTTACCCGGCGCCAACCGGCGGTTTAACGCTGGTTTGCCGGTTTCCACCACCGGCCTGTCAAAAATCTATTATGAGTCCACGGGAGGCACCCAATTGCCAATGACTGACCAGCCCACAGCCCAAACAACCTTGGTGTATGTCGTGGACGACGACGCAGGCATGCTGGAGTCCACGCAATGGCTACTGGAATCGGTGGGCCTGGCCGTGGAAGCCTACAGCGACGGCCGTAAATTTCTGGATTCCATGACCGCACAAAGCAACGGCTGCGTTGTGCTTGATATCCGCATGCCCGGGCTCGGAGGCCTGAACGTGCAGGAAGAGCTGCAAAAGCGTGGGTTAGCGCTGCCCATTATCTTTGTATCTGGCCACGCCGATGTGCCCATTGTGGTGCGCGCGTTCAAATCCGGCGCCTTTGATTTTATTGAGAAGCCCTTTAACGAACAGCTACTGCTAGACAGCGTGCAACAGGCACTGCAGGAGCGGCAACAGACCAGCCATCAACAGCAGGACAGCAGCCAGACCGCTGCGCTACTAGACACCCTCACCCGTCGCGAGCGGGATGTATTTTTGCCTTTAGCAAAAGGCTACACCAGCCGTGAAATTGCCGAACAGTTGGGGGTAGGCGTAAAAACCATCGACCTTTATCGTGCGCGGGTGATGAAACGGCTAGGGGCAGACAGGCTGCCAGACGTCACGGGCATCGCTCTTGCCGCAGGTTTGGTTGACGCGCTGGATTTGCGCAACAAACGCTAACTGGCAATATAATCGCTAAATCGACCGCGCCTGTACTTCGTGGGCAAGCGCGCCAAGCCTTACAACAGCGTGGTCGATTCGGTCACTCCATGGGTTGCCACAGTTTATTCGCAGGCAAGATTCAAACTTGTTTGAAATAGAGAACATCAAGCCCGGTGCAACATTGATGTTCTCTACCCTGGCAAGCTGATAGACCAGTGTGCCGGAAACTCCAGGCGGCAGTTGAACCCAAAGCACAAAGCCGCCTTGGGGCCGGCTTATGGCTGTACCTTCGGGAAATGATCGAGCAACCGCTGTACGCATTCGTTCCGTAGCTTGGCGATAATTCTGTCGCGCAAAACGCAGATAACGATCATAACCGCCCTGTTCAAGAAAATGCGCAACGGCCATTTGTGGGATAGAAGACGTCGCCAGATTCGAGAAATATTTGTGTTGCCTGGCGTTCGCCATATAGCGCCCGGGCAACATCCAGCCCACTCTCAATCCTGGCGAAATGGTTTTTGATACGGAGCTGCAGTAAATTACATTACCTGTGTGGTCAAAGGCCCTCGCGGGTTTCGGTCTTTCACCGGAATGGTACAAGTCGCCATAAATGTCATCTTCAATCAATGGTACGCCCGCAACGGCAAGCATTGAAACCAGCTGTTGTTTGCGCTCATCCGACATTCTGGCGCCCATTGGATTGCTGTGATTACACACCACCACACAAGCTTTGACAGGCCACTGTTCCAGGGCCAACTCCAAACCCTCAAGACTGAGGCCTTCCGCGGTATGAGTGGGGATCTCCAGCGCTCTCAGCCCAACAACTTCTAGCGCTTGAAGAATTCCGGGAAACGACGGTGACTCAACCGCGACGATGTCTCCGGGTTGGGTCACCGCCCTAAGACCAAGAATGATTGCTTCCTGCGCTCCGTTGGTGACGAGCACGTCCTCAGGAGTGATCGGCACGCCTATCGTCGCCATACGCTGAGCGATTTGTCGGCGTAATGGTTCCTTGCCGGGAAAAGCATATTCCAGTGTTTCAATGCCACGTCGTGCCGCCCAGAGTGCGCTTTGCTGAATCTGGCGAAAGGGCAGAAAATCCGCATGAGGAATGGCTCCAGAAAGGGGCACCATGCGTTTTTGCTCGTCAGCGCACAATTCCACGGTCATTTCCCGTGCATTAACAGGAACGGGACGGCTCCGATCGGTTTGCATGACGGGTTCCGGAGCATCCCGCAGCGGCAAGCGTGCAAAGTAGCCGCTGCGCTCGCGAGCCTGAACATAACCGCGGGCCTCAAGCGTCTGGTGCGCGTGCAATATCGTCGAAACGCTGACGCCAAACTGCCGGCTTAGTGCCCTGACACCGGGCAGCCGATCGCCATCCCGAAAGACCCCATCCTGAACCTGAGCCTGAAGCCTGTCTGCTACCTCGTTATAAAGAGCGCCCATCCTGTTTGCCTCGTTAAACCAAAAAGATTATAGCCTTTAAGCAGACGTTGACTTTATTTCAACAGACCGGCGGCAAAACGGAACATCACAGATGCCACTGAAAATTGCAGTACAGAAAACCGAAAATACAATCTGTACCGGTTCAAAACCAGGTTATCTGATTCTGTTTTGGAATTTGGTATGGGCGGAAAATAGCAATACCGTAACGAGAAGAAGGAATTTGATCATGGGTATAACCAACAATCCCGCGTTCAGCGCAAGTCAAAATAACCTTTTTGGTTTCAGGCCGCCATCTGTGAAACTTGCTGCAAAACATCCTGATCAAACCCGTAAGGATTTGGCAATACTAGGTCTATCTGTTTGCCAGTGCGAGTCAAAACACTGGATGGTAACGCATCGCGCTACCCTGCCCGAGCTGCACTTTTACAGTGAGTGGGAATTAACGCAGTTTGCCAACCACAAGGCATACCAATACGCCAATCAACCATCAACGGAGAACACATGACACGCTATCCCATTTATCAGGTAGACGCGTTTACCAGCGAAATTTTCAAAGGTAACCCGGCCGCGGTCATGCCCTTAAAGGCGTGGCTTCCCGACGAGGTTCTTCAGGCTCTTGCCGCCGAGAACAACTTGTCAGAAACGGCCTTTTTTATTCCTGAGCCAGAGGCTAGTGAAGCAGACTTCCATATTCGCTGGTTCACGCCAGAAATCGAAGTTCCGCTGTGCGGTCACGCTACGCTGGCGAGCGCCTGGGTTATTTTCAACAAACTGGGTTGGACTTCGGACCGGATTCGCCTGCGCTCTAAAAGCGGTCCGCTTGGCGTGCACAAGCAATCCGACGGTTGGCTGGTTTTGGACTTCCCAAACCTTGCGGTTACCGAACAATCTACACCCAGCATCATTCTTGAAGCTTTGGCGGGTGCGCCGACTACAATTTTTTACGTCGCCAAAGACACCAACTACATGCTGGTGTTAGAAAATGAAGCTGCGGTAAAAGCAACACAACCCGACATGCAGAAAATTAAACAGCTTAAGAGCTTGGGGTTGATAGTCACCGCGCCCGGAACTGATTCGGACTTTGTTAGTCGTTACTTTGTGCCGTGCGCCGGTATTAACGAAGACCCTGTGACGGGCTCTATACACAGTGCGCTGGTACCGTATTGGGCAGAAAAATTGGGCAAGAAAGTTCTGGAAGCGCGTCAGCTGTCTGCACGTGGTGGTCTGCTGCGCTGTGAATTGAAGGGAGAACGGGTAGCCATTGCCGGCCAAGCAGCGTTTTACATGGAAGGCACCGTATACCTTCAATAGGGCTGGTATACTCTGTGCCCACATTTTTAGCGGCAGACGGTAATGACAACGCTTTCCAGTAACCAGAACGCCAGCAATCAGCACGCTAATGACCATCGCGGCAGCCATTACGATGTCATCATCGTCGGCGCCGGCGCGGCCGGGCTGATGTGCGCCGCTACCGCTGGTTATCGCGGCCGTAAGGTGCTGGTGCTGGACCATGCTAATAAGGCCGGCAAGAAAATTCTGATGAGCGGCGGCGGGCGTTGTAATTTCACTAACCTGAACAGCACCACCGCGAACTTTCTGTCGGACAACCCGCATTACTGCATTTCGGCGTTGAAACGCTACACTCCTCGGCATTTTCTGGAGCTGGTGGAACGGCACGGTGTGGAATACGAGGAAAAGACACCGGGCCAGTTATTCTGCCAACACAGCGCTAAAGACATTCTGAACATGCTGCTAACCGAATGTGAATGGGCCGGCGCTGAAGTGCGCCTGAAAACCGGCGTAACGCAGGTGGCCAGAACGCCCAATGGTTATTGCCTGACGGCGGGTGGCCAGGCATTAACCTGTGAGTCTTTGGTCGTTGCCTGTGGCGGGCTGTCTATCCCCACCCTGGGGGCTTCCGGCTTCGGCTACGACCTGGCCCGCCAATTCGGGCTGGAAATACTTCCCACCCGCGCCGGGCTGGTGCCCTTTACCCTCCACCCCGAGCTGAAGATGACACTGGCGCCGTTGGCCGGCATCAGCTGCCCGGTCAGCGCGGAGTGCAATCATGAACAGTTCCAGGAACCGATGCTGGTTACCCATCGCGGTTTAAGTGGCCCCAGCATGCTGCAAATTTCCAGCTTCTGGCAGCCCGGTGACGAACTGCACATCAACCTGCTACCGCAGCAGCAGGTTGAGCAAGATCTGCTAAGCCTGCGCAAGCTCAAACCACAAAGCACGCTCGAACACTATCTGAATGCGCACCTGCCAAAACGCTTCGCGCAAGCCTTCAATGAGCTGCAGCGCTGGGCCGGTCCGCTTCAAAGCTACCGCAACCCGGATATCGAACACATCAGCCGCACGCTGCAGCAGTGGACCATAAAGCCCGCAGGCACCGAAGGCTACCGCACTGCGGAAGTGACCCTGGGCGGCGTAGATACCCGCCAGCTGTCCTCAAAAACCATGGCGGTTCTGGAACAGCCGGATTTGTACTTTATCGGTGAAGTGGTAGACGTAACTGGCCACCTGGGTGGCCATAACTTTCAGTGGGCCTGGGCATCGGGGGTGGCGGCCGGGCAGGCGGCGTAAGTTTGCAAAAGCGGGGACGGATTTGAAATCTATCCCCTAGTCGGTAAAACCTCAGCGCAAAATAACCAATGGTTTTTTCGCTGTTTTCAACATGTTGGTGGTGGTACTACCGAGCAGAAACCTGCGGATTTTTGAGTGGCCGTAGGCGCCCATCACCAGCAAGTCGATGTTGTGCTCATCTTGATACCGGTGCAGCACTGGCTCTACCTCACCACTGCGAATGGCCAGGGTTATTTCGGCTTCCAGCGGCGCCAGCATGGCCTCGGCTTTGCGCAACTGCACCATGGCATCCGGGCTTTCCTCGCCCACCATCACCAAGTGCAGCGGCATGCCTCTCAAAACCTGGCTGGCGGCTAAGTGCTCTACTCCACGGAACGCGGTAGCACTGCCGTCAAAAGCCAACATCGAGCTTTGCGGAGCAGAAAAGTTGTCAGGCACTAGCAGAATTGGGCGACTCATGCTGCGAATGACCGTCTCCAGCTGACTGCCAATGTTCACATTGCGGTCGGAGCTGCTTTCGCCATAAAGGCCTATCACCAGCAAGCGCGTCTGTTCCTGAAGCGCCAGTAGGGATTCGGTCAGGTCGCCGTGGCGCTGACGCTTTTTGACATCACTAATGCCCGCCTGCTTCACTCGCTGCTCGGCGTTTTCCAGCATGTGATTGCCGTGCTCCAACGCGAGTTTAGAGCGTTTTCGATCCAGTTCGGCCAGTTCGTCCAGCAAATGCTCCCGGCTGCCAAGACCAATGTTGCCGGCTAGGTCCGGCTCTGACGGGTAGCGCTCTTCGTCCAGCACGTGCAGCAGGGTCAGCGGCGAGTCCATGTATTTGCTCGCCCAGGCAGCGTAGTCACACACCGCCGGCGCAGCGCGTGAACCGTCAATGCAGGCCACCACGTGCAAGGTGTCTTGCGGCGCGTTTTGCGGCATCTCTTGTGACGTTTTTTGCGACGTTTGTTGTAAAGAGTGCTTGGCGTTCGGTGTGGTATTTTGCATATTAATGGCCTATCAGCTGGTCAACGCCTTCCGGCTTGTCGTGCACACCAAAGCGGTCAACGATGGTGGCACTGGCTTCGTTCATACCAATAACTTCTACCTCGGCGCCTTCGCGGCGGAACTTGATAACAACCTTGTCTAGCGCTCCCACAGCGGTAATGTCCCAGAAGTGGGCGCGACTCACATCTACGACTACCTTATCGACCACTTCACGGAAGTCAAAGGCGGCTATGAACTTTTCCGACGAACTGAAAAATACTTGCCCGGTAACCCTGTAGGTACGGGTACTGTCGGCCTCGTTCAAAACGCTGTCCACGCCCATGTAATGGCCAATTTTGTTGGCAAAGAACAGCGCAGCCAACAGCACACCGGCAAATACGCCCAGTGCCAGGTTGTGAGTGAACACCACCACAACCACCGTCACCAGCATCACGATGTTGGACGACAACGGATGGGTTTTCAGGTTGCGGATAGACTCCCAGGAGAAGGTGCCGATGGACACCATGATCATCACCGCTACCAACGCGGCCATGGGAATGCGCACTAGAAAGTCGTCCAGCACCAGAATCAACACCATCAGGAAAACACCTGCGGTAAGCGTTGACAGGCGGCCACGGCCACCGGATTTGATATTGATGATCGACTGGCCAATCATCGCACAGCCGGCCATACCACCAAGTAAGCCAGAACCAATATTGGCAATACCCTGCCCCTTACATTCGCGGTTGCGGTCGCTTTCGGTATCGGTCAGGTCGTCCACGATGGTGGCGGTCATCATCGATTCCAGCAGGCCCACCGCCGCCAACGGTATGGCGTAAGGTAAAATAATCATCAGGGTTTCAAGATTCAACGGCACATCTGGCCATAGGAAAATCGGCAGTGTATCCGGCAGGTCGCCCATATCGCCGACGGTGCGTACGTCGATATCAAACAGGAACGCAACAACCGTCAGCCCCACAATGCAAACCAACGGCGACGGCAGCACCTTGCCCAGTTTCGGTATATAAGGAAACAGATAGATGATGCCCAGCCCAGCCGCCGTCAGCGCGTATACGTGCCAGGTAACGTTGGTTAGTTCCGGCAGCTGAGCCATGAAGATCAGGATAGCCAGGGCGTTGACGAAGCCGGTCACCACCGAGCGCGACACAAAACGCATTAAGCTACCCAGCTTTAAGTAGCCGGCTACAAGCTGAATCAGACCGGTTAGCAAGGTAGCTGCCATCAGGTATTCCAGGCCGTGTTCTTTTACCAGGGTAACCATGAGCAGCGCCATGGCGCCAGTGGCTGCGGAGATCATGCCTGGCCGGCCGCCGACAAAGGCGATGATCACGGCGATGCAGAATGACGCATACAGCCCTACTTTCGGGTCTACGCCGGCAATAATGGAAAAGGCAATGGCTTCGGGAATCAGCGCCAGCGCCACCACCACGCCAGCGAGTAAATCGCCGCGCACATTCGACAGCCATTGATGTTTAAGGGTGTTCACCATATCGGGTTCCGTTTTTACTTAAGAGTTACTTAAGAGTTTTTCAAGGGGTACTCAGGTCGAGTCATTGCGACAGCCGCTACGTCTACAACCGTCTGCGGTTGTGGTCATGGGTTGTAAGCGTAAAAATAGCTGTAAAAAGGCGATAGAGTTTAGCAGATTGTGTTGCCTGGCAAAAACCGCTGTGCAGGACCGTTATTACCATGGGCGACGTAACCGCTGATTTTTAGCCAGTAATCAACCCACTATCTTTTTAGCCATTGCTTTGTGGCTGGTGGCCAGTTTACTGACGGCATTATTAAAGGCGCCTTAAACCTGAATCAGAGGCCAAAAATTGTGCAAAAATATCGTTATAACGCGCTATTCATGTATTAAGTGGCAAAAACCCGTATATTTCCACGGTCTAAATCTTTTACAAAGGATACCTTAATGCTGTTTGCAATCATTCTGGGTGGCCTGATTGGCTCAGCCTTTGGCGGCTTCGTCGGCTTCATTATTGGCGGCGCGATTGGTGGATTTTTACTGAACCGAATAAAAAGCCGGTTAATTGGGAAGCTGCAAAATATTCAAAGCGGTTTTGTTGAGTCTGTGTTTGCGGTCATGGGCGCGGTGTGCAAAGCCGACGGCGTGGTTTCACAAAATGAAATCGCCGTGGCGGAAGCTATGTTTACCCGCTTTCGCCTGAACGAGAACCAGAAAACCAACGCCCGCGCCGCGTTCAACCGCGGCAAAGCACGGGAATTTGATCTGGACGCCGAACTGCAACGCTTTATGCGCGTCAGCGGCGGCCAGCCGGCTTTGTTGCAGATGTTTCTGCAAGTACAGGTATCTGCGGTAGCCGCTGATGGTGTGGTGCACCCGGCCGAGCACGACATGCTGGTTAAAATTGCCCGCGGCCTGGGGTTGCCAGAAAGCCAGGTTGACCAGCTGGAAGCCATGCTGCGTGGTGCTCATTATAGCCAGACGGGCGGCGGCCAGCGCTCCAGCAGCCAACAGACTGACGACGCTTACAAAGTGCTGGGCGTATCGCCGCAAGACAGCGATGACGACATCAAAAAGGTGTACCGCAAGCTGATGAGCGAAAACCATCCGGACAAACTGGCCGGCCGCGGCTTACCGGAAAGCATGCGCGAGATGGCCGAAGAGCGCACCGGCGAAATCACCCATGCTTACGATGTAATCAAAGACGCCCGCAGTGCAAATGGGTAGTGAAATAGATAGTGCAAACAAAGAGTGCAAACAAAAAGTGCAAACGGATGGCTCTAATGGTCACCTCGACTCCCGAGGACAGATTTCAAATCCGTTTCCTAACTCCGAGCTTGTCCCTTAGCTCCGAGCAACTGTTTCACTTTCTGCCCGGTTTGTTCGCCCAATACCAGCAGCGCCGGTGTTAGCAGCAGCGTAAGCAGGGTTGCGAACGTCAGTCCACCAGCAATGGCGCTGGACATCTGGGTCCACCATTGGGTAGATGGCGCGTTTAACCCTAGCGACGGCGTAATCAAATCCACGTTTATGCCCAGTACCATCGGCATCAGGCCCAGCACTGTGGTAATGGCGGTTAGCAACACCGGGCGCAGGCGCAAACAGCCGGTTTCCAGTGCCGCTGCCGCCGGTTCCATGCCGTCGGCCCGCATCTGGTTGTAAGTATCGATCAGAATGATGTTGTTGTTCACCACAATACCGGCCAACGCAATGGTGCCCATTCCCACCATCACAATGCCAAACGGCTGACTGTTCAGTAACAGGCCCAGCAGCACGCCGGCGGTGGACAGCACAATGGCCGACAAAATCAAAAAGCTTTGGTACAGCGAGTTGAACTGGGTCACCAGAATCAGCAGCATCAGCCCTATAGCCACCATAAATGCGTTAATCAGGAAGTTGGCCGCTTGTTGCTGATCTTCACTTTCGCCACCTTCAAGCACGGTTGTGCCGTCCGGCAACTCGGGCATGGTGGCGCGCAGCTCTCGCAGCGCCTCTTCCACCTGCCGGCCGGGTTGCAGATCGGCTTTGATGGTGATGGTACGGCGGCCATCCACCCGCACGATGTTGCCGGTTTTATCACCGGGTTCTAAACTGACAAACTGCGACAGCGGTACCTGGCCCCGTGAGGTGTTCAGGGTTTGCCGTTCCAGCTGATCCAGTTCACGCCAGTTGTTAGGAACGCGTACCACAATGTCCACTTCGTCACGCACGTCTTCAGGGCGGTAACTGGCCAGTACCAAGCCGTTGGTAACCAGCCGCACGGCGTTGCCGATGCTGGCGACGTCGGTACCGAAACGGGCAGCCGCTTCGCGGTTCACCTTCAGGCGCCATTCAATACCGTCAAGGCTGCGGTCGTCTTCGGTGTCGACATACGCGTCCTGCGCTAGCATTTGCGCACGAATCGCGCTGACCGCGGCTTCCAGCTCGTCGGGATTACCGCTGCTAACCAGTAACTCAATCGGTTTGCCACCGGCCGGGCCATCTTCCTGCTTACGAAACTCTAACTCCACACCCGGAATGTCTGCGGTGCGCTGGCGAAAATCCTCCAGAATAATATCGGCGGCACGCCGGGTGTACCAATCGTTGAACTGAAACTGCAATACACCAATAACGTCCGGCGCCATCTGCTGGCTGCCGCCGATCATCGAACGGCTGTACAAGGCACGTACTTCGGGCATGCCCTGTAAACGGCTGGCCACGGTCTGCACAATGGCGTCGCGCTCCCAGATGGACAAATCGCCGCGGGCGCGCACCTGAACCTGGGCCGACTCCGGTTCTACGCTGGGGAAAAATTCCACGCCGTGGTTTAAACGGCCATAAATCGCGTAAACCACGCCAATCACCAGAATCACCGCTAGTAGCGTCAGTCCGGGGCGACGCAATATGGCGGCCAGGGTGGAGCGGTAGACGCCCATCAGCTGATTGTCTGTTTGCACCGCCCGCGCCCGGCGACCGCCGCCAATACCACCAAGCACCGGCAAAAACACCAGTGCCATCGCTAAAGACGCCAGCAGGCAGATAATCACCGTGATAGGCAAAAACTTCATGAATTCGCCGACCAAACCGGGCCAGAACAGCAAAGGCACAAACACTGCCAAGGTGGTCGCAGTGGATGCAATAATGGGCCAGGCCATGCGGCTGGCGGCTTCGCCCCAGGCATTGTTAACGTTCAGGCCGTCCGACAGATTCCGGTCTGCCAGCTCCGATACCACAATGGCGCCGTCTACCAGCATACCGGTGACCAGAATCAGGGAAAACAGCACAATAATGTTAAGGGTCATACCCATAGACCAGATCACCAGAATTGCCGTCAGGAAGGCGCCCGGAATGGTCAGGCCGACTAAGATTGCCGCACGGGGCCCCATGGTCGCGATGATCACGATGGTGACCAGCACAATGGCGGTCAGCACGTTGTTCAGCAGGTCGATCAGCATGTCCTGCACCTCGCCCGACTGGTCCATGATGTAACGGATATCCAGCTCGTCGGGCAGACGTTCTTGCGCCGCCACGATCAATGCGCGCACCTGAGTACTGGTCGCGATGATATTGGCGCCGGAACGCTTGGACACTTCCAGCACCAGTGCCGGTTCACCGTTAATACGGGCAAAGCCCTGGGGGTCTTTGTAACTGCGCTGCAACATGGCCACATCACCAAAGGTGATCACCGTGTCGCCATCTACCTTGACCGGTATCGACATCACATCTTCGACGTTTTCAATCACGCCTGGCACTTTCAACGTCATCCGTCCGTTGCCGGTGTCAATAGAGCCAGCCGCCACCAGCTGATTGTTACGCGACACCAGTGTGCCTAACTGGTTGAAGTCCAAGCCGTAGCTTTCCAGCACCTGGGGATCGACCACAATTTCCAGCAGATCTTCGCGGTCGCCGGCAATGTCAACTTCAAGAATTTCCGGAATGGCTTCGATGGCGTCTTTCAAGCCGCGGGCGATAAAGATCAGTTCACGCTCGGCCAGCGGTCCGGAGAGGCCAATAGACATCACAGGAAACAGTGCAATATTTACTTCATTCACCCGCGGCTCGTCGGCTTCCTCTGGCAGATTGCTGCGTGCCGTATCCACCTGTTCGCGCACGTCTTGCAGGGCTTTGTCGGCGTCGAAACCGGCGTCAAATTCCAGCATGACGGAAGCGTGGCCTTCGGAGGCGTTGCCGCGCATTTCCTTAACGCCTTCCAGCGAGCGCAACTCCTGCTCCATCGGCCGCACTAACAAACGCTCGGCGTCTTCCGGACTGACGCCTTCGAGGCTCATGGATACATAAATCATCGGAATGGCGATGTCAGGATTGGCTTCTTTGGGAATGGCCATGTAGGCGGCGTAACCGCCAACCACCAGAAATAGAAGTAACAGCAGCGTGGTGCGGCTGCGGTCCATGGCTGCAAATATAAGAGAGCGCATGGATTAGTCCTCGCCGCTGTTTGCGGCAACAGCGGTGACTTCCTCACCCACGCTGACAAATCCAGCGCCGCGGGTAATCAAGCGCAGGTTGTCCGGCAAGCCATCGACCCAGGCGCCATCGGTTTTCACGCTGAGCAGGCGAACCCGGGAAAACACCACTTTGTTGTCGTCGCTGACGTGTTTTACGCCAGGCTTACCGTTGTTATCCAACGCCAAAAATGCAGGCGACAGGTGATGGGCGCTGACCTCTGGCAAGGCAATGACCAGGTTGGCGCTGCCACCGGCGATGCGCCTTTGCTGCGGGTTTTCTACCTCTACTTCAATCGCAAAGCTGCGGGTACCGGTGTCGGCGGCGCTGGCGACAAACCGGATGCGTCCGCTTAATTCATCTCCATCCAGCAACCGCACACTAACCAACTGACCCTCGGCAACTTGGTGCACCGCCTGTTGGGGTATCTGGGCCGTGGCTTTTAGCCGGTCTACCTGAACCACGCGCATTAATGCCGAGCCTGGCTGTACCAGATCGCCTGCGTCGATGGACTTCTGATTGACCACGCCATCAAAGGGCGCTTGGGGCGCTAAATCGGCAATTGCCTGATTGGCCATTTCCAGTTCGGCTTTGGCCTCCGCCAGTTCGCTTTCCAGGCCCAGCAACTCCGACTCAGACGCCAGATTGCGACTGCGCAAACTCTGGGCCGCGTTCAAATCCGCGTTCAGTTTGCGCACCCGTGCCTGCCAGCGACTGCGTTCGGCGCTGCGGCCGTCGTCGGTGAGGGTGAGTAATGTTTGCCCCTGGCTGACGGTGTCACCCAGTTCCACTGCCAGTGATTTCACCGTTGAGGACACCCGTGCCGACACCATAACGGATCGCCACGGTAAGACCTGCCCCTGTACCAACAATTCGGGCTGATAATTAAGAGCGTTCAGGGTTGTGACCTCTACCCGGCTCAACTCAGTGTTCTGCTTTACCGATAGTTCCGGCGCTTTGGTTTCTGTCTGTTTGATTTCGCCGCTGGCCATCCAGACTAGCAACGCCAAAATTAACAATACAGACAGGCCGACAGAACTCCATTTGAATTTGTTCATACTGCTCTCATTGAAAAAACCGGTTGTTGCGAACACGACTGAAAAAACGGGTTGCCAAGCGCATAAAAATCAGGTTAGATTCTACACAAGTTGGATAGATGAATTTTAAAGAGACACATATTAAATGAACTTTAACGTTGTGGTTGTCCTAGTGAAGCTAGTCCTGGTGGTGATGGTATCCCCCGGGGGCTTTTGCGTGGATACACAGTTGAGGCGAGATTTCTAAACCGACACTGCAAACACCAAAGCCCCCGGCACCGAAAGGTTCTGGGGGCTTTTTTTTGGCCTTTTTGGAAACACTTGAAACGGTACACCAACACTCAGAAGGACTCAGACCATGAACGGCGCGCAACACATACTTCAGGCTTTCCAACAGCACAGTATTACCACGGTATTTGGCTACCCTGGCGGTTGCATCATGCCGCTATACGATGCTCTGGTGGGTGATGTGAGTGTGGAACATGTGCTGTGTCGCCATGAGCAAGGCTGCGCCCTGGCCGCTGACGGCTACGCCCGCGCAAGCGGCAACTTGGGCGTGTGCATTGCCACGTCCGGCCCGGGCGCTACCAACCTGATCACCGGAGTGGCTAATGCGTTTCAGGATTCGGTGCCGCTGCTGGTGATCACCGGCCAGGTGCCCGCCGCGCTGATTGGCACCGATGCGTTTCAAGAGACCGATGTACTGGGCATGACTTTGGGCATTGTTAAGCACAGCTATCTGGTGGATGACGCCGACAGCCTGCCCGGCATTCTTATTGAAGCGATTGCATTGGCGCAAAGCGGTCGGCCAGGACCGGTATGGATCGATATTCCCAAGGATATTCTGCTGACTCAGGTAAACCTGGAAGCAGCTGATCAGAAGGAACGCGAGGGTTGTGAAAGCGCAGAGCCACGAACTGATTCGGCCACACATAACGGCGCTATTGATAAAGGCATCAACGAGACTCTGCAGCTGCTGCGCGCGGCCCATAAGCCATTGTTGTACAGCGGCGGGGGCATCACGTTAGCCGGCGCTGAGGACAGCTATCGCGAGTTTGCTGAACACTCTGCTCTGCCCGGTGTTGTCACTCTGAAGGGCATTGGCAACCCAGGGCGGCACAACCCGAATCACTTGGGCATGCTAGGCATGCACGGCTGCCGTGCAGCCAATCGCGCGGTAGACGAGTGTGATTTACTTCTGGTGTTCGGCGCCCGCCTGGACGACCGCGCGACCGGCAAGCCGGAAACCTTTGCTCCCAACGCAAAGATTATTCACATCGATGCCGACAGCGCCGAGTTTCATAAGATCAAAGCGGCGGTATTAACCATCAGTGCCGATCTTAATGACGTATTGCACGCTCTTACCTGCGGGGTGAAAGCGCAGCCGCTGAATATCGAAGCCTGGCAGAAGCAATGCCGCACCTGGCTCACTACCGGTGGATTTCAGGCGGCAGATAACGAGGAAGCCCTGGCCCCCATCACCGGCCCGGCGTTTGTGCGCCAGCTTTCCCGTATTGCCAGTGATGACACCATTATTTCCTGCGACGTAGGCCAGCACCAGATGTGGGTAGCGCAGCATTATCAGTTCAATCATCCGCGCCAGCACCTGACCAGCGGTGGTCTGGGCACCATGGGTTTTGGCCTGCCGGCGGCCATAGGTGCGCAGTTTGCCAAGCCGGGCACCAAGGTTATCAACGTAGCCGGAGATGGTTCGTTCATGATGAACGCCCAGGAGCTGGCGACTATTCGCCGTTATCGCCTGCCGCTGAAAATAATCATTCTGGATAACCAGTGCCTGGGCATGGTGCGCCAGCAGCAGGAGCTGTTTTACGACAACCGCGAAAGCCATATCAATCTGGACGACAACCCGGATTTTGTGGCTATGGCAAGGGCTTTTGATATTCCAGCCTTGCACATCAACCGCACAGATCAGATTCGCCGGGGCATCGAGACGATTCTGGCCTTCAAGGGCCCGATGCTGTTGCACGTAACCATTGCCCGTGAGGAGAACGTGTGGCCAACCGTAAGGCCCGGCGGCAGCAATCGCGACATGATGGAAAAAACCAAACCTGCCAAGGAGAACGCAGCATGAGCCCAACCACCTCACCCGGTATCGCCCAACCCGACAGCCATATTTTGCGTTGCCGCATGGAGGCGGAAGCGGCTGGTCTTGAGCGTTTGTGCCGCGTGGTACGAGTGCGAGGATTCAGGATTGCCTCTATGGCGGTGGAAAGCAGCGGAGGGCATTTTGATATCGCTCTGACTCTGGAGGGTGCCCGGCCGATTGCTATGTTGCAGTCGCAGCTGTTGAAGCTGCATACGGTGACGGAGGTTGTTCTGGGTGTTCAGCAGGCTCGTTCTGTGGCTTGAGTGTCTGTAATCGGTAGCCTGCTTGTTTAATGGCAGCTACCCCCGCCTTGCTGCGCGCCCCAATGTCAAAATACAGGAGGAAGAACCGCTAATACAATGGCCACTGCAGTGGCCTCCTGCTGGTGCTCTCACCCGCTTCAACGAACCAAAACTGTGCATACACTATTAGAGGAAAACGCTCTTTATTGCATACAACAATAATAAAAAAAGCTAACTCCTTGTTTTAATTTAATTGTATCTACACTGTAAGAAGTTGGCTCAATATCTGCTCACGATTCTGGCAAAACTGGAAAATGGAGCATACAAGATGAATCGTCGTAATTTTCTAAAAGGTGCAACCACTCTTTCTGTAGGCGCCAGCCTTCTTCCTCTGACCCAGCTCCTCCCTCGCGTAGCCCAGGCCGCCACCAATGAGACAGCCGTTGTTGTTTTTGGGGGCACCATCAACAGCCTGGATATCCATCGCAGCGGCACCAACCGGGACAGCTACCAGGTTGCCATTAACTGCTACGACAGACTGGTCAGCTTTGGCACCAAAAAAATGCCCGACGGCTCTTTGAGCTACGACTATGATAACGTCCAACCGGAGATGGCTGAATCCTGGAAAATTAGTGAAAACGGTACGGTGATGACCTTCAAAATCCGCGAAGGCGCCTCCTTCTGGGATGGCAAGCCTGTTACCGCGCACGACGTAAAATGGTCTCTGGATCGCGCCGTCTCCGTGGGTGGTTTCCCGACCGTTCAAATGAGAGCTGGTCGTCTTGAGTCGCCAGATCAGTTCAAGGCACTGGATGATCGCACCATTCAAATTACCCTGCCGTTTCCCTCCAAGCTGGCATTGCCAGATCTGGCTACTCCAATCCCTATCATTATCAACTCGGAAGTTGCCAAGGCCAACGCAACCCCTGACGACCCCTGGGCGACGGAATACCTGCACCGCAACCCTGCAGGATCCGGTGCCTTTAAAGTATCCCAATGGAATGCCGGTGAGCAGCTGGTTTACGAACGCAATGACGATTGGGCTTGCGGGCCACAGCCAGGCTATCAGCGCGTCATCCTTCGCGAAGTACCTGCCCAGTCGACTCGGCGCGCTTTAATCGAGCGGGGCAGCGTGACCGCATCGCAGAACATCCCCAACAAAGACGCCAAAGAATTAGCAGAAAAAGACGGCGTAAAAGTAATCACAACGCCTATTGAGAACTGTATTTACTCACTCTGCACAAACCTGGATTTTGAGCCGTTTAAAGATAAGCGGGTTCGACAGGCCATTGCCTGGTCTATTCCCTACGAGGAGATTTTTGAGCAGGCAGCCTATGGTCAGGGCATGCCCATGTGGGGAGGTAGTAACGAGGTCACCAGTATCGCCTGGCCGCAGAAATCACCGTACGAACAGAACTTGGATAAAGCCAGAGAACTGCTGGCGCAGACAGACTACAAAGACGGCTTCGAAGTTCCACTGTCCTTTAATCTCTCGGTCGCCGACTGGGCAGAACCCACCGCATTGCTGATTCAGCAGGGTCTGGCGCAAATCGGCATCACCGCAACTATTGAAAAGATTCCGGGCGCCAACTGGCGGACCGTCGCTCTTGTTGAAAAGAAGCTACCGCTGCACTTGGAGAACTTTGGCGGTTGGCTGAACACCCCGGATTACTACTTTTTCTGGGCCTACATCAAAGGAAACCTCTTCAATTCCTACAACTACGACAACCCAGAAATGACCGGGCTGATCGAAAAGACACTCGATATGCCGGTCGATGACCCGGCCTACGCACCCAATGTGACGCGGATGATTGAGCTTGCATTCGACGATATTCCCCGTATTCCACTTTGGCAACCAACTCTGAACGTGGCCTTTAAAGAAGGCGTTGAAGGCTACGAATACTGGTTCCATCGCCAGATGGACATCCGTCCGTTAAAGCCGGCCTGAATCGCTCACTTAGGAGTAACACGTGTCTCTCGGAGTCAAAACTAGGCGGGTATTGAACCGCTTGCTGCAAGCCGTGCCCACGATCTTCGGCATTCTGGTCGTTTGCTTTTTGCTGACCCGGGCGTTACCCGGGGATCCAGCCGCCTATTTTGCGGGCGATATGGCCGATGAGGCGTCCATTGAACAGGTGCGTGAAAACCTGGGGCTGAACCAATCCACGCCGATACAGTTCATCAACTATGTGAGCGACTTGGCGCATGGCGACCTGGGTGTCGCCATATCAACCGGGCAAACCGTTACCCAAGAGCTCGCAAAGCGGTTACCCGCGTCTCTGGAACTGACTCTGGCAGCACTCTTGCTATCACTGGTGATCGCCATTCCACTGGGGGTTCTGGCGGCGACCCGGCCCAACACCTGGGTTGATCACCTGTGTCGTTTTCTGGTTACGGCCGGTGTTTCATTACCGACATTCTTCACCGGGCTAGCCCTGCTGTATGTTTTCTACTACCTACTCGGCTGGGCGCCACCGCCCATAGGGCGACTGGACATGATGTTTCTGCCGCCGGAAACGGTCACTGGTTTTTACACCATCGATTCATTGATTGCTGGTGACTGGACTCTATTCAAAGCATCTCTTGCGCAAATGACACTTCCGGTTATTACCCTTGCCCTATTTACCCTTGCGCCCATTGCCCGAATGACCCGGGCAGCAATGCTGCAAACCCTTTCAAGCGACTACGTTCGCACAGCACGCGCAGCTGGTCTGAGCGGCCGCCGGGTCTTGGTCACCTACGCATTCAGAAACGCCCTGTTGCCGGTTGTGACCACCCTCGGAATGGTGTTCTCGTTCGTGCTTGGCGCTAACGTGCTGGTCGAAAAGGTTTTTGCATGGCCGGGCATCGGTTCATTCGCCGTCGAAGCGCTTGTGGTATCCGACTACGCCGCGGTTCAGGGATTCGTCCTGTCCATGGCACTTTTGTTTGTGTCTCTTAACCTGCTGATCGATTTGGCGTATACCCTGATCGATCCGCGGGTGGCTGAAGAGGAATGATATGACGTCATCACCAGCCAAACCAACCACCTCCCCGGCCGCTCCAGCTCGCGAGAGACACTGGCATCACTTTAGATACATCATGGCGGAAAACCCGCTCACTGGCATTTCGTTCGCTATGTTCATTGGCCTGATCGTTATGGCCATTTTCGGCCCTTACCTTGTGCCTTTTGACCCGGTTGCAACAGGTGCTGGCCCGGCGTTGAAGCCGCCTAGCCTGACGCACTGGTTTGGCACGGACCACCTCGGACGGGATGTCTTCTCCAGAGTAGTCGTCGCAACCCGTCTGGATTTGCTGATTTCGGTATCCGCAGTCACTCTGTCGTTTGTCTTCGGTTCCATCATCGGTTCGCTGTCCGGATATTTCGGCGGCTGGACCGACCGGATTGCAGGGCGGTTTATGGACACCATCATGGCCTTCCCACTGTTCGTTCTTGCCATGGGCATTGTAGCCGCGGCTGGCAACTCCGTTGAAAACATTGTTTACGCCACCGCTATAATCAACCTGCCGTTTTATGCACGCATGGCCCGAGCCGAAGTCAGCATCCGGCGCAACGCTGGATTTGTGCAGGCGGCCAGGCTATCGGGCAATTCAGAACTACGGGTTCTTTTTGGACACATTTTCCCGAATACCCTGCCCCCGATGATGGTTCAAATTTCGCTCAATATGGGATGGGCCATTCTCAACGCAGCCGGCCTGTCGTTTATTGGTTTGGGTGTGCAACCACCAACGCCGGAGTGGGGAATCATGGTTGCTGAAGGTGCCAATTTCATTATTTCCGGCGAGTGGTGGCTGGTAGTCTTTCCCGGTATGGCGCTGATGCTGGCCGTGTTCACCTTTAATCTTATCGGCGACGGGCTGCGTGATCTTGTCGATCCTCAGCGACGGACGTAGGGAGTTACCATGGCCATACCTTTACTTGATGTGCAACGGCTGACTGTCGACTTCACCACCCGCAAAGGAATTGTTCGTGCCATTGACGCCGTATCACTGTTCGTCGCCAAAGGTGAAACCCTGGGCATTGTTGGCGAATCCGGCTCCGGCAAATCCGTCACCTCCTACGCGGTGATGAAAATACTGGACCGGGCGGGCAAGATTACCAACGGCAAGATCACCTACAACGGTATGTCTCTGCATAAAATCGCTGAATCAGACATGCGCGATGTCAGGGGTCGGGAGATCTCCATGATCTTCCAAAATCCGCGAGCTGCTCTGAACCCAATTCGAAAAATCGGTAAACAAGTAGCTGATGTGTTGATTCAGCACAATCAGGCAACAAGAGCGAATGCTCGAGAAAAAGCCATTGAAATGCTCAAAGCGGTCAAAATCGCGGATGCCGAGCAACGCTTCCATGCCTACCCGTTCGAACTCTCCGGCGGCATGTGCCAGCGGGTTATTATCGCCATTGCTCTTGCGTGCCGCCCTCAGTTATTAATCGCCGACGAGCCCACAACCGGTCTGGACGTTACCACCCAGAAGGCGGTAATGGATCTGATTGTGGAGCTCACGGCACGCTTCAGCATGTCCACCATACTGATAACCCACGATCTTGGCCTGGCGGCCGCCTACTGTGACCGCCTGATGGTGATGGAAAAAGGCCGTGTCGTTGAGCAAAATGCGTCCACAGTCTTGTTCCAGTCACCCCAGAAGGATTACACCAAAAAACTGCTTAGGGCCACACCACGTCGCGACTCAAACGTTCGGGATCTGCTGCCGGATGCGATGCGCGACAAGGCAGATTCACTGCCACAGTCGATTCCTCCCGGGCCACCGGTGTTAACCGTCAGCCACCTCAAGAAGGGATTTGGAAAGCCAGAGTCGAAAAGCTATCACCTCGCAGTTCGGGATTTGTCATTCACGATTCGCCAAGGCGAGAGTTTGGGTCTAGTGGGCGAAAGCGGGTGCGGAAAATCCACCACATCGGCGATGGTCATGCGGTTATTGGATGCTACCGACGGGCACATCGAGTTTCTAGGTCAAGACATTTCCAGCATCCCGGCAAGTCAATTCGCATCTCACCCTCTGCGAGGCAAGCTGCAAATGGTGTTTCAAGACCCAACCGACAGCCTGAACCCGCGCTGGAGCGCTGAGCGTTCTATCGAAGATCCGCTGAAGCAGCTATCGAAGGGATTGGGAAAAGCTGAACGTAAAGCGCGTGTGGTGGAACTTGCCGGTCTCGTGGGTTTACCAACGCATCTTCTCGACCGTTTTCCTCACCAACTATCAGGCGGCCAAAAAGCGCGGGTTGGCATCGCTCGGGCCGTTGCGCTTGACCCGCAGCTTCTGATTCTGGACGAACCGACGGCGGCGCTGGACGTCTCGGTGCAAGCCGTGATTTTGAACTTGCTGGAGGACCTGAAACATCGGCTCGGCATGAGCTATCTGTTCATCAGCCACGACCTGAACGTGGTTCGCCTGCTGTGTGATCGCATTATTGTTATGCAACAGGGAGAAGTCGTAGAGGAAGGCGACGCCCGAACCATCATGGATTACCCTGAGACAGACTACACCCGCAGCCTTTTAGCCGCGATTCCGCATCCGCCAGCCAGCGAGACGAACACTCATTCAGGCGCTCCAGCATGACAGTGACACCCGTTGGCAGTCCGCGAAAGGGAACGACCGTCGATACCATCGTTCATACGCTGGCTGATGACATTGTTAGCGGGAAGCTGGTGCCCGGCACCAAACTTGATGCCAAAGCCGCAGCAGAACGTTTTAGCGTCTCCCGTACGCCGATTCGCGAAACCTTTGGTCATCTTGCGGCTATGGGACTGGTTACCCATCGTCCAAATCGGGGGGTGATTGTTTCAACCCTTTCTGCGGATGCCTTAAGCTACCTCTACGAGGCCATGGCAGAACTAGAGGCATCGCTGACGAGGCTGGCGACGTTGAGAATGAACAGTTGCCAGAGGCAGGCCTTGCAAAAGCTGCATAACGATTCGATTCACCTAGTGAGGGACGGCACCTCGGATCAGTACAACCAGTTCAACCACAACTTTCACTCGCTGATTTTCGACGCGGCTCAAAGCCCTCAACTCAGACAACTTGCGGAGGCCACCCGCACTCGGCTTGCACCCTTCCGGCGCGCACAGTTCCGTATGAAGAACCGTATGAGCAAATCCTGGGAGGAACATGACGCGATTGTGTGTGCCATTGTCGCGGGCGATGCCGATGGCGTCGCCAGGCTGATGCGTGGCCATGTGCAGAATGTGAGCGCCGTGTCTGCAGAATTTGTGGCGGCGCACCGGCCGCGCAATAAGCCCGATGACACAGAACCATCTTGCTCCGAAGGCCGCCCATGAAGGCGGTATCCCGATACGGAACCATCTGCACGCCTCATCGGCTGGCTTCCGAGGCCGGTGTGGAGATTCTTCGGGACGGCGGCAACGCTATTGATGCGATTCTCACCGCAGCTGCCGCGCTCTCCGTTTGCTACCCACATATGACAGGTATTGGTGGTGACGCGCTGTTGATGGTCAACGATGGCAAACAACTAAAAGTCATTATGGGCCTGGGGCAATCAGGGCAGAGTCTCCCCGACACTGGCCGAATTACCACGCGCGGCCCGGCATCGGCCGCAACCACCGCCGGTGCTCTCAAAGCCTGGCATCTTGCCAAGCAGGTAAGTGACCAACAATGGTCGTCAAAGCTAAAGTGGCCTACCCTGCTCAAGCCAGCTATTGATCTTGCGCAGCAAGGTACACCGGTGTCGAAGTCCCAAGCATTCTGGCAACATCAACGTCGCGATATGCTGTTAGACCTCCCGGATATGCAGCGGCTCTGCAACGATTCAGACGGCAATCAACTGCCCGAAGGCCACCGGATCGTCCAACCCCAACTGGCGGATACAATGGAACAGTTGGCGCACGCCGGGATCGAGGATTTTTATCATGGCGAGGTCGCCGAGGCTTTGGCCAAAGGGTTTGACCGACTCGGCAACGGCTTGACCCGTTCAGACCTGGAAAACACCCAGGCGACACTGACTGACCCTTTGAAGATCCGTTACCGGAACGGCTACCTCTACAACTTTCCGCCGCCAACCCAAGGCCTGTACACATTGAGCGCCCTGTCGGCACTGGGCCAGATGCCCTTGTCCGATATCCGCAACGGCAGTGCCGATTACTACCACTACCTAGTAGAGGCAATCAAAGCCCAACTTGTGTTGCGCAACAAAGAATTGGCAGATCCGTCGCAGCACCCTTTACCCCTGCAACAGCGATTATCAGTAAACGCCGCTGTCGGCAGGCTTCTGGCCATCAGCCCGGACACAGCTGGCCCCTGGCACGAAACAGGACGGCCGGCGGATACCATCTGGATGTCAGCCTCTGACAACCAAGGGCGAACCGTGTGTCTGATGCAAAGCCTGTTTCACGATTTTGGTTCCGGTTGTTTTGTCGGTGATACCGGCGTGCTCTGGTCAAATCGCGCCGCCAGCTTTCATTCAGATCCTGAGCACCCAAATTGCTGGGCACCGGGAAAAATCCCGGCGCATACCCTGAATCCGTCCTGCCACATAGGCGATGATGGCCAGCAGTGGTATTTCGGTAGCCAGGGTGGCGACGGCCAGCCTCAAACCCAGATGGTGCTGGCCACCCAGTTGATTGACTACCAGCAAACCATCGAGGCTGCATTGAGCGCGCCTCGATTTTTACTTGGCCGGAGTTTTTTTGGCGGAAGCGAAAGTCTTAAGCTCGAAAAATCCATTCCAAGTTCTGTTGCGCGGACGCTAGCCGCCCGCGGACACCTGACCGAATGGGTTCCGGAGTTGAGCCCGCTTACCGGTCAGGCTGGCGTTCTTCATATTCATGCCGATGGCCTGAAAGAGACCATGCACGACCCCAGGGGTGAAGGCATTGCGCTGGGTCTGGGATCAAATCCGAACACCTAAAACGCTCTCATTTACCAATCAGGATTCTTACATGGACATACTTGTCGCCTTTTCGGCGCTGGGCATAATTTCCGGCATCCTAGCGGGAATGCTGGGTATTGGCGGTGGGGTTGTCATCGTTCCCGCACTGATCTTTATTCTCGATCTGCAAGGTTTCCCAGCGGAATACATTGTTATAACGGCGGTCGCCACATCGCTGTGCACCATCATCTTTACTTCCGTCTCCGCTGCCAGGGCTCAAATTCGGCGATCCGCGGTGGATTGGGGCATCTTCAAACGTTGGTCACTGACGGTTGTGCTGGGAAGTTTTTTATCCGGATTCATCGCTGCTCGCTTGCCACCTGAGGCACTCGAAATTGGCATTGCCGGCTTTCTGTTTGTCGTCGCCGTGATCATGTTGAGCCGCTGGGCACCTGACCCATCTCGAAAAATGCCGGGGACGGCGGGCACCTCAGGCCTGGGCCTTTTCAGTGGAACCGTATCAGGAATGGCCGGTATTGGTGGCGGCAACGTGATGGTTCCGCTGATGGTCTTTTTTAACGTGCCTATGCAACGAGCCGTCGCCACATCAAGCACCTTGGGCTTTCCTTTGGCACTGGTTGGTACCATCGGTTACGCAATATCCGGCTGGGGTGCCGGCATTACGGAAGGATCGGTAGGTTATGTTTATCTGCCGGCGGCCGCCTGTATCGCTCTATTTACCGTCATCATGGCTCCCATCGGCGTATCGCTAAGCCACAAAATTCCAGCGGCTACCCTTAAGCAAGGTTTTGGCGCCTTCCTTTTGGTCGTTGCCGGTCGAATGCTGTTTCATGCATTTTAAGCGAGAAATTATCCTGAAAGGCACAACAACCCGCCATCTTTTCCACTTAGAGGTTTTTTGTCTCTACTGGCATCAGACCAGTTCGATGGCCACAGCCGTTGCCTCACCACCGCCGATGCAAAGTGCAGCAACGCCGCGCTTCAGGCCTTTTTGCTTCAATGCGTTAATCAGAGTGACCAAAATTCTTGAGCCGGAGGAGCCAATGGGGTGGCCGAGGGCGCAGGCGCCGCCGTACACGTTTACTTTATTGGCATCCAGGCCCAGTTCGTTGATGGCCAAAAGGGAGACCACCGCGAAGGCTTCGTTTATTTCGTAAAGGTCTACGTCGTCTTTGCCCCAGCCGGCTTTTTTCAGGACTTTGTCGATGGCGCCGATGGGGGCCAGGGTGAACTCAGCGGGTAACTGGGCGTGGGTGGCGTGGGCAATGATTTTTGCCTGTGGGTGCAAGCCACGAGCTTTGGCTTCTTTTGCAGAAGCCAGTACCAGTGCTGAGGCGCCGTCGCTGATGGAGCTGGCATTGGCAGCGGTTACCGTTCCGTCTTTCTTGAACGCAGGTTTCAGCGTGGGGATCTTGTCCGGGCGAGCATTGCCGGGCTGCTCGTCGGTATCTACCACTGTATCGCCACCACGACCGGCGATGCTGACCGCGCAGATTTCGGGCGCGAACCAGCCGTTATCGATAGCTGCATTAGCACGGTTAAGGGACTCGATGGCAAAGTTATCCATTTGCTCACGGGTGATCTTATAGTCATCCGCGCTCTTTTGTGCAAAAACGCCCATCAGACTGCCTTCATAGGCGTCTTCCAGGCCGTCGAGGAACATGCTGTCCATGACTTGGCCATGGCCCATGCGCATTCCGCCGCGAGCCTTGGGTAGCAGATACGGCGCCTGGCTCATGTTTTCCATACCACCGGCAACCATAATGTTGTTGGTGCCGGCTTTGATCTGATCGTGGGCGATCATGACCGCCTGCATGCCCGATCCGCACATTTTGTTAACGGTGGTGCAGCCGGAGCTGTCTGGTATGCCGGCACCGCGGGAGGCTTGGCGTGCGGGTGCCTGACCCAAGCCGGCCGGCAATACGCAACCCATGATGACTTCATCAATGTCAGCAGGCTTCAGGCCCGAACGCTCGATGGCGGCTTTTATCGCAACCGCGCCCAACTGTGGCGAAGGCACG
The DNA here is from genome assembly GCF_001043175.1 of Marinobacter psychrophilus. NCBI lineage: Bacteria > Pseudomonadati > Pseudomonadota > Gammaproteobacteria > Pseudomonadales > Marinobacteraceae > Marinobacter > Marinobacter psychrophilus. The sequence goes on from NZ_CP011494.1 coordinate 2,702,918, forward strand.
CTGCTCAGCGAGCCCATCATGCCGCCCATGGGCGTGCGGGCGGCGCCGGCTATTACTATGAAATTATCATTGGAGGTGTCAGTCATCGTTGCTTGTCCCCGTTTTATTGAAAGGTTTGATCGTTATTAGTCATCGTTAATCAGGCGCGCCCAAAAATTGAGCGAGCAATAATTTCCTTCATAATTTCCGACGTACCGCCGTAAATGCGCTGCACGCGGGCATCCGCAAAGGCCCGTGAAATCGGGTACTCACTGGTATAGCCGTAACCGCCAAACAGTTGCAGGCAGCCATCCGTCACCCGGCACTGCATTTCAGTCGCGCTGTATTTGGCCATAGAGGCCGTCGCAGCATCCAGAGTGCCGGCGACGTATTCGTTGATGCACTGATCTACAAAAGCCTTGTTGATGCGGTATTCGGTTTCCATGCGGGCCATTTCAAAACGGGTGTTCTGCAACTGGGCCAACTTCTGGCCAAACAACACCCGCTCCTGACAGTAAGCAACGGTCAGGTCTAGGGCACCGCGGGCAGCCGCAACGCCCAACGCACCAATCACCAAGCGTTCACGCGCCAGTTCCTGCATCAAATAAACAAAGCCTTTGCCGGCCTCGCCTAATAACGCCGACGCTGGCACCCGCATATCCGCAAAGAACAACTCGGAGGTATCACCGGCATGCTGGCCAATTTTGTCCAGATTGCGACCAACGCCATAACCTTCCAGAGTGGTGTCCACCAGAAACAGGCTGACGCCCTTGGCACCGGCGGAAGGATCGGTTTTGGCGGCCACGATCACCATATCCGCGTGCTGGCCATTGGTAATAAAGGTCTTGGAGCCGTTCAGAATGTAGTCGTCGCCATTTTTTACGGCACTGGTGCGCATCGCCTGCAAATCACTGCCAGCGCCGGGTTCGGTCATGGCAATGGCGCCCACGGCTTCACCGGAAACCATTTTTGGTAGCCACTGCTTTTTTTGCTCGTCGTTGCCCAAGTGGCTCAGGTAAGGCGCGACAATATCGGAGTGCACCATCACATTGGTGGACAACGCACCAAAACCCATCCGCGCCAGCTCCTCACCCACCACCACCGAATACTGAAAGGGTGCGCCGCAACCGCCACAGTCCTCGGGCACGTCTACGCACAGCATGCCGGCATCGCCCAGAGTGTTCCAAAGCTTGCGCGGGGCAATGCCGTCTTTTTCCCACTGCTCATAGTGAGGTTTGATTTCTTTTTCCAGTGCCTTGATTACCGACTCACGGAATAACGTCAATTCTTCTTGATCGACAGTCGCAGTCATACAAACTCCTGCTTATGATAAATTGCTGAAGGGCCGCTTATCTCGGGGCCATACGCAAAGCGCTATCAAGACGGATGACTTCGCCATTCAGCACCGGGTTACGCACCATCTGGTCTACCATCATGCCAAACTCTTCCGGCTTACCCAGGCGTTTGGGAAACAGCAAAGTTGCCGCCAGGCTGTCTTGTACTTCCTGCGGCATGCCGGCAATCATCGGCGTCATAAACAGCCCAGGGGCAATGGTATTCACTCGAATACCCTCACGCGCCAGCTCACGAGCAGCCTGCAGAGTTAAGGCAACAACGCCGCCCTTGGACGCACTGTAGGCCGCCTGACCAACCTGCCCTTCATAGGCCGCGATAGACGCAGTGTTGATGATAACGCCCCGTTCACCGTCAGCATTGGGTTCACGCTGAGCCATTTCCGCCGCTGCCAGTCGCAGTATGTTAAAGGTTCCGATCAGATTGACTTGCACCACCTTACTGAAGTTTTCCAGTGGCAGCGCACCCTCGCGCCCTAGAATTTTACCTGCGGTGGCGACGCCTGCGCAGTTTACGGCAACGCCACAAAAACCATGCGCTTCGTTGGCTTTGGTAAAAGCTGCTTCGGCACTTGCGGCGGAACTGACGTCACACTCAACAAAGATCCCCCCCAACTCTTTTGCAACAGCTTCACCGCGTTCCTTCTGCAAATCGAAGATCGCTACCTTGCAACCCGCTGCCGCCAGCGCCCGCGCTGCGCCTTCGCCAAGGCCAGATGCGCCGCCTGTTACAATGGCTGCTACGTTCTTAAATTCCATCGGATACTCCCGTTGCTGTAGATAACAATACAATCAAATGCTTTACGTTTACGTAAACTTTAACTAACCTGACAAAAAAAGGAAACACTCAATGGCTGCAAAGAAAACATACAGCATCAGCGAACTGGCTCAGGAGTTTGACGTAACGACCCGTAGCGTTCGCTTTTACGAAGATCAGGGCTTGCTAAAACCCAGCCGTAAAGGCCAAACCCGCATCTTTAGTTCCAAAGACCGGGTGCGGCTGAAATTAATCCTGCGCGGTAAACGAATGGGACTGTCGCTGGCCGAGACCAAAGAGTTGTTTGACCTGTGGGACGAAACCACCAGTGGTAATGAAAAACAGCTGTTGCTGATGCTGCAAACTATAAAACGCCGCCGTGAGGCGCTCGCTCAGCAAAAGGAAGACATCGCGATCGTTGAGATGGAGATGGAAAACGCCGAGGCCCGCTGTCTCGAAGCATTGAGCGAACTGCAAATAAAAAAGCAGACGGCAACACAGCACTAACGACCCAATAACAAGGTGACCATCATGAAATCGCAATACTCGGAACTGAACTTCGGCCTTGGCGAAACCCTGGACATGCTGCGCGAGCAAATCAACGGTTTCGCCACCCGCGAAATTGCACCGCGTGCGGCAGACATTGACCGGTCCAACGAATTCCCCATGGATTTGTGGAAGAAGTTTGGCGACATGGGCCTGCTCGGCATCACTGTCGACGAGGCCTACGGCGGTTCCGGCATGGGCTACCTGGCCCACGTAATTGCGATGGAAGAAATCAGCCGCGCCTCCGCATCGGTAGGTTTGTCGTACGGCGCTCACTCTAATTTGTGTGTGAACCAGATTCACAGCAACGGCACCGAAGAGCAGAAACAGCAATATCTGCCCAAGCTGCTCAGCGGCGAACACATAGGCGCTTTGGCCATGTCTGAACCCAACTCTGGTTCCGACGTCATCTCCATGAAACTGAGCGCCAAAGACGCCGGTGACCACTACGTGCTGAACGGCAATAAAATGTGGATCACCAACGGCCCTGACGCCCACGTTTACGTGATCTACGCCAAAACTGACGTGAAAGCCGGCTCGAAAGGCATCACCGCCTTCATCGTAGAACGCGACGCGCCTGGCTTCAGTCGCCACCAGAAACTCGACAAGCTGGGCATGCGCGGCTCCAACACCTGCGAACTGGTGTTTCAAGATTGCCAAGTACCCAAGGAAAACATCCTTGGCCAACTCGGTGGCGGTGCCCGAGTACTGATGAGCGGCCTCGACTACGAACGCTTGGTACTCGCAGGTGGCCCGTTGGGTATTATGCAAGCCGCCATGGACGTGGTTGTGCCCTACATCCGCGAACGCAAACAGTTCGGCCAGGCGATCGGCGAATTCGAACTGGTACAAGGCAAAGTGGCCGACATGTACACCTACATGAACACCGCCAAATCCTATGTTTACATGGTCGCCCAGTCTGCCGACCGCGGTGAAACCACCCGCAAAGACGCCGCCGGTGCAATCCTCTACTCCGCCGAAATGGGGACAAAACTGGCCCTGGACGCGATCCAGCTGCTGGGCGGCAACGGCTACGTCAACGACTACCCCACCGGCCGCCTGCTGCGCGACGCCAAGCTGTACGAAATCGGGGCCGGCACCTCGGAAATTCGCCGCATGCTGATTGGACGAGAGCTGTTTCTAAACAAGTAAGACACCAGGGACAGATTTAAAATCTGTCCCCTTTTAAACGCACACTCAAATTATGACGAGGGGCTGGCGGGGTGTCTTTCCGGGAATGTCTGTGGCCATGAATGGCCACAGCGAAGCGCACATGGATGTGCTCGTAGCGGTTCCCGGAAAGACGCCCCGCCAGCCCCGCCGCCCCGAAACTCGAGGCCAGGAAACATGACAATACTCCAAAGCAAAATCAACTCCAGATCTGAAGAATTTCAGGCCAAACACCAATCCATGACAGACGCCGTAGCCGACCTGCGAGAAAAAGTTGCCACTATTCAGCAAGGCGGCGGCCCCAGCTACCAGGAACGCCACATTGCCCGTGGCAAATTGCTGCCCCGGGAACGTATTAACCGCTTGTTGGACGACGGCTCGCCGTTCCTCGAAATCGGCCAGCTCGCTGCATATGACGTCTATGAAGACAACATACCCGCCGCCGGTCTGGTTGCCGGTATAGGCCGCGTTAACGGCACCGAATGCATGATCATCGCGAACGACGCCACCGTAAAAGGCGGCTCCTACTACCCGCTGACCGTTAAGAAACACCTGCGGGCCCAGGAAATCGCCCTTGCCAACCGCCTGCCCTGTATCTACCTGGTAGACTCCGGCGGCGCCTACCTGCCGCGCCAGGATGAAGTGTTCCCTGATCGTGATCACTTCGGCCGCATATTTTATAATCAGGCCCGCATGTCTGCCGAAGACATCCCCCAAATTGCCGTGGTGATGGGTTTGTGCACCGCCGGCGGCGCTTACGTTCCGGCCATGGCCGACGAATCCATCATCGTGCGCAACCAGGGCACCATCTTTCTGGCCGGCCCGCCACTGGTCAAAGCCGCCACCGGTGAAGTGGTCAGCGCCGAAGATCTGGGCGGTGCCGACGTACACTGCAAAGTGTCCGGTGTGGCCGACCATTACGCCGAAAATGACGCCCACGCCTTAGACATCGCGCGCCGCTGCGTGTCTAACCTGAACCGCCGTAAACCCGCAGACGTGCAAATTCGCAAACCCAAGGCGCCCCTGTTCGACGCCAGCGAAATTTACGGCATTGTCGGCACCGACCTGCGCAAACAGTTTGACGTGCGCGACGTCATCGCCCGCGTTGTCGACGGCTCAGAATTCGACGAATTCAAACGCTATTACGGTCAGACCCTGGTCACCGGCTTTGCCCATGTGCACGGCTATCCGGTAGGCATTATTGCCAACAACGGCATACTGTTCAGCGAATCCGCCCAAAAAGGCGCCCACTTCATAGAGCTTTGCTGCCAGCGCAATATTCCACTGCTGTTCCTGCAAAATGTGACCGGCTTTATGGTGGGCCAGAAGCACGAAGCCGAAGGCATTGCCAAACACGGCGCCAAAATGGTGATGGCCGTCGCTTGCGCCAACGTGCCAAAAATTACCGTACTGATCGGCGGCAGTTTCGGCGCAGGAAACTACGGCATGTGCGGCCGCGCCTACAGCCCCGATTTCCTGTGGATGTGGCCTAACGCCCGCATTTCCGTAATGGGTGGCGAACAAGCTGCCGGTGTACTCGCACAGGTTCGCCGCGACGGCATGGAACGCAATGGCGAAACCTGGAGCCAGGACGACGAAGCCGCGTTTAAACGACCGATTATTGACACCTACGAACACCAGGGCCACCCCTACTTCGCCAGTGCCCGCCTGTGGGACGACGGCGTGATAGACCCAGCCCAAACCCGTGAAGTAGTGGCTCTGAGTCTGTCGGCCACACTTAACCGCCCCGCCCAGCCAACACGCTTCGGCGTGTTCCGCATGTAACGGGGGAATGACCATGACCGAACCAAATTCTGTCCCGAACCCGGCGCCTAACTCTGCCCAAAATCGAGCTGTTGTGATCCACACCCGCAGCCCCGGTGTGACCGAGGTGGTGTTAAACCGCCCTGAAAAACGCAACGCCTTTGATGACGTGATCATCAGCCAGTTGATTGCCGCGTTCGAACAGATCGGGCAAGACAGCAGCACAAACGTGGTGGTACTGCGTTCCGAAGGCAAACACTTTTCCGCCGGAGCGGATCTGGGCTGGATGCGGCGCATGGCCGACAACAGCCAACAGGAAAACCTGAACGATTCGCGGCAGCTCGCGCGCCTGATGTCGGTGCTGAACAGCCTGCCACAGCCTGTGATCGGGCTGGTTCAGGGTGCCGCTTTTGGCGGTGCCGTAGGCCTTGCAGCCTGCTGCGATATGGTGATCGCAACCGAACAAAGCACATTCTGCTTAAGCGAAGTGAAGCTGGGGCTGATTCCAGCCGTGATCAGCCCGTACGTGGTGCGTGCCATCGGCGAACGCCAGGCACGGCGATATTTTCTGACGGCGGAAGTATTCAACGCCCATCAGGCCTGCGAGTTTGGGCTGGTCCACATGGTGGCGAGCGACAACGACGACCTGCAAACCCGCTGCGACCGAATGCTGCAGCAGCTGGCCGGCAATGGCCCGCAAGCCATGGGCGCCGCCAAAGCACTCATTTTTGCCGTCAGCCAACAGCCACTGAGTGCAGACGTGATTGAAGATACGGCCCAACGCATTGCTGATATCCGCGTGGGACAAGAAGGCCAGGAAGGCCTTGCCGCTTTCCTTGAAAAACGTGCCGCCAGCTGGGTTCCGGAGGACCAACACTGATGTTTACAAAGATACTGATCGCCAACCGCGGCGAAATCGCCTGCCGGATTATAGAAACCGCTCACGCCATGGGTATCCGCTGTGTGGCTGTCTATTCCGATGCCGACGCCAACGCCCGCCACGTGGCCATGGCCGACGAGGCCTTTCGCATCGGTCCCGCCGCCAGCTCTGAAAGTTATTTGCGCGGTGACATCATTATCGAGGTCGCGCTGAAAAGTGGGGCTCAGGCCATTCACCCCGGTTACGGATTTTTGTCCGAAAATACCGGCTTTGCCGAGTCCTGCGAGACTAACAATCTGGTGTTTATTGGCCCACCCTCCTCGGCCATCGCTGCCATGGGTTCCAAATCCGCCGCCAAGGAAATTATGGGCAAAGCCGGCGTGCCGTTGGTGCCAGGCTACCACGGTGCTGACCAGGCACTGGAAACCTTGCGCGCCGAAGCCGAAAAATGCGGTTTCCCGCTGCTACTGAAAGCCGTTGCCGGCGGCGGCGGCAAAGGTATGCGAGTAGTGACTCACATGGGCGAGTTTGATGAAGCCCTGGCCGCCGCCCAGCGTGAATCTAAAAACGCGTTCGGCAACCCGGATATGCTGATCGAGCGCTATCTGACCCAGCCCCGCCACGTGGAAATCCAGGTGTTTTGCGACCAGCACGGCAACGGCGTGTATCTGGCCGAGCGCGACTGCTCGGTACAACGGCGCCACCAGAAAGTGCTGGAGGAAGCCCCCGCACCCGGTCTGAGTGATGACACCCGCAAGGCCATGGGTGAAGCCGCTGTAACCGCCGCCAAAGCGATACATTACGTTGGCGCCGGCACCGTTGAATTTCTCTACGACGTCGACGGCTCGTTCTTCTTTATGGAAATGAACACCCGGTTGCAAGTAGAGCACCCGGTCACCGAAATGGTCACCGGCCAGGATCTGGTGGAATGGCAATTGAAAGTGGCCTGGGGCGACCTGCTGCCACTGGCGCAAGACGAGGTAAAAACCCGTGGTCACGCACTGGAAGCCCGGATTTACGCCGAAGACCCGGATCAGGACTTTCTGCCCGCCACCGGCACCCTGCGTTATTTAACCACGCCCGATGAAAACGCACACGTGCGGGTAGACACCGGCGTGACCGAAGGCGACGAAATCAGCATTCATTACGACCCGATGATTGCCAAACTGATTGTCTGGGATGAAACCCGGGAACAAGCCATTAACCGAATGGTGCAGGCACTGGAGAGCTACCGCATCGCAGGCGTGAAAACCAACATCCGCTTCTTGCACGCTCTGGCCGATGCCCAGCCCTTCCGCGAGGCAAAGCTGACCACCGGGTTCATCGACGACCACCACGATTTGCTGTTCCCGAAATCACGGCTAGACACTCAAAAAGCCCTGGTACTGGCCGCTGGCTTCGTACTGGAGCAGCGTAAAGCCGGTGAAGTAAACGCCCAGGATCCCTGGTCGCCATTCGGCCGCCAAAACAGCTGGCGCATGAATTCGGAATACGCTCAACCATTGCAGTTCAAAGTGGGCGACGACATCCACGAGCTGAAGGTGTTGGAGCAAGACGACGGTTATCAGGTCACGGTAAACGGCAACCTTTACAACTTGAATGCCCGGCTCGACGATGATCACCTGCAAGCGGTGGTTAACGGTCACCGTCTGAGCGTGCACGGCAACCTGCATAAGGATCAACTGGTTTTGTTCCATCAAGGGCAAACCTTCCCGTGTGTGGTCTATCGTGAAACCTACGGCTTTGAAGAAATGGCCAGCGAAGGCAGCTTGGCCGCACCCATGAACGGTGCAGTAGTGGCGATTCAGGCCAAAGTAGGCGATAAAGTAGTCAGCGGCCAAACTCTGGTGATTATGGAAGCCATGAAAATGGAGCACGCCATTAAGGCGCCATCAGACGGCGTAGTAACCGACATCTTCTACGCCGAGGGTGACCAGGTGGCGGAAGGCGCAGAATTGATTGCAGTGCAAGTAGAAACTGAGAGCGAGCAACAGGAGGCAGGCTAATGGCCTTTCCCAAGCGTGTAAGACTGGTAGAAATGAGCCCCCGCGATGGCTTGCAGAACGAGCCCGGCCCGGTGATTCCTACCGCAGTAAAAGCTCGGCTGATCAAGCGTTTGGTAGAGTGCGGGCTTACCCATGTGGAAGCTGCCAGCTTTGTATCACCACGCTGGGTGCCGCAAATGGCTGACGCCAGCGACGTGATGGCACTGATCGAGCGCAAGCCCGGTGTGTGCTATGCAGCGCTAACACCCAACCTGCGTGGTTTTGAAGGCGCGCTCGCCGCGGGCGCTGGAGAAGTGGCCGTGTTTGGCGCAGCCTCAGAATCGTTCAGCCAGAAAAACATCAACTGCTCCATCGCCGAAAGCCTTGAGCGCTTTTTTCCAGTCATAGAAGCCGCAAAGCACAACGGCATTCCAGTGCGTGGCTACGTGTCCACCGTGCTGGGCTGCCCTTACGAAGGCGAGATTGCCCCGGCCAAAGTAGCCGAAGTGGCCAAAGCCCTGTTTGACATGGGCTGCCATGAAATTTCACTCGGCGACACCATTGGCACCGGCACCCCGGTCAAGGCCAAGCGTATGCTCGAAGCCGTTGCCCGTCAGGTTCCGGTTGAACATCTGGCGGCACACTTTCACGACACCTACGGCCAGGCCTTGGCCAATCTGTACGCGGTGCTAGAAGAAGGCGTGGCGGTGATAGATGCCTCTGTGGCCGGCCTGGGTGGTTGCCCCTATGCCAAAGGTGCCTCTGGCAATGTGGCCACCGAAGACGTGCTGTACATGCTGGATGGGCTGGGCATTGAAACCGGCGTTGATCTGCGCCAACTGGTGGCGACAGGCAATTGGATCAGCTATCGCCTGAAGCGCCGCAACGGCTCCAAGGTTGGACTGGCCCTGGCAGAAGCTGACTCTCGCTAATGGCGCGACATGCCTAATACCTGACACCTAATACATGAAACGAAGGACCTGACATGAACCAGAACAACAATGCTGTCGCTCTCGATCTACCCATTCCCGAAATCGCCGAGCTACCGGACGACGTTCGCAAATACTTTGAAATTTGCCAGGAAAAGCTGGGCATGATCCCAAACGTATTGACCGCCTACAGCCAGAACCTGAAACAGCTGGATGGTTTTTCCCGTCTTTATAACGAGCTGATGATGGGCGAAGGCGAGCTTAGCAAGCTGGAGCGCGAAATGGTGGCCGTGGTGGTGTCCGCGGAGAACAAATGCTTTTACTGCTTGGTGGCCCACGGCGCCGCGGTGCGTGTACTAAGTGGCGACCCGACGTTAGGCGAGCACTTGGTGATGAACTACCGGACCGCAACGCTGGATAAACGCCAGCGAGCCATGCTGGATTACGCATCACTCCTGACCCGCTCACCCGCCACCGTCGGCGAAGAACAGGTGCATGCCTTGCGCGGCGCTGGCTTTAGTGACAGCGGCATCTGGGATTTGGGCAACGTGATCGGTTTCTACAACATGTCGAACCGCGTAGCGATCACCAGCGACATGCGACCGAACCCCGAATATCACAGCAAGGCCCGCTAACAGTAGCATTAACTTTTTAGCCGGTGCGCCGGACCGTCCCGAACAACAATAAATGGAGGCAGACAATGACTCAGACTCTTCCTAGCGACTCTTTACCAAATTATTCTTTACCGAGTTATACAAGCGGGCCATCCACAACCCCACTGTTGGGCATGACCATCGGTGAAATGCTCGACTGTACCGCTGAGAAGTTTCCCGATAACGAAGCCCTGGTGTGCCTGCACCAAAACATTCGCTGGACCTATAAAGAATTCTTGGCCAAGGTCAACCAGGCGGCGCGAGCTTTCCTGGCCATTGACGTCAAGCGTGGCGATCGGGTGGGCATCTGGTCGCCCAACCGTTACGAATGGACCGTTACCCAGTTTGCCACGGCCAAAATAGGCGCCATTCTGGTGAATCTAAACCCGGCCTACGGTGCTTATGAGCTGGAATACGCCATGAACCTGTCCGGCATCAGCGTGCTGGTCACCGCTGACCGATTCAAAGCATCTGATTACCGTCAAACACTCTATGAGCTGGCGCCCGAACTGAAAGCCAGCGCCGCTGGCAAGATCAAAGCCCGGCGCCTGGCAGACTTGCGTGCCGTGGTCAATATGGACACCGAGCAACACGCAGGCATGTGGAGCTGGGCCGAATTTATCGAGTTTGCCGATCAGGTCGACCAGAAAAACGTCGACAAGATCCAAAGCCAACTCCAATTCGACGACCCTATCAACATCCAATTCACCTCTGGTACCACCGGAAGCCCGAAGGGCGCCGCTCTTACCCACCACAACATCCTTAACAACGGCTTTTTTGTCGGCGAAAGCCAGCGCCTGAGCGAGAAAGACCGATTGGTCATTCCGGTACCCCTGTACCACTGCTTTGGCATGGTGATGGGGAACCTTGGCTGCGTCACTCACGGTTCTACCATGATCTACCCCGGCGAAGGCTTTGAGCCAAAAGCCGTGTTGCAGGCCGTGCACCAGGAAAAAGCGACTGCGCTTTACGGCGTACCCACCATGTTCATTGCGGAATTGGCAGATCCAGAGTTTGAAACCTATGACTTGTCGACTCTGCGCACCGGTATTATGGCCGGCTCTATCTGCCCGGCCGAGGTGATGAAAAAGGTCAATGGCAAGATGAACATGAAGGAAGTTCAAATAGCCTACGGCATGACCGAAACCAGCCCGGTATCTACCCAGACCAGCTCCCAGGATCCGTTCGAGAAGCAGGTGACCACCGTAGGCCGCACTCAGCCCCACCTGGAGAACAAAATTATTGAGCCGGCCAGTGGTAATATAGTGGCCCGCGGCACGATTGGAGAGCTGTGCACCCGCGGTTACAGCGTCATGCTGAAGTATTGGAACAACGCTGAAAAAACCCGCGAAACCATAGACGATTCAGGCTGGATGCACACCGGCGACCTGGCCACCATGGATGAAGACGGCTACATTCAGATTGTCGGCCGAATTAAGGACATGGTGATTCGCGGCGGCGAAAACATCTATCCGAAAGAAGTTGAAGAGTTTTTGTACACCCACCCTTCCATTGAAGAGGTTCAGGTAACCGGCATTCCAAACGAAAAATTCGGTGAAGAACTGGTGGCTTGGGTGAAACTTCGGCCCGATGCAGACTCGGTCGATGCCGATGATCTGATTGCATTCTGTAAAGGCAAAATCGCCCATTACAAGATTCCGCGGAACTACAAATTTGTGGAGGCGTTCCCGATGACAGTGACGGGCAAGATCCAGAAGTTTAAAATGCGGGAAATGTCCATCGAAGAAATGGGGTTAAAAAAATAGAACCTATGCCAAGTTCGACATCCCGACCAAAGCCAAAGCCCAGCTCGATTCGCGTCGGCCACCGCTACCGTGCCAACCGACTGAAAGGCCCTTATGACGCTATTGTGATTGGCTCTGGCATTGGCGGGCTCGCCGCGGCAGCTTGTATGAGCAAACTGGGTAAAAAAGTGGCCGTGTTTGAACAGCACTACACCGCCGGCGGTTTTACCCACAGTTACGACCGTAACGGCTACGAGTGGGACGTGGGCGTGCACTACATTGGAGATATGGGCACCAGCCACACCTTGGGCCGGCGCCTGTTTGACCACATCACCGACGGCGAGCTGAAGTGGGCGCCCATGGACGCTCACTTTGACCGAATTTTTGTGGGCGACAAACAGGTAGATCTGGTCGCTGGGCCAGAGCCTTTTAAGGCCGAGCTGGTCGCAGCTTTTCCGGATGAAGCCAGCACCATCGACACCTATCTGGATTACCTGCGCCAGGTGTCCAAGGCCATGCCGGGCATTGTTCTGGGCAAGATTTTGCCCGATCTGGCCGTAGGCCCGCTGGCGAAAATTACAAAACGTCGTGCGCCGGCATTTTTGAACAAACCGACTCGCCAGGTTCTGGAAAGCCTGACCTCCAACCAAGAACTGATTGCCGTGCTTACCGGCCAATGGGGCGATAACGGCCTGCCGCCGGCACAGTCCAGCTTTATCATCCACGCGCTGATAGCCCGGCACTATTTACACGGTGGTTACTACCCGATCGGCGGTGCGTCAGAGATGGCGAAAACTATTATGCCGGTGATTCAGAAAAGCGGCGGCCAAGTCTTCACCTACGCTGACGTCACTCGTATTCTGATTGAAAATGGCAAAGCGGTAGGTGTCACCATGGCCGACGGTGAGGAAGTGAGGGCACCCCTGGTCATCAGCAACGCCGGTGTGTTCAACACTTTCAACACGCTGCTGCCAAAAACAGCACCAAGCTGGGACTACTATCAGGACAAGCTGACCACCGTAGAACGCTCTATGGCCAGCAACTGCCTTTACATAGGCCTGAAAGACACCGCTGAAAATCTGGGCCTGCCAAAAACCAATTACTGGATTTACCCCGGCCCCCATTACGAGCAGCAGGTGCAGGATTTTATGGACGATCCTGACGCCAACGACATCCCGCTCACCTACATTTCTTTCCCCTCTGCCAAGGACCCCAGCTTCGCCGAACGTTACCCCGGCCGCGCCACCATCGAAATTGTCGCTCCCGGTCCGTTTGAGTGGTATGCCGAATGGGCGGGCAAAACCTGGGGCAAACGCGGTGACGACTACGAAACCAAGAAAGAAAAATACGCCCAGCGTTTGCTGACTAAGCTGTACCAGAAATTCCCGCACCTGGAGGGAAAAGTGGATTACTACGAGCTGTCTACACCGCTTTCTACCCATCACTTCTGCCGTTACAGCCAGGGCGAAATTTATGGCGTGGCACACACTCCAGACCGCTTCGAGCAGGACTGGCTAAAACCCAAAACGCGCATCCCCGGCCTGTACCTGACAGGCCAGGACATCATGACGTGCGGCGTCGTAGGCGCGATGATTGGAGGGCTGTTAACGGCCGTAGCAGTGAGCGGTTTACGCGGCCTGCCACTGGCCAAAAAGATGTTTTTAGGCTGACATGAAAACCATTGGCCTCATCGGTGGTATGAGCTGGGAATCAACTCAGACTTATTACCGCCTGATTAACCAGAAAGTACGAGAACAGCTCGGCGGGCTCCACTCGGCAAAACTCATACTCTACAGCGTGGACTTTTCCGAGATTGAAGCGCTCCAGCACAAGGGCGACTGGGAGGGGGCCGCCAGAATACTGGTCGCCGCAGCGCAATCCGTGCAGTCCGCCGGAGCTGATTTTTTGGTTATTTGCACCAACACCATGCACAAGGTCGCCCCGCAAATTGAGCAGGCCACGGCCATACCCCTGCTTCATATTGCTGACGCCACCGCTAAAGCACTGCTCAACGATGGAATAACCTCGGTGGGGCTGCTTGGTACCCAATTCACCATGGAACAAGCGTTCTACCGGGAACGGCTTGAGCAAAAGGGCATTACCGTTATCATTCCAAATGATAACGAACGAGCTGTGGGCCACCGAATAATCTTCAACGAATTGTGTCAGGGCATTGTTAATCCTGAGTCAAAGGCCTGGTATCTTGATGTGGTCGTTGCCTTGGCCGCTCGAGGGGCGCAGGCCGTTATTCTAGGGTGCACCGAGATCAGCCTGCTCATCCAGGCCTCCGATACACAGGTTGCGCTTTATGACACAACAGACATTCATGCCGGCCAGGCTGTTACGCTCGCGCTGAATTGAACCTGCGGTCACCTTTGGCCTCCGAGGCGTTAAATACACCCATCCGTGCAAATCTAAAGCCCACAGCGGGTGGCTGTGGTATTACCATGTTGGACTCCGCGGTGAGCGGCCCACCTGGGGCGATTTAGTGTTTGTGTGGCTGATGCTGTTTTTCCTGTTTACTTCGATTGAAGAAGCCGCCGTGGATCTGGGCTACACCCCACTAAAAACGTTTTTTGTCGTGACACTACCGGTGATTACCCCAGCGCTGGCGTCTGGCTGGTTACTGGCGTTTACCCTATCACTGGGCGATCTGGTGATTGCCAGCTTTGTGTCTGGCCCAGGCGCCACAACCCTGCCAATGGTGGTATTGTCGTCAGTGCGCATGGGTGTATCACCAAAGATTAACGCGTTGGCCACGTTGATTATTCTGGCAGTATCGCTGGTGGCGTTTGTGGCTTGGTACATTATGCGCCGCAATGAAAAAAAGCGGCGCAGCGGCCACCTCTCTTAATGCCAAAACCGGGGACAGACTTGAAGTCTGTCCCCAACCTTATATCGTGCTTAACCGATATTTTTCTTCATGAACTTCTGCACTTGGCCAACAATCCCGCTCTGAAACATCAGCACCGTCAGTACAAAGATAGCGCCAAGAATGGCATCTACCCAGTCAGCCAGCGGGCCTTGCGATAGCTGATATTCCAGGTTAACCACAAAAGCTGCGCCCACCACCGGGCCCAACAGGGTTCCAGTGCCGCCTAGCAACGTCATCAGAATGACTTCACCCGACATGTGCCAATGGGCGTCATTGAGAGAGGCCAACTGGAACACCACGGTTTTCATGGACCCCGCCAAGCCTGCCAAGCCTGCAGAAATTACAAAAGCGATGATCTTGTAACGGTTAACGTTATAGCCCAGAGAAATCGCCCGTGGCTCATTCTGCTTTATGGCTTTGAGCACCTGGCCATAGGGGCTGCCCACAATCCGCTGCACCAGAAGATACCCGGCTAGAAACACCGCCAACACAAAATAGTACATATTGAGATTATCGTTCAAATCGATCAGCCCCAGGAACTGACCACGGGGTATGCCGTGCAAGCCATCTTCGCCGCCGGTGAAACTCGATTGCACAAAGAAGAAAAAAACCAGCTGCGACAGCGCCAAGGTGATCATCGCAAAGTAGATACCCTGGCGACGAATAGCCACCAACGCAAAGCCGAGACCCAGCAAGGTTGCTACCAGCGTGCCTGCAATAATGCCAAGCTCGGTGCTCAAGCCCGAAAAAGTGGTTAACAAATAACCGGTGGTATAGGCACCACTTGCCAAGAAGGCAGCATGGCCAAACGACAGCAAACCGGTGAAGCCCAGCAGTAGGTTAAAAGCAACCGCAAACAGGGCAAAGCACAGGATTTTCATCAAAAACACCGGGTACATCACCATCGGTGCCACTATAAGCAGCGCCAGCAGCACCAGGTTCAATATCAAACGCCTGCGATGTTCTGATTTTTGCTGATCCAGCATGGTTTTGTGAATATCCGCCGGATTTACCGAATCGCTCATGGTTACGCCTCCTTTCCAAACAAGCCGGATGGACGCACAAACAGCACTACCACCATCACCAGAAAAATCACCGCCGACGAAGCTGGCGGGTAGAAGGTTTTGGTCAGCCCCTCTACCACCCCCATCAGAACTCCAGTGATGATCGCACCAGCAATAGAACCCATGCCGCCAATGACCACCACCGCAAACACCACAATCAAAATGTGCGAACCCATATCCGGGGTAACTGAATAAATGGGTGCCGCCAATGCGCCGGCAAAAGCCGCCAGCATGACCCCAAAACCGTAGGTGAGGCTAACCAGCAAGGGCACGTTGATGCCAAAGCCCTGCATCAGTTGCGAATCTTCGGTGCCGGCTCGCAGATAAGCACCGAGCTTGGTTTTTTCGATCATGAACCAGGTACCAAAGCACACCAATAGGGCAATCACGATCACCCAGGCTCGGTAGTAAGGCAGGAACATGAAACCCAGATTCATACCGCCTTTGAACACGTCGGGCATGGAATAACGCAAGCCAGACACTCCATACATGTTGGTCAGCACGCCCTGAATAATCAGCGCGACGCCAAAGGTCAACAACAGGCTGTAAATGTGATCCTGACCTGCGATTTTACGCAGCAGGAAATACTCGATGGCGACACCCACGCAGCCCACCAGAATCGGCGCCACAAACAGCGCGGCCCAATAGCTGATACCCAGGGTATCGAACAGAATAACGGTGGCCATGGCGCCGAGCATGTACAGGGCGCCGTGAGCAAAGTTAATGATTTTCAGAAGACCAAATATAACAGCGAGGCCCAGGCTTAAAAGCGCGTAAAAGGCTCCGTTAATCAGCCCAAGCAGTAACTGGCCGAAGAGCACAGCGACAGGGACTCCCAAAATCATGGACATGTAGCTAACTCCAAAAGCAATGCAGGGGGCACCAAAGGTTGGTGCCCGTTCTGCTTGAGTCCGAGGGCTCCCCGCCGGGATTGCCGGGGGGCCCGTGGTTCAACTGCTTACTTGCTGGTTACCAGCGGGCACTGACTTTCAGACAGCGGGCGGAAAGCTTCTTCAGCCGGGATGGTGCGCACGATGTTGTACAGATCCCATTCGTTTGTAGACTCGGCCGGGGTTTTCACCTGCGCCAGGTACATATCGTGGACCATGCGGCCGTCTTCACGAATGCGGCCGTTGGTGGCGAACATATCGTTGATGGGCGTGTCCATCATTTGCTTGCGCACTGCTTGAGCTTCGTCTGAACCCGTGGCTTTTATGGCGTTCAGATACTGCATGGTGCTGGAGTAGATACCCGCGTGAACCATGGTCGGGCGCACTCCGGTTTCTTCCATAAAGCGATCAGCCCAGGCACGGGCGTCGGCGTTCATATCCCAGTACCAGCCTGTGGTCAGCTGAATACCCTGAGCTGCTTCAGCGCCGAGTGCGTGCACGTCAGTGAGGAACAACAGCAAAGCAGCTAAGGTCTGGCCAGACTGGGTAAGCCCAAACTCGCCGGCCGTAGTGATAGCGTTGGTTGTGTCTCCACCGGCGTTGGCCAGAGCCACAACATCCGCTCCAGAGCCTTGGGCCTGTAGAATAAATGACGAGAAATCCGGAGTCGGGAAAGGATGACGAATAGTACCAATGACTTCACCACCGTTGGCTTCCACTACCTTTGTTACGTCTGCCTCAAGAGCGTGGCCAAAGGCGTAATCAGCGGTGAGGATAAACCAGGTCTTGCCACCTTCTTTAACGATGGCGCTGGCGGTGCCGTTGGCCAGTGGGTAGGTGTCATACACATAATGGATATGGTTTGGCGTGCAATGCTCGTTGGTAATGCTGGAGGCCGCAGACCCGGATACAATGCCCAGCTTGCCATTTTCTTCCAGAATGTCGCTGACCGCGATGCTGACCGACGATGCCACCAGGCCGGCAACCATGTCGACGTTGTCATTTTCAACCCAGCGACGCGCCGTGCTGGATGCAACGTCCGGGCTGTTGCGGTCATCTGCGCTGACGATTTCAATTTTTTTGCCGTTCACCTGGCCACCAAAGTCGGCCACGGCCATTTCCAGGGCTATCAAGCCATTTGGGCCCGCAAGATCGCGATAGGTGCCTGACATATCTGCCAAATAGCCGATTTTAACCATATCATCGGAAATTTGTGCCTGGGCAGCACCGGCCATCAGAGTGGTCGCTATGGCGGTGGTCAGCAGCTTTTTAATCATTGTCATTGTTATTTCTCCACTACGTTCATGCGTGATTTTTATTGGTTTTCGACGTCGCTTACTGCACTTATACTTCTCTTTATTGGGCCCCGTTCCGCAAGTTTTTGTAATTACACCCCCAGATATCCGTTCAGCAAAGAGCGCTTGGAGTCCAGTTCTGAGGCACTTACTTCCTCCACAATCTGGCCATGCTCGACCACGTAGTGCCGATCCGCCAGAGGTGCAGCGAAGTGGAAATTCTGCTCTACCAGAATAATAGTCAGACCTTTACGTTTGAGCTTCATCAGAACCTCACCCAGCTTTTCCACAATGACCGGGGCTAGGCCCTCGGTAATCTCATCAAGCAGCAGCATGTTGGCACCGGTGCGAAGAATGCGTGCCAGAGCCAGCATCTGCTGCTCGCCGCCTGACAGTTTATTGCCAGGGCTGGCGCGGCGCTCATACAGGTTAGGAAACATGGTGTAAATTTCTTCCAGACTCATACCACCACTGCGCACAACAGGCGGCAACGTCAGATTTTCCTCTACGTTCAGCGACGCGAAAATTCCGCGGTGTTCGGGACAGAACCCCACACCCAGACGCGCTATGTGGTGGGGCGCGCAGCTCATGGTTTCTTCGCCGTTGATCATGATCGAACCGGTGCGCCGGCCCACCATGTTCATAATAGCTTTGAGCGTGGTGCTACGCCCGGCGCCATTGCGCCCAAGCAGTGTCACCAGTTCACCCCGGTTCACGACCAGATCAATGCCGTGAAGAATGTGAGATTCGCCGTAAAACGCATGCAAGCCAGAAACACGAAGCTGTTCGTAGTCTTTTTTTCCAACTTGGTTTTGGACAGCCGGGCTCATGCGTTTGCCTCCTTTTCCGACGCATTAGGATCGCTGGCGCTGCCCATATAAACTTCCCGCACCCGCGGGTCTGCCGACACGGTTTTGTAGTCGCCTTCAGTAAGCACTGCCCCTTGGGCCAGCACAGTGATGCGGTCGCAGAGTTTACTGACAACGCCCAGGTTGTGTTCCACCATCAGCACTGTGCGGCCGACAGCCGCCTTGCGCACCAATTCAACCACCTGACCAACATCCTCAGCACCCATTCCCTGGGTGGGCTCATCCAGCAACATCAACTGCGGCTCCATCGCTAGAGTGGTCGCCAGTTCCAACGCGCGCTTGCGGCCATAGGCCAGCTCAACGGTAGTAATATGGGCGAACTCTGCGAGCCCTACCGAATCCAGCAGCTCCATGGCGCGATGGTTCAATTTGTTCAGGCAGTTGCCGGATTTCCAAAAACTGAATGAGTTGCCTTCGAAGCTTTGCAGCGCCACCCGGATGTTCTCCAAGGCCGTCATATGGGGGAACACCGCCGAAATCTGAAACGACCGCACCACGCCTTCGCGGGCAATAGCGGCGGATTTCATCGTGGTGATGTCGCGACCATTGAACAAGATCTGGCCCCGAGTAGGAATCAGGAATTTTGTGAGCAGGTTAAACACTGTGGTCTTTCCTGCACCGTTAGGCCCTATCAGCGCGTGAATATGGCCTTTGCGGATGTTCAGGTTAACGTCGTCAACGGCGACAAAGCCTTTGAATTCCTTAACGAGGTTGCGCGTTTCCAGAACGTACTCTTCGCTCATGAGCCAATATGCCTTTTTTATTGTTGTACATCAGAACTAATCATAGATTGGCTTAACGTATACGTAAACGTCAATCATTAATTCAGCGATTTTTCCGTGTTTTTTTGCTGAACACTTGTGGCCGCAACTCTGAAGACCATCTATCAGCGTTGCGGAGGCATGGAGTAAGTCATCGTGGAGTGCGCGACTGGCTCCTCGACTCCCCGAGAATATATAAACACCTCCCCTACCGCCATTGTTTTGCCCACCTTAAGCATGGTCGCACGGGCCCATATGGGCTGATTCGCCACTGGCTTGCGTAGAAAATTGATATTCAGGTTGGTGGTCACCGCCAGCGGCACCAAGCCGATTTTGGACAACAACGCAGCGTAGAGCGTGACATCCGCCAGCCCCATCATCACCGGTCCAGACACGGTGCCGCCGGGACGCAAATGGGTTTCGTCTACGTCGAGCATCATTTCTGCGCTGCCATCGCCCAGCTCGTACAGAGTCCCAAACGCCGCGCCTTGGGGAAACTGCTCGTCTAGAAAAGCCTGCAACTGCTCCATTGTTACTTTCATTCGCTGGTGTCTTCCCTAGCGCGATCACGCAGAATAAAGCGCTGTATCTTGCCGCTCGGCGTTTTGGGTAGCTCGTCAACAAACTCGATTTCCCGCGGGAAAGCGTGGGTGGACAGACGCCGGCGCACATGGTTCTGCAGTTCTTCTCTCAGAACCTGGTCATCGGCCGGAATCTGGTCGCCTTTGATCACCACGTAGGCCTTGATGATGGCGCCACGCTTTTCATCGGGCTTGGCTACCACACCGGACTCCGCCACAGCAGGATGCTCCAACAATGAGCTTTCAACATCGGCTGGCCCCACTCGATAGCCTGAGGTAGTAATGATGTCGTCGTCGCGCCCACTGAACGAAAAACTGCCGTCGCCGTTGTTAATGGCCATATCGCCGGTCAGGTAGTAACCCTGGGCGAACGGGTCTTTTTCACCCCAGGTGTAGCCATCGAAATGAAACAAAGGCGATGCAGCCACATCAATGGCAACTTGCCCGGCTTCACCGGTGCCCACCTCTGCATGCTTTTCATTCAGCGCTACAACACGGTGCCCTAACGATGAGAAACCCATGGCGCCCTCTTTTACCGGGTGCGCCAAACCGTGGAAGTTGCAGCAGGTCATGCCCGTTTCAGTCTGACCGTAGTGATCTTTTACCTCACAGAAATGACGACGACGGATCCAGTTAACCACCTCCGGATTCAAGGGCTCGCCGGCGCTACTCGCTACCCGCAGCCCGAGATTTTCACCTTCAGGCAGCACGTGATCATTCGCTTTTAACAACCGATAGGCCGTGGGCGCCGCCGCAAGATTTGTAATTTTGTACTTGCGGATCATGTCGTAGGTGCTTTCAGGGGTAAACGCGTTGGGATTGAAGTGGGTAGCGTGGCCCATCAGCAGCGGCCCGATAACCGCATAGTACAAACCGTAGGCCCAACCCGGGTCTGCCACGTTCCAGAATGTGTCGCTGTCACGAAGGCCCACCGCATCGCGCATGTAAACATAGAATGACAACAGTGCCCGGGCTGGAACAGACACCCCTTTGGGCTTGCCCACGGTGCCCGAGGTAAACATTTGCAGGAAAGGGTCAGTGCCTTTAATCAGCACCGGTTCAAATTGGCCGGACTGCTCGCCCAGCGCCTGATAAAAGTCAGCATCACCATGGCCAGCTTCCGCCGAATCGACACACAATACCGACGGGCAGTTTTTAACGTCATCCAGCTTTGAACGATTTGCCGGGTTGGTGACGATCAATTTGGTGCTCGCCCGTTCCAGGCGGTATTCGATAGCGCCAGAGCCAAACGCAGTAAACAACGGTTGATAAACAGCGCCAATGCGCCAAGCGCCCGCCATAACAATGAGCAGTTCCGGGGTGCGCGGTAACAAACCCGCAATACAGTCGCCCTTGGCCACTCCCTGCAACTTCAGGTAGTTGGCAAAACGGGCGGACGCCTGTGTCAACTCGGCAAAAGTAAGAACGCCGTCACCGCCGTCTTCCGTTTCGTAATACAGCACAACTTTTTCGGCATTGGCTGCCCATTTATCGCAAATTTCGTGGCAAACATTCAGCCCGCTGTCCAGGCGACCATCCAATACTTCGGCCTCCAGAGCAGCAAGATCAAAATTGTTGTACGCATCGACGTATTCCGGAAGGCTCATTTTTTGCTCCTGTTATTTTTGTCTGTGGCTCTACGTACACCAGATTTATCATAGGTGCCAGTTTACGTAAAGGTAAACTTTAGGCCAAGACAAGTCCAAGCAAGCGTTATAAGCTTCTTTGCGAGCAATAAATTTATGAACTGGACGCCGGCGCAGAATCTGCTGGAATACCCCCTGAACAGCCCTCATCAATGGCGCCGCCAGCAGGCCCCACACTGCCGGATTGGGCAGACCAATAGTCCATGCCGTCAGCCCGGTGGCAATGCCCACCAGCAGTAAATAGGGGGGCAGCTTACCTGCACCGCTGAATTGGCGCGTGGCGATTAAACAATGGCTCGCCTATTGCCATCAAAACCTTACCGCTTGCCTAAAAACCGTGGTTGTTCAATATCATGGTGCTGCAGCCACCGATATATGGTGGGCCGGGACACATCGAAGCGCCGGGCCACTTCGGTAATGTTCCACCGATAGGTTTCAAGTGCCAGCAGCAGACAACGCCGCCCATCAGGGCTTTCACTCGGTTCTGTGGGCACAGCCACACTCTTTTGCTTCAAACAGGCTTCTGGCAGATCTTCAGCGGTGATTTCGTGGTTATCACAGGTGGCTTCCGCAAAGGCCAAAGCGTTGACCAATTCACGGATATTTCCTGGCCAATGGTACGCAAGCATGGCACTCATGGCGTCGGCCCGAATGTGGACATCCTCGACTTGACCCTGCTTTATAAGCTTTCGCAATACACTGTTAATAACATGCTGGCGATCAGCTCTCTGGCACAGCGAGGGCAATTTTAAAGTCGCACCGTTCAGGCGATAGTATAGGTCAGAGCGGAAAGCCCCCGACTGAACCAGCTGCTCAAGGTTCTGATGCGTTGCTGCCATGAAACGGCAGTTCACCCGAATCGGTGCCTCTGCGCCAACCGGAAGAACTTCACCTTCTGCAAGCACCCGCAACAGCCGCGTCTGTAGATGCAGGGGCATGTCTCCGATTTCGTCCAGAAACAGTGTTCCACCTTCTGCCTGTTGAATAAGGCCGCGCATGCCTTTGGCACGCGCGCCGGTAAATGCTCCGGCCACATAGCCGAACAACTCACTTTCAATCAGGGATTCTGGAATTGCCGCACAGTTAACAGCAATGAACGCGCCGCTTGCCCGGCTGCCTGACTGATGTATGGCCTTGGCCAAAACTTCTTTGCCAGTGCCCGTTTCGCCAAGAATAAGTAGCCCGACATCGCGGTTCCGCAGGCGTTTGGCCAACGAAAGGGTACGCCGCATAACCGGGTCGTCTGCGGCCAGCTGGTCTAACTCCGGCACGCGCTCGTCGTTACTGGCTTTTACGCTACCGGAGTAATCGGCCGGTTTGGCTTTTGGTTTGATCAGTGTGGCAAACAAGGTGTCTTTATTGGCGTAATGCCTGAATGCTTTGACCTGATCATCGTGATCGTACGGGATGCTCCAGATATCTCGAAGATCGCATTCAAACAATTCGGTCATCCCGGAAACCCCATCGATAAGGCCGGCGGCATTTTTGGGCATGAGCGAGCGCCCTGCGGTATTGACGGCTTCGATGCGGCCACCTTCGTCAATCGCAAACAGATACTGGCCATTAACCTGGACAAATTCGCGGGAAACGCCGCAGCGTAGAACGGTCTGATTACGGTAGCGTCGTAAAAAATAAGCGTCTTCTATCAAGCGTGCATAGAGCTGGGTTAAGTGCAGCGCGAACGTCTGGCTTTCACGGGCATTTGGCGAATCCAGGGCCGATATGTCGAGCACCGCAAGCAAATCGCCGGAAGGGTCACGAATCGGCGCCGACGTGCAGGTAAGGCTGATGTGCGTTGCATCAAAATGATCAACCCGGTGGCAGGTCAACGCTTGCTGTTCCTGAATGCAGGTGCCCACAGCGCAAGTGCCGGCGTACTGCTCGTTCCAATCGGCACCTAGATAAAGCCCGGCTTTGCGCAAACGGCGGTCGTAACGTCGGTCGCCGAGGTATTGAACGGTAATCCCCCGGTGGTCGGTCAACAGCACCACGTAACCAAGGCCCGCAATAATCCCGTAAAGCTGGTCTACCCCTGCCCGGGCCACGTTCAGGAACTCGTCCACCGAATCCTGATGCTCGCGCAAGGTCTGCTGCGTAACAATGCGAGCGCTGCGCGGCCGGCTCGGATCCATGCCGTAGTCTTCAATACAGCGTTTCCAGGATCGCCCAATCAACTCGGCGTTTGGCGTTAACGCAGGGTAAGAGTCTTTCGCCGCAAAGTTCAGGATCGAATGAATATGACGACTCTGCGCCAGCTGATGGGTCATAACGGGCCTCGCGATGCTGTGCTCATTTTGTTGTTGTTGACAACGAATATAAAGGCAACCAATGAAGAGCATAGACCGCACAGCACCATAACGACATGCTTCATTAGTACACTCTACCGGCAATCTCTATTCGCCCCCCTTGCGTTACACCTGTAACACCAATGAGCTCTGCAATGTTTCAGGTGTAACACCAAAATCTTCTCTAATCCGCTCACACCCCCAACGCCCGCACAGTTAAAAACCATTTATTTTATTATTTTCAATAATTTATATTTCACAGAGTTTTCTGTAAAAAAACTGGCATGCCTGCTGCATCCTGACAATTGTCATGAAGGAGTAAATTCCTGCAGTGGGTGCCATGCACCCCGGTAACAAAAACAATCTAACACCGGAAAGCTAGGATGACGGAGACCAAGATGACTGAGAATAAAGTGACAGCGACCCAACAAGCCCAGCAATGGCTTGACAGCTTTGAGGAAACCCTGAATTCGGACAACCCCGCGCAAGCCGCCGATCTGTTCGAAGACGGTGGTTTCTGGCGCGACCTGGTCACCATGACCTGGAATATTAAAACAATGGAAGGGCGCGGAGCCATTCGCGACATGCTCAGCGCCACGGCCAAGCGAACCCAGCCCGCAAACTGGCAGGTTTCCGAAGAGGCAACCGAACAGGATGGCGTGATCGACGCCTGGGTCACCTTCGAGACCGTTGATGCCATTGGCAAGGGCCATCTGCGCCTACGCAACGGCCATGCATGGACACTGCTGACAACCATGCAGGAGCTGAAGGAATTTCCGGAGAAGCGCAAATTCAACCGCGCCAAGGGCGCGGAGCACGGCGCCAGCAAATCCCGTAAATCCTGGCTCGAAACCCTGCAAGACGAGCAGCAGGAATTAGGTTATAGCCGCCAGCCTTACTGCGTCATTATCGGCGGCGGCCAGGGTGGTATTGCCCTGGCCGCCCGGTTGAAGCAACTGGACGTGCCCACTATTGTTGTAGAACGCAGCGCCAAAGCCGGTGACTCCTGGCGCAACCGTTATAAGTCCCTGTGTCTGCACGACCCGATATGGTACGACCACCTGCCTTATTTACCGTTTCCCGATCACTGGCCCGTTTTCGCACCAAAAGACAAAATTGGTGATTGGCTGGAAATGTACACAAAAGTCATGGAGCTCAACTATTGGAGTTCTACCGAATGCACCGCCGCCCGCTATGACGAAGCCAGTAAAGAGTGGGTAGTAGACGTGGTTCGTGATGGCGAAAAGGTGACCCTGCGCCCGCAACAGCTGGTGCTGGCCACCGGCATGTCCGGCATCCCGAATGTTCCCGACATTCCCGGTATGGACACGTTTGAAGGCGAGCAACATCACTCCAGCCGGCACCCCGGCGGCGAAGCCTTCAAAGGTAAAAAGTGCGTGATTCTTGGCGCCAACAACTCCGCTCACGACATCTGTGCAGCGCTTTGGGAAAACAGCGCCGACGTGACTATGATCCAGCGTTCATCGACTCACATCATCAAGTCGGACACCTTGATGGATGACGTTCTTGGCGGGCTCTATTCGGAACAGGCGATTGCCGATGGCATGACGACGGAAAAAGCGGACCTTACCTTTGCGTCTGTACCTTTCCGAATCATGCCCGATTTCCATATTCCGGTTTACAAACAGGTGGCCGAAAAGGACGCAGATTTCTACGGACGGCTGAAAAAAGCCGGATTTATGCTGGACTTCGGTGACGACGGTTCCGGCCTGTTCATGAAATATCTTCGCCGGGGATCGGGTTACTACATTGATGTGGGTGCGTCAGAGTTGGTCGCAGACGGCGAGATAAAACTGAAAAGTGGCGTCGGTATCGAACACATCAACCCACGTTCTGTAACCCTGACAGACGGCACGGAGCTGCCTGCTGACCTGATTGTTTACGCCACCGGTTATGGCTCTATGAACGGCTGGGCGGCACGCATTATTTCTGAAGAAGTTGCTGACAAGGTGGGGAAATGTTGGGGAATGGGATCGGACACCACCAAAGACCCAGGCCCGTGGGAAGGTGAACTGAGAAACATGTGGAAACCCACGCAACAGGAAGCCCTGTGGTTCCACGGCGGCAACCTGCACCAGTCCCGGCACTATTCGCTGTATCTGGCGCTGCAGTTAAAAGCGCGTAAAGAAGGCATTGATACGCCGGTGTATGGACAGGAATCGGTACATCATTTGTCTTGATTAGCCACAAGGGCTGGCCGTAACGGTCAGCCCTTGTCATTTCCTGCCGGTCGCTCTCTAGCGGATACCCTTTACCCGTTAAACTCTGCTGGCTTACTTTGGACTGTAAAGCCGCTGAATACTGGAAAAATCCAGATCTGCATTTCCCTGTCCCGCGTGAAGCGAGAACAAGTTACGAGCCAGTGAGCCCATGGGAATCGACGCCTCGTTTTTCACTGCGTTGTCGAATGCCAGGCCCAAATCTTTGGTCATCAGTTTTACCAAAAAGCCACCTTCGTAGTTGCGTGATGCCGGCGCCGCTTCCATCACTCCCGGCCAGGGGTTATACACGTTCAACGCCCAGTTACCGCCAGAGCTTTGCTTCATGATTTCCGACAGTACGGCTGGGTCCAGCCCGTTCTTCACACCCAAAGCCAATGCTTCGCTGGTGCCCGCCATCAAGATGGCCAGCAGCATGTTGTTGCAGATTTTGGCCACCTGCCCCGAACCGTGTTCACCAGCGCGAAAAATGTTCTTGCCCATGTCCTGCAGAATGGGCTGGGCAGCCGCGTAATCGGCCTCGGAGCCACCGCAGATGAACGTTAACGTGCCAGCCTTTGCACCACCAACGCCACCGGACACCGGTGCATCCAGAAATCGGATTTTGTGCTCTGAGGCTTGCGCCGCTACTTTTTTGGCGGTTTCCGGAGCAATGGTCGAGGAATCAATTACCAGGGTGCCTTCCGGCAGAGCTGCCAGCAAACCTTCAGCGCCCAGATAAACCGCTTCTACGTGCTGGCCAGCAGGCAGCATAGTAATCACGCACTCAGCGCCTTTAACGGCTTCATGAGCGGTGTCGGCGCTGCCTGCACCTTCGGCTTTCAGCGCGCTGACGGCGTCTGCCGACAAATCAAACACGGTGACCTGGTGGCCGGCTTTCAGCAGATTGCTGGCCATAGGGCCGCCCATATTACCAAGGCCAATAAATGAAATAATTGCCATCGTATTTCCCTCTTTTGTTTTAGTGCGGCTTCTTTTGTTAAATGCTGTTAAGTGCCCTGCTCATGGCGGCTCTAACAGGCTCAAACAAAAAAGCCGTTAATCCATTCGTTATCGATGTCCGCAAGGGTGGCGTAACGCCATCTTGGTTGCTGGTCTTTGTCGATCAGCAAAGCCCGCACGCCCTCGGCAAACTCACCTTTACTGAGGCAGTTGGTGGACAGCAGCAATTCTTTATCAAACACCTGCTTCAAGCCATCCAGGCGGCAGCGGTGCATGTGTTCCCACACCAACGCAAGAGCCACCGGCGACGCTGTTGCGAGCGGCTTCACGGCTTTGGCCAGCCAGCCATCGCCCGACGCCAGTTCCTTCAACTGGGCAATGGTCTGCGCCAGGGTGTCGGCATCGGTGGCGCGGTTGATCTCATCAAAGTGATCGCGAACGGGTGAAGCAAGCTGGGCATCGGCGCTCTGTTGCTCAAACTGACGCAATAGCGAGCCTACGACCTCATGGCCATGGCGGCTTTGCCAGTTGGTTCGAGTCAGTTCGGCAACCACCTGAGCTTTCAAATCGTGCTTTATAAAACGATCAGCCATGCCGGTGAATAGCGCATCGGCGCCGTTCATACGGGCGCCCGTGAGGCCCAAAAACAGACCGGTTCGGCCGGGGCAGCGATTGAGAAACCAGCCACCGCCCACATCCGGGTAAAGCCCGATGGTGGTTTCAGGCATCGCCAGTTTTGAGCTTTCGGTCACTACCCGATAGGAAGCGCCCCGCATAATGCCCATGCCGCCGCCCATCACAATGCCGTGGCCCCAGCACACAACCGGTTTGGGGTAGCTGTGAATCAAGTAATCCAGTTCGTATTCTTCGGTGAAGAACGCCTTACCGATATCAGCGCTTCCGGCCTCCGTCATACTGCGATACAGAGCAACGATATCGCCGCCGGCACAAAACGCCTTGTCGCCTTCGGCTTCCAGCCACACAGCGCATATCCGTTCATCTTCAGCCCAGGCTTTCAGCTGTGGGGTCAGCAGGCGAATCATTTCCAGTGACAAAGAGTTCAGCGAGCGCGGCGCGTTCAGGCGTGCGACTCCGATGGCGGCGTCGCCTGCGGTTTGCCACTGCTCAAATACAATCGGTTGATCACTCATGGTGAATCCTTTGGCCCATGTGTCGGATTGGCGTTAGCGGTTTTTCCACTGCGGCTTTCGCTTGCCTAAAAACGCATTGACGCCTTCTTTCTGGTCTTCAGTAGAAAACAGCTCGATGAACAGTTCCCGCTCCAAGCGCCAGCCGTCCTCATGGTTATGACCGTCACGCACGTTCATGATCAGATTCTTACAGCGAGCAATTGACGACGGGCTTTGTTTGCAAGCGCCTTCTGCCAGCTCCAAAGCTTTTGCCAAACTTTGGCCGGTGGGGACCACTTCTTCCACTAGACCAATGCTCAGAGCCTTGTCGGCTTTCAGGCGCTCACCACACAGAATCATGCGCTTGGCCCAACCTTCGCCCACCAGCCATGGCAGGTTTTGAGTGCCGCCAGCGCAGGGCAACAGGCCAACCGATGCTTCTGGTAGAGCCATTTGCGCGTGCTCTTCAGCAATACGGATATCACAGGCCAACGCGCATTCCAGGCCGCCGCCCATGGCGTAACCGTTAATGGCCGCAATGGACACGCCGCGGAAGTGGGTTAGCGCGTCAAACGCTGAGCCAAAAGCCCGGGACATGTCTGTGGCGCGGGCAATGTCGCCGTCGGCAAAGGCATTCAGATCCGCTCCGGCAGAGAAGAATTTCTCGCCTTGGCCAGTAACCACCAACGCATAAATGTCTTTGTCAGCGTTCAATTCAGCGATCGTGTGCTGTAATTTGCTTAACGAGTCGCGGGTCCAGGTATTCGCCGGTGGGTTGCTGATCGTCAGCACGGCAATGTGGCCGCGTTTTTCCAGTTGCAGCTTATCGCTCTCAAAATCGAGTGTGTCGCTCATAAGATCTCCGCAATGTGATGTTGAATGGCTTCCGCCACTGAATCGCTTCTGCTACTGAATCGCTTCCGCGACGCCCTGCTCCAGAATGCGGCGGGCCACAATCAGGCGCATGACTTCGTTGGTGCCTTCCAAGATTTGGTGCACCCGCAAGTCCCGCAGGTATCGCTCGAGGGGGTATTCCCGAATATAGCCGTAGCCACCGTGCAGTTGCAGGGCGTCGTTGACCACGTCGAAACACACGTCGGTGGCAAAGCGTTTGGCCATGGCGCAATGCAGCGTGGCTTCAGGGTCGCCGTTGTCTAATTTGAACGCGCCCAGGCGCACCATTTGCCGCGCTGCAACCAGATTGGTGGCCATGTCCGCCAGTTTAAATTGCAGAGCCTGAAACGCCGCCAGCGGTTTGCCAAACTGGGCACGGGCGTGCATGTAGTCACGAGCACGAAGCAACGCCGCCTGAGCACCGCCCAGGGAACAGGTGGCAATATTCAAGCGGCCACCGTCGAGGCCCTTCATCGCAATGGCAAAGCCTTCGCCTTCGGCGCCTAGGCGGTTGGCCACCGGCACTCGAACATTTTCCAATGTGACCGAGCGAGTCGGTTGGCTGTGCCAGCCCATTTTCTTTTCATTCTTGCCATAGGACACGCCGTCGGCGTCCGCCGGAATCAAAAACGCAGAAATGCCTTTGGCACCGCTGTCCGGGCCGCCGGTACGAGCCATCAAAATCAGCACATCGGTTGCCCCAGCACCGGAAATAAAAACCTTGCTGCCGTTGATGACATAATCATCACCATCCCGTTCTGCTTTGGTACGCAGGCTCGCTGCATCGGATCCTGCGCCGGGCTCGGTCAGGCAATAAGACGCCAATTTCTCACCGCTGGCCAAGGTAGGCACGACATTCTGTTTGACCTCGTCTGTGCCAAAACTGGCGAGCATCCAGGTTGCCATGTTGTGAATGGTTATAAAGGCTGCAGTAGAGGGGCAGGCAGCAGCCAACTCCTCTACAATCACCGCGGTGTCTTGGCGCGAAAGCCCCATGCCACCAAAGGCTTCCGGCGTGTAGAGCCCGCAAAAGCCCATTTCGCCGGCTTGTCGAAGCACATCTTTTGGAAAGATGCTTTCTTCGTCCCAGTGCGCAGCGAAAGGCGCCATGGATTTTTGCGCGAATGCCCGCGCTGCCTCGCGAAACGCCTGCTGGTCTTCGGTCAGGTCAAAGTTCATAGCTGGCTCCTGCTCGTATCCCGCCTGCCTGACCAGCAAACTTGTGCGTCAGACAGATGGGACACTGCGAATCAACGCAACTGAATAGAGAAGTTGGCTTCAGTGCTGGTGGCTTCTGAGCTGAACCAGCGCGAGGTAACGGTTTTGGTTTCGGTGTAGAAACGCACGGCCTGCTTGCCGTAAGCATGCTGATCACCGTAGAAAGAACCTTTCCAGCCGGTGAACGAGAAGAACGGCAGGGGCACCGGAATGGGGATGTTCACACCCACCTGACCTACTTCAATTTCGTGCTGGAAGCGACGGGCTGCGCCACCTGAGCCGGTAAAGATAGAGGTACCATTGCCATACGGGCTGCGGTTAATGAACTCGATGGCTTCGCCCAGGGAATCTACTTCGGAACAGCACAGCACCGGGCCGAAAATTTCTTCGTTATAAATGTCCATTTCGCTGGTCACACCGGCGAACAGTGTAGGGCCTACCCAGTTGCCATTCGGCAAACCGTCCACGGTGCAATTGCGGCCGTCCAGCAGCAGCTGGGCACCCTGGGCTTCACCCGTTGCGATCAGCGCCTCGACACGCTCTTTGGCTTTCGGGCTTATAACCGGGCCATAGCTGGCGCCGGAATCGTTCCAGGCACCGGGGCGCACTTTGGCCATAGCTTCTTTTAATTGCGGGATCCACTGTCGCGCTTCGCCTACGAATACCGCAACCGAGATGGCCATGCAGCGCTGCCCTGCCGCGCCCACAGAGGCGCCTACAAGAGCGTTGAGCACCTGCTGCTTGTCGGCATCCGGCATGATAACCATGTGGTTTTTAGCGCCTGCGAAAGACTGCACACGCTTCATATTGCGGGTGCCGGTTTCATAGATGTAGCGCCCAACAGGCACAGAACCAACAAAAGAAATCGCTTTAACGACAGGGTCGTTCAGTAGGGTATCTACCTGCTCTTTACCACCGTGAACAACCTGCAAAACGCCCTTGGGCGCGCCGGCCTGTTCGAACAACTCAGCAAGACGTGTCGGTGTTAGGGGATCCTGTTCCGAAGGCTTCAGAATAAAGGTGTTACCGCAGGCAATGGCTATAGGAAACATCCACAGGGGAATCATTGCGGGGAAGTTGAACGGCGTAATACCCGTGCATACGCCCAAGGGCTGAATCCAGGAATGAGTGTCGACTTCGCGGGCCACGTTTTCAACGGTTTCGCCCATCATCATCGACGCTACGTTGGCGGCGTGCTCAACCACTTCGATACCGCGCCATAGATCACCCTTTGCATCATCAAACGTTTTGCCGGTTTCCTGAGCCAGGATTTCAGCAATTTCATCATGGTGCTCTTTCAACAACGCCTGATAACGCAGCATCACCCTTGCCCGCTCTGACACGGGCACTTCTTTCCAGGTTTTGAAGGTTTCAGCCGCAAAATCGATGGCCTTGCGCATCTCTGCAGGCGTGGTGTTCGGGGCCCTGGCGATGACTTCATTGGTGGCGGGATTGGTCACGTCAATCCAGCTGTCAGTCTGGCTTTGAACAAATTCACCTGCAAGGTACAGAGGAACATTTTTCATGGGGCGGATCCTGCGTGTTGGGTCTATCGAAAGTTTTGTTGTTGTGCAAGTTTTGAGCGACACCGGATTATCGTGCGGATTAGCTCAAACATGTCGTTCAGACTAGCACGGTAATTGGGGCCGTGTGATTGACTAAGTTTCGTCAATAATGGACTATCTTTCGATCACGAAAAGCGGAAATTCCATATGGCCCTAACGTCGCAATGGCCAGCGCCGCCCGACAGCGTGCGCTACTTACTACCCGAACCCAGCGTTCAACTTCTAAGCTCGCACCCGCTTACCCGCGAGCTCTATCCCATTGCTTTCGGCCACTATCGGCGGGCGAGCGGGCACCACATGCACCGAGAACAACCTGCGGATCATTTGCTGATCTATTGCAGCGATGGCCAAGCTTTTCTTAATGTGAATGGCGAAGCTTTTACCGTCAGCGCGGGCGACTTGGTGCTGCTGCCTGCCGGCGCTAGCCACCGCTATACCGCCGATCCGGCCAACCCTTGGACCATTCACTGGGTACATTACACCGGCCCGTTAGCCGATGCTTTTAACAGCCACATGGGATTCGACCAGCAAACACCGGTGCGTTATATCGGCCGCCAACCAAGGCTGTTAGTGGATTTCAACGGTTTATTGTCGGTGCGACAAACCGGCTTTCGCACCAGCGGATTGATTCACGTAGCCAATCGCCTACGCCAACTGCTGGCGGCGATACCCATGATTGCGGAACACAGCGAACAAGACGCCGGTCCGGACCTGGAAGTGTTAAATAGTTACATGCGGGAAAATCTGGAACAAAGGCTAACACTGGAGCAGCTGGCAGAATTAGCTGGTTTGTCGCCAGCGCATTTTGCTACCCGCTATCGCGAGCGCACGGGCATTTCACCCATCCAGCACTTTTTGCGTTTAAAAGTGGAGCGCTCTTGCCAGTTGCTGGATAGCACAACGCTTCCGTTCGCGGCTATAAGCCGCCAGTTGGGCTACGACGACGCCTACTACTTTTCGCGACTGTTCAAGAAAATCATGGGGAAATCACCGCGAGATTACAGACACACTGCACGGCACTGAATTGCGGCTTGAAGGCACGCTTTTAAAAATATTAGCAAGCGACTGTTACGAAATTGATCTGAGGCAACGCTCTGTTTTGATTGATTCCGTAAGCTCCAAGGGAGTATTTAATGAGCGTTTTTTTAGGAGAATAACATGGCCGCAGAACCCATTACGCTGTTCGATAACGGGCACCACAAATGCTTGATGTTTGATTCGCTGGTTATTGGTGAGGGCGTTCAATCAAACCAGTTTCTGCTGGTAGATGGCCAACACGAAGCCCTGATTGACCCAGGTGGTGATCTTACCTATACGCCGCTGGCCGTGGCTGCGTCGCGTTTCATGAATATTCACGAATTGGATTACGTATTCGCATCACACCAGGACCCGGACATTATTGGCTCTATTGACCGTTGGCTGGTGCACACCCGCGCCAAAGTGGTGACATCCAAACTATGGGCTCGCTTCCTACCTCATCTGGTGTCTGAGCATGTGGCCAAACTGGTGGGCGGCAACGTTTATGATCGCATTATGGCGATACCGGATGCCGGAGCGAATGTTCGCTTTGGAGACACTTACGTTCAATGTTTACCCGCCCACTTCATGCACTCGGTGGGTAACATTCAGTTTTACGATCCGATCGCGAAAATTTTGTTTTCCGGGGATTTAGGCGCGTCTATGGGCGGCCCCGATGAACACCTCCCGGTAACCGATTTCGACAAGCACATTCCTTACATGATGGGCTTTCATCGCCGTTATATTGCCTCGCAGAAGGTATGCCGCCTGTGGGCCAATATGATTCGGGAAATGGATGTACAGGCCATTGTGCCCCAGCATGGCAAGCGCTTTGAAGGCCCGGAAATGGTGGAACGCTTTCTGAACTGGGTCAGCTCGGTAGAGTGCGGTATCGACCTTGTGACTCAAGATAACTATCGCCCACCGGTAGATTACGTCTAAAAAGAATAAACACTGTTCGATCCCTGCGTTGTCCAGTAAAATCCTTCGCTCTTAAAAGAGTTTCAACGGGACTCAAAAGCGTTTCAAAAGAGATTTACGAGAGTTTCAACCGAGCTTAAAAAGAGTTCCACCCTGCAATCAAAGAGGCAGCGCACATGGGCAGAGCCTATCAGAACCGCAAACAATCCATGGCCAAGACGGCCGACGCCAAGACCAAGGTTTACAGCAAGTACGGTCGTGAAATCTATATGTCCGCGAAATCCGGCGGCACCGACCCAGATGGCAATCTGTCTCTGCGCGCGCTGATCGATCGCGCCAAAAAAGACCAGGTTCCCAGCCACGTTATTGAAAAAGCCATCGACAAAGCCCATGGCGGTACCGGTGAAGATTACTCACCAGCGCGCTACGAAGGCTACGGCCCGGGTAACTGCATGGTCATTGTAGATTGCTTGACCGACAACCCCAACCGCACCTTTGGTGATGTGCGCCTGGCGTTTACCAAAACCAAAGCCAGAATCGGCACGCCGGGCACCGTTGCCCACATGTTCGACCATTGCGCGATTTTTGCCTTCAAGGGGCAAGATGAAGACGCTGTTCTGGAAGCGTTAATGGATGCGGATATAGACGTAACTGACATCGAAATGGAAAACGAACTGATCACTGTGTTCGCGCCCCACACCGAATACGCCAAGGCCCGCCAAGCGCTAATAGATGCGTTCGAAGGCATTGATTTCGACGCTGACGACATTCAGTTTCTGGCAAAAACCACCACAGAGGTGAGCGGCGACGACATTCCGATGTTTGAAAAATTTCTGGATATGCTGAATGAGCTGGACGATGTTCAGACCGTGTTCCACAACGCGGAACTGCCGCAGGAACAAACATCCTGAGCAGGGATTTTTTCGGCGATGACGACTCCGCTCGCTGACACTCGCAAGCCACGCGTTACCATTTTAAAAACCGGCGCAACCTACCCACAGATTCGCGAACGCTGCGGCGATCTCGAATCCTGGTTTGTTGGTGGATTATCTTCGGTGCTGGAGCGGGCATACCGCACAGTGGCTGGCCGCGGCGGTAACCGCAGAAGTGCCGGTGCCGGACGAGTGCCTATGGACTCCAGTTGTTGGATCACGTCCTGGGTGGCACGCCGGTGCCCCCTCACTCTGCTTTGGTGAAAATAGCCACATCCTTTTTCGGTATTTCCAACGCCCATTTATACCGCTCAGCGATTAACGCCAGGGTTTCTTCTTTGTAAAACACCACATGAGTGGGGTCGCGCCGGTAATGCCAGCTTGCAAAGCGGGCGTCGTCCGTCTGAAAGCAGGTCATCACGGCCAGCAAGCCGCCAGGCTTTAGTAGGCTATCCAGCTGGCGTAAGACCGCCGCAGGCTGGTGCAAATGTTCCAGCACTTCCGTGCAGGTGATGAAGTCGTATTGTTGGTGTAGAACGTCAGGCTGCGGATGGAAAAACGGATCGTAAAGCGCCATGGTCATACCCGCTTCCTCCAGCATACCAGCCAGCACCGGGCCTGGGCCGCAGCCAAAATCCAGGCCGTGAGCTCCAAGTGGAAGTCGGGCCAATAAGGGATCTGCTGCCTTAGACAGGAAACGACGATAACCGGGATCGCCCGGGTTGTTGTCGTGGTATTGGTAGATGGTTTTTTCCTGTTCGGCACTTAAACGACTGTCAGGAGCCATCACGGTGCATTGACATTCAGGACAGCGCAAATAGTGCTGTTTTTTGAGGGTCTGAAAATGCTGTAACTCGTCCTGCTCGCAGACAGGGCAAATTATTGAAAGCGTTGAGGGCATCGGGCGGTTCTAGGTGGGTTAAGCGGGCGTTATCGAGCAACAATGGCAGAGGCGGGTGTTCACGTCCAGCGCTCTGGTTAACACTCTGGCGATTAAACCCTTACCGAGTGTCGGCTGCGACCGGAGCGCTCGCCTGTTATGATGCACCGCTTAATTGAACCCACACCCAGCCGGTACCCTGCATGACCCAGTCTTCTTCCACACGCCTGAACAAATACATCAGCGAGAGCGGCATTTGTTCGCGGCGCGAGGCCGACCGATACATCGAGCAGGGTAGCGTGCGAATCAACGGCAAGCGTGCCAGCGTTGGCGATCAGGTATTGCCGACGGATACGGTGATGGTCAACGGCCAAATCATTGAGCCCCGTGCTGAAGAAGATCAGGTATTCATCGCTCTGAACAAGCCAGTGGGCATTGTCAGCACCACCGACAGCGCCGAACGCGACAATATTCAACGCTTTGTCGGGCACACGGTGAGAATTTTCCCTATCGGCCGGCTAGACAAGGATTCTCAGGGACTGATTTTTATGACCAGCAACGGCGATCTGGTCAACAAGATCCTGCGGGCGGGTAATAATCACGAGAAAGAGTATTTGGTCACCGTTGATAAGCCCATCACCAAGACCTTTATTGACGGTATGGCCGGCGGGGTGCCAATTCTGGGTACGGTTACAAAAAGATGCCGGGTGTCGCAGGAGTCGCGCAGTGTGTTCCGCATTGTTCTGGTACAAGGCCTGAACCGGCAGATTCGACGCATGGCGGAGCATTTTGGCTTTGACGTAACGCGCCTGGAACGGCAGCGCATTATGAATATTAGCCTAGGCAATCTGCCCGTTGGCCAATGGCGGGATTTAACATCAAAAGAACTGGCGGTGCTGATGGACAGCATTCGGGATTCGTCATCCGATGCCCCAGCGGCGATTCAAAAGCCCGCCAGTAAGACGACGCCGGTCAATGCTCCGGCACACAAGCGCGACAGCCACAAGCCACGCGCCGGCAATAAGACCCCTCCTAGGCCAGGCGCCAAATCTGCAGAAAAGCCCGGCAGACGGCCCGATAACCGCCCCGACTCAAAGCCGGCGGCGCGGCCAAAACCCAAGCCGAAGAAGCAGCGCCAGCGCAGCACTAAACGCTAGCGCGGGCTTTTATCTGTTTTCTCTATCTGCACTCTTTTCGACACTATTTTTGGCACTATTTTCGGTTTACACGTCTTTAATCGCAGGCGTAGGCCGCACCAGTATTTCGTTAACGTCTACATGTGCCGGCTGGGCCACAGCGTACATAACTGCGTTGGCAATGTCGTCTGGCTGCAGCGCGTTGTCTGGCTGCTGATCAAAGAAGGGTGTGTCTACCATGCCCGGCTCGATCAGGGTTACTCGAATGCCGGAGCCCCGCAGTTCTTCGCGAGCGCCATAGCCAATGGCCGACACTGCCCACTTGGTGGCGCTGTACATAGATCCCGGAATGGTTACCCGTCCGGCGGCAGAGCCCGTCAATAACAGGTGCCCACGGCTCTCCCTCAACGCTGGCAGGCAATGCTGCACAGTCAGGCCAACGCCGTAGATGTTGGTCAGAATCATGTCTTTCCAGACTTCCGCATCTGCACCACTGAAGCCGCCGGGCTCACCCCCGCGGCCGGCGTTGGCGAATACGGCATCGATGCGACCAAAACTGGCCAGCGCTTTTTTCACCATTTCACGCTGATCTGTGTCGCTTTGCACGTCGCAGCGCACCGTTAATACCTGCTCTTTGCCGCCCAGTTCCTGTTGTAACTTGTGCAATTTAGCTTCCGAACGAGCCGCCAGTACCAGGCGATAGCCCTGTTTCGCCGCTGCCCGTGCGGTAGCCGCCCCAATACCTGAAGATGCGCCTGTAATCAGCATTACGGGTTGATCGCTCATGATTTGCTCCACCGTGGTCAATGAATGTTGATAATCAGTACTTACCTTAGGCCGCCGGCTCACAGTTTCAACCGCGAGCGGTCTTGAATCTGGCAACCAACGCGTGCTTATGCAATGCTTAAAAGCGAAACTGCAAGTGGCTGGTGAGGCGTTTTTATGATGTGGGTTCTGTATTTACTGATCTTTATCGGGCTGTTTTTGCTGGTTTTTTTAACCGTGTCGTTCGTGCTGCTCCGGCCAGAAGACTATTCGACGTTTGATAGTCATGAGTTCAAATCGCGCACCGCACTGCCTAGCATCGCCAACAAAGAGGTGATCGAGCGCGTACGCAATATGGGGCGACAGCTGCATGGCGTTAGGGGGCGTGCGCGAATTCTTGCCATGCGCCAGTATATGGACGGCATCAGCGATGACCTGCAAATGGTGTCTACCGTGACTGCGACCGACCAGCCCCGGGGTGAGTGGGTGGTAGCTCCCGGC
The DNA here is from genome assembly GCF_001043175.1 of Marinobacter psychrophilus. Lineage (NCBI taxonomy): Bacteria > Pseudomonadati > Pseudomonadota > Gammaproteobacteria > Pseudomonadales > Marinobacteraceae > Marinobacter > Marinobacter psychrophilus. Next base: position 2,741,085 of record NZ_CP011494.1, read on the forward strand.
GCCGATACCCGTCGGCGTATCCTGTACATTCATGGCGGCGCCTGGATGGCCGGCAGCCCGCGCAGCCATCGCAGCATGACCGACCAACTGTCGCAAATTGGCAAGGCTGCGGTGTTTGCGGTGGACTATCGGCTGATGCCGGAATATCGCTATATGGCCGGCGTGGAAGACTGCCGCAAGGCCTATGAGTGGCTGTTGGACAACGGCCCGGAGGGCAAGCAGGAGGCTCAGATTATGGTGATTGCGGGTGACTCGGCCGGTGGCAGCCATACCTTGGCTCTGATTGCCTGGCTGCGCGACCAGAAGCTGCGCCAGGCCGATGCGGCGATTGCGCTGTCGCCGTCCACTGACATGACCATGACCGCTCCCAGCAATCGAAGCAATATCGCCACCGACCCCATGCTAGGCCCAATGTTTGGTGGCCTGCAAAAAGTGCCGCTGTCGGTTTTGTGGTGGTTCAGTACAGCAACGTTCCGTATGCGACCGGCCAGCCCCGTGGCATCGCCGCTTCGCGGGCCGCTGCATGACCTACCCCCCACTCTGATTCAGGCCAGTGACTGCGAAATGCTGATTGATAACGCCAGGCGCTACGCTGCCAAGGCGCAAGCAGAGGGCTCGCCGGTGGAACTGCATATCTGGCAGGGAATGGTGCACGTGTGGCAGATTTTTGGCCCAATGCTGCCGGAAGCAGACGAAGCTTTTGACGATATGGCGGAGTTTCTGAGAGTTCACACCGGCGCGGAAGAACAGGATCACACGAGCTAAACTTGAATCTTTCCCCGCAACGCTTTAGTACGGCCCTTTTGCACTTTACCGTCGGTGCGCTTACGCTTAGCGGATTTGCTGGGTTTTGTAGCGCGACGAGCTTTTTGCGGTTTTACCGCTTGCAGGATCAACGCTTTAAGCCGCTGCATGGCGTCGTTTTTGTTTAGCTCCAGTGTACGATGGCTTTGTGCTTTGAGCACCAGTACACCGTCTTTGCTGATGCGCTGATCGTTCAACGCCATCAGGCGCTCTTTATAAAACAGTGGCAACGACGAGTTCCAGATGTCAAAGCGCAGGTGCACCGCAGAGGAGACCTTATTGACATTCTGCCCACCGGCACCCTGAGCGCGGATCTGGGTGATTTCGATTTCCCAGTCCGCAAGTTCAACAGCATTGGATAATTTAAGCATGACTTACTTTACCACGCCAGATGGAGCCCTAGTCCGAAGCATGAACAAATATGCGCGCTTCTACCGGCAGGTTTGCCAGCTTGCGATGCAGCCGGAATCTAAGGCGGTTAATATCGTCCGACCAATTATCCGGCAGAGCCACTTCTACCATCAGTGATGGGCCAACTTTGATGGTGCTGGCACAGTCCGGATGCAAGCCAACATCCCGCATGGCCTCAGATACACAGCTTTGCAATTCTTCAGACGGCGCAGACAAAAGCAGTTCACGCACAGCTACCGCGGTCATTTTCACCGGAACTACCAAAAAGTAACCGGAAATAAGCACCATCATCATCGGGTCGGCGTACTTGGCCAGGTGACTCCAGGCACCGGTTTCTAGCAAAGCGGCCGCTAAAAAACCAATCAGAACGGCCCCACTCAACCCCATATCCATCAGCCACTGCTTCTTTTCCGCCAGCAGCAAACCGGACTGGCTGCGGCCCGTAGCCCAATGCAAATAGACCCACACCAGCGCACAACCCATTACGCTGATGCCTGAGAAAATCAGAGCCATACCAGCGTCAACCACCTGACCACCGCTGAACAAAGCGGCAATGGCAGAAAGCAGCGAAATGACACACACCAAGGCGATCGTCAGGCCTTTTACCGCAATCACCAGAGGCTCCAAAGCACCACGACCCAAGGGGAACGCATCGCAGGCAGGCTTGCGCATCAGGCGCGCCGCATAAACCGACAACAGCGACAACATCAAACTCACCAACGAGTAGGCACCATCAAACAGAATAACCAAAGAATCGACCCACAAGCCCCAGGTAATCCCTAGAATCGCAAACAGGGCAGCACCTATCGACGATAAAATCAGCGCCAGGTTTTCCCGCGCCAGAAAAGCAGCCATAAAGACCTCCAGTAACTGGCTACTGATATTAATGATAGATACACTGAGACGCGAGTCGGTGGCCGACGGTTTATCCGTCGCTAATAAGGGTAAATACGCAATTTAAAGCACTTTCTTAGGCATTCCTAAAATACTTTTCCAAGGAACCTCTAGCGTGAAAACGTCGCAAATACAGATTTTTCTGACGATTGTGCGCTTTGGCACCGTTGCCGCGGCTGCTCGCGAGCTCGGCCGCAGCCGCACCACCGTCAGCACGGCATTGGCAGCGCTGGAAGACGAGTTGGGTGCGCAGCTGTTCGAACGCAGTGGTAACCAACTTCAGTTGACCGCTGTGGGCCACTCCATCGTGACCGACTGCCAGCGCTTTGATCAGGTAGCAGGCCAAATCATGGCGCGCTGCGAGCACCACCTCAGCGGTGCTGAAACCGCTCTCCGTATCGGCCGTGATGATTCCCTGCCCGAGTCAGCATGGCGCAGAATTTTGCAGCGCCTGAAACAACGCTTCCCCCATACCAGTATTGCGGTGTATCTGGCCTCACCCCGGGAATTGCCGGCGCTGGTGGAAAACCAGTCGGTGGATGTGTGTTACGGCTTGATGCCCGAACCCACCACCGAAGGCTATGAATGGCGGCGCGAGTTGGCAGATGTGCGCATGTTGACGGTGGCCGCGAGTAGCCACCCGTTGTGCGAGCTGGAACGGGTAACTCAAGACGACCTGGTGATGCACACCGAAATCACCTTGGCTTCTATACGCGATATGCGCCTGGAGCCGGAATCCCCGGAAACCGCCAATTATCTGGCGTTTACCCAGTACGAACTGATACGGGACTCGGTGATTGACGGCGCAGGCTGGGCCGATTTACCACTGCCACTGATTCGCGAGGCGCTGGCCAACGGCGAGCTGACCACCATCCACCACCGCAGTGCAAAATGGTGGAAGGTGTTCAGCTCGCTGGAATCCGAGTATGCCCAAGGTGGCGCCGTGGTGGGCTGGCTGGGCAATGAACTAGAAACTTATCTGGCCGATGTGGCCAGCTAGTCCTGCCTTGGCTAAGGGTGTTACCTCTGAGCCCGCGAACCGGCCAGAGCAGAGGCGTTAATCCGTCTTGCGGCGAACATAAAGCACCTTGTGCACGCGGGCAACCAGCTGGCCTTGTTCGTCATGCACCTCGACGTCCCAAGTAGGCAGCATTTTCTCGCCATCGGCGGTGGCTGCTCGAATGTCATCGAGGCGTTCGTCCGTCAGCTCAAAGTGCGCCACAACGTTGCCTTTGCCAGGGCGGATGAACTCGATGTGGGCAGATTTGTCCCACACAATGTAGCCGTTGCCCAAGCGTCGCATCAGCAGCAGCATATACATCGGGTCCAACATACTATAAAGCGAGCCGCCAAAATGAGTGCCAACGTAATTGGTGTTGTACCAGCGCTGGCGCATTTCCACCGTGGCAGAGCCAAAGTCGTCGGCGATATGGGTCACCCGGATGCCCGCACCCAAATAGGGTGAGTAGGCGGACATGATTCGGCGCAAAGCGCCTGCGCTGGCAAACAAGCGGCGAATAGTTTTATTCATGAACTGGCTCGAAGTGCTGTATTTAACGCTGCTTTGATCACGGTTGATTCTCGCGCAGCTCATTGAGACCTAAGAATACGCGTTAAAGAGCGCTACAGACTGCCATTAAGAGCCAATTGCAACGCTATCGCCGCCATCATTAAACCAATCAAGCCGTCAATAACCCGCCAGGCCAGTGGCCGCGACAACACGGGAGCCAGAGCTGCACCGCCCCACGCCAGCAGGCTAAACCACACCACCGAAGCGGTGCTGGCGCCGATTACAAACGCCACGGCACTGTTCTGCTGGGCACCAATCGCCGGCACCAGCAACAATGTATCGAGGTAAACCTGAGGGTTCAGCAGAGTGACCGCCAGCGAGGTCAGTACAACCTTGCGCAAACTGCCTCGAGTGGCCGCTCCAACTTTTAACACAGCACGGCCTCTCCAGACACGCACGGCCGCCTGAAGCGCCAGCCAGCCCAAAAAAATGACGCCTAGCCAGCGCAAAAACTCCAACGCCTGGGGCACGGCTATCAGCGCCGCGCTCACGCCGAACATGCCCAGAGTGAACAGACTGGCATCGCACACTGCGCAAATAGCCGCCACCGGCCAATGGTGCTCCCGGCGAATGGCTTGGCTCAGCAGGTAGGCATTTTGCGCGCCAATGGCAATAATCAAACCGCCACACACCAGTAAGCCGGTTAAGTAACTTTCAAGCACACGCAGATTCCTTAAAAAAGCTTGGCTTTTTAGACGCTGCGCAGAATATCGGCTTTACACCACAATCGCCATTAATGGTCCATATCAGAGTGGTTCATCTTGGAATGGTCCACTCCGCCATCGTCTTCGTCTTCACCACTGTTATCCAGCGATCTGACATCCAGCACGGCGTTCTGCGCCGGAATGCGTTCAAAATTTAGCGTAACAGGAATTTTCTGCCCGACCTTTAACGGCTGTTTCAAACCTTCCAGCATCAGGTGATAGCTGAGGGGCTTGAACTCCACGCTCTGACCAGAGTCTATGCTCAAGCCATCCGGCAACGATTTCATATGCATCATACCGTTGTCTGCGACGGTTTTATGAATAGAAACGTCTGTGGCAACCTCGCTGGTGGCACCGGTGAGGCGCACCGCTGCGTCAGTGTGGTTGTGAATGACCATGTAGCCAACCCCAACCGCTGCGCCCGGTGGCGTTGGCCGGCTCCAACCGTGCTCCACCATGACACCGCTAACAGTCGGCTTGGGAGCGGCGTCGGCGGCAGCCATCAGCGGAATGCAACTAGCGAGCGCGGCAACAACAGCGACCGTACTAACATGACGGGCAAAACGACGAATCAAGGAAGAAGGTTCCATAAAAAGCTCCTACAAGGTCAAAATTAAGAGTCAGCATAGCCTGCCACAAACAGCCACAGAAACGCTGCGACCAATTGTCGCTGGGCCAAATCAGGCAGACAAAACACGATTAGTGGGGGGACTTCGGCCCAACAGCAAGAGCGGCCGGACGGCCAAAATAGTAGCCCTGAAACAATTTACAACCCATTGCCATTAACGCCAGGTATTGGCCTTCGGTTTCTACGCCTTCGGCAACAAGCTCAAGCTGATGACTGCGGGCAATGCTGATAATGCTGGCGACCATGTTTTGAACTTTATGATCATCCAATAAGCCGTCAATGAAGCTCTTGTCAATTTTCAGCTCGTCAAGCGGCAGAGTTCTCAGCAAGCTTAACGACGAGTAACCGGTACCAAAATCGTCCATCGATACCCGCACACCCTGTTTACGCAATTCGTTAAGCACGGCCAGTACATCGTCAAAATTGGAAATAAACAGACTCTCGGTCATTTCCAACACCAACTGCTTGGGCGACAGCCCATATCGCGATAGCAAAGACAAAACATCATTGGCAAAACCCGGCTGCAAAAATTGCAATACCGATATGTTCACCGCCAGTTGCCACATTTTACCTTGGGCACCCAAAAACTCGGAAAACTCGCGAATGCTGGTTTCCATCACAAACTTGCCCAACGCTGGCATCAAGCCGCTGGACTCAGCAACTCCGACAAATTCATCGGGGCCGACCTGGCCGAGTTCGTCGTCGTACCAGCGCACCAGCGCTTCGTATCCATAAACAACTTTGACGTCATCAACCTGCGGCTGAAACACCATCGTCAGCTGCCCGAGGCTCAACGCTTGGCGCAAGCGTTGTTCAATCTGCACTCGGCGGATGTAGGCCTGTTCGAGTTCTTCCCGATACAGACACCAGTCATTGAGGCTCTTCTTGGCCTGATACAAGGCCAAGTGCGCGCTGCGTAAAAGTGTGTTCACCGAATCACCATCGCGGGGGTACACCGCAACACCGATGCTGGCGCCCAGCTGCAAGGGAAACTGCTCCAGTTCCAGCGGTTTGTCCAACTGGTGGCTAAGCTGACGCGCGTGACTCTCGAGCGCCTGAAAATTCACAGCTTTAATCAGTAACACAAACTCATCGGCGCCCAACCGAGCCACTACGTCCTTTTCGTCGACTACGCTGAGCAGCCTGCGTGCAAATGCGCAGAGCACCTGGTCACCGTATTCTTGCCCAAAACGGTCATTAACGCCGCGAAAATGGTCGATATTGATGACAGCCACCATAAAGCTTTGTTTACGCCGCAGCAGGCTGTTGATGCTAGCGCTTAGCCCTGAACGATTGCCTACGCCTGTCAGTTCGTCGTGTCGCGACAGGTACATCAGCTCTTTGAGGCGCTTGGCTTCGGCGACCGCAATAATACGAAAAATGATAAACAAAGCCAGAAAACCGCCTAGAAAAATGCTGACGTATAACAACGCGGTTTTAAAAAACCTTATCCACAACGGGCGCATCAGGGTTTCAGACATAACCCACATTTGGAACCGATTGTTGAATTGGACAGCCCCCAGATAATTTTGCTGATCACGAAGAATGCGATAGGTATGAGGTGTGTCTGATAGCTGTATGTCTGCCGTGGGCAGATTCTTCCAATGCGGATTCTGGTCTGTAAGCGTTTCGGCCTGGTAACGGAGCTTGGAATATTGCTCCGGCCCCATGCCCTGCTCTGAAATAAACTGCACATAGCCGTCTGACGCTCGCGCCAACATAACCCGATCGTAAGCGCCGCTGTGTAAGGAATTGCTCAGGACACCGGCGTTGCCGTCAATACGGAGACCCGCCGTCATTACCGCAACCACCTCGCCCTCGGGATTGCGCAGCGCTTTGCGCACCGGAATTGTCCACTTATTGATCGCGCCCAGAAAATACGTGCGCCCCAAAACCATGGTGTCGGTTACCAAGGCTTCTTGAAAACTGTCTCGCGAAGTTTTGGCTCGCAACAGGTTTGGCAACAAACCCAGGTCCAGATTCGAACTCACCAGCACCAGCTGCCCGTCTGAACGGGCCATCCCCAAACCAATAGCCACAGGGTTTTCCTGCAGGATACGGTCTAGTTCAGCTGAATGTTGAGGCGTCTGTGGCAGAGCCCCAGAACGCAGGATTTCGCGACCAACAACCGTCAGCAATAGCTCTTGAGTACGCAAAACGCTGTCCATAGACTGCGCCACCAGTGCCACCCGCGCGCTGTGGACTGAATTGCGCTCGGCAACAATCGATTGCCAGAACGACAACAAAAGCAGGACAAGAATCACACTTCCCGCTGCCAGCGTCAGCAGAAAGAGCGTCCATAAATTGCGTTTTAATAATGCCAAAGAAAAAGTTTCCGCTGGGATTGCAGGTTTTGCCGTTTCTTCACAATGATCATTTGGGGTTAGCCATCTGCGAACGTTCCTTCAATTTTGTCCGCATCTTAACAGCTAAATCCCGAATTTTCACAATCTGGAGCACATACTCAGCATCAGACTTTTTTTACGAACTCCGACTTCAGTTTCATCGGTCCAATACCGTCTATTTTGCAGTCAATATCGTGATCACCACCAACTAACCTTATACTTTTAACCTTTGTGCCCACTTTCACCACCAGCGAAGAACCCTTCACTTTAAGGTCTTTAATGACCGTTACGCTATCGCCGTCTTGCAGTTCATTGCCGTTGGCATCACGGATCATTTTCTCTGATTCTGCGGCGGCAGCCTCGGTTTCGCTCCACTCGTGGCCGCACTCCGGACACACTAACTGAGCGCCGTCTTCGTAGGTAAATTCAGAGGTGCATTGAGGGCAAGGCGGCAACTGTGACATGGCAGGTTTCCTCGGTGATTAAATAGGGTGCGCATTATAGCAGAATCACCCCCGACCCAGTCACACCGAGCAGCACTTGTCCTGAGTGTTAACGTGATAGATCACTTTTATAAAGGAACTTGACCGGTCAGAGCCAGCGTGGCCAGCAAAAGGCAGATAAACAAACTCGCAATTCCGGCAATTTTCAGCCCACCCATCAATTCCTGTTCCGGTGTCATAGCACTTCCTTAATTCCAGATGTATCCCAATTAAGCATTGGCCAACATTAAACTGCCTTATGGTGGCTCCCCCGTACGTGCGCACTCACAAAAAAAAGTGAAACGCAACACAAGCAATTTAATGCGAATCATTATTATTTGCAATCAATTTATTATTAAACCGCTCGCCAGATTGCCTATACAACTCAGTGGGGATCGTTCGTGCGCTCCGTCTTATCGAACTGTGGTAGCGAATCGGTGATCTGAAACCAGTCTGCCTGCGCTGCCACATATACGTGTTGGGCCGCGACTTTACCCAAAGGTTTTTCCAGCGCGCCTACCCGCAGCCGCAAAATGGCGGGAATGGCGTCTACCCTGCTATACAGCTGGGAGCCGCAACGGCCACAAAAGCCGCGGTATTTGCCCGGGCTGGAAGCGTATTCTTTTAGCTGGTCTGCGCCGATTAACCACTGCATGTGAATTGCCTGTGCCGGCGCGCTGGCAGAAAACGCACTACCATGCGCCCGCTGACACTGTTTGCAGTGGCACAAGACCACCGGGCCCAAGGGGCCATCATACTGAAACTGGATGTCACCGCAGAGACACCGACCGCTGTACGCCATCGTTAATTTCCTCCCAACAGTAGATAGGTCGTAACCGCACCAAGAACGCTGAATGTGAGCGTCAAAGAGTTGTTCATTCAATGTCCTTTTATAGAAAAAATAACAAGCTAGGAAGAATATTTAATAGTTTGCCGAGCCTTGTGAATGGTACCTGCAGAGAAAATAAGCTACTGTTTAATGTGTCGAAAGTTTAATCAACACGCAACACCGCCCTGCCACTTCGGATTCTATTATGCCCTGCTCGTTTCCCACTGTGAACGCGTTTACTACCCTGCCGGCTAAGGCTCGCCGCCTAGGCGGGTTGGCGTTAGCTGCACTGCTGGCATGGCCGGGGACCCCGGCACTGGCCACAGACACGAATGGCCAAAGCGCAATGGCGCAGGCAGGCGCATGGAACGGCACCATGCGGGCCTATGCCAGCAAGTCGCTGAATAGCGACAGCGCCCTGAGCATGGCCGCGCTGCCTATGAACGGGCCGGGCGTAGAGCAGTTTATTAATGCCGACACCCTGATGAGCCCGGGCTCCATCATGAAAGTCCTGACCACTTATGCCGCCTTGGAGATACTTGGGCCCAACTACACTTGGGACACAGATTTTCTCACCAACGGTGACATGTCCGATAGCACGCTTAATGGCAATCTTTATGTGCGCTTCGGCGGTGATCCAAAACTGACCTTCGAACGCTTATGGTCAACGCTCAGAGAACTGCGGGACATGGGCATAACAAGAGTCAATGGCGACCTGATTCTAGACGGCAGCTATTTCCAGATTGACGGCGGTTTTCCACCTTTCCACGATAACGGCAGCAACCCCCACGCCCCGTTTCTGGTGGAACCCTCTGCATACCTGACGAACCTCAACCTGAGCCAGCTGGAGGTTCGTTCAGACGAACGCGGCACCCGCTCATGGAGTACACCGAACCTGGCTGAGGTGGTGATCGACAACCAGGTCATTGCCTCAGCCAAAGGCCCTTGCCCGGGCCGCGGTTCATTCATCTGGACACCGGTTTTTCACAGCGACCAAAGCGTGACGGTGTCCGTTAAAGGCACATTACCCATGGGCTGTCGGACCACACGTTACTTGTCTCTGCAATCCCATGAGCGCTACAGCGCATCAATGATCCGCTCGCTACTGGCAGAAATGGGTGTAGAAATCAGCGGCGTCAACCGATTGGGCAGTACGCCAGAGAACGCGAAACTGGTTATGCGCACCACATCGCCAGACCTGGTAACCATGGTGCGCGACATCAATAAATGGAGCAGTAACGTGATGGCGCGCCAGCTGTTACTCGGTATTGGCGCAGAAAAACGCACAGCTGCAGACAACGATGACCGGGTAACGGGTATTCGTGCCATTTACAGCTGGCTGGAAGATAAAGGTATTAACACCACCGGTATGGTGATCGATAACGGGGCCGGTTTGACCCGACATGGCCGCATCAGCGCACGCCAAGGCGTGGATATTCTGAGAAATGCCTGGAATAGCCGCTATTCAGCGGACTTGATGGCCTCAATGCCATTGATTGCAATGGATGGCACCATGGCCCGCAGACTGCGGGACACAGGTATGAAGGGCGAAGGCAGGATCAAAACCGGTTACCTGGAAAATGTGCGTTCCATTGCCGGGTTTACTCGTGATCAGAACAACACCACCTGGGCCGTGGTAGGCATGGTCAATCACAACCCTGCCTGGAACGGCCAAGCGGTGCTCGACCGCATTTTGTATTCACTGCATTACAAACCGCCAGTGCCGACGACCCTGTCACAATCTGCAGGCCAGAGCGAAAACCGCATTCGGCAGTAATGAGCAACCGGTTTGATGTCCCGTCTGACTAATTCCCAAGCCTACTACCTCGCACTTATCGGCCAAACGGCTTTTCAGGTTTTTGACCGGTAATCCGGCGCAGGGTGAACTCGGTCAGCTTGCCCGCAATGGGAGCAATAAACGTTACCAGCGGAAAAGCCACAGCCCAAGCCACAAGAAACGCACGCAACCAGCGGAATACGAACTGCGCATCCAGCCCGGTGTTCATAAAGGTAATTACTCCGGACATCAGTAATGACATCATGCAAGACATATAAAAACCAAAAATGAGCTGGCGCACGTGGGCAGAATTAAGGCAGAACATGAACATTCCTGTAACGTCTAAAAGCAGGCAACTGTCGTAAATTGGCTCAACGCTATCGCGTGTTCCAATGCCCTACGCATAGTAATGAGTAAGCAATCTTTTAGGTAGCATTTAATGTTTGCACCCATCCGACCACAACGCATGACACCCGCCACTTTATTACGTTTGACGATCACAATAGTGCTGGTACTGGCAATTGCCGGCTGTAGCTCTGCCAAGCTGGCTTATCGTTACGCGGACTGGGGCACGGTGTGGTGGATGGAAAACTATGTATCACTCACCGGCGCTCAACAGCAGGCCCTTGAACAGGGCGTTCGCGATTTTCGCCAATGGCATTGCAGCCGGGAGCTGCCCCGTTACGAACGCTGGTTAAGCACCATTATAGCCGATGCCAATTCAGCTCTACTGACGAATTCAGCGCGTATGGAGTTCCATCAGGAGCAACTGTTAGCCTTGCTGCCAGCAATCACTGAGAGAGCTACGCCCATGGTAGTGGCCTTCCTCAAAACATTGAGTGACGAGCAGGTTCAGGAATTAGCGGCCAATATGGCCGACCGCCAGCAAGAGCTGGAGCAGGACTTGCTGAAGCGCTCCCCGGAAGCCACTGCCTCGGCTCGTGCTGAGCGTACCGCGGAGCGTCTTGAATCATGGCTAGGCGACTTCAGTGATGACCAATATTTTCGCATTCAGCGCTGGTCTGCGGCCCAGGCCGGCCAAACCGATATCTGGCTAGAGGGTCGAGAGCGCTGGCAGCAAGTGTTTCTGGAAGCCCTGCAACAGCGACAGCAAGCAGAATTCGCCAGCGTTATCTCCGATTTATTGCAAAACCCCGAACAAGCCCGTGGACTGGCTTACCAACAGACCATGGCACAAAGCAAAAATGCTATGGCCAATCTGTTAAGCGACCTATTGGCAATGGGTGGCGAACCTGCCTTGGAACAAGTCAAAGTCAAAGCCGCCGAACTGAAAAGCGACGTTGACGTACTTACCTGCCCACTGTCTACAGTCTGAGGCAGTGCCATTTGCGCCATTTCAAATGGTCAAATAGCCACCGTCAGCGTTCACACAAGCACCGGTGGTGTAACTGGATGCGGCCGATACCAAATACAGCACTGTGCCCGCCATTTCGTCCGGGCTGGCTACCCGCTTCATAGGTATGTGCGCCATCGCCTGTTTTTTGATCGCTTCGTTGCTGGTCAGCGCGCTGGCAAATTTTGTATCCGTCAGCCCCGGTAAAAGTGCGTTCACCCGAATGTTCATGGGCCCCAATTCCATGGCGAAAGATTTGGTCATGGAAATAACTGCGGCCTTGGTAATGGAATAAATACCCTGAAAGTGCCCGGGGTTAACGCCATTTACCGACGCCACATTCACAATGGCTCCGCCACCGTGTTTTTTCATTAGCTGTGCACCCTTGGCGCACATAAAAAAGTAACCGCGAATATTCACATCCACGGTTTTATTGAAGGCGGCCATATCGGTATCTTCTACCGGCCCAAAATAGGGGTTGGTAGCAGCGTTGTTCACCAGAATGTCCAGCTTGCCGTGCTTTTGTGCGATGTGTTCCCAAACCGCGTCAATCTGGCCCATCTCGCCAATATGGCAGGCAAAGGCCTCAGCGCTGCCACCAGCGCTGCGAATACTGCTGGCCACCGCCTCGCAGCCGTCCAGTTTGCGACTGCTGACAATCACGTGGGCGCCTTGGGCGGCTAATGTGCGAGCAATACTCTCGCCAATACCGCGGCTGGCACCGGTGATTAACGCGATTTTCCCATTCAAATCAAACAGATTTGTGCTCATGGATTCCCCTGTTTTTAGCGAAGTTTTTAGCGAAGTTTTTGGCGAAATTGTTAGCGAAAAGTTACCAGAGCGGGGTCTTCCGCCTCTAGGTGGCTGTAGTTGTTGAAAACCGCCAAACTGCGCCGACTGTCGCCATGGCGCTCGCGGCTGCTATAAAGCACTCGAGTAACGCTGGTGTTGGCGATCATGCTGTTCAGGTCCAGAGTGCGCTCATCGCTCAGATCAAGCAGCGCTTGGACGTTCACTGCGATGGGGCCACCTGAGGTCACAACCAACAGATCTTTACCGGCAGCGCGGCTGACTGCTTCGTCTAACGCCGCCAAAACCCGTGTCTTGAACCCAGGCCAGCTCTCCGCGTATTCGTGATCAAAGCCGCCACTGGCCCAGCGCTGCACCGCCGCGAAAAATTCCATTTGAAACGTTTTGGCTGGCGCGATGGACGCAGCCAGATCCCGCGCCATTACGCTGTGGTCCTGCCACTGGGGCCGATGGCGGTGAATCAGCGCCACATGGTCAAACTCATCAAAACCGGACGCTACCTGCATAGCTGGCAAGCCGTCACCAAAACCGCGAGCCATAGCCTCCACGGTTTCTCGATGACGCCGCAGCGTACCGCCAAAAACCGCAAGCGGCTTTGCGGCTGTCGCTTGCGAAAACTTCAGCGCACGTCCCAGCACCCGCCCCTGCTGCCAGCCGATTTGCGAAAGGCGATCGTAATCCTCAGCGCCAAAGCTGGCCTGGCCGTGGCGCACCAGATAGATCGTTGCCATTATAGGCCGCTCTTTGAAATCAGCTTTTCACAGCGCATTTGTAAATAATTGGCGGCCTGACCAAACATCGCAAAGCGTTTGTCTGCAGTCTGGCCATGGTAATAGCGGGTGTAAATCTGCTGAACAATCACCGCCAGACGAAACAGACCGTAAACCTCGTAAAAATCAAAGTTATCGATCTGTCGCCCTGATTGTTGAGCGTAGTAAGTGACGACCTCGTCGCGAGTCAGCATGCCCGGCTGATGAGTTGGCTGACGCCGCAACATCTTGAAGGGTGCCTCGTCGTCCGCCTGTACCCAATAAGCCAGACTGTTGCCCAAATCCATCAACGGATCGCCAATGGTCGCCATTTCCCAATCCAGCACCCCAATCACCTCAAGCGGGTTATCTGGATTCAGCACCACGTTGTCAAAACGGTAATCGTTGTGAATAACCACTTGGGCGACATCGTCTGGCATCTTATCATTCAGCCATTGCATTACCGTGGCAAAATCGCCTACGTCGTCGGTTCGGGCTTTTACAAAGCGGTCGCTCCAACCGCGAATCTGACGCTGCACATAGCCATCACCTTTGCCCAAATGATTCAGGCCCGCAGCTTCGGCATCGACCTTGTGCAGCTCAACCAGCTTATCGATCACGTTGGTGCAGAGTGTGCGAACGTCTTCTGCTGGCATGGCCAGATCCGCCGGGAAATCCTGGCGCAGAATGACGCCTTCAAGGCGCTGCATCACGTAAAAATCGCAGCCCAGAACGCTGTGATCATCGCAGGTGGCAACAATCTCTGGCACATAACCGTAAACTGGCTTGAGCGTCGCCATCACGCGGGCTTCGCGCAGCATGTCGTGGGCTGAACGGGCAATTTTGCCAAACGGCGGCCGGCGGAGGACAAACGAATGCGAGCCATAATCCACCTGATAGGTCAGATTTGAAGCGCCACCGGGATACTGGCGAATCACCGGCTTGCCCTGCAGATCAGCCACCGCCTGCTTCATAAAGCGATCGACCGTTGAGGCGTCCAGCTCCTCGCCATCGCGCACCGCTACCGCCTGATCAATCTGACTCATTACATCCACTCCCGTTTTACAAAATTCGACCGTGCCATACCTTCAGGATTTGGGCTTCGCGCCCACCTTTTTAATCCAGCTCTTACTGCCCTGATGCATCAGCCAGTCAAAAGCCCAGGGGGCGTGGCGTTTGAGCACCCACATACGACGCTCCTTGGTATGGGGCAGAACCCAGAAAGTGTTGCTCTGAACCGCCCGAAAAATGTCATCGGCCACATCTTCCGCCGAAATCGTAGAGCGTTTCATCAACTTGGCGACATTACCCTGAACACCTGGAATCACCGAACGCATACCTTCGGTCAGATTGGTCTGGAAAAACGCCGGGCATACGCAACTGACCTGAATACCGCTCTCGCGCAGCTCTTGGCTCATAGTTTCCGACAGAGCAATGACACCGGCCTTGGACACATTGTAACTGTTCATCATCGGCGCCAGCATCAGGCCTGCCATAGACGCAATATTCACAAATGTACCCGCGCCCTGCTGTTTGAACATCGGTGTAAACGCCTTACAACCGCGCACCACGCCCAACACGTTGATATCCAGAATCCACTCCCAATCCGCCATCGGCGTGTCTTCAATAGACCCGGCCGACGCCACACCGGCGTTATTCACCACAATATCCACCCCGCCCCAACGCGCGACCAGATCATCCCGAACCCGCTCCAGATCCTTCAGCCGGCGAACATCACAATCCACATAATAGCTCTCACCACCCGCCTTGCTGATTTCCTGCTCTACCAAAGCGCCCTGCTGCGGATTCACATCGCCAATGCAAACCTTCGCGCCCTCACGGGCATAGCGCAGCGCAATCGCCCGCCCCAAACCACTGGCTCCGCCGGTAATAAATACTCTTGTTGTCATAGTTATGTCCTGATGTTTGAAAAACAGTTGATACTAAAACCGGCTAAAACTCTGCGGAGCCATAAGTGGCGGAGCCCAAACCGCGCTGGAAGCCTTGAGGCGTGTTTCATCCGCACCTACGGCCAGTCGCCAACCTCCGTTTTTAGTGCTTTGGGCGCAAAACGCCTATGCCAAATAAAAACCTATTTGTACTTACGCAATTCAAGCCGAGCCACCGTAGCTCTGTGCACCTCATCTGGCCCATCCGCCAAACGCAACACCCGCGCATAGGCAAACAATGCCGTCAGCGGAAAGTCATCATCACTCACACCAGCCCCACCGTGAATCTGAATAGCGTCATCCACAATTGTCTGCAGCATCTGCGGCACCACCGCCTTGATCATCGACACCTCCTGCAATGCTCCAGCAATGCCCTTGGTATCCAAGGCCCAGGCGCACTTCAACGTCAACAAACGCGCTTGCTCGATAGCCATACGCGCGTTGGCAATCTTGTCCACATTGCCCCCCAATTTAGCCAAAGGGCGACCGAACGCCTCACGCGATAACGCACGCTTGACCAACAGCTCAAGCGCCCGCTCAGCCGCGCCAATGGCGCGCATGCAGTGGTGCACCCGCCCCGGCCCCAAACGGCCCTGGGCAACCTCAAAGCCGCGACCAGGCCCGGCAATAAACGCCGAAACCGGCAGCCGCACGTTATCAAACGCCACCACGCCATGGCCGTAAGGCTCATCGTAGGCACCAAATACCGGCAACATGCGCTCAATGCTAACACCCGGCGCGTTCATCGGTACCAACACCATCGAATGGCGACGGTGCTTGGCCGCATCGGTATCGGTTACACCCATAAAAATGGCGACCTTGCAGTCCGGATGGCCCACACCTGTGCTCCACCACTTGCGCCCGTTCAGAACCACCTCATCGCCGTCCACCGTGGCGGTAGCCGCCATAGTCGTCGCGTCTGACGAGGCCACGTCGGGTTCGGTCATACAAAAGGCCGAACGAACTTCACCACTAAGCAAACGCGGCAGCCATTCTGCTTTCTGCTGATCTGAACCGTAATGGATCAGCACCTCCATGTTGCCGGTGTCTGGCGCGTTGCAGTTGAAGATTTCCGGCGCAATAAAGCTGCGACCGGTCTCCTCGGCAATCAGCGCGTAGTCGGAATTCAGCAGGCCACAACCGTAGGTGTCATCGGGAAAAAACAGATTCCACAGGCCCTGCTCCTGAGCTTTGGCCTTCAGTTCGCGAATAACGGGCAGCACCACCCAACGGTTATCCAGTGCCGCCAATTCCCGGTGGTACTGTGCCTCTACCGGATAAATCTCGTCGGCCATGAAGCGTTTTACCCGCTCCAGGTAATCCTGTCCCTTGGCTGAAATTGAAAAATCCATTGCTTTACCTCCTACGCTGACTGAGCGCTACTGACACTCGCGGTTTGCGACTGGTTTCAGTGTAGGCACAGGCAAAGTATTACGCGACTGAATTATTCTTATCCTTTACCATTAGTAAAATTGATATCACTGCGCATCTCGGGGATGAAAAACATGGCGGCAAACCGGCCAGACCTAAATCTGCTTCAGGTTTTTGACACTATTTATCGCGAAGGCAGCCTGACTCGCGCCGCCAAGACCCTGCACTTGACCCAGCCTGCGCTCAGCCACTCGCTGGCGCGGTTGCGGACTTGGTTTAATGACCCACTGTTCAGCCGCCAGGGCAATCGCATGGTACCTACGCCGCTGGCCACCCGATTTATAGACTCCATGCGGCCAGGGCTGAACCAAATACACAGCGCCGTCGCTCAGTTCCATAGCTTTGACCCGACACATCAGCGTAAGACGTTTTCGCTGGCTCTGCGCGACATTTTGGAATCGACATTTTTGCCCCACCTGATGACGCAGCTGGCGCCCTATCCAGATCTGGACATTGTTAGCCAAAGAGTGGCGCGCCGGGACATGGAAAGCCAACTGGCGGCGGGAAAACTGGATTTTGCGATTGACGTGCTGCTGCCGGTGAGCGAACACACCGGCCACCAATGGTTGCACCAAGACCCACTTGTGGTTCTGGCGCGCAAAGACCATCCATGGGTGACTATGGTGCCGAACGAAGCCAGTGGCGAGTTATTGGCTGAGCGCTATTTGGAAGCGTACCTGCAAGCACAGCACGTACTGGTGTCGTCACGGGCCACAGGTTCGGGAGTAGAGGATTTCGAGTTATCAAGATTGGGACTGCAGCGGGATATACGTTTGCGCTGTCAGCACTATTTTGCAGCCTGCCGAGTGGTCGCCAGCACCGAGCTGTTGCTGACCATGCCGGCTTCTTACGCGCGGCTACTGGCCAGCCATCATGACCTTGCCGTTATGCCAACGCCGGCTCCGTTTCCGCCGGTGAATGTTCATTTATACTGGCACAAAGCCTATGAGCAAGAACCCGCACTGGTGTGGTTCCGCCAAAAACTGATACGTGACCCGCTTCAATAGGCGCCCACCAGTCCCAGAAATCCGAAGAAGCCGGCTGCGGTAATGCCCAATGAGGCAACCACAATCGCGAATCCCCACCAAATTGCCTTACCTGGGTCAACGTTCAGATTATACCCGCGCAGGGCCCGGTAAAATGCCCAGGGTCCCAATACAAAAGCGCCCGCAATGGCAAACACCAGGCCCACACTGATACCCAAAAATGTCCAGGTGGCCAGGTTAGTGGCGCGTTCCTGCAACTGTTCGGTAACACCCTGACGCTGCAAAAAAATTCGGCAAAATAGCCAAACCAGAGCGAACAAAATGGCGACAAAAACCGCGCCACCTATAGCGGTCAAAATTCGATAAAACACAAGCACCTGCCTTATAAGGGAGAAATAAAAAAATACGGGTTCGACCAAATTAATCTTCTGGAAAAAAAAGATTCCGGCAATTCTTCAAAGCCTGGTCTGGCGAACAGGTAACCCTGAAACAGGCTGATGCCCCTTTGCCGAAGCCAGCGATATTCTTCCATGGTTTTCACACCTTCGGCTATCACCCGGCAACCGGGTCGATCCGACATGACCAGAGTACCGTTAACTACTGCTTGTTGGTTATTATTACGCTCAATACCACGCAACAGAGTCATATCCAGCTTAATCAGGCTGGCAAACTGCGTTGGGCATGAAATTGATGCTTAACAGCGCTTGCAGCTTCAGGCGTGCCGCCAACTTTACTGCTTTGACCTTGCACCTCTGGTCAAACGAGTATCTGTTGCGTTAGTTTACGCGGTTCAAAATAGTACGAGCGCCCTCGCCTTGGGTGCCACGCACCTACACTCACTATAGTCGTCACCTGCTGAACCGTAAATAACTCATCGAATTAGCCGGTGGCATTGGCTGCCATCACAGCTACACTCATCACAACTGCGCTACCGTAGTGCATTTTTTGTTTACCGGCCAAGGAGTTTGAATGTCTGCTACAACCAACATCGCTATCACACCCGGCGACGGTATTGGCCCGGAAGTGGTCAATCAAGCTGTTAATTGCCTCGCATTATTGCGTCAGCGCTTCAAACTGGATCTGGACTGGCACCCATTCCCCTGGCCCTCACACCGTTGGCACCAGCAACACGGCGAATCCATGCCTGCTGACGCTCTAGAACAACTAGGCGCCTTTGATGCCATTTTGCTGGGCGCTCTGGGCGACCCTGGCCCGGTGACCGATCACAATCGTTATCTGTTGTCTGATAGCGTGTCGCTGGCGCCGTTACTGCAGATCCGTAAAGGCTTTGACCAGTGGGTTTGCGAGCGCCCCGCGCGCTTGCTGCCCGGTGCTCGCCAGTATCTGGCGGACGATCGCGCCCGCGACATCGACATGCTGGTCATTCGGGAAAACTCAGAGGGAGAATACGTCAGTCAGGGCGGACGCCTGCGCCAGGGTACGCCCCATGAAGTGGCTACCCAGATTGAAGTATTTACCCATTTTGCCAGCGAGCGCATCATTCGTTACGGCTTCGAACAAGCCCGTGCGCGAGCCATTCGGCGCCAGCAACACCATCAGACACGCCAATTTCAGACATTGGATGGTCGCGTCTGCGACAGCCAGGTTTGCCTGGTGACCAAACGCAACGCCTTGCGTTACTGGGGTGACCTTTATACCGAAGTGTTTGAACGCATGAGCCTGGAATACCCAGATGTAGCAACCCACCATGAGTTGGTGGATGCCGCCTGCATGAAGTTCGTACAAAGCCCGTGGGCGTTCGATGTCGTGGTAGCCAGTAATCTGCAAGGCGACATTTTAACCGATCTGGCCGCGGTGCTGTCCGGCGGCATGGGGGTAGCACCATCCTGCAACCTGAATCCCACGGACCCGACCATGCCGTCAATGTTCGAGCCGACTCACGGCAGCGCGCCGGATATTGCCGGCCAGGGCCTTGCGGACCCCACAGCGATGTTATTTACCACTGCGCGCATGCTGGACTGGTTAGCCCATAAAGATCCCATCATGGCCGCGGCAGGCCTTGCTCTGTTTGAGGCTACCGCCGCAGACTTGGCACAGCATGGCGGCAAACGACGATCAACCGCTGAAATCGGCGCAGCCGTTTGTGCACGGTTAAAGGCCTGACATCAACGTAAACACCGCTGCGCCTAGTCGGCCATAACAAATTCAAGCCGGCCTGGTGCTACGCGGATATCCATGGGCACCATGCCAAGCATACGCTGAGCCATGCTGCTATCGTCTAAGCGATATATCGGCATAGTTTCCAGCATTTGCGCCACTACCCGCATAACCGTGTCGGTAACGGGCTTAAGATCACCACGGAAAAATGGTGATTCAACGCTGCTTTCCAATAGTTGTAAACGACGAAGATACACCGCCTTTTCAGCGCTGTCATAAACCGGAGCGCCCTCCAGCTTCAACGAGATATCCAATGGCAGTTTTGCCATTAAAACGGTCAGGGCTACTTGCCCTTTCAACCCTATTACGGCCACATCACGACCATCCGGGCCAAGGGTAATGTCGGCGTCATTCAAACTTAGGCTTAATGGCGAGCCGCTTTGCAACTGCTTGCGATCGTAGTCGCGCACAGCATCTTGCAGGTGCCGTTCAATCTCACCTTCGGAAACTGCATAAGGAGAAAGGCTGGCGCAACCACTGGCCAGAACGGCCAGCAAGACAATGCTCAAACAGCGTAGGGTATTCAAAATCCGATCATCAGTGTTGCCTCCGTGGGATCGGACACTATCCTGACCCACGGCTGCCAAGCGGGCAAGGCCCGCTTGGCCTTATTGGCTGGCTATTATCAGGTTGATCATAAGTTCTGCTTGGCCATCCACGGAATGATCCGATCAAACGCCGCATCCAGTTTCTCGCAGGTGGTGGAAAAACTGAAACGCAGGGCATTGGTGCAACCCTCACCAAAGGAGTCTCCCGGCACCACGCACACGCCCGTTTCTTTCAGCATCCGCAACGCCAGATCCGTTCCATCCACATGGGGGGGCAAGTCTGGAAACGCAAAAAACGCACCGCCCGGTTTATAGCCGTTCAGATGTGGGGTTTGCGCAATCAGGTCCACAATTTTGTCGCGGCGCTCGCGATAAATATTCAACATGTCGGTCACACATTGCTGATCGCCATTCAGTGCCGCAACACCGGCGAACTGCGCCGGCGTGTTCGCCACTGACGTGGTAAACATGTGGTAGCGCCGCAGCGACTTGATGGCCGCCTGACTGGAAATCACCCAGCCTACCCTCAACCCCGCCATACTGTACGTCTTGGAAAAACTACTGATGCACATGATGTTATCTAGATCCACCGCACAATTGAGCACGCTGGCGAATTCGTCGTCATCAAAAATAAAGTGGTCATACACCTCATCCGCGTACACCTGAATTCCACGATAAGCACACTCCTCCAGAATAGCTTCTACCGTTGAACGCGGATACACCGCTCCGGTGGGGTTATTCGGATTGTTCAGAATCAGCGCGAAGGTGCGCGGCCCAATCGCTCGGATAACGTCGTTTGGATCCAACTGATGGTTGTTTTCCACGTGGGTCGGCACATATTTTACCTCGCCACCGTTCATCCGGATCAGCGGCGCGTACAGCAGGAAAGACGGATCTGTCACTAGGAACTGACGCCCCGGTGCGGCAGTTGCCGCTATGGCCAGGTACATAGCCTCGGTGGCGCCATTGGTCACCAGGATGTTGTCGCGAGTAAGCTTGCGGTTGTAGCGTTTGCCATAATAGTCGCGCAGTGCTGTCACCAGTTCCGGCAGGCCCGCATCCATTGTATAGCCGGTTTGGCCAGCGTGAAGAGCATCCACGTAAGCGTCAATAATATGTTTGGGCGTGGGCAAATCAGGCTGCCCAATAGACAGATGAATCACGTCTTTCATCGTGGCCGCCAGATTCACCATACGACGAATGCCGGGTATGGGAACAGCCTGCATAGCAGGGTTCCAGCTGGCTTTGGTTTTGCGGTATTTGACGGTCCTGCTTTTGGCTTGGCTGCTTTCGTGGTTGGCGGACGCCACCATAAATTAACTCCTACAAGCTGCGACGAGGTGAGACGGAAAAGTTCCGCTGAAATTGCAGGTTAGCCTCGTTACGCAGGCTCTACAAGCACGCATCTGCAGGTTGACCCCAGCCCATGTGCTGTCCAGACTGTAAGCACGCTCGCTAATCCATTCAAGCCCCAGGGCTCAAGGGAAAAAACACTCATGGCCACACAAAAAAACCGGTGATTACCATTCTGACTGCGCCCGGTGATCCACAACCCGAGGGCTTACATGCCTTGCGGTCACGAGTAGAAATACGTCACGCCTGGGACGAGAGAACCCTAAAAAATACCTTGCCCGGTACCTCGGTAATGTTGGTCACTGATTTTCGTACCGAAGCACTGGAAGCCGCCTGGCACTGCGCCGATGAGCTGCGTTGGATTCACGCCACCAGCGCAGGCGTGGATGCGCTGATGTTCCCGGCGCTGGTGAGCAGCAAGGTGATGGTCACCAACGCCCGCGGTATTTTCGACCGCACGATTGCCGAGTATGTGTTGTGCACCATTCTCATGTTTGCCAAGGATTTCCCGGCGTCATTGCGACTTCAGTCAGCGCATCGCTGGCAGCACCGCGACACCGAAAGAGCGGAGGGCAAACACGTGCTGGTGGTGGGTGCCGGCTCCATCGGTCGACAAATTGCCCGCCTAACGAAGGCCATTGGCATGAACCCCCATGGCATCGCCCGCAGCGCCCGCTCGCAAGATGCAGACTTCATTGCGGTACACTCCAACGACCAGCTCCATGAGCAACTTGGCAAGGCTGACTACGTGGTCATTGCGGCACCGCTGACACCACAAACCGAGGGCCTTTTTGACAGCGTCGCCTTTGCCGCGATGCGCAAGGAAGCACGCCTGATTAACATTGGTCGTGGCCCGATTGTTAAGACCGATGACCTGGTCGCCGCTCTGGAACAGGGCCAGATTGCCGGTGCCGCGTTGGACGTGTTTGAGGAAGAACCGCTGCCGGCCGACCATCCGCTATGGGATCGAGAAAACGTGATCATGACGGCCCATATGGCCGGCGATTTTATTGGCTGGCGGCGGGCTCTGGTGGATCAGTTCCTGCAGAACTTCGATCGCTGGCACCAGAATAAAGAGGTGTTCAATCGCGTTGACAAAGGATTGGGCTACGCCGCCAAAGGCTAAAAATACGGCGCCGAACAAAAACAAAAAAACAAAAAAGCCGACGGCTGTGACAGCTCGTTGGCTTTTTGTTACCCGTTTTGGATTAGCTGCCCGAGAGCGACTGTTCCGACGGGTCAATCTCCATCTGCTGAATGGCAATCACAGCCTGGGTGCGATTACGCACACCCAGTTTGCGGAAAACCGCCGTAATGTGGGCTTTGATCGTGGCTTCAGACACCTCTAGATCGTAAGCGATCTGCTTATTCAACAGGCCTTCGGCCAACATACCCAACACACGAAACTGCTGAGGTGTGAGTGACGCCAGTTTCTCGGAAAAATCGGTGGCATCTGAATGCATACGTTCGATTTTGTCCGCGGCGCCCTCGGGCAACCATACATCACCCTGCAGAACGTCCTGAATGGCCTTGGTGATGGTGGGCAGCGGCGCCGATTTCGGAATAAATCCAGACGCTCCATAGTCGATTGAACGGCGTACTACCTGCAACTGCTCCGAACCCGACACCACCACCACCGGCAAGCCAGGATACTGCCCGCGCATGAACACCAGCCCAGAGAAGCCGTGAGCACCCGGCATGTTCAGATCCAGTAGCACTAGATCGGAATCCGGGTGAGCCTCTATTGCCGCTTGCAGCGCCTTGATGCTGTCAACCTCTATGGTAAAAGCATCGGGTACTGCCTGGTTCACCGCTTGCTTCAATGCTGCCCGAAACAGCGGGTGATCGTCCGCGACAATAATTGTTTGTGCCATTCCACGGTATCCTTGACGGTGCCGGCGCTTGCCGAACGATTACGTTAACTGACGGCTACTTTGACTGACGGCTGTTGATCAGATCATCGACGACGCTTGGGTCGGCCAGTGTAGACGTGTCTCCCAACTGATCGTACTCGTTGGCCGCAATTTTACGCAAAATGCGGCGCATAATCTTGCCTGATCGGGTTTTTGGCAAGCCCGTTGCCCACTGAATAACGTCCGGAGAGGCGATAGGGCCGATTTCTTTGCGCACCCATTGTACCAGCTCTTTTTTCAACTCGTCAGTCGGCTCTTCGCCCTGCATCAACGTAACATACACGTAAATGCCTTGCCCTTTGATGTCGTGGGGGTAACCTACCACTGCGGCTTCCGCTACTTTCGGATGGGACACCATGGCACTTTCTACCTCAGCGGTCCCGAGGCGGTGGCCAGATACGTTCAGCACGTCGTCAACCCTGCCGGTAATCCAGTAGTCACCATCGGCGTCACGGCGGGCGCCGTCACCGGTAAAGTACATGCCTTTGTAAGCGCTGAAGTAGGTCTGAATGAAACGTTCATGGTCGCCATAAATGGTGCGCATCTGCCCGGGCCAGCTGTCCATAATCACCAGATTGCCTTCGGCTTCGCCTTCCAGCAACGTGCCTTCTGCGTCTACCAGGGCCGGCTGAACACCGAAGAATGGCACAGTCGCAGAGCCCGGTTTCAAATCGGTAGCGCCCGGCAGAGGGGAGATCAGGATACCGCCGGTTTCGGTCTGCCACCAGGTATCGACAATCGGGCATTCGCCATTGCCAATGACCCGGTGGTACCACTTCCAGGCTTCAGGGTTGATGGGCTCACCGACCGAACCCAAAATTCTCAGGCTGCTGCGATTGGTGCCGTCCATGCAACTTTCGCCTTGAGCCATCAGTGCTCGAATCGCTGTGGGCGCGGTGTACAGGATGTTCACCTGGTGCTTGTCGACCACCTGGCCCATGCGCGAGCTATCTGGGTAATTGGGCACCCCTTCAAACAGTAGCGTAGTGGCGCCGTTAACCAAGGGGCCATACAGAATATAACTGTGTCCAGTAACCCAACCGAAGTCGGCGGTGCACCAGTACACATCACCATCGTGATAATCAAAAATGTATTGGTGGGTCATGGAGGCGTACACCAAGTAGCCGCCGGTGGTGTGTAACACACCCTTGGGCTCGCCGGTAGAACCGGAGGTGTAAAGCATGAACAGCGGATCTTCGGCGTTCATGGGCTCGGGCTTGCAGTCTGCCGATGCATTGGTCATCAGGTCTTCGTAGCGCTGGTCGCGGCCTTCTGTCCAAGCAACATCGCCGCCGGTACGAGTAACCACAATGACGGTTTTTACCGTGTGGCGGTCGTCGTTTTTAAGCGCCGCGTCAACGTTCTTCTTAAGCGGGATTTTGCGACCGGCGCGAAGGCCTTCATCGGCGGTAATCACGATATTGGATTTGCCGTTAACCACCCGGGAGCCAAGTGCTTCTGGTGAAAAACCGCCAAAGACCACCGAATGGATAGCGCCAACACGGGTACACGCCAACATAACCACCGCGGTTTCGACGATCATCGGCATATAAATGGTGACAACATCGCCTTTTTTAACCCCTTGGCTTTTCAACACGTTGGCAAATTTACACACTTGATCGTGCAGTTCGCGGTAGCTGACATTGCGGGAGTCTGACGGGTCATCGCCTTCAAAAATGATGGCGGTTTGGTCGCCACGGCTTTCCAGATGGCGGTCCAGGCAGTTGACAGAAGCGTTCAGTTCGCCATCTTCAAACCATTTGATGGACAACGCATTGTAATCGTAAGTGGTGTTTTTGACCTTGGTAAACGGCTTTATCCAGTCTACACGCTTGCCATGTTCGGCCCAGAACTGATCCGGATTTTCGATGGATTGCTTGTACATCGCCTGGTACTGGTCTTTATTAATCAGCGCGTGTTTTGCCACTTCCGGGGTTACCGGATACACCTGCTTGTCAGTCATGTTGCTCCCCTTTTTCCTGGTCTATTGTCATTATGGATTCGAAATTCAGAGCGAACGAACCTGACGGCCCGCTATCGGGATACTTATATTTCGCTACAGTTCACCACGCCAATGACCTTTTGTTGAATTAGACGAACGTACTAATTAACGTGAACGTGTGGCAAAGTTGCGAAAAATGACGCTAACAAGACGACAAATTACGAGCTTACGTCGACTTTAAATATGGCCCCAAAAACTAACGATAGCACCGGGAGCGAGGCCCAGACCGGTCATGAAACGTTCTATTCCGGGCGGCGCCGACGCGCTGAACAGCGTCTGCTGCAAAGGCTTTGGCGATATGCCGGGCTGCAGCCGCGACGTGAGCGCCTGCGGTTGCGCCGACTTTGATGCGAGCAACTGCTCTACCCTGCGCGCAATGGCATCACCACTGTCGACCCAAAACCGCACGCCGGGCGCTGCCTGCTTCAAGGCAGGCAGCAGCAGTGGATAATGCGTGCAACCCAGCACCACCGTGTCTACCCCTGCAAACTCAAACGGAGCCAGAATCTCAACCAGCCGAGACTGCGGCACGGACTCGCCTCGCGCCAGCCCCTCCGCCCAATGCACCAGGCTTCGGTGACCAATACGACACACTTGGCAGTCAGCTGCGTAATCCGCAATCAGCTGATCCAGATACGGCCTTGCCACAGTGGCCGGCGTCGCCAGTATTCCGATACGGCGATTAACACTGATCGCCGCTGCCGGTTTGATGGCTGGTACAACACCCACAACCGCCTCTGATACACATTGGCGCAACGCGGGCAACGCCACGGTACTGGCAGTATTGCAGGCTAAAACCACAATCTGGCAATCAAACTGCGAAAGAGCGCTGGTTACCAGGTTGCAGGTGCGCCTTGTGACCTCCGCCTCGGGTTTGTCGCCATAGGGAAACCCTGCGTTGTCCGCCAGATACACCAGAGGCACTTGCGGACACAGGCGTCG
Source organism: Marinobacter psychrophilus (assembly GCF_001043175.1). Lineage (NCBI taxonomy): Bacteria > Pseudomonadati > Pseudomonadota > Gammaproteobacteria > Pseudomonadales > Marinobacteraceae > Marinobacter > Marinobacter psychrophilus. Next base: position 2,767,744 of record NZ_CP011494.1, read on the forward strand.
AATGCTGGCAGCCACGCTGAGCCCGCCTACACCCGAATCAAACACCAGCACACTGGGGAGCGACGCTTCGTTCACCGATTCGCCCTGCCCGCGATGTCCAGCAAAATTTCCTCAGCCATATCATGAATAAGCTGCCCGGAAATAGTGGTTAATGGCGGTATTGGCGGTGTGTGATCCGGCACAAACCAGCCTGCGTCTGCCAACTCATCCTGCTGCAAAACCAGTTCTCCACTTTTATAGTCAGCAAAAAACCCAGCCATCAGCTGATGGGGAAACGGCCAGGGCTGTGACAACCGATAGCGTATATTGGACACCTGCAAACCAGTCTCTTCCTCAACCTCGCGGGCCACCGCTTGCTCCAGGCTTTCGCCGGGCTCAACAAAGCCCGCAATCAGGCTGTACATGGGCCTGCGCGTGCGAGACGAACGCGCAAGCAGCATGCGCTCGCCGCGGCGAATAACCACAATCACGCAGGGCGCAACCCGCGGATACCAGGGTATTTCACACGTTTGGCACCAGCATGCGCGCGCGCGGGCGTGAATGACGGTGGCCGCGCCACAGCGTCCGCAGAACCGTTGATCGCGCCACCAATGCGCTAGCTGCACCGCGATGCTAACCAGCGCTACCGGGGCGTCATCGATGTGCAAAATCACGTCGCGCAGCAACAAGGGCTCCAAACCTGCCAGGGCACCGTCTGTCTGATTGACCACAAACAGCGGCCGGTTCTGAAACTGACCCAACGAAACCGCACTGGCGGACAGCACAGCCACCTCATCGGCGGCCACCGTCTGCAACCAACCGTTGGCGGGTTTCAGCACGATATCGCCGCTTACTCGCAACACCCAATCACCCGCTTGCAACGGCTGTAGTGACCAACCGGCAACCCAATTTGCTTCGAGCTCGCGACCGCTTTGATAGGGTGGAACGTTTCTTTTAGACATGATTACAACCCGACTCTGATATAACACCGGTGCACGCTGTTTGCGCCGGCCCTGAAAATGTTGGCTTTAATGTATCATAGCGCCTGCGGCCAAAGCACAGACAGCGCCCGCACCGTCAGCACAGAATGACGGGCCGCTTTGCCGCTGCGCGTCGCGCCGGTAAACTCGACAGCTGAATTTCAACGGAGCAACACCCCCCATGGCATTTTTCCAGGGCATTCGCCGCCTGATTCTCGCCATTTTTCGGAAAATCCTGTTTCTTTGGGTGCGCACCCAGGTCACCGGTGCCACACCCGAGGCCCTTGGCCTGAACCCGAAACAGCCAGTGTTTTACGTATTGCAATACAGCTCGCTGTCCAGTCGCCTGGTGTTAGAGCAAGAAGTTCTGCGCGCAGGTTTGCCCCACGATGCCCGCAAGAAAACGCCGAAGTCTGCTGCCGTGCCTTGGTTTGTTTTTCTGTACCACCGCGTGGGCAGGCTTCTTCGAGGCGGGCGCCAAACACTGGTAGCTACTGATAACTTCAAGGCGGTGGTTCGGCACGCTATCAGAAACCCCGATCAAGATTGGCATATTGTTCCGGTATCACTGTTCTGGGGGCGCTCGCCGGAAAAAGAAAAGTCGCTATTCAAACTTTTGCTATCAGACACTTGGTCGGTGGTTGGCCGTTTGCAAAAGTTTTTAATCATTCTGGTGAACGGCCGCAACACTTACGTACAGTTCGACAAAGCGCTGCGCCTACAGCCGCTGTTGGAGGAATATCGCGACAGCGAAGAACTGGCCAGCCGCAAGCTAGCGCGGCTGCTGCGCACTCACTTTCGCCGGGTTCGCCAAGCCGTATTAGGACCAGACCTGTCGCACCGCCGCACACTGGTCGAAGATCTATTGCGCACACAGGCCGTGAAGCAGGCCGTCCGTGACATAGCCGCGCAGAAAAACATGGCCGAAGACAAAGCGCAGCTTAAAGCCTACAAATACGCCGACGAAATCGCCGCCAACATGTCGGTAGCGACCGTCCGCGTGATGGACGTATTACTAACCTGGCTGTGGAATCGCATTTATAACGGCGTTTCAGTGAATAATATTCAAGTCGTCAGAGATGTAGCCCGAGACAACGCAGTTATCTACGTACCCTGCCACCGCTCTCACATTGACTACCTGTTGCTGTCATATGTGCTTTACCAGAACGGTCTGGTACCACCGCACATAGCGGCGGGTATCAACCTGAACATGCCGCTGGTAGGCTCCATACTGCGCCGCGGTGGCGCTTTTTTTATGCGCCGCAGCTTCCGCGACAACCCGCTGTACGCCACCGTGTTCAACGAATACATGCACGTTATGCTGACCCGCGGCTACTCCCTGGAATACTTCGTGGAGGGCGGGCGCAGTCGCACCGGCCGCATGCTGCAGCCACGGCTCGGTATGCTGGCGATGACGGTGCGCAGCTTTTTGCGCAATCACCAGAAGCCTATTGTGTTTGTACCCGTTTACGTAGGCTATGAAAAAGTGATGGAAGGCCGTTCGTATTTGGGCGAGCTAAGGGGCAAGAAAAAACAGAAAGAGAGCGTTTTTGGCCTCGCCAAAACCGTACGCAAACTCAATAATTCCTTCGGCCGGGTTGCCCTTAATTTCGGCGATGCCATCCCCTTGGCCGAGGTGCTGGACCACACTCAGAGCGACTGGCGCGAACTATCCTATGGCACCGATTACCAGCCGCCCTGGCTAAACCAGGCCGTCAGCGTGTTGTCTGCGCGCGTCGCGCAGAACATCAATGCGGCGGTCGCGGTCAATCCCATTGGCATGACCGCGACCGTGCTGCTGGGCAACGAACGCCCGGCCATGGGTGAAACCCAGCTGGTTCGCTTGATGGACCAGTGCGCAGACCTTCTGCGAGCTTGCCCTTACGCCGACACGGTTACCCTGCCCGATGGCAGCGGCAGCGACTGGCTGGCGTATTCCGAAGCCATGGGACTGGTAGGCCGTCAGCCGCAAAAGCTGGGGGACATTATCGTTCTGCAAGGCAGTAACGCGATTCTGATGACCTATTATCGCAACAACATTCAGCACCTGTTTGCCCTGCCTTCACTGATTGCCTGCCTGTTCGAAAATCGCCACTCACTGGCGCGGAAAAACATCGTGTTTCTGGCCAGCATCGCCTATCCCTATTTGCAGAGCGAGCTGTTCCTGAAGTACCAAGGCGATGAGCAGGTCACCCATATCATAAACCGCTGGCTGGACGTTCTGATCGCCCAAGGGCTGTTGCTAATGCAAGAGGATGGGCGGATTGCACGACCGGTTGACGGCACGGATGCCATGGTGCGGCTCCGCTTACTGTCGCGGTTTATCATCCAGACGCTAGAGCGCTATCACATTGTGGTGGGTATATTACGCCGCTACGGCTCAGGTAAAATCACCACAGAGGCACTGGAGGAGCAAAGCACTCTTCTAGCTGAGCGTATGTCCATTCTGTTTGGTCTGAATGCCCCAGAGTTTTTTGACAAAAACCTGTTTCGCCACTTTATTGCCGCATTGCAGAGCAACGACGTCATTAGCACTGACGAACACGGGGTCATTTATTACGACGACAGTCTGGACAAAGTCGCCAAAGATGCGCGACTGGTGCTCAGCGTAGAAAAACAGCAGGCCATTGAAAACGTTACCCGCATGGGGATTTAAAAGCAGAGATTCAGGGTAGAGCTCGTAAACTGTAAATATCGTAACGACTGCTCTTGCCTTCTACCCGGGTGGTGGGTGTGGCGCCATCTATAGCCGGCGCTTTGCGCGGGCGTTTGACCACCACACGGTAGCGCGCGGCGTTTAGCGCTAGCTTAAGCAACTGTGGCGTGTCTTCATCTTGCCCGACGAGGTGGCGGAACACCTGCATTTCCTTTTTTACCAGAGCGGTTTTGTCTTGGTGGGGAAACATTGGGTCCAGATAAATGACATCCGCCAACGCATGTTCCGGCTCGCCGGATTCGGCCTGCCTTAAAAAATCCAGACTACTGCCGCCACGCAGGTCCATGCGCGCAACTACCGGCGCGCACTCAACGTTGAGTGCCGCGCGGGCCAAACCGTCTTGCAGCAGGGCGTGAATAACGGGGTGACGTTCAAACAGAGTCAACCTGCAGCCTAGGCCTGCCAGAATAAAAGCGTCTTGGCCCAGGCCTGCAGTGGCATCCAGCACGTGCAAAGGGGTGCGGGTTTTATGCAAACCCACCGCCCGCGCCACCAGTTGCCCGGTGCCACCGCCGTGTTCGCGACGAAAGCCTATTTTGCCGCTAACGAATTCGGCTCGGACGGGGCCCGGCGCGCCCTTCCCCGTTAACTGCAGGGCCAGCCCCTGCTCATTAAGGGTCAGCAGCAAGGGAACACTCGTCACGCGGCGTGGATCTGTGGTGGCCACCATAGATACACCTAGCTCCGTTGCCAACTCCATTGCAAGATGCTTGTCGCCTAGAGCAGAACAGGCTACGGCCAGAGAATCCTGCATTATTCGCGGCCAGGCAGTTTTTGCCAGGTTACTTCGTCGCGCAGGTACACAGGCTGGGCCTGCTCTGCCGAAACACCGGCACCCAGGGCAAACTGTTTAGCAGCCAGGCGGGCAACGCACGCAGCTCTTGGCACCAAATCAACACTGGGCAAGGCCGTCAGCGCAGAGGTCACAGCCACAGGCATCTGTTCGCTCAACGCCCAACCGGAACCCGCACCAAGCCAATCGGCGTTATCAGCCCTGGCATGAGCACCTCCAACGTCGCCGGCAGAGCTTTCTGCTGCGGGCATTGCCAGCGCGACTGGTGCGCAAACCCGCTCTTTTCCAAGCAATACCGGTGCGCCATCAAGCAACTGATAACAGCCCCAGTAAACTTCGCCCATACGTGCGTCAAAGGCCACCGCCACGCGCTGGCCTTGAGCCGCATTTGCCTGGGTCAGAGCATCCAAAGCAACGGCCGCCAATGATGACACCGGTATTGCCGGTATATTCAGGCCCCATGCCAGGCCTTGCACTACGCCGGTGGCAATACGCAACCCGGTAAACGAACCCGGCCCGCAGGCGAAAGCGACTGCATCAAGGTCAGCAGGCTGCAGCCCGTGTTCCTTCAGCAGGCTTCGAACCATAGGCATCAGCAAGCGAGTATGGCCCCGTGGCGCAATTTCAAAACGCTCATGGGCTAAACCCTCCTCTGCACTGCCCAGCCAAAGAGCCGCCGAACAGCCTGCGCCCGAAGTGTCTAGTGCCAGTAATTTCATTGACTTACGTCAGCTTGGCGCTGATCTGGGCGCGAATATCGTCCAGACTGCCAACGCCTTCAACTTGAACATAACGTGGCGCGCCGTTCGCATCTTTGGCAACCCAATCCCGGTAGTAACCGATAAGTGGAGCCGTTTGCTGATGATAAATACCCAGGCGTTTGCGCACAGTTTCTTCACTATCGTCCTCACGCTGAATCAACGCTTCGCCGGTTTCGTTGTCTTTGTCTTCCACTTTTGGTGCATCGTATTTGACGTGATAGATGCGGCCACTGCTTTCGTGCACGCGCCGGCCTGACAGGCGGCTGACAATTTCCTCATCGGCCACGGTGATCTCAACCACGTAATCGATAGCGATGCCCTGGTTTTTCAGCGCTTCAGCCTGAGGAATGGTGCGCGGAAAACCGTCGAGCAGAAAGCCGTTTTTGCAATCTGCTTTCTGGATACGCTCGTCAATCAAAGCAATGATGATGTCGTCTGACACCAAACCACCCGAGGCCATTACTTCCTTGACCTTACTTCCCAGATCCGACTCGGCCTTAACCGCGGCGCGCAACATGTCGCCAGTTGAGATCTGAGGAATATCAAACCTCTCTGTCATGAACTGAGCTTGTGTACCCTTCCCAGCGCCCGGGGCGCCCAACATGATGATGCGCATAGTTTATGCTCCTGAAATGATGAATAATTTGAAAAAGCTATGGCAAAAACAGGTGCTTTTGCCGCAGCCTCTCGACTTTTTTTACCCAAGTTAAGGGTTGAGGGTGGCGCATTATACGAAGTCGAGCCGGCAAGCGAAAGCCGACCTCAGTATCATGCCCGTTTGTATACAGTGGAATACCGAAATAAAATCCGCCTTGGCCCTGTCGTCATGAGAAGAGCGTTGATAGATGGGAAGAAAAGCGATAAAGAAAAATAAAGATGAGTCAGGAACAGTCAACCGTGGTCCGCGCTGTTAACTTAGCGCCGCCGCCACCGCGTCGAGATCATCGGCCACATCGGCAATTTCCCGCCGGGCCTGGTCCAGATCGCTCTGTTCCAAGCCCAGCTTAGCGGCCAGAGCGACGGTATCGTCGGGGACAAATTCATCACCAATACCGATGTCTTTAAGAAGGGCGTTTGCCAGTATCACTGCATTCACATAAAGTTGATGCTCGCCGCTGTATTCGCCGCACTGGTGCATGGCTGCCGCCTTTATGACCGGTCCCGGCAAATTCCACAGCCGATGCAGAACACCACCAATGGTGCCGTGGCCCACAGCCATCATGGCTTGATCAGCTCCGCCGAATATCTCCTGCTCCAATTGTTGCATACTGGCGTCTGGTTCGGCGTCACGCAACTCGCTGAGGCGAGCGTACTCTGCCGGAAACAAATGCCCGATAAGAAGCAGCCCAAAATTATGCAAAAGCCCACACATATAGGCCATACCGGATTCGGCGCCGCAGCGACGGGCCAGGCTGGCGCTCAGAAAAGCGCAATACAAGGAATGGCGCCAAAATTGGTCAACCCCTAGCGGCCCCTCACGGGGCACATCAAAAGATTTTACTGCGGCAATACCCATAGCCACATGGGCGACCCGCTCAAATCCCAACACGCGTGCAACCGCATCCTGCACCGAATTGATCTGGCCGCGATAGCCGAACAGCGCCGAGCGGGCGTAACGCAGCAGTTGCGCAGTCATGCTTGGATCTAGCTCAATCACTTCGGCCAACTGTTTTGCAGTCGCCTCTGGTTTGGCCGTCAGTTCCAGGATCCGAAAAGCCAAAGCCGGCATCGGCGGCAGTCGATACAGCTTTTGCAGCCTGGCAGCAATCTGATCCAGCGTTAGCTGGTTTGTGCTGACATCAAGCGCCAACTCTTTAACCAGCGGCCCTTTGCGGGCTCCAGCCAAAGCCAAACGCAGGCCGCGCCCCTCTAGCACCAAAAGCCGGCCATTGGAGCCACTGGTGAAGATCGCCTGGGGCAAGTCGTCCATCTGGCTGTCTGCTAGCATAGGCAAATCGTAAGCTGCCCCCAGCGGCGGCAGAAAACCCGAATCGCAGTCGTCAAACAGACGGACAACCTGGCGTTCAGTCAGCACCTGCATCTGACGCCCCGTCAGCCGGTATACCGCGGCTAGATCTACCTCGCCATTCAGGCGGTGGGTGATCATTAGTGCACCCTTGCTGTCAATCAGCACCGTGCCAGTAATGACCATCGACAGCGACTGACCGGCGGCACTGACGGCCGCTTCCAAGGTGGCCGCCGACAGCAAGCCCTGCGTCTGGAACGCAATTGCCTTGCGAGCCAGAAACAGTTCAATTCGCGTTGCAGATTGCAAAATTCAACTCCAGCGATGTGCGTTACAAAAATGGCGGAGGTATTTTCGACATCTTAACCGGTGTTGCGCATACCCGCTGAGATCCCTGCCATGGTGACCTTTAGAGCCCTCTCAACCAATTCCGGCACTTTCCCGTTACGGTCGCCATCATCGCCGCCTTTGCCCTCACTTTGGCGCTCACGCCGCAGCAGTTCTGCCTGCAGATAATGCAATGGATCGGTATACGGATTACGCACATTCATAGAATGAGCAAATACTGGCTCGTCTGCCAGCAGGTGGTCTTGTTGTTTCAATTCCAGCACCCGATGAATGCAGCGGCTCAAGCGCTGGCGCAGATTTTCACCCAGGGCCCGCAACGCCGGGTCGTCCACCAAGGTCTGCTCGTAATAGCTGGCGATGCGCAGGTCGGCCTTTGCCAAAACCATCTCCAGCATATCGATGTAGGTGCGGAAGAACGGCCAACCCGCCATCATTTCCCGCAACTGGTCTATACGCTGATCTTCGGCGGCGGCTTCCAGAGCGACGTCGCTGCCCAGCCAAGCCGGCAGCATCAGCCGCATTTGAGTCCAGGCAAATATCCAGGGTATGGCTCTTAGGCTTTCAACGCCACCACCGGCTTTGCGCCGCGCCGGGCGACTGCCCAAGGCCAGCTTGCCCAGCGCCTGCTCCGGGGTAACCTGTCGGAAATAAAGCACAAATTGCGGGTCGTCCCGCACCACGTCGCGATAAGCCTTTAACGAGCGCTCAGTCAACCAGTTCATGGTTTCTCGCCAACCGTCTTTGGGCTGGGGCGGCGGCGCCAGTGTGGCCTCGATGACCGCAGTGGTGTAAAGCGTCAGACTTTGCACGGCAAGATCCGGCATGCCGAATTTGAAGCGAATCATCTCGCCCTGCTCGGTAATGCGAAAGCTGCCGTTGACCGATCCCGGCGGCTGCGAAAGGATCGCCCGGTTAGCCGGGCCGCCTCCACGACCAACCGTACCGCCACGGCCGTGGAACAAGGTCAAGCGCATATCGTATTCTGCAGCCACTTTTGTCAGCGCTTCCTGGGCTTGGTACTGGGCCCATGCAGCCATCATCTGGCCAGCATCTTTTGACGAATCGGAATAGCCGATCATGACTTCCTGCTTGCCGTCACAGTATTCGCGATACCAGTCAATCTGATAAAGCTCGGTCATGCTTTGCGGCGCGCCACTCAGGTCATTCAATGTTTCAAATAGCGGTACAACCGCCATTGGATACTGCATGCCCGCCTCGCGCAGCAGCAGAATAACGCTCAGCACATCGGACGGCTTACTGGCCATGGAAATCACATAAGAGCCCAACGCCTGCGGCGTTTGCTCGGCCACTACCTTGCAGGTAGCCAACACTTCCTGCACTGCTTCACTGGGCTGCCAGTTACGCGGAATCAGCGGGCGACGGCCTTTAAGCTCGCGCACCAGAAACGCCTGACGTTCTACTTCTGACCAGGCTTGATAGTCCCCAAGCCCCAGATAACCCACAATTTCGGCCACAGCCTCAGCGTGGCGGGCCGCTTCCTGACGAATATCGAGACGGCTCAGCGGCAAACCAAAGGTATGGGCGCGGCGAATAGTGTCCAGCAGCGGTCCATTGGCAATGTACTCAAGACCACATTCAACCAGTGAGCGGTAGCACAGCTCCAAGGGTTCAGTGAACTCACTGTTGGCGAACAATATGCCGTTGCTGTCGGCGTCAGCACCACTAATACTGGCTTCCGCCCAGTCACGGGTGCGGCTAAGCTGGTCGCGTAGCTCGCCCAGAATTTGGCGATAAGGCTCACGGGTATCGCCTACCCTTGCCCGCAGCTCATCGCTGGCCTGCCACATAGACAGTTCGGCGCGCAGCGCTGTGATGTCTTTCATATACAGATCTGCAGCCATCCAGCGGCCCAGCAAAAACACCTTGCGCGTAACCTGGTGGGTGACGTTAGGGTTGCCGTCACGGTCACCGCCCATCCAGGACGCTACCCGCACCGGAGTGGCTTGCAGCGGCAGGCCTTTACCGGTGGCTTCCACCAGAGCAGTATCCAGACTTTCGAGGAATCTTGGTAACGCTGTCCACAGGCTGTTTTCGATCACCGCAAAGCCCCATTTGGCTTCGTCTACCGCAGTGGGGCGATCGTAACGAATTTCATCGGTGTGCCAGGCCTCGGCAATCAGCCGGGTCAAACGGCGCACGATTCCGTCGCGCTCGCTGGGCATCAGATCCTGGTGGTCCAGCTGCTCCAGGCAGTCGGACATGTCGTCGTACTTCATAATCAGTGTGCGGCGGGTCACTTCTGTTGGGTGAGCTGTCAGCACAAACTCCACCCGCAAATTGACCACCTGACGGTGCAGTTCGTCAGCGCTTATGCCGCCAGCTAACAGACGCTGAAACACTTCGGAGAATGATTCCACCATCAGATCAGCGCTGTGACCGCGATTGCGACGGATGCCATGATATTGCTCGGCCAGGTTGGCCAGGTTCAGAAATTGGTTAAAAGCCCGAGTCACCGGCAGGATTTCATCGTCGCCCAGTTGGCCCAACAAATTCACCAGGCGTTGGCCCGAGCCACTTTCCTGGAGCCGGTCTGCTTTGGCAGCAGCTCGCACTTGTTCAATTGTGTCAAAGCACTGCTGCCCGGGATGCTGGCGTATACTCTGACCTAACAGCTCTCCCAGCATCCTCACGTTTTCCCGCAAATCCGGATGTAATTCAGTCACATTGGCATCCTTTTGTCCTATTTAGGGCAGTATCAGACTTGTTCCTCATTAAGATACTAAGGAACCACTGCCGAAGTCTATGCGGCTTGACCGTGTCAGCGCTGACGCTCTACACCTTTCACTGACTGCCAGATGGCGTCCAGCGCCTCTAGGGTTTCGCTGTCTATATCACGGCCCTGAGCCAAAAGCTCGGCTTCGATAGCGCGAAAACGCGCTTCAAATTTATGATTGGTGCGTTTCAAAGCCTGCTCCGGGTTCACCTTCATAAAGCGCGCCAGATTCACGCACACGAACATCACATCACCCAGCTCGTCTTCCAGGGCGTCGCGTTCGCCGCTGCCGTCATAGGCGGCCTGCCAGGCTTCTTTCAGCTCATCAATCTCTTCGTGCAGTTTGTCGAACACTGGGGCAATATCGGGCCAGTCAAAGCCGTGGCGAGCAGCCCGATTTTGCAGCTTTTCAGCCCGCGCCATGGCCGGTAGAGTCCGGGCAATAGCGTCCAGACGCCCCGTAGGTTCGGCGCTATAAGGCGCAGGCTTTAGCGACCGTTCTTCTGCCTTGATGCGTTCCCAGCTCTGTTTGATCCAGTCTTCGTCTGGACGATTGTGTGGGTCAATCCGGCTCACCAGCGTGCCTTCAGGGAACACATGGGGGTGGCGACGGATCAGTTTACACACCAGATTGTCCACCACCGAGTCAAAATCGAAATGCTGCGATTCCTGCCCGATCTGGCTGTAAAAAATGACCTGAAACAGCAGGTCACCCAGCTCGTCTTCCAGGTTGGGATAATCCTCGCGTTCGATGGCGTCAGCCACTTCGTAGGCTTCTTCCAAGGTGTGGGGCACGATGGACGCAAACGTCTGGCGGGCATCCCAAGGGCAACCGGTGTCTGGATCGCGTAGGCGAACCATCAGGGTTTTCAAGTCGTCCAGCGAATAGCTCATCAGCGTTTTCTCTTAGCCTCAATGACGTTGGGTAGGTTGCGAATCTGGGACAGCAGTTTGGCCAGTTGTTCCAAGTCGGAGATTTCTACAGTGACCGTCAGGTTGGCCGTGTTGTCGTCACGATTGCTCTGGGTGTGTAACGCCAGCACATCGCAGCGTGATGCCGACAGCACTTGGGTGATATCGCGCAAAAGGCCCGAACGGTCATAAGCGTCAACGCTGATATCCACCGGGTATACCGAGGCTTGGCGCCCGCCCCAGCTGACCTCGATAATGCGGTGTGGCTCTGTTTCCACCAGACCCATATAGGTGTTGCAGTCCTGCTGGTGGACGGTCACACCACGGCCAACGGTGATGTAGCCGCCAATATCATCCCCCGGTAGGGGCTTACAGCATTTAGCCACCTGGGTTTTCAGCTGCCCCACACCCACAATGCGAATGTCAGATTCGGTATCGTAGGCTTTGCTTTGCTTGCGCAGCTTCAGTTCGGGCTGTTCATGTTTTGGCTCCAGCATTTGCTGGGCCAAATTGGCCACTTGGGCCGGGCGCAGGTCGCCCGCGCCAATGGCTGCACACATGTCTTCAGCGCTGTGGTAGTTCACTTTCTTGGCGAGCAGTTCCAGATTGCAGTCGTGCAATGACAAACGCTTGAATTCGTCGTCAAGAATGGTGCGGCCATCACTGATATTGCGACCGCGGTCTTGCTGTTTAAACCAACTAATGACCTTGGCGCGGGAGCGCGAACTCCGAATGTAACCCAGGTTGGGGTTGAGCCAGTCGCGGCTGGGCGTCGCACTTTTAGACGTCAGTATGAACACCTGGTCGCCAGTTTTCAGCGGGTAGATCAAGGGCACAATACGCCCGTTGATGCGCGCGCCTCGGCAAGCGTGACCAACTTCTGTATGTACCCGGTAAGCAAAGTCTACGGCGGTGGAACCCTGAGGCAGATCAACCACGTGACCCTCAGGCGTAAACACGTAAACCCGATCTGATGTCACCTCGGATTTCAGGTGCTCCGCCAAGCCGGACTGATCGCCCAGCTCCTCTTGCCACTCCAGCACCTGGCGCAGCCAGTTTATTTTGGCATCGTAACCGGTGGATTTGTTTTTTGTGTCAGTACCTTTATAAAGCCAATGGGCGCAAACACCCAGTTCGGCTTCTTCGTGCATGTCATGGGTGCGAATCTGCACTTCCATCACCTTGCCTTCCGGGCCGATGACCGCGGTGTGCAGAGACTGGTAACCATTTTCTTTAGCGTTAGCGATGTAGTCGTCAAATTCGTTAGGAATATGGCGCCAAAGGCTGTGGACTATGCCCAACACGGCGTAACAGTCGCGCACCTCCGGCACCAGAATACGCACCGCGCGCACGTCGTACACCTGGCTGAAATCAATGCTTTTTCTGCGCATTTTGCGCCAGATGCTATAGATGTGTTTAACGCGGCCCGACACATCGCCTTTGATGCCGGTGCTGCCCAGCTCTGACTCCAGCGCAGCCACGGCCCGTTTGATGTAGCTTTCCCGATTCAGGCGCTTTTCATCCAACAGATTGGCAATCTTCTTGTAAGCGGTTTCGTGCAGGTAGCGGAAAGACAGGTCTTCCAGCTCCCATTTGATGTAGCCAATGCCCAGCCGGTGCGCCAACGGGGCGTATATATCAAATACTTCCCGCGCAACCCGCATGCGCTTTTCCGGCAGTGCGTCTTTCACTTCGCGAATGGCGCAGGTGCGTTCAGCGAGTTTGATCAGCGCAACCCGCACGTCGTCAACCATGGTCACAAGCATTTTACGCACGTTGTCGAGCTGACCTTCGCTCTGGCCCAAAACGTTGCCTTTCAGGGGGTGATGGATAGACGAAATCGCCGCCATTTGCAGCACGCCTTTGATCAGGCCAGCCACTTCGTCGCCAAACTCTTTACGCACAGCTTCCAGCGTTACCCGTTCTTCGCGTACAGCGCGATACAGCACAGCAGCCGTCAGACTGGCCTGATCCAGGTGCAGTTCTGCCAGCACTCGAGCCATTTCAATGCCGGTACGGAAACTGCTGGCGCCAGGGGTCCATTGTCGGTCTTCCCGATAGGCCTGAAGGTCTATCGCCGCGGATCTTTCGCAAGCTTGGCGCAGCAGACTGTCATCCTCAAGTCGGGTCTGCTCAGCCAGCTGGCGCACGCAGTGAGCAATGTCTACTTCACCGCTGCCGGTTACGGCGTAATCTTCGCGAACTTTTACCATGTCGACTCTTTTCCAGATTAGCCGGAATCGCGTTTAACCAGAATCACGTTCAAAAAGCGCGATGGATTCCACATGAGTAGTATGCGGGAACATATCCATGACACCCGCTTGCACCAAGCGGTAGCCGTTACGCACCATAACGCCCGCATCTCGCGCCAAGGTGGCCGGGTTGCAAGACACATACACAATACGGCTAGCGTTAAAGGCGGTTAAGTACTGGCAAATGTCTTCGGCGCCGGAGCGCGGCGGGTCAATCAGGATTTTGTCGAAACCCTCTTTGGCCCAGCTCTGGCCAGTAAAATCGCCGTGCAAGTCGGCACCAAAAAAAGTCACATTATCCAGGCCGTTCAGCGCGGCGTTCTCGCGGCCGCGCTCAACCATGGCGTCGTCGCCTTCAACACCGACCACCTGGCCACCACTGCGAGCCAGCGGCAGGGTAAAATTACCCAAGCCGCAAAAAAGATCCAAGACTCGCTCACCGGGCTGCACATCCAGCCAGTCGATGGCGCGCTTAACCATTACCTGGTTGATGCTGGCATTCACCTGGGTGAAATCCATTGGGTGAAACGCCAGGGTCAAATCAAATTCCGGCAAGCTGTAACTTAAACGTTCATCCTGGCGACCGGCAGATTTCGGCCAAATACGGTGAACCGTGTCCGGGCCTTTAGGTTGCAAATAGATGTGCAGATCGTGGTTTTGACCAAACACAATCAGCTTGCTGCGGTCACCGTCGCTCAAGTCCTCCATATTACGGAACACCATCACGGCCACATCATCACCGCAGGCAACCTCTACCTGGGGAATGCGGTCAAAAGCATCCATGCCGTGCAGCAATTCGCGCAGCGGCATAATGCGTTCACCAATACGTGGGTCCAGCACCAGGCAGCGGTCAATATCCGTCAGGAAATTACTACTCTTTTCGCGGAAGCCAACCAGCACTGAGTCACGTGCTGTTACGAAACGCACACCCAGCCGCGCTTTGCGGCGGTAACCCAAGGTGTCAGCGCGCAGTGGTTTAACCCACTGTTCGGGCTCGGTACCACCAAAATGGGTAAAGTGCTCTTTCAGAGTGTTTTCCTTGAACGCAATCTGCGCTTCTGCACTCATGTGCTGCAGGCTGCAGCCACCGCACACGGCGGCAAAGTCGCAGGGCGGAACCTGGCGGTCGGGAGCCGCGTTGAGTACCTCAAGGGTACGCAATTCGTCAAATTTGCTGCGACTGCCAACCATCTTCGCCAACACTGTTTCGCCTGGCAGCGCGCCACTGACAAATTGGACCTTACCCTCGTTACGGGCAATACCACGGCCATCATGGCCGAGCTTTTCGACCTCGCAGCGCACAGGCTCCTGGGGCAACACTTTTCTGCGTCTTCTACTCATCAATTCTTCTCTTTTTTAATCAGACTCAAGCGCCAGGAAATACGCCGGTAGACAGGTAGCGGTCACCACGGTCACAGATAATGCCCACGATGACGGCGTTTTCAAGCGTTTGGGAAAGTCGCAGCGCCGCAGCGATGGAACCGCCAGACGATACGCCGCAAAAAATACCTTCTTTTTCGGCCAGCGCACGCATCATGGTTTCTGCCTCGACCTGACCAATATCCATTACCTGATCAACCGCCTTGGCATCAAAAATTTTAGGCATGTAGGCTTCTGGCCAACGCCGAATACCCGGTATGGCCGCGCCATCACTGGGTTGTAGACCAACAATGCGGACGTCAGGGTTGCGTTCCTTCAAATAACGGGACACGCCCATAATCGTACCCGTGGTGCCCATCGAGGCCACGAAGTGGGTTACCCGGCCATTGGTCTGCTGCCAGATTTCAGGGCCGGTGGTGCGGTAGTGCGCCAGTGGGTTGTCAGCATTGGCAAACTGATCCAAAACCTTGCCTTTGCCGCCGGCCTGCATGCGTTCGGCCAGATCGCGGGCGCCTTCCATACCGTCTTCCTTGCTCACAGCAATAATTTCAGCGCCATAAGCGCGCATGGACGCGCGCCTCTCTTCGCTCATATTGGAGGGCATAATCAACACCATGCGGTAACCCTTTATCGCCGCCGCCATAGCCAAGGCAATACCGGTATTACCGCTGGTAGCTTCAATCAGAGTATCACCGGGCTTGATGTCGCCGCGGATTTCGGCTTGTTGGATCATGCTGATCGCGGGTCGATCTTTGACCGATCCAGCCGGATTATTACCTTCCAGTTTGGCAAGGATGACATTACTGGTATCGCCTGGCAGGCGCTGCAGGCGAACCAGGGGGGTTTTACCAACATAATCTTCAATGGTTGGAAAGTACATAATGAGTCCCTGTGGTACACTTTTAGTGTTAAATCATACGCTTTATAGCGACTCCAGCCCAATACAGCTTATTGCTATCGCAAGAGCCTGGCGCTATCGCTACGAATTAGGTTACCTGCTGCCGGCAACAACACCCGTCGGGCGCAAATACCGAACCAACAGACTTATGCCCGTAGTCAGCGGGCAAAATGCCATTTTCAGGGATTGTTTATGGGGCGCTGGGGTTTTGCCAACCGGAGTATTCGTCACTGGGGCATTCGCAACAAGGTACTGATGGCCACACTGGGACCCACACTGGCTACCACTTTATTACTGGGCCTGTTTTTCAGTTCAAGTTGGGTTGACCAGATTGAAAGCCTGCTTCGGGACCGCGGCGAAGCCTTGTCGCGGCAACTCGCGGCGGGCTCAGAATACGGCCTGTTTACGGCCAACCAGCACTTATTAGCCAGCCTTTCCAACGCGTTGCTGCAAGAGCAAGATGTACGCTCCATCAGCTTTTTCGACAGCGCCGGCGAACGTATTTTGCACACCGGCCCCGACACCCATAAACACGATATCGGCGAGCAACTGCAGGATCAGGTCGCGCAGCAGCTGCCGTACCCGCAGAGCACTCTTTTCATTACGTCGGTTACCCTGCAGGGCCTGATGATAGAGAATTTGCTCAGCGGCAAGGCTGAGGTGCCCAGTGCCCAACAAACTCTAGGCTGGGTAGCGGTGGAAATGTCCCATATCCGCACCGAAAAAGAAACCTACAAAGCGTTGCTGATTTCCCTGCTGTTAGTCCTTTCCGGTGTGGTGTTCAGCATGCTGGTGTCGCTGCGCCTGAGCCGGGCTTTCACCAGTCCTGTTTATAAGCTTAATAAAGCCGTTGCCGAGCTTAAAGAAGGCAAATTGGAAACCCGGGTTTGTACTCAAGCTGGACCCGAGTTTGAACAGCTTGAGTCTGGCCTGAACGCCATGGCAGCTGCCTTGAGCATGGCCCAGGCTGACATGCAGCAAAATGTGGACCAGGCCACCGAAGACCTGAGGGGAACGCTGGAAACTATTGAAGTCCAAAATATTGAACTGGATTTTGCGCGTAAGGAAGCGCTCGAAGCGAGCCGCATAAAATCGGAATTTCTGGCCAATATGTCCCACGAAATCCGGACTCCACTCAACGGTATCATCGGATTCACCGAACTGCTGTTAAAAGGCTCTCTGGCCCGCCAGCAAAGAGATCACCTGAACACCATTCGCAAGTCATCGGAAGTTCTGCTGAGCATCATCAACGACATTCTCGACTTTTCCAAAATCGAAGCCGGCAAGCTAACGTTTGACCGAGTACCGTTCCAGCTGCGGGACATTGTGGAAGAAGTCATGGTGATGCTTGCGCCGACAGCGCACGACAAAAACCTGGACCTGGTGACTCTGGTTTACAACGATGTGCCCAACAACCTGATGGGCGACCCATTAAGGTTGAAACAGATTATTACCAATTTGCTCAACAACGCCATCAAGTTTACCCACACCGGCGAAGTCGTCCTGCGTGCCAGCCTAGAAGAAGAGGACGCCAGTAATGGCTCCGTTACCCTGCGTATCAGCGTAGCGGATACAGGTATGGGACTGTCACGTGCACAACAGCGATCATTGTTCGATGCGTTTAGCCAGGCCGACGCATCAACCGCACGGCAATATGGTGGTACCGGGCTCGGGCTGGCTATATCCAAACGCCTGACAGAAGAAATGGGCGGCAAGATCGGCCTGGAAAGCGAGCTGGGAAAAGGCTCTACATTCTGGTTCACCCTGACCAGCACGCGGGCCAGCCAAAACGATAGCGACAGCCCCCGTAACGGCCTGCGCGGTGAACGCATAATTTACCTGGAGCAACAAAAAACTACTGGCCTGGCGATGGAGCACCTGTTGCGGAACTGGGGCGTTACCGTAGAGCGGGTTAGCTCTCCTGGCGCCATGCAAGAGCGCATCGAACAGACGCAACAAGAACAGACCGGCTTTGCCGTCGCGCTGATTGGTATTAATCGCCATCTACTCAATTCCAACCGATATCGCAGTCTGGTACACAGTATTGAGGTTGACCGCGATTGTCGCACTCTGTTGCTCACGCCAACCATGGAGAGCCACGACACACCCCTGGTAGCCAATGTTAGCAGCCACCTAACCAAACCCGTCTTGCGCGCGGAGCTCTACAATGAACTGACGTTACTGGTGCACGGCATCAACGCTAACGACCACACGGCTGATCGCGGTTACGGTCTGGCAACACCACAGCCGGAACCCGACAGAGAAAGCCTCAACCCCTGGGTTCTGGCAGTAGACGACAATAAAGCCAACCTTAAACTGGTACTGACCCTGCTACAGGATGCGGGCGTAAACACGGTAGGCGCCGCAAGTGGCTTTGAAGCATTGACAAAGGCCCGCTGCCGTCAATTCGATTTGGTATTTATGGACCTGCAGATGCCAGGTATGGACGGCGTGGCTACCACCCAAAGGCTAAGGCAGCTGGAAACCGCCGGCTGCCAGCGTGCCGCCATTATTGCACTGACCGCGCACGCTATGAGTGACGAGCGAGGCCGATTGGCTCGACAGGGATTCGACGGCTACATGACCAAGCCGGTCAGCAGCCGCCAACTGCTGGACGCCGTTCAGCAGCACACAGGATTGATATGTTACGACGACGCCGAAGACGGCGGTCGAGCTAACGAAATGCGCGATAGTCGCAGAGCACTGCGACCGTCGAGTCGAAGCATGACTAGGGAAATCATCAGTATTGAGGAAAGCCTGCGTTTGGCAGCCGGCAAACCAGACCTGGCCGAAGAATTGTTCAGCATGCTGCTGGAACAGATAACACCCACCGTTGAGACCATTGAGCATCATTGGCGCGGTGGCAACAGACTGGAACTGCTGGAGTGCGTGCACAAACTACACGGTGGCGCCCGCTACTGCGGCGTACCGGAAGTTCGAGCCGCTGCCAATCAACTGGAGACCGCGTTGAAAACGGCTGACAGCGATATTGATACCCTGACCGATCAGCTGTTAAAAGCATTAAAGCGGCTTTTGGACTGGGGCGACAACACCCATTGGCAGTTACTTTTCAGACAACACAGCAGCCATTTGCATTTTTAAAGCCGACGCACTCCTAACGCTGGCAAGCGTGATCAATCAGTGTTTTCATGTCCCGCACTGCTTCTTTCAAACCAGTGAAGACCGCTCGGGCGATAATAGCGTGGCCGATATTCAACTCATTTATCCCTGCAATCGCTGCTACCCGCTCGGTGTTGTGATAATTCAGACCGTGACCTGCGTTAACTATCAAACCCTTCTTGCGAGCGTAGGTGACCGCTTCCACCAATACTTTGAAAGCCGCGTCCGCAGATGCACCGCTGGCATCGGCGTACTCGCCGGTGTGCAATTCAATCACCGGCGCGCCACAGCGCACGGCGGCATCAATCTGAGTTTTATTCGGGTCGATAAACAGGGATACTTCCGCACCTATGGCCGCAAGGCGTTCGCAGGCTCTGGCGATGCGGCTTTCCTGGCCATCAACGTCCAAACCACCCTCGGTGGTCAATTCTTCGCGCTTTTCGGGCACCAGGCACACACAGGCCGGGCGGATTTGTTCGGCAAAATCCAGCATGGCGTCGGTAACCGCCATTTCAAGGTTCATTTTGGTCTGCAAGGTATCGCGTAACAGCAGCACGTCACGGTCTTGAATGTGACGGCGATCTTCCCGCGGGTGAATGGTTATGCCGTCGGCGCCGGCTTCTTCCGCCAGCAATGCCGCCTGAACCGGATCGGGATACCGGGTGCCGCGGACCTGACGCAACGTGGCCACGTGATCAATATTCACACCAAGCAATACTCTGGAGTTCATTTTACTGCCCTTGGCTGGATAAAAAGTTGGCGGCTGTGCAACGGTCGCCCCTGTAATAAATAGTCTACCAGCGCACGCATCACCCGCTTGGCGCTGCGGCGCGCTTCAATGTTACTGTAATCATTGGCCGCAAGCGCAAGTAGCGCATCGCCGCAAAGTTTTTTTACCCGCACATCGGCACCCGGGCGCTCAATAATGCCCTGCTGCGGATGATATCCGTAAAACCTTCCCGATTGGACCTGCGCACCGCTATCGGTGGCCAAGTCCCAGGCAAAATCGTACCCCAGGGCCAGCGCCAGACTGCGTTCGAAACGCCGCAGCACGGGTTCCAGTTCAGCAGCAGCAGCCAGCTCAGCCATGGCATCAAGATAAGCAGCAAATAACAACGGATAAGGGTCCGCTGCGGGCAGAATACGCTGAAGCAATTCATTCAGATAAAAACCGCTGAACAATGCTTGCGATTGCCCTAGAACCGGCGCTTGGCGAACGTCTGCTTGAGTTAGGGTTTTCAGGTCCCCGCGACCGACCCAATCCAGTAATAGCGGCTGGAAAGGTTGCAACTGGGCTTTAAGCGGACCTTTGCTGGTGCTGGCGCCGCGAGCAATCAAATCAACACGGCCATAATTCAAGGTAAAAACATCTACCTGCAAGCTGGTTTCACGCCAAGGCCGGCGATGAATCACATAGCCCGGTTCCTGAATGACCTTGCCCCTCATACAACAAGCACCTTAGCCCTCATGGCAGACTCAGAAGTCGTTCATGCCAAGGCTTTTTAAAGCCCGTTCGCTGTCGGCCCAGCCGCGTTTGACCTTCACCCAAAGCCGCAGCATAACTTTGTTGTCGAACATGCGTTCCATATCGATCCGGGCATCCTGGCCAATGCTGCGCAGGCGGTCGCCCTTGTCCCCAATGATGATTTTCTTCTGACCTTCACGCTCCACCAGTATCACGGCCGACACGTGCAAGGTTTTACCATCATGTTTGAACTCTTCAATTTCCACCGCCACCGAATATGGCAACTCTGCACCTAGCTGGCGGGTGATTTTTTCACGCACCATTTCCGAGGCCATAAAGCGCTCGCTGCGGTCGGTAATCTGGTCGTCCGGGTAAAAGTGCACACTCTGCGGCAGGAAGCGGCCCACACACTCTTCAAGCGGTAGCAGATTCGTCTGGCGCAGCGCCGAGACGGGAATCATTTCGGCGAAATCGCGCTTGCGCGACAGCATGTCCAAATGTGGCAGCAGGGTTTCCCGCTTTTCAATCTTGTCGACCTTGTTGATCGCCAGAATCACCGGGCATTTCAAGCTAGAAAGTTTCTCCAACACTAGTTCATCGGCGGTGGTCCAGGCCAGCTGGTCAAGCACAAATACCACCACGTCGACACCTTTCAAGGCCGAGGTAGCAGCCTTGTTCATGTATCGGTTTATCGCCCGTGGTTCTTCTTCATGCATACCCGGTGTATCGACATACACAGCCTGCACCGGGCCAATGGTTTTTATACCCAAAACCTGGTGACGGGTGGTTTGCGGCTTGCGCGAGGTAATACTGAGCTTCTGGCCCAGTATGTGATTCATCAGGGTAGACTTGCCCACATTGGGGCGCCCTACGATAGCCACAAAGCCACAACGGCTGTCGGGGTCTTGCGGGCGGGTTGTATCCGTCATCAGTCGTTCTCCACACCCAGTTCTTTCAGGGCATTACGGGCGGCTTGCTGTTCGGCTATGCGGCGACTGTTGCCGCTACCTGTGGTTTTGCGCCCTAATGAGGACAGCGCGCAGGATATGTGAAATGTCTGATTGTGGGCTTCACCGTCAACCGCCTGAACGTCATAAATCGGCAGCGGAAACTGGCGCGACTGAAGATATTCCTGCAGGCGGGTTTTCGGATCTTTCTGAGTATCCTGCAAGTCCAGATTCTGCAGGCGCAAATCAAACCAACGTAATATTTGAGCTTGACAGGTAACAAAATCACTGTCCAGATAGATAGCGCCGATGACGGCCTCTACCGCATCCGCCAGTATAGATTCACGGCGATAGCCGCCGCTTTTGAGCTCACCTGAACCCAAACGTAGATAAGAGCCTAAATCAAACTCCCGCCCAATTTCCGCCAGAGTTACGCCCTTGACCATGCGCGCCCGCAAACGGCTTAGCTGCCCTTCACGGGCTTTGGGGAAGCGTTTGAACAAATGCTCGGCAATCACCATGTTTACAATGGAGTCACCCAGAAACTCAAGGCGTTCATTGTTCTGATTACCAAAACTGCGGTGGGTCAGAGCCAGCAGCAAACGTTCCTGGGATTTGAACTGATAACCGATACGGCGCTGTAAGGGCTCAAGGTCGGGCTGAACGCTCATTGGCCACTCATGTCATAAACGTGCTTGAAGTGCATCACGGCATCTATGTTACTAATGACCGGCGAGCGCACTTCATAGTCCACCGCAATCAGCACCCGGTCACCGTCTTTGTCAACGGTAATACTCTCGGCGCTAAGGGTGCGAACGTTGTTCACACTCAAGCGCTTATTAATCAGTGAACGCACTTCGGCCGGCCCCATTGCTGACAATCCTTTGGTACCGTCCAAGCCTTCGAGTGCTTCCTGAATGGTGTAATCATCTGCGTACGCTGGTCCAAGTTTCAGCAACAGGGTCAGCAGGCTGCCAAAAAACAGAACCATGACCAGCATGACCAAACCGGATGCGCCGCGCTGCGTGTTTATATTTGACCCATTGTTGGTCATCCCCTGCATCCTCATTAGGTTGCCCATTATTCTATGCCCCCCACCCGACGAAACGATGGCAAGCTGGCCAGCGATTCCCAGTGCATCCAGATAGCAAAGGCCTTGCCGACAACAAGGTCGTCTGGAACCGTGCCCCAGTAGCGGCTGTCATTACTGTTGTCACGGTTGTCACCCATTACAAAATAGTAGCCTTCGGGTACTTGCCATTCGCCTTCACCGCCGGTACCCAGGCGGCCCTTGGTCAGAAAGATATCATGTTCCACCCCACCTAGCTGCTCGCGCCTGTATTCATTGGGCGGCAGACGCGCCACAAATCGCGATTCCACTTTTTCACCGTTTATGAACAAAGTTTTATCACGGTAGCGAATCTGGTCACCGGGCAACCCAACCACTCGTTTTATGTAGTTGGTTTTACGGTCTTCAGGGTAGCGAAATACCATGACATCACCGCGGCCTGGATCGTCGATGCTGACCACTTTTGAGCCCAGAACCGGCAGCCGAAGGCCATAAGCAAACTTGTTAACCAAAATGAAATCGCCCACCTCCAGGGTAGGCAACATAGAGCCGGAGGGAATCTGGAATGGCTCTACCAGAAACGAACGCAGAACCAACACAATGGCCAATACCGGAAAAAACGAACGGCTCAGTTCGACGAGATAAGGCTCTGTTATGGCAGAGTCTTTCTCCGGGGCTACGGCACTGGCTTTAACGGCGCGGCGCGGGCGTAAAAATAGTTTGTCGGCGAGCCAGACCAAACCCGTTGCAAAGGTCAGGATGACCAAAATCAGCGGAAAATCGATATCCATTCAGATGCCTACTTATAAGATGCCTGTTTATCAGGTGCCCGTTTATCAGACGCCCATTTTTTTCGATTTTCTAGTTGTCGATTTTCAATACCGCTAGAAACGCGTCTTGGGGCACTTCCACATTACCCACTTGCTTCATGCGTTTTTTACCGTCTTTCTGCTTTTGCAGCAGTTTCTTTTTGCGACTGACATCGCCGCCGTAACATTTGGCGGTCACGTTCTTACGCAAGGCTTTCACCGTCACTCGCGACACGACTTGGTTGCCAATAGCCGCCTGAATGGCAATATCAAACATCTGCCGCGGAATCAGCTCTTTCATTTTTTCCACCAGTTGACGGCCCTTGTGATTCGCCAATTCACGGTGAACAATCAAAGCCAGAGCATCCACTCGCTCACCGTTGATCAGCACGTCCAGACGCACGAGATTAGCGGCCTGAAACCGAATGAAGTGGTAATCCAGTGAAGCGAAGCCTCGGCTGACAGATTTTAGCCGGTCGAAAAAGTCGAGAACCACTTCCGCCATGGGCAGTTCGTAGGAGAGCTGCACCTGCCTGGTAGTAAAGTGCATACTTTTTTGTACGCCGCGTTTTTGCTCGCACAGGGCAATTACATTTCCCAAATGCTCTTGCGGCACCAAAATGTTGGCTTGCACAATGGGCTCACGCATTTCCTCAATTGAGCCAATATCCGGCAACTTTGAAGGGCTGTCTACCGATAGTGTCTCACCTCGTTTAGTGAGCACTTCATAAATAACCGTGGGCGCAGTGGTGACCAGATCAATATCGTACTCACGCTCCAGCCGCTCCTGAATAATTTCCATGTGCAGCATGCCGAGGAAACCACAGCGGAAACCAAAGCCCAAAGCATCAGAGCTTTCCGGCTCGAAAAATAAGGACGCGTCATTCAGCGTCAACTTATCCAGAGCATCACGGAAATCGTTGTAATCGTCGGAACTGACCGGAAATAGACCGGCGTATACCTGCGGCTGAATTTTTTTAAAGCCGGGCAGTCTGGGGGTCTCGTCGGCAAACTTGTGATGCACGATGGTATCGCCTACCGGCGCACCGTGAATGGCTTTGATACCAGCGACCACAAAACCTACATCACCCGCTTCCAAAATATTGGTGTCGTAGGGCTTTGGCTTAAAAATACCCACTTTGTCTGCATTCCAGGCCTTGCCCGTCGACTTGATAACAATTTTTTCGCCCTTTCTGAGTACGCCCTGAGTCACTCGCACCAGCGACACAACGCCCAGATAATTGTCAAACCAGGAGTCGATAATCAAGGCTTGTAGCGGCGCCGAACGATCACCGGTTGGCGGTGGAATTTTCTGGATCAGATCTTCGAGCACATCTTCCACACCCATGCCACTTTTTGCCGAGCAGCGCACAGCGCTGCTGGCATCTATGCCGATGATGTCTTCGATCTCGGCCGCCACCCGCTCCGGTTCTGCCTGCGGCAAGTCCATCTTGTTCAGCACTGGCACCACTTCCAGACCCTGTTCAATAGCGGTATAGCAGTTGGCCACCGACTGAGCTTCAACGCCCTGCCCGGCATCCACCACCAGCAGCGCGCCTTCGCAAGCATAGAGTGAACGTGACACTTCGTAGGAAAAGTCTACGTGTCCTGGCGTATCAATAAAGTTGAGTTTGTAAACCTGGCCGTCACGAGCGGTGTAATTCAGGGTCACGCACTGCGCTTTAATAGTAATACCCCGTTCACGCTCAATGTCCATGGAGTCGAGTACCTGCTCCGCCATTTCTCTGGAGGTCAGGCCACCGCAGGTCTGGATAAACCGGTCTGCGAGTGTGGATTTGCCATGGTCAATGTGGGCAATAATAGAAAAGTTACGGATTCGGCTCAGTTCAGTCACAGACAATTAATACTCGTATAAGACACAGGATTGAGCCCGGGAAGGGCCGCTGCCACATGCAGCAGCGGAAAGATTTTACAGTTTACCGGCCGCCATTGCCATTGCTGTCGGCGACCGGGTTTGAAGAGGCATTAAGGTTTCATGACCAAATAGAGCGCACGACCCTGGCGCACTATGCGCACTGGCACGGCGCGATCGGCAGCCAGATTGCCGGCGATGTTGCGGAAGTCCGCCACCGACGTCACCGCTTTGCGATCGATTTCTGTGATCACGTCATTGGGGCGTATGCCTGCGTCGAAAGCAGGGCCACCCTGAACATCAGCCACTAATACGCCGACACTGATGCCCTGAGCGTCGGTCATGCTCGCCGGCAGCGGCTCAACGCTCAGACCAAACAACGACAAAGAACTGTCGGCGGGGGTTGCGGGACTCTGCGTCTGGGCGCCACGTTCATCTGGCAGCTGACCAATTTTCACATCAATAGACATTTCATTTCCCCCACGCAACACCGTCAGCCGCGCTAACTCACCAATCGGCGTGCGCCCGACCATCGGCGGCAGCTCAGATGACAGCTGCAATTCTTCACCGTCATAAGCCAGTACAATATCACCGGACTGCAAGCCAGCAGCCTCTGCTGGTGAACCGCCAAGCACTTCGGCAACCAGCGCGCCGCGCGGACGCTTTAAGCCAAAACTCTCGGCCAGATCACGGTTTACTTCTTGAATGAGCACGCCCAACCAACCGCGGGATACACTGCCATTGTCGCGAATCTGACGGAATACGCTCATGGCGTCATCGATGGGAATGGCGAAAGACACCCCCATAAAACCACCGGAACGAGTATAAATCTGGGAATTGATGCCAATCACATCGCCGTCCATGTTGAACAACGGCCCACCGGAATTACCGGGATTAATAGCAACATCGGTCTGAATGAACGGCACGTAATTTTCGCTAGGCAAGGAGCGGCCAAGAGCGCTGACGATGCCGGCGGTGACGGTATAGTCAAAACCGAAGGGTGATCCGATGGCAAAAACCCACTCGCCCACTTTTAAATCTTTCGACTTGCCCACCTGAACCACAGGCAGATCGTCACCGGTTTCAATTTTCAACACGGCCATATCAGAGCGCGGATCCGTGCCAATCAGGCGTGCCGGCAGCTCACGGCGGTCATTCAAGCGCACAATAATTTCGTCAGCGCCCTCCACTACGTGATTGTTAGTCAGCACGTAGCCATCGCGGGACACGATAAAACCAGAGCCCATAGACTGGCGCGGCTGAGCGCGACCACCTTGGGAATTACCCGAGCCAGGACCCCGAAAAAAATCCTGAAAAAATTCTGGCATCTGCTCCAACTGGCGTTCATCAAAAGGCAGATTCTGGAGCCGGCTTGTACTCTCCGGCGCTGCCGAAGTAGTGCTGATATTCACTACCGCTCCGGCATTGTCTTCCACCAACTCGGTAAAATCAGGCAGACCACGGGCTTGGGCGGCTTGGCTCCATACCAGAAGTATCATCAGAACAGTGGCCAGCAGCGCCGCCCACATCGAAGTCACAAGGTTGGTGGACTGTCTGGCGGCCACAACCGGAGGTGTTTTTGGCATCGAGCAACTCCCGTAATAAGTTCTATGCTGACCTAAACAGCCAGCGAACAGTGATAGCAAGGTAATGAGTGAGGGCGAAGCCCGCGATTTCAATATACGAGCGCTGGAAGAAATTATAACGCTTGGGCAGGGGCGTGCTTATTAACCTTCATTAAGTGTGGCTGATAATCGCCAGGCATATGGCGCTGCCAGCGCCTTGCTATGAAAAAGCCGGCACCCAGGCCAAGGCCAGCGGCCAGAATAGCAACGCCGTCGCTGCCCGGCACCAGCTGGTTTGCCGCTATGCTCGCGACGACCATTAACAGCAGCGGTAACGCATACACCAATAGCGACGCCTGCAATAACGCCTGTTCCGCAATACCCAGAGTTACATCGTCGCCCACACCTGCGTGCAGAGTGTTCAAAACTTGCACCTGATTGGCCCGACCACCACTGGCGGCTGCCAGCACACGCTGACCACAGCCACTGCGGGCGGAGCAACTCTGGCACGCACTCTGGCGAATGGTTTGCACCCATACGGTGTTGCCAGATACCGCGACCACCCGACCGCTTTCGGTGATCATCGGCTCGCGCCCTGACGCTCGATCAGGCTTGAAGTACCGTTATCGACATTAGCACTATCGCCGCTAGAGCTATCAACCGTAGCGCCGTCAAAACGCACCGACTCTGCCACTTTGCGGGCGGTAATCGGGGGCACTTCGCCGACCACCGAAATCAACACTTGGCGACCGTCAGACTGCACCGGCCGCAAATACACCGTGGTAGCACCAATACGCGATGCACCTGTCGGCATATCGAGGCTGGCAATGTCTTCAACAAACACCGAAAAAGCCGCCAAACCATCACTGAAGGCGATCACCTGGCGTTTATCCGATCGCGGCGTCGCCGCAGGCTCAAAACCCGCGGGCAGCCAATCCAGCGACCAACCTTGCAGACGAGTCACCAGCTCGGTCGCCGGACTGCCAGATTCAAGGCTAAAAGTACTGGTCTGATGCTTATTAGCCGTCGCTATCTGCAGCTCGCTATCGGCAATATCATCGGTAATATCGAGGCTGGTGAACTGGAAATGCTCGAGGATCTGGTCGTCAGCGTTACGGGTTTGGCTTTTTACCAGCAAACCGGTGTCTTTTTCCAGCCACAAGCGATAGCTATAGCGGTAAGGATCGTTAGCGTTCAAGGCAATTTTTACCACGGCGTAGCCTGCTACGCGGCCCTCTCCCAGCATTTGCGCCTGGTACCAGAGCGTTGCAGGCAATAGCTGATCGCTAAACGAATCAGCCAGTGGGCCAGAGGGAATAATAGAATCTAATGTAACGGTATCTCGGGCTGGCAACACGCAAACAACCTCCATGTCACGACGTACAATTTCGCCGCTGCCGCCGTCCTGAATAACAAGTCTTTCCTCAACCATACTGCCGTTGTAGCGATGGGCCACTTGCATGGAGTGCACCTGCTGACCGCGGCCATACACAAAAACACCTCGGTATGAGGTCATGTTCATCGCCGGACCCAAGCGCTGCAACCACTGGACCGCTTCTGCGCTATTCGCCGTTTGAGGCTGCGCCTCGGTCGCCCGTGTCGCCGCCGGCATCCACAAACCCATAACCGCAAGGGCCAGGAAAAAACGCAACCATACTTTGCCTGCCTGCCCGTTCACGGTTTAATAACCCCCTGCATCAACGCTGACCAGACGCGCATAGCCCACTGATCCCCGACCGGCACCCACACTGTTATGTTGGGCGTGTTCCAGCAGATAACGGTGAATTTGCTGCCGCTGCCTGTCATCGAGGCTCTGCAGCGATACTTCGCTGACCGTTGCAGCCGAGCTTGGTTCCACTAAGGTCTGTGCCGCAATCAGCTCTGGATCAGCGGCGCTTTGCCAGCCCGAACCCGCGCCAAAACCCACCACCAACGCCATCGCAATCATGGCCACCGCGGGCCAGTGCCAACGCTGACGACTTATTAACTCTGTCGCATTGCGTTTTGACGCAGGTACCTCGCCGTCAAGGCGCTGCCAAACACCGGCACTCACATCTGCGGCCGGCGATACTGGGTCTGCTGCAGTGCCCGAGCCATGCATCAGATCGTGAATCTGTTGCCAGCGCTGCCACTGACCGCGCACTTCATCCTGGTCGGAAAACGACAGCAAACGCCGCACAGCGAGTTCGTCTGCTTCGTCGTCCATCATGGCCGACAGGGTTTCTCTGAGACGATCATCCATGGGACGCAACCTCAATTGCTTGCAGAATGGTTGAGCAAGGGGCCCAGATGGCGGTCTACCGCATCCCGGGCCCGAAAAATACGGGAACGCACTGTGCCAATCGGGCATTCCAGTATGCGGGCAATGTCTTCGTAACTCAGGCCATCATATTCTCGTAGCAAGAACGCCGAACGCAGTTCTTCCGGCAGTGCGTCTATGGCTCTATTCAAGGCCCGCTGCAACTGGTCGCGCTGCAGCAGCTTCTCTGGCGAGGCAATATCTCGCAGGCGTTGACCATCGTCGTAGTTTTCTGCCTCCGCCGAATCCGCACTGCTTTGAGGGCGCCGACTGCGAGCTTCCAGATAGTTTTTGGCTGTATTAACCGCTATGCGGTAAAGCCAGGTGTAAAATGCGCTGTCGCCCCGAAAACGGTCTATAGCGCGAAAGGCTTTAACGAAAGTTTCTTGGGTAAGATCCATCACTTCGTGGCTATCGAATACATAACGACTAATGATAGAGGCTACTCGCGACTGGTATTTCAGCACCAGTAGATCAAATGCAGAGCGGTCGCCATTGCGTACCTTGCGCACCAACTGTAAATCGGTCTGGCTGTCGCCCGGTTCGGGGGCTGTCTGATCGATACTGGACGTCATGGACGGTTTGCCGGCACTCACTGGTTCGGTGGCCTGAGTTCTGGCCTGTTTAAGAATGGAATGCATCATATTGCTGCCCGGCGTCCATTTTTGGAGTTTTCGGGAAAAATGATCGCTTAAAACGACTTCCCGATTCTGGCAAATGGACAGCGAGCACAAAGTTTAGTTCAATACCCATCCACATTATGGCCTGTGATACTAACCCAATGCCACAATCCTTCGAGTTCGATGTACTGGTGATCGGCAGTGGCGCTGCCGGTTTGACGGTGGCTCTGAATTTGCCACCCCATTTACACGTCTGCGTCCTTAGCAAGGCCGCCATCAGCAGCGGCGCCACGCTTTGGGCCCAAGGCGGAATTGCAGCGGTTCTTGACGGGGAAGACTCCGTTGAAAACCACATTCAAGACACCCTGAACGCCGGAGCAGGCCTGTGCCATAAAGACGCCGTGAGCTTTACTGTAGAGCACAGCAAGGCCAGCATTGACTGGCTGGTTGATTCCGGTGTGGACTTCACTCGCGATAACAACGCCGCTTTTCACCTGACACGCGAGGGTGGCCACAGCCATCGCCGCATTATCCACGCTGCAGATGCTACTGGGCAGGCGGTATCTTCTACTTTGGTGGCTCAAGCCAAAGCACGAGCCAATATTACACTGATGTCTGGCCGGGTCGCGGTGGATCTGATCACCAACCGCAAACTATCGCTGCCTGGCAATCGCTGCGTGGGCGCTTACGTGCTGAATCTCGACGACAATCACGTCGAATTGATCCGTGCCCGCTTTACGGTCATTGCCACTGGAGGGGCCTCCAAGGCCTACCGCTACACCACCAATCCAGACGGTGCTTCTGGTGACGGCATTGCTATGGCATGGCGTGCGGGCTGCCGCGTCGCCAATATGGAATTCAACCAGTTTCACCCGACCTGCCTGTACCACCCGCTCGCCAAATCGTTTTTAATCAGCGAAGCTCTGCGCGGCGAAGGTGGGCATTTGAAGTTGCCGGACGGCAGCCGCTTTATGGACCGTTTCGACAGTCGTGCGGAACTGGCACCCAGAGACATTGTTGCCCGCGCGATCGATCACGAGATGAAACGCCTGGGCGCAGACCATTTGTATCTGGACATCAGCCACAAGCCGGCAGATTTTATAAAACATCACTTTCCGACCATTTACGAAACCTGCCTGACCTATGGCATTGATATCACCTGCGAGCCAATTCCAGTGGTGCCAGCTGCTCATTACACCTGCGGTGGCATCATGAGTGACCAACGCGCCAGAACCGACATCAACCAGCTTTACGTGGTCGGCGAAGCCGCTTTCACCGGCCTGCACGGTGCCAACCGCATGGCCAGCAACTCTCTGCTAGAATGCCTGGTGTATGGCCGCGCTGCAGCGGAAGACATTACCCGCCGAGAAGCAGACATACCGGCCGTGCCAGATGTTCCGGAGTGGGATGAAAGCCAGGTTCGCGATTCTGATGAAGACGTCGTTATTTCCCACAACTGGGACGAACTTCGCCACTTTATGTGGGACTATGTCGGCATAGTTCGCACCACGAAGCGCTTGCAGCGGGCCAAGCACCGGGTCGATTTGCTGTCTCGGGAAATCGGTGATTTTTACAGCAATTATCGGGTATCCAACGATTTGCTGGAGTTGCGCAATCTGGTTACCGTGGCAGACCTTATTATCTGTTCCGCGCTGCAACGGCATGAAAGCCGTGGCCTTCACTACACCCTGGATTATCCGGGACTGCAGGCGGAAGCCCGTGACACCCTATTGGTACCAACAACATACCGCACTTCGGAACCCTGACACTCCATAGGAGTGACACCAAGTAGCACCAAACCCAAAACTGACAGGATACGATATGTCTGAAGCCCCAATCACCTCAAACTCCCCCGAGTTCAAGCGCTTATGGTGGCACAGCCGCCGCGGTATGCTGGAACTGGACAATCTCCTAGTGCCGTTTCTGGAGCAGGCCTACTGTGATTTGAACCCAAATGACCAAGCCTGCTACGAAAAACTGCTGACCTGTGAAGACAGCGACATGTTCGAGTGGTTCATGCAACGCAACAAGTCTGACGACCCGGACCTGCAGCGCATCGTTGAAGTGATTCTAAAACGTGTCCAGCCGGATTGACATCAGACTGTGTCCAGCCGGACTGGTGGGTGCTTTCGCCGCCCTACCCTGGCTGGTGCTAGCGGGTTTTGTGAGTTTGCTGTCCGCTGATGGCCAGGTGTGGTTATTGGCGATGATTCCTCTGGCCGCTGTTGGTGCGTCTCATGCTGTTCGCAGCCACGGCTTGCTGCTGGGGCAACACTGCGTGGTTGGATTGCGCCTTCATGACGGCCAACTGTGGGCCTTACACCACGACAACGCGGCGGTCGCCGTCAATCCGGGCCCTGGCAGCCGCATTGGCGCCCGCTTCAGCGTTCTGCAATTGCGCCAAGTCCACAGCAACCGCTATTACACAACAGTATTGCTGCTCAGCGGCTGCCATGGCAACCTGCCTTCAGACGATGCGCGCCGTTTGCGCCTGTGGCTAAGGCTTGGGCAAAAACCTATACCCACCACCGTTTAACCCCATTTGCATTTGTTTTTCGGAGCTTGTAATGAGTGACACCACCACCTACCCGTTAGTTGACAGCCCAATTGCACCCTCCATTGCGAATGGGATAGCAGAACAAGCACTGCCAGAAAACAACTGGGCAGAGCTGAGTGACCGGCTCATGCTGACAGTCAGCGGGGCTGGCACCGAGAAGTTTTTGCAAGGCCAGTTCAGCCAGAACGTGAGCGAAATCACCGCGGGTAAGTCCCTGCATGCAGCCGCCAGTAATCGCAAAGGCCGGGCATACGCCCTGGTGCGTATGGTGCGCCACGATGGCGACATTCTGATGGACTTTAGCCGCGAACTGGCGGATGCCACTGAGGCCGAGCTGCGCAAATATTTGATGCTGTTTCGCGGTACCACCATGACTCGCCTTGCTGCCAGCAAAATCATCGGCATCTTTGGCAGTGAACTGGCGCAGGCGGTGGCTGGTGAACAGGCCGCGCTCGTCAACGATCTGCGGCAACCCGGAGACACCCTGTTCACTGGGTACGGCCATCTGATTTTGCTGGAGCCCTCCATCGAAGGCCCCACACGCTATGAGCTCTGGTCAACAGATGGCGCCTTACCCGATGCACTAGAAACCAACAATCAATGCAGCCTGGCTACTTGGCAAGCCGGACAAATTGCCGCCGGGGTACCATGGCTGACCAGCGCAACCGTTGGCGCCTACGTTCCACAGATGCTGAACTGGCAACATTTGGGAGGCGTCCACTTCAAAAAAGGCTGCTACACCGGCCAGGAAATTATTGCGCGCATGCACTTTCTCGGGCAGCTGAAAAAAAGCCTTTACCGGCTGGCCGTTACCGCCGATGCAGAACCGACCGTCGGCGACGCTATCAGCAATGGCGAACGCAACGTGGGCGAAGTGGTCAATATCTTGCAGACCGGGCCGCAGCAGTATCATTTACTGGCGGTCATTCGCCATAACGCCGCAAACGGCCCGCTGATACTAGCCGATAGCGGCGGCGCCAGCCTGCAACTGTGCCCGCTGACGTACGCCGTGCCGGAACGTGAACAACCACAAAATGTGGCAGATACATAACGTGACAAGCAAGCATCCCCGAATTTGCTGTAAACTCGGCCACGATGTGAATACCCATCGGGCCAAAGGCCCGTGCTTCACCGCTTAACCGGACGCGATCACCCTATGTCGAACATCGCTGAAACGATCAAAAACGACCTGATTACCGCCATCAACCGCGACAAGCTGGTGCTGCCCACACTGCCCGAGGCTGCGCTTAAAGTTCGTGATATCGCACAGTCTGAGGACTCGGCAATCACAGACCTGGTCAAGGTGATCAGCAACGATACAGCGTTGTCTGCGCGTCTTATTCGCGTTTGTAATAGCCCATTGTTCCGCGGTAATCGCCCAATCGAGAACCTCAGTATGGCGGTTAACCGTCTGGGCATGACTTACACCAGCAGCCTGGCCATGGGTCTGGCCATGGAGCAAATGTTTCAGGCCACCTCGGACATGATCGACAAACGCATGCGCGCGACATGGCAGGCCAGCATAGAGGTCGCTGGCATTTGTCACGTTCTGACCCAGAATTACACGCGTCTTAGGCCCGAACAGGCTACCTTGGCGGGCATGGTGCACTTGATTGGTATGCTGCCGATACTGCGCTATATTGAAGACAATGACATCAAAATCAGCGGTATTGTGCTGGATGAAATCATCACTGAACTGCACCCGCAGATTGGTGCCACTATCCTCAAGCGCTGGGATTTTCCCGCCGACCTGCAGGATGTTCCGTTACTTTATAACCAGTTCGACCGCAGCCCTGCCAAGGCCGATTACAGCGATCTGGTGATGATAGCCAATCTGCAGAGAGTTGCCGGAACCGATCACCCCTGGGCTCAGATGGACTGGACCACCATTAGCGCGTTCGAACGGCTTGGGCTTGATCCTGCAGGCAGTGACGATGAGAACCTGGACGCCCAGATGGCGGCCGCCATGGCAATGCTGCAGTAACGAAAGCAGGAAAAGTCAACGCGGGGAACAGCAGGGGCGCTGGGGCAGCGCCCAGTCAATAGCGCCAAGACCCCTCTCATCCAGCCATCGATTGGCCTTGGAAAAATGTTGGCAACCAAAAAAGCCGCGATAGGCGCTCAGAGGTGATGGATGCGGCGCTTTCAGCACCAAATGTTTTTGGTGATCAATACCGCGGCCCTTTTTATGGGCGTAACTGCCCCAAAGCATAAACACCACCCCTTGGTCCTGCTCATTGACCGCTGCAATCACAGAATTAGTAAATTCTTCCCAGCCCATACCTTGGTGCGCACCAGCACGGCCCTGCTCGACGGTTAAGACGCTGTTTAACAGCAACACGCCTTGGTCAGCCCAGGCCTGCAGACACCCGTGCGCTGACGGCTGTATGCCAAGGTCACTGCGAATTTCCTTAAACATATTAACCAGCGATGGCGGCGTACGGGTACCAGGCAACACCGAAAAGCTCAAACCGTGGGCCTGGCAAGGCCCGTGGTAGGGATCCTGCCCCAGAATAACCACTTTCACCTGTTCCAACGGCGTACTGTTCAGCGCGTTAAATATCTGGCGCGCCGGTGGGTAAATGTTCTTACCCGCCGCTTCCTCCGCGGCTAAAAACTGCGCCAAAAACGCCATATACGGCTGCCGAAACTCGTCTGCCAGCCGTTCTGACCAACCGCGGCCTGGCAGCGGTTGCTGCGCCAACCCCTCTAACGGCGCCACCGCCTAGCCTTCGCTCTTTTTGCTATCCGCTTTATGTTCCGGGCGCATGGCCGGAAACAGGATAACGTCGCGGATAGATGCGGAGTTGGTGAGCAGCATAGCCAGACGGTCGATACCAATGCCTTCGCCCGCGGTGGGCGGCATGCCGTATTCCAGCGCCATCACATAGTCTTCATCGTAGAACATGGCTTCGTCATCGCCGGCATCTTTTTCCGCCACTTGGGCGCGGAAACGCTCGGCCTGGTCTTCAGCGTCATTCAACTCGGAGAAGCCGTTGGCAATTTCACGGCCGCCGACAAAGAACTCGAAGCGCTCGGTGACAAACGGATTGCTGTCTTTGCAGCGGGCCAGCGGTGACACTTCTTTCGGGTATTCGGTAATGAACGTGGGCTGCATCAGGCGGTGCTCGGCGGTTTCCTCGAAAATCTCGATATGCACTTTGCCAAGGCCCCAGCTGTCTTTTATTTTAACGCCCAGGTCTTTCGCCATCTGCCGCGCAAAGGTTTCGTCCGCCAGTTGTTCGGAGCTGACGTTTTCGTTATAGCGCACAATAGCGTCAACGACGGTCAGCCGATCAAACGTTTTGCCAAAGTCGTACTCGATACGGGTTTCGTTACCGTCCACGTCAACCGCCGTATTGACGACTAGGCTGGAGCCCAAAACCTGCTCAGCGATGCTGCGCAGCATGTCTTCGGTCATATCCATCAGGTCGTTGTAGTCGGCGTAAGCCTGGTAGAACTCGACCATGGTAAATTCCGGGTTGTGACGGGTAGAAAGCCCTTCGTTGCGGAAGTTACGGTTAATTTCAAACACCCGCTCGAAACCGCCTACGACAAGGCGTTTTAGATACAGTTCCGGCGCGATGCGCAAGTACATGTCAATGCCCAGAGCGTTGTGGTGTGTCATAAACGGCCGCGCTGTGGCGCCGCCGGGGATCACCTGCAACATGGGCGTCTCAACTTCCATGAAGTCACGATCAGCGAAAAACTGGCGCATGGCGGTAATGATTTTCGAGCGTGCCAGAAACACCCGGCGACTGTCTTCGTTGACCATCAAATCTACATAGCGATGGCGATAGCGGGACTCGGTATCGGTCAGGCCTTTGTGCTTTTCCGGCAGCGGTCGCAGAGATTTTGTCAGCAGCCGGTAATCGTCCATGATGACGTAAAGATCACCCTTGCCCGAGCGCGCCAATATTCCGCGAACCCCGATAATGTCTCCTAAATCCCAGTGCTTTGTCGCCTTTTGCACATCTTTTGTGGCGTACACCTGAATTCGGCCAGTCACGTCCTGAACCACCTTGAACGCCTTGCGATCCAGCATCATGCGGCCGGCTATGGCCACCGGGATCGCCATGTCTTCCAACTGCTGCTTGCTATAGTCCGCGTACTTTTCCAGCAGTTCGGCAGCGGTACTGTCGCGGCGGAAATCGTTGGGAAACGCATTGCCCTGCTCGCGAATATCCGCCAGTTTAGCGCGGCGCTCGGCAATCAGCTTGTTGTCATCGGGCTGGGCATTGTGCATCTGTTCAGTCATTTTGGCTCACTGGGAATAAGAATCGGGTTAATCCGGATCAAAGGGAGGGGCGCTGGATCACAGCGCCATTTTCAGGCTGGCTTCAATAAACTTGTCGATATCGCCATCAAGTACCGACTGGGTATTGCTGGTTTCTACCTTGGTACGCAAATCTTTGACACGGCTGTCATCCAGCACGTAAGAGCGGATCTGGCTGCCCCAGCCGATGTCGGACTTGGAGTCTTCCAGCTTTTGTTTCTCGGCGTTACGGGCCTGCATTTCGTGTTCGAACAACTTGGCTTTCAGCTGTTTCATCGCCTGATCTTTGTTCTGATGCTGGCTACGACCGGCTTGACAGGCTACAACAATGCCAGTTGGGTTGTGGGTCAGACGCACGGCCGACTCGGTGCGGTTAACGTGCTGGCCACCAGCACCAGAAGCACGATACACATCAACCCGCAGATCCGCCGGATTGATTTCAATAACAATGCTGTCGTCTACCTCAGGTGCCACAAACACCGATGAAAACGAGGTGTGGCGGCGGTTACCGGAATCAAACGGCGACTTGCGGACTAAACGATGCACGCCGGTTTCGGTGCGCAACCAGCCAAAAGCGTAATCGCCTTGAATGTGAAGCGTAGCGCTCTTGATGCCCGCCACTTCGCCTTCCTGCAACTCGACAATCTCGGCCTTAAAGCCACGACGCTCGGCCCAGCGCAGATACATGCGCAACAGCATATTTCCCCAGTCTTGGGCTTCGGTGCCGCCAGAGCCGGCCTGAATGTCCAGATAGGCATTGTTGGGGTCCATTTCGCCGGAAAACATGCGACGGAACTCAAGCTTTGCCAGATTTGCATCAAGCTCTGCAAGATCATTCTCGATATCGGCAACTGTGGCTTCGTCGTCTTCTTCAACGGCCATCTCAAGCAGGCCTTCGGCGTCGGTCAGGCCGCTGGTCAGTCGATCAATGGTGGACACGATCAGCTCCAGATCGGAGCGCTCTTTACCCAGAGCTTGCGCCCGCTCGGGATCTTCCCAAACGCTGGGCATTTCCAGTTCGCGCTCTACTTCGGTCAGACGTTCGCTGCGCTGGTCGTAGTCAAAGATACCCCCTGAGCGCTTCAGTGCGCTCACGCAGTTCTTTGATCTTCATAACAATGGGATTAATTTCCATGAAATGCGGACTCGCTCTGGCAAGTGATGGTTAAAACAAGGGCCTGATTCTACCGGAAATCCGCCGTTAAATCAGCCGCTACGAAGCCACACACAGCGGGCTTTTTTTTGCGGTTGGGACACACTCTTCTGCCTGACCCACTAATTCAGCACGAAATTGGCAAAGGTTTCTCAAAACTGGCACAAGTTTCGCTAGCTATCCATCAACACACGATTAAATGCCGGCATAACTGCAGGGTTTTGCCGCTTCTTATGCGAACACGAGGTGCCCCATGCACGCACAGTCCGAAGCCCGTCACAATCCCGATCACCAAACCGAAACAGCCCGGCTGCTACTGCTGGCCAATGAGACTTATGGCCGCTCTAACCAAAGCGACACGGCCTACGCTCAGCGCGTGGCCGCGCGTATCGAATGCCGCGAACAGCTGCAAAGCCTGTTAATGCGAGCACCCGAAAATGCTCAGGCGCAAGGTTTGATGGGCAGAGTGGAGATGGACGATGGCAACCTGCAAAAAGCCCGCAACTTGTTCGACAACAGCCTGAAACTGCAGCCCAACCAAGCACAGCAATACATTAACCTGGGTTACTGGGCGCTGAGAGTTGAGCGCCCGGCTCAGGCCGAGCAGTATTTTTCCCAAGCGTTGCAGCACGAGCGGCAATCTGCTTCCGCATTTGGTGGCATAGCCCATGCAAAACGGCTTCAAAATCAATTTGATGTTGCCTATCTACATTACCGCTCGCTGATCCGCAGCGGCCACGCCAACACGAGGGTTTACAGTGCAATGCTGGAGTGTGCCAGCCACCTTAGCGTTCATAACGCTGATCCGCTGCTGCGTGCAGACGCCATAACCTTGCTCAACCAGAGCCACTTGGCGCACCAGAAAATCGGACGCTTTGTGTGCGAGATTCTACGCCAGCACTATTCACCAGACACATCCGGCACTATGGATGAACTGGCCGTTGCAGCCAGCGACGAGCTCCTGCTTCTGGCGCTGAATCAGATTATCCTGCCGGATCCGGCTGTGGAATCACTGATTACGTCATTGAGGCACCAGCTGGTACAGCACATTGCCCGCAACGGCGAGCTAGAGGACGACCTGCAACAGCTCGCGCTCGGGCTAGGTTGCTACGCGGAACGAACCGGTTACGCGCTGGCCACCCAAGATGATGAACAGCAATTGGCAGCGACCATAAACATCAACCTGCGAGCACAATTCAATCAGGGAGACGGCCCGGCGGCTCTGGCTGGATCGGTCATTATCAGCGCGCTTTATGGCGCTCTGTTCCACCAGGATTTTGCCGCCGCGCTGGGCCACTGGAATCTGGTGGATTGGCCGCTGGCAATGCAACCACTGATGGCAGCAAGTTATTACGACCGTGCGTGGGAAGAGGCCGTGAAACAGAATTTTGCAGAGAAAGCGGGGGAACTGCACCTGGATCGCGACGACACGCCCCAGGCCTGGCCGGCATGGGCAGAGCTCAACAACAACACTGAAACCAGCCTCCGAGCGCTGATGGCTAACGAATTAAGCCTGCCGGTCGAGCAGCTGCCAGCTACATTGCGGTTGATGGTGTGCGGCTGCCAGAGCGGCCAGCGAGCGTTAGAATTGGCGCGTTATTTAAGCGATGTGGAAGTCATCGCGGTGGACGAATCTCTGGCAAATGTAGCCCGCGGAAGCGCCATGGCCG
This sequence comes from Marinobacter psychrophilus, assembly GCF_001043175.1. NCBI lineage: Bacteria > Pseudomonadati > Pseudomonadota > Gammaproteobacteria > Pseudomonadales > Marinobacteraceae > Marinobacter > Marinobacter psychrophilus. The sequence continues at coordinate 2,806,886 of NZ_CP011494.1, forward strand.
AGGCGACAAATATTGATAATATTGTGTTCTGGCCATGGTCATTGGCGCAACGCTTCATTGCCGACGGCCACCAGGTGCACTGGGTTGAAATAGGCCGTTTGCCCTCTCCAGCAATGGCCGACCTATCGCTGGCAAACTTGGTAGACCAAGTTACCGCCTCTGGCGCAGTCATCCATCTGCACACCGATATGGCCGAGCAAACTCGTGGTGACAAGCAGATACGCCGGCTTATCAGCGAGCACAATTTGGAGCCCCGCCGTAATACGTTGCAAAAACTGCGGCACATGGTACTTAATAATCGCTCAGGTGACGTATGGCAGAGCCTGCTGCAAGATGAAAATTTCTACAGCCTAGGCGGTTGTCACGACCGCTGGTTCCGGCCACAGAGCGAGCAGCAACTGAAATCTGTGCTGGCCATGGTCAGTAACGAAGTGCAGTGGAAGCTAGTCAAAGCCCGCGACGAAGACGGTCACAGCCTGGCCACCGGCCCGGTGCAGCAGCAAATTCGCGAGGAAGCTTTAGGCAGCCACGTTCAAAGTCTGCTGGGCCAACAACTGAGTGTGTATTTTCAGCGTCGGCGCTGATTGCGACAACGTTGACTATCGCGAATCATGAAAACACAACGGGCCTCAACGGCCCGTTGTTCGTTAGCTCTACAAATAAGGGGAAATAGCTTCACCATACAGGTGCAATTCTTCGAGAATGTGCAGCTGTTGCCGAGTTACATCTGGCTTAGCCATCAGGCGCTGGAGTTCCGCGCCATATTCGGCAAGCGACAACCAACCTTTCGCTGGCTGGGTCAATCTTTGCTCGCGAAACTGCTCCCAACGCTCCATTTCATCAGCGCTCAAGGTATCCGGGTAATTGCGAGCACGATAACGAAATAGCATTTCGGCCAAGCGTTGGTCGGTAAACTGGAATTCGCTTTCCGCAAGCTGCTGCGGCGTTATGGCCAGCGCCCGATCCATTTGCGAACGGTCACTCGGACTGAAAAAGCCGCCAGCGTATATCTGCTCGTCTGGATCCGTCAGCTTGTTATCGTGATCACGTTCGAAGGCAGCAGCCACACGCTGCCCAAAATCTGGCCCTGCCTGACGCAGAATGGCCAGATGGCGACGCATTTGCTCACCATCCAGGTTCAGCTGCTGCAAACGTTCCGGCGAGAGCCCTGCCAGCATAGTCGCCGGCGCCAATACCGGGCACTTATTCAGCTGAATTGCCTTTAGCGGGAATCGGCGAACACCTTCCGGTAACGCGGATTGAGCGGTAAAAACCCGCTCGCGAATCTGCTCAACGCTGGCGTTAATCAGTTCATCAGGATTTTCACGCAAGTCATAAACAATCACTTGGTTTTTGTTGCTGGCGTGTTCGGCAACTGGCGCTATCAGCGCGCAACTGCCCTGGCTGGCCGGGTACTTTCCGGACACGTGAAAAACCGGCTTTCGTGTGGAGGTATCCAGCATTTTACGGGCCGCCTGCTTGGATTTGTTGGCCAGCGCAAATTCAAACAATCGGGGTTGACGCTCCTTGATCAGTCGCGCCAGCGCAAGCGTCGCAGTTACATCAGACATGGCATCGTGGGCTTGGCCATGTTCAAGGCCATTGGCTCGGGCCAAATCCTCTAGGCGAAAGCTCGGGCTACCATCGGGCTTTAGCGGCCATTCTATGCCGTCTGGGCGCAGCGTATGTGCCAAGCGCACCACATCAATCAGGTCCCACCGCGAATTACCATTTTGCCATTCCCGGCCGTAGGGGTCGAGCAGGTTGCGATACAGGGTATTGCGGGTTACTTCATCATCAAAGCGCAAACTGTTATAGCCGACCACGCAGGTGCCTGGCTGACTGAAGGTGCTGTTGATCATGGTAATAAATTCGGCCTCGGGATAGCCTTCCTGCGTGGCTTGCTGCGGCGTTATCCCGGTAATCAGACAGGCTTCAGGGGCCGGCAGATAATCATCAGCGGGCCTGCAGAAGATCACCAAAGGCTCTTCAATAATATTGAGCTCGCTATCAGTCCGCACACCTGCGAACTGACAGGGCCTGTCGTGCAATGGGTCAACACCGAAGGTTTCGTAATCGTGCCAGTAAAATGTGGGGATCAAAACCGCAAGCTCCTGCAAATAATACGGCGCTGGTTCTGACAGAAAATACTGCCAACGCCCGGTTGTAGCCGGCATACACAGAAGCACCGGCCATTTATATGTATACGGATCTCATGTAATTAACGTAGCACCAATGTACACACGAGGCTTCACTGTTATAGTACCCGAACACTTCTATTTTGCCTGGGTTTACATATGTTACCTGACATACTGATTTGCGACGATTCCGAGATGGCTCGCAAACAGATGGCCCGAGCTCTGCCAACCGCACTACGACACCAAGTCAGCTTCTGCCGCAATGGTAGTGAAGCACTTGTCCGCATACGCCACAGCGTGCCAGACATGTTGTTTCTGGACTTGAATATGCCCGACCTGGACGGCTATGAGGTACTTGAGCACCTTCGCAGCGAACAGATCGAGTTACTAACCATCGTGGTGTCTGGTGATATTCAGCCCCAGGCAAAAGCCCGGGTTTTTAGTTTGGGGGCCGTGGCTTTTCTTAATAAGCCGACAGCTCCAGAAAAGGTTGCCAAGCTTCTTGCCCAATACGGCATTTACTGTGAGCCAGAGGAATCGTCATCTTCAGGCTCACAGCCGGAAACCAACACCCCGAGCCACCCTGCAAGCATCAACTCTGACTCGCAATTATTGCTGAATGACTACCTGCGAGAGATTGCCAACGTCGCCATGGGGCGCTCATCAGACCTGTTGGCACGTTTACTGGGTATTTTCGTACACCAGCCAATACCGAAAGTGGCTTTTATTGCCAGTTCCGAACTGCACATGACCATCGCCGCGGCGGATGATGAAGCGCATTATTCGGCAGTATGCCAAGGCTTTACAGGAGCCGGAGTTGCCGGCGAAGCTATGTTGCTGTTCGCAGACAGCAGTTTTCGCGAAATGGCAGAAATGTTGCACTACGACAATTTGGACGGCCCAGCGGTCAATGTTGAAGTCTTAATGGACATGTCCAGCATTTTATTCGGCGCATTTTTGAAAGGCATTGGCGATCAGATGGATTTACGGCTGGGTCTTAGCCACCCAACGGTCCTGGGCCAGCACCGACAGATTAACGAACTGCTGGACCACCATCGTAATCATGAGCAGCAACTGTTGTGCATTGAAATCGCTTACGCCATTGAAAACCGTAATATCCAATGTGACATGCTAGTGCTGTTTACCGAAGATTCGCTGCCATTTCTGCAGCAACGTTTACAGTACTTAGCGGAGTAACAAATGCCATCATTAAACTCGGAAAGCCTAAGCTCGTTCCACTGGATGGCCAACATGGTTGAGTCTGTGGAGGTTGGCCTGGTGGTGCTAGACTTGGACTTCCGTGTGCAGATGTGGAACGGCTTCATGGAGCATCACAGCGGCATGACCGCCAGTAAAGTTCACAATCAGGTGTTGTTCGAGCTGTTTCCGGACATCCCCCGCGCTTGGCTAAGCAGCAAAGTTGAAGCCGTGACCCAGTTGAACACTCGTGCATTTACGTCGTGGGAGCAGCGCCCTTATCTGCTGCGCTTTCGCAATACCCGGCCAATTACCGGCACCGAAGAATTCATGTATCAAAACCTCACCATTAGCCCGCTATGCGGCCCGTCTGGAAAAGTAGAAAAAGTGTGCCTGATGATCTACGACGTTACCGATATTGCCAGCAACAAGCGGGCACTGGAGCGCGCCAACGATCAACTTGCCAAACTCAGTATGATCGACAGACTGACGGGACTGCTTAACCGCGGCACTTGGGAAAACTTGCTGGATGCAGAATTTTCACGCTATAGACGCTACGGCAGCAATAGCACATTGGTGATGTTTGATATTGATCACTTTAAGGCCATTAACGATCGCTTCGGACACTTGGTAGGAGATGAAGTCATTCGCCACACCGCAGCAACAACCCGCAGCCACTTGCGCCATTCAGACAGCGCCGGGCGTTATGGCGGAGAAGAATTCGGTATTATCCTGCCGGAAACCGATACAGAAGGGGCTCTCACTATTTGCAAGCGCATTTTAAACGCTATTTCCCGCGAACCAGTGACGGTAGACAGCCACAACATTACCTACACCATCAGTATTGGTGTCGCACCATTAACTGATAGACCAAAAAATTATATGGCTTGGTTAGAACAGGCCGACCAGGCAATGTACTCGGCAAAACAGGCTGGGCGCAATCAGATTGTCACGTTTTCGTGACGGTTTTTGATGGTAGCTGCGGCAATTCCATAGCCACTTGAGCCCAAGCAGTAATGCTTGCCACTGAAAACACAAACCGGAGCGCTGGTGAATAGGCGCTCCGGTGGGTTGAACACTATGACTGCAGACAGATTATGGCTGGCAGATTAGTCCTGCCAGCTCTGTACTGCCTCTTTTCCGTGCTTTTCACGCCACTCGTTAAGCGTCTTGTGGTTACCACCACGGGTTTTAACCACTTCGCCGGTGTGCGGGTTGCGATAGGTTTTTTCCGGACGCTTGGCGCGATTTCCACCGCCAGTCGTAGCGATTGACGTCGAAGCAATGGACGGATCAATCGCTGCCAGAATTTGCAGGACGTCTTTCGGTGATTTGCTGTATTCGCCCATCAGTTCGCGGACTTTGGTTTCAAACGCTAATTCGCTTTTCAACGCTTGATCTTCTTCCAGCTTTTCCAGCTCTGCTGCCAGCTTTTCCATCAGCTGCTTCTTTTGATAATAGTCGTTAATTTTCGCCATGAAATTTAAACCTTAAGGTCTGAAGTGCCTGATATGAACGATGACAACATACTAATTGTATGTAGCCACCAAAATGACAGTATCGATAGTAATGAATCAGTAACGCCAAATCAAAGCATTAATGAAATATCTAGCATATTAAAGCTTACAATCACTTTAGATTCCAAAAACTCTGACGTTTTTGTTAAAGTATTATCAATTATTACTGATTTTTTAACGAAGATATCGGCACAGATATACGCTGGCTTTTCTGCATGAACTCAATCAACACAATTGCCCGTTCATCGCCATCGTAACATTGGAATATTGCCCCCATGCCAGCAAACGGGCCTTCTGCAACGTCTACATTGTCGCCACTTTTAATGCCTCCCACGGAAGCAACCCGGTCAAGACTGGCGCGTAAATGATCGACCACTTCATCTTCAACTGGCAAAGGTTTACCACCGAACCCAACAATTCTTATCACACCGCGAGTAGAACGCAGTTTTGACCAGACTGGATTCAATTGTGACAAATTGATAAAAATATAGCCCGAGAACAGCGCCTCCAGCTTGCAACTACGCTTTCCCGAGCGCAGCTTCTCCACCATCACTTTCGGATAAAAACAGGGAATATCCTGATTTTGTAAATGCATAAGAGCACGATCTCCTTGACCGGGCTTGCACTGCAGGACATACCACTTCATAAAAGAGCCTATTAACAACACTTCGTGGATTATACGTACGATGAGTTTGAGGGTTAGCACACCTATCCGGCAACCATTGAACATCTAGCCACAACGCCTCTTATCGCAACCTCGGCGTCGGCTGTAATTGTAACGCGAATATGGCGACAAGATCATTGGCAAACATGACACGTGAAAAGTCTGTGGGCTGCACTGAAGTAAGAACGGACTGATTTAAGGATGACATCATGAAACTGCAATCCTTGGGCTGCACCGGCACCCTTAAAAGGTTCACCCTATCTTGTGTCAGACGAAAAGTATCGCCTGCCGCAAGACTGCGGCATGTACCAGATAGAGCAAACCTTATGCCTGCGTAACCCGTGCGCATTTTCCAGTCTGACCAGACAGGATTGAAGCCGTTGTGCTGACCCACGCCCATATTGATCGTTCTGGTTACTTGAAAGCGCGGATCAAAAATGGATTTCATGGAAAAATTTACGGTACTCGCGCAACCCACGAACTGTGCAAGACTCTTCTGCCCAACAGCGATCAAAGCACCGATATTTTCTGTCACTTTCACAAAGACCACCGGCACAACCCCGCCTAATGCCAAAGCATTAATGAGCAAACTGTGTATGCGTGCAAGGTCGAAGACTCCATCAAACTCGATGCCGTTCGTTATCCCTGCATCATCACCTCCGCTAGCGGCATAGCGAGTGGTGGGAGGGTAATGCACCATTATTAACACCCTGCTGCCTAATCATCGCAACATCGTTATTTTCGCTGACTTCCAGAGGGCTTCCAGAGGGCCTCCAGGAGGCTTCCAGGCGCCAGGCACCCGCGGTAATGCTTTGTCCAGCGAAGTGACCGTTCACGGTAAATACTGGCCGGTAAAGGCTCAAATACACAACCTGACGTCACTGTGGGCCCACGGTGAACCAGTTGCCAGCGACCAAATGTGCTATCGCCTGCATGCAACCCTGGATTGGAACACCAAGGTGCCAGAGCTGAGAACTGAGCTAGATATAGGATGTGGCACGCGTTCTGGGTGCGTTTTTTGTAAGCCTGAACTTACACAACAAAGGGTAAAAGGCTTACAACAAAGCGCAGCAGAATTGGTTACACTTTAACGGTCAAGGATGACTCGCTGGCATGGAATGCCAACACATGGAAGAAACCCCACGGAACCGGGGGCGCTCGAAGGAGTCGGGCATACAAGGATGGAATTCAGGGAAGGTGCACCCAGGATGGGTGAAGCCTGACGGATCAGGCCGGGGTCATAGTCACGGGTAACACAGCTGGCAAGGATGTCAGTTGTGCCGTGCGCCCCTGTAGCCATCTACTTTCTTGTCTATTGAAGTCCTGCCTGCCCTTTTCGGCTCTGGTTTAGTCCCGTGGTGCCGTGTGGATACTAACCACAACAACCGACGAGAACGTCCGGAGTTAACTCATGAAACACAGCTCATTGCTCGCTACGCTTACTCTGTTGTTAAGCCTAATGTCCGGCTTTGCCTTTGCTCAGGCGGCGAGCATCAATATCAATACCGCCGACAGCACCAGTCTGGCCTCGCTTTCAGGCATTGGCCAAAGCAAAGCCGAAGCAATTGTGGAATACAGAGAGGCTAATGGCCCGTTCACCAGCACCCAAGACCTAGCAAATGTTAAGGGCATTGGAGCACGAACGGTCGAAAAAAATGCAAACCGGCTAACGACTCAAGACACAAATAGCCCCAAGGCACCGTAACAAAACGGGTGGTTGCTTTTAAGCAACCACCCGTTTTGTTCGTGCCAGCCCGACCTCTGCCTTATAACATTTCGATCGCCATCGCAGTTGCTTCACCACCGCCAATACACAGGGCCGCAACACCTTTCTTTTTTCCGTAACGCTGCAGCGCGTACATCAGAGTGACCAAAATTCGCGAACCTGTTGAGCCTACGGGGTGGCCCTGGGCACAGGCACCGCCATGAACGTTCACTTTATCCGGATCAAGCCCTAGCTCTTGAATGGGCATCATCGCCACCATAGCGAAGGCTTCGTTGATTTCGTACAGGTCAACGTCGTCCTTACTCCAGCCGGTTTTGGCAAACAAGGTTTCCAGCGCACCCACCGGGGCACAGGTGAATTCTGACGGATGCTGGGATTGCGTGCTGTGAGCAACCACTCGGGCCAAAGGTTTGAGCCCGCGCTTTTCAGCTTCGGATTCGCGCATCAGCACCAGCGCAGACGCGCCGTCAGAAATAGAAGAGGCGTTAGCAGCCGTGATGGTGCCATCTTTGCTGAACGCCGGACGCAACGTCGGGATTTTTTCCAGGTTGGCATTAAATGGCTGCTCGTCGTGCTCTACCAGGATGTCACCCTTGCGGGTTTTAACGGTGACCGGGACAATCTCGTCTTTTAACAGGCCCTGTTCAATTGCGCGCTGCGCACGCTTGAGGGAGCTGATGGCGTAGTTATCCATGTCTTCTCGGGTATAGCCTTTTTTATCAGCCATTTCCTGCGCAAAAGCACCCATCAAACGGCCCGTTTCAGCATCTTCCAGGCCGTCAAAAAACATGTGATCCTGAGCCGCATCGCCTGGCCCCATACGGTAACCACTGCGTGCTTTTAACAGCAAATACGGAGCGCTCGACATGTTCTCCATACCGCCAGCCACCATGATGTCATTGCTGCCGGCTTTAATCAGGTCATGGGCAAGCATCGCCGCCTTCATGCCCGAACCACACAACTTGTTGATCGCGGTTGCACCAGTGCTATCTGGCAAGCCGGCTTTCCGCATGGCCTGTCGCGCGGGGCCTTGGCGCAAACCCGCAGGCAATACGTTGCCCATGATCACTTCTTGCACGTCACTTGGCTGTATACCCGCGCGACGCACGGCTTCAGCAATGCACACAGCACCCAGCTCAGGTGCAGGCACAGAGGACAAACTGCCCTGAAACCCGCCCATTGGCGTACGCACTCCACTGACAATCACTACCTGATCGCTGCTGTTCACATTAACTCCTTGTACCCTTGATATTAACATCGCTGTTCTCGACGCAGGCCGGCTCGCCCAAGCGTAGTTCAGTGTTCAAGCCACTGCACGAAAGCTTACGGCTTATGAGGCGCGGCAAGATAATCTTGAGATTGCATTTCCAGCAAGCGCGACTCAGTGCGCTCAAATTCGAAATTCAGCCGACCACCGGCGTATAGTTCTACAATTGGTACCGCCGCCGAGATAATAACCTTTACATTACGATCGTAGAATTCGTCGATCATATTGACAAAACGTCGAGCCTGGTCGTCCCTGTCCCCGCCCAACAACGGCACGTTGCTGATAATAATAGCGTGGAACTGGCGGGCCAACTCAATATAGTCATTCTGGCTGCGAGGGCCGTCGCACACCGCTTCAAAATCGAACCACACCACGTCATCGGCATGGGCACGGGCTGGAATTTTGCGACCGTTTATTTCCATCGATTTACTGTGCTTGCCTGCTTCCACCGCCAAATTCTCAAAGCTTTTAGTCAGACTGGCATCAGCTTCAGCCCCCAGCGGTGAATAATAAAGCCGGGCTTGTTCCAGCGTGCGTAAGCGGTAATCTACGCCGCCATCCACATTCACCACATCGGTATGTTTTTTTACCAGTTCAATGGCCGGCAGAAAACGCGCCCGCTGCAGACCGTCTTTGTACAAGCCGTCAGGAACAATGTTAGACGTGCACACCAACGTAACGCCACGCTCAAACAAGCCTTGCATTAAAGTTGCCAGTATCATCGCGTCACCAATGTCGGACACAAAAAACTCGTCAAAACAGATAACCCGGGTTTCATCGGCAAATTTTTTGGCCACAAGCTCCAAGGGATTTTTTCGACCCTTCAACAGCTTGAGTTCATTATGAACACGTTGCATAAAGCGGTGAAAATGCACTCTCATTTTGCGATCGAACGGCAGGGCTTCAAAAAAAGTGTCCATCAGATAGGTTTTCCCGCGGCCAACGCCGCCCCAAAAATACAAACCTGTAATCGGCTCCTTTTTGCCCGTTCCCTTGCTTAGCTTACGACGCAATTTTGACATCTTGCTGTCGCGGGAGCTTTCAGCTGCCACCAGTTTGTCGTAAAGTAATTGAAGACGCTTTACAGCATCTTCCTGCGCAGCATCACGCAAGAACTCCGGACGCTGAAGGTCCTGCTGGTAGCGTTGCCAGGGTGGCATATTGATCGAACTGGCAGTGGACATAGACGCTGTCATCAGTGGCTTCCAAGAGTTACTGGTTTATTTTGGCGCAACATCCTAGCGCAATTTAAGCTTTTCGCCGTAGTAGGGCCACAACGCGGCAATAAGACGATTGACTCACGCTTTTGTCGTGGGCGTATAGAGTTAGTGACGTTATACTCATGACCTGTTCTACGGTTCATTATTTTTAAAAGGACAAAGCAACTTATGACAAACCTGACTATGGCAGCAGTTGCCGCCCTGATAGTTGGCATTCTGATCGGAATATTGCTGGGCCGCTCTACCGGGCAAGGCTCATCTCTTCGGCAGCGTCGCACCGAGCAGCAAATTGATGAGCTGCGCAACGAATATACCCGCTATCAAGCACAGGTTAACGAGCACTTTATGGAGTCTGCCCACCTGCTGCGCCGCTTCAATGACAGCTATCGCGATGTGAATCAGCACATGGCCAAAAGCGCAACGCGTCTGTGTAACGACGACGAGCTGATACATGAACTCGAACAGAACTCAGCCCAACGCCTGAAAGACGATCGCAAAGAGGGTTCAGAACCGCCCCGCGACTATGCGCCAAAAGACCCAGATGGTTCTGGCACACTGGCAGAAGATTACGGTCTGAAAGAAAAAGCAAAAGCTAAAGCGTGAGCAAAGGCTGGCCTAGGCAGGGTTATCGCACTCGATAAACTGGTGGGCCAGCCCCAACTCCTTCGCCAAGGCTTTCCCTAATGCCTGAACGCCATAACGCTCTGTAGCGTGATGGCCAGCTGCAAAATAGTGAATTCCCCGCTCTCTGGCGGTGTGAGTCGTAGGTTCTGAAATCTCTCCGCTTATGTAAGCGTCCAGTCCCGCATCCGCCGCAGTATCAATAAAACCCTGAGCGCCACCGGTGCACCAAGCCACTGTTTTGATCAGGTCTGGCCCACCTTCAATATGCAAAGGTTGCCGTTGCAAACAGCTCGAAATACGCTCGCTTAACGCCTGTGGCGTTAGCGCCTGGGGAAACTCGCCACGCCACACCAGACCATTCAAAGGCTCCGGGTTATCGATACCCAACACCCGGGCCAAATTGCGGTTGTTGCCATACCGCGGATGGTCATCCAATGGCAAGTGATAAGCCACCAAATTTATCTCGTGAATTAGCAAGGTTTTCAAGCGATTGCGCTTTATACCCACCACGCGCTGGTCTTCGCCTTTCCAGAAATAACCGTGGTGTACCAGAACCATATCGGCTTTCAGCTCCACCGCCGCATCCAGTAGCGCCTGTGAGGCTGTAACGCCCGTAATCAGGGTATTTATCTCGGCCTTGCCTTCTACCTGAAGCCCGTTGGGGCTGTAATCCTGGAATTTTTCGGGCACCAGCCAGCTTTCCAGCAGCGCCATAATCTCGTTTCGATGCGCCATAGCAGTGCCAGACCTCGATAATCAGCGTGAATCACAGAGTGTTTTTAACGCCTCTATCAGAGCATCATTCTGCGGCGCTTTAGCAATAGTGATACGCAGAAACTCGTTGATCCGCGGCTTGTTGAAGTGCCGAACGATCACACCCTGCTCGCGTAAACCGTTCGCCAAATCAAATCCAGCCCATTGCGGATGCCGGGCAAACACAAAGTTGGCTCTGGACGGAAGCACCTCGAAGCCCAGTTTATGCAGACATTCGCTAACCCGCTCACGCTCACGAATTACCCCGTTTCGGCTGTCCTGAAACCAGTCATCATCTTCATACGCGGCCTGTGCGCCCGCCAAAGCAAGGCGATCAAGAGGGTAGCTGTTGAAGCTGTCTTTCACCCGGTTCAGAGCCTCTATCAGTTCCGCATTACCGGCAGCAAATCCTACCCGCAAACCCGCCAACGAACGTGATTTCGACAGGGTTTGGGTAACCAGCAGATTTGGATAAAGGTCAATTAAATTAATGGCGGTTTCGCCGCCGAAGTCGATGTAAGCTTCGTCAATAACGACGACTCGATCGGGATTGGCCTTCAGCACCACAGCAATTTCGGTAAGGTTCAGATAGCGACCAGTAGGCGCATTCGGATTGGGGAAAATGACGCCTCCGTTGGGCTGACTGTAATCGTCAGGGTCAATCGCAAACTCTTCATTCAATGGCACTTTGCGAGCCTTGATGCCGTAAAGACCGCAATAAACCGGATAAAAGCTGTAGCTGATGTCCGGGTAAAGTATCGGCTGATCCTGCTGAAACAGTGCGAAAAAAACATGCGCTAAAACTTCGTCGGAACCGTTGCCCAGAAACACTTGGTCGGCTTTAATACCGTGGTAGGTGGCAATAGTTGCCTTCAGCGCCTGACCCTCGGGATCCGGATACAGGCGCAAATTATCATTAAGCTCGGCCTGAATGGCTTCGATGACCTTGGGCGACGGGCCAAACGGATTCTCGTTGGTGTTAAGTTTTACCAAGTTAGCGTTTTTGGGCTGCTCACCGGGAATATAAGGCACCAAATCGTGAACCAGTGGGCTCCAGAATTTGCTCATGGGTTTTCTCCGTGGCGGTGGCCGTTGGTAATGAAGCGTCTAATCTCGCTGAATCCGGTATTCTGCCGAGCGCGCGTGGGCGGTCAGGCCCTCGCCTCTGGCCAACACAGAAGCCACTCGCCCCATACGGCTCGCACCTTCGGCGCTGAATCCAATAATAGATGAGCGCTTCTGGAAATCGTAAACACCCAGAGGCGACGAAAAACGCGCGGTGCCGCTAGTAGGCAGCACGTGATTCGGGCCGGCACAATAGTCCCCAAGGGCCTCGGCGGTATACCGGCCCATAAAGATAGCACCGGCATGGCGGATGTCCGCCAGCAACGCTTGCGGATCAGCAACGGACAATTCCAGATGCTCCGGCGCAATTCGATTTGATACCTTGGCCGCTTCTGCCAGATCAGCAACCTGAATCAGTGCAGCGCGATCGGCCAATGAAGTGCGGATAATCTCCGCCCGCTCCATGGTGGGCAGTAGTCGTTCAATACTGGCTTCCACCGCATCCAGAAACTCGGCGCTGGGGCTGATCAGAATCGACTGGGCCTGCTCGTCGTGCTCGGCCTGGGAAAACAGATCCATCGCAATCCAGTCCGGATGAGTCTGACCGTCACAAATCACCAGAATTTCCGACGGCCCGGCAATCATGTCGATACCCACGGTGCCAAACACCTCGCGCTTGGCAGCTGCTACAAAAATGTTGCCGGGGCCCACAATCTTATCGACCGCCGGTACCGTGTCAGTGCCATAAGCCAGCGCAGCCACTGCCTGAGCACCACCGATGGTGAATACCCGATCTACTCCGGCAATCGCTGCCGCTGCCAGCACCAAGTCATTCACCACTCCATCCGGTGTCGGCACCACCATAATCACTTCGGCCACGCCGGCGACTTTTGCCGGTATGGCGTTCATCAGAACCGACGATGGATAAGCCGCTTTGCCGCCGGGCACATACAGCCCTGCCCGATCCAGCGGCGTAATTTTCTGCCCCAGCACCGTGCCGTCGGCTTCCTCATATTGCCAGGACTCCTGACTCTGACGCTGATGATAATCCCGCACCCGGCGGGCCGCATGTTCCAAGGCGTCACGCTGGTCCTGGGGAATGGTTTTCAAGGCATGCTGCAACCGTTCCTGACTCATTTCCAGCTCGGCTACGCTGCCAACGCTCAGACGGTCAAACTTGGCCGTGAACTCCAGAACAGCCGCGTCGCCGCGGGTTTTCACCTCGTGCAAAATATGACGCACCGACTCGTTCACCTGATGATCCACGCTGTCATCCCAAGCCAACAGGGCCGATAGCGCACTGTCAAAGTCTGCATCGGAGGCGTTCAATCGCTGGATATTAACGGTCATGTGTTAAACCCTGTCGTGAATAAAAACTGAAGTTGAAACGAAAAAGTGATGCCTGTAGGCAACTCGTGGCAAGCGCTCTTAACGGGCTTGCCACCACCCAAAGTTCAGCGAAGGGACTGTGGGGCGGCCTACCAAAACTATACGGAGCTATGGATGGCGTAGCCCAAGCGTCACATGGACGTGTCTGAGCGAGTCTTGGTAGTCCACCCCACAGGCGCCAACGTAAGGATGCAAGCCGTTTACAGAGGCAACCTCTCATGTATCCGTGAACTAACGGCGTTTCTCCACCGCGGCCGACATCATTTCGATAATGAGATTTATACGTTCGTGTTTCATTTTCATGGAGGCACGATTCACAATTAATCGGGTGCTGATATGTTCGATCAATTCCCGCGCTTCCAGACCGTTGGCTTTCAACGTATTGCCCGTATCGACGATGTCGACAATCTCATCGGCCAGACCCAAAATCGGCGCCAGTTCCATCGCGCCGTAGAGCTTTATGATATCGGCTTGGCGGCCTTGGGCTGCGTAATAGCGCCGTGCAAGATTTACAAACTTGGTAGCGACCTTCAAACGCCCTGTTGGAACCGGACACCCTTTGGCGCCGGCGGTCATCAGGCGGCAGCGAGCGATATTGAGGTCCAGCGGCTCGTAGAGGCCTTCACCACCGTGTTCCATCAGCGTGTCTTTGCCCGTCACGCCCAAGTCAGCGGCACCATATTGCACATAGGTCGGAACGTCTGTGGCTCGAAGGATAAGCACGCGCACATGGCTGTTGGTGGTAGGAAATACCAGCTTGCGGGACTTATTTACATCGTCGACCAACTCAATTCCGGCTTCTGCCAGCAAGGGCAAGGTTTCTTCCAGAATGCGGCCTTTCGACAAGGCAATGGTAATGGAATCTGTCATATCGTATCCGGTTTCCCGTTAGCTCTTTGCTGCCGTGTTACTTAACCCGGCAAACGGCGAATGCTGGCACCCAGCAACTGCAGCTTTTCCTCGATGCACTCGTAACCGCGATCGATGTGGTAAATACGATCAACCACCGTATCGCCTTGGGCTACCAAGCCCGCAATCACAAGACTGGCAGAGGCACGCAAGTCGGTGGCCATGACCGGTGCGCCAGTCAAATGGTCAACGCCCTTTATAATCGCCGCGTTGCCTTCCATGGTGATATCGGCACCCATGCGGATCAGCTCTTGCAAATGCATGAAGCGGTTTTCAAAAACCGTTTCTATAATGGTGCCCGTGCCTTCAGCGATACAGTTCATGGCCGCAAACTGGGCCTGCATGTCGGTAGGAAATGCAGGATAGGGCGCGGTACGAATACTGACGGCCTTGGGACGTTTGCCCTTCATATCCAGCTCTATCCAGTCTTTACCACTGGTGATGTGGGCGCCAGCTTCTTCAAGCTTGGATAACACCACATCCATAAGACCTTCGCGGGTATCTTTCAGTTTTATTCTGCCACCGGTAGCAGCGGCAGCCACAAGATAGGTGCCAATTTCAATTCGGTCGGGCAGTACATGATGGTGGCAGCCATGCAGACGCTCCACACCGTTAATCTCAATGGTAGAAGTGCCATGACCTTTAATGTCGGCGCCCATGGCAATAAGGCACTCAGCCAAATCCACCACTTCTGGCTCGCACGCAGAGTTTTCCAGAATGGTTTTGCCATCGGCCAGAGTCGCTGCCATCAGCAGGTTTTCAGTACCGGTAACGGTCACCATATCCATAAAAATGTGTGCGCCTTTCAGGCGACCATTGGTTTTCGCTTTTATGTACCCATTTTCCACAGAAATTTCAGCGCCCATGGCTTCCAGGCCCTGAATGTGCAGGTTTACCGGGCGGCTACCAATGGCACAACCGCCAGGCAAAGAAACCTGTGCTTCGCCAAAATGCGCGACCAACGGGCCTAACACCAGAATGGACGCACGCATGGTTTTCACAAGCTCGTAGGGCGCATGAAAGTGCTTGATGGTGTTGGCGTGAATTTCGACACTCATCTTCTCATCAATCATCAGCTCAACGCCCATTCGGCCAAGCAGCTCAATCATGGTGGTGACATCGTGCAGGTGCGGCAGATTACTGATGGTGACCGGTTCATCGGCCAAAAGTGTCGCAGCAAGAATCGGCAAAGCAGCGTTTTTGGCGCCGGAAATACGGATTTCACCGTCTAGCGGCCGGCCTCCGTGAATCAGAAGTTTATCCACAACGAATAGTATCCTGTGTTTGCGGGCTATCAGCCCTGGCGCGCAGCCCATTCGGCGGGGGTAAAGGCCTTGGGGTGCAGAGCGTGAATTGTGCCATCCATAACCATCTGAAATAACGCCTTGTTGATCAGCTGTTGGCGTTTGATGGTTGGTAAACCCTCAAAAACGTCGCCCACTGCCACGACCATGCAATGTGAACCGTCAACCTGCACCTGAATCTCACAGCTTGGCAGCGCATTCTGTACCAGCGTGGTTATTTCAGCGACATCCATAAACATTCCTCGGATATTAAAAATCAAGGGGCGGAATTGTAACTAATTCTTCAGCTGCGGTCAGCCTTCGCATTGGATAATCCGTATCAACGCTAGCCGCCAACGATGCTTGCCCGGTTAATCCGGATTTACGCCCGGCCTGACAGCGGAAAACCCTGGTAGTGCGTCATTCAGATTCGCCAGCGCGGCCAGCGCCAGCAAGCGCTCACCAGGGTGCTCATAGCGCAGGTTCAGCGCGCGCTCGCGGGCGAACCGTTGCCAACACAAAAGTACTGACAGCAACGAACTGCTAGCGCTAGTCAACTTTGCCAAATCGACGGTGATGTCGCCTTTGGCCCCTGCCAGCAAAGCCTCTCCGCGCTGGCGCAGGTCGGCAGCAACCATAGCATCGGCTTCGCCGTCAATTGTCAGGTTATTGTCGCTGAAATTAAGCGTCGGCTGCGGGTTACTAGCGCTCATTATTGTCCTGCTTTTTCGTCAATGACCTGTTCCAGGTTGAGGCTATCGGCCGGGTCGTTCCAGCCGTCGATCACCACCTGCACTTGGTCTCGATTGGCCTCCATTTCTTGACTGAAACGGTCACGGAACGCGAGTCCGATGTTCACGCCTTCCACAATCACGTTCTCCATCATCCACTGGTCGTTTTTGGCGCGATACATGGAATAGGTAACCGGATAGCGATTGCCTGTTTCGGTGATCACCTGCATATCCACAGACGCACGATTATCATCACGGGGGTTAAACGTAGCGCCTAGCACCTCGATGCGAAAGTTGCGCGATTCTACTAAAGCCTGGGCATAGCTCTCAAACAAGCTGCGCTTGAACTTTTCTACAAACTGGTCACGCTGTTCCGGAGACGCCTGGCGGGCATAACGCCCCATCACCCGGGCCGCAATACGGCGAAAGTCAACAAAGCCATCCATCGTTTGATTCATGCTGCTGTAAAACAAGTCGGCGTCGTCTTGATATGACTCCCGCTCCCGGTTGAGCTGTTCAACCATGCGCTGGGTGTTGTCGTTCACATAAGCTCGTAACTGTTCTTCAGTATCGGCTTGAACAGACACAGCCAGCAGACTGAGAAAAACGAACAGAAAAATGGATCGATAACGCGCAACGGCCATCTTGGTGTCTCCGATTGAGTGCTTGTTAAAAGGCCTTAGCGGCCAGAGGCAAAATTACTGATCAGCCGTTCGATATTCATCGCCGACTGGGTGGTGTAAAAGTTGTCACCCGGCTGCAGGGACTCCAGATCACCACCAATAGATATGTCAATATATTGCTCACCCAGCAGACCGGACGTGCGTATCATCGCGGCGCTGTCAGCAGGGATGTTGTTTACATCGGAGTTAATAGACAATGTTACACGGGCCTTGAACGTGTCTCGATCCAGCTCGATAGACTCGATAGAACCAACCTGCACGCCCGCCATTGAAACTCTACCCCGCGACCCAAGGCCTCCAGTATCGGTAAAGTCTGCATACACGGTGTAGGTGCTGCCGGCAGCAGCCAATGACAAACCGCTGACCTGCAGTGCCAAAAACATCATGGCACCCATGCCTGCCAGCACGAACAATCCAACAATTATTTCAATGGTTCTTTGCGCCATCACCGACTCCTGTTAATTTCCAGATCATCAGAAATTGCCGAACATTACGGCGGTCAATATAAAGTCCAGCCCAAGCACGGCCAGCGACGAATACACCACAGTTTTTGTGGTTGCCGAACTGATGCCGGCGGATGTTGGCACACAGTCATAGCCTTGATACACCGCAATCCAGGCGCACACAAAGCCAAACACCACACTTTTTATGACGCCGTTTAGCACGTCGTCACGAAAATCAACCGAAGCCTGCATGTTGCCCCAGAACGAGCCTTCGAACACACCCAGCCATTCTACTCCCACCAGCATACCACCAAGGATACCCACCATCGAAAACACCAGGGCCAGAATAGGCATGCTCAGAAAGCCCGCCCATAACCGCGGTGCTATCACCCGGCGCAAAGGATCCACGCCCATCATTTCCATGCTCGAAAGCTGCTCTGTGGCTTTCATCAGGCCAATTTCTGCGGTCAACGCCGAACCAGCGCGGCCAGCAAACAAGAGCGCGGTCACCACCGGCCCCAATTCGCGCACCAGGGTGAGGGCAATCAGCTGGCCAATGGCCGACTCAGAGCCAAAGTCGCTGAGAATCGTGTAGCCCTGTAACCCAAGTACCATGCCAATAAACAGCCCGGAAACCATCACAATCACCAGTGACAGCACCCCAACCGAATATATCTGTTTCAACAGCAGTGGCAGGCCCACCGACGGCTTTGGCACGCCTGCCAGCGCGCCCAGTAAAAACTGACTGGCTCGCCCGAAAGACGCCAGAAAATCCAGCGTATTCTTCCCCAGGCGGGCGATCGCATCCATCATTGCTTTGCTCCCAGCCCAAAATCGACGGCGCGTTCTGGCGCCGGATAGTGAAAAGGTACGGGGCCATCGGGCTTGCCCTGCAAGAACTGCTGCACCTTGTCTGATGAGTGCTCGCGCAATTGTTCCGGCGTGCCCGCGCCGATCACCTTGCCGTCAGAAAGAATAAAGGCGTAGTGACAAATGCTGAGTGATTCCGGCACGTCGTGAGATACCAGAACGCTGGTCAGACCCATGGCAATGTTCAGTTGTCGAATAAGCTTCACCACCACGCCCATGGCGATGGGGTCTTGGCCGGCAAAGGGTTCGTCATACATAATCAGTTCTGGGTCCAACACAATGCTGCGAGCCAGTGCCACTCGCCGCGTCATGCCGCCGGACAGCTCTGCGGGCATCAGGTCGCGCGCGCCACGCAGGCCCACGGCTTCCAACTTCATCAGGACGATGTCGCGAATCATGTCTTCCGGCAGTTTGGTGTGTACCCTCAGGGGGAAGGCTACGTTCTCGTACACGCTCACATCGGTAAAAAGAGCCCCGCTTTGGAACAGCATGCCCATCTTTTTCCGCAGCTGAAACAGCGCACCGCGCCGCAGCTTGGGTATGTTGTGGCCGTCAACCAAAACCGAGCCAGACTCCGGCTTCAGCTGTCCGCCAATTAGACGCAACAATGTTGTTTTCCCAGTGCCACTAGGGCCCATGATCGCAGTGATCTTGCCACGAGGAATTTGCAAACTGAGGCCATCAAAAACACGCCGCCCAGAGCGCGAGAAAACCACGTTTTCCAAGGAAATATAAGCAGCTTCTGCCATAACCTACCCCTTAAAAGAGCCGCTACATTATGCCAAGACGCACTCAAGCTCAATCCGCTATGGCTAAAATTTCACCTTGCGAACTGGCCGCAGCCGGGTTTTGACCCATTCAGAGACAGCCCACGGCTGTCCAATGTTATACTCTGTTTCACGACAGCCCAAGTGGCGAAATCTCGGCCATCAGCCGAATTAGACTTAAAGAGCAGGAACAGGATGACAGACCCAGTGCTAAAGGATTTCCGAGAATCCGCGCTCAACACCATCCGTATCGAGCGCGATGCCATTACCAGCCTTGAGCAGCGTATTGGCGAATCATTCACTCGTGCCTGCCAGGCAATTATGGCTTGCCGCGGCCGTGTCGTGGTGACCGGTATGGGCAAATCTGGCCATATCGGCAACAAAATTGCCGCCACTCTGGCCAGTACCGGCACACCGGCTTTTTTTGTTCATCCTGGTGAAGCCAGCCACGGTGATCTGGGCATGATTACCAACCAGGACGTGGTCATCGCCATCTCCAATAGCGGCAATACCAACGAAGTGGTCACCCTGCTGCCAATGTTGAAACGCATGGGAACGCCACTGATCAGCATGACTGGTGACCCGCAGTCGATTCTGGCACAGGAAGCATTGGCCAATCTGGACGTTAGCGTACTTAAAGAAGCCTGCCCGTTAGGCCTGGCACCCACTTCAAGTACCACCGCCACACTGGTAATGGGCGATGCCCTGGCCGTTGCCCTGTTGGAAGCGCGGGGTTTTAGCGCCGAGGACTTCGCGTTTTCGCACCCTGGGGGACGCCTGGGCCGCCGTCTGCTGCTTCGAGTAGTAGACATCATGCACAGTGGCGATAGCGTTCCGGTAGTCAGTGAAGGTACGACCCTCAGCGGTGCGCTACTGGAAATTTCCCGCAAGGGCCTGGGTATGACCACTGTGGTGGACAGTAACGGCATCCTGATAGGCGTATTCACTGACGGCGACCTGCGCCGCAGCCTGGATAAAAATGTAGACGTACACACTACCGCCATAGAACAGCTGATGACCCATAATGGCAAAACCATCCGTGCCGACCAACTGGCAGTAGAAGCTCTGAATATTATGGAAGAAATGAAGATCAGCGCCCTGCCAGTGGTCGGTGAGCACGGTGAGCTGGTGGGGGCCTTGAATATGCACGATCTGCTGCGTGCGGGAGTCATTTAATGGACACACTTGTAAAAGATACCCCTAATTTCCGGCCGCAATGGCCGGCCAGCGTGCTTGCCAAAGCAGCCAACATTCGCCTGATTGCGCTGGATGTGGATGGCATCATGAGCGATGGCAAAATTTACTTCAGCGCCAGCGGTGACGAGCTAAAAGCCTTCAACATTCTCGACGGACTTGGACTCAAGCAGCTTATGGCCGCAGGCATTACGGTCGCAGTCATTACCGGAAGGCGTTCACCACTGACCGAAAAACGCATGACTGACTTGGGTATCCCGCACCTTTTGCAAGGCCGCAAGGACAAACGCACCGCACTGCTAGAGATTGTCGATCTGATGGGCATCCCGGCCAGTGATATTGCGTATATGGGCGACGATTTGCCGGATTTGCCAGCGCTTCGCTACGCCGGCCTCGGCATTACCGTGCCCAACGGCTATTGGCTGCTTCAGGAGCACGCCGATTATTGCACCCGAAGCCGCGGCGGTGATGGCGCGGTGCGCGAAGCCTGCGATCTGATTCTCGCGTCCCAGGGCAAGCTCGACACGGCCCTTGCACCCTACCTTGAAGCCTATATTGAGCCCGTCCGCGACGCGGGAAGCGCACCATGACTTTAGGTAAAGGCAGCGGCCTGCTTGTTGCGCTGTTGCCGGAACAACGCCCCAGGTGGCGAACGATGGCCCTTCTGGCCACGTTCATTGCCACCGCTGCCCTGCTGTGGCACAGCGACAACGAAGTGCCAACGCCAACACAAGACAGCGAACTGCGCGGTGACCGCGAGCCCGACAGCTTTGTGGTGAACGCCCTGTACACTTCTTACGACGAACAAGGCACCGTCAAAATCCAGTTTGTAAGCCCTCGCATTGAACAGTTTGAGGCCAACGGATACGCCATCATGGCCGAACCGCAAGCCACAATCCAAGGCCAACCCGGTTCAGAACCCTGGCAGCTTACGGCTAAACACGGCAAACTGCGCGACGGCAACAGCCAGCTGGAGCTTCAGGGTGATGTGCGCGTTGTCCGACAGATTGGTGAGCGCAGCGCTACCTTGAGCACGACCAGATTGACGCTGGATAACCGCACGAATATGGCGTATACCGATGCCCCCGTCGAAATCGTTGACGCCACCGGCACCACCCACGCCACGGGCATGAAAGCCTGGCTCAATGAACGTATTCTGGAACTTGATTCCCAGGTGGAAGGACGCTATGAAACTGGCAACTGAACGTAACGCATCCTTTTGGCGCCGAGCACCAGGCTTGGGTATGAGGCTGGGCATGAGCGTCGGGCTGGCGGCCTTATTCGTCAGCACGCCAGGCTTGGCCTTTGATCTCGATTCCAACATCCCCATCAACGTGGCCGCCAATTCAGCACGGCTTGACGATGCCAAAGGCGTTGCAACCTACACCGGCGATGTTGAACTGGTGCAAGGCGATACCAAACTGTTTGCTCAAGAGGTGGTGCTCTACCGCGACATAAATGGGCTTAACCGCATTGAAGCCACCGGCACCCCGGCCCATTACGTGCAGCCCACGGCCAACGGAAAAGGGGAAACCGACGCAAAAGCCCTCACCATAACCTGGTCTGCTACCGAGAAGCAGCTGACCTTTGAACGGGACGCAGTGATCAGGCAAACTGGCAATATTTTTCGCGGTGAACTGATTCTTTACGACACCGTGAACCGCGTCGTCACTGCCCAAGGCAGCATCGAAGCAGGCTCAGGGTCAGGCCGTGTAGAAATGACAATCCAGCCGCGCAGCACGCAGGAGTCCGATGGCCGTTCTCAGAGCCAGTAATCTGGCAAAAAGCTACAAGCAGAAAAAAGTGGTGATTGACGTTTCGCTGGAAATTCGCAGCGGCGAAATCGTCGGACTGTTAGGCCCTAACGGTGCCGGCAAAACCACCTGCTTTTACATGATTGTGGGGCTGGTGCAGGCCGACCACGGCCGCATTACGATCGATAGTCAGGACATCACCCCGCTGCCAATGCATGGCCGTGCCCGCAAAGGCATTGGCTATCTGCCCCAGGAAGCCTCGGTGTTCCGCAAACTCAGCGTGCGCGACAATATTATGGCCATTCTGGAAACCCGCAAAAGTATGAAACGGGCGGAACGCGACGCGAAGCTAGAGGAATTGTTAGCCGAGTTTCACATCAATCACATCCGCGACAGTATGGGTATGGCACTGTCTGGGGGCGAGCGTCGCCGGGTAGAAATTGCTCGCGCTCTGGCGATGGAGCCCGCTTTTATTCTGTTGGACGAACCCTTCGCCGGGGTCGACCCAATCTCGGTTAGCGACATCAAGCAAATCATTCGCCACCTGCGCGACAAAGGCATAGGCGTACTGATCACCGACCACAACGTACGCGATACGCTGGACATCTGCGAAAACGCCTACATTGTGTCCGGCGGCCATATTATTGCTTCCGGCAGCTCCGCTGAAATTTTTGCCAATCAACAGGTCAAAGAGGTCTACCTGGGCAACGAATTCCGGTTGTAATGAACCTTAGAAGTGGGCTTGCGATGACGTCGCCACAGGTGAATCGGTTGATTCCCCGGCGAACTCTAGTAAACTCGGCAGAGAACTTGCTTGTGAACGCAAACCCCGGTTAGCCAACCTTTTTTAGTGGCTGCCACGCGCCAACCGATCGAGTAATGGATTTCCAAGAATGGTAATGAAAGCTTCTTTGCAGCTCAAGCTGGGCCAGAGCCTGACCATGACGCCCCAGCTCCAGCAGGCGATTCGCCTGTTACAGCTTTCTACCCTCGACTTGCAACAGGAAATCCAGCAGGCGCTGGAATCCAACCCCATGTTGGAAGCACCGGAAGACGATGATCACGGCGACGAGGAATCCACGCACGCGGACACGAACAACGATCAAAACACGGACTCCAGTGCAGACGATCGTGGGATAGACAGTGGAATAGATAGTGGGATAAGTAGCGGGGTGGACGGCACCGCTGAAAGCGCAGCAGAGGCCTCTTCAGACACCAGCAAAGACTGGGACGAAAACGAAAACGGTCCCGACTGGGCCAGCGAAAATGAAATACCCGATACCTTGCCAGACGACCTGCCGGTAGATACCGCTTGGGACGACGTGTACCAATCTGCGCCGGCGCCGGCCAGCAGTAATGGCGACGACAACGACTACGATTTTGAGACCCGCAACTCTCCCACTGAAACCCTGCGCGATCACCTGGAGTGGCAGCTAAACCTGACCACCATGACGGAACGCGACCGCGCCGTTGCTCACGCCCTGATGGACGCAGTTGACGAACGCGGCTATCTGACCAGCTCGCTGGCCGAGATTTATACCGGCCTGCAGGACGAGCATGACGACGACCCTCTGGAACTGGATGAACTGGAAGCGGTACTACGACGCCTGCAGTTTTTTGACCCACCCGGTGTGTTTGGCCGCGACTTGCAAGAATGCCTTCTAATCCAGCTGAACCAGATGCCACCAGACACCCCTTGGGTTTCTCAGGCGCGCATGGTCATCACCCACTACATCAGCCTGCTGGGCAACCGTGACTACGCCCAACTGCTGCGCCGTAGTCGCCTCAAAGAAGACCAGCTAAAACAGGTACTGGCGCTGATTACCAGCCTGAACCCGCGCCCCGGCAATGTGATTGACCGAACCGAACCGGACTACGTGATTCCAGACGTGATTGTGTACAAGCGCAACGAGCGCTGGCGGGTAGAGTTGAACCCAGAAATTGCACCACGCATTCGTGTCAATGCCAGCTATGCTTCATTGATAAAGCGTGCCGATAGCAGCGCTGACAACACCTACATGCGGGATCAGTTACAAGAGGCTAAATGGTTCATCAAAAGCCTGCAAAGCCGCAACGAAACGTTGCTAAAAGTGGCTACCCGTATTGTGGAATACCAACAGGGTTTTCTAGACCAGGGGGACGAAGCTATGAAGCCGCTGATCCTTTCGGAAATCGCCCAAGCCGTAGAAATGCATGAATCTACCATCTCCCGGGTAACCACCCAGAAGTTCATGCACACACCTCGCGGCATTTTTTGAGCTCAAATATTTTTTCTCAAGCCATGTCAGTACCGATGCTGGCGGAGAATGTTCTTCAACCGCCATCCGCGCCATGATAAAAAAACTGATAGCCGTCGAAACCTCCAAAAAACCGTTGAGCGACAGCAAGATTGCCGCCATGCTTGGGGAACAGGGAATCCAAGTGGCGCGGCGTACCGTGGCCAAATACCGGGAGGCACTGCAAATACCTCCATCGAACGAAAGAAAGCGACTGGTGTAGCAACACCGACCTAACAACCCATGCAATAACAGGAGAAGCCTATGCAACTCAATATTTCTGGCCATCATGTCGAACTGACCGAAGCACTCAAAGAGTACGTAAACGAAAAATTCCAGCGCCTGGAGCGCCACTTCGACCAGATAAGTAACACCAATGTGACTCTGCAGGTGGAAAAATTGCGCCAGATAGCCGAAGCTACCGTAAATATTAGTGGTGGCGAATTGCACGCTAAGGCAGAAAGCGAAGACATGTACGCAGCTATTGACGCTCTGGTGGACAAACTGGACCGCCAGATTCTCAAGCACAAAGAAAAGCAAGTATCCCGGATGCACGGTAACTAACACCGGATACAACGCGTAAACGCTTCACGCGCTGCGGCATGGCACCATGCCGCAGCCTTTTTTTTAATGGAAGTACCGTCGACCCATGAGCGAGACATCCCTGACAATAGAAACCATCCTTGCCCCGGAACTGACACTTTGCAACGTGCCAGCGTCCAGCAAGAAAAGGGTTCTTGAGTTTATTGCAGAGCAGATTCACCTGCATAACGCCACCTTGGGCGACACTCAGATATTCAGCAATCTGATTGCCCGCGAGCGCCTGGGGTCCACCGGTATCGGCCAGGGCATCGCCATCCCTCACTGCCGCCTGGAAGGCCTGGAGCACGTTATTGGCCTGCTCGTCACCCTCAGCGAGAGCGTGGACTTCGATGCAATTGACAACCAGCCGGTAGATTTGGTGTTTGCTCTGGTCGTACCAAAAGAAGCCACTAGCGAGCATCTTGAGCTGCTTAGTCAGCTTGCAGAAAAATTCAACGACCGGACTTTTTGTGACCGCCTGCGCCAGTCGGAAGATGCCATTACCCTATTTCAGCGCATGACCTCCGGACGCTAATCTTTCTTGGCCTGATCCACTTCGACCGTTCGCAATCAAAGGGTTATTGACGATGAAACTGATTATTGTTAGCGGCCGTTCCGGATCGGGTAAAAGTACCGCCTTACACGTTCTGGAAGATCTGGGTTTTTACTGCATCGACAACTTACCCATTGGCCTGCTGTTCCCGCTGACCAAAGAAGCGGCCGCACAAGAGCCCGCCGGCCGCCTGCACAAAATGGCGGTGAGCATAGACGCGCGCAACCTGTCCGGTGAGCTGGCCAATTTCGAAGATATTCACCGACGCCTGAAGGACACAGGCGTCAGTGCTGAAATCATATTTTTAGACGCCGACGAGCAATCTCTGCTGCAACGCTTTCATGCTACCCGACGCAAGCACCCACTAAGCGACGATCACACGTCATTGCGCGAAGCCATCAGCTCGGAAAAAAAACTGCTGGAACCCTTGTCGAATCTGGCTGACCTATACATCAACACCACTGGCATGGGCATGTACGATTTGCGGGACATGGTCAAACAGCGGGTGGTCGGCCGCAAAGACCAGGAACTGGCGCTGCTGTTCCAGTCATTCGGTTACAAGCACGGCGTACCGGTTGATTCAGACTACGTATTTGACGTGCGTTGCCTGCCCAATCCCCACTGGGACACCTCTCTGCGCAAGTTTACCGGCATGGACCAGCCGGTGATCAAGTTTTTGGAAAACGAACCCATGAGCGCAAAAATGGTGCAGGAAATCATCGCTTTTCTGACCACGTGGCTACCGGCATTTGCCGACAGCAACCGCAGCTACATGACCATTTCCATTGGCTGTACCGGCGGCCAGCATCGCTCGGTTTACGTCTGCGAGCAAATGGGCGCCCACTTCCGCCAGTACAGCAACAACGTGCAAGTACGTCACTCCGAACTACTGCACCTGAAAACCGTACAGGACGCCTGATTCAACCATGATCCGCCGCCAGCTGTTTATCATCAACAAACTGGGTCTGCACGCCCGCGCAACGGCCAAACTGGTGGCCACAGCGTCTGCCCACCAAAGCAAGGTCAGAATCGCCGGAAAAGGCCGTGAAGTGGATGCCAAAAACATCATGCAGGTAATGATGCTGGCCGCCAGCCAGGGCACGGAAGTTGAACTGATTGCCGACGGTGAAGACGAGCAACAGGCCATTATCGCGCTGACAGAACTGATCAATGATTACTTTGGCGAGGGCGAGTAGTCGCTCACGCAGCGCCTGCAAGTCCGCTATAATACAGCCGTTTTCTGACCGCGGATAAGCCATGACCGATATTCTGGAAAAAAGCCAGGCACGCCAGCGACTTCGCTCATTAGGCGAAGCGCTGGACAGTGGCGCCCTGAAACAAGTCGCACGCATCCTTAATGGCGGCCTCAGCCCCAGTGATATCGCTCATCTGCTTGAATCATCGCCTCCGCGGCAACGGTCGCTGCTGTGGAATCTGGTCGACAAACAGCTTGAAGGCGAAGTCCTTCAGTATCTAAATGAAGACATCCGGGGCGATTTCCTAAGCAAATTCAGCGCTCAGGAGTTGGCCGATCTGATTGAAGATTTTGAGTCAGACGATCTGGCCGACTTACTTCAACAGCTCCCCGACACGGTGATTCAGGAAGTTCTGAACACCATGGACGAACAAGACCGCCAGCGGGTGGAGGAGGTACTGTCGTACCCCGAAGACACCGCCGGTGGTTTAATGAACACCGACACCATTACGGTGCGTCCGGACATCAGCATTGACGTGGTGCTGCGCTATCTGCGCCGCCACCGTACCCTGCCCCCTATGACCGACAGCCTGATTGTGGTCAGCCGTCGCGATGAGTTTATCGGCATGCTGCCGGTTACTTCCTTGCTGGTATCGAACCCTGCCGCCACCGTGCGTGAAGTGATGGACACCGATATTGAGCCCATCCCTGTGACTTTGTCAGATACCAAGGTTGCCATCCTGTTTGAGCGCTATGACCTGATCTCGGCGCCGGTGGTGGCCGAAAATGGTAAACTGCTGGGTCGCATCACCATCGATGACGTGGTCGATGTTATTCGCGAGGATGCCGATCACTCGCTGATGCGGATGGCGGGTTTGGATGACGATGAAGATACCTTTGCGCCGGTATGGAAAACCTCGCGCAGGCGCGCGGTTTGGCTGGGTATTAATCTGATGACCGCGTTTATCGCCTCTGGAGTCATCGGTCTGTTTGAAGAGACCATTACCAAAGTGGTGGCACTGGCGGTGCTGATGCCCATTGTGGCCAGTATGGGCGGCATTGCCGGCAGCCAGACCCTGACACTGGTCATACGCGGTATGGCCGTTGGTCAGATCAGCAGCGCCAATGTCGGCTGGTTGTTAAACCGCGAATTTCTGGTGAGTGCGATGAATGGCGTGTTGTGGGCTTTGGTCGTGGCCGGCGCGGCTACCCTGTGGTTCAAGGATATTATGCTGGGCGCTATTATTGCCGCGGCACTGGTGATCAATCTTGTCGCTGCAGCCCTGGTAGGCACCGTGTTACCGTTGTTTCTGAGGTCGCGTAATATTGACCCCGCGCTGGCCGGCGGTGTGATCCTGACCACCGTCACCGACGTTGTCGGGTTTGTGTCCTTTCTGGGCCTGGCGACGCTTTTTTATGCCTGAACTTTTTACATATCGATGCTCTTTACATCTAACTAAATTTTTACATCTGAATAGCTTTTTACACCTAAGTAACCGGTAATCTAATGATTGATCATAACGAAGAAGAGTTTGAATACGACGGCCCCAGCAAGTCCCAACTCAAGCGCGAGATGCACGCGCTGCAAAGCATGGGCAAGCAAATGCTGGAGCTAAACCATGAGCAGCTCGATAGCCTGCAAATCAGCGACACGCTGCGCCGCGCCATCGACGAATCAATCCGCATCCGCCAAAACGAAGCCAAGCGCCGGCACCTGCAGTACATTGGCAAGATCATCCGTCAGGAGCCCGACCCCGAAGCGTTGCAAGCCGCTATCACTGCGTTCTCCGCCGGCAGTGTAGAGCACACACGCCGCCATCACCTGGCCGAGCGCTGGCGCGACCGTATCATCACCGAGGGCGATAGCATTATTGGCGAGTTTTTGAGCCACTGTCCGGATTCGGATATCCAGCATTTGCGCAATTTGGCACGAAATGCCCGCAATGAAGTGCAGAAGCCGCAAAGCGCCGGCCACGGCCGAAAACTGTTCCGCTACCTGCGCGAGTGTATTGACGCCAACGAGCAAATGTAAGCCAGTGGCAAGCGGTTCTGACCGCTTGCGTAAAAGCCCCTACAGGCGGCGATGACTCCATACCGGCATTTGCTGGCGCAGCTGATCCAGCCAGTGTTTGTCTAGCGCTGCGGTCACCATACCGGGGCCGTCCTCGTTGATCTCAGCCAGTACACTGCCCCAAGGGTCGCAGATCAGACTATGGCCGTAGGTGCGGCGCTGGCTGCTGTTGTGCCCGCCTTGCCCGGCTGCCACTACGTATAGCTGATTTTCAATGGCACGCGCCCGAATCAGCGCATGCCAATGGGCATTTCCGGTTTTCCAGGTAAAGGCGCTGGGCAGGCACACCCAATCAGCGCCTTTATCACGCAGCGCACGGAACAGCTCCGGAAAGCGAAGGTCATAGCAAACCGCCAGTCCCAGGCGCCCGGCTGGGGTGTCCACGGTGACCACCTGGTCCCCCGCTTCGAAGGTATCCGACTCGCGGTATTGGCCGTGAGCATCGTCCACCTGGGCATCAAATAGGTGGATTTTGTCATAGCGCGCCACTTCGTCACCCAGATCATTGAACACCAGACAACTGGCTCGCACCCGATCAGCAATGACCGAACCGTCTGGACGCAGTGCCAACGGCAATGAACCGCCTACAATCCAAAGCTTCAGGGTTTTCGCCTGTTGTGCTAGAAAAGTTCGAATAATGCTTTCGCTACCAGCCTCCTGCTGCCCGCAGGGAAGCATTTGGTCACTGGCCAGCACTGCGAAGTTTTCCGGCAGTACCGCCACCTTTACGCCCGCCTCCGCAGCCTGCTGTAAAAGTGCCGCAGCAGCGTTCAGGTTATCCTGAAGCTGGTGCCCACTGACCATTTGCAGGGCCGCCACAAGCGCCGGGGATTGCTGCGTCATCACCACACTCCTCAATTGTTATCGCCAAATAATGTAATTGTTACTGACAGGCACCTTAATCCTGTGGACATGACCAACGCGATTATGAACCCGAACCGCAGCAGGGTTCAGTTACCTGCGCCGAACACACCCTGCAAGCTGGTTTTGGGCTCGTCCCAAGTACCAGACACTTTATAACTGGCACTGGTCAGCTTGCTTAACGGATCGCCAAGTATTTTATCCAGTACAAAAAGAGCACCTCCAATCGGCGCTCCTGCCCCCATTAGCAACGCCGCCAAAGGCAAATTCTGAGTTAACGGCACCACCACGACCAACCTCATGTCCAGGCTCTCAGAAGCCATATCGGTGGTGCCGCTGAGTTTAAAGGCGCCAGAGGGACCCACAATTTGCAGTTCGGGGTTCAGGGTTAACAGCCCATTGGCAATCTGCGCCTTGCCGGAAAGCGCGTCAAACGCTACGCCGCGTTCATACAAGTCGGAGAAATCCAACTGCAGCCTACGCCACAGGGTATCGGTGTTCAGCAGGTTGAACACACGAAACAGTTGGGCGCTGTTGTTTTGTTGCAGAATCACACCGTCTTCCAGGGTCATACTGATATCGCCGCTCAGCTGCTTGAGCCCGAACTGGTCCGGGCGACCTGGCCATTCCAGCGCCAGTTCAATATTGGTCGCAAGGTTCTCAAGAGGTACATCCGCACCAAACAACCCGCCAAGTTCAGCCAGTTGCCCCCCGTAACGCTACCTTTAAAACGGCTAACCTGATTTTGCCCTTGCAACAGCCACTTGAATTCACCCGCCAGCGCCAGGGATTCCAGTTTGCCCTCAATAGACTCGATGCTCACACCACCAGCCTGGGGGCGCAACAAGAATGACCATTGCCCCAGTGGCTCACCGGCCAGGGCGAGCTGAGCTATGCGAACAGTCGCGGAAGGCCAGTCTTGAGGCCGCAGTTCAGCCCCAGCGCCTGAGTCAACGCTCGCCGCTGCAGTGAGTGCTGAGTCCTGCGAATCGTTACGGGGTAAGTTCAGGTGTTGTAAATCCACCGTTAGCTCAGAGCCGTCGTTCGGAACCTCTATGCGCCCGTTGACCAGGTCTGAGTCCAATCGCACTGTCCATTGCTTGTCCAGATCCAGAGCACTGATGTTTATATCACTTAATCGACTGCTACCAAGCTGAAGGTAATCCACACGGGCATCAAACCCGGTGTCCAGTGTACGCACATAGCCATGGCCACGATTTTCCCAATTCACTCCAAATGCCACGCCGTCTTTTACTGACGAATCCAGAGTCAGGCGTAAAGGCGCGGTCTCGGTCGTCGCTTTTTCGAGCGACCCTGGCCAATCTATAGCCAGCCCGCGTAAGTCTGAATACAGTTCCAACTCCGGCGGACTAGCCGCCATAAGAACCAGATCAGCGCTGTAGGTTAACGCTCCACTGATGCCGTAACTGGCGTCAGTCCCTACACCCGCTAATTGCCTCAGGGCTTCAGCACCCAACTGGCCACTCTGGGTGACGGTTACCCCGTCCGGTTCGTTACTGGCGAAACCTATGGTGACAGGCTGGCCCTCAAACACGCCCTGCATCGGAGCGCCGCTGAAACCCTGTTTACTGCGATACCGGGCCTGCCCGCGAATCTGCGTCCATTTCAGGCCTGAAGGCAGATGTTGCAAACCAACATCGCTGGCCGCCACCAGGGCATCCACTGAAAATTGCCGGGGCTGATTTAAGGGTAAGCGCAAAGCCAGATTCAAATCTGCACTGCCGGTAAACGAAATCTGACTTAGACCGTCGCCGACAACCTCTCTCAGTGGGCTGTCCTTCATCCACAGGTCGACGGCTTTCGCGGGCACTTGAGCCGCTATTTTAACGCTCACCACTGGGCTTTCGTTATCAGTCACCAGCCGCACGGTGCTCGGCCGAAGTTGCAAGCCACCGCTATTTGCCTGTTCTACACTGACCACTGCCGAGCCGTTATGAACCTCCACCCGGCCGCGGGCGCCGGTCACCGCCGGCCACTTTGAGTCATAGCGCAAAATGGCGTCTTCAAATTGGTACCACATAGCCGACATAAACGACTCCGCTGGCGCCCCAGCGCCAATCTGGCCGTGGCCGTAATAAGCGCCAGAGGAAATCCCGCCGGCTTCAATGGCGGTCGTCAACCATTTATAGAGCTCCGGTGCTACGGCGTACTCTGGCACCAGGTCCGCAATCATTGCAGCGTCACCGTTCTCAATCTGTACCTGCAAACCCAGATTGTCATCGCCGTGCTGATCCAAGCGCAGATCAAAACTACCAATTAACTCGGTCTGCTCACCAAAACCGAGGCGCATGCCTTCAGAAAAAACCCGTATCAGAGCACCGTCAATCTGCCAGGCTACCAGAGCTTTGAAGCGGGGAAACTGCCAGCGTGCCGAAAACAGTTCAGGAAACTCTATTTCTACCGGCTGCTCTGCGGCATAGGTATCCACGTAGCCGCCACGGCGGTCAACGTAGATATGCCCTTGCACATGGCTGGCAGCCGGCGCGCCGTTGTGTGCGTTAACTTTGACATCGCGCAGCCGGGCGCTGAGCTGAAAATCAGCTGGGTCCGCATGGGGTATGTCCAACCTCACAGCATCCAGAAAGCCTGCGGGTTTGTAGTCGTCCAACGCCGCTCGGGCAAGCTGCGGCAATGCCGCCACAAGCCGGCGCAATGGCCGCAGGGGGAGCGCATCAGCCACGAATCTTAAACCAGCGGATTCAGTACCGGCCTCGGCAGAACTGTTGGGCAGCGTTGTTAGTCGTGCGCTGAATGGCGACACCTGATCGCCGTTCCAACGCCATTGCAACTGCCGCAGGTGCCATTCACCGATCCCGCCGGGCGTTTGCTCGTCGCGGCGCCATCCAAAGCGGGCGCGAATGTCTTCCAGCGGAGCCAGCGACATGGCGCCGACACCCAATTGCAAGTAGGGAGTGCGCAAGGTCCCGTTGACCTGCTCCAACTGGCCGTCACGAAAGCTGAGCCAGGCCTGGCCGCCCATATCAAAGCCTTCTACCCGCATATCACGCCAGCGATAGTCATCGATCAAACCATCAAACAGGCGCCCGGAAGCAACGTCTACGTATAGTTGACCGGTGAACTGACCCAACAGAAAGCGCCGGCCTACCAGACGAAAACTGGCCAGTTGCTGATTGGTGCCGGCTTGCATAGCGCGGCCAGAAGCGCGGAAAAGACCGCGCTGATAAAGCAGATCAAGTTGCGGAATATCCAGTTGACGCAGGTTTCCACTGCTGTCGGTAACGGCTAGCTGAATGCGTGTGATGCGGACAAAAGGTTTTGAAAGCCAGCGTTCGGCCAAAGCGACCAAGCGTTGCAACGAATTGTCGCTAACCTCAATACCGCTGCCGGCAAGGACCACCTGACCAGCCACTTTCTGGCGCAGGGCCAGATCCAGGCCGTCAGCCTCGAACTTTTCCAGCACCAGGCGCAAACGCAACACCGAGGCCAGAAAATCCACACGCATTCGCAGATGTCTCAGGTAGGCCAAAGGCTCGTCCAGGCCGGTCTCTGTGACTACCACATCTTTTGCACTGAATTCCGGGTTTAGCCAATACCAACGCGCCGACAGCTCAGCAATGCTGACTGTGTAGCCCAGCTGTTCCGACAGCTGGGTTTGCAAAGTATCGCGGTACTGGTTCATGTCCGCAGTCAACTGGCGCCCCAAACCGGCATAAAGAGCTAACAGCAGCAAC
Organism: Marinobacter psychrophilus; assembly: GCF_001043175.1. Lineage (NCBI taxonomy): Bacteria > Pseudomonadati > Pseudomonadota > Gammaproteobacteria > Pseudomonadales > Marinobacteraceae > Marinobacter > Marinobacter psychrophilus. The sequence goes on from NZ_CP011494.1 coordinate 2,840,331, forward strand.
AAAGCCAGCGCCAGCCACCATACCAGCGCAGACAAACGCGCTAACCAGCGCAGCGGCAAGGAATTCGGGGCCGGGGGCGGAGATTCCTGCTTTGACACCGAGCCTTACCCCAAACACCGGTTGCCAGCAGCAAGCTTACAACAGCACAACATCATACTGCTCCTGGCTGTAGAAAGGTTCGACTTGAAAGCGAATGGTTTTGCAGATGAAGGTTTCCAGATCGGCCACATTATCCGACTCTTCATCAACCAACAGATCAACAACGCTTTGCGACGCCATTACCAGATAGCTTTCGGTGTCATAAGCGCGATTCACCCGTAATATTTCGCGAAAAATTTCATAACACACCGTTTCACCCGTTTTCAGAAAGCCACGGCCGTCGCAGATCGGGCAGGGCTCACACAGCACCTGGCCCAAAGATTCGGTGGTGCGCTTGCGGGTCATTTCCACCAGGCCCAGTTCGGATACCCCGGTAATTTTAGTTTTGGCGTGGTCCCTTTCCAGCATTTTCTCCAGCATGCGGTGCACCTGGCGTTTGTGTTCGGCGTCGTCCATATCGATAAAGTCGATAATAATAATGCCGCCCAGATTACGCAGTCGCAGCTGGCGGCTGATGGCACGAGCCGCTTCCAGGTTGGTTTTAAAAATGGTTTCTTCAAGATTGCGGTGGCCAACAAAGGCCCCGGTATTGATGTCAATCGTGGTCATCGCTTCGGTTTGGTCGATGATCACATAGCCGCCGGATTTTAGCTGCACTTTGCGGCTAAGAGCCTTCTGGATTTCATCTTCTACCGAATACAGATCAAAAATCGGGCGCTCACCCGGGTAATACTCCACTTTGTCAGCAAACTCGCTAACAAACTCGTGCACAAACTCCATCACCCGCTGATGGCTTTCACGGCTGTCGATGCGCACTTTTTCAGTCTGAGGACGAATCAGATCGCGAATGGTGCGAATAAACAGCGGCAGATCCTGATAAATCACCGCTGGCGCCTGAACTTTTTCCATACGCTCGTTGATAGACTGGCCAAGCCGGTGCAAATATTTCATGTCGGCGGTCAGATCCTCTGCGCTGGCGGCTTCTGCGGCGGTACGGATGATGTAGCCACCCTGAATAGCCACGGAGGACGCCTGCTCTGAGGCGGCTCCATCTACAATCGCCTTGAGCCGGGCACGTTCGGCGTCGTCTTCGATGCGCTGGGAGATGCCAATGTGATTAACGCCCGGCATAAAAACCAGATAGCGGGAAGGAATTGAAAGCTGGGTGGTCAAGCGTGCGCCTTTGGTGCCAATAGGATCTTTAGTGACCTGCACCACCAGCGACTGACCTTCGCGCAGCAAGGTGCGAATATCTGGCACCACACGGGGGCCGTCGCTGATGTCATCACTACCTGGCTGACTGGTAAGCACATCGGACGCGTGAATGAAGGCCGCACGCTCAAGGCCGATATCAACAAACGCAGCTTCCATGCCCGGAAGCACCCGCACCACTTTGCCTTTGTAAATGTTACCGACAATACCTTTGCGACTGGCGCGCTCAATGTAGGCTTCTTGCAACATCCCGTTTTCAACGAGCGCAACACGGGTTTCTACCGGTGTTACGTTGATCAGAATTTCTTCACTCATGATTGGCGCTCCTTACTGCATGGCCACTGGTTCCACACAGGATAGCCTGCTGCGCTCAGCAATGCCGCGGTTTCCTGAAGCGGTAAACCCACCACCGCACTGTAACTTCCCTGCAATTGCTCAACAAACATGCCGCCAAGGCCCTGAATGCCGTAACTGCCGGCTTTGTCCATGGGCTCACCAGTGGCGACGTAGGCGTTAATTTGTGCCTTCGTTAAAGTGCAAAAACTTACGTTGGTGGTTACCAGGCAAGAACGGCAACCATCCGCGCTTGCCAGCGCTACGGCGGTGAGCACTTGGTGTGTGCGCCCAGACAACGCTGCCAGTGTGGCCCCCGCATCGGCAGCGTCAGCGGGTTTCCCCAAAATAATGCCGTCCACTATCACCGAGGTGTCCGAGCCCAATACCAATGCACCGGCTTGCGCGGCAGCAGCCACGAATAGCGCTTTTTCTCGCGCCATGCGTTCAACATAATCGGCGGCAGGCTCAGCGGGGCGAGGGGTTTCATCAATAGCGGCAGGACACACATCAAAGAGTGCACCAATTTGCTGCAATAATTCGGCGCGGCGTGGAGAAGCCGAAGCCAGTATCAGTGTCTGCATTGACTGCCTCTTGTGCGGGCCTAGCCCAGTCGGCGATTTATGTTGTCCAGCACCAGGCTCAGGAAGGGCCAAACTACCGCGCTGGTCAGCGCCGGCCACAGATACCCGAAACCGGTATTATCTGCCCCCAGAGACTGTTTGATAACGTGCACTACCATCTGATTAATACCCAGCAGCAGAAACACAATGGCGCACTGTTGTGGCAATGGGTACATGCGCAGGCGCTGGTGTACGGTTAGAACCAGAAACGCCACAACCGCCATCGCCATGGCGTTGACACCCAGCGGTGTTGACTCGAGCACATCCAGCAACAGACCCAGAGCGGCAGCGAGAAAAACACCAAATTGCGCAGGCGCACGCACGGTCCAGTAAAACACCATTAACGCCAGCCATTCGGGGCGAAATTCCAGCCACCCGGAAGGCACCGAAGCAATGCTCAGCGTCAGCGCCAGCAGCACCGACAGAGCAAACACCGGATAGCTAATCACAGACAGCATCAGCGTTCCTTCTGCAAACGATCGCCCGCACTCGTGCCGCCTTTCTCAGGGTCAAGCTCATCTTCTAAACGTTTGTTGTCGGAGACTAGAGCTTGAAACACAACCAGCAACATACGGCTCTGATTGAGTTTGGCGGTGGGTGTGGCTTCAATAGTGATAAAAGGTTCGCCAGGTTCCTTGCTGATTCGGCTCACTTTAGCGACTGGATAGCCGCGGGGGAAACGCCCGCCCAAGCCGGAACTCACCAGTAAATCACCTTCACGAATGTTGGCCGTATCCGGAACGTGCACCAGTTCCAGACTGTTAGCTTTACCGGTGCCCAGCAGAATAGCCCGCAGGCCATTGCGCACCACCTCTACCGGCACCGCATGACTGCTGTCAGATACCAACAAAACGCGAGCGGTTATCTGGCTGACCTGAATCACCTGCCCCATCAGGCCACCGGCGTCCAGTATCGCCTGACCTTCGTGAACACCGTCACTGCGGCCTTTATTGATGACCAGTTCATGGGCAAATGGGTCAGGCGACACGCTCACAACTTCGCTGACAATAACGCGGTCGTCGAGCACTTCAGAGGAATTCATCAGGCGGCGCAGTTCATTATTTTCGGAGGCCAGAGCGGCATATTTCAGAGCACGACGTTCCAGAATTAGCAGCCGCGCCTGCAATTCGTCGTTGTCACGCTTGAGGTCATCTTTGTTGACGAACAGGCTGCTAACCCAATCCGAAAATTGAGTGGGCGCGTTGCCCAGCCAGTAGACCGGTGTCAGTCCCGTGGCCAGCGAACTGCGTACCACTGCCAGCTTGTCAAAGCGGGCGTCCGCAACAATCAACCCCAGCGCCAACACCACAATCAACAGCAACCGGAATCCCGGAACCGGCCCCTGCACGAATATGGTTTTAATAACTTGTTCTCCCCACGGGATCAGCTCTCTTGGAAGAACATTCCAATGCCGCCGCGATCAATCACTTCCAGCGCTTTGCCACCACCACGGGCGACACAGGTCAGGGGATCTTCAGCGACGATCACCGGCAGGCCGGTTTCTTCACTAATCAATTTATCCAGCCCACGCAACAGGGCGCCGCCGCCGGTCAGCACAATGCCGCGTTCGGCAATATCAGATGCCAGTTCCGGTGGCGACTGTTCCAGCGCACTTTTAACGGTCTGGACAATTTGCGCCAAGGACTCTTGCAGAGCATCTAGGATTTCTTCGCTGTTCAGCGTGAACGCCCGCGGCACGCCTTCAGCCAAATTGCGGCCACGCACGTCAATTTCACGAACTTCCAAACCTTCGTAGGCGCAGCCGATTTCGTGCTTGATGCGCTCCGCGGTGGATTCACCGATCAGGCTGCCGTAATTACGACGCACGTACGTGACAATAGCTTCATCAAACTTGTCACCGCCTACCCGCACCGAATCGGCATAAACAATACCGTTCAGAGAAATAATGGCAATTTCAGAGGTGCCACCGCCAATATCCACAATCATTGAGCCGCTGGCTTCTTCGACTGGAAGGCCTGCACCGATGGCTGCCGCCATTGGCTCTTCTATCAGGAACACTTCGCGCGCACCCGCACCCATCGCCGACTCGCGAATGGCCTTGCGTTCCACCTGGGTGGATTTGCTCGGCACACACACCAATACTCGAGGGCTGGGGGTAATAAAGCTGTTTTCATGCACTTTGTGAATAAAGTGCTGAAGCATTTTTTCCGTCACCACAAAGTCAGCAATTACGCCATCTTTCATCGGGCGAATGGCGCTTATATTGCCCGGGGTGCGGCCCAGCATTCGCTTGGCTTCGGCGCCAACAGCGGCAACCATTTTCTGCGAATTAGTGGTACGGATAGCTACAACGGAAGGTTCATTTAATACAATGCCGCGACCGCGCACGTAGATAAGAGTGTTTGCGGTGCCCAAATCAATGGACAGATCGCTAGAGAATAATCCTCGGAGTCTTTTAATCAACATTCGTGTAGTTTCAACCTGAGAGTGGCGGCTGCGAAAAGATGCGGCAACTTTAGCAGCGCCCCCACGCACAGGCAAGGCGCAGCCTTCGCAAAAGCAAATGACCTACCCCAGCATGAACGAACCGTCATGCACTTACAGGGCAAAATACCACTTTGAATGCCGTGTGGTTTGACGAGAGTCAGCAATTAGACATTGATTAGGTTGATAATAGTCGATATCAATGCCGTAATTAGGCGGATCAACCTGCAATAGTAGATGTTTGCTATGAAAGTTCTTTATGCCTCAATTTTATTGATGGTTCTAACGCTCGCCAGCAGTTTGACCGACTGCAATCCCCTGACCCCAGCCGATGAAGCGCTCAATACGACCCCGGACACTCACCTATCCAGCCAAGTGCGCGAGAAGCGCAGCGACTCCACCTCCGAAGACATGCTGAAGACGCCAGGTCAGTTGAATAGGTTTCAACACAGGTTCTCGAAGACGACCAGACGTCATCTTAAGAAGACCACCGCGCGTCTCCCGCAAAGCCACGAATCTGTTACCATATCGACCTTAATTACTCAGCTCAGACAGAGCGGATGGAGGTCGATATAAACTCCGCCGTAAAAACGCTGCGGCGGAGTCTGAATATCAAATACGAAAAACCGGAGTCAACGTGACCATTTCCCGCGCAGACATTGAAAAAGTCGCCGTGCTGGCCCGTATCCGTCTTGATGACGAGCAGATACCCGCACTGGAAAACGACCTGAGCAACATCCTCAGCCTGGTTGACCAACTCAGCGCCGCCAACACTGACCACGTAGAGCCTCTGGCCCACCCACTGGATGCGGTACAGCGTCTGCGCGCCGACGAAGTTACCGAAAGCAACCAGCGCGATGCCTTCCAGGCCATAGCGCCCGCCACTGAGAGCGGCCTCTATCTTGTACCCCGAGTGATTGAGTGAGCGAAGGAAATCGAGTGATCGGACGAACCACACCATCAGGATTGAACATGCATAAAAAATCCGTAGCAGAGCTTTCCCGCGAACTGGAAAGCGGCAAGATTTCAAGCGTGGAACTGACCCGCGAGTTCCTCGATCGCATCAAAGCAGAAGACGGCCAGTACAACAGCTTTATAACTGTCACCGAAGACCTTGCCATGGCCGATGCCAAAGCCGCTGACGAACAGCGTGCGGCTGGCAACGCCGGCGTCTGGACCGGCATACCCTTTGCCCATAAGGACATTTTCTGCACCAATGGCGTTGCGACCACTGCCGGATCGAAAATGCTGGCTAATTTTGTACCGCCCTATGACGCTACGGTTGTGGCCAATTTTCGCGCCGCCGGCGCCGTGTGCCTGGGCAAAACCAATATGGACGAGTTCGCCATGGGCTCGTCTACCGAATCCAGCTTTTTTGGCCCGGTGACCAACCCCTGGGGCTTGAATAAGGACGAGAAGCGCGTACCCGGTGGCTCTTCAGGTGGCTCTGCAGCGGCTATCGCCGCACGCCTGGTGCCTGCTGCCACCGCCACCGACACCGGCGGCTCCATTCGCCAACCGGCAGCGCTGTGTGGCGTGACCGGCTTGAAGCCCACCTATGGCAGGGTGTCTCGCTACGGCATGATCGCTTTCGCCTCTAGCCTGGATCAGGGCGGCACCATGGCACGCACCGCCGAAGACAACGCGCTGATGCTAAATGTAATGGCCGGGTTTGACCCAAAAGACTCTACATCTGCTAATCGCACCGTGCCGGATTACACCGCAACTCTGAACCAGCCTTTAAAAGGCCTGCGTGTGGGCCTACCGAAAGAGTATTTCTCCGACCAGCTCAATCCCGCCATGGAACAGCAGGTGCGCAACGCGGTGAAGGAATACGAAAAGCTGGGCGCCACGGTGAAAGAAGTGTCCCTCCCCCACGCCGAACTGGCCATTGCCGCCTATTACGTCATCGCTCCGGCCGAGGCTTCCGCCAATCTATCGCGCTTTGACGGCGTGCGTTACGGCTACCGCTGCGACAAGCCGCAGGATCTGAACGATCTGTACACCCGCACCCGTGCCGAAGGCTTTGGTAACGAAGTTAAGCGCCGCATACTGGTAGGCACTTACGCCCTCTCCGCCGGCTATTTTGACGCCTACTATCTAAAGGCACAGAAAGTACGTCGCCTGATTCAACAGGATTTCATCGACGCGTTTAAAGAAGTGGACGTTCTGATGAGCCCGGTATCACCGTCGCCCGCCTTTGTCCAAGGCGAGAAAACCAGCGACCCGGTGACCATGTACCTGGAAGATATATTCACCATCGCAGTCAATCTTGCGGGCGTTCCGGCGATGTCGGTACCGGCCGGTTTTGTCGACGGTTTACCGGTGGGCCTACAGATAATCGGCAATTATTTTGAAGAAGCGCGCCTGCTGAACGCAGCCCATCAGTTCCAGCAGGTTACCGACTGGCACCAGAAACTTCCCCAGTAAGCCTGAATCAGGAGAACCGTTATGCAGTGGGATATTGTGATCGGGCTGGAAATACACGCTCAGCTTGCCACCAAAACCAAGATTTTTTCCGGCTCCAGCACCGCCTTTGGCGCCGAGCCCAACACCCAGGCCAGCGCGGTCGACCTGGCCATGCCCGGCACCTTACCGGTGCCCAACGAACAAGCCTTCCGCTACGCAGTGATGTTTGGCTTGGCGGTGAACGCCGAAATTGGCCGGCGCTCGGTGTTCGACCGCAAAAACTACTTTTACCCGGATTCGCCAAAGGGCTATCAGACCACGCAGCTGGACCACCCTATTGTGGGCTCGGGCTTTGTGGACGTTGATTTAGCCGGCGGCCGCAGCAAGCGCGTTCGCATCCACCACGCCCACCTGGAAGAAGATGCTGGCAAATCCCTGCACGAATCTCTTTTTGATGAGCGTGGCCAGGGCATGACCGGTATCGACTTAAACCGTGCTGGCACACCGCTAATCGAAATTGTGACCGAACCGGATATGAACAGCGCCGAAGAAGCCGTCGCTTTCGCCAAAAAGCTGCACAGCCTGGTGTCATCTCTGGGCATCTGCGATGGCGATATGAGCCAGGGCTCGCTGCGCTTTGACGTGAATATCTCACTCAAGCCCAAAGGCTCTGACACCCTGGGCACCCGCACTGAAACCAAAAACCTGAACTCCTTCCGTTTTATGGAGCAGGCCATCGCCCATGAAGTAGCGCGGCAGATGGACATTCTGGAAGACGGTGGCCGCATCATTCAGGAAACCCGCCTGTACAACGGCGATCGCGATGAATCGCGCTCTATGCGCAGCAAAGAAGAAGCCAACGATTACCGCTACTTCCCCTGCCCTGATCTGCTGCCGGTGGTGATCGATGACGCCTTTATCGAAAGTGCGCGTGTTCTGTTGCCAGAATTGCCCGACGCCCGCAAAGCACGCTTCAAAGAGCAATATAACCTGAGCGACTACGACGCCAGTCTGTTGAGCGACGACGCTCGCCTGTCAGCGTTTTTTGAAGACACCGTCAGTCACTGCAAAGACGCCAAGCTGGCCGCAAACTGGGTGTTGGGCGAGTTTTCAGCGCGCCTGAACGCAGATAACGAAACCGTAGCGCGGGCGCCCATCAGCGGCGCCCAACTGGGCCAGCTTGTCGCACGCATCGCAGACAACACGGTGTCGTCCTCAGGCGCAAAGAAGGTGTTTGAAGCACTGTGGAATGGCGATGGCGGCTCTGAGGGTAATGCGGCTGACGCCATCATAGAAGCTCAAGGCCTAAAACAGGTTTCAGACACCGGCGCTCTGGAAACCATTGTGGATGAAGTACTGGCGGGCATGCCCGAGCAGATTGCCCAGTTTCAGGAAGCCGACGAAAAAAAGCGGAAGAAGCTGATGGGCGGTTTTATGGGGCCGCTAATGAAAGCCTCAAAAGGCCAGGGTAACCCTCGCCTGTTCACCGAAATTCTGCAAAGAAAACTCAACGCCTAAAGTGATGCCTCAGGCCCTTCTATTGCTCGGAGTGCCTGAGGAACAACTGCTCAAACCGGCGGATGTTCTGCTGCACATAATCAATAAACGCCCGCATGGCCGGGGTTGGGTGGCGCGCCTGGGGATACACCACGCACCAGCTGCGCCTTAGTGGAAACCCGGCGATATTCACAATGCTCAGGCTGCCCAGGGCCAACTCGGACAGCACCCCCAGCTTCGGCAAAACAGCCACCCCCAAGCCTGCCAGCACCGCATGCTTCACCGCGTCGTTAGAGCCAAGTTCCATACTTGGAATCGCCCGCAAACGCTGATTCTGGCAGTGCAGCTCTAGCGCCAGGCGGCTGCCAGAGCCGCTCTCACGCACCAACAAACCGCTGTCCAGAAACGCCTGGGCGCTCACGCTCGCCTGATCAAGCAACGGATGCCCCCGCGGCACCACCGGCACCAGCTCGTTGTCCAGAAACGGCAAAGACGTCAATGGCCGCTCCGCCGGCACCATACCCATAATCACCAGATCATCAGCGTTGTCATTCAGCCTTTGCAGCGCCGTTGCGCGGTTTACCACCGACACCGACACGGTTACCTGCGGGTTTAGCTGCAAAAACGCCCCCAACATATAAGGCACCACATATTGCGCCGTATTCACGGCCACCAGGCGTAACTCTCCGGCCACCTGCCCTTCCAGCGCCGCCAAATTGTTCTGCACCTGCTCCAGGGCAGCAAACACCAAACGCACACATTTCGCCATTTCCTCACCGGCGGCGGTGCAATAAAGCTTGCGCCCAACATACTCAAACATCGGCAACCCTAGTGCCTGTTCCAAATGACGCACCTGGCTGCTGATAGCAGGCTGCGTCAACCCCAACAACTCCCCTGCCTTGCTGTAGCTTTTCAAATCGTAAACCGCTTTAAACACCTGAAGCTGACGAAAGGTCAGGCGACTGGCGAGGTTTTGAATGCTTAACGGCATGGCACTGGGCCTTTCTAAATTGACTCATAAGGGATTACTTATACTCAAGCAAAATAATACCAATTTTTACAAAAGAGTCGAGGGCGCTACTCTTTTTGAATTCGCCATTCGGGTTTTATTACCTTCATTAGGGACGCAGAAATGAGGAGTCTCCCATGTTGAAGAAAGTACTCATCGCCAACCGCGGCGAGATCGCCGTCCGCATTGTGCGGGCCTGTGCGGAAATGGGGATACGCTCCGTCGCCATCTACACCGAGCCAGACCGTTATGGCCTGCACGTAAAGCGCGCCGACGAAGCCTACTCTTTGGGCGAAGACCCATTGGCAGGCTATCTGGACCCGGCCCGCATCGTTAACCTTGCGGTAGAGACCGGCTGCGACGCCATTCACCCCGGTTACGGGTTTTTATCAGAAAACGCCAACTTTGCCCGCTTGTGCGAACAAAAAGGCGTGGCGTTTATCGGCCCAAAATCCGACGTTGTGCACAAGATGGGCGATAAAACCCAAGCTCGCGACAGCATGCGCGCCGCCGGCATACCCATCACCCCCGGCTCTGACGGCAACCTTGCAGATCTGGAGGAAGCCTTGAAACTGGCCAACGAGATTGGCTACCCGGTCATGGTGAAAGCCACCTCGGGCGGCGGCGGCCGGGGTATTCGCCGCTGCGACACACCTCAGGAACTGACGGCCCAGTACCCGCGCGTCATTTCTGAGGCCACCAAGGCCTTTGGCTCTGCCGAAGTGTTTATGGAAAAGTGCATTGTGAATCCGCGCCACATTGAGGTGCAGATACTGGCGGACAGTCACGGCAACGTTATTCACTTGTTCGAACGCGATTGTTCGATACAACGGCGAAACCAAAAGCTGATTGAAATTGCACCCAGTCCGCAGCTCACGCCGGAGCAACGACAGTACATTGGCGCCTTGGCAGTGAGGGCGGCTGAAGCCGTAGGCTACGAAAACGCCGGCACCGTGGAATTTCTGCTGGCCGGCAACGAAGTGCACTTTATGGAAATGAACACCCGGGTGCAGGTGGAACACACCATCACCGAGGCCATTACCGGAGTGGATATTGTGCGTGAACAACTGCGCATCGCTGCCGGCCTGCCCCTGAGTTATCGCCAGGAAGACATTCAGTTCCGTGGCTATGCGCTGCAATTTCGCATCAACGCGGAAGATCCGAAAAACGACTTTTTGCCCAGTTTTGGCCGTATTACCCATTACTACGCGCCCGGCGGCCCCGGCGTACGTGTGGACACCGCTATCTACACCGGCTACGAAATCCCGCCCTATTACGACTCTATGTGCCTGAAGCTGGTGGTGTGGGCGCTGACCTGGGACGAAGTCATCGCCCGCGGCAAGCGCGCTCTGGACGACATGCGTTTGCACGGCATCAAAACCACGGCCCAGTACTACCAGCAGATTCTGGAGCATCCAGACTTCCGCGCTGGCAACTTTGACACCAGCTTTGTGCCCAGCCACCCGGAACTTTTGAAATATTCCACCAAACGCCACCCCAGTGCCATTGCGCTCGCCATTGCCGCCACCATCGCCGCGCACTCCGGCTGGTAATTCGCAGGAGAATAAGATCATGAGCAAAGCAAAACGAATTGAAGTAACCGACCTGATTCTGCGTGACGCGCACCAGTCGCTGATTGCCACCCGCATGCGCACTGAAGACATGTTGCCCATCTGCGGCAAGTTGGATCAGGTAGGCTACTGGTCTCTGGAAGTCTGGGGCGGCGCCACCTTTGACGCCTGCGTACGGTTTCTGAAAGAAGACCCCTGGAAGCGCTTGCAAAAGCTGCGGGAAGCGCTGCCCAACACACGCCTGCAAATGCTGTTGCGGGGCCAGAATCTTCTGGGCTATCGCCATTACGCAGACGACGTGGTGGAGGCCTTTGTACAAAAAGCCGCAGAAAATGGCGTCGACGTGTTTCGGGTGTTTGATGCGCTAAACGATCTACGCAACATCGAAGTCGCGATGAAAGCGGTGAAAAAAGCCGGCAAGCATGCCCAAGGCACCATCTGCTACACCACCAGCCCGGTGCACACCGCAGAATTGTTTGTTCAGCAAGCCAAAGACATGCAGGCCATGGGCGCCGACTCCATCGCCATCAAGGATATGGCGGGACTGCTGACGCCTTACGGCACCTACGATCTGGTCAAAGCCATCAAGGCGAAAGTGGATCTGCCGCTGGTGATCCACAGCCACTCCACTTCCGGCCTGGCACCTCTGTGCCAGCTCAAAGCCATTGAAGCCGGCGTAGACCGTATGGATACGGCCATTTCTTCGTTCGCCTCCGGCACCAGTCATCCGGCAACCGAATCCCAGGTGGCCGCGCTGAAAGGCACCGATTACGACACCGGCCTGGATTTGAATCTGCTAAGCGAAATCGCCGATTACTTCCGCGAAGTTCGCAAGAAGTACCGGCAGTTCGAAAGCGAGTTCACCCGCGAAGACGTGTCTGTTCAGATTAATCAGGTACCCGGCGGCATGATGTCCAACCTGGCCAACCAACTCAAAGAACAGAACGCGCTGGACCGCATCCGCGAAGTGTTCGATGAAATTCCGCGGGTGCGGGAAGACCTCGGTTTTCCACCGCTGGTTACGCCCACCTCACAGATTGTCGGTACCCAGGCGGTATACAACGTACTGGCCGGCCAGCGCTATAAAACCATCACCAACGAAGTAAAACGCTACCTGCAGGGTGGCTATGGTCGGCCGCCAGCGCCGGTGAACGCCGACCTGCGCAAAAAAGCCATTGGCAATAAAACCGTTGACGAAGGCCGCCCGGCCGACCATCTCAGCCCCGAAATGGACAAACTGCGCAAAGACATTGGCGATCTGGCCCTTAACGAGGAAGACGTGCTCACCTTCGCCATGTTCCCTGACCTCGGCCGCGAGTTCCTGCAGCAACGCAAAGACGGCACACTGGTGCCGGAGGCCCTGTTGCCACCGGAAACAAAATCCGGTGACCGCCTGGTCACCGGTGTTGCCACCGAATTCCGCATTGAAGTGCACGGTGAGAGCTACGAAGTGGCGGTCACCGGCTCCGGTGAATCCGGTGTAGGTAAACGCAAACTCTATCTGTCACTTGACGGCATGCCGGAAGAAGTGGTGTTTGAATCCCTCAACGACTATGTGGCACAAAGCAGCAACGGCCGCAAAAAGGCATCCATGCCCGGCCACGTCAGCACCGCCATGCCCGGCAATGTGGTCGAGGTTCTGGTGAAAGAAGGCGACACGGTGAGTGCCGGTCAAGCCGTACTGATCACCGAAGCGATGAAGATGGAAACCGAAGTACACGCTGACATTGACGGCAAAATCGCGGCAATTTACGTCACCAAAGGCGACCGGGTAACCCCGGGTGAAATGCTGATCGATATCGTCTGATTAGGGTGAAATCTGTTTTGAATAAAAGCAAAAAGCCGCCTCTGAGATCAGAGACGGCTTTTTACGTTCAATAGCCCGTCAGGTCAGAGTCGCCCAAAGGTCATGCTCGTCCGCGTGGTCCACCATCGCCCGAACAATCTGCCCGGGCACCAAATCCGTGGCATCGTTCAGATACACCATGCCATCAATCTCTGGCGCGTCGGCTTTTGATCGCCCGATGGCACCTTCCTCGTCTACTTCGTCAATTAGCACGTCAATGGTGGTGCCAATTTTAGCCTGCAAACGGGCCGCTGAAATTTCGGCCTGCTTGGTCATAAATCGTTCCAGGCGCTCCTCTTTTACTTCTTCCGGCACGGCGCCTTCAATTTCGTTGGCCTTGGCCCCTTCAACGGCGCTGTAGGTGAATGCGCCAACGCGATCCAGCTGCGCCTGGTCCAGCCAATCCAGCAGGTATTGGAAATCTTCTTCGGTTTCACCGGGGAAGCCCACAATAAAGGTGGAACGAATGGTGAGCTCCGGGCAGATTCCCCGCCATTTACGAATGCGGTCCAGAGTTTTGCTGTCGTGGGCAGGGCGCTTCATGGCTTTCAGCACTTTCGGGCTGGCGTGCTGGAACGGAATGTCCAAATACGGCAGAATTTTCCCTTCGGCCATTAACGGAATAATGTCGTCGACATGAAGATACGGATACACGTAATGCAAGCGTACCCAAACACCCATTTCGCCCAACGCTTCGCACAGCGACTGCATTTTGGTTTTAATCGGGCGCCCCTGCCAGAAACCGGTGCGGTACTTGGTGTCTACGCCGTAGGCCGAGGTGTCCTGGGAAATAACGAGTAGTTCTTTAACACCAGCGTCGACCAAACGTTGAGCTTCATCCATCACATCGCCAATGGGACGGCTGACCAGATCGCCGCGCATCGACGGAATAATGCAGAAAGTGCAGCGATGATTGCAGCCTTCGGAGATTTTCAGGTAGGCATAGTGCCGCGGTGTCAGCTTGATACCTTGGGGCGGCACCAGATCCGTGAACGGGTCGTGCTTGCGGGTGGGCGGCACAAACTGGTGTACCGCACCGACCACTTCTTCATACGCATGGGGTCCCGATACCGCCAGCACGCCGGGATGGGTTTCGCGGATTTTGTCTGCTTCAACGCCCATACAACCGGTGACAATGACTTTACCGTTTTCACTGATAGCTTCACCAATGGCGTCCAGAGACTCCTGTTTCGCAGCATCAATAAAACCGCAGGTGTTTACCACCACAATGTCGGCGTCTTTGTAGGTTGGTACTACGTCATACCCGTCCAACCTCAGCTGGGTCAGAATACGCTCGGAGTCTACCAGGGCCTTAGGGCAACCCAGACTGATAAAACCAACTTTGCCGTTACTGGCTTTTGTATTTTCGGTCTTTTCTATCATAGAGCGGTTCGTAGTTCCTGATGCAGGGCGTATCAACGCAAATAAATGGAAGTCACATTTTACACCACACGAGCGCGCCGCTACAGCAAAAGCCGAAACCTGCTCCATCGACAATGGATCATTCCAAGTGAAAATTTGTGAACATCCATCCGTAAAAAAGCGAATAATCTGCCACACTGTGAACCAAATGAATTTTAACCATATAACCTCAGACTGATTGAGCCCGACCACTGCCTATGAAATTCACATCTGCACAACCAAATCTACGCGATCAGCAACGGGTTGACGTCAAGACCGATATCGTTATTGAAAGGCCAGATGGTTGCCAGTGCAGTTGCACAACGGCAAACTTGTCGCGTTCAGGTGTGATGGTATCTTGCAATCAATCGACGGCGAACCTTCTGGCTCAGGGCAACCGGGCGCTGGCGCCGGGAAACCCCGTGCCGGTGAAAGCCAGTTTTTCCGTGCCCATGCAACCGACACAGCCGGTTATTATCGCCGCAGGTAATATTGTGCATTTTCGACGAATTGCCCAAGACCGGTTTCAGGTTGGCATTCAATTTGAAGAATTTGAGGGCGGTGGATGCGCTTGTGTTGACCAGTATGTACGCAGTCTTCTTAATGAACGCGGCAAATTTACCTGAAAGCCCCGAACTCCCCGCCGAAACCATTACAATACCCGGCCAGCTGAGCTGTAATCAGACTCGGCGTTATTCGACCATCCATCAGGGACCCGCTATTTCATGGCAATCAAATATCTTCGCACGGCTTTCGCCAGCCAATACCAGCCGGGGCAACCTGCACGCTTGCGCAGCGGCGAAGCTCTGGAAGAGCCTGGTGGCGATTACGAGGCCCTGCACAAACAGATGAAGCGTCTATTCAACGCCAAACCCGGAAAGAAATTCGGCCGTTTCTCTGACGATATCGGCGAAAGCCCTTTCAGCACCTGGCTGAAAGATTATCTGGAAGGCAAACAGGGCTTTGCGGCCATGAGCAGCCGGCTGTTCGATCAATGGCAGGAACTGCTCAGCGGCTGCCAGGAAGAGCATCACGGCCATTTGATGCTGGTGCACGAGGCCCTGGCGGATACAGAGGTTGCGTACTTGCTGGTGGTAGAAGCAGACAGCGCCATGCGATTCGATGGTAACCAGGCGTTAGATGCCACCGACATTCTCAGCCTTTCACGGTTGAACCTGGCGCTGCGAATCGAGCTTACCGACTGGCAGCGTAATGGCGGTGGCGGTGCCAGCAGCGACAGCGACAGCAACTATTTGACGCTGGTACACGCCCGCGGCACCGCTGAGCCGGGTGAACTGTTTATTCGTTTGTGCGGTTTTACCAATCAAGTAGATGTAGAAAAAGAAACCCTGACGTTTCTGGACGCGGTGGAAGCTTTCGCAAAAACCGAGCAGCCGGGTAAAGCGGGCGAAGTGCGCAACCGCGCCTATGAATTCTGTAAGGAACAGCACGCTCTGGGAGAACCGGTGGCCATCGAGGCGTTGTCGGGTTATCTCGATCAGGACCAACCTGAGCGTTTCCGCGAGTTCGCCAGTAAAACGGCTGAGTTGCCCGCAAGCGGCGTGCTGCATCCGGATCATCGTAAGGTGAAGAAGCTGGTGCGCATTGGGGGATCGGGTGGTGGTATGAGCGTGTCTTTTTCGTCGGATTTGATGAATCAGGCGGTTTATTATGACCGCGACAAGGATTCTTTGACGATTACTCGTTTGCCAAAGGTTTTGCGGGAGCAGTTGCAGCGTTATCTTGATACTCGCGAGGAGTAAATTGGCCCATTTCATTTATACTCATTTTTTTAAGCTGTTTATCAGCAGGCTTTTATTATGAATATCGATAAGGCAAAAAAACGGATCGCAAAGCTGGTAAAAAAGGGCTTTGATGGCTATCCGTTGATTTCGTTGGAATACTTTGGAAAGACGTCGGACTCCGCTACGAAAGTTGTTATTTCATTTGTTGCCCAGGAGAACGCAGAGCCTCAGAAGCAGGCATTTTCGAGCGATACTGACGCCCGGAAAGACGAAGCGATTCAATCGACCCTGGTGAAGATTATTGAGCGATCTGACGTTAGAACGGTGGTTGAAGTTGAGGGTGTTTCAAAATGATACGGCTGACGAATATTCAACTGGTGCTTGATCACGATGATCAAGCGATGACCAGCGCAGTATTGGATCGTTTATCAATCACGGCCGACGATCTGGTGAGCATTCACGTGCATAAGCGCGGATACGATGCCCGTAAAAAAACCAATATCATGCTTATTTACACGCTCGATGTTGAGACCACCCATAACGAATCCCTGATCGAAAAATTTGCTAAACATCAGCTGGTTAAAGCAACTCCGGATATGAGCTACCAGTTCGTAGCGAAGGCTCCGGCAGATTTACAGGAACGCCCGGTTGTCATCGGTTTTGGGCCCTGTGGTCTGTTGGCCGGTTTGGTGTTGGCGCAGATGGGTTATAAACCCATTATTCTGGATCGCGGCAAAGAGGTGCGTGAGCGTACGAAAGACACCTTTGGTTTTTGGCGCAAGAAAATCCTTAATACCGAATCCAATGTGCAGTTTGGGGAAGGCGGTGCCGGAACCTTCTCTGACGGTAAGCTTTACAGCCAGGTGAAAGACCCGAATCACTACGGTCGTAAGGTATTAACCGAATTTGTGGCGTCAGGAGCGCCGGACGAGATCATGTTTGTCAGTAAGCCGCACATAGGTACTTTTCGACTGGTCACTATGGTTGAGCAGATACGTGCGAAAATCATCGAACTGGGAGGCGAGATACGTTTCAGCGCCCGCGTTGACGGTGTGCAAATCGACAACAGCCAGATTACCGGTGTGGTATTAGCCGATGGCGAAGTAATCCATTCCAGACACATCGCGCTGGCGATTGGTCACAGTGCCCGCGATACTTTCCAGATGCTTTACGATAGCAAGGTATATATCGAGGCCAAGCCGTTTTCTGTTGGTTTCCGCATCGAACACCCACAATCCGTCATTGATAAAGCGCGTTTTGGCAAAAATGTGGGCAACCCGATTCTGGGTGCAGCCGACTACAAGTTGGTTCATCATTGTAAAAGTGGGCGCTCTGTATACAGCTTTTGCATGTGCCCGGGTGGCACTGTGGTGGCTGCCGCTTCGGAGGAACATGGCGTGGTGACCAATGGTATGAGCCAGTATTCTCGTGCTGAGCGTAATGCCAACAGTGCGATTGTCGTGGGTATTGATCCGTCAGATTATCCGGGTAATCCATTGGCAGGAATCGATTTCCAGCGAGCACTCGAACGTAATGCCTACGTGTTAGGTGGCTCCAACTACGATGCGCCAGCACAGAAAGTGGGTAACTTTTTAAAAGGAACGTCCTCCGAAACGGTTGGCAGTGTAGAGCCCTCTTTCCAGCCCGGCGTCAAACTGACCGACTTGTCGAAAGCGCTGCCTGATTTTTGTATCGAGGCTATTCGCGAAGCCATTCCGGTTTTCAACAGAAAAATTAAAGGCTTTGCTTTGGAAGATGCGCTATTGACCGGTGTGGAAACCCGAACGTCTGCACCTATCTGTATAAAGCGCGGTAAAGATTTTCAGAGCATCAACACCCAAGGTTTGTACCCCGCCGGTGAAGGTGCGGGCTATGCCGGTGGCATTCTGTCAGCGGCCATAGACGGCATTAAAGTCGCCGAAGCTATGGCGCTCAGTATCAACACCCGGCATGAGAAGTCCGCATAAAAACGTCGGAGCCATAGCCTTGCAAATCTGGAAGATTACCGAGACAACGCTGGTTGCGGAATGATCGCCCCGTTACAATGCCAAGTCGCTCTTCTCAAAATGATTCCGAAAGCTTCTTGCCCGAAAATCCTGACTGCGGGCACCCAATACATCCAGTTGCGTTGAGACTCATGGCCAAAAAGTTATTTATCAAAACCCACGGCTGCCAGATGAACGAATACGATTCATCCCGCATGGCTGATCTGTTAAAAGTCGGTGAAGCGGTTGAAATGACCGACAGCCCGGAAGACGCCGATATTCTATTGCTGAATACCTGCTCCATTCGTGAAAAGGCCCAGGAAAAGGTGTTTCACCAATTGGGTCGCTGGAAAAATCTGAAAAAGAACAAACCGGGGCTGATCATCGGCGTTGGCGGTTGCGTGGCCAGTCAGGAAGGCCAGGCGATTATTGACCGTGCGCCCTTTGTAGATATGGTCTTCGGCCCGCAAACGCTGCACCGTTTGCCGGCCATGATTACCGAGGTTCGGATGAAGGGTAACGGCGTCGGCGTGGTCGATGTCAGCTTCCCGGAAATTGAAAAATTCGACAATCTTCCAGAGCCCGGCGCCGATGGCCCGTCTGCATTTGTGTCGATTATGGAAGGCTGCAGCAAATACTGCACATTCTGCGTGGTGCCTTACACACGCGGCGAAGAAGTCAGCCGGCCGGCGGATGATGTGATTGCGGAAGTGGCTCATCTGGCCTCACAGAACGTACGCGAAATTAACCTTTTGGGCCAGAACGTAAACGCCTACCGTGGCGAGACTCACGATGGCGATGTGATGGACTTGGCGGAGCTGATCACGCTGATTGCCACCATCGATGGCATTGACCGCATTCGCTACACCACCTCACACCCGGTGGAATTCACCGATGCGTTGATTGATGTTTACGAGCAGGTACCAGAACTGGTTAGCCATCTGCACCTACCGGTGCAAAGCGGCTCTGATCGCATACTCTCAGCGATGAAGCGCGGCCATACGGCTTTGGAGTACAAATCCAAGCTTCGCCGCCTGCGCAAGATTCGACCGGACATCAGTTTTTCATCGGACTTCATTATTGGATTCCCCGGTGAAACCGAGAAAGATTTTGAAGACACGATGAAGCTGATCAACGACATTGGCTTCGATATGTCATTCAGCTTTATTTACAGCGCACGCCCTGGCACGCCGGCGTCAGATTTGCCGGATGATACGGAGATGGCGGTGAAGAAGCAGCGTCTGAAGATTCTGCAGGATCGTATAAACCAGACGGTTATGGACATCAGCCGCAAAATGGTCGGCACCACCCAGCGCGTTTTGGTGACCGGTCTGTCCAAAAAGGACCCGGGCGAGCTTTCAGGCCGCACGGAAAATAACCGCATCGTCAATTTCCGCCATGACAATTCAGCGGCTATCGGGCATTTTATAGATGTTGAGATTGTAGAGGCTTATTCGAATTCCTTGCGTGGTTTGCCGGTGGGTTCTGAATTGTATTGAAAGAATTCGCCCATCACCGATAGCAGCAAAATCAAAAAAATGCTCCCTACAAGAACCACGGGGGTAAAACGGAGAAAACTTGGACGCCAACGATTCCAGACAATTTGATTTGTACCCGATTGATCAGCGCCGTTTAACGACCCTTTGCGGTCAGTTTGATGAAAATCTGAAACAGGTTGAGCGTCGCTTGCAGGTTTCTATCAGCCGCCGCGGGCATCACTTCCGCGTTCAGGGTGCGACCGAAAATGTGGCAGCCGCCACTGAGGTTGTGCGGCACATGTATCGGGAAACAGAAGCCACCGAGGATCTGACGCCAGACACCGTGCATCTGTATATCCGCGAAACCGGTTTTGAACGGTTGCCGGAAGAAGTACCGTTTGACGGTGCCGTAACCATTATTAAAACCCCGAAGCTAACCGCCAAACCTCGTGGTGCCAACCAGCAGCGATATGTGCACAATATTCGCACCCACGACATAAACTTTGGCATTGGGCCAGCGGGTACGGGTAAAACCTGGCTAGCGGTTGCCTGCGCAGTGGAAGCATTAAAAGACGAACAAGTTAAACGCATACTGCTGGTGCGCCCAGCGGTGGAAGCGGGCGAAAAACTGGGTTTCCTGCCCGGCGACCTGGCGCAGAAGGTCGACCCATACCTTCGCCCGCTTTACGACGCTCTTTACGAGATGCTGGGCTTTGAACACGTAACGCGTCTGATTGAAAAAAGCGTGATCGAGATTGCACCGCTGGCGTTTATGCGCGGGCGCACACTGAACAACTCGTTCATCATTCTGGACGAAAGCCAAAACACCACCCGCGAGCAGATGAAGATGTTCCTGACCCGCATCGGCTTTGGCTCTACCGCGGTAATTACCGGGGACACAACTCAGATTGACCTACCCCGCGGCCAGAATTCAGGGCTAATTCACGCCGCCACGGTGCTGAATAATGTCGCAGGGATAAGTTTTATTCGTTTTGAATCCAAAGACGTGGTTCGCCACCCGCTGGTTCAGCGCATCGTTGAAGCTTACGGTGCTATTAACGATGGTAACGATCGCAACGGCAGCGACGAGCGGTGAACACCGTCACACTGGACTTGCAGTTAGCCAGCGACGCGGCGAACATCCCGTCGGAAAACCGATTGCGGCAGTGGTCGCAGTTGGCCTGGCAGGGCGATGAGCCAACCGAAGTCACCATTCGTATCGTTGACGAATCTGAAATGCATGCCTTGAATTTCCAGTACCGCGGAAAAGACAAACCGACGAACGTCCTGTCCTTTCCATTTGAGGCGCCCGCCGGTATACACATTCCATTAGCGGGTGATCTGGTTATTTGCGCTCCAATAGTTGCACAAGAAGCCCGGGAACAGTACAAAGACACTCACGCCCATTGGGCGCACATGATTATTCATGGCATGCTGCATCTGCAGAGCTACGACCACATTGACGATAACGAGGCAGAGGAAATGGAAGGCCTCGAAATACGTCTGCTGGCGCAGATCGGCATTACCAATCCTTACGACCACGCAGAGGTAACCGAAAAAGACTCATGAGCGATGATCACTCGAGTCACAGCCAGGGTAGCAGTAACAAATCTTGGCTGGAGCGTATATCACAGGCCTTTTCCAGCGGGCCAGAATCTGTAGAAGACGTGCTGGAAATTCTGCGCGATGCCGAAGCCCAGGAAATCATCGACACCGATGCCATGAGCATCATCGAAGGTGCGATGCAGGTTCTGGACATGCGCGTTGAAGAAATCATGATTCCTCGCTCGCAAATGATTACGGTGAAGGCGAACCAGGACCCCCGTGAATTCCTTGGTGAAATCATCTCCTCCGCCCACAGTCGTTTTCCGGTGATTGGCGACAACCCGGATGACGTCATTGGCGTGCTGCTGGCCAAAGACCTGTTGCCACTGGCGATGGATGGCGAGCTGGACTGGAATCATATCCGCGAAATTCTGCGACCACCCAACTTTGTGCCCGAGAGCAAGCGCTTAAACCAGCTACTCAAGGAATTTAAAGAAAATCGGAACCATATGGCGATGGTGGTTGACGAATACGGCGGTACCGCCGGTCTGGTCACCATCGAAGACGTGTTGGAGCAGATTGTGGGCGAAATCGAAGACGAGCACGATTTCGACGAAGAAACCCACATCAAAGCCCACGGCGATGACAGCTGGGCGGTAAAAGCCGTGACCCCTATTGATGACTTCAATGAAGCCTTCAGCGCCAGTTTTGACGAAGAAGAATTCGACACCATTGGCGGCCTGGTTCTCAAGGAATTCGGACACCTGCCAAGACGCGGTGAAACGGTTGAATTCGGTGGCTTGCGCTTCACTATTGCCAACGCCGACAACCGCGTTATTCGCTTATTACAGGTTACTCGCAGTGAGTTGTAGGTGAATAACACGAGCAACCAACACCCCGCCAGCATTCCCTCTGCCGTCACCCGCTCCCTGTCAGCCAACCGCTGGCTAGGAGCCGCGCTGCTGTTGATTGCCGGCGGACTGCAAACCCTGACCTTTGCGCCCTACTATTTATGGTGGCTGGGTCCTGTTTCCATATTGCTGATTCTGTTGGTGTGCGTGCCTCTGGCTTCCAGCCGGCTGTTCCGCGCCGGTTGGCTTACCGGCCTGGGGCTGTTCGCCAGCGGCGCCAGCTGGGTATACGTCAGCATCAGCCAGTACGGCAACACCAGTCAGTGGATCGCCATTGTGCTGACCGCACTGTTTGTGGCTGGCCTGGCTCTGTTTCATGGCCTGGCATTCTGGTTCTGGGGCAAGCTCGCGCGCTCCAGCGCAGTGCGCCGGCTGTTGTTATTCCCGGCTATATGGCTTTTGGGCGACTGGCTACGGGGCTGGGTACTCACGGGCTTTCCCTGGCTGTATTTGGGCACCGCACACACCGACGGCCCGCTGGCCGGGTTAGCGCCCCTAGGCGGAGTGCATCTGGTTACTCTCGCCATAATAACGACCGCCGTTGCCGCCTATGGCGCGCTCTGGCTGATACTACAAACGCGGCACACTTTTGCTGCTTCCGTGGTGGTCGCAGGGCTATTCCCCTGGCTGATCGCCCCTGCCCTGAATCGCACAGACTGGACGACTCTGGCGCAAGAGCCCACATCAGTGGCCGCCATGCAGGGCAATATTCCCCAGCAGATCAAGTGGGATCCGGAGTTTTTGAAAGACCAGATTGTGGCGTATCTGGGCATGACCGAAGACCACTGGAACACCGACATTATTCTTTGGCCGGAAACCGCCATTCCTATCCCCCAGGATAAAGCCGGCAAGATCATTGACCATATCAACGAACGTCTGGGCGAGAACAGCACACTGATTACAGGCATACCCTGGTACGGCTTCAGTGAGCGATCGGAAGGCTTTACCTACCACAACAGCATTACCGCACTGGGCGCCGGCGAAGGCATTTATCACAAGCAGAAACTGGTGCCATTTGGTGAGTACGTGCCGCTAGAAAAATATCTGCGGGGACTGATCGGTTTTTTTGATTTGCCCATGTCTAGCTTCACGCCAGGTCCGAAAAACCAATCGGCTCTGAATGCGAATGGGCTGCGGGTAATGCCGTTTATTTGCTACGAAGTAGCCTATCCGGATTTTTTGGCACGTAACGCGTTGAACGCGGATCTGCTGCTAACCATCAGCAATGACGGTTGGTTTGGTGATTCCATCGGGCCGTTGCAGCACCTGCAACTGGCCCGAATGCGGGCTTTGGAAACCGGACGCTACATGCTGCGCGGCACCAATAACGGCGTAACCGCGATCATCAACAATAAAGGCCAGATAACCGAACGCATTCCGCAGTTCGAACGTGCCGTTATGACCGGCCAGATTTATGGCGCCAGCGGCAGCACGCCTTATATGGTGACGTCATCTTGGCCGGTACTGACGTTTGCGCTTATCTTAATTGTATTTGTCCGCGAGCGGGTTATACCGAAGCTCTAACAGGCCACAAATCAACTTACCTTAATCGGCCAGCGACTCGTCACCCGCTCGTAATAGTGCGACCCGCAGGCTTCGCAGGGTTGCAGATGGCTAGTGGAGGTAAGGCATAACATGTGCTCGCAGTTCAGGCAGCGGAACATGCCCGCGGTGGCCACTTCACCGGAGATATACTGGCCGGCCTCGTGGCTTTCCAGCTTCTGGCGCAGTGCCAGCGTATCAACCATCGTTTGGTCAGCAATCGACAACAGGCGCTCGGTCAGCCGTTGCTCCAGTAACGACAGATCCAGTTGCAGCCATTCCGCCAGGCCTTCTCCGGTCTCGCCCACAAAGTCCAGCAAATGCTCCAGATCCCGCTGCAGGTAAGCCCCCAACAAGCTCAGCTCATCACGGGTCATCTCCTGCAGTTCATGTTCGGCTTCAATCGCTTTGTCGATCTCCTCTTCCAGGGTTTCCATGGAGGTTTCCTGCACCGTACGAAGGCGGCTCTGCACATGCTCAAGCATGCGATCGTAGGCCTCAAGGGCTTTTCCAGATAGCTGATTACGTTCGGGTTCGGTCATGGGCGTTTCCTTCCGCTTTGCTGATAACTTTGGGGGGGGGCAAGGCACTTCAAAATTCACCGAAAATGCAACACGGCGCCAGTTTCGGTGTTAAATCACTGACAATTAATTCTAGCATGGCACACATTATTAAAGTTGGCGCGCCTCCCGCAGTGACGGCAGTTCGCCCAAATGCGACACCACCAAAGCCACAGCAGGCGCGGAACTCAAGCAGACTACCTGTTACCGCCCGTGTGCGTTAGAATAATCGCCCGCTGCGAACATCATATTGATACAGGGTAACTTTGGTAATGGCAGGTATGGACGAGCAATACAATCCCCGTGACGTAGAACAGACCGCCCGCGACTTCTGGGCTGATAACAACACGTTTACGGTGAAGGAAGAACCGGGCAAACCAAAGTACTACTGCCTGTCCATGTTCCCCTACCCCAGCGGCAAGCTGCACATGGGCCACGTTCGCAACTACACCATCGGCGACGTAATCTCCCGCTACCAGCGCATGCTGGGGAAAAACGTCATGCAGCCTATGGGCTGGGACGCCTTTGGCCTGCCTGCGGAAAACGCCGCCATTGCCAACAAGACTGCGCCCGCCAAGTGGACTTATTCCAATATTGAATACATGAAGAACCAGCTCAAACAGCTGGGCTTCGGCTACGACTGGAGCCGCGAGCTGGCCACCTGCAAGCCGGATTACTACCGCTGGGAACAGTGGTTCTTTGCCCGTCTGTATGAAAAAGGCCTGGTGTACAAAAAGATGTCCACCGTGAACTGGGACCCGGTCGACCAGACCGTGCTGGCTAACGAGCAAGTTGTTGATGGTCGCGGCTGGCGCTCCGGCGCGCTGGTGGAAAAGAAAGCCATACCCCAGTGGTTTATCCGCATTACCGATTATGCCGAACAACTGTTGGACGACATGGACGATATGGATGGCTGGCCGGAACAGGTCAAGACCATGCAGCGCAACTGGATTGGCAAATCCGTGGGTACCGAACTCACCTTCCCGCTGAAAAACAGCGAAGACGGCTTGACGGTTTATACCACCCGCCCGGACACCCTGATGGGCGTCACTTACATGGCAATCGCTGCAGAACATCCATTAGCCAAAGCGTCTGCCGGGCGCCATCCAGGCGTTGCCCGTTTTGTAGATGAGTGCCGCAACAGCAAAACCGCGGAAGCCGACATGGCGACCATGGAGAAAAAAGGCATCGATACCGGTTTCAAAGTCGTGCACCCGCTGACCCAGGAAGATATTCCGGTGTGGATCGCCAACTTTGTACTGACCGACTACGGCACCGGCGCTCTGATGGCCGTTCCCGGCCACGATGAGCGCGACCACGAATTCGCCTTGAAGTACCGCCTGCCGATCAAACAGGTGATCTCCGCCAGCGACAAACCTGATATAGACGTGCAAGAAAAAGCCTTCACTGAAAAAGGCGTTTTGGTGTCGTCTGGCAAATACAGTGGCATGACCAGCGATGAAGCCTTCGAGTCCATCGCCGACCATCTGGAACACAAAGGTATTGGCAGACGCACCATAAACTATCGCCTGCGCGACTGGGGCGTATCGCGCCAGCGCTACTGGGGCGCGCCAATTCCGATGATGACTCTGGAAGACGGCAGCCAACGCCCGGTTCCAGACGACCAGCTTCCGGTATTGTTGCCCGAAAACGTCGAAATGACCGGCGTACAGTCCCCGATTAAAGCAGACCCAGAGTGGGCCAAAACTACTTTTGAGGGCCAACCTGCCACCCGCGAAACCGACACCTTTGACACGTTCATGGAGTCGTCCTGGTACTACGCGCGCTTCTGCAGCCCCAACTACGACAAAGGAATGCTAGACCCGGCCGCCGCCAATTACTGGCTGCCGGTAGACCAATACATCGGCGGCATTGAACACGCCATATTGCACCTGTTGTATGCCCGCTTCTTCCATAAGCTGCTGCGCGACGTAGGCCTGGTCACCAGCTCCGAGCCATTCAAGCAACTGCTAACCCAAGGCATGGTGCTGGCAGAAACCTATTCCCGCGAAAACGCCAAAGGCGGCACAGTTTGGATTCCACCCACCGACGTGATCGCCGAGCGCGATGACAAAGGCCAGGTAACCGGCTACGTCCATAAAGACGACGGCCAACCGGTGCATGCCGGTGGCGTTACCAAGATGTCAAAGTCGAAAAACAACGGCATTGACCCGCAATCGATCATCGACGCCCACGGCGCCGATACCGTGCGCTTGTTTATGATGTTTGCGGCACCCCCCGAGCAGTCGCTGGAGTGGTCAGACAGCGGTGTTGAAGGCGCCCACCGCTTCCTTAAGCGCCTGTGGCGCCTGGTGAATGAGCAAGTGACCAGCGCCGGCACAGTGGCTGCTATAGACGTCACAGCGCTGAATGACAGTCAGAAGAACCTGCGCCGCAAAACTCACGAAACCATTGCCAAGGTCAGTGACGACATCAGCCGCCGGCTGACGTTCAATACCGCCATTGCCGCGGTGATGGAGCTGCTGAACGAAGTCAGCAAGCTCAGCGACAGCGAGCCCCAGGCCCGCGCCGTACGCCAGGAAGCCCTGGAAACCGCAGTGATGATGCTGTCGCCAATTGTGCCCCACGTGTGCCACAGTCTGTGGCAAGCGCTGGGCCACAACGAGCCGGTGGTCGATGCACGCTGGCCGGTGGCAGACGAAAGCGCCATGGTGCGCAGTGAAATCCAGATTGTACTGCAGGTGAACGGTAAAGTGCGCTCCAAGATAGACGTGCCGGCAGACATCAGCAAAGCCGACCTGGAACAGCTGGCCCTGCAAAACGACAACGTGGTGCGCTTCACCGAAGGCAATACCGTGCGCAAGGTGATTGTTGTTCCCGGCAAACTGGTTAACGTGGTGGCGAACTGATATGACCCAACGGCAGCCTGCATCACAACGGACACCAGCTTTGGCGCGAAGCGTTCTTCTAACCATTGGTCTGTTGGCAACCGCCAGCGGCTGCGGTTTTCAGCTTCGTGGTGCGGCGCCGGTTTCTGCTGCGCTACAGCCACTGGCTTTGCAGTGCACCCGTGATGTACCGATAGACCTGTGTCAGTCAGTTCGTCAGCAGTTGACTCTGGGCGACGTGGATGTTCGTGAAGCCAACGCCGCCGATTATATACTCGCAATCGGCCAGTACACCGAAGACCGCCGAGCCAGTGCTATTACGATTAACGCAGGTGCGGCCGAATACACCCTGCGCCAGTCGGTCAGCATCAACCTGATCAGTCGCGACAACGTGCCCTTGATTGCAGACACCCGCCTGAATGCCAGTGAAAGCTATCGCTATGATGAAACCAACGTGCTGGCCAAGCAGCGCGAAGAAAAGACGTTGCAAAAACAGCTGCAGGAGCGACTTGCCCAGCAAATTATTTTCCGTCTGGCACCCCTGACCCAAGCGCGTATTGATGCCCTTCGTGAACAATATCAGGAGGCTACTGGCAACTCTGTGGAAAGCCCCGAAGCGGTAACAGAACCGGCAGCCAAGGCACCGATTCCAGCCCCATGAAAACCACACCGGCGCAACTGCCCCAAAGCCTTAAGAAAGGCCTGGCGCCGGTGTACCTGGTATCCGGTGACGAACCGCTATTGGTGCAAGAATGCTGCGATCAGATCCGTAAAGTCGCCCGCGATCAAGGCTTTCTGGACCGGCTCACCTTTCACGCCGACAACCACTTTGACTGGAACATCGTGGCCGATGAAGTCAACGCCATGTCATTGTTCGCCGAAAAACGTCGCATCGAAGTCCACTTACCAACAGGCAAGCTAGGTGACGGCCGCGCCGTGATGGAACGGATACTCGCGCAACCTGCCGACGACATTGTGTTGCTGCTGATCAGCGCCCGTCTGGATGCGGCTGAAACCCGCCGTAAATGGTACAAAGACCTGCAAGGCAAAGGCCTGCACGTGCCGGTATGGCCGGTAGACGCTGACAAGTTTTCCGGCTGGTTACAACAGCGCGCCGCCAGTCGTGGCCTGACTTTAACCCGCGACGCTTTGGCAATACTGGCGGAGCGGCTGGAAGGCAATCTGCTGGCCGCCAGCCAGGAACTGGAACGCCTGGCGCTATTCAGCAAGGGCGCAACTATTGACGAAGGCCTGGTAGAGCAGGCTGTGCAGGACAGCTCACGTTTTAACGGTTTTGAACTGGTCAGCGAACTGCTGACGGGGAACGCATCGCACGCCTGCAAAATGATCGGTATATTACAACAGGAAGGTGAAAACCCGCTTGGCTTGCTCACCGTGCTGGCGCGGGATATTCATCTGTTGCTGGAACTGAAAGCCGCCGGGCAAAACACCGCACCTGCTGCTTTTTTCAAAAAACGCGGAGTCTTCCAGCCGCAACGGGCAAAGGCCCTGGAGCAGGCGGCAAAACGCCTCAACCGTTCACAACTGAATAACGCCATTCACCTGTGCAGCGAAGCGGACCGCGCAGCCAAAGGCTTCGACCCACTGGGCCCCTGGCACTATTTAAGAGACATGTCCGCGTTGCTTGCCAGCAGATCCTGACATAGATCAAACCGGCTCTATACGGGCTCGATGCAGTGCATCAGACGCT
Organism: Marinobacter psychrophilus; assembly: GCF_001043175.1. Taxonomy (NCBI): domain Bacteria; kingdom Pseudomonadati; phylum Pseudomonadota; class Gammaproteobacteria; order Pseudomonadales; family Marinobacteraceae; genus Marinobacter; species Marinobacter psychrophilus. The sequence continues at coordinate 2,869,102 of NZ_CP011494.1, forward strand.
TGAAACTTCCCACCATCCGGCGCATTGTTTAGTTCTCATCCATGTAAGGAGGCGTCAAATATGGGACTTCAGGAAGAACTAAAAGCGCTGCCAGATAAAATCAGACAATACCGCGACGAAGCACGCGTACAGCTCCATCTGGCACGTCAAGATGTCAAAGACGAGTTTGATAATCTGGAACAGGAGTGGGACCGATTCAAGGGCAAGTGTGATCACACACTGGATGACGCCACCGAGGTTTCCACCGAAGCGTTGTTAACGGTGCAGATTATGGGTGAAGATCTGAAGAAGGGATATCAGAACATTCGCGACAAGATCAAGTGACACTTAGCAGAGTCTAAGCGTTGGATAACCCAAAAAAAGCAGGCTTGATAGCCTGCTTTTTTTGTTTAACGTCGACAGAAACTGATCAGAACTCTTCAGCCGTTAAGGCCATCATCGATTCACTACCGCTGCGAATGCCTTCCGCCAGCGACACAGTCTTTGGCAACAAGCGATCGTAATAAAAGCGCGCCGTTTTCAGCTTGCCGGTATAAAAACCAGAGGTGTCACCCTCGGCTTTCACTGCAGCCGCTTTCACTATCCGGGCCCACATATACGCCAGTGCGGTCAGGCCGAACAGATCGAGATAATCCACCGAAGCCGCACCTACAGCATCAGGGGTTTCTAACGCCTGATTGATCACGTGCTCGGTTACGTCTGACAGGCGCTCAAGAGCCGCAGCCAATAGCTTCAGATACGGGCGCAGGCTTTGTTCGTCGCTGTTTTCCTCAATGAACGTCGCTACGTCTTGGGCAAACAGCTCGTAAAGCTTCCCCTGGCTGCCCACAACCTTGCGGCCCATCAGGTCCAGTGCCTGAATGCCGTTGGTGCCTTCGTAAATCTGGGTAATGCGACAATCACGTACTAACTGCTCTTGGCCCCATTCGCGAATAAAGCCATGACCACCCAACACCTGTTGACCAATAATGCAGACGTCCAAGCCACGGTCAGTCAGAAAAGCCTTAGCCACCGGCGTTAACAACGACACCATGCCTTCAGCATGGATGCGACGCTCCTGCTCGCTGTCGTCGGCGTATTTGGCGATATCCAGCCACTGCGCGACGTAGGTAGAGAAAGCACGACCGCCTTCCACATAGCCTTTCATGGTTAGCAACATGCGGCGAACGTCCGGGTGCACCAGAATCGGGTCAGCGGCTTTTTCTGGCTGCTGAGCGCCAGTGGGCGCGCGGCTTTGAATACGGTCTTTGGCGTATTCACGGGCACTCTGAAGTGACGCTTCAGCTGCGCCCAAACCCTGCACTCCAACACCCAAGCGCTCATAGTTCATCATAGTGAACATGGCGTTCAGGCCTTTATTTTCTTCCCCTACCAGCCAGCCTCTGGCTGCATCGTAGTTCATCACGCAAGTAGCTGAACCTTTGATACCCATTTTCTTTTCGATAGAGCCGCAGGTTACCGGGTTGCGATCGCCCAGGGAGCCGTCGTCTTTCACTAGAAACTTTGGCACCAAGAACATGGAAATTCCCTTGGGGCCTTTAGGTGCACCCGGAAGCTTGGCCAGCACCAGGTGAACAATATTCTCCGCCATGTCGTGCTCGCCCCAAGTAATGAATATCTTGGTGCCGGTGACGGCGAAGGAGCCGTCATCGTTGGGCTCGGCTTTGGTGCGGATGATACCCAGATCGGTGCCAGCGTGGGGCTCGGTCAAATCCATCGCGCCACTCCAGACACCGGAGTACAGTTTCGGCAAATACGTTTCTTTCAGTTCATCGCTGCCGTGAGCATCGAGCGCCAGGCAGGCACCGGCGGTAAGCATAGGCGCCAGACCGAACGCCATATTGGCGCCCTGCAGCATTTCCTCAAACTGGGACACCAGAGTTTTTGGCATGCCCATGCCACCCTGTTCCGGGTTGCCACCCAGACCATTCCAGCCGCCGTCCACGATGGTCTGGTAGGCTTCTTTGAAACCTTCAGGGCTAGTAACACCCGCGGCTGTCCATTTGCAGCCTTGCTCATCGCCTTCGCGGTTCAACGGCGCCAGCACGGCACTGGTGATTTTGCCGGCTTCTTCCAAAATGGCATCGGCGGTGTCCGGGTCTACGTTTTCTGCCACTTTTGGCAACGACGCCCACAGTGCGGGGGCATCGAACACTTCATTCAAAACAAAACGCATTTCGCGTAAGGGTGCCTGATAATCGGCCATTAAAGCTCTCCAACATTCAGTAACAGTCTGTCTGGTCAGGGCGCGGTCCGGTAGAAAAAAGCCGGTGCCCTGTCTGTACGTGTGTCCGCGATTATTATTTTTTTACTGCGCAGAGTTTACCGCAATCCCGTCACTAACTCATAAAAAAAGGCCCGTCCCAGATCGAGACGGGCCTTTTAAGGCGTTAGCTCTGATTCAACCGCCTCGGCGCTAGATAATAAACGCCTCTTCCGGCATATCCAGCAGGGTGTCAGCACCCGCCAGCATGGTTACTGCATGGGCCCGGGTGCGCGGCAGCATACGGGTGAAGTAGAAGCGTGCAGTCTGCAATTTGGCGTTGTAGAACAACTCTTCCGTGCTGCCTTCTGCCAACTTGTCCTGAGCAATTTTTGCCATCTGCGCCCATAGGTATGCAAATACCGCGTAACCGGAGTACATCAGGTAGTCCACTGACGCGGCGCCAATCTCTTCGCGGTTTTTCATAGCGCTCACGCCCAGCTTCATGGTCAGCTCACCCCATTCTTTGTTGATCGCCGCTAACGGTTCAACAAACGGCTTCATGTGTTCGTTGTCGGTATTTTCCTTGCAGAAAGTGTGTACCAACTTAGTAAAGCCTTTCAACGATTCGCCTTGAGTCATCAGCACCTTACGACCCAGCAAGTCCAGAGCCTGAATGCCGGTGGTGCCTTCATAGATCATGCCGATACGGGCGTCACGCACGTTCTGCTCCATGCCCCACTCGGAGACATAGCCGTGGCCACCAAATACCTGCATTCCCAGGCTGGCTGATTCGTATCCAATTTCAGTCAGGAACGCTTTGGCAATGGGCGTCAAAAAACCCAACAATTCGTCAGCGGCCTTGCGCTCTTCTTCGGTTTTACCACTCTGAACAATATCGGCTTTCTGTGCGGTCATGTAAATCAGCGCACGGGCGCCTTCAGCGATGGCTTTCTGGGTCAGCAGCATGCGGCGAACGTCCGGATGCACAATGATCGGGTCTGCATAGCTGTCCGGATTTTTTGCACCACTTAACGCACGCATGGCCAAGCGGTCTTTGGCATAGGCCACTGAGCCTTGAAGACCCAGCTCTGCCGCACCCAGACCCTGAATAGCGGTGCCAATACGTGCGACGTTCATAAAGGTGAACATAGCGTTCAGGCCTTTGTTTTCCGCGCCAATCAACCAGCCCTTGGCGCCGTCGAAGTTCATCAAACAGGTGGCGTTTGCGTGGATGCCCATTTTGTGTTCAATAGAACCACAAGACAGCCCATTACGCTCGCCAGCTGAACCGTCCTGCGCGGGCAGGCACTTGGGCACCACAAACAGGGAAATGCCCTTGGTGCCTGCCGGTGCGCCAGGCAAACGGGCCAGCACAATGTGAACGATGTTGTCAGTCAGGTCATGCTCGCCTGCCGAAATAAAGATCTTGGTGCCGGTGATGCTGTACGAGCCATCCATATTGGGTTCGGCTTTGGTGCGAAGAGTCCCCAGATCCGACCCGCAGTGTGCTTCGGTCAGGCACATAGTCCCAGTCCACTCGCCGCTGATCATCTTGGTGAGGTACGTCTGCTTCTGATCTTCCGTACCGTGTTCTTCCAAAGTGTTGATGGCGCCGTGGCTCAAACCCGGGTACATGCCCCAAGACCAATTGGCTGTGCCGTTCATTTCGCTCATCACGATACCAAGGGAGCTAGGCAAGCCCTGCCCACCGTAACTAGGGTCAGCCGCCAATGACGGCCAGCCGCCTTCAACAAACTTGCTGTAGGCTTGTTTAAAACCGGCCGGTGTTTTCACGCCGCTCTCGCTCCAGGTACAACCTTCACGGTCGCCGCTCTGGTTCAATGGCGACAGTACCTGTTCTGCAAATTTTGCGCCTTCCTGAATGATCGCATCGATCATATCCGGCGTCGCGTCTTCGGCGCCTTCCAGGTTGGCGTAGTGGCTGTCGCTGTTCAGCAACTCACTCATTACAAATTTGATGTCGCGCAGCGGTGCTTTGTAGTCAGGCATGTAATCGACCTCGGTTTTCAATGATGGCCGCCTTGAATTGTGGCAGCTGGAGACCCGATGCAGCCGGACAAATTCCGGTGACGTGCGTCGAGCTTTTTAAACGCTTGTTTGAAACATACGTTTCGAAGCACAGAATTGTCAATAGTCGTGTCAAATAACTTGTTCTGCGTCAACTCCCTCCCACATGAACCCGGCATCCGTCAGCCATTGAAAGTGTGAAATTAGCACTTACTTTAGCTTACTAAGCTTAAGTCGCGAAAAAGGGTTTAATGGGCAGCATACGAAGGCCAAAGATAAAGAAATTTTCAGACAGAGACGTTCAAAAAACCAGTTGTACGAGGACTGTTATCGTCGCCAAAGGCGGACACCCTTGCGTAAGCGTCGCGGGCCAGGCGAGCGCCCAGCGGCTCTTTCACGGCCGGGTTTGCCAACTCTACCTGAGCTTGCAGCAGGGCTTGCATGGCTTGGGCAGCCACGGCGAGATCTGCTGATGAAGGCTGGGCCGGGGCCATTGCGGCCGCGCGCACGGTGCGCATTTTTTCAACAGTGGCTTTGGGGTCACCTGAAACCGCTGATACGCTGATAGGCACTTCACCGCCCACCGCGTACTGCACGCCGTCTGGCCCTTGCTCGTAGGTCAACGACATTGCACCAGCATGTTGACCGCCCACGGCCTGGTGGGCAGCCTCATGGGTACGCACCTCTCGGTCACGGGCTTTTAGCTGTGTCAGCAGTTTTAAATCGGATTCAGTCACGCGTGGCGACTGCCCGCTGGCAGGCGACGGGCGCAGAATTGCAGCTGATGTTTGAGGAGCAGCGGACGAAATATTCATGGTGTCAGAATATAACCCTACCTATTAGGGCGAGGGCCTTAAGCCATGATATCGAGGAGCGACCCCAGGGTTTCGTCCGCGGTTTTTACCACCTGCGCGGACGCTTCAACGCTGCGTTTGTACAACTGTAAATCGACTATGGGCTCGATCATCCCACCTGCAGTTGGGCCACCACTGCCCTGGGGGCCATCCACACCACCGCGGGCGATACGGCGGGCAGCATCGTCCATGCCGGCAACGCCGCTCTGTATGCCTTGCATACCGCTATTGAGCGCACTGGGAAGGGTACTGTTGATCATGGTTACCAACCAAAGGAGATAGTTACGACTTTAGTAAGCCACAATGCTGTTTAATTTTCAATCAACGGCGTCACATTCAGGAATTTAGCCAAAGCCTGTGGCCGGGGCTCACTCAGCCAGGGCATAACACCCAGGCACGGGCAGCCCAAGTGCTGTTGCAGATACGCCAGGGTATCGGTTTCACAACTCATCACAGCCTCCCGCGGCCGATTGGCCACCCAGCCGGCCAATACCAACCCATCGCGGCGAATGGCTTCGGCACTCAGCAACGCGTGGTTAATGCACCCAAGCTCCAAACTGACCACCAGAATCACCGGGATATTCAATCGCTGCGCCAAGGCACTGTAGGTTTCGCGATCGTTTAAAGGCACCCGCCAGCCGCCGGCTCCCTCGATCAGTAACAGGTCTGCCGGGCGCAGCTGTATGCCGCGACAAAACCCCGCCAACCGATCGGCGCTCAGATTACGCCCTGCCTGCGAAGCCGCCACGTGGGGTGCAATCGCAGGTTCCAAAGCGACTGGATTGACCACGTCATAAGGCAGCTTTTCAGTCATCGCGTTCTGCAGAATAAGCGCGTCGCTGTTACGCAAGCCATCTGGCGTTTGCACGCATCCAGAAGCAACCGGTTTCATCGCCAGGGTACGTTTACCCGCCAGCTTCGCGGCCTCCAGCAACGCCGCGGTAACCACGGTCTTGCCCACGTCAGTATTGGTGCCGGTCACAAAATAGGTTTTTTTAGCCATTGAAGTTGCCCTGACAGGGTGAGTGTTTAATCGCAGGTTAATGGTGTTAGCAACGGTTTTCGCCATTCTAGCCAGCCCGCATGATAGCTGGCGACTATGCTTCCATCGGGCTGCTGCGGATAGTTCTGGCACATCTGCTTTAATCGCCCGGGTGAAGTGGCGGTCTTGCGCCGCTGAATGTCTTTATAGCCCGCCCCCAATTGCCTGAGCTCGTTCATCAACGCCATGGGCGTTGGATAATCCAGAGTGATCATCTGCGAGCGCCATTGTGCCGCTGGCAAAATCTCAGCGGTGGTGGCCGCGAAATCCGCGGCAGAGATAAACCCGTTTACATGCTGCTGATGTGGATCGGCCAGGGTCCACGCCTGTTGCAGCTCCTGCAGTGTCCCCAGCAACAGCGTTGACACCCACAACTGACCACCCGGGCGCAACACCCGCTGGCATTCCCGCAATACGCCTTGTGGATTATGGCACCACTGGATCATCAGATTGCTGTAAATCAGATCCACACTCTGCCCAGCCAATGGCAGCCGCTCCGCATCTGCCTCTAACCATTGGATAGTTTCAGGGCGCAGTGCGTTTGAGGGTGCTTTGGACAGCGCTTTTGATTGTGCTTTTGCAAATGCCAGCATACCGGGCGCCAGGTCTACACCGACGGTATGCGCACCAAAGCGCTGCGCCAACTGGCGCGTAAACCAGCCAGTACCGCAGCCCAAATCAACAACAGTTGCGTCCTGCGGAACTGGCTGGGCAATCGTTTCCAACATGGCATCACCCATTTTCCGTTGCAGCCGCGCCGCACCTTCATAGCTGGCGCTGGCGCCGCCAAAATCGGAGGCGACCGCCTTTTTAGTGGCAAACATCGTGTGAACTCGTTAGAAAATCATGAATGGCTTGCCAGCATTCGGGGCCATAGTACTCCCCGGGCCAATGGCCCATGCCGTCGATGCTAAGCGCCCGGCTGTGAGCGGGCATAGCCAGATGCTGAGCCCAAGGCGGAACCACTGCATCGCAGCTGCCCCGCAGATGTAATGTTGGCACCGGGCACTGCTGCCAGGTGTGCAACTGACAGCAGTGCCGCAACCAGCGCACGCCTTTTGCCAATGGCTCGGTCGGCCCGGGCAAGCCCTGCTTCAAACAAGCGTTTATCGCGAGCACCTGTTCTGCCTGGTGTTCGCTGCCATCAATCATCTGAGCGAAAAAAGACGCCCGACAGGCCTTTGGCTCACGCTCAAAATATCGTTCAAAACGCCGGAAAATAGCGGGCGAGACGCCCCAAGGCCAGTTTTTCGACGCCACAAATTGCGGAAAACCACCCAGGGTCACAACTTTGTTAACCGAGTGCGGATTGGCCTGAGCCGCAGCCATGGCGACTTGTGCGCCCAACGACCACCCGAGCCACACCGACGGCCGGGGGTAACGCTGGAGGAGAATCTCGGCCGCGTGTGCGGGGCTGTCGCAGGAACTTAACCCGTCATCGGTTAATGAAACGACTTGCACTGCGCCTTGCCAATGCCGATACACTGGTTCCAGCATGGCTGCCGGCACACCCCAACCGCCTATCACCACAAGTGAACTGGTGCATGCCATCAAACATTCTCTGCAAAGGGTTCACTCAACACCGGGCTTACGACACAATCGGGGCGACATTGCACCAGCGCCCGCAACAGGCGGTTCAAATCGTCAAAGCTATGGGCAGCGCTGAGGGTGATGCGCAAACGGGCCTGGCCGTCGGGCACAGTGGGCGGGCGAATAGCCGTCACAAGCAGGCCGCGGTTCTGTAACTCAGCGCTGAGCGCCAGTGTCGCTTCGTTAGAGCCCACGACAATCGGCTGAATGGGCGTGGCCGAGGGCATCAGGTGATAGCCCATAAGCGTAACCTGATCGCGAAACCGATCAATCAGCGCCGCAAGGTGTGCGCGCTGTGAATCAAAGCTTTCGATCAGACTCAAGCTATTGCAGCTGGCTTGAGCCAGAGCCGGAGGCATGGCCGTGGTGTAAATGTAGGTCCGCGCTTTTTGCACCAGATATTCGGTTAACCACGCAGGGCCTGCTACAAAGGCGCCGCTGGTGCCTGCGGCTTTGCCCAGAGTGCCCATCAGCACCGGCACCTGTTCTTCATTTAACCCAGCCGCCGCAACGCTGCCACGCCCTTGAGGGCCCAGCACACCAAAACCGTGGGCGTCGTCGATCATCAGCAGGGCATCGTGCTTTGTGCACAACTGCGCTAATGGCACCAACGCCGCCACATCGCCATCCATGCTGAACACGCCGTCGCTTACCACCAGTTTGTGGCCCGCGGTTTCTTCCAACATTCGCGCCAACGCCTCCAGGTCGCCGTGGTGATAACGCCTGACCCTTGCCCCACTGAGCCTGCAGCCATCAACAATAGAAGCATGATTAAGGCGATCCGAAAAAATCGTATCGCCGCGACCTGCAAGCGCCGAGATGACACCCAAGTTGGCCATGTATCCGGTTGAGAACAGCAGCGCCGAGCTGCGCCCGGTAAAAGCCGCCAGTTGGTTTTCCAACTGCTCATGAGCCCGGTGATGGCCACAAATCAGGTGGGAAGATGCACCGCCCAGGCCGTTCTCGTCGAGCGCCTCAGACAGCACTCTGCGGTTATCCGGATGATTGGCCAGCCCCAAGTAATCATTGCTACAAAACGACAACAATGGCTGGCCATTCACGGTTAACGCTGGCCGCTGAGGGCCCGAGATTTCCCGGCGCTGGCGATGCAGACCGGCCTCGCGGCGTTGCCGCAACTCAAGCTGGAAGTCACGCATGCTCGGTCACTCGCGGGTCAGGCCGACGCTGGTTCGCGGGCCGCATCGTAAAACAGATGGCGCGTTGCTTCCTGGTTGACAGCCTCTGTCAGCACTTCTTCGTGCTGTTGCTCGGTACCGCACTGCTCGCGCTGCTCCGGGCGAATCCCCAAGCGGCGGAACAGGGCCATGTCGGCATCGGCTTCCGGGTTGGCGGTGGTGAGCAGTTTTTCACCATAAAATATGGAATTGGCACCGGCCATAAAGCACAAAGCCTGCATTTGCTCGTTCATATCCTCCCGGCCAGCGGAAAGGCGCACGTGAGAGGCCGGCATCATAATCCGCGCAACCGCAATCATCCGCACAAAATCAAACGGGTCCAGATCGGCTACGTTTTCCAATGGCGTACCCTTCACCTTCACCAGCATATTCACCGGAACACTTTCCGGATGCTGGGGCAGGTTCGCCAACTGCATCAGCAGGCCCATGCGGTCGTCATCGTCTTCACCCATGCCCAGAATACCGCCGCAGCAGACTTTCATGCCGGAGTTACGCACGTTGCTCAGGGTATCCAGGCGATCCTGATAGGTGCGCGTGGTAATGATATGGCTGTAGAATTTTTCCGAGGTGTCCAGGTTGTGGTTGTAATAATCCAGCCCGGCCGCTGCCAGCTCGTCGGCCTGCTCGGATTTGAGCATGCCCAGGGTCATGCAGGTTTCCATGCCCATTGATTTCACCTGTTTAACCATATCCAACACGTAAGGCATGTCTTTTTTAGACGGACTGCGCCAGGCAGCGCCCATGCAAAAGCGCGAAGCGCCCTTGGCCTTGGCCGCACGTGCCTCGGCGACGACTTTTTCAACGTCCAGCAGCTTTTCTTTTTTCAGCCCGGTGTTGTAATGGCCGCTCTGGGGGCAATACTTGCAGTCTTCCGGGCAAGCGCCCGTTTTTATCGACAGCAGGGTGCTAATTTGCACCTCGTTAGGATCGAAGTACTGGCGGTGTAAGGTCTGGGCACGAAACAGCAGGTCGCTGAATGGCAGCTCGAATAATGCCCGGGCCTGTTGCAGTGTCCAGTCATGACGGAGTTCATTGGCGCTCATAGAAGTTCCTGTTAACCTTTCAAGGATTCTTGGTTTACGGAGAAGCCAAATGATAAAGCCATCGGCGTGGCTGTCAACCCTAAACAAAATTTTGGTTAACAGCAAAAGCGGTTTTTTGGTTAACAAAGAGGGCCGAGCCGGGCGCTGTGTCGGCTGTTTAAACCCGGTTGCCCGCAACGGTCTGTGTCAGGGCTGTTACAACGACCTGCCGTGGAATCGCTGGCATTGCCGATGTTGCGCACTGCCCTTGCCGTTTCCGGCAGCCGATCATCTTTGCGGCGAGTGCATTCAGCGACCACCAGCGTTTGACTTAACGTTGGCGCCCCTGCGCTACCAATTTCCGGTGGCGGCAATGATCGGCCGTTACAAATACCAGGGCCAAAGAGCCTATGCCCGCCCGCTGACCGCCGCACTGGCGGAATTGGCCCACGAAAGTCTGCTGCGCCAGCCGCAACTTCGGCCGGATGTACTGATACCCGCTCCCATGCATCCCCAGCGCAGGCGCCAACGCGGTTTTAATCAGGCCAGAGATATTGCAGAACAGCTAGGTACGCGGCTGGATATTCCGCTGGCAGGCAATTTGGTGCAGCGTCAACGCACCGTTCAAGCGCAACGCACGTTGAGCCGTGCACAACGGTTAGCCAATCTGCAAGGCGTATTTCAAACCACCGGCGCGCCTCCGCCAAGAATTGCGATTGTCGATGATGTTGTAACCACCGGCGCCACCGCGCGCTTACTGGCGCATGTGCTGCAGCAAGCCGGGGCTGAACATATCCAGATCTGGGCGCTGGCGCGAACTCCAGGCTAACGCAGGCGCTCAGCGACCTCATCGGCAATGGCCAGGCAAGCGGTTAACCCCGGCGATTCTATGCCAAACAGATTTACCAGCCCGGCCACGCCATGCTGGAGCGGGCCATCGATGCGGAAATCACGAAAGCCGCTGTCTGGCCCCGCCAGTTTTGGCCGAATACCGGCGTAGGCAGGCTGTAATTTTTCCGGATTCAGCCCAGGCCACCATTGGCGAATGGCGTCGACAAAGGCGGCCTTGCGTTCCAATTGAACGCTGTAATCTTCACGTTCAATCCATTCCACATCCGGGCCAAAACGAATCTGACCTGCCAGATCGAGAGTCAAGTGAACACCCAGACCGCCGGGTTCCGGCAGCGGATACACCAACTGACGAAACGAATGCTGGCCGCTGTAGCTAAAATACACGCCGCGGGCGTACCACTGCTGCGGTTTCTGGCTAGCGGGCAACCCCTGCCAGTTGCGAGTTAGCGCGACCGCACCCAACCCTGCCGCGTTGATCAGGTTGTCTACTTCCAACACGCAAGGCATAGCGCCACCCAACGTCAGCCGGTGCTTTCCGCCGGCTGCGGCGTCGCCACTGTCAATAGCGTTGACCGGCGTATGCAAAGCAAGTTGGCCACCAGCGCTTTCCAGATCTCCCTGCAACGACAACATTAGCCCGTGACTGTCGATAATTCCGGTGTGCGGCGACCACAACCCGGCTAAAACAGTCAACTCCGGCAGTGCCTTTTTTATCTCAGCCCGGCCGTGCAAAGCCAGCTCCACCCCGTTGCCAGCAGCTTGAGCCTGAATTCCCGCCAAGCGCTCGGTCTGGGTATCGCTGGTGGCCACCAGCCACTTACCGCAATTACTGACATTCACCTTGTGCTGGCGACAGTATTGGTAAAGTTGTTCACGACCTGCCACGCACAGCCGCGCCTTCAGGGAATCCTGAGGGTAATAAATGCCGGCGTGTATTACCTCGCTGTTGCGAGATGAAATACCCTCACCAATGTGCCCGGCAGCTTCCACCACAATCACTTCGTGGCCCAGTTGCGCCAGCCGGCGCGCCGCCGCCAAGCCAACAACACCGGCCCCGATCACGGCAGTTTTTGCGATTAACAACGGTAAGGCCATCATTCCCCCTCGGCTGAATAGCGTTATTGTGGACTGTGGGATTGTATCAGCCAAAACCGCGAGGCATAGGTGCGCTGTCAAGATTACGCCAGCGACGATACCGGTTATACTGGCCGGCAAATTCATGGTGGCAGCGAACTCATGACTGAACATTCTGACAATGTGATTTCCGGGCACCCATACGATGCCCTGAAGCCAGACGCGCTTTTAGATGCGATGGAAGACGCAGGCTTTGCTGTCAGCGGCCGCCTGTTTGCGCTTAACAGTTATGAAAACCGGGTGTATCAGATCGGGCTAGACGAAGGCCCACCAGTGATTGCAAAATTTTATCGCCCAGGACGCTGGACCGAAGCCTCGATTCGCGAAGAGCACAGTTTCACCAAAGAACTGGAGGCCGCGGATATTCCCGTGGTTGCACCACTTACCCTACCCAACGGCGATACCTTGGGCCAGAGTGGACCTTTCCGGTTCGCCGTATTCCCCCAGCGCGGTGGCCAGGCGCCGGATGTCAGCGTAGAAGACACGCTGTACCGGCTAGGCCAATGGCTCGGCCAGATTCACAATGTTGGCGCTGCCCGAAAATTCAGCCATCGCCCCGACCTGTCGGTGGCGTCAATACCAGCCGGCATTGAGCAACATAACGAACTGCTTCTTGAGGGTAACTGGGTGCCGCGGGACCTGCGCCCGGCTTGGGACAGCCTGATGGCAGATCTACTGCGTTTATGTCGTACCCGTATTAACGACGCAGGCAACATCAATACATTGCGCCTGCACGGCGACTGTCACGCCGGCAATATTTTATGCCGTGAGGAAAGGATGCTGTTTGTCGATTTGGACGATTGCCGCAGCGGGCCCGCTATTCAGGATATGTGGCTGTTGTTAAACGGTGAAGACAACGAGCGCGGAGCGCAACTGGGCGAAATATTGGAGGGTTATGAAATGTTCCGGCCTTTTGATCGCCGCGAACGCCACCTGATTGAGCCGCTGCGCTGCTATCGCCAAATCGGCCACTGCGCCTGGCTGGCGAAGCGCTGGGACGACCCGGCCTTTCCCCGGTTTTTCCCTTGGTTTGGCCAGCCGCGCTTCTGGTCAGATCAGATATTGTCGTTGCGCGAGCAACTTTCAGCCCTCCAGGCACCGTCGATTTCGCTGCCCGGTCAATACTGAGCCTTTTCCGTATTTATAATTAAATTCTTTCAGACATTTAACAGAGGCCACTATATGAGTCAGGATTCAAAACTCTATACCACCCGCAGTTTGATTCTCACCGCCATCGCCGCCATCGCCGGCTCGGTACTGGTGCTGGAGGTGACCGGAAAAATTGATCATTCTGGCAATAAAGAGAACCTCCCCATCGCTGAATTTACGGCCATTCAGGTCGCCCCTGGGGAATCCTTCAACATGTCATCAAAAGCCTCTGAACTGCACGCGAGATGTGAGAATGGCTACTTGGCCATTGCGGCCGATATCGACCCTTCCTATCTCGGCGTTCTGGTGGATTACAAGAATCGTGGTGTGCGCTGTTCGCGTCCCTCACCGACCGGACCGTCGGCCCTGCCGGCGCCGGAAAACCCGGGGCAACGGGACCAGAGCGATGACTGAACGCTCTAAACCGGTGGCGCCGCAGGAACTCACTGACCGGCTGTTTGCCACCGAGCGCAACCCGGAAGATTTCCGCTTTGACGCCGCAGTAGCGCGAGTGTTTCCGGATATGATCCGGCGTTCAGTACCAGGCTACACCACGATTATCCCAATGATTCAGGTAATCACCGAGCAGTACATTCAACCCGGCACCAACGCCTATGATCTGGGTTGTTCGCTGGGAGCGTCTACCCTGGCCATGCGCCATGGCATCGAATACCGCGACTGCGAACTCATTGGTGTCGACAACTCGGTGGCGATGATCGAACGCTGCCAGCACTACGTTGCCCTGGATGACCACCCATTGCCGGTCAGCCTCCGCTGTGAAAATATACTAAACACCGATCTATGCAACGCCTCGGTGACCACCCTCAATTTCACCCTGCAGTTTGTGCCGCTCGCCGATCGCGCAGATCTGCTGACGCGCATTGCCCAGGCCACACGTCCGGGTGGCGCGCTGATTCTGTCGGAAAAACTGCGCTTTGACGACGACACCGATCAGGAAATACAAACTCGCCTACATCACGAATTCAAACGTGCCAACGGCTATTCAGATCTGGAAATTAGCCAGAAACGTAGCGCCATAGAGCACGTAATGATTCCGGAAACTCTGGAATCCCATCGCCAACGACTTTTAAAAGCCGGTTTTGAAAGGGCGCTGGTGTGGTACCAGTGCTTCAATTTCGTCTCAATTCTGGCCATTAAATGAGCTATTTCAACTGGCAGACCTGTTATGACGACCTGTTCAAACACCTTGAGCAGCAGAATCATGGCGCTTGGGCCACGCAGATTCGTCAGCAGCTGACTCAACGCTTTGATGAAACGCCTCACGGCGACGTTCCACGCTGGCAAAATGCGTTGAATTTACTGCCGCCGCTGCCGAATGTGCAACCCAGACTGGATGCACCTGCCGTGACCCTGCGCGTCGGCCAAACCCTGACCCGGGAACAATCTGCAGATCTGGAAACGGGATTACGGGGCTTGATGCCCTGGCGCAAAGGCCCGTTTGATTTTTTTGGAATCGCGATTGATACCGAGTGGCGCTCAGACTGGAAATGGAACCGAGTGGCTCCGTTTCTGGCTGACCTGCACGGGCGCCAGGTGCTGGACGTTGGTTGCGGCTCTGGCTATCACTGTTGGCGCATGCACGGCGCCGGCGCCGCGCGGGTGATTGGCATTGATCCGGGACTGTTATTTCTCTTCCAGTTTTTAGCGGTAAAAAACTATCTAAACGATGCCCCGGTGGACCTGCTACCACTTCGCATTGAGGACTTGCCGCTAAAACTCCAGGCCTTTGATACTACTTTTTCTATGGGCGTTTTGTATCACCGACGCTCGCCACTGGACCATCTGCTGGAACTTAAAGACACCCTGCGCAATGGTGGTGAGTTGGTGCTAGAAACCCTGATAATAGAGGGCCCGGAAGGCGCCAGCATGATGCCGGAAGATCGCTACGGCCAAATGCGCAACGTCTGGTTTCTGCCCAGTTGCGCTACTCTGCTGCGCTGGCTAGACCGTTGTGGTTTTGTCAATGCACGGGTGGTGGATGTGACGGCCACCAGCACCGAAGAACAACGCAGTACCGACTGGATGCGGTTCAATTCACTACAGGACTTTCTCGATCCCGATGACCCCTCTCGCACCATCGAAGGTTATCCCGGCCCGCTAAGAGCGACCCTGATTGCGAACAAACCCAACTAAAAGTCCGGGGACAGATTTGAAATCTGTCCCCGATTTAAAGATTAGGGACAGATTTGAAATCTGTTCCTGGAACTGAAGTATTACTCACCAAACGGATGACGCAGAACAATCGTTTCAACCCGGTCAGGGCCAGTAGAAATGATGTCAATCGGCGCTTCAATCTGTTCTTCCAAGAAGCGAATATAGGCTCTAGCATTTTCGGGAAGCTGGTCGAGACGGGTCAGCCCTACCGTGCTTTCATGCCATCCCGGCAGATCCACATAAATCGGCTCAATGTCTTTATAAGTGTCGCAGCCAATGGGCGGGCGGGTAATTTCACCATTCGGCGTTTTGTAGCCTATGCACACCTTAACCACGTCCATGCCGTCCAGAACATCGAGCTTGGTCAGGCAAATACCCGAGACACTGTTAATCTGAATAGCGTGACGCAAAGCAACCGCGTCAAACCAGCCACAGCGACGTGCACGGCCGGTGGTTGTGCCTACTTCATTACCTTTCACCGACAGGTACTTACCCATTTCATCAAACAGCTCGGTGGGGAACGGACCAGCGCCAACGCGAGTGGTGTAGGCCTTAGTGATTCCCAGCACATAATCAAGAAACAACGGACCGAAACCAGACCCTGTCGCGGTACCGCCAGCCGTAGTATTGGAGGAGGTCACGTACGGATAGGTGCCCAAATCGATGTCCAGCAAAGACCCCTGAGCGCCTTCGAACATAATATGTTCGCCACGTTTGCGGTAATCGTGCAGCAAATCGGTGACGTCCGCAGCCATCGGCAGAATCTCTTCACCCATCTGGCGCAACTCGGCCAAAGCCGCATCTACGTCTTCGGCTTCTTCTTTGAAGTACTCGGTCAGTACAAAATTGTGGTAGCTCATGATTTCGCGCAGCTTGACTTCAAAATTAGCCATATTGCACAAATCGCCCACCCGCAGGCCTCGGCGTGACACTTTGTCTTCGTAAGCGGGGCCGATGCCACGGCCGGTGGTGCCGATTTTATCGTTTCCACGAGCGTGTTCACGGGCCACATCGATGCGCACGTGAGTACGCAGGATCAATGGGCAGGCCAGGCTGATTTTGAGACGGTCGCGAACCGCAACGCCGTTGCTTTCCAGCTCCCGCACTTCTTTCAACAGCGCTTCCGGCGAGAGCACCACACCGTTACCAATCAAGCACTGAACGTCCTGACGCAAAATGCCGGACGGGATCAGGTGCAAGGCGGTTTTCTTGCCTTCAATCACCAACGTATGACCCGCGTTGTGGCCACCCTGAAAGCGCACAACTGCGGCTACTTTTTCGGTTAACAGGTCTACAATCTTGCCCTTACCCTCGTCACCCCATTGGGTACCCAGCACAACAACGTTTTTGCCCATGATTCTCTCTCTGTGCGGCCGGCCAACAATGAACGGCTCGCAAGTTTGACTATTAAAAGTGCAATAAATACCGACGCGATGCCGCGTCAGCCGAGTTTTTCAACAATCCACTGGCCTTGATACTTCACCAGCTGGCGGTCGCAGCCGCGAGCGCCAGGGTCGCAGTTGTGGTCTTCCGGCAGTGCGCGGATAACCGTATCGCTGCGTCGTAATTCCGCAATGGCCACGGCCAGTGTGGGATCAGGGTTCACCGGAGCCCAGATTGCGCCTTGCGTAGGCACCGTGCTGCTGCCCAGAGCCACCAGCGCGCGAATGTCCAGGCTGAAACCGGTTGCCGGCCGTGAACGGCCAAAGTCACTGCCAATGGCATCGTAACGGCCGCCTTTGGCAACTGCGTCGCCATGGCCGGGCACATAAGCCGCAAACACAAGGCCGGTGTGGTAGTTGTAACCACGTAATTCACAGAAGTCGAAGCCCAGGCGAATGCCCGGAAACTGTTGGCTAAGAGTATCAGCCACCCGACCCAGTTGATCCAGCGCCGCGTCGAGCTCGACTGAAGCACCCTGAACAATATCACGGGCCTGATCCAGCGCCTTACGACCGCCGCTGACGGCGGCCAGCCGGCGCAAGCGTCCACCAGCGCTGTTAGCTGCTTCGTCACCCAACAAAATGTTTAGTTCGGGCAGGGACTTACGGCCCATGGCGTCAAACACTGCAGCTTCGGTCTCGCGGTCAAAACCGGCATCGGCGATCAGGTGCTGATAGATGGCCACGTGGGCCAGGTCCATGTGGATTGCCGGCAGACCGGCAACACTCAACGCTTCCAGCGCCAGACTGATAATTTCCATGTCGGCGCTTTCAGAGCTGCTGCCAAACAATTCGCAGCCGGCCTGGATAGGTGTACGGCCTGTCAACATGTGCCGGGGACGGGTGTGTAACACGTGCCCGACGTAACACAGCCGGGTAATACCCTCCTCCGCCAGAGTATGGGCGTCAATGCGCGCAGCCTGAGGCGTCATATCGGCACGCACACCCATCATTCGGCCCGTCAGTTGGTCCGTCAACTTGAACGTTTGTAACTCCAGATCATGCCCTGTGCCGGTAAACAGTGACTCCAGGTACTCTATCAGCGGAGGAATCACCAGTTGGTAACCCCAATGCTGACATACGTCCATAATGTTGCGGCGCAAGGATTCAATCTGACCCGCCAGGGGCGGCAGAATATCCTCGACACCGTCTGGCAACAGCCAGCGATCAGATACTGTCATGAGATTCCATTATCTGTTTTAGCCATGCCGGGAGCGTCCCGGACCCCAAACCGGTCAGAGTCTACACTCTCGGCAGACACAAAAAAACCGGAACACCTGAGTATTCCGGTTTTTTCGTTTTCTACCTGGGCTTAATTAGCGCCCTGGGGGTCCCTAAGGAACTTAAGGAAATCGCTGTTGGCGTCGATCACCAGCAGGTCGTCCTTGTTCGCAAAGGTATTACGGTAAGCTTCTAGGCTTCGATAGAAACTGAAGAAGTCTGGGTTCGAGCCGTAGGCGTCGGCATAAGTTCTTGCCGCTTGTCCGTCACCTTCACCCCGAGTCGTTTCTGAACGAGCGAACGCCTCTGCCAGAACGACGGTGCGCTGGCGGTCGGCGTCAGCACGAATGCCTTCTCCCAATTCACGACCGCGGGAACGAAATTCCTGCGCCAGTTTCATCCGTTCTGTCGCCATACGGCGGAAAACGTTCTCACTAACTTGGCCAGGAAATTCTATACCTTTCACCCGTATGTCCCGCACTTCGATGCCAAACTCGCTAACGGAGGTTTGGTTGACCAGGTCAATCAGGTTCATCATCAGCTCATCGCGCTCACCAGAAACCACCTCCACCATGGTGCGAACACCGAACTCGTCGCGCAGGCCGTTGTCCACCCGTGACAACAGCAGCGACTGAGCACGAAATTCGTCGCCACCGGTGGCACGATAGAACTGGTCGACGTCACGAATCTTCCAGGCGATGTAAGAATCTACATCCAGCGGTTTCTTTTCAACCGTCAGGTACTGCCGCGTTGGCAGGTCCATGGTCAAAATACGGATGTCGAACTCACGCACTTGGTCAATCACAGGCACTTTAAAGTGAATGCCAGCCTGAATATCGGTCTGCACCAGCTCACCAAAACGTAGTTTTACGCCGCGGTGAGTCTCCGGAATAATAAACACGCTCGACAATACCAGCAGGACAGCAATCAGGGCGCCTGCAAGACCAACAATACTTTTAGGTCCCATGATTATCTGCTCCTTCGGGCGTTGGTGTCTTGACGAGTGTTCATTTCCTGGATTACCTGATTGGTGACATCCTGGATATCTGCCCGAGAAGCGCTGTCGCTATTACCCCTGAGTGATGCCGCTGCGCCTTGGGTCAACCGATCCAGAGGCAACAGCATCATGTTGCCGCTGCTTTCAGTATCAATCAACACTTTGCTGCTGTTTGACAGCACAGTCTCCATGGTCTGCAGATACATCCGCTCGCGGGTAACGACCGGCGACAGCTGATACACCGCAAGCAGCTCCAGGAAGCGAGCCGTTTCACCGTTGGCACGTTCGGTTACCTGCGCTTTGTAGGCGTTGGCTTCTTCAATCATGCGTTGAGCTTCACCACGGGCTTCGGGAACCACCTTATTTCGGTAAGTTTCCGCTTCTTCTTTCACTCGCTGTTCGTCTTCACGGGCGCGCTGGACTTCGCGGAAGGCGTCCTGCACCGCAGGTGGAGGCTGAGTGCTTTCCACGTTGACTCGTACAATTTCCAGGCCTGTGCCGTAATCGACCAGAAATTTCTGCAGGCGCTGTTCAACCATTACACCGAGCTGAGCACGGCCTTCGGTCAGAACCTCATCCAGCGTTGCGCTGCCCACTTCGTGGCGCAGCGCACTGTCGGTGGCAAACGCCAAAGCCTGATTGGAGTCACGCACGTTCAGAACGTAGGATTTAGCATCGCCTACCCGATACTGAACCTGCAATTCGACGGTTACCAGATTTTCGTCTTGAGTCAACATCTGGCCGCTTGTCTGGGCGGTGCGAACGTTGGTTACGCCGACTTTCGTGACGTCGTCAATGAGCGGCACTTTAAATTGCAAGCCCGGGGTTTCGGTACGATCATACTCACCGAAACGCAGAACTACGGCACGTTCCTGCTCGTCAACCGTGTAGAACGACTGAAAGATAACATAGCCGACCACAAGTATGCCCGCCAATGCCAGACCGGCACCAACGCCACCGGACTTGCCGCCGATGCCCATGTTGCCGCCGCCGCCGGAGTTGCTGCCTTTGCCTTTACCACCCAGAAGGCTGCTGAGCTTATCAAGGCCTCTTTTCAGCGCTTCGTCGAGATCTGGTGGTCCCTGATCTTTGCCGCCACGACCACCGTTGCCCCAAGGGTCGTTATCGTTGCGGTTTCCACCCGGTTCATTCCAGGCCATAGTACTCTCCGTTCCTAACATGTCGAATGGCTGCAAATACTAGGGATTTACTGGCTTACGGGCAATAGGCGATGGTTGTCACTCGCAGCCTGCCCGAAACACCAGTTCATCCTCCCGCACTCCCGCCCGGCTCAGTAGCTGATGCCAGTCGCGGTTTTGCAATCGCACTTCCAGTATGGTTTCACCGGTTTCCCGGCTGGACTCGCTCAATACCGAACCCGCTTCATGAAGCAGCGCACGGAACTTGCCATCGGCCGGTCCCAGCACAACAAAATGATGCACAACGTCTTGCGCCAGGCGCTCTACAACGGCATCAAAAAGCCCCTGTAAACCGTCCCCGGTAACGGCCGATACCCAGGCCCTCACCGGCACGCCTTCTTGATTGCGATCCACTCGCGGAACAAACTCGTCTAGCAGATCCGTTTTGTTAAACACTTGCAGGACCGGCACGTCGTCAGCTCCGATTTCCGCCAGAACATCTTCTACCTGAGCTATATTGTCATCGCGACGTTCGTCGTGACAATCAATCACATGCAACAGCAGCGCGGCTTCGTTCGTTTCTTCCAATGTGGCGCGAAACGATTCCACCAGTTTGTGTGGCAAGTGACGGATGAAGCCCACAGTATCCGCCAGAATGACCGCACCGATATCCGGTAGTTCCAGGCGCCGCATAGTTGGGTCGAGCGTCGCAAATAACTGGTCAGCAGTATATACGTCGGAACTGGTGATTCGATTGAATAGTGTAGACTTTCCAGCGTTGGTATAACCAACCAGCGACACCGTGGGCAAATCTGCCCTCACCCGCGCCCGACGCCCTTGATCGCGCTGTCTGCGTACTTTTTCAAGGCGCTTGTTAATCGACTTGATACGCTCGCGCAGCAACCGGCGATCGGTTTCAAGCTGGGTCTCGCCGGGGCCACGCAGGCCAATACCGCCTTTTTGACGTTCCAGGTGAGTCCAACCCCGCACCAGACGCGTTGACATGTGCTGAAGCTGTGCAAGCTCTACCTGCAGCTTGCCTTCGTGGGTGCGGGCGCGCTGGGCAAAAATGTCCAGAATAACGCCAGTGCGATCTAAAACCCTGCACTGCAGTTCGCGCTCGATATTACGCTCTTGACTTGGGCTTAGGGAATGATTGAAAAGCACCACGTCGGCTTCTGCGGCGGCTACCGCATCGCGAATTTCCTCAAGCTTGCCATCACCCACAAAAAAGCGCGGGCTCGGCTGCTTGCGCGATCCAGTGACTGTACCCACCGGTTCTACACCAGCAGAAATGACCAGCTCGCGGAATTCGCCTGGGTCTTCGTTACCATCGTGCGCGGTAAAATCAATATTGACCAGAACCGCACGCTCACCAACGTCAGGACGCTCAAACAATGGGCAGTTTCTCCGGATTACTCAATCAGAAAGTCGGATTCATATAAACAAACACCCGCGTTCCCGCTGAAACCCTGGGGTTCGTCAGGAGCGCGGGTGTACCACTGGAACTCGCATAACAGGACACAAGAATCAGTCTTCAGACTCGCCCTCGTCCTCGCCCTCGCCTGCGGGGTTCTGCGGCGGAATGCGAACATTTCTTGCCGGCACAACGGTAGATATAGCATGCTTATAGACCATCTGACTGACGGTATTTTTCAGCAAAATAACAAATTGGTCAAAAGATTCGATCTGGCCCTGCAATTTGATGCCATTGACCAAAAAAATAGAAACGGGAATGCGCTCTTTTCGCAGTGCATTCAGGTAAGGGTCTTGTAAAGAATGCCCTTTTGACATGTGTATTCTCCTGTTTGAGTAAGTCAGATCGTCAATTCAAGTATTAAATGTGGTGTTAAGACCGGCTTTTTTCAAGGCATCCGCAACGATATCTTTGTTATCACTGCTCAGCCAGAACGCATCTGGCCATTTTCGCAGCCAGGTTAGCTGTCGCTTGGCCAATTGACGGGTGGCGGCAACGCCTTTGTCCACAAAGGCTGTGTGGTCGCACTGGCCGGACAAGTGCTCCCATGCCTGGCGGTAACCGACACAGCGCATGGATGGCATAGAGGGATCAAGATCACCGCGAGCCATCAAACCTTCAACTTCACTCAAGAGACCTGCATCCAGCATAGCCAGAAAACGCTGATTAATACGATCGTGCAGTATCTGGCGCTGCTGCGGCGCGACAACCAACTGAGTTATAGTATACGGAAGGCTAGAGCCTGCGTCTGCCTGCCAACCGGTGAAATAAGTGTAATTCTCGTTATCAGCAGCGCTAGCATCCGCGACGTTCGCAGTTGCTGCTGGCGGTGCTTGCCAAAATGACGAAATCGGCTGCCCGGTCAAGCGTTGTACTTCCAACGCGCGGATCAGCCGCTGGCGGTTATTAGGGTGAATAAGGCGAGCCGCAACCGGGTCCGCCGCCGCTAACTCCCGGTGCAGCGCCTCCCAACCCTGCACTTGAGCCTGTTGCACCAGCTGCTCACGCACTTGCGGATTCGCCGACGGCAGATCAGACATGCCATGAAGCAACGCTTTGAAATACATCATGGTGCCACCCACTAACAACGGAATACGACCCACTGCCGTGATCTCAGCCATTTCGATCAGCGCATCGCGGCGGAAATCAGCCGCAGAATAGGTATCAGCGGCGTCACAGATATCAATCAGACGGTGAGGCGCCAGCGCCAGCTCGGCAGCGCTGGGCTTGGCCGTACCAATATCCATACCGCGATAAATCATCGCCGAATCCACGCTGATAATATCGCAGGGTAAGTGCTGACAGAGCTGAAGAGCCAGGTCCGTTTTACCCGAGGCGGTCGGGCCCATAATAAAAATAACAGGCGGCAGTGCTGCAGCCGCGGATTGATCGGCAAAACCGACAGCGTTCATCAACGCCCCCGCAGAAACAGTTTATCCAACTCGGCCAGCGTCATCACTGTCCAGGTTGGGCGGCCGTGGTTGCATTGACCGCTACGTTCAGTGGACTCCATATCCCGCAGCAGCGAGTTCATTTCCGGAATGGTCAACTGGCGGTTGGCCCGCACCGAGCCGTGGCACGCCATGGTGCCCAATAATTCCTGAGTCACCGCCTCAACCCTGTCACTCCGGCCATGCTCAATCAAATCAGACAGCACATCCCGCACCAGCTGCTCACCATCGGCACCGCGCAACAACGCCGGAATTTGTCGCACCGCCAGCGTCTCTGGCCCAATGCGCTCAATTACCAGGCCCAACTGTTGCAGCTCATCGCCGTGGGTCTCAACAAGTCCGGCCTCTTTTTGGCTGACTGCCAGCGATAGCGGCACCAACAAAGGCTGGCTTTTCAGATCCTGCTGAGCCAACGCCTGTTTCATGCGCTCATACGTAATGCGCTCGTGCGCCGCATGCATATCCACCATAATCAATCCGGCGCGGCTCTGTGCCAGAATATAAATACCGTGCAACTGAGCAATGGCATAGCCCAAGGGCGGCTCTTGTTCGCTGTCTTCGGGCATTTGCGGAGAGTGAGCGGCAACGCTTGCCTGGTGGCCTGCAGACACACCGCCCCCGGCATTCAGGGCCTTATAAAAACCGAGCTGGTCACTGGCCTGCCACTGATGTTGCGGATCTGCATGTGTCACTTGGCCAGGCGTTCGCTTGAGACCGCCAGGGTAGCCCAAAGCTGATTCACTTGCGGCCGATCCTGGCAAAGGAAGCCCTTCAGCCGAAGCCGCAACCCCCGTTCCAGTTGCAACCGCGTTTTCGCGACCCAGAGACTGCGCTACCGCGCCACGCAGGTGGTCGTCCGGGCGCACGTCTGCCAGCGCTTTGTGCAAAGTACGAAACAAAAAGTCGTGGATCAGACGACCATCGCGGAAGCGCACCTCACCTTTGGTGGGGTGAACATTAACGTCCACCGATCCCGGGTCTACTTCCAGATACAGCACAAAAGCAGCGTGACGATTGTTATAAAGCACATCACGGTAGGCCTGGCGGACAGCATGCGCCACCAGGCGGTCACGAATCACACGACCGTTGACGAAAAAGTACTGAAGGTCAGCCTGGCTGCGGGAAAAGGTGGGCAAGGCAACCCAGCCCCAAAGCTTCAACCCGGTGGCTTCGGCGTTAATAACCACTGCATTGTCAATAAACTGCTGACCACAAAGCGACGCAATACGCCGTTCTTTATCTAGTTCTGACAGGGCCGGTCGCAGGTTTTGCACGGCGCGCTGGTTGTGGCGCAGATTGAAACCGGTATCGAAGCAACTTAGAGCCTGGCGCCGAACGCACTCTTCTACGTGGCCAAACTCAGTTTTTTCAGTACGCAAAAATTTGCGCCTCGCCGGCGTGTTAAAAAACAGATCGCGAACTTCTACCGTGGAGCCCACCGGGTGCGCCGCCGGCGATACGTGCGCGTCCATCTCGCGGCCTTCTACTTCGACTTTGCTTGCAGCTTCCTGATTTTCGGTGCGCGAAGTCAGGCTCAGGCGAGATACGGAACTGATACTGGCCAGTGCCTCGCCGCGGAAACCCAGCGACGCGACTGCTTCAAGGTCGTCCAGACTGGTAATTTTGCTGGTGGCGTGGCGGCTCAGGGCCAAAGACAGGTCTTCAGCGGCGATGCCACAGCCGTCGTCGCGCACCCGAATCAGCTTGACGCCGCCCTGTTCAATGTCCACATCCACCCTACTGGCACCCGCATCCAGAGCATTTTCTATCAATTCTTTAACCACCGACGCCGGCCGTTCCACCACCTCACCGGCAGCAATCTGGTTCGCGAGCCGGGGGGACAGCAAATGTATATGGGGCATGGCTAGCGCGGACCTCTTTTGCAACGAATTCTTGAGCTAAACGCTCAGCTGGCAGGAATAGTAATGGTCTGGCCTACCATAACACGGTCACTCTGCATGTCGTTAAGGTGCATAAGCTCACGCACGGACAGCTGATT
Organism: Marinobacter psychrophilus; assembly: GCF_001043175.1. Classification (NCBI taxonomy): domain Bacteria; kingdom Pseudomonadati; phylum Pseudomonadota; class Gammaproteobacteria; order Pseudomonadales; family Marinobacteraceae; genus Marinobacter; species Marinobacter psychrophilus. Next base: position 2,894,076 of record NZ_CP011494.1, read on the forward strand.
TTCCCGCGCCAGATCAGAAAGAGTGTCACCTCGCTGGATGCGGTAGCGGCTCACGCGGTTCTGCATCTGGCCGTTCTGCTTCTGCCACGCCAGCAGCGTACCCGGTGGCGGTGTTTTGCGGAAATAGCCGTCGATACCGGTCATAATCGCAGCAGATAAGCGCTTGCGATAAAGCTCTGTGGACAAGTTTTTTTCTTCCTGAGGGTTCGAGATGAAGCCAGCCTCCACCAATATGGACGGTATGTCCGGCGATTTGAGCACCACAAAAGAGGCCTGCTCTACGCCGGGCTTGTGAAGTTCGGTCACAGCCCCCAACTGCCCCAGTATTGCGCTACCCACGCCCAGGCTGGCGTTAATGCTAGCGGTCATAGACAGGTCCAGAAGAACCCCGGCAAGGGTGTCATCGCGGCCTTCCAGCGAGACGCCTGAGCCGCCAATCAGGTCAGAGCGGTTTTCGCTTTGCGCCAACCAGCGTGCAGTCTCACTGGTCGCTCCCCGTTGCGACAGAGCAAATACCGATGCCCCTTTTGGCTGTGGCGTGCGGAACGCATCCGCATGCACTGACACAAAAAGGTCGGCGTTGTATTTACGAGCCAGAAGCGTGCGATTACGCAGGCCAATGTAGTAGTCGCCGGTACGGGTCAGCTTGGCGCTGTAACCCGGGCGGCTGTTGATAAGGTCGTGCAGGGTTTTAGCCATGCTCAGCACCACGTCTTTTTCACGCGTACCGCGGGGCCCGATAGCGCCCGGATCTTCACCGCCGTGGCCAGCGTCAATCACTATCACAATGTCGCGCTTACCCGCGGGGTCGTGGGTAATGGTCGGCTTTGCCGCCTTAGCCCTATCAACTCGGGTGCCGCCCTCATCTATCAGGTCTACCACCAAGCGGTGGCCATATTGCTGGTTCGGTTTTAATAAAAAACTGCGAGGCTTCACGCTTTTTTGCAGATCCAGCACAACCCTCAGATCATTACCATTGCGCACCGCACTGCGAATACGGCGGATAGGGCTGCCAGACAAGTCCAGCTTGTCCAGGCTCGTCTGCAACCGGGTGTCTTTCAAATCAATAACCAGGCGGTCTGGGCCCTCCAGCGCGAAAATAGTGTGATCTACTTCGCTGGCCGTATCGATGACCAAGCGAGTGTGATCCGGCGCCGGCCAGATTCGCAGGCCTTCCACACGGGTACCTGCCTGAGCCACCTGCGTGAGAAGTAGCAGGTTGAGGGCCAGAAAAGCCAGCACGGTTCTGCTGCAGATCCTGTTATAGAAATAAGCCATTGAACGTCCCTTTGTCACGAATCGGTGTGGTGCGCATCTTCCGGGCCAGTTATTTCCAGCTCATTCAACATATCCGCGCCCATCTGAGAGCCAGCGCGCAAGACGGCCGAACGACCATTGCCCTGGGATTCCAGATGCACTGTCAAGTCCGCAGTGGGCAGTAGCTCTTCACCCCTCTCCGGCCACTCCACCAAGCATAAATTATGATCATTGAAATAATCACGAATGCCCATAAACTCCAGTTCTTCCGGATCTTTCAGGCGATACAGGTCAAAGTGATACACCGGCGGTTGCAAATTCTCATAAGGCTCCACGATGGTGTAAGTCGGGCTTTTTACCGCACCCTCGTGCCCTAACCCGCGCAGCAGGCCTCGGCTGAGTGTGGTTTTGCCCATACCCAGATCACCATCCAGATAAATCGCCAGCGCGTTTTCTGCGCGCTGGACCAAGCGCGCCAACTCCCGGCCCAAGCGTTCGGTTTCACTGTCATCAGCCAGGAACAGCCGGCGCTCATTGCCAAAATTTGTCATAGATCCTCCGGTATGCCGCGAACTCGTTTACACAACGCTGCGCTCAATGACTGCTCCATTCAATGCCCTGAGCAGGCTAACACCCGGGGCAAGGCATCAATAACATCGGTTGGCTGCAAACCCATATAGCCGAACTGCTGGGTTGCCATATTGGCTGCTGCCAGGTGCAGAGCTGCAGCCGTCACGACGGCCTGGGCCGGATCCGTCAGCTGAGCCAATAAACCACCCGCAATACCCGCCAGTACATCCCCCATTCCCCCGGTAGCCAAACCGGGATTACTGCCGCTGACCACAAACATTTGACCGTGCATGGTTACAATTACTGTGCCGGCACCCTTAAGTAGAATGGCGCCTCCGTAGCGCGACTGTAACTTGCGCGCGGCGCTTAACCGGTCAGCCTCCACCTCTGCAACGGTGCAACCCAAAAGGCGCGCAGCCTCACCAGGGTGAGGGGTCAAAACACGATTGTCCGCGGCTACCGACGTTTTGCTCGCCATCAGATTCAAGGCGTCGGCATCCAGCACCTGCGGTTTGTGACACTCCAACACCTGCTGCAACATCTGTTGACCCCAGACCGACTGGCCAAGGCCTGGTCCACAAACCACCACGGTTGCCGACGCTAACAGAGGCGCCAACTCAGAGCCATGCACAACGCCGTGGCTCATTACCGACGGGCACCGGCTCAGTGCCGCAGCCACGTGCTCTTGCCGGGTTGCCAAGGAAACCAGCCCTGCACCGCTGCGCGCAGCGGCCTCAGCCACCAGCAGCCCCGCACCACCAAAACCGCGATCGCCCGCAACCACTAACACATGGCCAAAATTGCCTTTGTGAGCGTTGGCAGCGCGCTTCGAAATACCCAAAGTAACGGAGGACCAGTCAGCCCGTGTGGCTAACACCGGCTCGGTACAGCCCCCAAGCTGCTGGGCAAATCCCAAATCCTCGAAAACCACCTCACCACAAACAGCAGGACCGTGGCCGGTGAACAAACCAACTTTCAAACCTATAAACGTTATCGTAGCATCCGCTGCAACGACATCACCCGCGGCTGCACCGGTGGTGGCATTGAGTCCTGAAGGTACGTCCAGAGCCAAAACGCCCGCAGCTGATTGATTGCAAAGCACAACAATTCGCGCGAATTCACCCCGTGGCGCACCATTCAGGCCGGTGCCCAACATGGCGTCTACCGTAACATCGGCCTGTTCCAAAAGGCTCGTCAAATCCCTGTCAGTCGACTGCACTGCGTCCACCATACTGATCTTCTGAGCGCTCGCCCGCTGCCAGGCTTTACCGGCATCACCCTGCAGTTTAGCGGGATCTGTCAGCACCAGGCAGGTTACGCCCAAGCCATGGCGCAGAGCGCATGTCGCCAACAGATAGCCATCGCCACCATTATTACCCGCGCCGCAGAGCACCAACACCCGGCGGCACTGGGGCCAGCGTCGCAAAAGCTGGCAAAAAGCACTGCGGGCAGCGGCCTGCATCAGCTCAAAGCCATCAACTCCTTGTTCGTCAATCAAGTACCGGTCCAAATTGCGCACCGAACTAGCGCTGTACAAAGCCTGCGGCAGGCCAGCTCCGTGACCTGCGATCGCTGACAGATCAGGCTTTGACAGACAGGACTCTGATAGACTGTTCCTTGCTGACCACGACATCGGACACCCCAAGCCAAAGAAACCGGTTTAAGACAAATTGCCAGCTATTTGTAAAGCATAGCAAAACCACAAAAAAGGTCACAACTTAATCAAATTAAATCTGCACGCCAACGCCAGCAAAACCCAGATTCGCCCCACACACACGGCCGGCCAATGACAGCATCACTTGCAACATCAACAACCTGCGCAAAAAACAGTGACCAGACGGCGAATCTGCAGGCATTGGTGCAACAGATTCGCGACTGGGCCCAAGAGCTGGGTTTTGCCGACCTCGGTATTACCAGCGCCGATACGGGCGAACACGCCCAACGCTTGCAACACTGGCTGGAGCAGGGCTACCACGGCACCATGGATTACATGGCAAACCACGGCGACAAGCGCTATACCCCGGCATCGCTGGTTCCGGGCACTGCGCGCGTCATTTCCGTGCGCATGGATTACCTGACGCTGCCCGACAACCCAGAACAGGCGCTTCGCAATCGCGAAAACGCGTACATCAGCCGTTATACCTTGGGACGCGATTACCACAAGCTTATGCGTAAGCGCTTGGCGCAGCTGGCCAAACGTATCGACAGCGCCCTTGAAGGCCACCAGCATCGCGCCTTTGTGGACAGCGCTCCTGTGCTTGAACGCGCTCTGGCCCAGCGTGCCGGGCTTGGCTGGATTGGCAAAAACAACATGGTGATACACCCCAAAGCGGGCTCGTTTTTTTTCCTTGGGGAGATTTATACCAGCGCGCCTTTACCCATAGACGCGCCCTTTACAACAGATCACTGCGGCAGCTGCTCGGCCTGCCTGCAGCTGTGCCCTACCAATGCATTTGTGGACGCACACATGCTGGATGCGCGGCGCTGCATAAGCTATCTGACCATTGAATTGAAAGAGAGTATTCCGGAAGAGCTGCGTCCACTAATGGGCAACCGGGTGTTTGGCTGCGACGACTGCCAGTTGGTGTGTCCGTGGAACAAGTTCAGCAAACATTCAGAAGAAGACGATTTCAAACCCCGCCACGGTCTGGATAACACGTCTCTGGCAGCGCTGATGATGTGGAGCGAAGAACAGTTTTTGCAGCGTACAGAAGGCTCGGCTATTCGCCGCACCGGTTATCACGGCTGGTTGCGCAATCTGGCGGTCGGGCTGGGCAACGCCCCTACCACCATTCCGGTGTTAGAAGCGCTGCGGGCGCGCCAGGATTACCCGTCTGAGATGGTACGCGAGCATGTGGAGTGGGCGCTGGCCCAACACGGACTGGCACTTTGAAAAGCAACAGTTGCACCCCGGGCGTTCGTATCGCTTGTGCGCATCAGAATTTAAACGATCTTACAGTTTAAAAAAATGCTCGCGATAATGGCGCAGCTCGTTAATAGAATCGCGAATATCATCCAGCGCTAGATGATTGCCCTGTTTCTTGACTCCGTCCAGCACATCCGGACGCCAACGCCGCGCCAGCTCTTTGATGGTAGACACATCCAGATTGCGGTAATGGAAGAACTCTTCTAGCTGCGGCATGTACTTGACCAAAAAGCGCCGGTCTTGGCCGATACTGTTGCCGCACAAAGGAGAATCACCCGGTTCCAGGTGTTCGCGCAAAAACGCCAGGGTCTGCTGCTCGGCTTCGGCTTCGCTGATACGACTGTCTTTTACCCGTTGGGTCAGACCACTTTCACCGTGGGTACGGGTACACCATTCGTCCATCGCGCCCATCAGAGTGTCAGACTGATGCACCGCAAGCACCGGGCCTTCGGCAATCAGATTGAGTTCGGAATCGGTAACCAGGGTAGCCATTTCAATAATGCACTCCTGCTCCGGATCCAGACCTGTCATTTCCAAGTCAATCCAAACCAGGCGATTGCCCTTTTCCATCGATATTTCTCCTACATGGTGCTAACGGTAAAATCCGGAATTTATCAGCGAAACAGTCGATAGTGCAGTCGCCAAACCGGTTGTATGACAAATAGTATGCCAATATGATGACACAGCAGCTTTAAAACAACCCTGAAACTTTACCCGGTTAATGAAAACTCTATGGCAAAACGGCGACTTAACAAACAGCAACAATGGCGCATCGAAAAAATTCAGGGCGAACGGACAGCGCGCGCCGCACGTAAGGAAGAACAGGTAAAAGAGCAAGTCGATGCGGGTGAGTTAGGGCCGGAAGTTCAAGGTTTGATTATTGCGCACTACGGCCAGCAACTGGACGTAGAAGCCCTTGAAGGCGAGCACCAAGGAACCGTTGTACGCTGCTTTGTGCGCGCCAATATCGACAGCTTGGTCACCGGCGACAAAGTCATCTGGCGCTCCGGTAAAAATCTGACCGGCGTAATCGTCGCTCGCTGCGAACGCATCAACCTACTGCAGCGGCCGGACAACTTCGGCGCGCTGAAACCGGTGGCGGCGAATATTGACTACATTATCCTGGTGATTGCCCCCGAGCCAGAGCCCCACGACAACCTGATTGACCGCTATCTGGTGGCGTCAGAAACCACTGACATTCCGGCCATACTGCTGCTGAATAAAACCGACCTGATCAACGACGACAACCGCAGCGCCATAGACGCACTACTGGCACGCTACGAAGCATTGGGCTATCAGGTGGTGCGCACGTCCGCTGCCTTGGCTGGCAACCAGCCACCGCCAGAGCTGGAAGCCCTGGTGAAAGATCGTACGACGGTGTTTGTGGGCCAGTCTGGGGTGGGTAAATCGTCCATCATTCAAACCCTGTTGCCCGATGAAGAACTGCGGGTGGGCGCAGTATCGCAGAGCACCGGCAAAGGCATTCACACCACCACCACCGCCAAGCTGTTTCACCTGCCCATCGGAGGCGACCTGATTGACTCGCCGGGCATTCGCGAGTTTGGCCTTTGGCATATGACACCGCAAGAGATCGAGTATGGCTTTCGCGAAATTCGAGACCTGATGGGCTACTGCAAGTTCCGCAACTGCCGCCACGCCGGCGACCCCGGTTGCGCCATTGATGCCGCTGCGGAAGACGGTCGCCTAAGCCCGGAACGCAAAAGGAGTTTCCACCGCATTTTACAAGCGATGGCAGAGCAGCAGGCTCGCGGCCTAAAACTGGCTCAACCCGGAATACGGTAGCGCCGGAAATCTTGTGCGTTGGGGTATACACTTTTTGATAAAATGGGCCGTTTATTAAACGTCGCGCCATCGTAGCCAAAGGATTTTTCTGATGATGGAAAAGCTGTTTGTTCTGAGCCAGCATATTACGCCCCAGCACTCACTCTCCCGTCTGGCTGGGCGCCTGGCTGACAGCACCGGTACGCCAGCCTTACGCCGCCGCTTGATACGCTGGTTTATTAACCGCTATGGCGTCAACATGAGCGAGGCTGAAAACAGTGACCCCGAAGCCTACGATAGCTTCAATGATTTTTTTACCCGAGCACTCAAGCCTGGTTTGCGACCCATTGAGGGTAACGAAAGCACGCTGGTTAGCCCGGTAGACGGTTGTGTCAGCCAGTTGGGCAATATAAGCGGGGGCCGCATCTTTCAGGCCAAGGGCCAATCGTTCAGCTTGCTGGAACTGTTAGGCGGTGATCAGCAGCGGGCCGATATCTTCGCCGAAGGTGAATTCGCCACCATTTACCTGGCCCCCGGCGACTATCATCGGATTCACATGCCGATGGCCGGGCAGCTGCAGGAAATGGTGCACGTGCCCGGCCGATTGTTCTCTGTAAATCCGGCTACCGCGGCCAGCGTGCCCAACCTGTTTGCCCGCAATGAACGCGTCGTCTGCATGTTTGATACCGCGGCTGGCCCAATGGCGCTGGTCTTGGTAGGCGCAATGATTGTTGGCAGTGTGGAAACACCCTGGGCCGGCGTCGTGAAACCGGGAGCGGCGCCGGGCGACGGCGGTGTTAGCCAGCAAAGCTACAGCGACGAGCAGGCCCTGAAGTTTGCACGGGGTGAGGAAATGGGTCGTTTCCGCTTGGGCTCTACGGTCGTGATGGTAATGTCAAAAGGCAGAGCTCAGTGGAGTAACGCCCAAAAACCCGGAAAAAAGTGAAGTTAGGCGAAGTTTTCGGCCAGGTCGAAGCGTGAAGTTTGAAGCTTGAATTGGAAACGATCGCGCTCAGGCCTTCGCGAATGGAAAGGCCAGCACCTCATCAATAGAGCTGGCACCCAGTTTCAGCATCAACAACCGGTCCAGCCCCAAGGCAACGCCGGCGCAATCGGGCAAACCGCTGTCCATTGCGGCCAGAAAAGCGTCGTCTTGCTCTATGGCTGCCTGGCCGCGGGCCTGACGGAGCCGGTTGTCCGCTACAAAACGCCGGCGCTGCTCATCCGCATCCGCCAGCTCCCAGTAGCCGTTACACAATTCCAGCCCATTAATATACAACTCAAAGCGATGAGCGACCGCGAAACCGCCAACCTGGCTGGTGCGCGCCAGCGAGGCCTGTGAAGCAGGGTACTGATGGATAAACACCGGGCAATCTAACCCTAACCGGGGCTCGACCGCAAAACTCATCAGCAAGTCCAGACAGTCATCGCGACTCATACCCACAAGCTGCTGCGGCTCCATCCATTGCCCGCAGCGGGCGTGCAGCTGCGCATCGGTGCAGGTAAATGGATCAATATGCGCCCAGCGGCGTAGCGCTTCGCGATAACTCAGAGTGTGCGGTCGCAAGCAGTCAAGCCAGGAACAGACCAGGTCCGCTACATCGTTCATCAGGGTTTGGTCATCAAAGCCGCAGCGGTACCATTCCAGCATGGAAAATTCGGGGTTGTGCCGACGCCCGCTTTCACCGTCGCGAAATACTTTTGTAACCTGGTAGATATCGCCACAGCCCGCTGCCAACAAGCGCTTCATGTGATATTCCGGAGAAGTCTGCAACCATCCGCCTTGACGGCCCGCTGCGCTCACCCGGGCAGAAATACCGCTCAGATTGGGGTCGGTGACACCGCAGCGGCCCAGCACCGGGGTTTCAACCTCCAGCACTTGGCGCTGCGCAAAAAAACTGCGCACAAACGACAGTTGTTGTGCGCGGCTTTTCAGGGCTCGGCTGGCAGCGCTAGGCCGCCAGTTATCAGCATTGCCCATCAACGCCCTAGCTTTTAACCCGATTCATATATTCACCGGTGCGAGTGTCTACTTTTAACACTTCACCAATGGTAATAAAAAGCGGTACGCTCACCACGGCGCCAGTGGACAAAGTCGCCGGTTTGGAACCGCCCTGGGCGGTATCGCCTTTCATGCCCGGATCGGTTTCAACCACTTCCAGCTCGACAAAATTCGGCGGCGTAATCGTCAGTGGAGCACCGTTAAACAACGTAACCGTATAAACATTCTGTTCTTTTAGCCATTTAAGAGTATCGCCCACAGCTTTTCCATCGGCCGCGTACTGCTCAAACGAACCATCGGTGAGCATGAAGTGCCAGAATTGGCCGTCGGTGTACAGGTATTCCATGTCCTGATCCATCACGTCTGCACCTTCCAGACTTTCGTTAGACTTGAAGGTACGGTCCCACACCCGGTTGGTCATCAGGTTGCGCAGGCGCACCCGACTGAAGCCCTGGCCTTTACCGGGTTTTACAAATTCGTTTTCCAGGATGATGCAGGGGTCGCCTTCAAACAAAACCTTAAGACCGCCGCGAAATTCGTTGGTAGAATATGAAGCCATGAAATGTCCACCTGCCAATAGGCTGTTCAGAATTTTAAGGCCGCTATGATACAGCTAACCCCCGTGCTTATAGAAGCCCGCGCTCACCCGGAGTGTGGGGAAAGTTCAGAGTCCGCCAGCTGGCAACAGATTTTAGCCAGCTCCATCAACCGTCCGGCAGAGCTGCTGGAACGTCTGGGGCTCTGCCCTGAACAATGGCTGGCCGGGGCAGATGCCGGGCACTTGCTGTTTTCGATACGGGTGCCCGAGCCTTTTTTGGCGCGTATGGAATATGGCAACCCCAACGACCCCTTGCTGCGTCAGGTACTGCCATTGGTCGACGAAACCCGCACCCTGGCCGGATTTGTCGCCGACCCACTGGCCGAAGCCGACGCTATGGCAACAACAGGGCTGATCCGAAAATACAAAAGCCGTGCCTTACTCATGGTGACCGGGCAGTGCGCCATTAATTGCCGCTACTGTTTTCGTCGCCACTTCCCTTACGACGAACAACGGCTCAAACCGCAGGACCGCCAAACCGTGCTGGACACATTGGCGAACAGTCCGGAAATTAACGAAGTGATTTTCAGCGGTGGCGACCCCTTGGCCGCCAACGATAAATTACTGGCGCAATGGGCCCAGGCCCTTGAGCAGATCCCTCACCTACGCCGGCTGAGGATTCACACCCGGCTTCCGGTCGTGATTCCTCAGCGGGTTTGCGATGCGCTTTTACAATGGATTCGCGCTACCCGTTTACGGGTGGTTGTGGTGCTGCACATCAACCATCCTGCGGAAATCGACCATGCTACTGTTCAAGCCCTGCAAAAGTTAACTGACGTCGGTGTGACCCTACTGAACCAAAGTGTTATGCTACGTGGTGTAAATGATAGCGTCGATGTACTGGAACAGCTCAGCGAGCGAATGTTCGATGCCGGTGTATTGCCCTACTACCTGCACGCGTTTGACCCTGTAGCAGGGGCTCACCATTTTTCCGTCCCGGACAGCGAGGCAAAAGCTCTTACACGTGGACTGCTTGAACGCCTGCCAGGCTTTTTGGTGCCGCGTCTAGTGCGAGAATTACCCGGTGCTGGCAGCAAAACGCCTCTTGATTTGGAGTAAAGCGAAGCGGCTTACTTTGTAACGAATTGTCGCCTCGATGATTTTTTGCTTTGCGTATTTACTTTGCTAACTTACATTACGTAGCAAACCTATACATTTATTCCTCTGCGCACTTACTCTTACTATGGAAGGCACCTTTCTGAAACCAGATATCCGGGTACCAGAGCAAAAAACCGCGAGCCTTTCGTTCTGCGACACCACACCCAAAGCTTTCAAGCAATGGGCGGGGTTATTGCCTATGGCCAACATTGGCGAAATGTCGCGTCAGCTCTATCACGCCATTATTGAGCTAAATCAGCTTTTTTTGCCGCCACAGCAGCGCTTACAACTGTTAGACATTATTCGTGAAAAAATCCACTTTGTGTGCACAGAGCTGTCCCACCACTTCATCGGTACCGCGATATCAATGCCGGAAAAGCAACGCAAGATCGCCAATCTGGCACAGGCCCTGCAATTGCACCTGTCCGGAGGTTACAAACTCTGTGTAATAGAACTGCTGAATGCAGGCACCTCGGATAAAAATCGCAAAGCTCTGGTCGTCGCCATTCACCGCAGCATTACCGAGCTGTCCGGCACCATACTGCGAGCGTATCAGCTTTACTGCCCTACCCCGCCAAACAGCTGGCTGGATTGCCATAAGCTTTACAAGTTTGCGCTCGCGCATCAGCTAACCGCTATTAAAATTAACGATGCCACTCCTGGCCAGCGCAATTCAAGCAGCATTGACGATGCCTACAAACGAATTTTATTGTTGGGGTGCGCCCGCCCTAGCCAGTTGCGCCAAACGGAACTGAGCCAGCTTTTTACTCTGTTCGAACCTTGGACCGATCTGACAGATTTCGTGCCCGGCGCCCAAGGTGACAGTTTGTTCGTGGTAAATATGCGCGCAGACAAGTCGCCAGTATACCGCAGCCTGCTGGGCGAGGCTGAAGAAGGCGACTTTTTCAGTTTTGACAGCAGCCGCCTATCGGCCCAAATTAGCCAGGCCATTCAAACAGCTGATAGTAACGAAGCAAGCGAACTGACGCTGCCTCCACATACCAGTGATACCCTGCTGATACACCTCGCCCAGGCGCTGGGCACTCTTGCCAAACGCAATTTCAACCGCGTAACCAACCAGGGCAGCCTCGAACTGTGTGTCGGGCTGACCGCGGTGCACTATTTTATGGCGGGACGCAAAACCCTGAACGACTTCACCCGACAGCTTGAAGCGGAAGACACCGAAGACAACATGTTTATCCGCAGCTCCACTCGAAGAAACGACGCTTGGGCCGGCGCACACGATGCCGATAACAGAGGCGAGGGCATGCTGGCCGGCAATGCCCCTATCAACTTCACCAGCGCCAGCGCCCGTGCCAGCGCGGCACTCAAAAACGCGCCCTGTGCCTGTCGCACAAAGATGATAAATACCAGCCCTGGCGGCTTTTGTATTGTCTGGGACAGCCAAATACCGAGCAGTCTGCAGACAGGCGAAATTCTCGGCGTACGCGAGCAAAGTTCACAACCCTGGAGTGTTGCCGTAGTTCGCTGGATTCGTCAGATTAAAAACGAGGGCACGCAAATTGGCATTGAACTACAAGCACCCACGGCGACACCTTGCGCTGTGCGCTTAATTCAGAAACTTGGTAACAGTAGCGAGTACTTACGCGGGCTGATGCTGCCGGAGATCAGCGTCATCAACCAGCCTGCCACGCTGATTGTGCCGCGGATACCCTTTCAATCTGGAAACCGCATTACCCTGCTGATTGATGACCACGAAGAGCAAGGCCAGCTGCTGAAAAAAATGACGGCGACAGGCAGCATCAACCAATTTGAAATAAAACTTCAGAGCATGCCTGACGCTAAAACCAGCACCGATAGACCCGCTCCTGCATCCAGCGAAGATGAATTTGATTCGCTCTGGCCCTTGCTGTGAGACGCGTCAATTCTTTGTACCTGATTGCCTAATCAGAGCTTCGCGTGTCTCAACTCAGCGCCACGCCCGTGCCGGACTTGTTATTAACCGGCAACCTCTTCATTATTCACACTCCTCCAAGAACCGGGCTTTGTCAGCGGCCCGGCTCCGTCAGTGTGCAGCACGAGATTGTCGAGTCATGCAGAAGAAAGCCTCCACCGTTCATATGCTTATTCTGGATCCGTCACTGAATGACGCAGAAAACCTGATCAGCCTGTTACGCAATTCCGGTCGCGCTACCCGGGCCCATCGCATTACCTCCGAGGAAGACCTCGAAGAGGCCCTCAAAAATGGCAACTGGGACATAATGCTGGCGCGTGACACCGAACAGGAATGCCCGGTAGACGCAGCGTTAGCCATGTTGCGACGGCTTGGTAAAGACATTCCTTTCATATTGCTGACCGATGACTACAACGCGGCCCGCGCCACGGCTGTTCTTAAAGCCGGCGGACAAGACACCGTACCCTACAGCGAACAGGCACTGCTGGTGCTGGTCGTGAATCGCGAACTGACGGACCTTGACGAGCGCCGACGCCGTCGGCTTTTGGAATCTCACCTGCGCGAAGCCGAACAACGCTGCCAACGCCTGCTGGAAAGCTCAAAAGACGCCATTGCCTATGTCATTGAAGGCATGCACGTTTATGCTAATGAGTCCTATTTAGAGTTTCTGGGTTACGACGACATCGACGAACTGATGTGTATCCCGGTACTGGACACCCTCGGCAGCCAAAGCCAAGACGACTACCGCCAACTGATTAAAGGCTTTGCCGACCAAAGTAGCGAACGGATGAGCCAAAAAGTAACTGCGCGGCGCAGTGACGGCCGCGAACTGACCGCCAATATGCAGGCTTCGCTTGCCACCTTTGACGGCGAACGCTGCACACAGATTGTGCTACAGCCAGAACACAACGGCGCAGAACTGGAAAAAAAGCTGATGCAAATCAGTAATCAGGACCTGCTTACAGGCTTGTATAACCGCTCGTTCTTCATGGCCTCGCTGGCGGAAGCTATTACCCAGGCCGGCGCCAGTAACGAATCTGGCTCGCTGGCTTATATTTCATTGGATAACTTTGCGCCGCTGAAGCGGGACGTTGGTATTACAGGTGTCGATTTTCTGCTGCGCGATCTGGCCACTCTGCTGCGCGAGCAGGTAGGTGCAGACATGACCTTGGCGCGCCTGAGCGACGACTCGTTCGCACTGTTATACCTGCCCTACAGCGAAAATGACATGGTCAACTTGGCACAGGGGATCTGTACAGCCATTGAGGGTTCGCTGTTCGATGTCGACGGCCGCTCGGTACAGCTCACGGTGAGTATCGGCGTTGCTGGCGTCACCGAAAATTCGCCCAAAGCCGAAGAGTTAATGGCCCGCGCGCACCGCGCTTCAGTCGAACTGAAAAAACAGAACGAGCAGACCCACGGCAACGGCGTGCGAGTACACAATGCCGCTGAACACCGAATGCTCAACGATAACACCGCCATAGACTGTATAAACCGGGCGCTGGACAACGATCAGTTTCGCCTGCTGTTCCAGCCCGTTATCAATCTGCGCGGGGAAAGTGAAGAGCACTATGAAGTTTACGTGCGCATGCTGGACGACAAAGGCGAAGATATTTCGCCCTACAACTTCTTGCCACCCATAGGACCCACAGACACGGCTGTGAAGATCGACCGCTGGGTCTTCCTGCAAGCCATAAAAAAACTGGCTGCGCACCGGGTGAAGGGCCAGAACACCCGGCTATTTCTGAACGTGACGACCGAAACTCTGCACGACAAAACTTTCACACCGTGGCTAAGTGTGGCTCTGAAGGCTGCTCGCCTGCCGGGTGACACGCTGATATTCCAGCTCCGCGAATGCGACGCCAATAATTTCACAAAACAGGCAAAGGACTTCGCAAAAACTCTGCACCAACTGCATTGCAAGGTGTCCATCACCCAGTTTGGCTGCACTTTGAACCCGTTTCATGCGCTCAACCATATCGACACCGACTACATAAAAATAGACAGCTCGTTTACCGAGGAGCTGCAGAATGATCACGACGCCCGCGAACGTCTCAAGGAAATGGTGCAGTCACTGCAAAGCGCCGGCAAGCTGTCTATTGTGCCGTTAGTAGAAAGCGCCGGCATACTGGCAACCCTCTGGCAGGCCGGGGTAAATTACATTCAGGGCTACTACTTACAACCGCCCACGCCCGAAATGACCTACGATTTCAGCGACAACTGATCCCCAGGCGCTATTTCAGACATTGTTTCATGCGCTACTTATAGCCCTGTGTCATGGTCTCGTGGCGGTTGTACCTGCTGATTGGTGTCGCTTTCACGAAAGCCAATCAGGTACAGAATAGCGTCTAGCCCGAGGGTTGAAATTGCGTGGCGGGCAGATTCCTTCACCACGGGTTTAGCACGAAACGCCACGCCCAAGCCCGCTTCGCTGAGCATGGGCAAATCATTAGCGCCGTCACCCACGGCGATAACCTGTTCGTGGGAAATGCGTTCTTTTTTTGCAATTTCCAGCAGCAGTTCGGCCTTGCGCGCACCGTCTACAATAGTGCCAGACACCCGGCCGGTTACCTTACCGTCCACAATCTCCAATTCATTGGCATAAACATAATCAATGCCAAGCTGGCGCTGAAGGTTACGGGCGAAGTAGGTAAAACCTCCCGACAGAATCGCAGTCCGGTAACCCAACGCCTTTAAGCTTCGAATCAGGTGCTCGGCGCCTTCTGTCATCTTCAAGCGGGCGGCAACCCGCTCCAGAACCGACTCCTCTAGCCCCTTCAACAGCGCAAGACGCTCGGCAAAGCTCTGGCTAAAATCCAGCTCACCTCGCATGGTACGCTCAGTGATGGCCGCCACCTGCGGCCCTACACCAGCCTCCAACGCTAGCTCGTCAATCACCTCGGCTTCAATCAGGGTGGAATCCATATCGAATACCACAAGCCGGCGATTGCGACGAAAAATCGAATCTTCCTGAAACGCAATATCCACGTTCATCTCGCTGGCCAGATGCAGAAAATCCGCCCTCAACTGTGCAAGATTGTCTGGCGTACCACGCACGGAAAACTCCACACAGGCAGTGCGGTTCTCATCCACGTTCAGTGACGGCCGCGCCGATAACCGCGTGATGTTATCAATGTTGAGCTGGTGGCGAGCGGTAATAGCCGACACCCGCGCAATCTGCTCGGCGGTTATGTCTCGCGCCAGCAGCGTTACAATGTAGCAGGCGCGGTTGCGGCCCTGAGCCCACTGTTGATATTCCTCGGGTGTAATCGGCGCAAACCGTACTTGCAAATCCAAGGCGTGCAAGCGAAATAACAAATCGCGGATTACCGGTGATGAGTGCGACGCGTCAGGAATCTGGATCAGGATCCCCCACGTTAGGTAATCGTGAATCACCGCCTGGCCGATATCCAGAATTCGCACCTCGTACTGGCCCATGATGCCAGTAATCTCGGAGGTCAGACCGGGTTTGTCACGCCCGGAAACGTTAATCAGAACCAGTTCACTCACTGTCTGCTTACTCCTGTTGATGGGCCGCACCGGTTGCCGCCGCCACAGCTGTAACCCCGATACGGTCAACCCGCTGCAGGCCCCGTGGTAGCTTGTGGCCGCGACGGCCGCGCTCGCCAAGATAATGCTCAAGATCGTTGAACTGAAGGCTCATTTTTCGCTTACCGGCGTGGATTTCGAGCTGGTCGCTGTGGGCGAAGACCGCCACCGCTACCACAAACTCATCACGGGACTGCACCCGGGCCGAAGGAATACTGATCAACTTGTTACCTTTGCCTTTGACCAGTTCCGGCAGTTCTATGAGCGGAAACACCAACATTCGACCTTCGTTAGACACCACGGCCAGGTATAGGGTTTCGCGGCTTTCAGGCGCCAGCGCCAGCGCCGGCACCATCACCGGCGCCATAATGCGGGCGCCCTTAGGCACACTGACCAGTGTTTTACCGTTGCGGTTCTTGCTCAGCATGTCACCCAACGAGGTTGCAAAACCATAACCTCCATCGGTCACCAGCACCACCTTTCGCTGGCTGTCGCCCATCAGCAAACCGCAGAATTGAGCGCCCGGCGGCGGGTTGATATGCCCGCTCAACGGTTCACCCTGACCTCTTGCTGACGGCAGGCTGTGGGCCATCAGGGCGTATGCGCGCCCGGTCGAGTCAAGAAAAATAACCTGTTGATTATTGCGCCCGTGTACCTGCAAAGAAAACTTGTCACCGGCCTTGTAACTCAGACCCAGCGGATCGATATCGTGGCCTTTAGCCGCTCGCACCCACCCTTTTTCAGACAGCACAATGGTGACCGGATCGTTGGACACCAAGTCAATATTACTAAACGCCCGCGATTCACCCCGTTCTACGATCGGTGAACGGCGGTCATCGCCGTAAGTTTCGGCATCTTGCTGCAATTCAGTTTTAATCAACTGGCGCAGATTTTTCTCGGAACCCAGAATGGCCTGCAAGTGGTCGCGTTCGATGGCGAGTTCATCCTGTTCGCCACGAATTTTCATCTCTTCCAGCTTCGCCAGGTGGCGCAGCTTCAGCTCAAGAATCGCCTCGGCTTGATCCGCTGACAACGAGAACCGAGTCATCAATTCGGCTTTCGGCTTGTCCTCATAGCGGATAATTTCGATCACTTCGTCCAGATTCAGATAGGCAATCAGCAGCCCTTCCAGCAGGTGAAGTCGGGCCAGTACTTTATCCAGCCGGTATTGCAGGCGCCTTATCACCGTGGCGCGGCGGAATGTAAGCCACTCGGTCAGCAGCTGCACCAGGCCTTTCACACCAGGACGGCCATCGTTACCAATCACGTTGATATTCACCCGATAAGGCTTTTCCAGATCGGTACTGGCAAACAGATGTGCCATCAGGCCTTCGGCGTCTACCCGGTTTGAACGGGGCACAATCACCAGCCTGGTGGGGTTTTCGTGGTCTGACTCATCGCGCAAATCTGCCACCATGGGCAGTTTTTTGGCCTGCATCTGTTGGGCAATCTGCTCCAGCACCCGGTTACCGGATACCTGATGGGGCAAGTCAGTGATTACCAAGTCGCCGCCTTCATTCACCCAACGCGCACGCATGCGCAGCGAACCGCGACCGGTTTCGTACATTTGCAGCAGGTCTTTACGCGGGGTAATAATTTCCGCTCGAGTGGGGTAGTCCGGCCCATGAATGTATTCGCACAGCTGTTCTACCGTGGCATCGGGCGCATCCAGCAGGTGAACACAGGCCGCCGTCACTTCGCGCACGTTGTGGGGCGGTATGTCCGTCGCCATGCCCACGGCAATGCCCGTGGTACCGTTGAGCAACACATGGGGTAAGCGCGCCGGCAGTATGGAAGGCTCGTCCATGGTGCCGTCAAAGTTGGGCACCCAATCGGCCGTACCCTGGCCCAGTTCACTGAGCAGCACATCGGCGAAGCGCGCCAAACGCGATTCGGTATAGCGCATGGCAGCGAACGATTTTGGATCGTCTGGCGAACCCCAGTTGCCCTGGCCATCCACCAGCGGGTAGCGGTAAGAAAATGGCTGTGCCATCAACACCATGGCTTCGTAACAAGCACTGTCGCCGTGGGGGTGGAATTTACCCAGCACGTCGCCCACGGTGCGGGCAGACTTTTTGTATTTGGACGTCGATTTCAGGCCCAGTTCCGACATGGCGTAAATAATGCGCCGCTGAACCGGCTTCAGCCCGTCCCCGACATTGGGAAGAGCGCGATCAAGAATGACGTACATGGAGTAGTCAAGATAGGCTTTTTCCGTATAGTCCCTGAGCGCAACCCGCTCAAAGCCTTCGTCCGTTGTCTGAAACTCTGGCATGGATGCCTCTTTTTTGCCTGTACTGCCTGATGTTTAAGGAGGCCGTGATGCTACCCTGTGCGCTCGGAATAATCACGACCTGTTAGCGCGAAACATTATATGGAGCAGCACGCGGATACACCAATACCCTGTGGCACCTCGCATCAAAGCCTCAACCCAGAAGGCGACCTTACTCAACGCGTTCTCGTCGAGCTGGACGACGATCTGGGCGCCCTTGCGACAGAAGTCGAACAAGAGCTGAACGCTGTTCTTGAGGCAACAACCCGAATATCCGACATGAACACCAGTGTTGCATCCGCCACCGAGGAGCAAACCCAAGTGGTTGATGACATGAATCGCAGCATCACAGACATTAACGACCTGGCCTTTGCATCCGCAGCCAGATCAGAAGAGATTAATGCGACCAGCCACGCACTGGATGGTTATGCCCGCGAACTGGAGAAGCAGACGGCCAAGTTCCGCGTATAGGCTCGCAGCCTGAATACACCAATTCCAATAGCGGAATTCCCGAATGGAGCGGTTTCCAAAATCATCGTATGCTCCTCGGCGGTAATAGAAGACCGTTTTTTCTTTCACTAAGCGGACCACTATGAAGCCAAACCTGAAAGCCTGCGGGCAAGCTATGATGACTGCGTTGGCTAATGCAGTGCTAGCATTAGTGCTGATGTTGTTGGTGGAGTTTGCCATCAGCGGCAGCTTCCGCGTTCCAGCGGCGTATCTGTGGGCCTGCCTGGTGATTTGGCTGGTTATTTTTGTCGGTCAGTTCTGGCGTATGCGCTACCTGTGCCAAGGCAATGAACCGCGCCACAAAGAAGCCTGAGCACGCTCACCAAAACCCAAACAAAAATGGCGTAGCCACACGGCTCCGCCATTTTTTTGCGCCGATTTATTGCACTCGCCATTTTGAGATTACTGGCGGATACCTTCCACCGAAATCTCCAGAGTCACAACCTCTGACGCCGGGCCCAAATTGGTGGGAATGCCAAAGTCAGCAAGCCGAAACTCGGTTTCTGCCTCAAAACCCATGCGATAACCACCCCAGGGATCGGCGCCGTGGCCAATTATCTCCGCATCCAAGACGACTTCACGGGTCACACCGCGCAGCGTCAGGTTACCCACAATATCAGCTTCTCCTTCTTCGTCCAGACGAACGCCGGTGCTTTTGAACGTCGCTTGCGGGTATTCACCGGTGTAGAGAAAATCTTCGTCGCGGAGGTGTTTGTCGCGCTCGGCGTGATTACTGTCAACACTGGCGGTATCGATGGACACCGATACCGAGCTGTTCTGCGGATTTTCAGCGTCGTACACAAACTGGCCGTCGAAATCGTTGAAGCGCCCGTACAGCCAACTATAACCCAAGTGTGAAATACGGAAATTGATAAACTGGTGAGCACCTTTTTTATCAAAAGCGTAGGTGCCGGAGTGGTCTGCGGCCTGAGCGCCACCGACCAGAGCCAGATACACAGCCGATGCCAAAAACAATCGTTTCATAAGAGATTCCTCATCCGGTAAATGTCAGCGTCGGACATCTTCAACGCCCAAACATACGGCGCAAAGTATTGTCCCGGTCAATAAAATGGTGTTTAAGCGCGCCAAGCGCATGAATACCCGCTAATACGACAACACTCCAGGTTACCCAATAATGCACCACACCGGCGGTGTCTTCCATGCCCTTGATGCGGCCCGTGATGGAGGGCACATCAAACCAGCCAAACACGCTTACCGATGAGCCGTCGGCGGTAGAAATCAGGTAACCGCTGACCATGGCAACAAACAGCAGCACATACAACAATCCATGGGCAAGGTGCGCCGCAGCACGCTCCCAGCGCCGATGGCCCGCCACCGGCTCCGGCCGCGGATTCATCAGGCGCCACACAACCCGCAGCAGCATGGCAATAAATACCAACACGCCTACACTGCGATGAATATCCGGCCCTTGTTTGTACCAGGCGTCGTAATAAGTAAGCCCTACCATCCAATAACCCAAACCAAACATGCCCGCCACGGTTAAGGCCACCAACCAGTGCAGAAACACCGCCACCAAGCCATAAGTCGCCTGACTGTTTCGCAGTTTCATAGCGCTTCACGCTCCTTTTCCGACATAAGTCATTTGCCGTATAGGGCATTTACGGATTGTTCAAAAATAGCTCAACGCTATGATGTCAATATTGAATCCCAATAACCAGAAAAGACGCTTTATTATGGAACTTGAATTCGACGAACACGTGGTTGTACCCAGCAATAACTAAGAGCAACGTCAACACTGCGACGGCTCACGCCGGGTAAGTTGTTACGACTTCGCTGATTTCCCTGAACCCTTCATCAAAGAAGCTGGCCCGGAAAATCAGCGAAGTCGTTTTGCTTTTGGTGGGCCTATTTCCCCGAGTTTATACCGGAACATCCGCCATATTACCGTAGGCTTCCAGCCAGGCACGCCGATCGGGCGCCCGCTTTTTACCCAATAACATGTCCATGCAGCTGTCCGTGTCGTCGCCATCTTTAATGGTCAACATCACCAGCCTGCGGGTATCCGGCGCCATGGTGGTTTCGCGCAGCTGCAGCGGGTTCATCTCGCCCAGGCCCTTAAACCGCGTGACCGACACCTTTCCACGACTGTTCTCTGCTGCCAGGCGGTCGATAATGCCCTGCTTTTCCGATTCATCCAGAGCGTAAAAGGTCTGCTTGCCAAGATCTACCCGATACAGTGGCGGCATAGCCACAAACACGTGGCCGGCGGCAACAACCGGCCGGAAGTGCTTCACAAACAGCGCGCAAAGCAACGTGGCGATGTGCAGCCCGTCAGAGTCGGCATCGGCCAAAATACAAACCTTGTTGTAGCGCAAACCGGTCAGCTCGTCCGAACCCGGGTCTACGCCGATGGCCACTGCAATGTCGTGAATTTCCTGCGACGCCAGTACTTCGCTGGAATCCACTTCCCAGGTATTCAGGATTTTGCCCTTCAACGGCATAACGGCCTGAAATTCGCGGTCCCGAGCCTGCTTCGCCGAGCCACCGGCGGAATCGCCCTCCACCAGAAACAATTCCGACCGAGCGGTGTCACTGCCCGAGCAATCCGCCAACTTGCCCGGCAATGCAGGGCCCGAGGTAATTCGTTTACGGGCTACTTTTTTACTCGCTTTCAGGCGGCGCTGGGCGTTACTGATAAAAAGCTCAGCCAGTATTTCGGCAATGTCGGTGTGCTGATTCAGCCATAAACTAAAGGCGTCTTTCACCACACCGGAAATAAACGCAGCAGCCTGGCGCGATGACAGGCGCTCTTTCGTCTGGCCGGAAAACTGCGGCTCCTGCATCTTGAATGACAACACATAAACCACCCGCTCCCAGATATCCTCCGGTGACAGCTTGATACCACGGGGCAGAAGGCTGCGGAATTCACAAAAGTCACGCATGGCTTCTAGCAGGCCGGTGCGTAGACCGTTGACGTGGGTGCCGCCTTGGGCGGTTGGAATAAGGTTTACGTAGCTTTCGGCAACGGCATCACCGCCGTCAGGCAACCATTGGATGGCCCAGTCTACGGTTTCTGTATTGCCAGAAAAGCTGCCCGTAAACGGCTCCAGAGGCACCACTTCACTGCCCGCCAGGGAAATACGCAAATAGTCCCGCAGGCCGTCCTGATAACACCACTCGTCTTTCTCACCGGTTTTTTCCTGGCTAAAGGTCATCGTTAACCCAGGACACAAAACGGCTTTGGCGCGCAAGTTGTGGCGCAGGCGGCTGACCGAGAAATTGGCCGAGTCAAAATATCGAGTGTCCGGTGTGAATTTTAGCCGGGTACCGGTATTGCGCTTGCCGCAGCTGTCAACGACCTCCAGCTCAGTCACTTTATCGCCGTTGGCGAACGTCATCCGGTGTACCTGACCGTTGCGCCGAATCAGCACTTCCAGATGCGTCGACAACGCATTGACCACCGACACGCCTACCCCGTGCAAACCACCGGAAAAACTGTAGCTACCCTCGGAAAACTTACCGCCGGCGTGCAACCGCGACAGAATCAGCTCTACCCCCGGCACGCCCTCTTCCTTGTGCATATCCACCGGCATGCCCCGGCCATCGTCTTCCACGCTCAGTGAGCCGTCGCTGTAAAGCACGACATCGATACGCTTTGCGTGGCCCGCCAGAGCCTCATCCACGCTGTTATCAACCACTTCTTGGGCAAGATGATTGGGGCGGCTGGTGTCGGTGTACATTCCCGGCCTTTTTCGCACCGGGTCCAAACCGCTTAAAACTTCAATGGCGTCGGCGTTGTAAGTTTGTTCGCTCATGGGCGGGGTAAAGCTCCGAATGGGAAATAGTGGACCGCGGCCTAGCTTAGAGAATCAGCAGCAAAGTTCAACGGCTGTTTGACAATGCCAGGCTACAAGGACTCAGAACCCAACTTTAAGGACCACCTTGCCAATGGCACGGCGCTCAGTCAGGGCACCGAGGGCCTTGGCGTAATCCTCAAACTCGAAAACCTCGCTGATTTTCGGATCAATTTTACCCTCGGTGTAAAGCGTCATCAGTTCTATCATGTTCTGGGCACTCGCTTCCGGCTCTCGCTGGGTAAAGCTGCCCCAGAACACGCCAACGACAGAGCAGCCTTTCAAGAGCGTCAAGTTCGCTGGAATTTTTGGAATATCGCCCGCGGCAAAACCAATAATCAGATGGCGGCCGTTCCAGGCCATGGCTCGCAGTGCCTGCTCTGTGTAATCACCACCCACGGGGTCGTAAATTACATCCACGCCCTTGCTATTGGTCAAGCGCTTTATGGCGTCCTTAAGAGGCTCTTCCGCGTAATTGATTAACTCATCCGCACCCGCAGCTTCGGCAACTGTCAGCTTCTGTGCCGAGCTTGCGGCAGCAATCACACGGGCACCCATGGCCTTGCCCAATTCAACCGTCGCCCGTCCTACACCACCGCTGGCGCCCAGAACCAAAAGACTTTCCCCTGCCTGGATGTTCGCGCGCTGCTTCAGAGCGTAATAGGACGTGCCGTAAACCATCATAAATGCAGCGGCTTTTTCGTCGCTCATGTCTTCTGGCAAGAGCAACAAATTATGCTCAGGCACAATCACTTCTTCAGCAAAAGCGCCATAACCGGTCAAGCCCGCAACCCGATCGCCGACTTTAAAACGAGTAACTTTTTCTCCCACTGCAATCACTTCACCGGACATTTCGCCGCCGGGAGAAAACGGCAAGGCCGGCTTGAGCTGGTATTTGCCTTCGATAATAAGCGTATCGGGAAAGTTCAGGCCTGCTGCTTTTACGCGTACCTTAACACCGCGGCCTTTCGCTGTAGGGCTCGGCACATCTTCAATTACGAGCTTGTCGGCAGGGCCGTATTCTTTGCAGAGAATGGCTTTCACAGAAACTCCCATACGATGTCGTTGCCTGATTCTGAAAGGGCAAAATTCTACCCCTTTTTTGCTTGTCCTCAAGCTAAACACAGTCAACCCATGAAGCAAATAAATCTTTCTTACTCAACGAAACAAACACGATCTATAATCCGTTTTATTACTAAAAATATATATAAATTAAGGTTTTACGCGTTAAAGTGCGATTGATTAAAGACAATTTTGAAAGCCTCGTTTGTTAAAGACAACTTCTAAAGACTGGTACCAACAAAAATCAACGTCCCCCAGAAAGCTGGCAGCCGCTAGGAGAATCTCAGTGCACCGCTCAGGAGCATCCAATTGTGGCTTTTGTCTGGTTAACTGCTCCTCACAGCGAATAATGGGTTCTTGGTTTTGACTGGAATGGCGGGCAAAATCAATCATCCCTTGGCCTGAGCGTCGTCAGGCGTTAACATTGCCGTTTTTTAAGCAACTCGATTTTATTAACCAGACCGACTCCTGAAATCCCAGCATCTGTGAGGCAGCCCCCCGTCATGCTCGAACGATTGTTTAAACTCAAGGCCCACGGCACCAACGTTCGTAAAGAAGTCGTTGCCGGTATTACCACCTTTTTAACCATGGCCTACATTATCGTGGTTAACCCCAGCATTCTGTCATCCACCGGTATGGATTTTGGCGCGGTGTTCGTAGCCACCTGCCTGGCGGCGGTTGTTGGCACGCTGATTATGGGCCTGTGGGCCAACTACCCAATTGCCCTTGCACCGGGGATGGGCCTGAACGCGTTTTTCTCGTTCACCGTGGTTGGCAGTATGGGATACACCTGGCAGGTGGCTCTTGGCGCTGTGTTTCTGTCGGGTTTGATATTCTTTGCGCTGAGTATTTTTAAAGTGCGGGAGTGGATTATCAACTCCATACCGTTGTCCTTGCGCTTTGGCATTTCTGCCGGTATCGGTTTCTTTCTGGCGTTGATTGCCCTGAAAAATGCCGGCATTGTGGTCGACAACCCAGCCACCCTGGTGGGTATGGGCGACGTCAAAGCAGCCGAGAGCCTGCTGTTTTTTAGCGGTTTTATTTTAATTTGCGCGCTGTCGTTCCGCCGCGTTACTGGCGCGGTGATGATCGGCATTATTGCCGTAACCCTGGTAGCGCTGGCCACTGGCATGATTGAATACAATGGCCTGTTTTCAGCACCGCCCAGCCTGGCCCCCACCTTTATGCAGCTAGACCTCGCCGGCGCGTTTAACGTCGGCATGATCAGCGTTATTTTTGCCTTTCTGTTTGTTGACCTGTTTGACACTTCTGGCACCCTGATCGGCGCCGCCCAACGTGGTGGCCTGCTGGACGAAAATGGCAAACTGCCACGCTTGGGCCGCGCGCTCATGTCAGACTCCGTGGCCACCATGTCGGGTGCTGTTCTTGGCACATCTACCACCACCAGCTATGTGGAATCCACCGCCGGTATTGCCGCGGGTGGTCGCACCGGCCTGACGGCGGTGGTTGTCGCCGGCCTTTTCGCCGCGTGC
Source organism: Marinobacter psychrophilus (assembly GCF_001043175.1). NCBI lineage: Bacteria > Pseudomonadati > Pseudomonadota > Gammaproteobacteria > Pseudomonadales > Marinobacteraceae > Marinobacter > Marinobacter psychrophilus. The sequence continues at coordinate 2,918,925 of NZ_CP011494.1, forward strand.
CTGGTGCTGGCGCCCCTTGCCAGCATCGTCCCCGCCTACGCCACCGCTCCGGCGCTGTTGTACGTGGCCGTGCTGATGGCCAGTAGCCTGAAACTGATCGACTGGGACGATGTGACCGATGCCGCACCAGCGGTTGTCACCGCGCTGATGATGCCGCTGACGTTCTCGATTGCTAACGGCATCGCTCTGGGCTTTGTCACCTACGCGGTACTGAAAGCCCTGAGCGGTCGTTGGTCTGATCTCAATCTGAGCGTGGTCGTTATCGCTCTGGTGTTTATTCTTAAATTCATTTTCCTGGATGTCGCGTAAGCGGCGCCCGGGCGTAAGGCAGGGGTTTCATGGATTACTTTTCCCAGAGCATCAAGCAGGCTATCCGCACAGTTCCGGACTGGCCGAAGCCCGGTGTCACTTTCCGCGACATCACGACGGTGCTGCAGAACAAAACCGCGTTTCGCAAACTGATTGATGCTTTTGTACATCGCTACCACGATCAGCATATAGACGCGATTGCTGCGGTAGATGCCCGTGGATTTATCATTGGCTCTGCTCTGGCGTATGAACTGAACGCCTCGTTGGTGCTGATTCGCAAGAAAGGCAAGCTGCCGTTTGACACCTTAGTGGAAGACTACGAACTGGAATACGGCACCGCCTCGGTGGAGTTGCACAAAGACGCCCTCAAACCCGGCGACAAAGTGGTGCTGGTCGATGATCTGATCGCCACCGGTGGCACCATGCTGGCTGCCTCCCGGTTGATTCGCCGGATTGGCGCCGAAATTGTAGAAGTCGCGGCGATGATTGATCTGCCCGACCTGGGCGGTTCTGACAAGCTGCGTGCCGAAGGCTTAACGGTTTATACTGTATGCTCATTCGAGGGAGAATAAGCCGCCCTCAAAGAGGATACTATCGTGAATTATCAGCACCATTGGCACGATGCCACGCCTATTCATTTGCCACTGGGCAAAATTGTCTGCATCGGCCGTAACTATGCCGAGCACGCCAAAGAACTGAACAACCCGATCCCGACCGAGCCTCTGCTGTTCATAAAGCCCGCCACCGCCGCGGTACACCTGACCAGGCCTCTGGACTTCCCGCGGGATCAAGGCGCCGTACACTTTGAAACCGAATTAGCCGTGCTGATTGGCAAACCCCTGACGAACGCCTCTGCCAGCGATGCAGAAGAGGCGATACTGGGTTATGGCCTGGCGCTGGATTTAACCCTCCGTGACCTGCAAAGCCAACTGAAAAAGCAGGGGCACCCATGGGAGCGGGCTAAAGGTTTTGATCGTGCCTGCCCACTCACGCCGTTCGTTCCGGCCAGCGATCTGGACAAGCGCTGCCTGCACTTCAGCCTGGATATCGACGGCGAGCGCCAGCAAAGCGGCGACACCGCCGACATGCTGTTTCCGGTGGCGCCTTTGATTGCCCACATCAGTACACAGTTCTCTCTGTTACCCGGGGATGTAATACTGACCGGCACGCCCAAAGGTGTCGGGCCACTGCAATCCGGACAAATCCTGCAACTGACGCTGGAAGATCGTCTATCGGTGTCGACCAGAGTGGTTTAAAAAGAGATTTAGAAAAAGTGTTAAAAAGCGATTTAAAGAGTGATATAAAACGAGCATTAGACAACAGTCTCAGCGTGGTCTGACGTGGCGACGCTGAATCGTTTTTTGGTTAGGAGCGTATATCTGGCATGACAAAAAAGCCTGTTACCACTCGCAGTGGTCGTTTTTTCAAACTCGCAGGTATGACTGCCTCTGTGGCCGGACAATTCGCTAGTCAAAAGGCGCGCAGTTTCTTCAGCAGTGAAAATGATGAAGGCGCCCGTAGCGAGAGCTACAGCCGCATGGCGGCGCGCATTACCGACACTCTGGGGGAAATGAAAGGCGCCGCCATGAAGGTCGGCCAAATAGCCTCGCAAACCCAAGATTTTCTACCCCGTGAATTTTCTGACGCCCTGCAAAAGCTTCAAAAAGAAGCGCCGCCCATGCCCTTCGAAGTGATTCGCCAGCAAATTGAAACCGCCTTGGGCAAACCGGTACACGAGCTTTATGAGTACCTACAGGAAGCACCTTACGCGGCAGCTTCTATCGGCCAGGTACACCGGGCGCGGATGCACGACGGCACCGACGTTATCGTAAAGGTGCAGTACCCGGGTGTTGATGAATCCTGTGACTCCGACCTCAAACAGCTTCGACTGGCTTTAAGGTTGGGCGGCCTGCTGAAAATGCCCAAGGAATCGGTAGATCAGCTGTTCGCTGAAATCCGCGAGCGCCTGCACGAAGAGCTGGATTACGACAACGAAGCTCGCAATCTTGATGTGTTCCGCGAGTTTCATCGCAACGATCGCTGGGTGGTTATTCCAGCGGTGGTGCGCAGCCATTCAACTCGCCACGTAATGACTCTGGAACTGGAGGAAGGTGACCACGTAGGTGATATCACCCCAGAGCGTTACGACCAAGACACCATCAATCTGATCGGCCACCGCATTTTTACCGCGATGGCAGATCAGCTATTTCGTTTTCAGTGCATTCACGGTGACCCACACGCCGGTAACTTTGCTTACCGGCCGGACGGCACCATTGTGATGTACGATTTTGGCTGTGTGAAGAAGCTGAAACCAGAGATTGTGCTGGCTTACCGCAATGCGGTGACGGCTGCTTTAGAGCAGGATTATAAGGCGCTGGATCAGTATCTGATTGATTTAGGTGCGCGAGTTGAGAGCCAACCGGCGATTGACGAGGCCTATTACGCCATGTGGCGGGATATTTTGGTTGTGCCGTTTGAGTCTGAGCAGCCCTACGATTTCGGTCAGGCGCGGCTGCATAAGGACGTGGCAGCCAAGACGAGTACAGTGTTTAAATATCTGGATTCGTTCAAACCGCCGGTGGAGAGTATTTTTATTGACCGGATGATTGCGGGGCATTATTGGATGCTGAAGCGGTTGGGTGTTCAGGCCGCTTTTGGTAATGAATTGCGGGCTTATTTGGCTGAGTTTCGTTAATTTCTAGCTCTGAGTAGTCGGCGCAAGTTTTTTGGTTCTTGCCTTTTGAGTTTTTTATCGCTTAAAACTGTTTACCCATTCTGCGACACCTTCCACTGCACTTTTTTGAATAAACCGGGCGCGGGAGAATCTTCCTGTGGGGGTGACCGGGTTGATGACGGTGATGGGCACGTCGCGCTCTACTTCGTGGACTAACCCCGCAGCCGGGTAGACTTTTAGGGAGGTGCCGACTATGAGCAGGTCGTCGGCACTGCGGACTATGTCGATAGCGACTTCCAGCATAGGGACTTCTTCGCCGAACCAGACGATGTGGGGGCGCAGTTGGCTGCTGTCTTGGCTGCGTTCACCCAAGCGGATATCGCGGTAGCCGATGGTGTGAATGGCTCGGGGGTTTTTGCTGCTGCGGGCTTTGGTGAGTTCGCCGTGCAGGTGTAACACTTGAGTAGAGCCGCCGCGTTCGTGTAAGTCATCGACGTTTTGAGTGACGATAGTCACCCGATAACTCCGCTCCAACTCTGCCAGCAAGCGGTGAGCGCGGTTGGGTTGAGTGTTGGCTAGTTGGCGACGGCGCTCGTTGTAAAAGCGAAGCACCAAGCCCGGGTCGCGCTGGAAGGCTTCGGGGGTGGCTACATCGTTTACGTTGTGTTTTTCCCACAGCCCGTCGTTGTCACGGAAGGTAGCCAAGCCGCTTTCGGCGCTGATACCAGCACCGCTGAGCACTACAATGTGTCGCTTCATGTTCGCGCTAACCACCTTGTTAGTCGAAGATTTTACCCGGGTTGATGATGCCGTTCGGGTCGAAAACCTGCTTGATGCCTCTCAGATACGCAATTTCAGCTTCGCTTCGGGTGTACTGCAGGTAGGCTTTTTTGGTCATGCCCACGCCGTGTTCAGCGGACACGCTGCCTTGGTATCTTTCAACGATTTCAAAAACCCACTTGTTTACCTTCTGACACTTTTCGAAGAAGTCTTCTTTTGCCATATCCTCGGGTTTAAGGATGTTCAGGTGCAAGTTGCCGTCGCCGATGTGACCAAACCAGATAATTTCGAAATCCGGATAGTGGTCGCTGACCACTTGATTGATTTCTTCCAGAAAGCCCGGCACCCGGGATACCACCACAGAGATGTCGTTTTTGTAGGGGATGCGCGGAGCAATGGATTCAGAAATGCGCTCGCGCAGAAGCCACAGGCTCTGAGCTTGAGTTTCGCTTTGGCTGATCACGCCGTCGAGCACCCAGCCGTTTTCCATGCACCGCTCGAACAGTTCCATGGCTTGTTCCATCACCTGTTCAGACACCGCTTCAAATTCCAGCAGAGCATAGTAAGGCGCCTCGGTGTCAAAGGGCGCCTTTACCTGGCCATGGGCCAACACGTGATTCATCGCCTGGTGAGAGAAAAACTCGTAAGCCGTTAAGTCCAGCTTACTGCGGAAAGTGTTCAGCACGTCCATAGTGCTGCCCAAATCGTTCAGGCCCAGCACGAACACGGTAAGATTGTCGGGCTGGCGTGACAGCTTCATGGTAGCTTCGGTAATAAAACCCAAGGTCCCTTCGGCACCGATAAACAAGTGGCGAAGGTCGTAGCCGGTGTTGTTCTTTTCCAGGTCTTTGTTCAGATCCAGAACATCGCCTTTACCGGTGACGACTTTTAGGCCGGCAACCCAGTCGCGGCTCATGCCATAGCGGATAACTTTGATGCCACCGGCGTTGGTGGACAGGTTACCGCCCAGCTGACTAGAGCCGGCGGACGCAAAGTCTACCGGGTAATAAAGGCCGTTTTTCTCGGCAAAATTCTGCAGCTGTTCAGTGATAACACCGGCCTGACAACGCACGGTACGGTCACTGGCGTTGAAGTCCAGAATCTGGTTCATATTGTCAAACGCCACCACCACTTCACCATTGGCAGCTACGGCGCCGGCGCTCAAGCCAGTTCGGCCGCCAGAAGGCACCAAAGCAACGTTGTTTTGGTTGGCGAACTGAACCAGCGACTGCACGTGTTCGGTGGTTTTAGGCAGCACAATAGCGACTGGATTTGGGGTATATATCCGGGTCCAATCGGTGCCGTAAGTGGCAAGGTCAGACGGATCTGTCAGCACTTTGCCTGGGGCGTCGCCTTCGGCCATCAGTTGCTTCAGGGCGGCTATGATCTGTTCAGGTGTCATCAGGCTGGACTCTCGCTCAAATGTGTCTCGAAATAGGACGGCACGGTCAAAACAAGACCGGCTGGCAACGCCAGGTCCGTATAAAAATGGGGATGTTCGGTACGCTGCCAATGCCAGGGATTATGTTATCATACCGCCCCTGTTCTGTGCGTCAGCCCATGCGATGTAAAGCTGAAATGACTGGCCACGGGTGGTTAAACGCGACAAAAAGTTGGAAAGTAAGCCCATGTCCAATACGTCTCTGCAAAAAAGCAAAATCCGAATTCTGTTGCTGGAAGGCGTGCACCAGTCTGCACTCGATTCTCTGCACGCCGCCGGTTACACCAACATTGAGTCCCTGTCGCACTCGTTGGCTGAAGACGAGCTGATCGAGAAAATTGCCGACGCGCATTTTGTCGGCCTTCGGTCGCGCACACAGCTAACAGAGGCCGTATTCGAAGCGGCTAAGAAATTGGTGGCAGTGGGTTGCTTCTGTATTGGCACCAACCAGGTAGACCTGCAGGCTGCTACGCGCCGCGGTGTGGCGGTGTTTAATGCGCCCTTCTCCAACACTCGCTCAGTAGCCGAGCTGGTGTTGGCACAAGCCATTTTGTTGCTGCGCGGCGTGCCGGAAAAGAACGCCAAGGCCCACCGTGGCGAGTGGCTTAAGTCAGCCAAAAACAGCTATGAAATCCGCGGCAAGAAGCTTGGCATTATTGGCTATGGCAACATTGGTACTCAATTCAGTGTGCTGGCCGAAGGCTTGGGCATGGACGTATACTTTTACGATGTGGTATCCAAACTTTCCATCGGTAACGCCACGCAAGTGGGCTCCATGCAGGAACTGCTAAACCTGTGTGATGTGGTGAGCCTGCACGTACCAGAGACCGCAGCCACCAAATATATGTTCAAAGCCGAGCAGCTCGCGCAAATGAAGCCGGGTTCTATTCTGATGAACGCTTCGCGCGGCACCGTGGTTGATATCGACGCCCTGGCTGACTCCTTGCGCAGCGGTAAGTTGCTGGGCGCTGCCATCGACGTTTTCCCGGTTGAACCAAAATCCAACGGCGAGGAATTTGTCTCACCGCTGCGCGAATTCGACAACGTCATCCTGACTCCACACGTGGGTGGTTCCACCATCGAAGCCCAGGAAAATATCGGCCGGGAAGTCGCTGAAAAGCTGTCCATGTACAGCGACAACGGTACATCTGTATCGTCAGTAAACTTCCCCGAAGTGGCCCTGCCCTCGCACCCGAACCAGCATCGGTTATTGCACATTCACGAAAACGTGCCGGGCGTGATGTCAGAGATCAACCAAGTCTTTTCCGCTAACGGTATTAACGTTTGCGGTCAATACCTGCAAACCAAGGACGACATTGGCTACGTGGTAATCGACGTCGACAAAGCCTACGGTGAGCTGGCGCTGGAGAAACTGCTTGAAGTGAAAGGCACCATTCGCTGCCGCGTGCTGTTTTAAGCTCGCAAGGCTGCTTAAGAAAAACCGGGGCCATGAGCCCCGGTTTTTTTGCTCTTAGGGAACAGATTTCAAATCTGCCCCCCGCCTACCTAGGCCCCGGTTTTCTTACTCAAAGGAGACGGATTTGAAATTCGTCCCCGATCTTTTTGAGCCGTCCTCTCACTCAACAAGCCTTTGATTCCACCATAGTCTGACGATGATAGCGTGCGGAAGTGTTAACGCGGCCAGCGCCCAGAACATGACTCTGACTGCATCAGCCATCAAGCTCGTGGCAGGCCCGATCAATACGATCACCCCCCAGGCGACACACGCCATTGCGATCGCCCCCAGTGTTGCAGGCAAGATTTTACGGACCGGAAACGCTTGGAATAGGCTTTTTTGATTCGATAACAAACGGTGTTCGGCAATAGAAAGGAAATGACGCACGCTGTGAATCGCACAGAAATAGAACGCGAACCCCAGAAGCGGTGGCAATGCAATCAAGGCCGCGCCCACCAGACATAACTCGACCAGCACTCTTGGGCCGGGTCGGTTAAGGCGCCCGAACAACAGGCATCCGAAACCAAAAAGCCAAACCACCGCCAAACAAGGCCCAAGCCATACCACAATGTCCAAAACCACCTGTGATTCATTCTTAATCAGCCAGGCAAACAACTCGCTCGTTTGCTGCGGATGCCCGAGCATTGGACCCAAGATGGGCGTGCTACCGAATAGCCAACGCAACGGAGGGTTTTTCGCCGAGCTTAAAAAAGCTTCGTCGGTATAGCCAAAGTGCCAGATCGACAAACCCAGAAACACCAGCAGCGCCAGCACCGGCAGCACCCAGATTAGCGCAACAAAAGCCAACGAGGCCATCAGATAGGCGCACAGAACAACGAACAAACCGGTTGGCGACGTCGCAGTCAGTTGCTTGAGAATCATGGGGTCCGCGCCCCCGTGGGAGAGGCCGAACACACCAATAGGCAGCAGCACAATCCAGAACTGTTGTTCAATAGACAGAACCGGCAACATAAAGCCGACGATCAACGCAAGACTGGCAATCATCAATATAATAAATTGGTGCCTGCGTCCGCCTGAACTCCGATAAAGCACATTTTCAGTGTTAGCGGTGTCGTTTATCACCATGGCAATGCGGCTCGCACAAAGGGCCCTGGCGGTAACGCGCTGGCCACTGCCAGAGCATCACGCCAGCGTGGCTGATCGTTCATAAACCGGCTCATTTGTGCAGCACTCGTGGCAGCAAACAGCCCCACGAACCATTGCGGTGCTTTTTCCGGGTGTCGCTTCAATGCCCGCAGAAACACGCTGTCCATCCAATCCAGCCAGCCAGCTCGCACTGTTGGGTCCTGGAGCCTCCAGTCGTCACTGGCATGAGCTGTAAGAATCTGACGGGCAAGCGCCGCGCTGCCTCTTTGGCAACTAACAAAATGGTAACCGGTAGCGGCCCTCATCCAGCCTGCACCGACGCCGGCCCTAATCACCCGACCAAAGCTCTGTACCGCCGGCATACGCAACATAGGCAGGCTACCAGACTCCTCTCTTGTGACCTCGTAATACCCGAGGCCCTGTCGCTGTAGCCATAAATCAAGGTCTGAGCGATAGTCCGACGCCGACTCTTTTTCCAGTTGAAAGGCGGTCCATTCAACCAGAAAGTGATCCTCGTCGAGAGGCAACAGGTACAAAAAACAAGGGTGCGGGTAGCCGGGCTGAAAATTCATCAGTGTGGCCGTGGAGGTATCAAAACCGTGCTTGGGACAGGTGATCTCAAGACCTGAGAAAACCTGCCAAAACCCAACGCCGGACGCCAGCTGACCTTTGCCGGGCGGGCGTGTGTCTATGACTGCCTTTGCCTGCCAACGGCGTTGATCGGCTGACACCAGAGCGCCATCATCGATGTGCTCAACGCCGCTAACGGTCACACCAAGGTGCAAATCAAAGGCCGGACTTTCGTCTATTCTAGCCAATGCATATTGATACAGAACATCTGCCGGCAGCATTGCGTAAGCGGCTGCCCTGTCAGATTGACAAGCCGTTTGATCACCTTGGCTGACCTGCCAGCGAAACCAGCGATGGGTGATAAGATCGCGAAAAGGTTGTGGCTCAAGGTCCCAGAAACACCATGTTCGGTCGTTACTGTAGGATGTTCGTGGCTCTAGAAAACAGACTCTGGGTAGTGTTGCCTGCCCATCTTCTGCCAGCTGCAGGAGCCAGCAGGCCAAGCTGAGCCCGGCTAACCCGGCTCCAATAACGACAAGATCATAGTCACCGACTGGCTCTGAGTGCTGGCTTGTGGACTTTGGTCCAGATTCAGATCCGGATTCAAGACGGCGGCTCATCGCTTTTCAGGTCGGCGCAGTGTAAGGCTGGTTGTCAGGCCTTGGTGCAGTGCGTGATCGTGACATATAGGCTGCCGGTTGATTGCGCCTGCCGCCAGCCGAACAACAGCTCCCACCGACACCCTCAGTTTCTCGGCTGAGCCAACCACACATCGGCCCTGCCAATAACGTTGTTCACCCCTTTGCAGAATCTGTCGGCCAATTTGCCGATAGACCTTCGCAGCCACGGCAATGGCCAAACGCGCCCTGAACGGCAGATAACCCAACCCCTGCCAACCACTGCGATAATAAACCTCAGACAGGTCCAGCAGATCACTCACGCCCAACCAGGCATTGTGCCGCGCAACTCGATTGCCAGCCACAATCTCTTCTGGCGCCATCGTGCCCGCTGTCCCATCGGCCGGCAAGTAAAGGCGGTTTAACTGGGCATCCTCCAGGACATCTCGAGAGATGTTAGTCAACTGCATGGCAATTCCTAAATCAATGGCGTGCGGTAGTGCTTTTTCCCGCTCACGTGCGTTTAACAGACACGTCATCATAACCCCTACTGTTCCCGCCACACCGTAGCAATAACGAAGGAGTTCGGCCTGATCCGCCACTCTAACCAGGTCAAGATCACTACGCACCGTGTCAACAAGATCACCCAATGCGCTCAGCGCCATCGGATACTCTCCCAGCAGCAATTCCGCCTGCTGGTAAAGATCAGGGGGGCCATCGGCCGATGTTGGCCGGGATCTCAGCGCCTGGTGAAATTCGTCAAGCTGTTGCTCAGCTGCCATTGCTTGGGCGGGTGTTGACGCCTCGTCTACCAAGTCGTCTATGTTTCGGCATATCTGATATAGGTCTGCGGCGCTCTCAAGCTGGTCTGCGGTCAATAGCTGGCCAGCCCAATAAAAGCTTTTTCCTTTGCGCCGCAGAACGTCGGCGCCGGTTGCGGATAGATTCGTTTCGGCAACCGACTCAGTCATTTCAAGCCTCTGATGGCGGTGCCTGCTGGCGCTCCCGCTTTGCTATCTGCCGGAGATTCAAAGGCTCTGGCCACCAGGCGCTCAACCACGCCGGCAGAGCACACCACACCCGGCACGCCTGCACCAGGATGAACGCCTGCACCAACAAAAAACAGATTTCGGTACCGCGGCGACTGGTTATGAAAGCGCAGCCCGGCCGACTGTGTGAGCGTAGGCGCAATAGAGAACCCGCTGCCGAAGGGACTGTTCAACTCAGTGTGGAAATAGGTGGGCGAGATGCTGTGCTTAGCGCGAATTTGCTGCGGAAGGTCCGGCATGAGGCGCTGAGTCAAAATACTGATAATTTGATTTTCAACATCACTGGAAATTTTAGACCAATCCTGATCGCCCTGAAGATTAGGAACCGGGGCCAGCACGTAAAAGGCGTCACCACTTTTTGGCGCCATTGTCGGGTCTGTCGCGCCGGGCCTGTGCAAATACAGACTCAAATCTTCCGGAATCTGGCGCTGTTCAAAAATCTCGGTCAAAATTTCCCGGAACGTTTCACCGAACACAATCGTGTGATGCTCAATGTCGGAGTAGACTCGTTCGGTGGTGAAATAAAGCACAAACAGCCCCATAGACTGCTTTAGCCGTGCCCTGTGGCTATCGGCAAGCCGCTGGAGGGTGGTTCTCTCAATCCAATGATCGTAGACGTATAGCGGATCAGCGTTACTCACGACCAAGTCGGCATCAAAACGCTTGCCCTGGTCGGTCACAGCTGCGCGCACGTTCAGGCCGTCCATTTCCAGATGCTGCACTGACTGGCCCACGTGCAAGCGACCTCCGTGTCGCTCGAACAGATGCGCCAATGCCTTAATCAGCGCACCGGTTCCGCCTTGCACGTACCAAACACCACTTTTACGCTCTAAAGCATGAATCAGGGCGTAAAGTGCCGATGTCTGAAATGGGTTGCCCCCCACCAGCAGGGAAGGCACAGAGAAAGCTCGACGCAGACGCTCATCGCTGAAAAACTGAGAAACAAATTGATAAATACTCCGGTCAGCCCTGAGCTTAATGAGGTCTGGCAAAACCTCCAACATGTCCGCGACTCGGGTAAAGGGCCGTTGTGCCAGTTCGGTGAAGCCGCGATCGTACATTGCTTCGGCGGCTTGCAGAAACTGTGGGTAGCGTTCTCCTTCGCCCGGCGATAGCCGGTCGATCTCTGCGACCAGCGCCTCTGTTGTACCGTAATAGTCAAAGTGGCTGCCGTCAGCAAAATCCATGCGGTAAAAAGGCGACACCGGTAACAGTGTCACCTGATCTGCCATAACTTCACCAAAACGTTCAAACAATTCAGCAAACAGAAAAGGCGCAGTTATGACGGTTGGCCCAGCATCAAAGCTGTGGCCATCCAGTTCGAAGGTTCTGGCTCGCCCCCCCAAATCCGCGTGCTTTTCAAGCAGATCAACTCTATAACCTCTAGCCAACAAGCGTAGGGCAACTGCAAGTCCGCCAAACCCGGCTCCGACAACCACCGCTGTTTTCGACGCACTAACCCCACGTAGTTGTTGTGTCATGACATCCCTCCCCATTCGATCCAAAGGAGTAGCGATGTGCTTGAGCTCTGCATTCCAATTTCATTAATAACGGGCCTAGCGTGGGCGTAATCGGCGTAGACATCTTTTCTTCAAGACACTTAAGCTGGCGTCGGCCACGCTGCAATGCAGCCAGTGCGTGACGGGTCGCCCTTTGGACTCTACGTTCTGGACTGTCGCTCAATCTGCCCCGATGATGATGCCAGGCATGAAAAGGATGAAGCGATTTCACCTTGCTTTTCAAATCGGCTTTTGACTCCACTAAATCGTCCAGATCGTCAATAATCTGATAGGCCAGACCAACCGCCTCGGCGAACCGCCTTATAGAGTCCAGAACCGACAGCCCAGACTTCGCGGCTATCGCACCTGTCATCAGCGGAAGCTGAATCAGTGGCACGGTTTTGGCTTGCGCAGCTTCTATATAGGCCCTGAACCGAGGTTGAACGCCAGGTTCTACCGGTGCAATCTCAATGCTTTGCCCGACAATAACCCGACCTGTCATCGCCGCCAGATATTGAGTCAATAGACGGGACTGCTGGACATCGACCAAATCGGCAGATACAGCAAAAGCCGTGCAAAGCAATAAGTCGCCGGCGCACAACGCGACGCCTCTGCCGTGTCTTTTCCACACTGTCGCCTGCCCTCTTCGAAGCTGATCGCCGTCAAGGAGGTCATCGTGTACTAAAGACGCATTGTGGATGAGTTCGCAGCATGCTGCTGCAACAATTGCATATTCTTGGGAACATTCAAAACTTCTACAACTGGCCAGCGCCAAACGGGCTCTCAACAAACTCCCTTTAGTACTGATCTGATACTGGCTAGCGTTATTTGCTGGCCCTTCCATTACACCTTGTAGAGCGTCGAGCATCAACGCCCTAACTTGGTCTAAGGCTCGCGTGTGATCTGCGTTGTCGGCTGATTGAACCGCTACAACGTTAGCACTGGCATTTTTTCTCGAAAGTACTTCGGCGCCTAAGACGGAAACAGTCATTGTTATTCTCCCTACGCGGGGATGAGTACTGAAAGCCGTTTATTGCGATCGCTTGATCTTGATAAGACAAAACGGAACCGACACGGACCTTATCCGTGCCGGTTTGCTCACAAGGGCTGACAATCAGCAGTCAAGTTCCAACAGATCTTACGACTGTCTTCAAGCGACTTTTTTCACCGGAGTCTTCTGCTCACCTTGCTTGGCTGCTTCTGCAACAAGTTCGCGCTCATCTGCTGCACTCTTGCGTACCGCAATCAAGAAAATCAACATTGCAAACACAGCTTTCGAAACAATGTCAGCGATGGTGTAGCCGGTTTCGACAGCAACAATTGCTGAACCACCGGTAATGCCGACCAATGGCAGCAAATAGACAATCGGGTAAAATGCCCAGGAAACGACCAACAAAATAGCTGCTGCGTTTATCAGACCTTTCACTTCATCTGGCTGCCGCGCAATAGAATCCTTAAGACCGACAACCATTTCACGCACAATGTACAGGAATGGAATCATCGCCAGGATCCAGAACAGTGCTCGGGTTCCAACTTCGCTCGATACTTCGCCGGGATAGCCAAGAATAATCATCAGTGCGGCTGCGCCACCGAGCTTAACAGACCGGCTCATTGTATCACTTTTGCTAAGCTTCATTACCAAAATTAGCTCAATCAGCAGCAAGGGCACCGTTAACAACCAATCGACATAGCGATATGCGCGGTTAAAGCCTTCGCCCGTCACCAATACTTCGCCCGTGTTAATCGTTGCTGCCCCCTGCCAAGAGAGCATGATCTGAAGGTAATGATAGCCTGCGATAGCCGTTACCAAACCGGTGATCACCATGGCCATCCGGTAAGCTGGCGCAACAGACCCCTTCATCAGCCACACGAACAACGTAGACGACGCCATGACGGCCAAACCAAAAGAAAATACATTATTTATAAATCCATATTGACCCACAGATAAACTTTCGAGCTCTAACATGTCCTTAACCCTCGAATCTATTGTACTTAGAAATCAGCTATCGGCATGTTCTCGGAACGTTTTTTAACCGACCGCCAACCTTGGGGACAAGATAAACTGAACCTTGCGGAGAGTAGTTACGTTTAATTTGTTTTTTGGATCAGGCTCACATCGCTATTTATAAAAATGATCAGTAATGAGGAGTTGTGTCTACACTTGCAGCCTTGGATCTCTCGGCGCCGCACATCCTGTAACGCTCAGATACAGTCACCGTTCGAACCGTCGGCATTAACAACGCCGCCCTGCAAACGCTCACCCGACAAACCTTTCGCCGGATAACGCCAAATCGAATTGATCGTACCAATCTTCATCGCAGGCACTTGTAAGAACAGCTCTTTACGGTATTTCAGGAGTTTTTAGGTGTCCATAAGTCAGAGAGCGTAGAGTCGCGCTGGCGCGGTGATTTGCTCTCACATTAATAAGGTGCAAAAAAGAGCTCGGAAAGGCTCTAGCTTATAAGTGGGCAATGACCGAATACTCATATGTTCGCGACTAATAAAAAACCTGCCCGGGCGCGAACTCGGACAGGTGTTTCAGACGCTTGCGCTAGGCAATGACAACGATCAGGAAACGTTCAACGTTGTCCGTGCCTCTCTAACTGCAACCGAAAGTTCCTGCGTAAGCGACAACACATCATCGCGGCCCTGCGCTTCAGTATCCGCGTTGGCTATGCACTCTACTAAAGCTGAGCCTACCACTACAGCATCCGCAAAACGTGCAATACGCTCAGCTTGAGGTGCGGTACGAATACCGAAACCCACGGCCACCGGCAAGTTTGTATGCTGTCGAATCCGCGCCAGTTCTTTTTCCACTTTTTCAGCGGTAGGTGCCACAGAGCCAGTAACACCGGTGCTGGAAACGTAGTACAAAAAGCCGGAGGTATTCACCAGCACACCAGGCAGCCGGGCGGCATCGGTAGTGGGCGTTGCTAACCGAATAAAGTGTATACCGGCTTCACGGGCCGGCACGCACAGTTCGTCGTCATGCTCTGGCGGCAAATCTACCACAATCATGCCGTCTACACCGGACGCTGCGGCATCATTCAGAAAACGCTCTACACCATAGCAATAAATTGGGTTGTAATAGCCCATCAGTACAATCGGTGTGTGCTGATTATGCTCGCGAAATTCCCGCACCATCTGCAGGGTTTTGGTAGTGTTGTGACCACCGGCCAAAGCACGCTGGCTAGCAAGCTGGATGGGTACACCATCGGCCATAGGGTCAGTGAATGGCATTCCTAGTTCGATGATATCGGCACCGGCTTCAGGCAACCCTTTTAAAATCTCCAGGCTGTGCCGATAATCCGGATAGCCTGCGGTTACAAACGTCACCAGGGCAGCACAGTCTTGCTGGCGCAAGGCTTCAAAACAACGATCAATACGACTTGCGCTCATATCAGGCTTCCCCTTTAACGGCTTTACCAGCGTTTTTCTCGGCGTTTTCCGCACTGGCGTCCATCGCGGCAAGGACGGTCGACATGTCTTTATCACCGCGGCCGCTCAGATTGATAACAATCAAGTGATCCTCCGGCAATGTCGGAGCCACTTTCATCACGTAAGCAATAGCATGGGCTGTTTCCAGCGCCGGAATAATACCTTCAATGCGGCACAACGTGTGGAAGGCTTCGAGAGCTTCGTCATCAGTAATGGCGGCGTAGCTGACCCGACCAATCTCGTTTAACCAAGCGTGCTCTGGGCCAATGCCCGGGTAATCCAAACCCGCCGAAATCGAATGGGCATCCTGAATCTGCCCGTCAGCGGATTGCAGCAGGAAGGTACGGTTGCCGTGCAATATGCCCGGGGTGCCACCCTTCAGGCTGGCCGCATGGCGTTTGTCCAAGCCTTCACCGGCGGCTTCAACACCCACCATAGCGACGCTCTTATCATCCAGAAACGGATGGAACAGACCCAAGGCGTTTGAGCCGCCACCGACGCAGGCTACAAGTGTGTCGGGTAGGCGCCCCTCGCGTTCGATGATCTGTTCGCGGGTTTCCTCACCAATAATCGATTGGAAATCACGCACCATAGCCGGATAGGGATGCGGACCTGCTACTGTGCCGATGATATAAAAAGTATCGGCAACATTGGTAACCCAGTCACGCAGGGCATCATTCATCGCGTCTTTCAGAGTGCCTGCACCACTGGTGACCGGGATTACTTTGGCGCCCAGCAAACGCATGCGCTGCACGTTGGGCTGCTGCCGATGAATGTCGACGCTGCCCATGTACACCACGCACTCCATACCAAAGCGCGCTGCCACAGTGGCGGTTGCCACACCGTGCATGCCTGCCCCGGTTTCCGCGATGATTCGGGTTTTACCCATGCGTTTGGCCAACAAAATCTGGCCTAGGCAATTGTTGATCTTGTGAGCACCGGTGTGCAAAAGATCTTCCCGCTTGAGGTATACCTTGGCCCCGCCGAGCTGTTCAGTTAACCGTTCAGCCAGATACAGCGGGCTTTTGCGGCCGACAAAGTCACGTCGCAAAGCGTCCATCTCATCAACAAATTCTTTTGAATTGCGCGCCCTTGCATATTCTTCTTGCAGTTCAAGAACGAGCGGCATCAAGGTCTCGGCCACAAAACGGCCACCAAAATGACCGAAAAAACCGTTAATATCCGGACCCTTTCGTAGCGTGGTTGCTGTGCTCATGCGATTGACTCCGTTAATCTGGTTCGATTTCTAATTGATATCTAGTGTAAAGCAGGACAGCATAGGTGTGAATCGATAAAATCGCACCGACCTGTGAGAAAAAGTAAACGATTTATGGACCATGCCAACCTGCCTTTACCGTCGCTGAATGCGCTACGCGCCTTTAATGCCGCGGCACGCCTACTAAGCATGAGCCGTGCCGCGGAGACCCTCAGCGTGACTCACGGTGCCGTCAGCCGGCAAATTGGCCAGCTTGAACAACAACTCGGCATAGCGTTATTCGAGCGCCAGGGCCGCGGCATTGCTCTAACCACCGCAGGCCATCAGCTGTTTGCCACCACAGATTCGGTTTTTTCACAACTGGAACAGGCATGCGAGCGCCTGCGGCGAGAAGCCCGTGATGCGCCCCTGGTGTTGAGCTGTTCAGGTAGCTTTCTGGCGCGCTGGTTTATTCCGCGCCTGGGCCGATTACGCCAGGATTGCCCCGGGCTGGAAATTCACCTGACCACCACCGACGAAGAGCTGCACCTGCCCGCTGGGGTAGACGCTGCTCTGGGCTTCACCTCGGCGCCAGCACCCTCAGGCCAGAACCTGATTGTTCTGGGCCCTGAACGAATCGGGCCGGTAATGGCCCCCGGGCTGGCCCCTGCCAACCCAGACATGCCGGCGAGTGCCCTGCTGGAATTGCCGCTACTGGAAACCCTGTCACGGCCGCAAGCCTGGCCACAGTGGTGTAAGCACCAGCAATTAGATACGCAGAGTCTGCCGATCCGGCAATCATTCGAACATTTAAATTACATGCTAGAGGCAGCATTAGTAGGGCTGGGCGTGGCAATAGCGCCGCAATATCTGGTGGAGGAAGATCTGCGCAGCGGGCGATTGCTGGCGCCTTGGGGTTTTATAGAAACCCGCGACACCCTGAGCCTGCGGCTTCCCGGTGATACGGTGTCGCCACGGGCCCAGCGCCTTGCCGACTGGTTGGCCAAGGCACTGGCACGATGATACTCGTGGCTTAGCCCATGGGCACCAGTGTTAGTTCAACGCGCCGATTCTGCTCGCGCCCGCCTGAGGTATCATTAGACGCCACCGGATAACGCTCGCCATAACCCACAGCGCGGGTGCGCCTGGACTCAATGCCTTGGTTCAGCAGGAAGTCACGAACAGAAGACGCGCGCCGCTCACTCAACAACTGGTTATAGCTGTCTCCGCCCTGGCTGTCGGTGTGTCCTTCTATCTGGATAATAGTTTGATCAAACTCTTTCAGTACTAAGGCAACAGACTCCAGAGTTCCGCCAAACTGCGAGCGAATACTGGTCTGGTTGAGGTCAAAAGTAATGTTGCCCGGCATGACCAGCGAGATTTCGTCGCCATTACGCACCACACGTACGCCCGTGCCTTCAAGCTGCTGGCGCAGTTGCGCTTCCTGACGATCCATGTATACACCAACACCGCCACCTATAACCGCACCGCCAGCAGCGCCGATCAGCGCACCTTTGCCTCGGTCGCTTTTACTGGAAGTGGCCGCACCGATTACCGCGCCGCCAAGTGCGCCAATCACGCTACCCTTAGTGGCGTTCGATGTTTTCTGTTCGCCGGTGTATGGGTCGTATGTCATACAGCCGCCAAGCGTCAGGCTGGCCAGCGTAACCGCAAGTATCGTTTTTTTCACAGCGTGTTCCTTATTTATGTGAGTCTACGACAACGTGTTCACACGTCTGCCGTAAAAGTGTCGATGATGGTATTAAACACCGTTGCCTGCAAATCATGGGCCTCGTTAACCAGATGGTGCCGGCCCAGTGGTAACTTAACTTCATGAACTCGGGCAAACTTGTTACGAATAATCCGCAAATTATGAGGCCAATCTACGGTTAGGTCTTTTTCGCCCTGTACCACGGTTATATCGAACTCAACCGGGCGCGCAGACTCAATATGGGGCACCCATTGGCGCAATGCCGAAACCCAGTCAACGTGAATAGCGCGTGCCTGCAGCGGGTCGACTTTACGAAGAAATTTCAAAAACTCCGAGTTGCCACTGTTGGCACTGAATGCTCGCCGCCAACGGCTGACAAAGGGCCGAAGCACCGTATGCAAAACACGGGCCTTAACCCAACCCGCAGGGCGTATCAGTGGCGCCAGTAAAACCACTTTGCGAAACTCTGAGGTGATGTGGGTATGATGATTCGACAGCAGATAGTCAATCAGTATGGCGCCGCCCGTGCTCTGCCCCACCGCATACCAAGGCCCGCGAATCTTCTGTCGCACCTTTGCCGTCACATCGCTGAGCACCTGCTGGTACTCCAAAAAGCTGCCTATCGCCGCCGGCGTGCCACTGGAAAGCCCGTGGCCCGGCTGGTCGTACGCCAGCACATCAAAGCCTTCCGCCAAGCAGCGGTCTATCAGCTGGGTGTAAAGCCCGACGTGATCAAAGTAACCGTGCATTACAAAAACTGTTCCGCGGCAATGCGTTACGGCTGCGCTGCGATAATAATGCACCATGACCTGATGCTTACCGGAGTTCACGTAGCCTTGGTGGTATTCCACCTGCGCATGCTCTACCCAAAGGTCCAATCCATAAAAATGACAGTAAGCCATCATTTCATGGCTCAACTCTCGCTCAGTGTCTGGCTCAAACGCCTCCAGCCTGTTCAGCAACGAGTTGCGGTCCCAGTCAGGTATTTTTATAGTATCTGTTTTCCAGTACACGAGAGGCTAGACACCTGTGGTGGGTAAGAAAATTTATTGAGAGCGTCATGTTCTGCGCCTTTAAGCTCACGAAACCCTACTGGTCAGGGAGCCAGTCGTCCAGCGTAAGCTGACCATTACACAACGCTTCTTTACGGATTTTGGGCCAACGTTTGATTCTCCACTCTAACTTCATGGCTTGAGCCCGGCCACCAACACAGCTCTGAAACGCCAGCACCAGCGGGCCCTTGCCGCGAAGGCTGCGAGCACCTTTGACGCTGCCCTGATGTTCTGAAAAACGCCGTTCCACATCCGTAGACACCCCGGTGTATAAGGCGCCAGCGGCGGTTCGTACCAAATAAACCGACCATTTAGCCGCCACCGCTCACGACTCCTGCAGCGGCATCCTGTTTCTGAGCGGCTTTTTTCTGCTGCAGCCACAAACCGGCCATAATCAGTACCAGCCCTACGTAGGTAGACGGCAAAATTCGCTCACCCAAAATAAACCAGATAAACACCAACGACAAAAACGGCGATATAAAAATAAGATTGCTAACTTTCGCTGTGTTTTCTGCTTTTTTCATAGCGTAAGACCAAAGCACGAACGCAATGCCCATTTCAAACACGCCGACATAACCAGCCGCCAACAGTGAACCGGTCAGCGAAAAATGCAGGCTATCGGTGGCTACAGCCGCTGCAAAAATGACCGGCAAACCAAACAGAAAATTCAGGAACAAACCCACCACCGGGTCGCGGGTGTCGCGGGTGGCAATAATCCAATAGCTGGCCCACACCAACGTACTGCCAACGGCAAAGGCCACTCCCACCGGATCTGAAAAGCTCAGATCGGTTACCGCGCCACGAGTGGCAATTACGAATACGCCGGCGTAGCACACCAGCCCGGCAGCGATGTCGCGCCCTTGCAGGCGGTGGCCTAGGAAAGGAACAGACAGGTAAGCCAACACCAGCGCCCAAGTGTAATTGATGGGCTGAGCCTCCTGAGCCGGCAGGCGGTCAAAGGCACCAAACAGGAGGAAATAATAGAGGCACGGGTTAATAAGGCCCATCATAAATGACTGCGCATATTGCCCGCGGCGCAGTTGGAAAACCAGGCGCCAGCGGCCCTGAAGCACCAGAATTGTGCCCATTACTAAAACAGAGGCCACACAAGCAATTAACAGTAGCTGCAGCGGAGATAGATCCGCCAGTGCCAACTTGAACGCGGTGGCCACGGTGGACCACAGCAATACCGTGGCGAGGCCGAACATCATGGCCTGTTTTTGATTGGTCATAGGTTAAACTCTCACCACGGCTTTGATGCTGAACTCTAGGCCGTGCAGTATACGCATCCTAACCGACCTTATACAGGTCGTTAATTTGCTAACGATATTACCTTGTAACAGCCTTAAACCTGACTTTATATCATTACCGGAACCTATCGCCATGAACAAACGGATTCAAAGCGTTCTCACCACCACAGTGCTCGTTAGCCTGTTCAGCGCTGCCAGCGCGATGGCTCAACAGACTCCGGCGATTGAGCAGACTACTGAAGGTTTCAGCGCTCCAGCAGAGGCCGGGGCGCACACGGCGTTTTACAGCGATGCGCAGTTACACAAGTTCGTCGATGCACAGCAACAGATGAACACGCTACGGGAAGATTACAAAGACCGCTTTGACAACGCAGAGTCTGAAGCCGATGCAACAAGCCTGCTCGGTGAGATGAATGCGCGCATGGCAGAGATTATTGAAAACCAGAATCTGGATATTGACACCTACAACGCCATAGTCATCGCCTATAATAGCGAGCCGCGCGTTCGCAACCGAATTGACGCCTTAATTCCCTGATGCAGGTTTGGCACATCTGGGACCGTCGGGGAAACAGCGCAACATTCACTACGCTCTGGAAAAACATGGCGCGACCGATAGCACCGATTGCCATTACCGCTGACGTTTTATCGCTGTCGCCAGTTCCCTGCTCCGGCTTGTGTTTAACCACTTGCCCGCCAATACCTTAATAATTGTCAAAGAGTTGATAAACCACACCATAGTACGAAAACACAGCGGTGCTACTCAGGAACCAACCAGTCCATCTGTTGGCCCAAGCCCAGACGTGCGGCCGGCTCCAAATCGCTCATCATCGCCGACAGCCGGTCATCCATACCCCAAGGTGGATTAATGACCAGCATCCCCGAACCAACCATGCCGCGCTCCGGTGGCGTGTTCAGTCGCACTTCACTACGCAGGATTTTGCGAATCGGGCCGGCTCTCAGGCCGCCCAGCAGAGTCTGCTCAAGGTCAGAGGTCAAAATGGGATACCACACTATAAACACTCCGTGGCGGCATTTTTGCCACGCACGATTGAGTGTTTTGGCTACGGAGATATAGTCGGTTTTTACTTCGTAGGACGGGTCAATAAGCACGAGTAAGCGCGGCTGCCGGGGTGGAAGTACTTTTAGCAGCCCCGCCAAACCGTCCTGCTGAGTTACTCGCAACCGTTTGCCAGAAGCCCACTGGTTCAAACTGCTGGTTTCTGACGGATGCAGTTCAAACACACCCAGGCTGTCCTGCGGGCGTAAATAGTGCCCAAACCAAGCAGGCGACCCAGGATATTGGCGCAAGTTCACACCAGAGTTTAGTTGCTGCAAATACTGCCGAAACAGCTGCCAATCGGCTGCTGCCAGACAGTCTAACTGGGGCCAGAGCTTGCGGATACCCGCATCAGCTTCGGCGGTTTTGCGGGCGCGTTCATCATCAAGATTGTAAAGCGCACTTCCGGCGTGGGTGTCAACACAGGCTATTCCAGACGTTTTTACTTGCATCATATTCAGTGCCAACACCAGCGCCGCGTGCTTGTGTACATCGGCGAAGTTGCCTGCATGAAAAGCATGAAGATAACTCAGCATAAATAGGCTCCCAGTAAATGAAAGCCATTAAGCCCGACCACGGCTGGTGTGCGCAAGCGCATCACAGTTGAATAACGCCCCAATGCCGCCCCGGTGTATCAGGACGGATCAGCAAACGCTTTGCCAGTCGGTTATTACCAATTTAGCGACGCTCAGTGCTGCCCTTTGAGCGAGTAGATTCGGTGGATTCTGACGATAGAGAGACATTTTTTTTGATTTTTTTGCCAAGCAGTAAAAATGCTGGCGGGCGTTCCTGCAAGCTGGATAACTGAACTGCTCATGATTCCATTCTCCACAGTGTTTAATCGACGAAGGCGCGTTTAGAGGCCTGTTAGGCGCTCTCTTGACGTCAATGTAACATCACTTATGGTTATTGCAAATCATTCTCATTGTTATTAATATTGTTATTGTTACAAAGATTAATTATAATTTGCTCTAGAACGCCGCAGCGCTTCATAATGCGAACGCTAACGAGTATCATTAAAATAACTATTTCATCGGAGTCTATTATGCTTTTTTTAGTCCGCCCAGCATCGTTGGCGATTGCCGTTTCTGCTGTACTTGTCGTCGGCTGCGGCACCAACGGTTCCGTAGCAAAAATCCAGCCCGCTAATCAGTTTGTTAGCCAGAGTGACGTAGTAGCTCATTACGCAGACGTTGTCCACGCTACCTTTGAAGATTCGTTGATAACCGCACGCGCCCTGAACACAGCCACTGACCGCCTGATCGCCAGCCCTAGCGACGCCAACCTGAAAGCCGCTAAGGAAGCCTGGTACGCTGCACGTGTTCCCTACCAACAAAGCGAAGCCTTCCGTTTTGGCAACACCCTAATTGACGACTGGGAAGGACAGTTAAACGCCTGGCCACTGGACGAAGGCCTGATCGACTACGTCAAATCCGATGATTACCAATACGAACTGGGCAACGCCGGCGCAACTGCCAATATCATTGCCAGCACCAGCATCAACGTAGGTGGCGAGCAGCTGGACGTAAGTACTCTGACGGCGGAATTGCTGGCCAATTTGAACGAAATTGGCGGCTCCGAGGCCAACGTTGCCTCTGGCTACCACGCCATCGAGTTTCTGCTGTGGGGCCAAGATCTGAATGGCTTTGACGCCGGCAATGGCGAACGGCCCGTTAGCGACTACCAGCAAGGTGAAGATTGCACCAACGGCCACTGCGATCGCCGTGGCCAATACCTGGACGCCGTGACCGATCTGTTGATTGACGATCTGGAATGGATGACAGCGCAGTGGGCTCAAGGCTCCTCCGACAATTACCGCGCTCAACTGACGTCTGCTAACGCTAGCGAAGGCATTCAGAAAATGCTGTTTGGTATGGGCTCCCTGTCGCTGGGCGAACTGGCCGGTGAACGTATGAAGGTCGCACTCGAGGCAAACTCCTATGAAGACGAACACGACTGTTTCAGTGATAACACCCACAACTCCCACTATTATAACGGCCAAGGCATTCAAAACGTTTACACCGGAACCTATCGCCGGGTCGACAATTCATCGGTCACCGGCCCGTCATTGGCCGACCTGGTTGAACAAATCAATCCACAACTGAATGCAGAACTGAATAAACAGCTGGACAAAACTATGCAGGCGCTAGGCTTTATGAAAGCCAAAGCCGAATCCTCACAGACCCCCATGGCGTTCGATATGATGATTGCACCAGGCAACGATGAAGGTGCGAAAATCATTAACGACGCGATCATGGCGCTGGTTATTCAAACCGGTTTTATTGAACAGGCTGCCCGCGAACTGGGCATTGAAGCCCTTTCACCGGATGACGCCGGCCACGCATTCTGAGGCAAAATGAAAACATTTTTGTTAACCGGGGCACTGGCTTTTGCCAGCGCCCCGCTGTTTGCCAATGCAGCAACCAGCGCCGGCGGTTCCAGCGAACACGCCGGCTACGCACTCCAAACCACCCCGATGACAGGTGGTGCTGGCACCGTAAACCAACCCGATACCAATGCGTTTTCCCGGCCTCAGGGCAATTTGTCGATGACCAAACGGCTTGACTTCAGCGTTGGCAACAGCTTTTTCCGCAACCCTTGGGTAGAAGCACCTGCCAGCACCAAAGCCCGTGACGGTCTTGGGCCGCTGTTCAACACCAACGCCTGCCAGGGTTGCCACCTGAAAGATGGCCGCGGCCACCCTCCAACCGTTGATACACCCTCGGTCTCTTTGTTTCTACGCCTGGCAGTGCCCCACGACCCTATTGAGGACGCCGACATTTTGCGCACCAACGGGTTCAAGCCCCATCCGGTCTACGGAGGGCAGCTACAAACCTTTGCCCTGCCCGGCGCCAAGCCTGAAGCCGACATGGTTTTGAGTTGGGTCAAGCGCGTGGATGTACTTGCTGACGGCACCGAGGTGGAGTTACGCGAACCCGTGTACACCATAGAGAATGCTAACTATGGGCCTTTGGGAGACGACCTGTTGATTTCACCTCGAGTAGCGCCCCCAATGATTGGAATGGGACTGTTAGAAGCCATTCCCGCCGAAACGGTAGCGGCCCTGGCCGACCCCGATGACGCCAACAGCGACGGCATCAGCGGAAAAGTTAACCAAGTGTGGGACATCGCCAGTGGCCGGACTGTCGCCGGACGCTTTGGCTGGAAAGCTGCAGAGCCCGATGTGCACCAGCAAAGCATGGGCGCCTTTGCTGGTGATATGGGCCTTACCTCATCACTGAAAACCGCCACCGACTGCACGCCAAGCCAGAACTGTGGCGACTGGGCTAATGGCGGCGAACCGGAAGTAACGGACAAAATTGCTGATTTCGTGACCTTCTACTCTAAAAGCCTGGCCGTTCCTGCCCGCCGCGATATGAATAACGCCGCGGTGCAGCAAGGCGCCCGTCTGTTCAACGAAAACGGCTGTGCTGCTTGCCATACGCCTACCCACGTAACCGGTGTTGACCCGCAACGTCCAGACCTGAGCAATCAGACCATCTGGCCATACAGCGACCTATTGCTACACGATATGGGGCCGGCACTGGCAGACGGTCGCGACGAGTTTTTGGCCAACGGCAATGAATGGCGTACGGCTCCTCTTTGGGGCGTTGGCATGGCTCAGCAGGTAAATCCTTTAGCCGGGTTTTTACACGATGGCAGGGCGCGCACGCTGGAAGAAGCGATTCTTTGGCACGGTGGCGAAGCGCAACCGGCCAGCGACCTCTATCGCCAGATGGCCCCGCAGCAGCGCCAGGCGCTGGTTGAATTTCTAAACTCACTGTAAGGACGTTTTATGTTGCGATTTACCCGCTATTTCCGCACCGCAGCACTTACCCTTTTGCTGCCGACGCTGGTATTGCCGGGCATTGCGCTGGCTGCGTCGGCGGAATCCGGAACGGCTGTAGAACAGCACGCACGCGCAAGTTGGCATCAGGGCATCGGCCGCGGCTATCAGACTTTAGCCAGTGACAGTGAAACCTTGTTACAGCAGGCAAAAGCCTATTGCCAACAGCCCTCAACGGAAGCTCGCAGTTCCGTTGAGAGTGCCTGGAAACAGGCGTTTAAAGCCTGGCAGCAAGTGCGCTTTGTGAACTTTGGGCCGGTTGAAACCAACAACCGCGCCTGGCAGTTCCAATTTTGGCCGGATCCGAAAAACCTGATTGCCCGCAAAGCCGATCTTCTGCTGAAAGATGGCTCCGCGGTCAGTGCCGAAACTATCGGTCAGGCCGGCGTGGCGGTTCAGGGTTTTCCGATGCTGGAATACCTACTGTTTGACACGCGTTTCAATACCAATGATCACGCCCTGCCAGCCGAGACAAGCTGCCAGATTCTGATTCAGGTGGCCGCCCATGTGGTCGATAACAGTCAGCAGTTGGTTGCAGACTGGAGCGAGTTTAGAACCCATTACCTGGCAACCGGCAACTACACCCACGCCACCATTCGCGCCGCTATGAGCGCACTGGAAGTGGTCGAAGAACGCCGACTGGCCACTCCCATGGGATTGCGCGGTAATGGCAAACGCTCTGTTTACGCAGCCGACGCCTGGCGCAGTGGCAGCAGTCTGGCCAGCATTGCTGCCAGCGTTGACGGCTTGCAAAAGTACTTCTTGCCCGGCCTGGAAGAGCTGTTGAACAAGCAAGGCGAGAGCGACCTGGCGCAACGCATCAGCAGGCAGTTTGGCGAAGTACAGGAGCACTTCCCGGCAATGGATCTTGCATTGAATCCACTGTTAGAAGATGACAACGCCTACCGCAGCCTTCAGGGCCTGTACGTTGACGTGTCGCAACTGACAACGCTGGTCAGCGGTGAAGCCGCCACCACTCTAGGGGTGATTCGCGGCTTTAATTCCAGTGATGGCGACTGAGCCATCATGAGTTTAAATCGCAGACAGTTCCTCGCAGCCTTTGGTAGCGCCATAGGCGCAACCGGCTTAAGCCTGACTGGCTGCTCGCTGCTGCCGGCAAAGGCTGATTCGCTGAAGGGCCGTGAGTACGTGGGCGCCAGCATGCACGATGATGGCAGCTTTGCTGTGCACAGTTTGAACAGCAACGGCACACCACTTTGGCAAACGGACGTTGAAGCCCGCTGCCACGGTGGCTGTTTTCGCCCGCACACTACCCAGGTACTGATGTTCGAGCGCCGGCCAGGATGGTGGTTTCACGTGTTTGACAACAGCAGTGGCAAGCGCCTGGCACACATAAAAGCCAATGACGGCGAACATTTTTACGGCCATGGCGTGTTCTCCCCCGATGGCCGTTATTTGTACGCAACAGCCAACCGCTATGAGCGCGGCAACGGTATTATTGCGGTGTACGACGCCAAGGCTCGCTATGCGCGTGTCAACACGCTCGATCTGAACGGCATAGGCCCACACGAACTACAACTGCACCCGGATGGCCAAACCCTGGTTATCGCTCTGGGTGGCATAAAAACCCACCCGGATTACGATCGCATCAAGATGAACCTGAAGTCCATGGCACCCGCGCTGATGCTGGTGGACCGTACCAGCGGCGAGATTCGCGCGCGCTTCAGCCCCTCACACCATCAACTGAGTTGCCGTCATCTGGACGTGACCCCACAAGGCCATATCTATGCGGGCTATCAGTACCAAGGGCTGAGTGACCAGGCACCGCCATTGATCGCCAGGTACCGCAATGGTCAGTTTGATGAAATCCGCTTTACTGACGATGTCCAACCACGATTGGCAAACTACATTGCCAGCGTGTGCGCCCATCCCCAGAACGATCTGGTCGCGGTGACTGCGCCCCGCGGTGGCCGCGCCCTCATATTTGAGGGCGCGACAGGGCGAATACTCCGCAACGAAGCCATAACCGATGGCGCCGGCGTGGAAGCCCTGGCCGGCGGCGACTTTTTGATCACTACCGGCCAGGGCAAACTGATCCGCATGAGCACAGGCAAGCCAGCACAGGAACTGGCCACTCTACCCCTACACTGGGACAACCATCTGGTTTAGCCCATCCATAGCGACTAGTATGCTTGGCACTCACGTTTCACAGGGAGTGCTGGTGTGCCACCGTCCAAAACACCTTTAGACCGACTCTATGGGCTGATAGCCAACGAAGAAGACGTCAGGGTCTGCAAAGACATTCCCGATTCAGCCTGCCGCGAAGTACCGCGTAACTTTTTCCTGATTCTAGCGGCAAACGTTCTCACCAAACTCGGTGACCTGCTGATCAGTCCAAAAACGGTGCTGGCCTGGCTAATGAGTTCGGTTGGCGCCCCGGCCCTGGTGGCCTGGTTGGTACCCATTCGTGAATCCGGCTCTATGGTTCCGCAAATGGTGATAGCCGCCTGGGTGCGGCGTAAGCCTGTGCGTAAATGGTTCTGGACTCTGGGCAGCCTGGGCCAATCCCTGAGCGTGGCCGCCATGGCCGCCAGCGTCTGGTTTCTGAACGGTTACAGCGCCGGCTATGGCCTTATTGTCGCGCTCATTCTGTTCTCCCTCTCCCGCGGTTTCTGCTCAGTGTCGATGAAAGATGTTCAGGGCAAGTGCATTCCAAAAACCCGTCGTGGCCGATTGTCTGGCCTGGCCTCCACCCTCGGCGGCACTGCCACCGTTGCCCTCACCGCCCTGTTGTTCTGGGATCGGGGCGACCCAAGCATGGCTTTTTACAGCCTGCTCTTGTTGTTGGCTGCCGCTTTGTGGCTGATTGCCGGCGCGCTGTTTGCCGGCGTTGAAGAGTACCCCGGTGAAACCGGCGGTGGCGGCAACGCCATCCACGATGCCATTTCCAGCCTGTCGCTGCTGAAAAGCGACAAACCGTTTCGCCACTTTGTAATTACCCGCGCTCTGCTGCTGTGCTCTGCCCTGGCCGCACCGTATTTCGTGGTATTGGCTCAACAGCAAACCGAATCCGGCTGGGCACTGGGGGTTTTCTTGCTGGCCAGTAGCATGGCCAGTTCATTGAGCGCCAGTTTTTGGGGCTGGGCCGCCGATACGTCTAGCCGTAAAGTCATGATTCGCGGCGCGCTCATGGCCAGCATGGTGTGCCTGAGTGTTGCAGGTATCTCTCTGGTAATGGGGGAATCCATGGGCGGCTTGTGGTTCTATCCAAGTGCCTTTTTTGTGCTCAGCATCGCCCACGCCGGCGTAAGGCTTGGCCGGAAAACCTATCTGGTGGATATGGCGGGGGGCAACAAACGCACAGATTACACCGCTGTCAGTAACACCGTTATCGGTGTTTTACTGCTGGCAACCGGAGCCCTGACGGCACTGATCTCAACATTTTCGAATATTGCAGTTATTCTGGTGCTGGGGCTCATGGGTCTGGCCGGTGCGATCAGCGCCATGGGTTTGAGTGAAGTGACCGGCGACGATAACCCCTAAACGCCGAGCGCCGGTCGGGCTGGCCACTTAAACGGCGTTGCTAGCGCTTTGAGGGTGGTAACCAATGCGGAACCCACCCCAATGTTTGCCGTCGATGTAGATGGGCACTGACAGGTCGTGCATAATTTCACCGGTGTCGCGGCGATACGTTTGCAGCAGCATTTCTTGAGTATGGCTACCGCAGCGAATGCCCGTGCGATCATTGAACAACCGCTTACTGCGGCTACGCGCCAAATCGGTGGCGGCATTTCCAGTAGAAGCGTGGGCGAACTCGCGGTTATGGGTAGGAACGTAGCCATCCGGCGCGGTGGTAATAGCGTACACTATCTGCTTGTTGGCGCCCTTTACTGCCTCCTGGATAACAGGCAAGGCCTGATCAGTGAAGCGGTCAAACCCAGAGGTGTATTTTGGCGGATTAGTATTGGCCACAGGCTGACGATTTCGATCGAACAGGGCCGCGGCGCTGAGTTTATTGTCCCTGAGAGCTTTGGTCAGAACATCAGCAACTTGCGCTGCGCCAACGCTGGCGTGTTGGAAAAACGGACGGTGGTAACTGGTCTCGCTGTTTAACGCAAACACCGCGTTTGTGGTTTCAGCGATTTCCATAAGGCGGGTGGCCTGCTTTGCCAGCGACGCGACACTGACATCGCTCTCGGTAATGTCATCGCGCACCGTTTCGATCACCGTGAATATTTGCTGCAAATTGTGTTCGTTGTCGCGATCAATGCTCGCAATCTGCGAGACCTGTTGCTGAAGCTGATCAGACTGCTCACGAATACCGTCCAGTTGTGTTCCCACCGATTCCACCGACGCCACGCCCTGCTCAATGCTGACCGTCAAGGCTTCTATTCCGGTCACAATCTGGGCAGTGTCTTCGCGAATTTCCCCCAAGGTAGCTGCAACATCGGCCGTGGCTTCTGCGGTGCGACTTGCCAACTGCCTTACCTCGTCGGCAACCACGGCAAACCCACGCCCCTGATCGCCAGCCCGAGCTGCTTCAATAGCCGCGTTCAGAGCCAACAGATTGGTTTGCTCAGCAATGCCCTGAATCGTGTTAGTAACCCCCTGAATCCGATTAGACTTTTCATTAAGGTGTTGAATGCGTATCAAGTTCTCATCAGACTGACGATGCACATTGCGAATACGCTCAATCACCTGCACCAGTGCCTGACGGCCGTCTTGGCTCGCCGAACTGGCCTGCTGCGCAAGGGCCGCCGCATCATTGGCCTGCAAGGTCGATGCCTGAGTGGCGCCCGTAATCTCGCCGGCGAATTCGGCAAGCCTGGCGGTCTCCTTCACCTGGCGATCCAACCGCAGTTTCAACTGATCGGCAGCATAAGACACTTCAGCGGCAGAAATGGCGTTGGTATTGGCGCTATGGCGAAGATTTTCCAGCAGCGCGCGGCCTGCTTTCGCATCGCTGAGTAGCTGCGCGCACAAACTTGCAAGCGGGTGACCCGGTGCTAACTGGCCCTGGCTGAGATGAATGAGACTGCGTTGTGCCGGCGCGAGAATCCGCCAGGCAATAAAAAAACTGGCCACCCCCAGACCAACCGCCAAACCAGTCAATACGGAAACCAGATCAAGTGCGGTAACGGCCGCGACCAAAGCGCCACCGACTAGCGTAGCCAGCACCATTACCAAGCCCCAGCCTTTCGTTGCCTTGTCTACAAACACCATCTGATTACCCCGTTTTTATGATTGTTCGTTGTCGGGCGCAGCGCGCAGCGCGCAATCCGCGATCTGTCACCAACGTTGCAAATATCTTACCGAAAAAGACACCGACAGACCTTGCGACTTTGGTAAAGAACGCTTGCGGTTACTTATGTTACGACTGCAGTGGGTATTTCTGAAGTGCGTGATCTGGCCAAATACGCAAAACAAAAAACCGGAGCAATGGCTCCGGTTTTTTTATCTGTGCCGATGCTTACTGGGTAGTATCATCCATAGCATCTTCCGCGGCGTCGCTGGCCTCTTCTGCGGCCTCACCAAGTTCTTCCCCCATATCTTCGGCGGCGTCTTTGATTTTTTCCCCGGCGCTATCGTTCTGTCCGGTAATGTCTTCATAGCTTTCTTCAATGGCATCGCCGGCATCATCCGCCGTAGTGCTAATATTGTCGCCAGCCTTGTCCAAATCTACCATCTCGTCATCATCGGAACTGCAGCCCGCCAAGCCCAGAGTCAGCACCAATGCCAATGCGCCTATTGCAAATTTTTTCATAAAAACCCTCGTTGATCGCCATTGAAACAGCGCCAAGATTACGCTGCGACCCGGCAAAAACCCAATTAAACAAGGGTTACCTTTGGTTAATCGGGCAAGGTGCTAGAACCACTCTGCTTTCATTACCAGGCAGGTATCGTCCATGTTGCGCAGCAAAACCAGATCCTGAGCAACGGAGGGTAACTCCCAATGGAAGAAGTACTGTGTGGCCTGTAATTTACCCTCATAAAAACAGCGTTCACGATCGTTGCTGGCATCGCTCAATCCTCTCGCGGCGGCATTGGCTTGGCGCAGCCACATCCAGGCCACGCAGATGTGGCCAAACAAGTGCAAATAGCAAGAGGCGTTGGCCAGGGCCTGCTCGGTTTCACCGGCCATTAACGTTTGACCCAGGCTTTGGGTCACTTTAACCGCCTGCTGCAAAGTTTCGCTGAGTGACAGGGCCCAGGGTTCGCAACGAGCGCTAGTTGCTGCTTGCAGATCAGCCTGCATGGCATCAAGCAACAACTGCAAGCCATTGCTTTGGTTCTGCCACACTTTGCGGCCCAGCAGATCCAGTGCCTGAATACCATTGGTACCTTCATGGATCGGGTTCAACCGGTTATCACGCCAGCATTGCTCCACCGGATATTCGCGGGTGTAACCTGCACCGCCGTAAACCTGAATCGCCAGATCGTTGGCCTTAGGGCCATATTCCGAAGGCCAGGCTTTAATAACCGGGGTCAGCAGATCCAGCAGTTGCCCCGCGTCCTGGCGTTTTTGCAGCTCCGGATGAGTGTTCTGGTCGTCCATCAGCCGGGCGCCATAAAGGCATAGCGCTAATCCACCTTCGCTGTAGGCTTTCTGAGCCAGCAGCATGCGCCGTACATCGGCGTGTTCGATAATTGGCACCTGTTCACTTTGCGGATTATTATCCGCTGCCCGACGCCCCTGAAGACGATCTTTGGCATAGGCAAGGCTGTGCATATACCCACGGTAGCCAATCACCGCCGCGCCGCAGCCCACGCCAACCCGGGCCTCGTTCATCATCTGGAACATGTACTTCAATCCCTGATGGGGCTCGCCCACCAGGTAACCGTGGCACTCGGCGTCGTCACCAAAACTCAAGGCCGCCGAGGTGGTTCCACGATAGCCCAGCTTGTGAATCAAGCCGGCCAAAGCCACCCCGTTGCGTTCACCCAACCCGCCGGTTTCGCTCAAACGGAGTTTGGGCACAATAAACAGTGAAATACCCTTCACACCGGCCGGGGCACCTTTTATTTTGGCCAGCACCATATGCACGATGTTCTCGGTGATATTTTGCTCGCCCCCGGAGATGTATATCTTCGCGCCCTTGATCAAATAATGACCAGCACTGTCAGGCGTAGCCGACGTGCGAATGTCTGCCAGCGACGAACCCGCATGAGGTTCGGTAAGTGCCATGGTGCCGGCGTATTGGCCACTAAGCATAGGCGGCAGAAACAGACTCTTCTGCGACTCACTGCCAAACACGCGAATCAGATTCGCTGCAGCCGTGGTCAGGAACGGATAGCCCGCGGTGCCGGGATTCGCCGCGGTAAAGAAACCGTTACAGGCGGCCATGACCGTTTCCGGCAGCTGCATGCCGCCAAGTTCGTAATCGTAACGACCGGCAATGAACCCAGCGCGGGCGTAGGCGTCGAAGGCCTGCTTTACCTGTGGCAGCATGGCCACCTTGCCATCCACAAACCGCGGCTCGTCCTGATCAGCGGCCCGATTGTGATTCGCGAAGGTCTCCCGCGCTATTTTGTCAGCGGTCTCGATGACGGCATCGAAGGTGTCGCGGCTGTGGTCAGCAAAACGCTCGCGCTCAGCCAACACTTCAACATCCAGTACTTCGTAGAGTTGGAACGACAGGTCGCGACGGTCAATCAGTGTATCGGTCATTACGCGGTCTCCGGCTTTGGGCCGTTTTCATACGGCCGTTTTAAAATTGCTGTACTCTTTATGCCACAGATAACCGCTGGATAGCCACTCTTTAAAAAGCGCCAACACGAGCGCGGTTATGGCGTCAGGCCACAAGTTACTTGACCTTCAGACTGCGGCACGTATTATCATTTTGATATTTTCTGTACGGAGTAACCATGACGGAGAAGTCGCACGGCTGCTGGTTTACATCAGATCTAATTTGCCTGGCTGACATCGCCCGCTATCGCGGCAAGCCTCCTTATTTTCCAGACCCTCCACGGCGTTAAGCAGCTCATACTTGGCGAGTGATAGCTCGCTTGGTGATAGCTCGCTTGTATTGGTTCGTTGGTAATAGATCGCTGGTAATATCTTTTTCTGTCCTACACCTACAATTGAGATTGCGATGTCGCTCCCCCTGGTTGTTTTACTGCCCTTTTTAGGCGCCATGGCCGCACCACTGTTCGCCCAGGGCGGGCGCACAGCCATCGCTATTGCGTCAACCGTTCCCGCGCTGATTGCCCTCGCCGCGCTGTTCCCCCACTGGCAAACATTGGCAGACGGCGGCGTTGTCCTGTACACCTACGAATGGTTACCTGCGCTCGGGCTGTCGCTGAGTTTCCGCCTGGATGGCCTGTCACTGCTGTTTGCGCTGCTGATTCTGGTGATTGGCATCCTGATCATTCTTTACGCCCGCTACTACCTGAAACCTGAAGAAAACATTGGCAAGTTTTACGGCCTTCTGCTGTGCTTCATGGGCTCAATGCTTGGCATTGTGCTGTCCAGCAATTTGTTGCTGATGATGATTTTTTGGGAAATCACCAGCTTGGTGTCGTTTTTACTGATCAGTTTCTGGACCCACAAAAAAGGCGCGCGGCGCGGTGCCCGGATGGCGCTAACGGTTACCGGCGGTGGTGGCCTGGCCCTGTTGGCAGGTATTCTCATAATTGGTCAGATTGTCGGCAGCTACGAGCTGGACGATGTGCTGGCCGCAGGGCCCATCATCAAAGCGCACGCGCTTTATCCGGTTGCGCTGACCTTGGTGCTACTAGGTGCATTCACAAAGTCGGCCCAATTTCCATTCCATTTTTGGTTGCCCCACGCCATGCAGGCGCCTACGCCGGTATCGGCCTACTTACATTCGGCCACCATGGTAAAGGCCGGTATATTCCTGCTGGCGCGGCTGTATCCGGCGCTAGCAGGTACCGAACAATGGTTTTACATGGTCAGCTTTACCGGCATGGCAACGCTGCTGCTGGGCGCTTATATCGCCATGTTCAAGCACGACCTCAAAGGCTTGCTGGCGAACTCCACGATTAGCCATCTGGGGTTGATTGTTCTGTTGCTCGGCATGGGCACGGAACTCGCCACGGTTGCTGCCCTGTTTCACGTCATCAACCACGCTACGTTCAAGGCTTCGCTGTTCATGGCGGCCGGCATTATTGACCATGAAACCGGTACCCGCGACATGCGCCGCATTAACGGGCTTTGGCGATTCATGCCCCACACCGCCACTCTGGCCATGGTGGCAGCAGCTTCTATGGCCGGTGTGCCGCTACTGAACGGTTTTCTCAGTAAGGAAATGTTTTTTGCCGAATCTCTGGCCCTGAATCTGCCCGGTTACTGGGCCTGGCTACCACCCATTGTGGCGACCCTGGCCGGCATTTTCGCGGTTGCTTACTCCGCCCGGTTTATTCACGACGTATTTTTTAACGGCAAGCCGATAAATTTGCCTATTTACCCGCCGCATGAACCGCCGCGCTATATGAAAATCCCTGTGGAAATATTGGTCTTCGCTTGCCTGATGGTGGGTATGTTCCCGACCATATCCGTGGGCCCGCTGCTTTACGCCGCATCCTCTGCAACCTTGGGCGTGCCAGCACCGGACTATAAGCTGGCGGTCATGCACGGCCTCAATCTGCCGCTATTCATGAGCTTTTTAGCATTTTTTGGCGGTTTGCTGATGTACAGCCAGCGCAAGCGTTTCTTTGCCTTTCACGACCGCTTCCGCGAGATTGACGAAAAAGCGATCTTTGAAAAAGTGGTGTTCAGCCTTGGCCTGAGGGCCAACCGGTTCACGGCCGCTACCGAAAACGGCTCGCTGCAGCGTTACGTTATGTTGTTGATTGTCAGCGCTCTGGCCGTGGCGTTTTTACCGATCAGCGAAATGGGCTTGTTTATTGGCAGCAACGGGCTAACCCCGGTGGACTGGCCCACGGCAACCTTGGGTGCCGTTCTGATTGCCAGCGCTCTGGCCACTGCAGCCATGCACCGCGAACGCTTCTTTGCGCTGGTACTGATCAGCGTCGTCGGGTTGTTAACCGCGCTCACCTTTGTGCGTTTCTCGGCGCCAGATCTAACAATGACCCAACTGTCGGTGGAAGTCGTCACCGTTGTGCTGTTAATGCTGGCACTTTACTACATGCCCTCATGGACACCCGTTGAGAGCAGCCGTGGTCGACGCGTTCGTGACATGGGGATAGCCCTGTTAGCCGGCAGCGGCATGACCATAATTACCCTGGCCATTCTGACCCAGCCGTTCAGTTCGATTTCCGAGTTCTTTCTGGCAAACAGCAAAACAGGTGGTGGTGGTAACAACGTGGTCAATGTGATCTTGGTGGACTTCCGCGGCTTCGACACCTTGGGTGAAATTTCAGTGCTGGCGATTGCAGCGTTGGGCATTTTTGCAATGCTCAAAAACACGACACTTACGCCGCCTCCGGGCGACGGCCTTGGCCATGCATGGGCCCGCCAAAGCCACCCCACCATGCTCAAACAGATTGCCCGTCCGATGCTACCAATGGCACTAATGGTATCCGCGTTTATATTCCTGCGCGGTCATAACCTGCCTGGAGGGGGCTTTATTGCCGGGCTGATAACCGCCGTGGCGCTGATTCTTCAGTACATCGCCAGTGGCTTTTCCTGGACCGAGGACCGCATCGCCATGCGTTATCACAATATGATTGCACTAGGCCTGCTATTTGCCGTTATGACTGGCGCCGGCAGCCTGGCGTTTGGTTATCCGTTCCTGACCTCCACATTCGGCTATATCACCTGGCCGGTGGTGGGTAAGTTCGAGCTGGCCTCGGCGCTGGTGTTTGATTTGGGCGTGTACCTGGCCGTAGTGGGTGCCACACTGATGATGCTGGTCAGTGTAGGCCGCATCAGTCCCCATTCCGCTATCCGCGCTATCCCCAGCGAGTCGAGTCACGACGCTGACACTACTACCCTGACTCAAAGAGAGACCGAATAATGGAACTTGTATTCGCACTGGCCATTGGTGCGCTCACGGCCGGCGGGGTGTATCTGTTGCTACGCGCCCGCACGTTTCCGGTGGTGCTGGGCCTGACCATGCTGTCATACGGGGTAAATCTGTTCCTGTTCGCCAGCGGGCGCCTGGCCACCGGCAGCCAGCCGGTTCTAGGCACTGCTGCCCAGTACGCAGACCCCTTGCCCCAGGCGCTGGTGTTAACCGCAATTGTGATCGGCTTCGCGATGACCGCATTCGTGGTGGTGTTGTCACTGCGCAACCTGGCCGACCATGGTGATGATCACGTAGACGGCGACCCGAAGAAGCGTACGCCGACGTCCAAGCATGCGCGGGAGCGTCGGCCACTATGACCCACTGGCTGCTTGCTCCGATTCTGATCCCGCTACTGGGCGCTATTCTGCAAATATTTGTGGGCTACGCGCCCATGCCGCTGCGCCGGGTGTTGGCTATTATTACCTCGGCTCTGACCCTGGCCGCCGCCATTGTTCTGCTAAATCTGGCCGGTGACGACACCTATCGTGTCTACGCCATGGGCAACTGGCAGCCACCCTTCGGCATTGTGATGGTGCTGGACCGTTTGGCCGCCATGATGTTGGTTCTGACGGCGTCGCTGGCACTGCTATGCCATCTATTCGCCATAGGAGGTACCGACGAAGGCACGCGCCAGTTCCACAGTCTGTTCCTGTTCCAGCTTATGGGTCTGAACATCGCATTTCTGACCGGCGACCTGTTCAACCTTTTTGTTGCGTTTGAGATTCTGCTGATTGCCTCTTACGGACTGCTGATGCACGGCAGTGGCAGCACGCGCTCAACGCCAGGGCTGCATTATGTGGTATTGAACCTGGTGGGTTCGTCGCTGTTTCTGATCAGCGTGGGCATGATTTACAGCGTTACCGGCACCTTGAATATGGCCGACCTGGCCGTGAAAGTGCCGCTGGTTAGCGGCGACCAACGTTTTCTGGTCGAAGCCGGTGGCATGCTGTTGTTGGTGGTATTTGCCCTTAAAGCAGCGGTGTTGCCACTGACCTTCTGGCTGCCGCGGGCCTATGCCAGCGCTACCGCGCCAGTCGCTGCATTTTTTGCCATTATGACCAAAGTCGGTATCTACGGGATTATCCGGGTTTACCCACTGGTTTTTGGCGCCAACGCCGGCGAGATGGCTAATCTGGGCATGAACTGGCTTTTCCCGCTAGCGCTTGCCACCCTTATTATGGGCGTTATTGGCGTTATGGGTGCACAAACCTTGCGCACTCTGGTGACCTGGCAGCTGGTCATTTCGGTTGGCACTCTACTAGCACCCATCGCACTGGGCTCCCAAAAAGGCCTGGCTGCGGCCCTGTTCTACTTGCTGAGCACTACCTGGACAGTGGGCGGTTTGTTTTTGCTGATTGAGCTGGTGCGCAGCCAGCGCGGGTCCGCTTCTGACAAAATCGTTATGGCGCCGCAGATTCGTCATCGAACGCTGCTGAGCTCGCTGTTTTTCTTTGGCGCGGTGTCCGCTGCGGGTTTACCGCCCCTAAGCGGTTTCTTTGGCAAGTTGATGATTCTGCAATCCACCACCAGCGGCGTGGAAATGGCGTGGCTTTGGGGTACGATTCTCACGGGGAGCTTTTTCACTCTGATTGCCTATAGCCGCGCCGGCAGCGTGGTCTTTTGGCGCAATATTGAAGGCGAAATCAAAAACAGCACCCCGGTAACGCCGTTGTTGGCCCTTTCTACCGGCGCGCTGATTGGTATGAGCGTATTAATGGTGGCACTGGCCGGGCCTATCAGTGCCTATACCAGCGCCACGGCAGCACAATTGCTGGACACTCGTGGTTATATCCAAACGTTGCAGGCACCAATGGTTGAGGAGGGTTCGTAATGCTGGGTCGCCTGAGTTTCCCGCAACCCTGGCTCAGCCTTCTGCTGTTCAGCATTTGGCAGTTGCTTGCCGATGGCGTTGGCGGCGGAAGCGTGGTTGTGGGTTTAATACTGGCCTGGGGTATTCCCCAGCTCACCCAGAGCTTCTGGCCTGAGCGTCCGGCGGTCTTCAAGGCTTGGCGTTTACCGGGCTATTTGCTGCTGGTGTTATGGGACATCGTGATTGCCAGCTTTGAAGTGGCCTGGCTGATTATAAGCCCGCGCCGGCCGGAACCAATGTTTATCAGCTACCCGCTGCAGCTTGACTGCCCACAGGCGATCGCTATTTTGGCCAGTACCATTTCCCTGACACCGGGCACGGTGACCGCCGATATCAGCGATGATCACAAGATTCTGCTGATTCACGCGCTAGACACCCGAACCGCAGAAGAAGTGATTGAGGCCATTCACAATCGTTATGAAAAGCCTTTGATGGAGATGTTCCAATGATTGCCATTGTGTTGAAAATATCCATAGCCCTGGTGGTGATTGCGGCTTTGCTTAATGTGTATCGTCTGATTGTTGGCCCACATGCCCCAGACCGGGTTCTGGCCATAGATACTCTGGCCATTAACGCCATCGCACTCATCATTCTTCTGGGTATTACGTTGAACACCCGTATGTATCTGGAGGCCGCGTTGCTGATTGCCGTCATGGGTTTTGTCAGCACAGTGGCTATGGCCAAATACCTGAAACGCGGCAGCGTTATTGAATAACAAGAGTGCAGAGCAAAGCGCCAGGCGCGTTGCAAAGGAGACGACACAAGAATGAACCTGTTTATCGAATACATTATCGCAGCCCTGTTGTTGCTGGGCGCCGTATTTACATTGGTGGGCGCCATCGGGCTTGCGGTCTTGCCTGATTTTTTCACCCGCCTGCACGGACCCACCAAGGCCACCACCGTGGGTGTGGGAGCTATGGCGTTAGCGTCGATGATTTGGTTCGCCAACCAGCCGATGGGCACAGGCTTCGTGGAGATTCTGATCATGGTCTTTTTGCTGCTGACCGCACCGCCAAGCGCCAATATGATGGCAAAAGCCGCAATGCACATGGAAGTACCTAAAGTGGGCAATACCCGCGGCGACCCCTGGGGGCAATGAAACCACCCTCGAATGTGAGTGCCTGCAAAGCGGTAGTGGTGCGCTAGGTTAGATAGTGCGCTAGATTAGGCGCGTAGCTAATACACAGAATGGTTTCTGAAACAGTCCGACACGGAGTTCTGTTTATGCTCAAGGTAAATGAATATTTTGATGACAAAGCAAAGTCGATCGCCTTTCAGTCAGACGCTTTACCCGCCACCATTGGCGTAATAAGCCCTGGCGAATACCAGTTCAGCACCCAGCAAAAAGAAACCATGACCATTGTCAGCGGTGTGATGTCGGTGTGCTTGCCGGGTTTGGAAACATGGATGACCTACGGTGCCGGTGAATGCTTCGGGGTTGCGCCCGATTCTACCTTTCGGGTTACCGTCGAATACGATACCGCCTATTTGTGCACCTACGGCTGAGGTAGCCCACCTCCCCCAACAACAAAAGGATAGTGTCATGGCCTCGACCCGCTTGCTAACTCCAGCAGAAAACGCCTATCAGTACCCACTGCTGATCAAACAATTACTGGCTTCTGGGCCGCGACTCGCCGGCTCCCAGGAAATTATTTACGCAAATATAAGCCGCTACACCTACACTGAATTGCAAGCCCGTATCGGCCGCCTGGCCAACGCCCTGACCAAAGCCGGAGTTAAAGCCGGCGACACCGTTGCGGTGATGGACTGGGATACGCCCCGCTATCTTGAATGTTTTTTTGCGGTACCGATGATTGGCGCCGTTCTGCATACCGTTAACGTGCGGCTATCGCCGGATCAGATCGTATACACCATGAATCACGCCGAAGACGATGTGGTGCTGATACACGATGATTTCCTGCCCATACTCGATGCTGTTAAAGACCAGATCGAAACGGTAAAGCACTACATACAGCTGACCGATAACAACCAGCCTGCAGCCGCCAGCGTGCCGGTGCTGGGTGAATACGAGCAGCTTCTGGCCCAGGAAGACAGCCACTTCGACTTCCCGGATTTTGACGAAAACAGCATAGCCACCTGCTTTTACACCACTGGCACGACCGGCAAGCCGAAAGGTGTGATGTTCAGCCATCGCCAGTTGGTGATGCACACTATGGCCATGGTAGGTTCCCTTTCGATGTTCGATGAGGCGCCGCTGCTGCGCTCCCGTTCTGTCTACATGCCGATGACGCCCATGTTCCACGTGCACGCATGGGGTGTTCCCTACGCTGCCACCTTAATGGGCATTAAACAGGTATACCCCGGGCGCTATGAGCCCGAACTGCTGATGGACCTGATCAAAACCCACAATGTGACCTTCTCCCACTGCGTGCCCACCATTATGCAGATGCTGCTGGCCACCGAGTCCATCAAAGACGCAGATCTGAGCAATTGGCAGGTACTGATAGGCGGTAGTGCCCTCACCAAAGGGCTGTGTGAAGCTGGAGCCGAGCGGGGCATTCGCATGTACACCGGCTACGGCATGTCGGAAACCTGCCCGATTCTGACCATCACCCACCTGACACCGGAAGATCTGGAACTGCCGCTGGAGCAGCAAGCCGAAGTGCGGGTGAAAACCGGTGTCGCCATTCCGTTGGTGCAAGTTGAAATTGTCGACACCAATGGCAAACCGGTCGCCCACGACGGTCAGGCCAAAGGCGAAGTTGTTGCGCGTTCGCCCTGGTTAACCCAAAGCTATCTGAAAGAACCGGAAAAAGGCGAAGAACTTTGGCTACACGGCTGGCTGCACACTGGCGACGTGGCCAGCATGGAGCCAAATCAGACCCTGATGATTAAAGACCGCATCAAGGATGTGATCAAAACCGGGGGTGAATGGTTGTCGTCACTGGATCTGGAAAATCTGATTAGCCAGCATCCTGCGGTCGCAGCCGCTGCGGTTGTCGGCGTTGCCGATGAGAAATGGGGCGAGCGCCCACACGCACTGATCACGCTCAAGCCCGGCCAGAATGTCACACAAGAAGACATTCAAGCGCACTTACAGCGCTATGTGGATAAAGGCGAAATCAACAAGTGGGCAATCCCCCGGCAAATGGACTTTGTAGACGACATTCCAAAAACCAGCGTAGGCAAGATCAACAAGAAGCAGATTCGCGATCAGCTAGGCTAGCTCAGTTACGTCACTGAAACACCACTGAAGCGAAAATCCAGCTGCGGCGGCCGCCCGGCGATAATATCCGCCAGCGCGGCCGCTGACCCGCATGCATGGGTCCAGCCCAAAGTACCGTGACCGGTATTCAAAAACAGATTGCTAATAACGCTCTTACCCACGTAGGGCACGCTGGATGGCGTCGTTGGCCGCAACCCGCTCCAGTATTCAGCCTGATCCCAGTGACCCGCTTCGGGCATAACAGCCGCCACCCGGCGCAACACAGCTTGGCAACGGGTAACATTCAGGCGTCTGGAATAGCCGCTGAACTCTGCCGTGCCCGCAATCCGCATACGATCACCCAAACGTGAGTAAACCAGCTTGTACTCATCGTCGGTCAGGCTGACATTGAATGCGGCCTCAGGATTTTTCACCGGCACGGTGATGGAATAGCCCTTGGCTGGATAAATATTCAAAGCCAGTCCCAATTGCCGCGCCAGTGGCGCGCTAAAGCTACCCAAACTTAGAACCCAAGCGTCTGCGCGCAAATTATGGTGATGGCCTTGGGACAGGGTTTCCACCGCATCTATACGCCCGATACCACGCTCAAACCCAACTACTTCAGTGTTGTATTTGAACACCACACCCGCTTGTTTACAGCGCTCTGCCAGAGCCTGGGTAAATTTACGAGCATCACCGGATTCGTCTTCCTCGGTGTAGGTGCCGCCTGCGAGGCGCTGCTTCAAGGGCGCTAAAGCGGGCTCCAGTTCGATCGCCCGCGCAGCACTCACCACTTGCCTGTCACACCCCAGCTCGCGCATCTGCCGCGCCGGTTCCAGGGCGCTATCGAATTCTTTCTGGCTGGTGTAGAAGTGCAAAATTCCACGGGTTAGATGGTCGTACTCTAAACCCAGTTCGACCCGCAGTTCCTGTAATTTGCTGCGACTATAAAGGCCCAAATTGACCATCTGACGCAGATTGTCAGCCGCCCGTGCAGAGGTGCATTGGCCCAAAAACGCCAGTGCCCAGCGCCACTGGGCAGCATCCAAACGTGGCCGGAACAGCAGCGGCGCGTCATTACGATGCAGCCATTTCAGAACCTTCAGCGGCGTCGATGGGTTGGCCCAAGGCTCGGCATGGCACACTGAAATCTGGCCGCCGTTGGCGTAACTGGTTTCAAGCCCGGCTGCTGGCTGACGATCTATCACTGTGACCTGGTAACCCTGACGCTGTAAAAACCAGGCACTGGTAACGCCAACCACACCCGCGCCTAAAACCACTACATGCATACCCGTTCCTGTCGGTTATTCGTGTTACCCATTGTCGATTATTGCTTACTGCTTAGTCGTGGCTGTTTGTTGATGAGCACGGGTCAGCCGCCGGAACGTTTTACCACCCAACCTTTTTGCATCAGCAACGGCAATAAAATATCTCGTTGGTCACCCTGAATTTCAACAATGCCGTCTTTCAGGGTGCCACCGGTGCCGCATTTGACTTTCAGCTCTTTGGTGTAGGCTTTCAGCTCTTTTTCTGCCAAGGGTATGCCGCTAATCAGAGTAACGCCCTTACCTTTGCGGCCTTTGGTTTCGCGACTGATCCGCACGACACCATCACCCAGCGGGCGTTGTTCCCGGCTGCAGGTGCACCGTTCCTGCGGATGACGGCACCGGGGGCACATGCGACCCTGATCGGTGGAATAAACCAGTCCACCTTCGTGCTTTTTACTCATTCAGTCCAGCCCGGGCGGATATTTGGTGAACATTTCCTGAACCACTTCGTCGATCAGCTTGCGCCGTGTTTCTGGTGACTGGTTTTCGTTCAGGTAACGCCTGCTGGCTGCACGCCAAATCACCTGGCGGCTTTGCGCATCAGCCAGTTCAATCACCAGTTTACCTTCGTTGACTTCACGCACCGGAGGTGGTGCCGACAGCCCCCAGCCAAAATTACCGGTACCAAACCCGAACCCCAGGCCCAAACCGCTTTGCTCAAGACGCTCTTCCTTTGCAATCTGCCAATTTACCAGCACGTCGGCCTCAGCAGCACTTACCGGCTTCATAGCCTTGCTTGCCAGCTCACGTTCCAGCGCGCTTTTTACACGGCTGCGTCGAGCGACAAGAAAGAATCGGAGCCGGCATCGTCGGCGTAGGCCCAAGTGTTGTAATCACCAAAAGCCGTAGCTGAATTATAATCCGTCACCACGTTGCTTGCGCAACCGGCCAGAGTCAGCGCGACAACTACACAGGTTACAAAGCGCATTAGTGGGTTCTCCTCAAATTAGCGGCTTGGTAGAGTATACGCGCTGCCCGGCAAGCGGGTCAGGTATCGAAATGAAAATTCAGTCCGCGGGCGTTGCAAAAACCAGCAAAATCCTCTGTCGCAGGTTCTGGCACGTCAACAGATACCGCCACTTGCTGGCCATAATTGATCTCGGTAATGGTCGCGTTGTGCCCTTCGCACCAATGCCGCAGAGGTTGTTCATCGGCAAAACCAATCACCGCCAAGGCTAGCTGGATGGGCTGATGCACTACCCGTTCTACCACCGACAGTACACTTTCTGCAGCGCCTGCGTAGGCCCGCACCAGGCCGCCTGCGCCCAGCTTTATGCCGCCAAAATAGCGAATGACCAATACCAGTACATCCCCCATGTCTTTATGCTGAATAACACTGAGTATCGGTTTTCCAGCGGTGC
Source organism: Marinobacter psychrophilus (assembly GCF_001043175.1). Lineage (NCBI taxonomy): Bacteria > Pseudomonadati > Pseudomonadota > Gammaproteobacteria > Pseudomonadales > Marinobacteraceae > Marinobacter > Marinobacter psychrophilus. The sequence continues at coordinate 2,962,654 of NZ_CP011494.1, forward strand.
CAGAGGGCTCGCCGTCGTCGTTCATGGCAGCTTCGGCTGCCGAGCCAGGGCGGCCAATCTGGTACGCCCAGCAAATATGGCGGGCATCATTATGATCTGCCTGCGCCTGCGCCAGCCATTCATGAACCTCATCACGACTGTTTACCGGAGCCACGCGGGCTATAAACCGGCTCTTTTTAATTTCCGTGACCCGCTCCAGATAACCGGCGGGGACGGGGTAGTCTTTTTTCATTCGATTTTGCCTATTTTGCTCTTGACGGTGCTCTGGAGATTGGTGGTTCCAAATCGAGACATTGCAACGACGTAATTCGGGTTCTCAGAAGCTCAGCTGACCACAAACACTGGCAACTGGACCCTTACCACCAGACCTCCAGCAACCGCGTTGACGGCGGAAACCTCGCCATCGTGGGCAAAAATTGCTTTTTGTGCGATCGCTAGCCCCAGGCCCCAGCCCTGGCCACCACGGGATTGGTCGCTGCGGTAGAACGGTTCAAACAGGTGCGCCAGGGTTTCGTCTGACGCACCTGGGCCGCTATCGGTGAATTCAATCCATAACCGGTTGTCTGCAACCGTGGCCGCAACCGTCAAGGCTTGCCCTGGTGGCGTATGGTCCAGAGCATTCTGCAGAATATTATCAAAGGCTCGGCGCAACAGCCCGGCATCACCCAGAACCAGCACGTGAGTTGCCTGCTCGCTCGCATTCATTCGGCATTTCACATCCCGTTCACGGGCATACCCTGCTGCGTCTTGCAGCACAGCGCTTAATAGCTCCATAACAGCCACTGGCTGGCACGCAAACTGCTCGCCCTGGGCGGCCAACCGGTAAAGGGTCAACACCTCTTCGGTCATGGCTTCCAGGCGTTCGTTCTGGCGCAGTATGCTGTTTAGCAATGCACCATCACCACCGCCGTCCAGAGCCAGTTCAATGGCTACCCGCTGCCTTGCCAGTGGCGTGCGCAAATCGTGGGAAATATCCCGTAATAATTGCTGCTGGCGATCAAGAAGATCCAACAGCTGTGCCGTCATGGCATTAAATGCGCTGGCAAGAGCGCCAATCTCATCACGGCGTGAAGCAACCTTGGGGTCAACCCGCAGGCTTTTATCGCCGGCGGCAATAGCGCGAGCAGTGGCCTCCATGGTTTTTAACGGCTGAGACAGGCGCCGGGCAATCAGCCAGCAGGCCAGAGAAATCAGCACTACCGCAAAGCCGGCGTTAATGAATCTTAAAGACCCGGGGGTCAACCAGCCAGCGGATTTGCCGCGCGGCCAGGCAATCAACTTATAACTCCCTGCCAGTTCAATCACTGCGGGTTCCAAGGCAAACCAATGCGAACCCATTCGTTTACGAACGGAGGCCGGCAGGCTTCGACTATGGCCGGGCTCGCCGGAAGCCTCGGGCGCGGCCAGTATCAAGTGCAGGCCCAGGGTTCGGCCTTGCTGGCGCAAAAACTGGCGGGCCGCATCAGCGCCGCCGTTCTGGCTGAGCGCAAGCACTTCCTGGCCTAGTTCATACAGCCCAAGCTGGCGCGTCATCGCCTGCTGTTCTTGTGCCACCAGCAACCGTGACACCAGCTGTCCAGCTCCCAGCGTTAACGCCATGGCCAGCCAAACCATCAAAAAAATGCGCCAAAACAGTGACACCGTAAAACGTCGCTGCGGCTCGGCAGCTTCATCGGCGCCGCTATTGTTTGCGCTGTGAACTGGTTTCATGGCACTACCCGGTAGCTATAACCAAGCCCGCGCACGGTTTCGATGCGCGGCGGTTCTTCGTTGCCGAGTTTCTTGCGCAGATTGCTAATGTGCATATCCAGAGTGCGATCGTAAGTTTCAAGACGCCGGCCCAGCGCCCACTGCATCAGATCGGTTTTGCGTACCACACGGCCGGCGTGAGCCAGAAGCACTTGCAAAACTTCGTATTCGGTAGCGGTCAAGTCCAGCGGAGTGCCATTCTGGCGCACCCGCCTGTGGTCGGGCTCAAGGCGCAAATCACCGTAGCTTCGACTATCGTTCGGTTCCGCTTTCTGGTCCCACGCAATACGGCGCAACAATGCGTGCAAACGTGCCACCAGCTCACGGGGGTTGCAGGGTTTGGCGATATAATCATCGGCGCCTACTTCAAAGCCCACAATGCGATCGGTTTCATCACCGTGGGCGGTCAGCAGAATCACTGGCAGATGAGCACTGACACGCAACTGTCGCAGCACGTCGAGCCCGTTGATATCAGGCAACATAATATCCAGAACTACAATGTCACAGGATTCGCTTCGAGCCAGTGCCAGTCCGTCTTGACCGTTGGCCGCTTCGCGCACAGTGAAGCCTTGGGTAACAAGGTAACGGGCCAGCAACATGCGCAGCTCGTCGTCATCTTCTATTAAGAGCACCCGATTTTGCATGCCGTCTTCACTCCGTCTGGAACTGCTCTGGCTTAGCGCAAGTCTACCATGCCCGCACTCACCCAATTTGGCTGGCCGCTAAAGCTTTACAGAACCTTTACCCAACGCTGACAGCACTTGACACTGCAGTGATTAATATGCAGTCACCTAAACGAAGCCACTAACCCTTAATGGCTTTATCGCAAACCCGTTACCGGAGAAATCACCATGAAAACACCCCAATCTGTTCGCATCGCAGCTGCCTTGATAACCTGCGCAATGCTGTCCGCCGCTCCGCTTGCCATGGCCCAGGGCTTCGAGAAAGGCGCGAACAAGTATCAACGGATGCAAGAGCAGTGTGAACAAATGACCAGCACCGACATGCAGGCCCGGAAAGCGCAACAACAGCAAAGAATGATGGAACGCCGCAACCAAACGGCCGACCGTCTTAAGCTAACAGATGAACAACGCGGAACCTGGAACGATATGCAAAAAGAGCGTCAGCAACAGATGCAAAAGAAAATGGAGAAACAACAAAAGCGTTGCGACAAGATGGCTAAATAAATCGCAACGGGTGATCGCCTGGGTGGTTCTGGCGTAAGGTATGTGCAGTGAGTACATCGTCTTACAGGAAATCGAACGTCCATGAACCAGCCAGATAACCAACCACTAGGCCTGACCTTTGACGGCCCGGCACAAAGCAAGGTCCACATTTGCCGGTCTATCGACGATATTAACGCTGCAGACTGGCAGAACTTGGCCGGTAATGATTACCCCTTTGCGCGATACGATTTTCTTCAGGCACTGGAGCACAGTGGTTGCACCAATGCGGCTACCGGCTGGCAGCCCAGCCATCTGGTGATCCGCCAGCAGGGTCAGGTTACCGGCATTATTCCAGCATTCTTAAAAAACAATTCCCGCGGCGAATACGTGTTTGATTTTGCCTGGGCCGAAGCCTACCAGCGTCACGGCCAACCTTATTATCCAAAGTTGCTGATGGCCATTCCCTTTACTCCGTCACAGGGGCCACGGCTGCTGTTAACACCGCAGTTGCGCGAAATTCTGGACAGCGCATCGCTTCATAAGCTGCTTGATAAAGCCACCACTGCACTCGGTGCCCACTCCTGGCATTTGCTGTTTCCCAACAGCGCGGATCAAGCGCTGCTTTGCCAGCCGCAAACACCAGACAGCTCGCAATTGCATCGGCTAGGCTGCCAGTTTCACTGGCACAATGCCGGGTACGAAGCCTTTGACAACTTTCTGGCGCTGTTAACATCGCGCAAGCGCAAGTCCATCCGCAAAGAACGCAAACAGGTCAGCGATCAGGGTATTGAGTTTCAGCGGGTCAGCGGCTCAGACATATCTGACCGAGTGCTTGATGGCTTCTACGTGTTCTACCAGGCAACTTATCTTAAGCGCGGCCAGCAGCCCTACCTGAACCGTGACTTTTTCGAGCGTTTGTTCTGCCAGATGCCAGAGCATGTACACATCGTGATCGCTCTCAAACAAGGTGAAATGATCGCCAGCGCGCTGTTCCTAAGCGGCACTGACACCCTTTACGGGCGCTACTGGGGTTGCCTGGACGAGTACAATCATTTGCACTTTGAAACCTGCTATTACCAGGGAATAGAACTGGCCATAGACCTTGGCCTGCAGCATTTTGACGCCGGCGCCCAAGGTGAGCACAAACTGGTGCGGGGTTTTGAGCCGCTACTGACCCACTCATGGCACAGCATAGAGCACCCGGGCTTTCGCGATGCCATTGCAAATTTCGTCGCTGAAGAGCGCGAGGGAGTTCGCCGCTATTTTGAAGAGAGTAAAACATTACTGCCATTTCGCCAGACTGAAAACGACAAAGGCGGCTGATTGCGCAGCCGCCTTTTTGATTTTGCCATTCAACATGAACCGGCGTGCAAAATCAGTCTTTACCAATGCGAAAACCGATTTTCAAACTGACTTGGAAATGGCCCACCTTGCCATCAACAATGTGGCCGCGGGTTTCAACCACTTCAAACCACTCCATATTACGCACGCTTTTACCACATTCGTCCAGTGCGTTCTGAATAGCCTCCTCAATGCTGTTGGGCGATGACCCTACAATTTCAACTTTCTTGTAAACATGCGAGCTGCTCAAAATTGAACCCCTCTTATCCTCATGAATGAACAAGTGCTTTGAGCCTAGAACAGGCTTTCATACAATGCAATTTCACGAGAACGGATTTTTACCCGGCTTGCGGCTAAAGCTGGTTAACACACACCTCGAGGGTGTCCGAAATACTGGCGTTAAGTCTGAGCATTGCCAGAGATTCCGCACGGGTTCGGCCCAGGTTCAATGTTGCAATGGGCTTACCCCATTCATGAGCGTAACGGCAAAAGCGGAATCCGGAGTAAACCATCAGTGACGAGCCAATCACCAGTAGACCATCGCTGGCTTTAAGCGCATCCAGTGCGGCATACACCCGCTGTTTAGGCACGTAATCGCCAAAGAACACCACATCCGGCTTTAAAATACCGCCACACAGCGGGCAGTCTGCCAACTGGAAGTCTGCAAAATCGATGTCTAAATCGGCATCACCATCCGGCGCTACGTCTGCCGTAAACGCACTGAATTGCGGATTAAGAATCGCACAGCGCTGGTGCACCTCGTCCCTCATACATCGATAATCGCAGCTCATGCATAGCACCTCGTCAGCGCGGCCGTGCAAATCGGTTACCGCCTGAGTTCCTGCTTTTTGGTGCAACCTGTCCACATTCTGGGTAACCACCAGCGCACTGTGATTGAGCATTTCAAGCTGGGAAATATGATGGTGAGAGGCATTCGGTGAGGCGTTGCGCATCAGCGGCCAGCCTATCAGGCTGCGACCCCAGTAACGTTGGCGGGTTTGAACGCTGCCCATAAAGGCCTGATGCTGCACCGGCTGCTTACGTTTCCAGGCGCCGTCGCCATCGCGGTAATCTGGAATACCGGAATCGGTGCTGACACCAGCGCCAGTCAGAATCAACAATCTGGGATGGCGGTGAATATAGTCGGCGAGCATGGCACCAGCCTGTTCGGGCTGATGCGCATTGGGCGTTATATCAGTATCTGGCAGCCGCTGATCAGAGCTAAAGGGGCGGGAACGGTGACGGATTTCAGACATGCACACTCCGATCAGGAACGATTTTCCAGGCAACTCGCCAGAAGGGCGCGCATTTTCTGGACACCCAGTTTTCGCGTGAGTTCAATATTACGGTCTGGAATGTCATCTACGTTCGGATAGTGCTCAATGGCCACTTCCAGGCTGGCTTCGCGCAGCAGATGCAGCATCGGGTAGGGCGATCGATTGGTGTAGTTCTCAGCATCATCCGGCCCGGTGCCAGCGAACTGATAGTGCGGGTGAAAACTGGCAACCTGGTAAACACCTTCCAGTTCCATAACCGCCAACAGGCCGTTGACTTCCTCCAGAAACTCGTTGTACCGGATGAAGTCGCCCAGTGCGTAGGGATGAATCAGCAGCGTGGCCTCCAGATCTGGCTCGTTATCCAGGCGCTGGAGTTCCTGCTGCAGATACTGCAGCAGGAACTCTTCGTTTGTCGCTTCGCACACCGTAAAACGCACGCTGCCTTTAGCGAGTTCGCGCTTGGCGAACGGACAGAAGTTCAACCCAACGACGACTGTGTCCACCCAGTTACGGGTGGCGCTAATAATGTCTGACTCGTTCACGCCCTATCCTCTTGTATAACCAAGTGCGTTCGCTGCGCTTACTTACGCATAACCGCGGCTGCGCAGGTATTCGTCGTAGCTGCCACTGAAGTCGATGACTCCGCTAGCGTCAAGCTCAATAATACGGGTCGCCAGGGACGATACAAACTCTCGGTCGTGGCTCACAAAAATAAGCGTGCCTTCGTAGTTTTCAAGAGCCAGGTTTAGCGCTTCAATCGACTCCATGTCCATGTGGTTGGTAGGTTCGTCCAGCAGCATCACGTTGGGCTGTTGTAAAATAAGTTTGCCAAACAGCATTCGGCCCTGTTCCCCTCCTGACAACACGTGAACAGATTTTTCGATGTCGTCGCTGGAAAACAGCATGCGACCCAATGTGCCGCGAATCACTTGCTCACCGCCGGTGGTCCAGCGTGCCATCCAATCGTTCAGGTTCATGTCCTGCGCGAAATCTGACGTATGGTCCTGGGCAAAATAGCCAACCTGAGCGCTGTCAGTCCACTTCACCTCACCGCTATCCGGCTGGTAAGCCCCTGTCAGACACTGTAAAAACGTGGTTTTTCCAACCCCATTGGGTCCAATGATCGCAACCCGTTCACCGGCTTCAATTTGCAGATTGAGTTTTTTGAACAGTGGGATGTCGGTGAAACCCTTGGTCAGTTCCTTCAGCGTTAACGCTTGGCGGTGAATCTTCTTACCCGATTCAAAACGGATAAACGGGCTGACACGGCTGGACGGTTTTACATCGTCCAGTTGAATCTTGTCGATCTGGCGCGCCCGCGAAGTGGCTTGTTTGGCTTTAGAGGCGTTGGCCGAAAAACGACTAACAAATTGCTGAAGCTCGGCAATTTGGGTCTTTTTCTTGGCGTTTTCTGACAGCATGCGCTCGCGGGCCTGGGTGGCAGCGGTCATGTACTCATCGTAGTTACCCGGGAACAAGCGCAACTCACCGTAATCCAGATCCGCCATGTGGGTGCACACGCTGTTCAGAAAGTGGCGGTCGTGCGAAATAATAATCATGGTGCTGTTGCGCGCCACCAGAATGCTTTCCAGCCAACGGATGGTGTTAATGTCCAAGTGGTTAGTGGGCTCGTCCAGCAACAACACATCCGGATTTGAAAACAGTGCTTGGGCCAGCAAAACCCGCAGCTTCCAGCCGGGCGCCAGTGCACTCATCGGGCCATCGTGCTGGTCCAGAGGAATGTCCAGGCCCAGCAATAACTCACCCGCGCGGGATTCCGAGGTATAACCGTCCATCTCGGCAAATTGCACTTCCAGATCCGCCACGGCCATACCATCGTCTTCGGTCATCTCTGGCAGCGAATAAATACGGTCGCGCTCTTTCTTCACCGTCCACAATTCTTCGTGACCCATGATCACGGTGTCAATCACCGTGGAGTTCTCGTAGGCGAACTGGTCCTGGTGTAACTTACCCAGGCGAATATTAGGATCGAGCATAATATGCCCGGAGGACGGCTCCAGATCGCCACCCATAATTTTCATTAGCGTCGACTTTCCACAACCGTTGGCACCAATCAGGCCATAGCGATTGCCGTTACCAAATTTGGCTGAGACGTTTTCGAACAGGGGCTTAGCCCCGAATTGCATCGTAATGTTAGCAGTAGCGATCAAGGCAGCAACCTGTAGACGTAAGGCCGGTTCCGGCAATTCACCAGTGAATCCGGAGTGGCTGAAAATAGACGACGTATTGTACAGGATTGCGCACAAAATGGTCAGCCAGCATTAACACTGACAAAAAGCTCTTGCCAGAGGCCGCCATGGCGGGCAGCATTCGCCCGTCGTCTTTAAACACACAAAATCATTTGAGGAAGCAAAGCATGGCACAAGCAACAGCGCGTCACATTCTGGTGGACACCGAAACAAAGTGTGAAGAACTGAAAAAAGACATTGAAGGCGGGCAGGATTTTGCCGAAGTCGCCAAGAAGCACTCATCTTGTCCGTCTGGCCGCAACGGCGGCGACCTGGGCTCCTTCGGCCCCGGCCAGATGGTTCCAGAATTCGACACCGTGGTTTTTAGCGCTGACCTGAACACCGTGCAGGGCCCGGTAAAAACCCAGTTCGGCTATCACCTGCTAGAAGTGACCAGCCGCGGCTGATCTTCTCGCCCGGCGAATCGCTCATGGCTCGCCGGGCGTTTAGTACAAACGACGCTCTAACATAACGACTATTTCGTAGTGGCCTAGGGTGCTAAAAACTGGCTCAACTGCTCGCCAATGCTCTCTACCGGCTCAATAACCGCTTGCTTCACACCACTGGATACCACGCGGGTAAAAGCCGCGCCAGCGTCGCTTTCCAGAAAGCGTAGATACTGCTCCATTTCCGCACCACTGATATCCTGGTAGGCATACAGGTAACTGTTAAACACCTGTTGCTCCACAACCCCTTTCAAAGCTGGACGCTGGCTTTCTATACGCTTTTGAAGAGTTTCGAAGTTCGCTGAATCACTGCTGAACGCTGCCATGGTAGACGCTAATCCAAGCTGCACCGCAATGGTGGTATCGACAGCGCTTTGAGTTGCGCGCGAAGCGCGGTTAAAACGCACAAAACTCTTGGCACGATCGGTATTACCGAATCTTTGGGCCAGCTGGCCAGCCTGAGCGCTAATTTGCGGCCACACCACCGGTGCTAACGCGGCGACTTCGGCTCTTGAGATTTTTTGCGCAACGGGCGTGTTGTACCAGTCAGCCACAGCTTGCAACTGCCCATTACTCAACTCAGCCTGCAGGCGGCCTGCCACCTGCTGCTCTATTTTCTGCGAATTAAAACTGTTGCTAACCACATACCCAACCGCATCGGCGACCATCGGCGGAACCTGCCCCGTCTGCTTAAGGCCATCGCGTATGCCCTGACTCATCATGGTGGGGTACTGAGCAATAATGTCGTCCATTGGCGAGGCTCTGAGCACTTGCCTGGCGTCCACCGTCTGCTGCTGTTTTGCAGCGGGTGACGTTGCCGCAACAGTAAACGCAGGGCTACCTAGCAGTGCCGCAGACATCAGGAAAACACAAATTTTGTTACCGCCCATCATACATGCCGCCATCCAAAGATAATGTGGGCTGTTTATGACACGACCAGCGCCCACGCGGCAAGTAAATCCCTGCGCGAGCGGATGACAGTTTGGTAGGGTTAATCGCCGTGCGGCACTCCGCAACGAGCACTAATACGTGGTGCTGAACTCCAGGCTAGCCTCAAGAGCTCGCAAGCGGGATACCAAAAAAGCCATTACCAGCCGCACCCGAGCCATTTGCTGGGTGTCCTGATTCACGTGTAGCCATAAATCCACACTTTCACCTTCCAGCGGCTCCGACAGGCGCCGCAATTCACGAGCGTCTTCACCTAGATAGCAGGGCAATACAGCCACCCCCGCGCCGCTGCGGGCCAGCGCCACCATTGCCTGCAAGCTATTACAACGAATTACCGAGGTTGCATGTTTCAGGTGGCGACGATACCAGCGCCCGGTAGCCAGCAGGCTGAAAGTTTCATCGGGGATAATCCAGCGCAACTGTTCCGGCCGCTGGTCGATATCGAAACCGCGGTTACGGCGACAGTATCCCGGGGTGGCATACACAGCGTATTGCATCGCCGCAATGCGCTCACCCTCCCATGTCGCCTGGGGTTTGTTTTCCGGGCGCAGGGTCAGATCGGCTTCGCGATGGCTCAGATTGCTGACGTCGTTGTCGGTCAGAATTTCCAGTTCGATGTCTGGGTACTTTATAAGCAGGCTTGCCAGAATCGGCGCTAACAGCTCAGTCATCAGCGTGTCCGGGGTGGCGATGCGTATTTTGCCCTCAAGCGCCGTTGTTTCCTGGCGCAGTTTGCGCTCCAGGTTTTCTATTTCTGCCGCCAGTTTTTCAGCCTCGTAAAAAGCCATCTCACCGGCCGCCGTCAGCTTCAAACCTTCGCGGCTGCGCTCGAAGAATCGAACTGCCAGGGCCTCTTCCATATGGTCAAGTCGACGCAACACCGTGGTTTGGTGCACACCCAGTATTTCTCCGGCTTTGGCGAGCGTTCCACCTATTGCCAAAGCGCGTACGTATCGTAGATAGTCCCAATCCATAAATCACTGCATATTTGCAACGTGGATAGGGATTATAACGTATTTATACTGCGAATATGAATATATATAGTTAGCAATATATTCGGCAAACACCCGACACTCACTGTTGAGAAATTTCTTTAAGGAGGAAAGCATTATGGTCACTAAGCCAGTCGCAACCGTTCACCAGTTGCCATCATCCATCCTCCACAACAGTGGCGCTGTCCGAAGCCAGTACACGCGTGAAGCCAGCCGTCTCATGATTCAGGCAATCGCACGCAAATTTCGCTCTTGGAACAAAAGAGCGGTGGCTGTGGCTAACGACATCGGCCAGGTGCAGGGCGGCCACTAAGCCAACCTGAAAATCAAAAAAACGCCGGCAAGCGCTAAGCTCCCGGCGTTTTTTGCGGATGGAATTTATTAATCGAAAACCCAATTGAAATAAAGCAACCATGAGACCCAGTCGCGTGCCATAGTCTATAGTGACTGACAAAGTGCATAACTAGAATCAACTATAATAAAAGGAAGAAATCGCCATGAGACTTTCACGCAGAGCGTCTTACACCACGGCCGCTTGGGCCTTCATAATGATTGGCTCAACCGCGTTTTTCCTGTCCAGCTATTTTGGATTTATGGGCTTTTAAGCCCACATTGAACCAGCGTTGCCGCTCCGCCCTAATCAAGTTAGTGGCAAACTGAATACGCAACTGAAGCTCGCTCAGCATTTGCCCTGCGAAGCAGGGATGGCAAATAACGCACAGGCAGCGCTGGGTGAGCCAATAGCCGCCCTATGGGCGCCACGATCTTGTAACTGCAGGCTCATACCGCCCTTCGCACCCTGCCTTGCCACGAGGAAATACTGTACACAATCAGCGCCAGCCAGATCACCATGAAACTTGTTAACTGAATAGGGCTTAAAGGCTCGTTGAAAACCAACAGGGCGATTACGAACTGCAACGTCGGGTTTATGTACATCAGAAAGCCAACAGTTGCTAACCTCAGGCGTCGCGCGGCGCCGGCGAATAGCAGCAGGGGAATGGCCGTCAACACGCCGCTGGCCATCAACAAACTGCCCGTGGGCAAATCCCGGGTAAAGTTCGAAGCGCCCGATGTCGCCAGCCAGCCAAAGGTCATTAAGCCCAAGGGCAGTAGCAGGAGGGTTTCCACGAATAAACCGGATAAACCGTCTAATTTAATCTGTTTACGTAAAAGGCCATACACGCCAAAACTGACTGCCAATACCAAAGTGATCCAAGGCAGCTCCCCCAACATGAACAACTGAAGCGCAATGCCAACGCCGGCGATAGCGACCGCTGCCATTTGCCAACGTCCCATCTGTTCACGCAACACCAGCATGCCCAAGGCGACATTCACCAGCGGCGTCAGAAAATAGCCGAGGCTGGCCTGCAACACGTGGCGGGTTTCAACGGCGTATATGTACACGCCCCAGTTAAGCGCAATAAGCAGCGCGCAGCCCAACACCCGCCAAAGTTGTCGCGGACTGGCAAAAGCGTCTTTTACAGGTTGCCAGCGCCTTAACCCGGAAATCAGGATGGCCAGAAACACACAGGACCAGATAATTCGATGCACCAGAATCTCAAGCGCCGGCACGCCCTGAAACAGCGCAAAAAATAGCGGGAATGAACCCCAAATAGTGTAAGCGCACACGCCATACCAAACGCCTTTAGTCTGTTCGGGCACTGAGCTCTCCGCTGTGAAACAGGCAATAAAGAAACCTCGGGCCCTACGCCCGTGGCGCAGCCCGAAGTGCAGGATCTATGATCAGTAAAATCAGAGATTAACGGATTATTTGCTGCTCAGTATCGCGAGCAACATTTGCGCCTGCTCGATCGCTTCGCTACCCAATGCGGTCAGGTAGCCGCCGTCGTCGCGGGTAATCAGACCTTTACTGAACAAGCGCTCTGCCGCCGAAACCAGCTCTGGGTCGGCCTCATTGCGATGTACTTTGATACCTTCCTGGGCGGACGATGAATCGAACTGGGTTAAAAGATTCAGCTCAGCCAGGTGATCTGCAGAGAATGCCATGTAATTTCCTCGTATAATGTCAGGTGTCCGGCTTCGCGCCGGTTGTTACAGTCTATACCATGAGCGCCATGAAACTTTCCCGTATTGTTAGCAACCAACCCGATATAAGCCGCAAACAAGCGAATTGGCTGATTGCTACCGGCCAAGTGTACGTTAACGACTTGAGCTGCCGAACGGCAGGCGCCGATGTGGACGAATTTGCGGCGGTCAGTGTCAACGGACAAACCTTACAGCAGGGCCATTGTGCCCACTATATTATGCTGAATAAACCGGCTGGTTATCTTAGCGCTACCGAAGATGATACGCACCCTACGGTTCTGCAATTGTTACCTTCCGCTTTAGGCCAAGGCCTGCACATTGCCGGTCGGCTGGATCGCGCCACTACCGGCCTGATGATACTGACCAATGACGGCACCTGGTCACGGCAATTAACGCTGCCCGGCATGGGTATTGCCAAGGTTTATCGGGTAGCAACCGCCTACCCGATTGGGCCAGACACGCCGCAGCGCTTTGCTGAGGGTATCTGGTTCGAATACGAGCAGCTCACCACAGCCCCCGCAATTCTTGAATTGCTGGAACCAACACTGGCACGGCTGACTATTTATGAAGGCCGTTATCACCAGGTGAAGCGCATGTTCCACGCCGAAGGCAATCGGGTCATTGCGCTACACCGTGAACAGATTGGCCACTTGCAATTAAACAGCGATTTGGCCGAGGGTCACTTCAGAATGCTGACGGGTTCAGAGATTGAAGGGCTGAATCGGTATTACACTTAAGGAATAAACCTTGTTGAAGCGATATAGTTCATGGCTATGAAATACGCCCACACGTTTTGCTCTCCGCTTCTCGCATTTTTTCTGGCATTTGCCAGCAGCGCGGCCTGTGGCGACACCATCAAGCGTATTGTGCACAGCGACGGCAGCGTGGAATTTTCCAATGTAAAAAGCGACAGCCCGCTGGCGTCGGATGGTGCAGCCACGGTGTACCGTTATCAAGACAAATACGGCGTGGTGTCCTACAGCGGTGAACGCCCGGCGAACGCAAAGTTTTCAGTGATTCGCTTCCACTGTTTTGCCTGTGATCCTTCGTCTACGGTAAATTGGGACACCACGCCGCTGTTTGCATCCCGCTACAATGAACAGATCGAGACGGCGGCCAAAGAGTTCAATGTAGATCCGGCCCTCGTTCGCGCCGTTATTCACGCCGAATCGGCATTCAATCCTAGGGCGCTGTCACCCAAAGGGGCACAGGGGCTTATGCAGCTAATGCCCGCCACTGCAAACGAGCTGGGGGTGGTTAACGCCATGGTTGCCGAAGACAACATTCGCGGTGGTGCAAATTATCTGGCGCAAATGCTGGCTCGCTTTCGGGGCGACACCAAGCTGGCCACCGCAGCCTACAACGCCGGCCCCGGAGCCGTTAGCCGCCACAATGGCATTCCGCCCTACGCAGAAACTCGGGCTTACGTAAAACGGGTGGGTATTCTGTACCGCCGTTACGCCGCGCTTTAACGCGCTTTTTCAAAACTCGCTCAAAGCCCAGAGTTCTTTTAACCCGTTCAGCTTACTCAGCCCAAAGCCAGCCAAACACCCACCAGCATCATCAGACTGCCTGAAATTCGATTGGCCAGCCGGACTTTATCACCACTGCGCAGAGCCCGGCGCAAGGTACGGCCGCCATTGGCATACAGCAACAAGCACAAAAATTCCATGCTCAGAATAATCAGTATCAGGGCCGTAAGCTGCGGTACTATTGGCAATGAGCTATCTATAAACGGCGGCAGCAAAACCACCAGAAACGCCCAGCCTTTAGGGTTGGCAATGGCGGTTATAAAACCCTGCGTGGCCAACTGCCAGCGGGTGCTGCTCGGCAATATCGCGCCTTCTTCCGGCATCGCCATTTTGCCGCGGGAACGCCATAGTTGTACGCCCAACCATATCAAATAGGCACCCCCCGCGACTTTGGCAACTTCAAACACGGTGGGATAACCCAGCATAAATGTAGCCACGCCTACAGCAGACGCGATGGCCACAATACCAACGCCCAGCAGTTCGCCGATCATCATCCACAGCGCCCTGCGCACACCCACAGTAATGCCCAGCGACAAAGCTAGGGTCATGCACATGCCGGGGGTGATAGACACCACAAAAAAGGTGGGCAGAAACACCGACAACAACGCCAAATTCAAAACCGACATAACCATCCTTAAACGTTTGCAGCGACGCTGCACATAAATTTCCCGGCATAACGCCGCTACAGCAACACGCTGACAATGCCCACACTGCTAACGATGAACAGCACAATGCCCAGCAGGCGGAAAAACACAGGCGTTTCAGCTTTCAAAATACGGTCGTGAAAGCGCAGCCCTATAACGTGACCGATGGCAGCGCAGGGCAACAGCCACAGATGGTGAATCAGCTGCAGATCCAGCCCAACCCAGATAAACGCAGCCAGTTTGATCAGCACTAGAATAAACCAGAGACCAAACAAGGTGTCGCGCAGCTTTTCCCGGGGCAGATGCTGCGCCGCTACCGCAATAATCAACGGTGCGCCGATCAGCGAGGTACCGCTGATGTAACCACCGGCCATCAGCAAACCCACGTCCACCGCTTTGCTGTTGCTGCGAAAAGGCCGGTTGAGGATATAAGACACCGAATAAATCGCAACAATCACAAATATGATGGAGCTAAGCACATTCGCTGGCAGCGTGAACAGCCCAAACACGCCAATCAGTTTGGGTACTATCATAATGCGGAGCATACGCCACAGGTAAGGCCAATCCACCGTGCTCTCTACCGTGCTTTCCCGCGCTGTTACAGCTGCATCCGGCCCAAAGCCGGTTAATGTCTGGCCGCTTTTATCGCCCTTATAGCTTTGATTGCGGCGGTTGTTCATCCAAATGGTGAGTGATGAAAACACCAACAGGTGAACGGCTATGATCGGCAAAAAAACCAGTGGGGCGTCTTTTACCAGCAGCAAAAACGGCAACGACAATACAGCCCCACCGAAGCCCAATCCGGAGCGTACAAAACCGCTCCAAATGAAGATTAGCGCAATCAAACCGTACTGAATTAGAGAAAGATCTGACATAACGTCCTGAGCGGTAGGAACAAATTCGTTCGAGTGTAACGGTTTTTCAATAAAAAACACCGGGCAAAGCCCGGTGCAACCTACGTAATTTATCCGCCGTGGCGGCTTACCAGAGCGTTTAATCGCTCACTGGGCCCTCCTTGATGGAAGAACGCATGCGCCGGCGTAATATTGGCCCGACCAGCGTTGGCAGCACCAGGCCCAAACCAGCAACCAGCCACAAACCAATGGCCAAAGGGCTAGACCAGAGTGTCATCCAGTCTCCGTCAGACAATATCAACGCGTGACCCAGGTTCTTTTCCATTTCTGGCCCCAACAGCAGGCCTAGAATAATGGGAACCATGGGAATTTCCAGTTTGCGCAGAATAAACCCGCCAACTCCAAACACAATCATGAAGTACAGATCAAAGGTGCTGTGGCTAATGGAGTAAATACCCACAAACGCTACCATGGTAACAATCGGCAGTAGATACATAGGCGGTACCGACAGCAACCGAACAAACACGCCAATCATCGGAATGTTCAGTATCAGCAGCAATACGTTGCCAATCAACAGCGCTGCGATCACTCCCCACACAATGTCGGCGTTCTGGGTAAACATTAACGGCCCTGGCGTGATATTCAGGGAAATCAGCATGGCTAGCAACACCGCCGTGGTGCCACTACCCGGTACCCCTAAGGTCAACATGGGTACCAAAGCGCCCGATGCCGCACCGTTGTTGCCCGCTTCTGGCGCCACAACACCGCGAATGTCACCTTCGCCAAAGCGACCTTTTTTGCCGATCACCGACTTTTCAAGGGTGTAGCTGATAAAGCTACCCAAAGACGCACCCGCCCCCGGCAACACACCGGCAATAAAACCCAGCACACCACCGCGCAGTTGGGTGGGAATAGTCGACACAATTTCTTTGAAGCTCAGCGTCAGTTTCCCCACCTTCACTTTGCTGCGGCCTTTGCCCATTCGTGCTTCAACAAAAAACAACAGCTCAGATATGGCGAACAGCCCAACAATCGCCAATATGAAGTCGATACCTTCATACAGCTCCAGCACACCGGCGGTATAACGCTGGGTGCCAGTAGATATGTCGATACCCACGGTAGAAATCATGATGCCAAGCGCTGCAGCAATCACCGTTTTCATCGGATTTTTGCCGGTTATGCCGCCAAGAGTGGCGAACGCCAGCAAAAAAAGAGCGAAATATTCCACCGGCCCGAAGGTCAGTGCGAATCGCGCCAGCACCGGTGCCAATATGATCAGCCCTATCGTGCCGATCAGACTCCCCGCGAAGGACGCAATCGCTGAAATGGCCAAAGCATCTGCCGCACGGCCTTGTTGCGCCATGGGATAACCGTCCAGGCAGGTCATCATGGCTGGCTCGTCGCCCGGTATGTTTAGCAGGATGGACGAAATTCGCCCGCCGTACATAGCACCGGCATAAACCGAGGTCAGCAGAATCATCGCCGTTTCCGGTGGCAACCCCAAGGTGAAGGCCAGCGGAATAAGAATGGCAACGCCGTTAGCCGGGCCCAGGCCTGGCAAGCAACCAATCAGGGTGCCGACAAAGGCGCCGAACAATGCAAACATCAGGTTGTACGGCGTTAGCGCCACCGCAAACCCGTCCATCAGAAAGCCAATAGTTTCCATGGTCAGAAGCCTCCCAGCAGGCCGTTAGGCAGGCTTAGCGACAAGCCATAGTTGAACAATCCAAACACCACAACGGCACTGATTAAACCGGTCACAAATGCCCGCCGTGGCGGCGCACCCATGCGCCAGCTTAAGACGCCGACAGCCAACGTGGTGGATATGATAAAGCCCAATGGCTCAAGCAGCAGTGCATAAACCACCAGCACAATGATGGAAATCACCAGTTCCAAAGCGGACTTTCC
Source organism: Marinobacter psychrophilus (assembly GCF_001043175.1). Classification (NCBI taxonomy): domain Bacteria; kingdom Pseudomonadati; phylum Pseudomonadota; class Gammaproteobacteria; order Pseudomonadales; family Marinobacteraceae; genus Marinobacter; species Marinobacter psychrophilus. Next base: position 2,979,806 of record NZ_CP011494.1, read on the forward strand.
CACCGGCCATTTGGCATCGGCGTCTGGTTTGATCATCAGGTACAGGCTGCCCACCACCAGCACAATCGCCAGAATGGTGGGAAAAGTTTCTGGCCCTACGCCCTCGGCACCGCCGAAGGGTTCAGGCCATTGCTGTGCTACCCAGCCATAGGCAACCGCCACTACCAGCAGGCACAAGCCCAGAATACGGTCGCCCATGCCGGTCATTTTAGTAGACCGATTTCCCGGGACAGGTTTTCAATGTCCTGCACCTGGTTGGTTACAAAGCTTTCAAACTCGCCGGCCTTGGGATGAAACGGAATCAGACCGTTGCTTTTCATCACGGCTTTCCACTCTTCGCTGGCGTAAATAGTGTCCATCGCTTCTACCCAGTATTGCTGAGCTTCTTTCGAGGTGTCTTTGGGCATATAAAACCCGCGCCAGTTGGGGCCAAGTGCATCAATACCCTGTTCGCGGGCCGTAGGGATGTTGCCAAATTTGCCCGGCAGACGTTCTTCGGAAAGCACCGCCAGTACGCGCAAATCGCCCGATTCCATAAAGCCGGTCGCTTCAGATACGTCACCGGTAAAGGCATCCACCTGGCCACCCACTACCTGAGTCATGGCTTCGCCGCCGTTGTTATAAGACAGATAAGGAATAGAAGGCAGCTTGTCGGCACCCGCCGCTTTTGCTGCAATCAGCACTTTCAAGTGGTCCCAACCGCCGCGAGCACTGCCGCCAGCAAACTTCACCGCGCGCGGGTCTTTTTTCAACGCGTCCATCAACTGGTTGAGGTTTTGGTACTCGGAATCTTTGCTCACGGCGATAATGCCGTAGTCGGCTCCCAAAGCGCCGATCCACTTCACCATGGACGCGTCCATACTCGGAAACTGCTTCTGTGCCAAGCGTGTGGTGGTCGCGGTAGACGCTGCAACAATCAGCTTGTCGTCGTTTTTACGCTTGCTAACCGTGTGGGCATAAGCCACGCCGCCGCCGGCGCCAGCCATGTTGACGGTTTGTACAGAGCCTTCTACCAGCTTAAGCTGCTGCATAACGTTGCCAACACTGCGGCAGGTGAAATCCCAGCCGCCGCCCGGGTCAGCCGGAGCCAGGCACTCTACTTTTCCGCTGGGCTGCCAGGCCATGGCAGACATACTAAAAGCGGCCGCCGCCGCGAGTGTTATTGCTCTTTTAATAAACATACACATCACCTTTTTGTTGTTTCACTAAGCACCATAGAAGGCAATCCGTAATTGCTGAAGCTTGCGGGCGTAACGGATATATAAAAACTAACGTTCATTTTGTGCATTAAGTTCACGAGCAAAACCGGTTACGGTGTTTTAACCTGAAGAATTCGGGCGCGCAGCGCCGATGGACTAAGCTGACGGACGTCTATGCCTGTAAAGCGACGCACTAAACTTAAAACCCGCATGATTCTCACCCTGGGTCTGGTAAGTGTTCTACAGACCGTGTTTATTGGCGTGTTTGCCGGTTATTACCTCAGCGAATCCCTTTACAACGAGATTGGCCAACGGGCCTTGATGGTCGCCAAAACCATTGCCGCCAGCCCTGCGGTTATCCGCGGTATACAGCAGCGGAATCTTGACGATCTCAACACCCTCACCCACACCCTGGCCCAAACAAACGAAGCCCTGTTTATTGTGATTGGCGATCACGACGCCATTCGCCTGGCGCACCCTTTACCCGAGCGCATCGGGCGCTCCATGGCCGACGACGAAGGCGATTATGGCCGCCGCGCACTGGTGGAGGGAAAGGGCTATGTCGCCCGTGCGCTCGGCAACCTGGGCGAATCCATGCGAGGCAAAGCGCCGGTGTTTGAACCAGACAGTGGCGCGATTATTGGAATCGTGTCGGTGGGCTACAGCGTAAGCCAGGTAGAGACCACCGTGCAGCGATACAATTTTGTCCTGTACGGGGTTCTGGGGGTGGTTTTACTGATTAGCATTCTGGCGGCGGTGGTGATTGCCAGTCGTTTCAAGCGCGCTATTTTTGGCCTGGAACCGGAGGAAATCGCCGGTCTGTTCCAAGAGCGCAACGCTACGCTGCAATCGGTGCGTGAAGGCATTATTGCCATTAACCGCGACGGCATTATCACCACGGTGAATCGTGCGGCTCTGCTCACTCTTGGGCTTGATACCGAGATGCCGGTGTTAGGGCGCCCAATTCACGAGATACTGCCGGAGAGCGGTTTAATGTCCGTTCTGGCCACCGGCACGCCAGAATTCGACCGCGAAGTGTGGCTGCGCAACCGCCAGATGGTGGTCAACAGGCTGCCAATGCGCCAAGGCACCGACATAATCGGCGTGGTGTCCAGCTTCCGTTTGCGGAACGAGCTGGATCAAGTCAGCCAGCAGCTCACCCGCATCCAGCAATACGCCGATACTCTGCGCAGCCAAACCCACGAGTACTCCAACAAGCTGCACACCATCGCAGGGCTGATACAGCTGGGTGCCTACAAAGACGCTCTGGGGCTTATTGGCAGCGAAGTCAGCAGCCATCAGGCACTGATTCATTTGCTGCTGGAAGCCGTGCCTGACCCCATCATTGCCGGTTGCCTATTGGGCAAACACAACCGTGCCCGGGAAATGGGCTTACATCTGGACATAGACCCGGATAGCCAGATGACGGACCTGCCGCACAATTTACCGCGAGAACAACTGGTCAGCGTGCTCGGCAACCTGATTGATAACGCGCTGGAAGCCACTCGTCGACATACCGGTGCCAATGGCCGGGTACAGCTGTCGATGACCGATCTTGGCCAAGAGCTGATATTCGAGGTGGAAGACCAAGGCCCGGGCATTCCTCTGGACGTTCAGAACCGAATGTTTGAAAAGGGTGTTACCAGCAAAACAGGCACCCATCACGGCTTTGGCCTGCATCTGGTGCGCCAGTTTCTGGACAGCTGGGGTGGCTCGGTGACGGTGGAAAACCTGAAAGCCGCTGGCGGCAGCCGCTTCACCTTATATTTACCAAAAACACCCACCGGAAGGAGCCAACCTTGCCCCCCATCCGACTGCTGATTGCTGAAGACGACCGCCAGATTGCGGAAATCCAGCGCCGCTTTATCCAGCGGTTAAAGCAGGTAGAACTTTGCGGCATTGCCCATACCCTGGCCGATGCCCGCGAACAGGCCGACGTATTAAAGCCTGACCTGATACTGCTCGACGTGTATTTCCCCGACGGCAACGGATTAGATTTACTACGTGAGCTACGCGCCAGTAATAGCAGCAGCGACGTGATCCTGATCACCGCCGCCAAAGAAGTAGAAACATTGCGGACCGCCCTGCGCGGTGGCGTGTTTGATTACATCCTGAAACCCTTGGTATTCGAACGCCTGGAAGAAGCCATTAAACGCTTCTGTGATCATGCTGAACGACTGTCGGCACTGAAGCATTTAGGACAGGACGAAGTAGACGCTCTGCTCCCGCGCAACAGCGGCGAAAATGGCAACGACAACCATCACCGACTGCCCAAAGGCATTGATGTGCTTACGCTAGACCGGATTCGTGAGGTCGTTGCCGACGGCAAGCCCTGGAGTGCAGAGGAAGTGGGCGGCGTCATGGGTGCATCGCGCACCACAGCCAGACGCTATCTCGAATATATGACCGGAACCAGAACCCTGGTGGCCGAAGTGACCTATGGCAGTGTTGGCCGGCCGGAAAGACGCTACCGAATGCAGCGCCTAACGGCCTGAACACGCCCCGCCCGGCCTTAGCTCTTTGTAGATAACTCTACAACGCCAGACGGAACACCCGCCTGCTATATCAGCTTCTGCGCCCGCGCCATGGCAAACGCAGCCTGCGGGCCTGTCCACAGCGATGGCAGAATAATCAGCGACACCGGAATGGCGGTTAGCACAATAAACTGCTGCAACACACCAATCTGGCCGGCACCCATGTACAACAGAATCGCCGCCATAACAGCCATGGCTCCGCCCCAAAAGGCGCGAATGGCGTAGTGCGGTTCATCGTGGCCTGCGCCTACGGTGGCAATGGCATAGCTCATGGAGTCGCCGGTGGTGGCCACGAAAATGGTGGTCAACAGTAGCACGGCTGCGGCCATCATTACGCCGCCGGGTAAGTTCTTGGCAACCGTTAGTGTGGCTTGATCAAAACGGAACGCGTTCAGCGCTTCGGTTAGGTCAAACACACCCGTGAGCTGGTAATAAACACCCGAACCACCCAGCAGGGTAAACCAGATGGTGGTGGCGATCGGTGCCAGAATGGATACCGCCAAAATAGTTTGGCGAATGGTGCGACCGCGAGAAATACGCGCCACAAAAATCGACATCAGTGGGGTGTAGCCAATAAACCAGGCAAAGAAAAATACCGTCCACCATTTCATCCACCATTCGGGCGCCGTTTCACTGGTCATGGTGGCCATAGCGAAGAACGACGTCAGATACTCGCCCATAGACGCCATATAGGTATTGACTAAAAACAAGGTGGGGCCAAACGCGAAGATCACCGCACCGATGACCAGTGCTAAAATGACATTGAACCGGCTCAGCAACTGAATACCACGGTGAATACCACTGACCGCCGAGGCCACGTAAACAGCGGCCAGCAGGCCAAGAATGACCAATTGGGTGCTGAATTCGTCTGCCACGCCGAACAATTCATGCAGGCCGAAACTCATCTGTGTGGCCAAAAAGCCAATGGGGCCGACGGTACCGGCAACCACCGCGATGACGCACATGGCGTCAACAACGCCGCCTAACCAGCTGCTCATAATGCGCTCACCAAACACCGGGTACAGCAAGGTACGCGGCTGTAGTGGTTTGCCCTGAACATAGTGGGCGTGAGCCAGAACCATCGCGGTTAACGACCCGAGTACGCTCCAGGCTAAAAACCCCCAGTGCATAAACGCTTGAGCCATGGCCGGCGCAACGGCTTGTGCCGTGCCGGCTTCGGTGTCAAACGCCGGTGGCGTTACCACAAAGTGATACACCGGCTCGCCAGCAGCAAAAAACACACCACCACCCGCCAGCAGAGTACATAGAATCATCGACAGCCAGCGGAAGGTGCTGAATTCAGGCTTTTCCATACCGCCCAGGCGGGCGGCACCAGCGCGGCTAACGGCCACACCCATCGCAATGAAGAAGGTCAGTAACAGCAACAACTGAAAAAAGGTGCCCATATACTTGGCCGTCCAGGCGAAGCCCACGTCAATCACGGCAGCAAGACTGTCGGCATCCATCAGCGACCAGCCTACGAACAGCAATATAAAGCCAATGGTGAGAACCAGTACAACAGGATCACCAAAGCGGTGGGCGTCTGCGGAGCCAGCGGGGGAAGAATCAGAGGAGGTGGAACGGAGGCTATCGGTAGTGCTTGCCGTGCTTGAAGACATTTATCAACCAGTTTCGAAAATTAGCCGACCACCGTACACACCTGATTTCGTATTATCCACCACGTTTAAACATTTTCGCGTTCAAAGATCTGTTTTTTCGGGTGGGCCCAGCTGCTTTAACTCGTCGCTATATAGGGCCACCAGCAAGGGTTCGCCTTGTTCGTTCACCCGAAACTGACCGTACCTGGCGGCCTCGTAATATTCAGCATCGCCCTCCTGAAAAAAGAATGCGTTGGTGGCGAAGTGCACGATGTCATGGCGTATCCGGTAGCGCAGCAACAACTCTTCCGGGGCCAAATCTTGTCCGTTGAAAAGCGTTTTGAAGCTCGCCCTGTTCTGGCTGTCGAGGGTAACAATAACGTAGAGGGTTGACGTCTTCGCCGTTAAAAATGCCTGCGCGCTGTGTCCAAAGGCACGGCGAATTTCCTGGCCGATAGCGAAGCTCAGGGTCATGTAGTCGCCTTGCATCAGCGAACGCGGATCTACCGGCGCTAAATCAAGATAAACCACCGTGCCATGAGCCAACTGCTGCTCTTTTTGGAACACCGACAGGTTCACCATCACCAACGCGACCAACAAGGCAAGCAAACCCATAATTCGGCGGCTTAACCATTGTTTCATGGGTTCTCTCCCGCCTGGCCATTCACCAGTCTTAACATCAGCCAGCGCACGGCCAGCAGCAGTAAACCGGTGGCTAACAAAATCTGGGATTTAACCATCAAGGTTGCATGCAACTGGTAATAAAAAGCACTGGCGTAAAACAATAAGCCCGCAATGCCGATGCCTTTCAGCAAGGTGTTGCTGCCGGTTTGGCCCAGCACGATGACCATCATGCACACCAGCAAGCCCGGCGCGACGGCGCTGACTAACACCAGAGCTGTCAGGGCACAAAGGGCCAATATTTGAACCCGAGCAGCTGTCTTCAGGCGCTGGCATACGCTGTACACAATATAAACAGCAGCCAGACCTTCCAACAGCGTTGCCAACCAGCCATAAATCGTAGGCAGCGTATCAAGCATTCCGTTCGACACCGACCAATTCAGACCCAGCACAACCTCACTTCTGCTGGCAACCAGCGCCAGCCCGCCGCCATATCCCCAGGCCCGCAGCGCTGGCGACATCCGCGGAAACTGGAATTCATGCAGCCACACCCAGCCCGTAAAAACCAGCACAACACCGCCCGCCACCACGTTCAGTAAGGGCAACTCGACAAATACAAGCAAACCAAGTGCGGCCACACAAGTTGAAAAAACGCGGTGGATAAAGTCTGGCATAAACACCGCTAAAAGCATTTGAAAGCCAGTAATCAACAGCGTGGCACCTATAGCATCAGCGCCTCCAAACGAGCCCCAGGCAACAAAACCCTGCCCTGCGAGGCTAAACGCCAACGCCATGTGCCTTACAAACTCGCTAGCCGCACTTCGCAGCAGCCAGAATGCAACGCCAATCAACAATAGCCCTATTGTCCACAGCAATAGCGGGCTTTCAAAAAACCAATCCAGCTCCAGGTCAAAGAAAAACAGCAGCGCAATGGCCAAAAACAAAAACAGCGCCGCCAGCCAGCCAAAAAAGCCCATAAACACCAAGATGTACCAGGGCGAACCTGCCTCTCCCGGTGCTGGCGGTGCCCCCTCTACCAGGCCTTGCTGTTGCAAGCTAATCCATAGCCGTTGATGTTCAGCGCTCATACCTGCCATCCCCGGTGAACAGACCGCAACCAGTTAACAGCTAACGTAGTCATAGCCATCAACATTACGGCCATCAGTAATACACCCCCGCTGTTGTCGAAGTTCCACACCACATGTTTAACCAGCAGGCTGACAACAATCGCAATCACCGAAACCGCCGCGAGCGTCAGCATAAACAAATCCTGACGTTGATAGCGGTAGACCCCATACACAATCGCCAGTGCCAATAGAAACACCGCCGCGGAAAGCCATAAATCGCTGCTAGAAAACACACTTTCAACGACTCGCAGCGTCAGTGACATTAAGGTAGCCATTGCCAACAACCGCACCGCCCAACGCTTATTAAGCCAGGGCGCACGGCCGACTAGCCACTCCCATGCACACAACATAAACCCGTTCGCGGCAAACTGAACCCACAACAGTTGCCCATAAGCCTCCGTTGAAAAGCGGTCACTAGGCTGAAAGTACAACGTCAGCGCAAGGTTGACCAAAACGGCCCAAAGTACCCACAGTGGTGCAAATCGGCCAATCAGGGCAAAGGGTGTCAGTAGTAACATCCACACAAAAAACAGCTGCCAGGGATCGGCACCGGTCTGGTAGGTTTGCCCGAACAGCGCCAGCAATCCGCCCAACAGAAGACCTGTCAAAAGCAGCGCAACCTTACCAGCCAAGGTTTCGCGTCCGGCCAGCCAGTAACCCACAAACGCCAGCAGTAAAGCTCCTTCGACCAACGCGAAACGAGCCAGTCGGCCCAGCTCACTCCAGTTGAAGGCTACAAAAAGCAGTACGGAAAAGGCCAGCGCCAAGCCACCCAGGCACAACAGCAACACGTCTAAAAAGCGCAGCCACTGCCGGCCCGCCGGAAACACACCGGCTATCGCCGCGGCGCGGTTTGAATCTATGGACGCAATCTGGCCGCCGTCAACCAAAGCAACAAACGCTTTACGTGTTTCAGACCGTATTTCAGGCTTTGCTTCAGATTGTGTTTCAAACATAGCGGCTGCGCCCTCCTGGCACGACTTACTAGGCAGATACCTGTTACTCCGCGGTCGCCCGCCCCATGAACCTGCGCTCTTCCACATTCACTTTGATGCGATCGCCGGTGGAAATGTATTCAGGCACCTGAATCACCAAGCCTGTGACCATAGTCGCTGGTTTGGTTCTGGCTGTGGCAGAGCCACCTTTCACCGAAGGCGCTGTGTCCACGATTTCAAAATCGACCGTGGGGGGCAAAGCCAGCGCTACGGGTGCATCTTTGATCAACACAACCATGATGCCTTGGGTTTCTTCGGTCACAAACAGCAGCTCCTCGGCAATGGCTTCTTTGCTGAGCATATACTGTGTGTAATCTTCGGTATCCATAAACACGTATTCTTCGCCGTCGGCATAAGAAAAAGACGCAGTACGGCGGGTCAAATCTGCCAGATTCAGCATATCGCCGTCTTTGAAGGTCTCGTCTTTCTTGATGTTGGTAACCACATCGTACAACCGCATGCGGTAAAGGCTACCGCCAGCTCGGCCTTGGGGTACAGACCGCTCGATATCCTTGACAAAATACACCCGACCTTCAAACTCGATAGCAGAGTTTTTCTTGATTTCACTTGCTCTAGGCATTTTCAAAGCTCCAAAACAGCAGGATAAACGAACCGGTGCCGAACAAATGCCGGCGCGGATTCAGACCGGGTGATTCTACCGTCAGAAGCGCTTTGCTGGTAGCTCTCACAGATCAACACAACCAAAACCGATTTGATGTAACATTGCGGCCCTATGAAAACACCAAAACGATTACAATCCCTGTTAGATGACGGGCTGATAGACAGCGTGCTGTATCAGCTCATGAGCGGCAAAGAAGCTCAGGTATACGTGGTGCAGTGTGGCGACCATGTCCGCTGTGCCAAAGTGTTTAAAGAAGCGTCGAAACGCAGCTTCAAGCAAGCCGTGGAATACCAGGAAGGCCGCAAGGTGCGTAACAGTCGCCGTGCCCGCGCCATGGGTAAAAAAACCCGCTACGGCCAAAAAGAGCATGAAGACGCCTGGCTGAACGCCGAGGTAGACGCCCTTTACCGCCTGGCGGATGCCGGTGTGCGGGTGCCACGGCCATCAGGCTTTGTTGATGGGGTATTGCTGATGGAACTGATCAGCGATGCCGATGGCAAAGCCGCGCCTAGGCTGGACGACGTTGAACTGACCCGCGAACAGGCGCTGGACTTCCACCAGCAGGTGATTGCCGACGTCGTGCGCATGCTCAGCGCCGGACTGATTCACGGCGACTTGTCGGAGTTCAACGTACTGCTGGATGATCAGGGGCCCGTAATTATCGACCTACCTCAGGCGGTAAACGCCTCTGGCAACAACAACGCCGAGCGCATGCTGGAGCGCGACGTAGACAACATGCGCCGTTACTTTGGCAAGTACGCGCCGGAGCTGATGAACACCGATTACGGCAAAGAAATCTGGGAGCTATACGAAAGTGGCCGCCTGCACCCCGCCAGCAAACTGACCGGGTGCTTTATTCACGACACCCACAGCGCGGACCTGGGCGAAATAATGGAAGTGATTGACGCAGCGAAAGAAGAAGAACGGGATCGTCTCGATCGCCAACAAGCCAACGAAGAAGAAGACTAACAATCATTGAGACAAAGCTGGCGCCAAAACGTCAGCTTTTTTTACATCTTCATTCTGAAATTTTTCTACCCATCAGTAACCCGCTCACCAATTATTTGTTTTCTATTCACTCTTCGCCACACGGCTTTGTTTTTGCTTGTTTTCAGATGCAGCCCAATCCTGAGTCACAACAGGATGACTTGTCCGCGCCCAACAACAAAAAAGGTGTGCTTCATGAGCAGAAATATCAGAACTGTTACACTGTTTAAACGCGCTATTTTCGCCGCCTCTATTACGCTTACCAGTAGCCTGGCCCTGGCGGTTCCACTCTCGTTTAACGACATTTTTGTGCTAGGCGACAGTCTGTCTGATACCGGAAATACGAGAAGCAGAGTGCCTGGTGGTAGCTTTGGCCCGGTTGCTACCATAGCAGGTTACGGCAGCAATGGCCGCTTCTCCAATGGCCCTGTCTGGCATGAATACTTGGCCGACTCACTGGGCGTATCGCGCGCCACCAATTCGGAAGGCGGCGGCAACAACTTTGCCTTTGGTGGTGCCGTTGTAGACAGCTCAGCAGGCCCTTCTGCTGGCATACTGAACCAAGAAGCCCAGTACGACGCGCGCTTGGCTGGCAGCAGTCCCAATGCAAGCGACTTGTACATTACTTGGGCCGGCGGCAATGACATGCGCGCCCTGACAACCGTAACCGACCCGATTGCCGCTATTAATGCCCAGCTGGACAGCTTTGTGGGTGTAATGAGTCGGCTAGTCGCCAACGGCGTGGGCACGCTGCTGGTACCAAACCTTCCAAATTTGGGCGCGATCCCCGAGTTTGCTGGCTCCGCTGCTGCAAGCGCAGCCGCCACACTGGCCAGTAAAGCCTGGAATGCGGGCCTGGAGCAGCGCCTGATTAGTTTGAGCGCGACTACCTCCGCATCTATATTCTACTTCGATGTTTTCGGTATATTCGGATCCATTCTTGAGAATCCCGCTGCGAATGGCTTCACCAACACCGAAGACCAATGTCGTTCAGTGACGTTCTTCGTTTTTGAAAACGAATGCGCCAATTCCGATGATTTTCTGTTCTGGGACGAAATACACCCCACCACCGCAGCTCATAAGTTCCTGGGACTAGAAGCTTTTGCACTGCTGGCTTCAGGCAACAAAGTCACCGTACCCGAGCCGGCGGTAATTTGGCTGATGCTCCTAGGCATTGGCGCTGTTGCAGGCCGTCGCGCAATGGTCACCAAAGCAGCCTGAGTTAGCACACCCACATGATTACGAACAGCAAAAAGCCCAGCGGGATGTCCCGCTGGGCTTTTTTTACCTCTTCTATGCTCGGCATCACCAAGGCAGCACTTCACCCCTCTGGTGCCAGAACGAGCCGGTGTTCTGAAGATTCAGCGCCTCAATTCGCGCCGTCAGGCCCTCTACAGACTCGTTTGTGGTGATCTCGCCGCTGCCTTTGGTCATGCCGGTTTGCACATAACCCGGATGCAACTGCGCGACCGCGATGCCCCTCGGTTTAAGGTCTACCGCAAGGGACTTGCCGAAAGCATTTAACGCCGCTTTTGATGCCCGATACCCATAACGCGAACCAAAGTCATTCCGAGCTATAGAACCCAGCACGCTGCTGATATTTGCTACTTTCCCGCCTGCGGGAATGAGTGACATAAGCGCCTGGGTTACCCGCAACGGGCCATAGGCGTTCACTTCCATCTGTATCCGCAGGGAATCAAAGTCAATAAAGCCCAGTTCGTTCTCCTGCAACAAGCCGGCGTTATTGATCAGAAGGTCAATACGCTCAGCGCTCAAGGCTTTTGCAAGCTGTGTCACATCCTGATCCGAGGTAACGTCTACCGAGGCAATGAGCTGCGCGGCCACCGCCTCCAGCTCACCGGAAGATTCCCGACACACGCCAATAACGCGCCAGCCGTCACGCGCATAATGGCGCGCCAACTCCAGACCAATGCCACGATTGGCACCGGTGATAACAACAACCTGTTGCTCCGCCATGTTTACTCCCTTGATTTTGTAGGTACCAATGCGGCGCCAACGCTTTTCATTGGCCGCAGCGCTGTCAGGTGTCGTAGCGGCTCTCCGAGCGCGCGATGATAGAAGTCCCCACCAGATCACCGGTCACATTCAGCCCCGTTGCGCCCATGCCCACCAAGGCATCAATAGACACCAGCAGGGCCACAGTTTCAATCGGCAGACCGACCTGTGCAAACACCGTGGCAATCATCACAATACCGGCGCCTGGCACGCCAGCGGTGCCAATCGATGCAAGCGTGCCAATCAGCACAATCTCGGCCATGGCCATCAAGTCCAGCGGAACGCCCATCACATTGGCGGCAAACACGGCGGAAATGGCGATGCGAATGGCGGCACCGTCCATATTAATGGTGGCGCCTAACGGCAAGCTGAAACCGTATATTCGCTGGGGTATGTTCAACTTGCGGGCTGCGGTAATGGTCAGCGGCAAGGTGCCAGAACTGCTCTGGGTAGCGAATGCCGTCGCCATAGGCGTTCTGGCTTCCCGGAAAAACCCTCGCACATTCATACCAAAGCCGCGCATGATCACGCAATACGCCACCAGTTGAACCGCCAGCGCGATGTACAGCACCACGACCATATCGCCCAAGGCCATAATAGTTTCTATGCCCTGCTCACCGGCGGTTTTCGCCACAATCGCAAATACCCCGATGGGCACGTACTGCAACACCCCTGCCATCACTTTCAGGGTCATTTCACTGAGCCCCTCAATCACCTTATAAAGGTGCTCGCCCAGCTCTGCGTGCTGTTCTGACTCACGCAGCTTCAACAGCGCAATACCGAATACAATGGCGGTGAAAATAATCCCCAGCAAATTCAATTCGGTGAAAGCCGTAAAAATATTATCTGGAATAATGTTCAGCAACACCGCCGCAAAGCCCGGGTTGTCCGGAACTTTTATGGTCGCATTTTCATTCAGCGTCATACCACTGCCGGGCTCAAGCCAGGTTGCAACGGCCAACCCAACAATAATCGCCAGCGCTGAAGAGGCAATGTAGTACAGCATCAGTTTTCGACCGACCCGCCCCATACTGCCGATATTGGCCTGGTTGATACCCACCATTAAAGTGAACAGCACGATGGGTACAATCAGGAATTTCAGCAAACGCAGTAACAACTCGCCAAACGGTGCCAACCAGTCAGCCACAGGCTGGCCACCAATAAGCCCAACAGCGATGCCCAACACCAACGCAATGCTAACGCGCAGAATCAATGACGAATTGAGGTAGCCCTGAAGCAAAGCTTTCATCGGCCGACTCCCAACAAAACTGAACAATCGTGTGCCATAAACCGGTTCCTGATTTTGAATGGCGCCGATTGTGGTGGAAATTAACCGATAGGTAAACTGATGCAACTAAGCATAAGCTAATAGCCTTAGTGAGTTTCTATCTTTGGCTGAGCCGGGAATTTTTACCCACAAAAGCTGTGGATAACCTTGTGAGAAGCCTTGGGACAGCCTCGCATAACCCTGTAGCCATGGGCACAGACGGAAGTTGGCGGGAAATTGACCGGCTGATAAGTGATGTCCGCCAAACACTGTACTGGCCTGTTTCATATTACAGGCTCATTATCGGAGTTAGGCTTTCTATATGAGGACAATTGCTATGCCAACGATCGGATGGATTATCTTACTCGCCTCGCTGGCGCTGATTCTAGGCAGCCTGTTTATGCTGCGTGACACGTCTAGCACCATGAGCCTGTCTGGCGACAAACTGGAAAAGGTGCGCAAACGCAAGGCCGAGCAGGAAGCCCTCGACAAACAGGACAAACAGGATAAACAGGACGACTGAACGCATTCAGGCTAATTCAACTGAGCGCCCAGCCACTGATCAATCTGAGCCTGATTCATGCCACCACTCTGACGAGCATGCTCGCGGCCGTTGCGAAACAGAATCAGCGTGGGAATACTGCGAATCCCAAACTGCCCCGACGGGCCTGGTTGCTGTTCGGTATTCAGTTTGGCAAATCGCACCTTACCCTTCCAGCCTTTCGCTGCCAGCGCAAACTGCGGCGCCATCGCCTTGCACGGGCCGCACCAACTGGCCCAAAAATCCACCAGCACCGGCAAATCGCTACGGGCGATGTGAGTGGCGAACGCCTGCTCAGTAAATTCGGGCACATTATCTGGCCACAACGGCTGTTTGCACGCACCACAGATGCCACCCGCTGACAAGCGACTGGCAGGAACCCGATTTACTTTACTGCAATGTGGGCAAACAATCTGCCGGTTTTCATCCACCATGGAATAACCTCACTCAATATACTATTTACGACACTGCTCAGTTTACGATACTGCTCAAGATACTATTCAAGATACTATTCAAGATACTACTCAAAAGTCGCACTTTACGTTAAGGTCAACTTCTCTATGGGTGAGTTCGCACAATGCGTTCTATACTCTGGAAAAGATTAGCATCCTTAACCTGATAAAACCAAAGCCCTCACAAGGGGCTCTGTGTTCCTCCAGCCACCACCCAAGGACGAGGATAATGACAACAACAAAGCCAAAAACCGTGCATTCCCCCATTTTCACTGATGGCGCGGAGTTTCGAATTGCCACCTTCAAACTGCTAAAACAGGACGGCTCGCTTTACAAAGGCGGTAAGGCCCCTGATATAGGCAAAGAAAAAGCCTTGCGCATTTATCGCGCCATGGTCACTACCCGCATTCTGGACGAACGCATGTTAGCCGCCCAACGCCAGGGCCGGCTCAGCTTTTACATGCAATGCACTGGTGAAGAGGCCGCCGTTATTGGCAGCGCAGCAGCGCTGGGTGATAGCGACATGATTATGGCCCAATACCGCGAACAAGGTGCGCTGGCTTACCGTGGATTCACCATCGACGAGTTCATGAACCAACTGTTCGGTAACGACAAAGACTACGGCAAGGGCCGGCAGATGCCGGTGCATTACGGTTCGAAAAAGCTCTATTACATGACCATTTCATCACCGTTGGCCACCCAGATTCCCCAAGCCACCGGTTATGCCTACGGCCAGAAACTGGCCGGTGAAGGCCACTGCACCCTGGTCTACTTTGGTGAAGGCGCCGCCTCCGAAGGCGACTTCCATGCGGCCCTGAATATGGCCGCGGTTCACCAAGTACCCGTGATCTTTTTCTGCCGCAATAACGGCTACGCAATTTCCACACCGGCCTCCGAGCAGTTCGCTGCTGACGGTGTAGCACCGCGGGCTTACGGCTATAAAATGGACGTGATCCGGGTAGACGGCAACGACGTTCTGGCGGTTTACCAGGCTACCGAAAAAGCCCGCCAACTGGCCGTTGAAGAGAACCGCCCGGTACTGATTGAAGCCATGACGTACCGCTTGGCCGCCCACTCTTCTTCCGATGACCCCTCCGGTTACCGTAGCAAAGACGAAGAAGCCATCTGGCGTGAAAAAGATCCGATTCTGCGGACCCAACACTGGCTGAAGTCACACGGTTGGTGGAGCGACAAAGAAGAAAAAGAATTGCAGGAACGCCTGCGCCGCGAGGTTCTCGAAACCATGAAGCAAGCGCAGAAACGACCACCACCGGCGCTGGAAACCTTGATTACCGATGTTTATAAAGAAGTGCCTCCAGCCCTGAATGCGCAATTCGAGAAATTGAAAGCGCACATTCGCCGGCACCCGGACGCCTACCCAAAGAGCGCAAACGATCCTGCCATCACTGGAAAACCCGCCAGCACCAAAGAAGGAGGGGCTTGAAATGGCGAAGATGAACATGCTGCAAGCCATCAACAACGCCCTGGATACTGCTATGGCGGCGAATGAGCGAGTGCTGTGCTTTGGCGAAGATGTGGGCATTTTTGGCGGCGTATTCCGCGCCACCAGCAATTTGCAACAAAAGTACGGTAAATCACGCTGTTTTAACACGCCATTAGTAGAACAAGGCATCATCGGCTTCGCCAACGGCCTTGCGGCCCAGGGCTCGGTGCCAGTGGCTGAAATACAGTTCGCCGATTACATTTTCCCGGCTTTTGACCAGATCGTGAACGAGACCGCGAAATTCCGTTACCGCTCCGGCAACCTGTTTGACGTCGGCGGACTGACCATTCGCGCACCCTACGGTGGTGGCATTGCCGGCGGTCTTTATCACTCCCAGTCGCCAGAAGCCTATTTTGCTCACACACCGGGCCTGAAAGTGGTAGTGCCACGCAATCCACATCAGGCCAAAGGCCTCTTGTTGGCCGCCATTCACGACCCCGACCCAGTGCTTTTCTTCGAGCCCAAGCGCCTGTACCGGGCATCCGTAGGCGAAGTGCCCGAAGAAGAATACCAACTTCCATTAGGCAAGGCCGAAGTACTCAAAAAAGGCACAGATGTAACTGTTCTGGGCTGGGGTGCACAAATGGAAGTCATCGAACACGCCGTGGAAATGGCAGAAAAAGACGGCATTTCCTGCGAAGTGATCGATCTACGCAGCATTTTACCCTGGGACATCGATACCGTGGCTGAATCGGTTCTGAAAACCGGGCGACTGGTGATTACCCACGAAGCTCCGTTGACCGGCGGCTTTGCCGGCGAAATCGCGGCTACTATTCAAGAACGATGCTTTCTGTATTTGGAATCGCCTATTGCCCGGGTAGCCGGATTAGACACGCCCTTCCCGCTGGTGCTGGAAAAAGAACACTTTCCCAATCTTTTGAAGGTGTATGAAGCGATTTGCGACAGTGTCGAATTCTAACCCGGTATCAAGACAGGAGAACCAACATGAGTGATTTTATACTGCCCGATATCGGCGAAGGTATTGTGGAGTGCGAAGTGGTGAAGTGGCTGGTCAGCGAAGGCGACATAATCGAAGAAGATCAACCGGTGGTCGAGGTCATGACCGACAAAGCGCTGGTGGAAATACCGGCACCTCACAAAGGACAGATTAAGCGTCTTTATTACAAAGAAGGCGACATTGCCAAAGTGCACGCACCGCTGTTTGAGTTGTCAGAAGAGGGTGGCGAGCAAGAACACGGCACCATCAACGATACCGACGACTCCGCCTCAGAAAAAACCACCGCAAGCTCAACGCCGGCCAGTCAAAAGACCGACACAAAAAAACAGGCGAGCGACAGCGCCAACGCTGATGAAACAACCCGCGCAGCGGAAATCAAAACACCGGCCAGCCCGTCGGTAAGACGCCTGGTGCGCGAGTACGACTTGTCATTGGGTCATATCAGCGGCTCTGGTAGAGACGGCCGGGTATTGAAAGAAGATGTGCTGGCTCACCTGAAGCAACCAGAAGGCCAAACAGACGAGTCTGCGGGCGCTCAATCAGGCAATCTATTAGCAAAACGCTCCGGCACCACTGAACAGCAGGTTCGGGTAGAGCCTATCAAGGGCATGAAGGCGGTGATGGCCAAGCGTATGGTGGCTGCAGCATCCAGCATCCCACACTTTATCTTCAGCGAAGATATTGATGTGACCGAACTGTTGGCTCTGCGCGCGCAGCTCAAACCCCTGGCCGAAGCCAGCGGATCACGGCTCACCTTGATGCCGTTCATCATGAAAGCCATGGCACTGGCCATTCGCGACTACCCGATTCTGAACAGCCGGGTAAACGACGAGATCACCGAAATCCATTACCAGCCCCAATGCAACATTGGTATGGCGGTGGACAGCAAAGCCGGACTGATGGTGCCCAACATCAAAGGCGTGGAACACCTCAGCCTGCTGGAAATTGCCAATGAAGTGGCGCGCCTGACCGAAGCTGCCCGCGAAGGCCGCGTAGCTCAAGACGACCTGAAAGGCGGTACCATCACCATTTCCAACATTGGGGCATTAGGCGGCACTTACGCCTCACCCATCATCAACGCACCGGAAGTGGCGATTGTAGCCCTGGGCCGAACCCAAACGCTGCCGCGCTTTGATCAGGCAGGCAATGTAACCGCGCGCTCCATTATGCCCGTCAGCTGGGCGGGGGATCACCGCATTATCGACGGCGGCACCATTGCCCGTTTCAGCAATTGCTGGAAAGGCTATCTAGAATCGCCACAGTCCATGCTCTTGCACCTGGGCTGAGCCCGATGACCCGGCAAAAAAAAATGCGAGGGCAGCAAACGCCGCCTTCGCAGATTCAACAGTTTTACATACCCGAAGAGCAGTCCATTTACCTGCTCAGTCACAACGACGCGCGCAAACTGAAAAACTGGGTTGCGCTCTGTACGACTCAATTGCAAGCGCTGGGCTACCGCGACATCGAGATGATCGGTAAAGGCGCTTACGGTTTTGTGTTTTCAGGAAAGCTTGCGCTGGAGGGCGCTAGCGATTTGGAACACGTGTTCAAATTTATCCGCATCAATCTGCCACGCCAGCTGCACGACCGCCTCGAAGACGAGGCCTATATTCTGGAACAAGTGGAGCACCCGCGGGTGCCGCGCCTGATTTCCTTCCAGCGGGCCCGCAGCCAGCCCATCCTGGTGATGGAACGGGCGCCAGGGCTGAATCTGGAAGTGGTATCGCTGCGCGAAGGGCGCCTGACGCCGCGCCTGATCATCTGCATTGCCGACCAGCTGGCAGACATTCTGCGCAATCTGCGCCGGGAATCCACCGATGGCAAGCGGCCCATTGTCCACGGCGACATTAAACCCTCGAATCTGGTCTTCGACGCCAAGCACGAAAACATCGCCCTGATCGACTGGGGCTCGTCGGTGTTCGCCCAGCTGGATGCCAGTCAGCAGTTCCTCAACAACAGCGTGATGGAGCTGATGTCGGACAATCTGCAACACACCAACGCACGGCTGGGCGATGTGTACTTTATTGGCGAAGAACAGCTTTACGGCGGGTTGTCATCGCCGCGCTTTGACGAGCAAGGCGCCGCAGCGACTCTTTACGCCCTGGCCTCTGGCCAATCCTGCCGCTTTGGCCACCAGGCAATACCCGCCGACTCCTTGGGATTGCCTATGGAATTCGCCCGCATGCTGGACGGCATGCTCAGCCCTGATCCCCAGCAGCGCCAGCAAGCCGGTGACTACTACATTCGGGAAATGCCCAGAATGGCGCGCACGGTGATGATTGATCTGCCCGAACCTGCGCCCGTTCCACTGGTGCCAGTGTGGATACGCCAGCCCGGGCGCGAAATCGACACGGTGGTGTACAGCTCGCGTAAATCCTTCCTGCGCCAGGAAGGCGCGGTAAACACCCTGAACGACGTCAACGACGTGCAGTTAGACCGCTACTACAAAAACTTCATGCAGGGCATGGGCGACACCGAAAAAGCGTTCTTGGCAGCGGTCAGCCGCCTTGGCCGCTACCCGGTAGAAGGTGGCCTGGCAGTGCGTTGGGAGCCTGACGGTATTTATGTAGACACTTCCTTGCACCTGCACGACCCACAACTGAAAAGCGCCTTCACCACCGCCGTCAACAACATGGTCAATCTGGCCCAAGCCATCTACCGCCAAGGCATCTTTAAAAGCTGCCTGTTCAACGCCCGCGACACACTGCACATTGAACGCGATCAAGCCGACCAGCCGTTTGTCACGCCGCCAGCCATGCATTTGCCGTATCAGATCAGTTCGGCGCCAGAGGTAGAAGACCGTTCACGAGTGCACTCATATTTTGAAGACGGCCCTGACCCGGAAGAGTTTCTGATGTTGCCGCCCACCATTATTACCGCGCTTGAAGCCTTGAACGGCATCCGCCACACCGGCATGATCATCTTTGAGGCCCTGCCCCTGCACCTGAAAATTCACAGCCAATACCGCCTGCTGGACCCGGCCAAAGAGGACGAATTCCGCCAGCACCTGGACGAAATTCTGGCCGCCGTCGATGAGGTCACCGGCCTTGGCGTATCCGGTTTTATGAAAATGCCTTACAAAGACACTCGCTTCTTTCCTCACATCGAACGCCTCCCTGAACGCTATTACCCCCGCAACCCGCGGCAGGAAGTGACTCAAGCAAGCTAGTATTTCGCCTGGCTAATTCCCTTCGCAAACGCAGTGCTTTGGGATACGATGCCGCGCCCACCCGATTTACCGCTCACACTCAGGCTGCCATGTCCTCCAACGCGCTCTACACCGACTTGTCGGACTATTATGATTTGCTGTGCACCGACATCGACTACGAGGCGCAGAGCCACGGCGCACAGCGCCTGCATCAGTTATTCGGCAATGGCGGCAACAGCCATCTGGATCTGGCCTGCGGCACCGGCCCCCACGTGCGTTACTTTATTGATGCCGGCTACGAAAGCTGCGGACTGGACATCAGTCAGCCCATGCTGGAAATGGCAAAGATCCGCTGCCCCGAAGCGCCGTTTTCACTGGGCGACATGTGCGATTTTCAAGTGAGCGAAAAGCTAGACCTGATCACCTGTTTTCTGTATTCCATTCATTACAGCGGCGAACTTGAAGCGCTACAAAAATGCCTCGCCCGCGTGCGCCAGGCGTTAAAGCCAGGTGGCGTGTTCTGCTTTAACGCTGTCGACAAACACAAGATCGACAACAACTTGTGCGTCAGCCACAGTGCCAACCATGAAGGCAGTCACTTCACCTTCAGTTCGGCCTGGTATTACGGTGGCTTGGGCGACCGGCAATCGCTCAAACTGGGCATCTGCAAAACCACCGGCGGTATTACACAAACGTGGCATGACGAGCACCCGATGGTAGCGGTGAGTTATGACCAACTGAAAGAGCTTCTGCTGCCGTATTTCGACGTTCACATCTTCGAGCACGATTACGACAAAATTACCCCTTGGGATCAGGACTCTGGAAACGCGCTTTTTGTGTGCGTAAAATTGTAGGGAAGTGTTCAAAACCGAGAGCTGATCTCTGGATTTTTCAACAGATACACATATTTTCAAGAACTGAAGATATGCACCAAGCAAATGGATTGCAGTTTACTGCCCGTGTCGGCGAACTGCCCGAAGATGTTTTCTCGTTAGTCGGTTTTGAACTCACCGAAGGCCTGTCGGAGCTGGTTCATGGCCGTCTTAAAATGGCCAGCAACCTGCCAACGCTGGCGGCCACTGACATATTAGAGCAGCGGTTAGAGCTGACCATCTGGCAGAACGGCCGCATATTCCAAAGCCAGAGCACCAACAACATACTCAGGTCGCTTATACGCGAAAGGGACATTGCCGATGCAGTGTTTGACCTGCTGCGCCAAAGTGCAGCTCACCCGCCACAACAATGAAAAATTAAATCAGGACTGGCTGATAACCCACGTTGCTCAAAGTGGCAGCCAACCACAGGCTCTGAAAGAAGAAGCCGGTGCTAAGCCAACCACCTACCACAATTGCTTCAGCGCGGTTCCCGCAAGCATCCACTGCGACCAACACGGCCGCGTTCAAGTTCGCTTCCCTTGGGATCAGCGTTTACGGACGGGCCGGGCAGAGAGTTCGGAATCAAGCGGGGCACAAAGCAGCGCTTGGTTGCGAGTAAGCCAGGGTTGGGCAGGCGGTCAGTACGGCTTTGTGGCGCTGCCAAGAGTGTGCCACGAAGTGATCGTGTCATTTCTGGACGGCGATCCAGACCAGCCCATCATTACCGGCGGCACTTACCACGCCACCAACACACCGCCCTACGCCCTGCCCCGGCACAAAACACGCACCACCCTGAAAACCCAGACCCATAAGGGCGAAGGCAGAAACGAACTGCGGCAGTTTTCTGAAGCTCGACCTGTATGGCGTTAGAAAACTCTTAGAGGAAGCTGAGAAACGTCATTCCGCTGACAATATCGCCATCTCGATAAAAGCGACACTGCATCTTTTTTGAAAGGGGCCGCCAGCACGGAGGGTACGGTTGTAAAGCTGGCGCCATCACGCTTCAATAACTCTGCAACCTATGCTTCGGTACTTCCATTCACTCAAATGAACGGGCGCCTGATTGAATTCACGTCGAGCGCCATCCGTATGAAATAAGCAATCTACATCAGGACATTACCAATCAATGGCGCTCCCCTATTTCCTCGGCTGCCCGCAATGGCAAGATTCTGGCTGGAACACCTTGTTACCACCAGGCCAGGCACCACTCGCCCGTTACAGCCAGGTGCTGAATTGTGTAGAAGGCAACACGACGTTTTACGCCACGCCCAGCCAGGAGCAGTGCCGTCAGTGGCGCTCGCAGGTGCCAGGCGATTTTCGCTTCGTGTTCAAATTCCCCCGTCGAATTACTCACGATCAATTACTGTCGGGAGTAACGGCTGACACAAACGCCTTTTTGGATATACTTTCGCCGTTGAATGATGTGCTCGGACCCATGTTCATTCAGCTGCCGGCGGCTTTTAAACCGGAACATCTGGATCGGCTTTGGCGGTTTATGGATAAATTGCCAGAGTCTCTCACCTGCGCTGTGGAAGTTCGTAACAGCGCCTTTTTCAGCAAGGGCGAGGCCGAAAAAACACTCAACCGCGGGCTGCGTGAGCGCAACAAGGCCCGTGTCTGTCTGGACAGTCGGGCGCTCTTCTCAGCACAACCCGGCACCGAGATCATTCGCGATGCCCAGCGCAAAAAGCCGAGGGTTCCGGTTCATCTCCTGCCGGTGGACGCCCCACCGATGATCCGCTACATCGGCCATCCCCGGCTTGAGCAGAACCCTCCTTATCTGGCGCCTTGGGTAGAACGTGTCGGCCAATGGATTGAACAGGGCCAACAGCCCTATGTGTTCATGCATATGCCGGATAACGGCGATGCACTGGCTCTGGCGCAACTTTGGAGTAAGCTGTTACAAGAACGCTTACCACAGGTAGCCGCTTTGGATCTGGCCGCACAACGGCCCCAGCTTGGATTGTTTTAATGAAAAGAACCTCGCTCACCCTCGAAAATCTTGACTACGGCGCACAACAACTGGCCGCTGTGGATGCGGATCTTGGCCGCATTTATACCCGCTTGGGCACCCCACCGCTGTGGGCGCGGGAACCTGGTTTTGCGTCACTGGTGCACATTATTCTGGAGCAACAGATTTCTATAAAGGCCGCGCAAACCGTGTTCGAACGGCTATGTACACATCTGGGTGAGATGTCGCCGCAGCGGATGGTTTCAGCAGGTGAGGAAGAACTAAAAGCGTTCGGGCTAACCCGCCAAAAAGCCCGTTATTGCTTTGGCTTGGCAGACCGCATTCGTAACGGCAAACTCAATCTGGAACAGCTGGACGATCTGAGTGACACCGAAGGACGCGGCGCGCTCCTCGCCGTCCCCGGGCTAGGCCCATGGAGTGTTGACGTGTATTACCTGATGGCGTTGCGCCGGCCGGATGTGTGGCCACTGGGTGATCTTGCACTGGCGGCCGCCATGCAGGAAGTAAAACAGCTGGACGCACCCGCAACCCACCAGCAACAGGTAGACATTGCCAGTGCCTGGTCACCCTGGCGCGCCGTCGCCGCGCGGCTGCTATGGATGCACTACTTAGACAGCCGCTGACGCCCACGAAAAAACCCAGCACAAAGGTGATAACGCCTCATTATTTATATGACTTACCCACAGAAGCTGTGGATAACATTGTGAGCAGGGCAAGGATAGGTCCAGTGAACCTCTAAAACACAGGGCTTGAGGGAATGTGGTGCGAAAATGATCAGTTCGAGCAAGCTGATTACTTTATGATCAATCCGTAGCATTGAGCGAGCAAGAGCCAGCGCCCTAAAATTTCAATCCGCTTGACACAGGGGGCAATAATACAACCGCCGGCTGGCAACGCTGATTTTTACGATGGGCGTCTCGCATTCGTAGCAAGGCGCGGAGTCGCGATTAAACACCATAAATCGACGCTGAGAAAAGGTACGCCCTTCCCGCTTTAATTTTTTCACTCGTTCAGGATCGTTGGTAATGCCTTTCAGGCGGTAAGTTCGTTCGATCAAAACCAGAATGGCCTTGGCCAGCCGCTCACGGGCTTCTGATGACAAGTCCTTTGGCTTTATGGACGGCATCAAGCCCGCTTCAAACAGAATTTCCGAACGCAGATAATTGCCCACGCCAGCAACAAACCCTTGGTCCAAAAGCAAACCGCCTAAGCCGCGGCCGCGAAAGCGCTTATCATCAAATTGCGCGAGCACGTTTTCAACTGAAATGGTCTGGTTGACCGGGTCGGGCCCTAGACGCGCCAGATACACCACCTGCTCCAAATCGTCAGGCCGCACCAGTCGAATGTCAGATGCGCTATAAAGCCAAGCGGCTTTGTCTGACCCGACAACCGCAAAGCGCAGTTGGCGCCCGGTTTTTGGTTGAGCATCCGCCTTGCTAATGCGCCACTGGCCGTAAAGCTGGTTATGGCTGTATACGCACCAAGGTCCGTCGTCGCCGAGGGCCGAAAAAAACACCAGTACGGCTTTACCGCGGGCCTCTACCGCCGTTACCAGGCGGCCGGCCAAGGTTGGTTCAAAACTCTTGAAACGGTCGAAGGCGAAAAACACCTTGTCCGCCTTGCATTGGCCAACGGCGTTTTGAATATCGTCGACCATGCGACGTATCTCGGGTCCTTCAGGCACTGTTGTTCTCCATCACTGTTCGCCGTGGATTAAATTGTCATTCAACCTACGGGGCTAACAACAGAACCGATGACATCACAGCGCCGCCAACGCCTCATCCACCTGGGTAGTGCCAGAAAGCACTTCGAATGTGCGGTTATCGCAGTTGTCTGAATTCAACACCGCCAGCAGTACATTGGCTACGTCTTCCCGGGGAATGTCGCCCGGGCGGTCCAGGTTTTCACGAATATCAACCTTACTGCTACCGGAATCTTCAGTAAGTGGGCCGGGACGTACAATCGTGTAGGTCAGGCCGCTGGCCATCAGATGCTCGTCGGCTTTATGTTTTGCTTCCAGATAATGGCGAATCTTTTCAGGGGCGTCGCCAGGCTTGTCTGCGCGCATACTGCTGACAATTATAAAGCGCTTGATACCCATTTTTTTTGCGGTGTCCATCAGATTGATGGCGCCGTTCTGGTCTACGTCGACGGTTTTTTCAGGGCCGGTTTTGGGGCCTGAACCTGCGGTAAAAATAACCGCATCACAACTGCGTAACGCTTCGCGGCAATCACCTTCCAGGTTGCCCACCACGGTTTCGGTAGCGCCTAGTTTTTGCAGATCAGGCCCCTGCTCCGGGTCACGAATCAAGGCTCGTGCTTCGTGCTCGGTGTCTGCCATCTTTTCCAATAAATGACGGCCTATCTGGCCATTGGCTCCAGCAATTAATACCCGCATGATGTGATCTCCTGTTGCAATGACTTAATAGTGAACCTAATGATCTCTGTGCGCCAACGCGCTCTTTCAAGGCCTGACGAAGCTGCGTCGTAACTAAGTGGAAACCAGGGAGGAACAAAAGATGAAAAGACTCTTCGCTATTTTTGTATTGGCCGCCTTACTGGCCACTTTTTTCAGCCTTGCTGCCGAACCCGTTCCGGTTGAGCAAAAACTCATCCGCATTAACGCCAACGATGTGCTGGGCGAGTTTCCCGGCATTGAGCATGAATCCGTTGATTTGCAAGCTGTTCTAGCCGATATGGCTCAGGATCCGCTGCTGGTACTAAAAGCAAGAGCCGCAATGTTGAAATACCCGGTTATGGCGCGCCAGCTGCTACAAATTTACGGCGGCGAGCCGGAATTTCAGGACATTCTGCGGCAACATGGCGATTCGGTGTTGCCGCCCATCCACTATTTTGTGTCCAATCCTGTTGGATCCATTGAATGGATGAACAGGGCCGGCACGCAATATCAGCTCTTCAAAAAATGGTTTACCGATCACGAAAAGAGCTCAACGGACGTTGATTCTGTAAAGCCACTAACACCCACCGAGCGCGGCTGGTATGCGGTTCAGTACATTCATACTGAAGGTCATGATTTTCTAGGCCAGTTTCTGGTTAATCCTGAGGGCAAGGTTGAATGGCTTGCTAGTGAGCGTGTTCTGGAAGGCCTGAACCAGTTTTTCGCCGGTGGCCTGCGCCAACTGGAAAAACGCCATCGCATGGATGAACCTATTGGAGCCGGTGACATTGGCTGGGCAGCGTTGGATGTGGTGGTATTCGCCAGCGCGGTGAAAGTTCTGCGTATCGGCCGATTCGCTGCCGCAACCACCCAGAATGCCAGCCGCGGCACGCGTTCTGCGGCACTGGCAGTGCGTTTCAGCCGCGGTAGCCGCTTAGTGCTCAGCAGTGCCCGCTATGCCAAATGGCCGCTGATTGTAGGCGCAGGCTATCTGGTTATCACCCACCCCAGCCTGATTAACGACCTCCTGGTCGAGCTGGCTGACGTGATTGGCGCACCGGCCTTACTGATTCAGTGGGTTGGTTGGTTATTGCTACTAATGCCAGCTCTTTATCTTTTACGCGGCCTTCTTTGGCTGATAACGCCTCTGTTACAAGCTGTACTTTGGAGTATCGGGCGTCTGCTAGCGCAGCTTAGCGGCCGCAGCGCGGCGTAAAGACGTTCGCAACCCCGCGGTGCGTGACATTGTCACTGAACCCTCGACCACAGTGCCCTATGGTGGATGCATGCCGAATTCATCCAATCATTCAGGAGTTCCAAACTATGATGAAATCACTCAAAGCACTGGCGGTAGTAGCTGTAATGTCAGTGACGGCGATAGCCCCAATGGCTGTACATGCGGGAGATCAGCACATGATTGACGAAGTACTGGTGATTCTGTCCAGCGAATCCCTGCAAACCCAGGGCATGGCGATGGTACTGTCTAACACCATGGCCCAGAAGGGTGCCAAGGTAAACGTATTACTGTGTGACAAAGCTGGCGACCTGGCCTTGAAAACTTACGACGCACCGGCTTTAAAGCCGAAAGACGTGACTCCAGGCCAGATGCTCCGCGGCCTGTTGAAGCAAGGCGGCACTGCCAACGTATGCGCGCTTTACCTGCCAAACAGCGATTACAGCAAGGACGACCTGCTGAGCGGCGTGGGTGTGGCTACGCCACCGGAAATGGCAGAACAGATGCTGAATTCAGAAATGCGCACATTTACCTTTTAAATCCATAGCGGAACAATACAGCCAGCGTTTGAGGAGGGATTTGATCCGTCTAGGAAGTCCCCCGATAGATGCTCGGGAATTGATAAAAAGGTAATCGGAAAGTGACAAAGGCCGCGCAGGAAACTGAGCGGCCTTTGTTTTATTTTGAACACACACAAACGGGCTAGTAGCAACATGCCCCAACGCCTATCATAGCTTCCTTTCTTTTTGCCGGATGTTCTTATGCTCAGGGGCGTATTACTAATCGCATTTGCGGCCGTGCTTTGGTCGACTACCAGCATCGTCGCTAAATTTCTGTTTGCCAGTTCTGATCTGGGAGGCCTTACACTGGCCTTACTCAGATTAATGGTGGCTCTGCCATTTTTCTGGCTGCTAATGCGCCGCGAGCAGCACCGGTTGGCCCTCCAGCACCGGCAAAACCCGACAGACGGCCCTGCGCCAGATTCCGTTAAAGGCCCTGATACCGCTGGCCGGGCTGGGCATTTTTCAGGCTGTATACCAGAGCAGCTACCTGGTAGCGGTAGACTTAACCGGTGCCGCCATCGCCACGTTGATTTCACTGTGCCTGCCACCGGTTTTTGTAGCCCTGCTGGCGGCCCCCATACTGGGTGAAAAACCGGGTGCGATTACCCTGGCGGCGCTGTTCGTGGCTATAGCCGGTACCGTTATGCTGGTGTTGAGCGATGTGGAAACCGCCGGAACATTGCGCCTGGCAGGTATTCTAATGTCGCTGCTGGCCGCGGCTGTTTACACTGGATTCAACCTGACCAGCCGTTACAACTCTGCGCGAACGCCGGTGTTTACTACCGCTTTTCTGTGTTTCTTCACCGCAGCGTTGGTCTTGCTGCCAGCGGTCTATTTCAGCGGCGGCTTTGCCGATGTGCAAAATTTGCAATGGCAGCACTGGCTGATGGTGATTTACATCGGGGTAGTGCCAACCTGTATTGCTTACCTGTGCTTTTTTGACGGTATGCAGACAACGCCGGCCACCCTGGCCAGCATCATTGTTATTTTGGAACCCTTATTTGTCGCACTATTGGCATGGCTGATTCTGGGCGAGGAATTGGGCACGATAGGTATTGCGGGCGCATTTATACTCACCGTAGCGGTAGTGGTCGCGTCACGCTACGGTAACCCACCACGGCCAGCCACCTAACGAGTGAGCGTTGAAGGCTGACTGCACGCGTCAGTCTTTGCGCTGGTACTCAAGCATATCGGGCTGCAGAATTTCAATCCAGTAGCCGTCTGGGTCTTTGATAAACGCCAAGCCCTTCATCTGGCCGTCATCCGGCTTTTTCACAAAATCGACGTGCAAAGCCTCGAACCGATCACAAGCCGAGTAAACATCGGGTACTGCGATACCAATATGGCCAAAGCCCTGGGGCTGGTCGTTGCCGTTGTGGTAAGCAAAATCGTCGTCGTTCTCGGTGCCCCAGTTGTGGGTCAACTCCAACATGGCTTCACGGCCAAAGGTGTAAGTGGTGCGATAGGCATCGTCGGTCGGAACGGTGCTGGCCTGACGCTCATCCAGATACCCCAGAAAATACAGAGTGAACTTCATCTCCGGAAAGTCCAGTTTGCGGACCAAACGCATACCCAGAACCCGACTGTAAAAATCCAGGGATTTTTGAGGATCTTTTACTCGTAACATGGTCTGGTTAAATACGAAGCCTTCGGTTTCTGGCACCGGCTCGTGATGAAGTCCGGGCGCCTGTTCAAAGTGTTTTGGCATGATAAAAACCTGTTGGTAAGCCGCGCAACGCCTATAAGCACGCAGCCAATGAATGGCAGGTGTACAAGATTGATTGTGATCTATTGAGAGCTTTTCAAGGTTAACCCTTAAATCGGCCATGTCACTTTTACGCGCCCAAAAGCGTCGAAGCCGACACCCAAAGCGCGGGCTAAAAGCTCTAGCAGACGATCAGGAACGGGCTTTTTCACCTTCCAGACTGAGTTTGGCCTGACGTGCGCGCTCAACTTGCTTGCGTTTTTTTCGTTCAGCAACAACGCGGGCCGCATCGCCTCCCACGTGAACTTCTCCACGCTCCTCGGCCAGACGCATTTGCCGTTCGCGCTCGGCAAAGCGCGCCTTTTGAGACTCGGTTGAAACACCAGCGCACTGATGACAGCTCACGCCTTTGTTATATTCCGGCCGCAGCTTGTCATTTTCAGTGATCGGGCGACGGCAGGCGTGGCACTGGTCGTTCTCGCCACGCTCAAGACGATGATTGACGGTAACCCGATCATCAAAAACGAAACATTCACCTTCCCACAAGCTTTTCTCTTCCGACATCTCTTCCAGGTACTTTAAAATGCCGCCTTTTAAGTGATAAACCTCGTCAAAGCCCTGCTCTTTCATATAGGCCGTCGATTTTTCACAGCGGATACCACCGGTGCAGAACATGGCGACTTTCTTGTGCTTGGCCGGATCAAGGTTCTGTCTTACGTATTCGGGAAATTCGCGAAACGTATCTGTAGCGGGGTTGAGGGCGTTTTTGAAGGTGCCAATTTCCACTTCATACTGGTTGCGGGTATCAACCAGCACCACCTCAGGATCGGAAATCAATTCGTTCCACTGCTCGGGATTCAGGTAGGTGCCCACGATGCGCTTTGGGTCAATGCCTTCAACGCCCATGGTGACAATTTCTTTTTTCAGCTTGACCTTAGTGCGCTTGAACGGCTGCTCGCCGACAAACGATTCCTTGTATTCAATGCCGGCAAAACGGTCATCGCTGTTAATCCAGGTCTTTACCGCGTCAACACCCTCACGGCTGCCGGCTACGGTGCCGTTAATGCCCTCGCCGGCCAACAATAATGTGCCACGCACACCCCTTGCCAGCATCAGGTTCAGCAGCGGCTGGCGAAGGGCCTGGTAGTCGTTCAAAACCGCGAATTTATACAGCGCACACACAACAACGGAATCAGTCATAGCAATCTCCTGCGGGCCGGATCGTAAATCCGGAGCATGGTTGGGGTAGTCGGGTATTCAAACAGGGGGGTGATTTTAGTCAATTAAGGCGATGGATCAAGTCAGGAGTGGCCGCAGCAGTGCACTGCTGCGGCCAGGTATCACCAAAAAAGTCAGCGGCTGATAGCCAGTTCGCGTTCCACCACAGCCGACAGCTGCCCCCAGCCCGGGCGGGTCAGGACGATGTTATCAACCATCACAGTAGGCGTGCTGACCACTCGCAGCTGGGTTGCCACTTTGGCGCTTTGTTCGATGGCCTCGCGGTGCAGTTCGGTGGCCATGCAGCGGCTGAAGCGATTTTCACTCAGGCCAAGGTCGCCGGCATAGCGGGTAAACGTTGCCTGCGGATCTGATACGCCTGCCCAGGCCGACTGATTGCTGTACAGTGCATCGTGCATGGACCAAAAGGCGTTCTGGTCGCCCGCGCAGCGAGCGGCCTCGGCAGCCGCCATGGCGTTAGCGTGCTGTGATAACGGCAGCTCAAAGTACACAAAACGCACCTTACCGCTTTCCACGTACTCTTTTTTCAAGCGTTGGCTAGCGTCGGCGAAGCGGGCGCAGGCCGGACACTGATAATCCGCAAATTCCCGCACCACAACCGGCGCATCAGCGGCACCCACTGAAACACCAAATTTGTCCAACTCGGCTGGAAAATCCGACGTACCTTGTTTTGCAACTGGCAGCTCATTGGAATCCGGCGACGGGCCAGACATTATAAAAAATAGGCCTATCAACATGGCGACGACCATCAAAGTCATAACACCCAAGGCCAGCGAGCGCTTGCTAGCCGGTTTACGAACGGCAGCGGAACCGCTGTGATGACGACGTTTTGCTTCACCCATGAAAACCAACTCCGTTGTGTATTAAACGCTTAGCAGTAGAGCATAACCGGTAGTGCCGACCTAGTCATCGGATTCGATGTATTTGCCGTATACACCTAAAACTCTACTCACCAAGGAGGAATCAATGTTGGGATTCTTTAAAAGCGATCCAAAGAAAAAATTGCAAAAAGCGTATGAGGCCAAGTTAGAGAAAGCATTGCACTCTCAGCGCAATGGTGACTTACGCACCCACAGCACGTTAATGGAGGAAGCAGAAAAGCTGTATGCGGAAATTCAGGCGCTCGAAAAGAGTACCTAAACGCGATAAAATGGCGCCACTGTTATGAACACGCGCCCTGTAATGTTGTGTCGCCTATTCCCCTGATATCTGCCGCAGACGTTGGTTCAGGCGGCTCACTTCCCTACGCATTTGCTGAACTTCATCCAGCAAATCGAGCGATACGGCCAGACCCGGCAAATTCAGTTTCAGATCCTGCTGCAATCTCAGGGCCCGCTGCAGGCGAGTTAAGGCCATCACATCGAATTGCCAGTCCAGTGGAAAGTGGTGCTCTTCGATGGGCGACAGAATGCCGTAATTCACCAGCTTAATCACGAATTCTGCGTGACATTCACCACGCTCGCAAACTTCGTGCAATGTAAACACGCCACCGTCGGCATCGGTAATTTCGACAGTCAAAATGCGGTCTTGTCTGCTCATCCCAAACCTCCGGTTACACGTGCAGTTTGGCGCGTGGGTTGAAGTCTTTTTCAGCGTCTGCCAGCTGTTGGTAAATGGCCAGCGCTTGTTCCGAATGCTCTTCAGCTAGCGTCACCTGCAAAGTCACAATCTGATCTCCCACGTGCTTGCCAGGCAAGCCTTTGCCTTTCAGGCGCAGCTTGCGACCGCTGGAAGAACCTTTCGGTACCTTCACACTCACTTTACCACCGACCACTGGCACAGTAATGCTTGCACCTAACGCACCCTCCCACGGGCTGATAGGCACAGTGATCAGTACATCGTTGCCTTCTACTGTGAACTGCGGATGGAGCGCCAGTTCCACTTCGATAAACAGGTCCCCGGCGCTGGCACCACCCACACCGGGCGAGCCCTGGCCTTTCAGGCGTATGTGCTGACCCTCGCGCATACCGGCGGGAATTTTGACTTTGAGAGTTTTCTGACGCGCCA
Organism: Marinobacter psychrophilus; assembly: GCF_001043175.1. Lineage (NCBI taxonomy): Bacteria > Pseudomonadati > Pseudomonadota > Gammaproteobacteria > Pseudomonadales > Marinobacteraceae > Marinobacter > Marinobacter psychrophilus. The sequence goes on from NZ_CP011494.1 coordinate 3,011,368, forward strand.
CTAAGCGGCCACGCTCGTCTGCATCGTGAACAGCGAACGACACCTGCTTATCGCAACCTTTGTAGGCTTCTTCCAGAAATAGCGCCAGGCGGGCATGAATGTCTTCACCGCGCACGCGTATGTTCTGACGAAAACCGCCGCCACCGGTTTGCTGGCCACGACCAAACATCTGCTCGAAAAAATCGCTGAACTGGCTGGCATCGGCCTCGGTGTAGCCACCGCGACCAAAACCGGACTCACTCTGCCAGCCAGGGGGTGGCTGAAATGAACCGTCAGGTTGGGCGCCGTATTTGCGTAACTCGTCGTATTCGGAGCGTTTTCCCGGGTCCTTCAGAACTTCGTAGGCTTCACCAACATTTTTGAACATGTCATCGGCGTTGTCTTCCTTGCTCACGTCCGGATGATATTTCCGCGCCAGTTTGCGATAGGACTTTTTAATGTCTTCGGGAGAGGCAGACTCGCTCACACCGAGTACGGCGTAGTAATCTTTGAAATCCATAGAGTTCCTCGCAGCGGCTCAAAGATGGTTATCCTATTATCTATCATCGGCCCAAACCGGAAAATTGCAAGTGAGTCCTAGGTGTTAAAGGCTTGAAATGAATCCCCCCGCCCACTCACGTATGATGAGGTCTCGTTTATTGGCACCGCAGTTAATCTGCTCAATTATTACCTCAGGAGAATCCCATGATCTGGACTGTCTATCTTTCTGGCGAAATCCATACAGACTGGCGTGAACAAATTGAGGCGGGTGCAGAAGCGGCCGGCCTGCCCGTCGAATTCACCGCTCCGGTCACAAACCACGCAGCCAGCGATGCGGCAGGCGATATGCTGGGCAAGCCCGATGTGGCGTTTTGGCGCGATCACCAATCCTCTAAAGTAAACAGCATTCGCACGAAAACGATGCTGGAACAGTGCGACCTTGCCGTGATTCGCTTCGGTGACAAGTACAAACAGTGGAACGCCGCTTTTGACGCCGGGTTCTGCGCCGCCATGGGCACGCCTTACATTACCCTGCATAACGACGACATTGTTCACCCGTTGAAAGAAGTCGACTCCGCCGCCATGGCGTGGGCACAGACGCCAGAACAGGTGGTTGAGGTTTTGAAATACGTGACTGCGACTGGGTAAAAATAGGATAGGGGACAGATTTGAAATCTGCCCCCTAGCTTTGGGATTTGAAATCTGCCCCCCACCTTACCTAAAAGCTCGACATCTCTTCTTGCAGATCGCGCTTTAATTCTTCCGGCGAGGTTATCCACAAAGTACCCTCTGCGCCGGGGAACACGCCCACTTCCAATTTGTCTTTGGTCAGGCCCGGTACCCATTTTTTGAAAAAGTCTGGCAGGGAAATGCTCTTCGGGGTCAGATCGTCTGATCCCTTGGCATACTCCGCGGCGAATTCGGCGCTGGGCCACACCGGCACGTGCGCCACGCCCTCCTCTTCTGAAACAAGTTTCAGAAAACGGTTGTCGGTATTGATCAGTATCCAGATATCCCGCTCTTCAAGCACAGCGCTCAAAAAGTAGTCGTAGCGCTCTTCGCCGTTCATTTCGAGCACGTCGGTTAATTCGTTACTGCTCATAAAAATTCCATCAATTTAAAAATTTAAACTCGAGTTTTCTTGCTCAGGAGTTTGGCACCGGCCATTGGGAGAACCGAATAAACTCATAGTCGTCCGCAAGCGTCTCTACAATGTGCCGCACATGCTCCGGTGTAATCTCGCAGCAGCCGCCAATAACGGTTGCCCCATCAGCTAGCCACTGGCGCACATGGGCCACATAGGCCTGTGGAGAAATATCTTCCCGCGCCTCCAAGGCATCCACTAAACCACCCCGCGCCATAGCCTCCACCGACTTAAAGGCGTTGGCATAACCACCCACGCAGGGGTGCAATCTAACCAGCTCGGGCATGGCAGCAGAAATTAATTCGGGGTCACAGCAGTTGAGCATTACCGCCGTAGGTGAGTACGGGGAAACGGCGGCAACCGCCTCAGCCAGGGTTTCACCAGACTTTAGCTTGCCGTCCGCCTCAAGGCGAAACGCGACGGAAAAAGGCTTGCCCAACTCGCTCGCAGCGGCGCAGGCCGCACACGCTTCCAGGGTATTGGTCATGGTTTCAATCAGCAGAACGTCAGCCACGGCCTGCTGTTTTACCAGCACCGAGTATTCATCCCGCAAATCCTCAAACGAACGCGCGGGCTGGCCCTGATAACTTCCGGCCAGGGGCGGCAGACAACCTGCAATATCCACACACGCGCCTGTGGCTTCTACAGCCTGCCCCAGCAATTCGAACGCATTTTGATGTATGGTCACCAACTGTTCCAACTGGCCGTGCTGAAGCAAACGGGACGGCGTGGCGGCATAAGTGTTGAGGGATAACGTTTTGGCGCCAGCGCGGATAAAGTCGGAGTGCACCGCGACAACCACGTCTGGCTGCTCGTGCATAACCGCAACCGACCATAGCGCTGAACTAACGTTGGCAGCACGCCGATAAATCTCTTGGCCGAGGCCACCATCAAGAAGCACTACAGGGCGCATAAAACGGTTTAACTCCTCAAAATAAAAGTATGAACTTGAGCATTGCTGGCGTTACTTTGCCATATGCCCCACATAAGCCGCTGTAAATGCGGTTTCCTGAAAAATCTTCAAACCGGTGTCTGCAAACGGAACAGGCAAAGGATTCGATGAGAGCGTCGATTTAATCAGTGCAGGCGGAAGCAGAACAACCCCAACGTCAGCACCGGTCATTAATTGAATAGCGGCTTCCAACTTGAAGCTGATGGCACCGCCAGCGAACTTCCCTTTTGGCATACGCTCTTTAATAGCTACTCTATTAACGTTGTGCTCCGTCAAAAACGCCACGAACGATACTTGGAACTCCTGCAAATCAGCACGGGTATGGTTTTTCTTCAAGCTTAACTTACGAACCTTACTGTCTGGCAGACTGAAATGCCCCTGATCCAGGTTCAGCAAACACACCACAGCATCGCTGCCGGTTAATTCAACGCCACAAACGCGCATACAATATCCCCGCGGCTTAACCGCAGCACTTTTTGAATTTAACACCGCTGCCGCAACTGCAAGGATCGTTTCGGGCCGGTACCTGGGCCTGCGTTACGGTTACGCCCTTGTCCAGAATGGTCGTTAGCTCGGCAGTGGATTCAACCGCACCCGCGCTTTCATCTACCGTAATGTTGGCGAACAGATCTGCTTCAGCCACCAGAGCTTCAACTTCCTGCTTTCGTGCTTCACTGGTAACAACCAGCGTTAACGGGAACTTCTTACTACCCGGCTTCTTGCTGGCATTGGTCTGAAAACCGCCGCGCGCCGTATGGTGCTGACGGGCATCCTGCCGGCCTTTAAAAAAGAACTTGTCGGACATGCTGCTATCTCTGATGGGTAAAACCGATGTGCCCGAGCCTATAAACGCAGGTTGCTGTCGGGGGAAAATGGTTTTAACACGGTTATCGAGCAGGATATATAGTAGATGGTGGAAAATACGATGTTGTTTGGCGCATTTAAGGTGCGTAAACAGGAAAACTCTCTGCTGGCTCCCGCAGTACACGTGTTCATTGTCATTAGCCAAAAGACTTCAGTAAGCTTCAGGCTCAAAACGACACCCGCAGCAGCAATCAAAGGCCATTAATATGAAAAGCATTACTCTTTCAAGCCCCGGCGGCCTGGAGCACCTTAGCCTTAACAATAGCGCGGAACCCGGCGCGCCAGGGCCTGGCCAAATGCGGGTCCGAATTCATGCCTGCTCTCTTAACTATCACGATTATGCGGTGGTTGTTGGGGCCATCCAAACCGAAGACCAACGCATCCCCATGGCGGATGGCGCGGGCGTTGTGGAGGCCATTGGTGAAGGTGTCAGCGAATTCAAGGTTGGCGACCATGTGGTGTCAACCTTTTTCCCTGAGTGGCTTACTGGCTCTGCCCCCATTGATAATTTCAGCACCACGCCCGGTGACGGCCAAAATGGTTACGCTCGCGAACAGGTCGTGCGCTCAACCAACTGGTTTACCCACGCACCGAAGGGCTATACCCATGCTGAAGCAGCCACCCTGACCACCGCTGGTTTAACAGCATGGCGAGCACTGGTCGTTAATGGTGGCTTAAAAGCAGGCGACACCGTGCTCACGTTGGGCACCGGTGGGGTGTCTGTGTTTGCACTGCAGTTCGCCAAGTTGATGGGCGCACGAGTTATTTCCACGTCGTCTTCAGACGAAAAACTGGAACGGCTAAAAGCGCTGGGTGCAGATCACACCATCAATTACAAAACAACGCCGGCTTGGGGCGCACGAGTCCAAGAGCTGACAAACGGCGTGGGTGTTGATCACGTTATCGAAGTAGGTGGCCCTGGCACTCTTCCGGAATCCATCGATGCCGTTCGCATTGGCGGCCATATCGCGCTTATAGGCGTACTGACCGGCCGCGCTGGCGATATTCCTACCGCAAAACTGATGGCGAAACAGGCCCGGCTGCAAGGCTTGATTGTGGGCAGCCGGACCCATCAGCAAGAGATGATTCGCGCGATTGAAGTGAACGGCATGCACCCGATTCTTGACCGGTCTTTTGCGCTGGAGGACATCGCTGATGCTTTTCGCCATGAAGAATCCGGTAAGCACTTCGGGAAGATCTGTCTGGAGTTCTAATACGGACGCCTGGTTTAACCGGCCACTCCTAACAGTGAGCTGGTTACACCCATGCGCAAAGCACGAGTTTGTTATCAGGAGTTTGTTATGCCCGAAGATATACACTTCTACGAACCCGCCAATGGTCACCGACTTGCACACGACCCATTCAATGCCCTAGTGGCACCGAGGCCGATTGGATGGATCTCAACGAAAAGCCGTGACGGCGCGCTTAATCTTGCGCCTTATAGCTTTTTCAATGCCTTCAACTATATTCCCCCCATCGTCGGATTCTCCAGCGTCGGCTACAAAGACTCCGTGCGTAATGCGGAAGAAACCGGTGAGTTTTGCTGGAATCTGGCGACTCGTCCTCTGGCAGAAGCCATGAACCAAACCTGCGTCGCTGTAGGACCTGACGTCGATGAGTTCGCTCTTTCAGGGCTGACACCGAAGCCTTCGCGGATTATCTCTGTGCCGCACGTGGCGGAAAGCCCGGTAACATTTGAATGTCGGGTCACGCAGATTATTCAGTTGGCAGGCGTCGACGGTCAGAAGGTCAATACCTGGATGGTGTTCGGCGAGGTGGTCGGCGTGCACATAGCGCAACACCTGCTGCGGGAAGGCGTTTACGATACGGCAGCGGGCGAACCCATTCTTCGCGGCGGCGGACCGGCGGACTACTTTGCAGTGAACGCGTCGCAAAAATTTCAGATGCATCGGCCGAAATAAATCAGCCCCGACTTAACCAGAGTGCGTTAAATTTCGCTGCGTTAAAGATAGCGGCCCTAACATCAAGAAGGTGCAAACAGTTCGCGCGCGTTTTTGCACCCTCAGTCATTCAAAAAGCGATACCGCTATCGGCTTACGAGCAAGAACCGCAGCAAACGCCCGGGTCGCCGTGCTTGCCTTTCTTTTTGGGCGCCATTTTGGCGTCAACAGCGGCTTCTTCTTGTGCTTTTGGGTCGAAGTGCTGAGCTGAATCAGCTTGCACTGACTCGGCTTTTTTTCCTTTGAAGACATCTTTAAATGATTGAACCATTGGATTGCACCTCGGCTGCGATCTTTAACATTTATTTATAATGAATCTTATTGGTTGGACCAAAAGTAGTCAAGAGGTTCTTTTGCCCGCGGGGGGGGGGGGTGGCTGCGTTAAAAAAACGCTAAAACCCGGCTTCCATTCATAGAGGGGCTTCTGCGACCTATGTACAATGCTCCTCACGCTAATTCGTTGTTGCGAATCAACCTTTCGAAACCTTCACTAGACCATTATGCAATCATCAACGACGAACACAGACCCTCATAGCTTATCAGCATCCCTGGTATTTCTCGGCGCTGCCTTCGCCTTCAGCGTGGTGATGATCGGTACCACCATGCCAACTCCGCTTTACCCAATCTATCAGGATGCTTTCGGGTTTTCCCAGCTGATGATTACCATTATTTTTGCCGCGTACGCCTTCGGCGTCATTGCAGCGCTGGTTATCACCGGGCGCTGGTCTGATCAGCTCGGGCGCCGGCCGTTGCTGTTTGCCGGCATCGCGTGTTCGATTATCAGCGATTTGGTATTCTGGCAGGCCGACGGGCTAGTAATGATTCTTGTGGGCCGTGTCCTGTCCGGGCTCTCGGCCGGTATTTTTACCGGCACCGCGACCGTGGCCGTGCTGGAACTGGCACCGCCGCACTGGCGTGAGCGGGCCACATTTTTTGCCACCGCCGCGAATATGGGCGGATTGGGCCTTGGCCCTATGCTTGCGGGCGCACTTTCACAATACCTGCCCTCTCCACTGCAATTAACCTACTTGATACACATCGCGCTTGCCCTTCTGGCATTCATCTGCATCTGGCGAGCCCCGGAAACCGTAACAAGACCAACTCAGCCAAAGCTGTCACTTCAGCGCCTGAATGTGCCCCCGGAAGTACGCGGTGTGTTTGTGCCCGCCGCCATCGCGGGCTTTGCTGGTTTTGCGGTTTGTGGCTTCTTCACCTCGATAGCGCCAGCGATGATGGGCAATGTGCTGGGCTATGATAACCGTCTATTAGTCGGCGTTGTCGCGGGCAGTATCTTTATTGCCTCAACACTCGGCCAGTTCCTGCAGGATAAACTGCCGCTGCGCCGACGTTTACCCATCGGGTGCGCTACGCTCGTTGCTGGCGTGACGCCCGTAGCGCTCGGTATCTATTCTCAGTCGCTCACCCTATTCATGGCCGGTGCAGTCATCGCTGGCATGGGCCAGGGAATCGCTTTTCGCGCCGGCCTGGGCGCTATAAACGCTGCTTGTCCGCCGGCGGAACGCGCCGCGGTAACCTCAACCTTCTTTATTGTTGCCTACATCGCCATCTCAGTACCGGTGATTGGCATCGGCTTGATGGCCAGCCTGCTCAGCCTTAAGGCAACCGGTATTATCTTCTCCGTTTTCGTTGGCGCTATGGCAGCCGTGGCATTGCTGATTCTTCTATGGCGTGATTACCGCAGAAACTGATGGGCAATATCCTGCGACAATTAAGCCCTAGATTGATGCATGACCGCCCGTAAACGGGCCATTTTAGTTCAAAAATACCGAATGCGTTGAAGGTAGGTTATCTGCTTTACTTGCTGCTGGTACTCAACCGGTGTCGCCGATACAAACTTCTTAAACTCACGCAAGAAATGGGGCTGATCACTGAAGCCAAGGTCACATGCCAAGTCCGAAAACGCGACATCATCACGATGATTGATGTCGTAAATGGCAGATTGGCAACGAACAATGCGGCTGAACGCTTTAGGTGACATTCCCAGGTCAGTGAGAAATTGCCGTTGCAACGTTCGGCCGCAGTAGCCGGTCTGTTCTTCCAGTTGCGTCAGGCAGATATCTCCTTTTTCCTCGCAAATTCTATGGACAGCGTTCAAAGTCAGTTGCGAGATTTTACGCACGCTTTTACCCCTGAGAAATTGCTCTAACAGCGCAACCTTTCCGGCGAATTCCGGCTGATTAACTATCTGATCAAAAACCGGTTCTGCTCCCGCTACCGCGTCAAGAAAACCCACCTGATGGTCCACGAGGTCATCCACAGATACGTTCACAAAATCCGGTGTCACACCCAGTGAAAATCTCACCCCAAAATAATCGTGGTCGCCCTTCAGGTAACCACTGCGAGCTTCCAGCGGTGTGCCATATACCCGCGCGCTAGGGTTGGTTTTATCGCAGTCAAAAAGGATATCGACACAGCCATCCGGAACCGCAAAGGTCTTCTCGCTCAGCGGTTTCGTCTTAAAGCTGTAGAAGTGAGAAATAGCGGGTTGGTCTGACAACACAAGGTCGTAATGCTTGGCTGCGCTTAGCACAAACCAGGGCTGTTTCGAGTGGATACTCGCGACCTTGCTATGGCTGGAAACAATCGACATAGGACTTACCATCTGATTCTGACCCCAAATCGCTTGCAAAGTTTGCGCCACACCAAAAGTAACACTCGCCAAAAATCCCATGTCGCGAAAATTCAATACGCACTAACTCGCACTCAATAATATTGTCCTCGATCGCTTTAAAAGCATCCTTAAATGCGAGAAACCGCAGAACACACTTTGCAGTTATCCAACAGGATGCTAATCCAGCAACTCACGTTTGTAGGAAATATCATGTCAGAGCGCACACAACTTAATTTTATTTACCTGTCCGAGCCGGACATGATCAAAGCGGGGGTTACCGATATGCCCTCCTGTGTGGACACCATGGAGGAGATGTTTGCGCTCCTGCACCAGGGCGATTACCGCATGGCCGGCCCTAACAATGATTCGCACGGTGCGATGATTACCTTCCCGGAACAACCCACTTTCCCGAACATGCCCACCAACACGGCTGACCGACGCCTGATGGCGATGCCCGCCTACCTGGGTGGCGACTTCAAAACCTGCGGTGTGAAATGGTACGGGTCCAACATCGCTAACCGCGAGAAGGGCCTGCCACGCTCCATCCTGATGATGACCCTCAATGATATTGATACTGGCGCGCCACTGGCGCACATGTCAGCCAATCTTCTGTCGGCCTATCGCACAGGCGCTATCCCGGGTGTCGGCGCCCGCTACTTGGCTCGCAAAGACGCCAAAGTCATTGGCCTGCTGGGCCCGGGGGTCATGGGTAAAACCTCGGTCGCTGCCTTCATCGCCGCGCGGCCACAGATCGACACCATAAAAATAAAAGGGCGCGGCCAAAAAAGCCTCGATGATTTTATCGGCTGGCTGAAAGAAACCTACCCGCAAGTTACCAACATTCAGGTGGTCGACTCTATCGAAGAAGTCGCAACGGATTCCGACATCATCTCCTACTGTAATTCAGGCGAAATAGGGGACCCGAGCACCTACCCGATCATCAAGCGCGAATGGCTGAAGCCCGGCGCCTATCTGGCTATGCCTGCCAGTTGCCGCCTGTGCGAAAACATGGCGGGCACCGGTGTGCGCAAAGTAATGGACAGCATTGGCCTGTATGAAACCTGGTACGAAGAACTTCCAAAACCCAGCCACCGCCACATTCCGTTAGTGGGCATGCAGTTTATGGACATGATTGCCGAAGGCCAGATGGACAAGGATGAACTGGAAGATCTGGGAGCCATCGTTTCCGGCGACAGCCCTGGCCGGCAGAACGATGAGGAAATCATCATCATGTCAGTCGGCGGCATGCCGGTCGAAGACGTGGCCTGGGCGACCAAGGTATACCGCAACGCCCTCGAAAAGGGCATCGGCGTCAAGCTGAATCTCTGGGATGCACCGGCAATGCGCTGACCGCAGCGAAACTGATTCCCCAAATGCACGGCTAACAACACACAACGCACTGGCAGCCCTCTATTGAACCCAGTCGTGCCAGCTTCAGGAAACCCCCTATGACTAAAACACTAGAGCCCGTCCATACATCCGACGAGCTGCCACCTTCGACCAGTGTGGTGATTATCGGCGGTGGCATTGTTGGTGTGACGGCCGCACTGGCGTTGGCAGAGCGCAACATACCGGTGGTATTACTGGAAAAAGGCCAAATCGCCGGCGAGCAATCGTCTCGCAACCTCGGGTGGATTCGTAAAACCAGCCGTCACGCTGAAGACGTCACGCTGGCCCAAGCTGCGGATCGGCTGTGGGCCGAAATGCCCGAGCGCATCGGCAGCACCGTTGGATACCGCCAAACCGGCATCATGTTTCTGGCCCGATCGCAGGAACAAATGGCCATTCACGAAGCCTGGCACCAATCCGTCGCTTCATTAAAACTGGATTCTCAACTGCTCACACCTGGCGAGATCGACTGCCATGTTCCCGGTGGTAAAGGCAGCTGGAAAGGCGGTATCTACACGCCATCCGATGGCCGCGCGGAACCCGCCATTGCCGCCAGTGCTATCGCTCGGGCAGCCGTAAAAAAAGGGGCCACACTGATTCAGAACTGTGCCGTGCGCACGCTCTCCCTCTCTGCTGGCAAAGTTGCCGGGGTGGTAACCGAAAAAGGCGAAATCCGATGCGACCAAGTACTGCTGGCCGGTGGCGCCTGGTCAGGTCGCTTCCTGAAAAACATGGGCGTCTCCTTGCCGACCCTGCCCCTGATTTGTTCTGTTCTACGTACCCGGCCTATGGACGGCCCCACCGATATCGCAGTGGGCGGCCCCGATTTTTCCTTCCGTAAACACCAGGACGGTGGCTACATCATTACCCAGCGGGGCAGACTTGACGCGCCAATAACACTGGACCATCTGCTGATTGGCTGGCGCTATCTGGATCAACTACGAAGCCAGCGCAGTTCCCTCAACATCAGCTTTGGCCGGGCCTTTTTCAAGGACCTCGCGCTCGCCCGGCGCTGGGGGGCGACCAACAAATCTCCGTTCGAACGCATCCGCACCATGAACCCGGACGTCAACCCTGCACTCAATCAGGATGCCCTTAGCAATCTTACGGCCGCCTGGCCCGTGTTTGCCCAGGCTGAAGTGGCGGAAGCCTGGGCTGGTCTGATTGATGTAACACCAGACTCCATCCCCGTAATCGATCACGTTAACGCTATTCCCGGCCTGATAGTCGCAACCGGTTTTTCCGGCCACGGCTTCGGAACCGGACCCGCTGCCGGGCAGCTGGCAGCAGACCTGTTAACGGATACAACTCCCATTATTGATCCGACTCCCTATCGGTTCGACCGATTCTGACATCGCCTGAATTGTGCCTACAAATGAGGAAAGAAGAATGAGCAATATAGGAAACATAGAAAGCACGATCACCACTGCCAAAACAGTTGATCGAAGCGCCGCAAAACCACTGAAGATGGGCTTACCAACCATGATGGCCATCGCGATCGGGCTGGTAATTGTCCAGGGCGCGATGATTTCAGCAACCCAGGGTATCGGCATAGGTGGCATGAGCTTCATTGCCGCCATGGTGATGGCCCTGATCATCGCTCAATTCAACGCCATGAGTTTTGCCGAGTTGTCGCTGATGTTTCCGCAAGAAGGCACCTTGGCCACCTATACCCAAAAAGCAATCGGACACTTCCCGGCCATTCTCGTTGTGTTTGCGGGATACGTAATGGTGGCGCTACTGGCCATGCCGGTGGAAATGTTCCTGGTCGATGTCATGCTGGGCGAGCTACTACCCGGATTCCTGCCCGAAAAAGTCGCACCGCTGCTGATTCTGGCGGCTCTAGTCATCACCAATCTAGTGGGTTCGGACATTTTTGCCCGCGTTCAAAATCTGCTTGCCTTTATCCTGGTGACTGCGCTGATCCTGCTGGGACTGCTGGCCATCACGGGTATCAGTGAACCACACCCGGTGCTAACCGGTACCCCGGTAGACTGGAGCTTTGGCGGCGTAATGGACGGCAGTTTTATTAGCCTGGTGGCCCTGGCCATGTGGCTGGTAGTGGGCGTTGAATATATTTGCCCGTTGATCAATGACGTAAAAAACCCGCAGAAAAATATCCCTCGAGCAATGCACCTGTCCTTGTTCGCGATTTTCTTTATCTTTTTGGCCTTCGTCATTGGCGCGAGCTTCTACCTGGACACAGAAACCCTGACCGGATCGCCCATTCCCTACCTGGACTATGCCAATGCCGTGTTTGGCAAGAGTGGCCTGCTTATCGCCACGGTAATGGCGTTGGCAGCCACCTGCAGCACCGTTAACACCCTACTGGCTGCGATTCCACGCATGCTGCACGGCATGGCCATGCAGGGCCAGGCATTTCCGCAACTTAAAGCCACTAACCGCTTTAATGTTCCCTGGGTAGCAACCCTGATGATTGCAGCATTGACCACCATTCCGTTCATGCTCGTTAACATCGATTCCCTGATCACCCTGGTAATTGCGGCCACAACCAGCTATCTGATCGCCTACATGGTGGCCCATATCAACGTGATGGTTTTGCGCAAGCGCATGCCTGACCACAAGCGTCCCTACCGCACCCCTTTCTACCCACTGCCACAGGTGCTTGGCATTGCCGCCATGATCTTTGTCGCCCTGAACAACTCCCCTACCCCCGAAATGACCGTTGCGGTTTACAGCATTACCGGAGCCATCCTGCTGGTGCTTGGCGTGATCTCCGCGCTATGGGTCAAGTTTTATATGAAACGCGGGCTATTTGAGCCAGATACGCATTAACCCGAAATTCAGTTAACACGCACTCTACTCATGGAGGAACGAGCAAATGAATAGAATACTCAAACCGACGTTATTCACGATGCTGATCGGTTCAACAATCGCCGCAGCCCCGGGCGTGGCCTCGGCTTACAACCTCGTAGACAAAGACGAGTCCGCGCTGAACCTGGATATTGAACTGGTCCTCGGCCATTTCAGCAGCGGTGAAACTTATGGGAATAGTGATGCCAGCCCATCCTGGACAGAGGGTTACGCAAAGTACGGCCTGTCTGGCAGTCACTCCATCGGCAGCGGCACTCTTTTTGGCGCTGTTAACGCGCTTTCGTCAGGCACCTGTGGGGACGGTGACGCACTGGGCGTTACCAATGGCGACAACGACGCCACCGAGCTCGACCTATGGGTCGAGTGGGCCGCCATGGATCATTTAATCATTAGCCCGCTGATGGGTTTCTATACCCCGGACTCCAGCGCCAGTAACCAGGGTAACGACGATACCAACATTTATGCTCAAGTAATTGCGGTCGTTCCATTCTGAGGGCAACAGCAGAACGACTGGCACTGTTGATCAGCATAGCTCTGACAACAGTTAAAACCGCCGCTTTAAACCTTGGTTGTTCAGGCGAAACGCCTGAACAACCAAATACCGATCACCTCAAGGGGTAATGGGTAGTTTCGCAATCAAAGCCTCACCATCAGCTTACCTTTGTTGTCACCGGTCAGGAACAGACTCAGACCGCCCATGGCCGACTCCAACCCCTCCAGAACGTGTGCCCGGTATTTGACCTCCCCGCGCTGAACATAAGGCGCAAGTTTCGCCTGCAGCTCTCCTGCCTTATGCATGTGATCGGGCATAGTGAAACCCTGAATGCTAAGGCGTTTTTTGATGATTCGCATCCAGTTGGGGCCGGGGCTCGGGTGTGCGGAGGTGTAATCAGCAATCATGCCGCACACCACAATACGGCCGTGCGCGTTCATCCGCTCGAACACAGCGTTTTGGATCGGGCCACCGGTGTTCTCGAAGTAAACATCGACACCGTCTGGTGCCAGCTCATCCAGTTTCGCGCCCAGGTCGTCGATTTTGTAGTTCACGGCACCGTCAAAGCCGAGCTCGTTGATTATCCAGCCTGCTTTCTCATCGCTACCGACCACGCCGATTACCCGTAAGCCTTCGGCTTTCGCCAGCTGGCCAACAATCGAGCCAACGGAGCCAGCCGCGCCGGACACCACCAGCGTTTCACCCGCTTTCGGATCACCGCAGCCAAACAAACCCTGAGTGGCCGTCAGCCCTGGAAGGGCAAATACCGACAGCGCCATTTCCGGTGGTATTTTCTTGTCGACCTTGTTCACGCCTGTTCCGTCTGTGAGGGCCATTTCCTGCCAGCCAAACATCCCCATCACTTGGTCGCCCACGGCGAAATCAGCGTGATTGGAGGCAACCACCTCACCAATGCCTGACGAACGCATCACTGTGCCCAACTCTACACGCGGAATGTAACTGTCGGTGTCGGCGGTCATCCAGCCCATCATGGCGGGGTCAAGGGACATATAAGCCTGTTTGACCAAAAATTCGCCGTCGGCCGGTTGTGGCGTTGTTTTCTCCACCATCTCAAACAATTCCGGGCCGATATGACCCTCGTTCCGTTTCACCAGATTAATCGCTTTGTAGGTACCCATAACTATGATTCTCCTGTGATGACTTGTGGCCCAATTGTCCGCCATTGATTAGTAGACTTTAAGACAGCTAAAAGAGAAACTTTATTGTCATAAAGACAAAAATAGATCGTTCAGACGGAACAACAGGAGAAAACGTGGACCAGTTGAGAGCAATCCGCTATTTCGTAAAAGTGGCAGAAACCGGCAGCTTTAGCCGCGCGTCGGAACATTTCGGAGTGCCGCCTTCGTCATTGTCACGACGGGTGGCCGACCTGGAAGCACACTTGGGCACCAGCCTACTCAAGCGCTCCACTCGCGTGGTAAAACTAACCGAAATTGGCCAGAACTATTATGCGCAGGTGTGCCATATACTTTCGCAACTGGAAGCCACGGATGAGGCGGTCGGCCAGTACCAGTCTCGCCCCATAGGCCGATTGCGCATAAGCTCCATGGTCGGCTTTGGGGAAACCATATTTTTGCCGTTGATGGATCGATTCAGCGCGCGTTATCCCGACATTACGCTCGACATCACCCTGACCGACTCGCTCAGCGTGCTCAACCGAGATGATGTGGACCTGGCGATTCGCGGAGGTTTCGCACCCGACGAACGAGTTATCGCTACGCGCTTGATGGACAACCACTTTATAGCTGTCGCCTCCCCCACTTACCTGAAACGTTTTGGCAATCCCCGCAAACCGAGTGACCTGTGTAACCATAAAGGCCTGTATTTTCGAACGCCCCAGGGCCCGACACCGTGGCTGTGCGAAGTAGATGGCCGCCTGCAGGACGTCTCCGCCCCCGCCGCCGCGATCAGTAATTCCGGACACTGGCTACGCGATAAAGCCGAGCGTGGCGAGGGCATTCTGCTACTGCCACGATGGGTGCTGGAGCCCTTTCTGCAAAAAGGCTCCCTGGTACCACTGGCGCTATCGCCACTGTTGAGGGTAACACCCGACCCAGACCTGGCGATTTACCTGCTATATCGCGAGACCCGCTATCAGGTTCCAAAAATCAGGGTAGCGGTGGATTTTCTGATTGATGAGATGGGGGCTTAAGCAAAAGAAGCTGCGACCCACAGCGAGTGGGGCAGGAATGTAAGCTGGAACAATCGCTGCAGAGGCCATTAACGCTGCCAAGATAGACCTCTCCGGGCTTTTCACGCTGTCCGGCACATAAAATATGCTAGTGTATCTGTCACTTTTCCCCCACGAGTAACCGGGGCACAGACGCTGTCCAAACCGTACTTTTACCGGGGCAACGCCCAGGAAATGACCATCGGGTGGTGTATGAGCCAAGAAATCTGCTCGATAATACCGCAACCCAGAACTCAAGCAGGACAAACACATGATGTACATTGCTCACGAGATAGGCCGCGCTGCGATGAAGCCTATGCGCATGGTCACCAGCGCCCATAGCACCTTGCTCCAACACCGCCTGAGCCCCTTATCCCGCATTCCCGGTTCACGCAGCATCGCCTCGGCTTACGATGTGTTCGGAGATCTCACCCGTCGTTACTCGAAACCGGCTTTCAATCTGCCTACAACCCTCTGTGACGGCCAGCAAGTTGACGTTCATGAAGCCATCTTATGCCGCAAGCCGTTTGCGCAGCTCAAACACTTCCAACGCGACGTAGCGCGGCCAGATGACCCAAAACTGCTGATCGTCGCGCCGCTGTCCGGCCACTTTGCCTCGCTTTTGCGTGGCACCGTGGAGGCCATGTTGCCGGATCATGACGTGTACATTACCGACTGGCGCGATGCCTGCAAGGTTCCGCTGTCAAAAGGCGATTTTGGTCTTGATGATTACATCGATTACGTCATTGACTTCATTGCCCACCTGGGGCCAGACACCCATGTACTGGCCGTCTGCCAACCAGTGGTACCAGTGCTTGCAGCCACCGCCATCATGGCCGAGGATGGCCACCCCGCAGCACCTCGCTCGCTGACGTTGATGAGCGGCCCCGTCGACGGTCGCGTTGACCCCACCGCGCCGTGTAAAGTGGCGACCGAACACAATCTGGCGTGGTTCAAGCGCAATCTGGTTCACTCGGTACCCGCACCCTACCCCGGAGCCATGCGCAAGGTTTACCCCGGATTTCTTCAGCTGACCGGGTTTGTAAACATGAATTTCGACCGTCACGTTGATGCG
Organism: Marinobacter psychrophilus; assembly: GCF_001043175.1. NCBI lineage: Bacteria > Pseudomonadati > Pseudomonadota > Gammaproteobacteria > Pseudomonadales > Marinobacteraceae > Marinobacter > Marinobacter psychrophilus. The sequence continues at coordinate 3,027,384 of NZ_CP011494.1, forward strand.
TATCGCGGGCTGTTCAGATCCATTCGCGACAACGAGACCGAGAAGGTCAGCCGTCACCGTGAGTTCTATAACGAGTATCTGGCGGTAATGGATTTACCAGCCACCTATTATCTCGACACCATAGAACGCATTTTTCAGGAATTTCACCTAGCCCGGGGTTGTTTCAAACACCGCGGGCGCCTGGTGAACCCGGCGGCTATTCGTGACACCGCTCTGATGACTGTCGAAGGTGAGAAAGACGACATTTCGAGCCCCGGACAAACCCGGGCCGCGCAAGATCTGTGCGTCAATGTACCAGACTCCCGCCGACTGCATCACCTGCAACCAGACGTTGGCCATTACGGTGTCTTCAACGGCCGTAAATGGCGCGAATCCATTGCGCCGCGGTTACGGGACTTCATCCGCGCCGCCTAACCGGTTGATGTGTGCCGAGTCTTTATAATGCAGAAAGACAGCGCGTGAGCGCTTAAAAAAAGCTAGGTTATAGCTCTTATACTTACTAGCTATGACTTAGCTTCAACCAAAACTTTCAGCAATTTTCGTACGATCTAAATGACTGTGAATTTCTTATATAACGACGTCTGTTATGTCTGAACAATGATCTTCACGGCTGACTCATTGTTGTGAATCAGCCTCTCGAAACCTTCAGCCACCAAATCATCAAGTTTAATTCGTTGGGTAATGAAAGGTTCCAAATTAACTTTGCCTTCCTCTACCAGCTTAATGGTTTCTGCATGGTTGTTTGCGTAAGCAATGGTTCCACGCACGTCCAGTTCTTTCATCACAACGCTGTGTACATTCACCGTCGCTGGGTGGCTCCAAATCGATACAATAACAACGGTCCCGCCCGGTTTTGTCGTCTCTACCAGCGTATCCAGCACTTCATTGATGCTGCTGCACTCAAAAGAAACATCCACACCCCGATCTTTGGTAATTTTCATAACCTCTTCGGTTACGTTGACTTCGGAGGGATCCAAAACATAATCCGCAACGCCGGTCTCTTTCGCTTTTTCCTTACGCTTTGCGCTCAACTCCGTGAGGATAACGGTTATACCCTTAGCCTTTAACACAGCCCCCAATAACAGGCCAATAGGCCCGCCACCGCCAACCAGAGCAATATCACCGGCCTTAGCGCCACTGCGAACAAACGCATGATAGCCAACCGTAAGAGGTTCAATCAAAGCGGCTTGATCGAGGGGAATGGCGGCGGAAATCGGATGCACCCAGCGACGCTTGACTGCGATTTTTTCGGATAAGCCGCCACCGTTGCCACCAAGGCCAATAAAGTTCATGTTTTTGGACAACTGGTAACTCTGACCCGGACCCGTGTCCACATCATCCGCAATAATATAAGGTTCAACCACAACGTGCTGACCGATTTCAATATCGTCTACACCGTCACCAACAGCATAAACCACACCTGAAAACTCATGCCCCATTGTTATTGGCGCAGATTCCCCTGAGACCGGATGGGGGTGGCCGCACGGCGGAATAAAGATGGGCCCCTCCATAAATTCATGCAAATCGGTACCACAGATACCGCACCAGGCTACATCTATGCCCACAGTGCCGGGTTCTATCGTCGGTTCGGGGATATTTTCAATCCGGATATCCCCTTTGTCATAAAAACGAGCAGCTTTCATTTGAATCTCCTTGCTTTTAATTGAAAAAACTCTAGATCTTCACCATCAACTTGCCCTTGTTACCACCGCTCAGGAACAGGTTCAGGCCGTCCATAGCCGACTCCAGTCCGTCCAGAACGTGGGTTCGATATTTGATATCGCCGTTCTGAACGTAAGGGGCCAGTTTGGCTTGCAGCTCCTGCGCCTTGTGCATGTGGTCAGGCATAGTAAAGCCTTGAATGGTCAGGCGTTTTTTGATGATACGCATCCAGCTTGGGCCAGGGCGTGGGGTTTCGGCGGTGTAATCGGCAATCATCCCGCACACCACAATACGGCCGTGCGCATTCATGCGGTCGAACACGCAGTGCTGAATCGGGCCACCGGTGTTTTCGAAATACACATCAATGCCATTCGGCACCAGTTCATCCAGTTTCGCGTTCAGGTCGTCGGTCTTATAATTCACGGCACCGTCGAAACCAAGCTCGTTAATAATCCAGTCCGCTTTCTCTTGGCTGCCAACGACACCAATAACCCGCAGGCCTTCAGCTTTCGCCAGCTGGCCAACAATCGAGCCGACCGAGCCTGCCGCTCCGGACACCACCAGCGTTTCACCCGACTTGGGATGGCCACAGCCGAACAGCCCCTGAGTGGCGGTCAGCCCCGGCAGTGCAAACACTGCCAGCGCCATTTCCGGTGGTATTTTTTTATCCACCTTGTTGATGCCTTTGCCGTCGGTCAGAGCCATTTCCTGCCAGCCGAACATTCCTGTCACCTGATCGCCCACGGCAAAATCAGCGTGCCTGGATGCAACCACCTCACCAACGCCGGATGAACGCATCACCGTCCCAAGTTCCACCGGTGGGATGTAGCTGTCGGTGTCGCCTGTCATCCAACCCATCATGGCCGGGTCCATAGACATGAAAGCTTGCTTAACCAGAAATTCGCCGTCGCCAGGTTCCGGCACGGTTTTTTCCACCACCTCGAACAGCTCCGGTCCCGGTTTTCCCTTGAGGTGCCTCACCAAGTTGATCGCTTTATAGGTACTCATAAACATGTCTCTCCTATGATAATTAGCGGGACCATTATCAGCGCTTTATAAGCAAACTCTAACGCAGCCAGCGTCGAAATCGCATTGCCATAAAGACACAAACAAACGATTCAAGAACGATGACGGGAAAACCTGATGCAGGTCAAAATCTGCACCGGTTTTCCCTGTTGCTTTGGTCAATCGCCGGACTCAGAACAATGCGGGCTGGTTGTCACAGTGAATGCCGACGAATTCCAAGCACTGGATCACGTTGGGCGGCGGGGTGTACGCTATAAGGGCGTACAATGAACTCTGGAAGATGGCAAATCGGCTTGGGTGTACCGGCTGACGGAGCTGTATCGGCTGGAGTTTTCAGAAGAAATTTCCGATTGACCCATAAGACCGCTGGCCGCACGCAGCCGTTCAAGGAAGGAGAACAACATGCCCCGCCGTAACCCACCCCGTTTCGATACCTCACGCCTGAAAACCCACATTGACGCCATGGCAGAGCAAACGGTGGAGGTATCTCCGGACGCCTCGTCCCGGCACTTGCACAATGGCGTGGATACCCCATTGCCACCTGCGGATCTGCATGGGAGCTATGTCAATCATCGCCCGCTACCAACCGAAGGCGTCGAAAAACGCCATGCCTACATTATTGGCAGTGGGATCGGCGGTCTGTGCGCAGCTTTTTTTCTGATTCGTGACGGTCACATGCCGGCAGAGAATATCACCATTATCGAGTCCCAAAAGGTCGAGGGAGGGGCACTGGACGGCGCGGGCAATGCCGAGGAAGGCTACATCGTCCGCGGTGGCCGCGAAATGGAAGCGACTTACCAGAACTTCTGGGACGTTTTCTCGGAAATACCGGCACTCGAGCTGCCAGCACCCTTCACCGTACTCGATGAATACCGGATCGTTAACGACGCCGACAAGAACTGGTCAAAAGCCCGGCTTCTGGAAAAACAGGGCCAGATCCGTGACTCCGCAACCATGGGCCTCAGCCGCCTGCAACAGGTTGAACTGGCTAGGCTTTTTCTGGCTCGCAAGGAAGATCTGGACGACATTACGGTTGAAGAATGGTTTAGTGAAGGCTTCCTGAACAGCAACTTCTACACATTGTGGCGCACCATGTTCGCTTTCCAGAACTGGCATTCCGTGCTTGAAATGAAGCTTTATATGCACCGTTTCCTGCACCTTCTGGACGGCCTGAATGATATGACCGCCCTCGTTTTTCCCAAGTACAACCAATATGACAGCTTTGTGCGCCCGTTGATGGGCTGGCTGATAGCGCAAGGTGTTAACGTTCAGTACGACTCCGTTGTGTATGACCTGAAGATGGATATCCGAGGCGAATCCAAAACCACCACTGCGATTCTCTGCCGCGCCACTGATGGCGAAAAGACCATCAAGGTACACCCGCGTGACCTGGTATTCGTAACCATCGGCTCAATCGTCGAAGACACCGCCTACGGAACGGATGACACGGTGCCCAAACTGCAGGTAAACCAGCCAGATCCGCTGATCGGCTCAAGCTGGCAGCTTTGGAAAAAGCTCGCCGAAAAATCCCCCGACTTCGGGCGACCCGAGAAATTCTGTGCCGACGTACCGAGTTCAACCTGGGAATCGGCAACACTGACGTGCAAACCCTCCCCCCTGACCGAGAAGATCAAGGAACTGGCGGTCAACGACCCTTATTCCGGAAAAACCGTAACCGGCGGCGTCGTGACCTTCACTGACTCCGCCTGGCTGATGAGCCTGACCGTCAACCGCCAGCCACACTTTCTGGACCAGCCCTCTGACGTAATCGTGCCTTGGGTGTATGGGCTGCTCATGGACAAGCCCGGCGATTATGTGAAAAAAACTATGCCGGAATGCACCGGCGAGGAAATCCTGACCGAACTGTGCTATCACCTCGGGCTGATCGATCAGGTCGGCGACGTCATGGCCGCGACCATAGTACGTTCCGCGCTGATGCCTTATATCACCGCTCAATTCATGCCCCGTGCTCAGGGAGACCGCCCTTGGGCGGTGCCGGCAGGCTCTACCAACCTCGCCTGCCTCGGCCAATTCGTTGAAACCCATAACGACGTGGTGTTTACCCTCGAAAGTTCCGTGCGTACGGCACGCATTGGTGTTTACAGCCTGCTGGGCATCAAGAAGCAGGTACCGGACATTTACCCGGGCCAATACGATATCCGCCGCCTGCTACGGGCAACACGCACACTGAACAATGACGAGGCGTTTCTCGGCGAGGGCCTGCTGCGCCTGTTTCTAGAGGGGACCTATCTCGAAAACATCCTGCCCCTTGGTCCCAACGAAACACCCGATGATCTGAAAGGTACCGGTATGTTCGAGCAACAACTGACCCATTTGCGTGGGTTGCTTGAGGGCAAACATTCACTGGCGACCGCGAAGGGATGGCTCCAGGGAGCGATCAATAATTTCCGCAAACGGCACTGAACGAGCGCGCTAACATTTTTCTGTCAGGTTCATGTGGCGATGTTTCGGGCTTTTAGTCCTCACCCGGGGGCGTCCATACAGGAACATCCTCAGGCTTTGGTGCTTCCCAGTCCCCCTGCATGGAAGTGCTCAACGCTTCTTCGAGCTTCATGAACAGCTCGCCATAGCGGGGGCTGAAGTTAATGCCTTCCTCGATTTCTTTCCAGGCTTCGAATAACTCTGCGTCGTGAGCCCGCTCATTTTCAACGAATGCCCAGGTCATCTGTTTTGCCCGCATGGGGTGCACGCCCATCGCCGTAAGCGCATAGCCACCCAATTCCAGAGCAGAGTGATAGGTTTCGCTCATCACATTATCAGCACCCGCCTCCAGAAGCTGATATCTGTGGCCACGATCAAAGGCACGCGCCAGCACCCACACACCAGGGAAGAACTTCTTCACATGCTTCACCATTGCCACAGCGCGGTCTCGATCATCAATCGCCACAATCAACAGACGTGCCTGTTCAATACCCGCCTTTTCCAGCAAATCGGGGCGACTGGCATCCCCAAAAAAACTCTTGATGTTGATTCGTCGAACATTTTCAATCTGCTCGAACTCATGGTCGAGCACGACGATGGGAACGCTGTTAGCCCGCAACAAACGGCAGACGATCTGACCAAACCGCCCCACGCCAGCCACGATAACAGGGGCTTGCTCGTCAATGGTGTCAGCATCCCTGTCATCGTTTTTTGTGCGTTGGTAACGCGGCAGCACAATACGGTCGTAAATGATAAACAACAGAGGTGTAAGGAACATAGACAGCGCAACAACCAGAGAAAGAATCTGGGAAATTTCTAGCGGTATTACATCGCTTTGCACACTGTAGGTGAGCAACACAAAACCGAACTCGCCTGCCTGCGCCAGCCCCAGAGTAAACAGCCAGCCGTTGCTGCTGTGAATCCCGAACATCTTCGCAAGCGCAAATAGAATAAGCGCCTTGACCGCAATAACCGCCGCGCCCAAAGAAACGATGGTGCCCCACTCGGCCAGCAACACCTCGAAGTTGATTCCGGCACCCACGGTAATAAAGAACAGACCCAGCAACAGGCCTTTGAACGGCTCGATGTTGGCTTCCAGCTCGTGGCGAAACTCGCTGTTGGCCAAAACCACACCTGCCAGGAAAGCCCCCAAGGCGGGCGAGAGGTTAACAACACTCATGAGTGCCGCAATACCAATAACCAACATCAGCGCCGTGGCGGTGAAAACCTCTCGTAACCCGGACTTCACCACATAGCGAAACAACGGACGGCTCAGATAGTAGCCGCCAACAATGACGGCAGCCACCGCGCCGACAACAACAAGGGCATGAGCCCAGCCTGGAAGGCCAGCCACCAGGCTCAGGCCCGCGTCTTGGATGGACCCAGAGGAAGAATTACCTTTCAATCCTGGCAATGCCAACAGCGGAATCAGGGCTAGCATGGGAATAACAGCGATGTCCTGAAACAGCAACACAGAAAATGTATTGCGGCCGCCTTCCGTCTTCGACAGCCCTTTCTCGTCCAAGGTTTGCAGCACAATGGCCGTAGACGACAACGCGAAAATAAGGCCAACGGCCAGGGCTGTCTGCCACTGAAGCCCAAGCCACCAAGCCCCAGCCATACCTGCGGCCGCCGTCAACGTAACCTGAAGACCGCCGAGCCCCAATAAGCGAACCCTCATGGCCCACAGCGTTTTCGGATCGATTTCCATACCGATCAGAAAAAGCATCATGACAACACCGAATTCCGCAAAATGCTGAATAGTGCTGGTTTCCTGTCCCACCAGACCCGTAACCGGCCCGATCACCACGCCAGCAATCAGGTAACCAAGTACCGAGCCCAGACCACAGCGCTTTGCCAAAGGCACTGCAATCACCGCAGCCAAAAGGTAAATAAACGCCTGAATGAAATAGGCCGTCATGGTCGGGTCACAATCCTGCTGACAGACATCTGATGCAATCGCCCTTCTGCAAAGTGATCCACCACGTTGCCTGACTGTCGGTTAAGAAAAAACCAATATTATTCCTAACCAAAAAAAGACGGCCACAAAGGCCGTCTTTTTCTATTCTGACTCTTTCAATTCTGGAACTACGGCATCAGCACCGCATCAATCACGTGCACTACGCCATTAGACTGCATCAAATCTGCCGCCACCACTGTGGCCATATTTCCTGCTGAGTCCTCGATCATCAACGAGTCACCCTGGAGGCTGAATGTAAGCTCGCCGCCTTGAACCGTGGCTACTGATGCCGATCCACCACCATCTTGAACCATCTTGATGGCTGCCGCAGCAGGCGCTTTGGTGGCCAACACGTGGTAGGTCAGAATCGACTGAAGTTGTTCTTTATTCTCTGGCTTCAACAGTGTTTCAACGGTGCCTGCGGGCAGTTTCGCAAACGCTTCGTTGGTGGGTGCAAATACTGTGAAAGGGCCTTCTCCAGAAAGCGTTTCTACCAAGCCGGCGGCTTTGACCGCAGCAACCAACGTACTCAGACTATCTGTCTCTACCGCTTTTTCTACAATATTCATTGTATCCATTTTGCCCATCGCATGATTTTCAGCGAAAGCTGGCAAGGCAACGACTGCAGCGCCCAACATCAGCGAAGAAATTACAAACGACTGTACGATTCCTGTTTTTTTCACGTCATCATCCTCTGTTCTGCTTCGGTTAATTACTGCTATGTTTACGGACACTTGACGGTGGCGGATTCTGACGATCAGCTTAAATTGATTAACTTTTATACAGACAAAGATATTAGCGCTCAATTTTGCAAGATCCAGATCTGTTACCAAGCAGGGCATTTTTTATGAAAAATAGATCTGTCCCGATACCTCAGGATTTTAATCCATGACTAGGGGTTACCAAACCTGAAAACCCTCAGGCTTCATAAACCACTCGCCACATTGGGGGGGTGAAGTTAATGCCTTTCTCGATTTCAATCCGAGCCTTAAACAGCGGTGCACCCTCGCACCATTGCCGTCATTTACCACAAAAATTGCACCGATGAAGCGCACATCAATCCTGAAAAACACGTACAGCGACACCCGATTGTGCGTTTTGCACAACGCCTCCACAGATTTCCGGCGCCTATACCTGCCTAAACCAGCTCTGGCACGAAGGTTGCCAACAATCAACGTGTTTACTCACAATACGGAGAGATCGCCATGACCACGCAGGCAACCCCAAAAGAGCAGGACTATCCTTTAAGCCCAGTGCCCATGGATCAACGCAAAAGCGTCTGGTCCATGGGGCTGGTTCTTCTTGGTTTCACCTTTTTCACCGCGACCATGTGGGCCGGTGGCAGTGTGGGCGTCGCGTTTGACTTCTCAACCATGCTGCTAATTCTGGCCGCAGGTAATCTGCTGCTCGGAACCTACGCAGCCGTGCTGGGCTACATTGCCGCGGAAACCGGTTTGAATACTGCACTGATGAGCCGTTTCACCTTTGGTGAAATAGGCAGTAAGCTTTCGGACATTATCCTCGGCTTCACTCAAATTGGCTGGTACGCCTGGGGCACTGCGACCATGGCCATCCTTCTGGTAAAATTGACAGGCCTGCCAGAAAGCCTGACGACACCGTTGATGGTCGTGTTCGGTTTCGGATTCTGCATAACCGCTTTTATTGGCTACCGTGGCCTGGAGTGGCTGTCACGCATTGCCGTGCCCGCGATGATCATTCTGGTCGCCGTCAGTATGACCATCGCCACCTCCGATGCCGGTGGCTTTTCAGGCTTGCTGACCATTACCCCAACCGACAACATGACCGTCGCCGCTGCCATCACTCTGGTGTTCGGAACTTTTGTCAGCGGTGGCACCCAGGCAACTAACTGGACCCGCTTCGCTAAATCCGGAAAGACCGCCGTATTTGCTACGCTGCTGGCCTTCTTCCTTGGCAACGGTCTGATGACCCTGATCGGCGCCTTTGGAGCCCTGGTGTATCAGCAAGCTGATATTGTCGACATCATGGTGACTCAAGGTCTGGCAACGCTCGGTATCCTGATGCTGTTTCTGAACCTCTGGACTACGCAAGACAACACCGTCTATAACTTTGCCATTGCAGGCTGCAACCTGATACGTACCCGTAGGCGCAAACTGGTAACGATTGCCGGTGCTGCCATTGGCACCGTGCTGGCCGTCATGGGCATGTATGAATGGCTGATTCCCTTCCTGATATTGCTAGGTACGTTTATTCCACCCATTGGCGGGGTGATCATGGCCAGCTATTTTGTTGGCTATAAGCGCCAGTACCCGGCTTTGGGTGAGGTGACGCTGCCCGCCTTTCACGTAACTGGCCTTGCTGCCTATGCCATTGGCTCAGCTGCGGCATACACGTCGCCCTGGATCGCGCCCGTTGTGGGTGTTCTTGTGGCCGCTCTGAGTTACAGCGTGATTCTGGTGGTCAGCCAGGGCGTGCGCGAGCGCCGGGCCCAACTTATGGGTGCCGCGTAAGTGCCACTGCGATGCGACGAAATCCCCAAACTTCCCGGCCTGGGCGCCATTCGGCTCCGGGGCGGGAGCGCGGCGGCAAAAAACCCGGTGCGCTGGCCTTACGTGGCGGAAAACCGCTCGTTCAAAAGCTGGGTAAAAGGCGGCGAGCTGGTGTTTGTCACCGGTATCAGCCGGCATCGCAGTCCCGAAAACCTGGCGGAATGCCTGTACGAGGGTAAAGAGTGCGCTATATCAGGCTTGGTGGTACTCACCGGCGATGCGTATATCGGCCACCTACCGAACACTCTGTGCAAACTGGCCGACGACCTGGCCATCCCGCTGTTTGAACAGCCCTATTCCTTGCCTATGGTGGCGGTTAGCGAAACCGTTGGCAGGGCCATCGTCTGGTCCGAACAGGCTGCTGGGCATACGTTCGATGCCGATACCCTGGCCGGTTCCGCAGACCTGCTAGACGCCTGGATTGCGTGCCGGGGTAACCAGCGTGCCATGGCGCAAACACTTGGCTGCCATAGAAACACCGTGCGCAATCGAATGAACCAACTGAGCCACAATCTGCCTGGGGAAACTGACTCCACAGACCATTTCAAAACACGGTTAATGGCTCATTTGCTGTTACAGCCATAACCGCACCGAGCGATCACCCGGAGACACCATGACAAAAACATTAAGTGCCATCGTAAACGCCCGCTTACAAGGCCGGGAGGGCCTGCACCGGCTCACCATCGCCAATGGCCGTTTCGCCGAAATCATCGTCCAACCCGAGCTGGTAGCCGGTACAGAAAGCGAACTGGATGCTGTCGGCAATCTGGTCACCCCCGCCTTCGTGGAACCTCACATCCATCTGGACGCTTCGATGACCGCAGGCGAACCTCGTTGGAACCAGAGCGGCACCCTGTTCGAAGGCATTGAGTGCTGGGCGGAACGCAAGGCTACCCTGAGCCGTCAGGATGTCATTAACCGGGCCACCCAAACGTTAAAAATGTTCGCGGCCCACGGCATCCAGTATGTCCGTACCCATGTCGACGTAACCGACCCTGGCCTGACCGCACTCAAAGCCATGCTGGAAGTGCGCGAGCTGGTGGCCGGTTTTGTCGACCTACAAATTGTGGCCTTTCCCCAGGAAGGTATCTGGTCTTTCCCGAACGGCCGCGAACTGATGGAAGAAGCCATTCGCCTTGGTGCCGATGTGGTTGGGGGCATTCCTCACTTCGAGTTCACGCGGGATTACGGCACCGAATCCGTTCGCTGGCTGATGGAGCTCGCCCACAAACACGACCTGCTGGTCGACGTTCACTGTGACGAAATCGATGATCCCGAGTCTCGGTTTCTGGAAGTGCTCGCCGCTGAAGCCCTGCGGCTGGATTACGGCTCCCGGGTTGCCGCCAGCCACACTTGTGCCATGGGCTCCTACAACGACGCTTACTGCAGCCGGCTGTTTCGGTTGCTGAAAAAATCCGGCCTTCGGTTCCTCTGCATGCCGACAGAAAACCTGCACCTGCAGGGCCGGTTCGACAGCTATCCAAAGCGCCGCGGCATCACCCGCGTACCCGAACTACTGGACGCCGGTTTGAAAGTCGCCTTCGGCCAGGACTCCATCCGCGACCCCTGGTACCCCATGGGCAATGGCAACCTTCTGCGCACTCTTGATGTGGGATTGCACGCCTGTCACATGCTGGGTATGAGCCGGATAGATCGCTGCCTGGAACTGATCACCGACAACGGTGCAGCCGCCATGAACTTGAAAGAGTATGGCATTGCCACAGGGCTACCAGCACGGTGCGTTGTACTTCAGGGGCAGACGCCTTACGAGGTTTTGTTGGGACAGCATCCGGTTTTAGCGTCTGTTCGGGATGGTAGAGTGTTGCTTCACAGAGAAGCGATAAATCAAGAGGCTGGCTTGGTGCTCCCGTAAAAACCTAGGGCCCTCTTTAGGGAAGCTCTGGTACTGGTTAATCGTCTAGCCCGCGCAGGTATTGCAGCCCGGACAACTGTTCCATTTGGCCCCGGATCCACGCAATCCGACCCCATACATAGGTTGAAGGTTGTGCGGCACTGAGTACTTTCGGGTTCGGAAGAACCGCCGCAAGCCTTGCAGCCTGCGCTGGCGACAACTGACTGGCTGGAATACCGAAATACTGCCTGCTGGCCGCTTCCACGCCGTAAACCCCGCGGCCAAATTCCGCAATATTCAGGTAAACCTCAAGAATTCTGCGCTTCGGCCAAAGTGCATCAATGGCAATGGCCAAGCCGGCCTCCAGAGCTTTGCGAACAAAGCTGCGACCATTCCAGAGGAACAGGTTTTTAGCGGTTTGCTGAGTGATCGTGCTGGCGCCACGCAGGCCCTGCCCCCTCTTGTGTTCTGAAACGGCTTGGCGGATAACGGCAAAATCGACCCCATGATGTTCAGGGAATCGCTGATCTTCGCTGGCAACCACCGCCAGCGGCATCCACGGGGAAATAACCGATAGCGCCACCCACTTTTGCTGCAGTTCAGGGTTTGTATCTGTCACCAGATAAGCCAACACAAACGCAGAAGTCGGCGGATTCACGAATCGGAACAACAGTATCACCAACAACACAAACAGCACACAGCCGGCAAGGAAACCGATAAGGCGGCGGAGCAATTTTCGAATCAATGATTGTCGGGCCACAATTTTATCTTCACGCTGTTTTGGGTCAGAATCAAATCTGAACAGAAACTGGAGGAACTTTCCATGAAACACGTAACGATTGATATTGTGTCAGACATCGCCTGCCCGTGGTGTGCAATTGGCTATGCACGGCTGGAAAATGCCATGGAGCAACTGAAAAACGAGATGGATTTTGCCATCGAATGGCACGCTTTCGAGCTCAACCCGGACCCATCCGGCGACGGCGAACCCATACTCCCGGCGCTGAGCCGAAAATATGGGCGCAGTGAAGACGAAATGAGGGCAAATCAGGCCCAGATGATAGACGTCGCCCACAGCCTCGGCCTGAATTTCGAAAAACTGCAGGAACGCTATACCCGCAATACTTTTGATGCTCATCGATTGGTGAAGTGGGCTGGGCAGCACAACAAGCAGACGGCGATGAAACAAGCATTTTTCGAAGCCTATTTCGGCCGCGCCGAAAACATCGCCCAGGCGGACATTCTTGTTCAATGCGTGGAGCAGATTGGCTTGAACGGTTCTGAAGCCCAAGAGGTTCTTACATCAAACCAGTATGCCGATGAGGTAAGACAAGACGAGGCTAAATACCAGCAAGCTGGGGTCTCTGCCGTGCCTGCGTATATCGTTAATGGCAAATATATGATTTCTGGTGCCCAGGAACCGGAAACGCTGGTCACAGCCTTGCGGGAGATCGCAGCGGAGCCGGTCTAGGTCTTTGCATTGCCGGGCGCGGGCCCCTTTCAAGGGTCACCCGAGCCTTATGACGAGATTGCTTACTCTGACGCAGCGATCAGGCTGGCATTTCCGCCAGCAGCCGTTGTGTCAATACACAGGTGGCGCTCAATCACGTACCGCTGATCAAGTTTATGCTCGGTTATCAGTGGCAGCAGCGCACCATCGCGCTTTCTCAGCGCCTGGCGGTACGGTTTTAGCGCTGAGTGCTCGCCACAGCTGGTCACGGCCTCGAAGCCCTTAACGGTTTCAAGAGCATCTGGCTCCAGCTGGCCTTCCACACCAACCACCGGCAAACCCGCTTTGGCAGCGCGATCTACGGTATCACTGACACCCGGTGCAACCACCACGACTTTGTTGCCTTGTGCCAAAGCCATAACCATCTGTTCGATCGCTGTTTCTTTATCCGGGCCAAGACACAGCACCGTGCCACGGGCGTGATTGGTCAGGATATTGCTTTCACCGGTTGGCCCAGGCATGACCTCTTCGTGGGCGTCAAGTGGCTCTGGAACACTGTCAAAAACCGACTGCATGACCTCAACCCGCGCTTTTGGCGCTTGGGTGTTCATTCTGCCAAGCTTGCCGATCAGACTCTCCAGCGCTCTTGCATCCACTTTCTTGCCGCCCGATTCTGCCGGCCGCTGAACCGTTTCACCTTTCATAAATCGACGCACATACTGCGGGCCACCGGCTTTCGGACCCGTCCCCGACAAACCTTCGCCACCGAACGGCTGAGAACCCACGACCGCACCGATCTGATTCCGGTTGACGTAGATGTTACCGACCTTGATGCGACGGGAGATACGATCAATTCGGCTGTCTACCCGGCTGTGAACACCAAAGGTCAGGCCGTAGCCCTTTGCATTAATGTCGTCCACTACCTTGTCGATATCTTTCGCGTCAAAAGTAGCCACATGTAGAACCGGGCCGAAGATTTCTTCTTCCAGATCCGCAATACCGTTCACTTTGATCACCGCAGGAGACACAAAGTTGCCTTTGTGCGGCACTGACAGTTTCTTCAGCAACTGGTTCTTGTTCTCGAACTTCTTGCAGTGATCGATGATTTTCTTCGCAGACGGTTCATCAATGACCGGGCCTACATCTGTAGACAATAGCCACGGATCACCAATGCCCAGCTCTTCCATAGCGCCGAACAACATTTTCAGCAGACTATCTGCAATGTCTTTCTGCACATACAACATCCGCAGTGCAGAGCAACGCTGGCCAGCACTCTGGAAGGAAGAAGCCAGCACATCACGAACGACCTGTTCCGGCAATGCGGTGGAATCGACAATCATGGCGTTCAGGCCGCCAGTCTCTGCCACCAAGACGGCATCCGGTGCCATGTTTTCGGCCATGGCCTTGTCGATGATCTTGGCGGTATTGGTAGAACCGGTAAAACAGACGCCGGCTATACGAGAATCCGAAGTCAAGCCTGCACCTACCGTAGCGCCGGTGCCCGGCACCAGTTGAATCGCATCTTTAGGAATGCCTGCCTCGTGCATTAGCTCTACTGCTCGAGCTGCCAGCAGCGACGTTTGCTCGGCCGGCTTGGCCAGAACGACGTTACCCACCACCAGGTTAGCCAGAATCTGACCGGTGAAAATAGCCAGAGGGAAATTCCAGGGTGAGATACACACCACCGGGCCTATGGCTTCACCGCTGTTTTCATAGCGAACGCCTTCGTTGGCATAATAGTGGGCAAAATCCACCGCTTCGCGAATTTCAGCGACTGCATCCGACAACGATTTACCCGCCTCGCGGGTGGCCAGTGCAAAAAGCTCGAGGGTGTTCTCTTCATAAAGATCCGCGACTCGACGCAGGCAGGCGGCACGTTCTTCTGCGGGCGTGGCAGACCAGGACTTAAAAGCTTTCTGCGCGGCAGAAATTGCGGTTTCGATATCGGCTTCGCTAGCCTGGGTAACATGACCCACCAAATCTTCCGGATTGGCCGGGTTGCGAACTACCTGTACTTCGGTGCCCGATACCTTACCCGCAATCAGCGGCCCGCCGTTCCAATGATGCTCTCTGTAAGCATCGCGGCCCTTATCGATAGCTTCGATAGTGACTGAATCAGTCAAGTCCCAGCCTTTGGAGTTGCGACGATTCTCACCAAAAAGCCTGGCAGGACGCACAATCGCCTTACTGGAGATGTCGTCACCCATTTCCTTGACCAGATCGATCGGATCTTTTGCGATCATTTCAGGCGAAATGTCTTCATCCACAATTTGATTTACAAAGGAGCTGTTGGCACCGTTCTCCAGCAGACGACGAACCAGATACGCCAGCAGTTCATGATGAGGTCCTACTGGCGCATAGATCCGACAGGGTACGCCACTATCTCCCATGACCTGACTGTGCAGCGATTCACCCATGCCATGCAGGCGCTGAAACTCGAAGTTAGCTTCACCACGAACTCTGGCCAGCTCAAGAATTGCCGACACGGAGTGCGCGTTGTGGGTCGCGAACTGAGGGTAAATGCGATCCGTCATGTTCAGCAATTTGGTAGAACAAGACAGGAACGACACATCACTGCAGGCCTTGCGGGTAAACACAGGAAATCCGTCCAGGCCCATGACTTGGGCACGCTTTATTTCAGCGTCCCAGTAGGCACCTTTAACCAAGCGCACCATGATCCGACGATCGTATTTTTTGGCAATTCCGTACAACCAGTCCAGCATGAAAGGCGCGCGCTTACCGTAAGCCTGCACAACGACGCCGAAGCCATTCCAGCCTGCAAGTTCAGGGTCACTCAGCAGAGCCTCAATGACGTCCATTGAAAGTTCCAGCCGGTCCTGCTCTTCCGCATCAATATTGAAACCCATATTAGCGGCGGCCGCTTTTTTGACCAGTCGCATAGCCCTGGGCACAAGCTCCTTCATAACCCGCTCTTTATTGCCGTACTCATACCGTGCAAGCAGTGCAGAGAGCTTGACCGAAATGCCCGGATTCTTGCGAACGTCACCACTGCAATGCTTGGCGATGCTGTCAATCCCGTCAGAATAGGCATTGTAGTAACGCTGGGCATCGTGATCCGTGCGGGCAGCTTCTCCCAGCATGTCATAAGAATAGGTGTAGCCCTTTTTCATGTAGCCTTCACCGGCACTCTGGGCTTCTTTGATATCGCGCCCCAGAACGAATTGCCGCCCCATTTCCTTCATGGCTTGGCCTGCCACCGTGCGAATCACCGGCTCACCTAAGCGCTTCAGAAGCTTGCGGAGGGTTTCGCCCACGTTTTTGCGCTCGGAATCCTTGAGCAGATTGCTGGTCATCAGCAGGGCGATGGTCGCCGTGTTTATCAAAGAGGAAGAGGCTCTGCCCACATGGTCACCCCAGCACCCGGACGTGATCTTGTCTTCGATCAGATCATTAATAGTCGTAGCGTCCGGCACACGCAGCATGGCCTCAGCCAGGCACATGAGAGCAATACCCTCTTTCGTGGTCAGCCCGTACTCGGCCAGGAATTTTTCCATGATGGTGGGCTTGGCGTTCTTCCGAACGCCGCGAACCAGATCGGCCGCTCTAGCAGAGATGGCCTTGCTCTCGGACGGGGATAATTGAGCGCCAGCAATCATCTCGTGGACCACGACATGCTCGAACGCAAGATTGTAATCACGAATCGCCTGTCGGCTGTCGACAACTGCGGGAGTCTCTGATTGCTGCTGTCTCATGGTTGTACCCTCGTCTTCATTGTTTGTATTGCTCACCGTTCCCGCATTCTACCGAGAACAGCAAAAAAATTTTCACTGTAAAAAAGGAATTTACAGGCCAATTTGTCTTTTTTTGGAGGTAAAAAATGGCAAAAACTCTGAAGCAGCGCTGCTCGATAGGCTAAACTGCCTGATCTGAACACGTGAACACCACTATTTACCCTGATTACAGCACGCTTTCAAACTTTAAGCGTGGCCGTAGTATCGGTGTTTTGCGGGCGTTGATGGATGCAGAACCAAAACCTAGATAACTGAATTTCGAGCTCATATTAATTTTACGTATGAAAAACGGAAAAGTTCAAACAGACCGGTGCGTACCCAGCAGGAGATAATGATCGTGGAACTGGACCGGATTGATCACTCAATCATTCGCGAATTGCAGAAGAACGCTCGAGTCACCGTCACCGAGTTGGCGTCCCGGGTTGGACTGTCCAAGACACCCTGTCAGGTGCGTATGCGGCGGCTCGAAGAACAAGGGTACATAACCGGTTATACAGCGCTGGTTAATCACACCAAATTGCAACAAAGCCACATCGCGTTTACTGAGGTAAAACTGAGCGACACCAACAGCCACGCTCTCATCGCGTTCAACGAGGCTGTCATCCAGATCTCTGCCGTTGAGCAGTGCCACATGATTGCCGGTAACTTTGATTATCTGCTCAAAGTCCGCACCCGCAACATGGCTGAATACCGGCAAGTTCTCGGTGAACAAATTTCAGCCTTGCCCCACGTTTTACAAACCAGCACCTTTGTGGTGATGGAGAACGTCAAAGACGTAGGGGTCTGACACGTAAACCTAAACAAAATCGATGATAGAAGCGCACGCTCACGCGCTTTCTTGCCTTTAATCAAGTTGTCGGATAATCTCCCAAGTTGTTGAGAAAGAAGCGATAGTTAACATTTATAGGTTGGTTCCTCACCGGCAGTAACCTAATTATTTCAAAGGACCTGACTGGAGCGCGATCAACCTATGCTACTGGCTGTATTATCAGGGTTTTTACTTGCAATAGCCGTTCCGGCGCTACACCGGATGACCGGGAAATACATTGGTTGGGCGCTAGCCCTGCTGCCCGCTAGCCTTACGGTCTACTTCGCCAGCCTGATTCCAGCCGTCCAAACCGATGGTTCACTGCTTATCGAATATGCCTGGCTACCCGGCCTGGATATCACGCTGAATTTCCTGGTAGATGGGCTCTCCCTGGTTTTTGCATTGCTGATCAGCAGCATCGGCACGTTTATCCTTATTTATTCTGGCTCTTATCTCGCCGGACACAAATATCTGGCCCGGTTCTTTGTGTTGATGCTGTCTTTTATGGCGTCGATGTTCGGTCTGGTGCTTTCAGACAATCTTGTAACGCTCTTCGTGTTCTGGGAATTGACCAGCATTACGTCCTACCTGTTGATTGGTTTTAATCACGAAGACATTGAAACCCGAAAGTCTGCCCTACAAGGTCTTTTCGTAACGGTTGCCGGTGGCCTGGCACTGATGGCGGGCCTGATTCTGCTAGCCATCATGAGCGGCAGCTATTCGTTGTCTGAAATCTTGTCGTCAAACATGGCGCTGCACGAGCACGCGTTTTACACCGCAGCGGTTATTTGCATCCTGGCAGGCACGTTTACCAAATCAGCCCAAGTGCCCTTTCATTTCTGGCTTCCCAACGCCATGGCCGCGCCCACGCCGGTTTCCGCGTTTCTACATTCCGCTACCATGGTTAAGGCCGGTATCTACCTGATGGCCCGATTGAACCCCTCTCTTGGAGAAGGTGAACTCTGGAGCCAGACGCTCGTGCTTTTCGGCGCCGCGACTATGCTGACCGGAGCCTATCTGGCTTTCAGTAACACCGGTATTAAGAAGGTATTGGCCTATTCCACCATAATGGCTCTGGGCACCCTGACCATGCTAATCGGCGTGGGCACCGAACTGGCCCTGACCGCTTTTATCTGTTTTTTAGTAGCGCATTCCCTGTATAAGGGCGCCCTGTTCATGATCGCAGGGGCACTGGATCACCAGACCGGCACCAAGGACATCACCGTTATGGGTGGGCTGCGAAAAGCCATGCCGGTTACGGCGGTAATTGCCTGCCTCGCCGCTCTTTCCCAGGCAGGATTGCCACCGCTGTTCGGCTTTATAGCCAAGGAATTGCTGTTTGAGTCTCTTCTTGAATCGCCAATCTGGTCAGTCGGGCTAACCATCGCAGCGGTCTTGGCGGCAATGCTGCTTGTAGGCGTGGCCGGATTGGTTGCGGTCAAACCGTTCTTTGGGAAAAGCGGCAACACACCAAAAACACCCCATGAAGCGCCCTTTGGCATGCTGATTGGCCCGGCGGTGCTATCGGTGACTGCCCTAACGTTTGGCCTGGTACCTTTCCTTCCCGAAGCTGCATTACTGCAGGCAGCGGTCGCAAGCGTAAATGGAGCCGCCGTTGAAACTAATTTGGCGCTCTGGCATGGCGTCAACAAGCCGCTGATGCTGTCGGTCATTAGCCTGCTTCTGGGATGGGGCCTGTTGGCCAGCTGGAATCGGCTTCAGTCCCGTCTTCATGCGATCAATACGTCAGCCGCACGATTTGGCCCGGAGGCCGGGTATTTCAAATTTATGGAAGGCATCACCATCATCGCCGCCTGGCAAACCCGGGTACTCCAGAACGGTGTGCTTGGGCTGTATCTGCTAATTCTGGTTGCCGTGACCTTTGGTTTAACCGGCTATACGCTGCTGACTCAGCACGGAATCAATCTGACACTTGACCTTGCCGACAGTCACTTTTATGAGTGGGGGATTGCTCTGTTGTTGGTGGCGGCCGCGACTTTCTCCAGCACGACCCATTCACGCCTGGGTTCTGTTGCATCCATGGGCGTGCTTGGTTTTGGTGTTGCACTCACGTTCATTCTGTTCAGCGCACCGGATCTGGGTATAACCCAGCTGCTGGTAGAGACGTTGACAGTGATTCTACTGGTGCTGGTGCTGTTCAAACTGCCTGAATTTGGCAACCTGTCGTCCCCGTTTGAGCGTTACCGCGATCTTGCCGTTGCGATTTTCGCTGGCATGGTTATGACCCTGGTTATTCTTGCAGCGCTGGACGTGCAGTACTTCGAAAGCATCTCAAGCTATTACATTGAGAACAGCGCAACGCTTGCCTACGGTCGCAACATCGTCAACGTCATTCTGGTGGACTTCCGGGCGCTGGACACTCTGGGCGAAATCTTTGTTCTGTCTCTTGCGGCACTGGGTGTGCTCTCAATGATTAAACTGAAGGCGGAGGATCAGCACAAACCATGAAAACCAATACGCTGATTCTGCACACGGCGGCACTCTTCATTATGCCGCTGCAGTTGATGTTCTCGTTATTTCTGTTGCTCCGCGGCCATGACGAACCCGGCGGCGGTTTTATCGGCGGGCTTGTCGCCGCAAGTGCGTTCGTGCTTTACGCCTTCGCATTCGGTTCAACAGCCACACGGCGTATTCTTCGGGTCGACCCCCGGGATTTGCTGTCAGCGGGCCTGCTCTTCGCCCTTGCATCAACGATTCCCGCTTTTTTGGCCGGTCAACCCATGTTAACGGCCCATTGGTGGGAACTGCCTTTGCCTGGCGATACCTATCTCAAGCTGTCGACCGTGCTGATCTTCGATATCGGCGTTTACGCGGCCGTGCTCGGAACCATCATGACGTTTGTGATTAACCTGATGGAGTCGGAGGAATGATTCAGGATTGTCGTAACCACTCACCTCCGTTGAATTCACAAGGAGAGCCAGTATGGAAAGCTTGATGGCTTATGTCGTGGGCATCCTGTTCGCTGCAGCGATTTACATGATGCTGCGTCGCTCCATCGTCAAACTGGTTATCGGTCTGATCTTACTAAGCAACGCTGCCAATCTCCTTATTTTTGTGGTCTCAGGCATGACCCGCGGAGCGCCACCGCTGCTTCCGGAAGGGACCAGTGCACCACTGAGTGCCATAGCCGACCCGCTACCCCAAGCGTTGATCCTCACAGCAATTGTTATTGCCTTTGGTGTTCTGGCCTTTGCAGTGGTTCTGATACGCCGCGCCTATGAAGTCGTGGGAACCGATGACCTTGACCAGATGAAGGATACGGACACTTGAACTTGGAACTTGCCCTACCGATTCTGATACCGCTGACTGCCGGCGCAGTGTCGATAGCACTGTGGCGGTCGGTTCGCTATCAGCGCATTGTTGCCGTGCTGGCGACTGCTTTGCTTCTTGCCGCAAGCGTATGGTTGCTGCGCTCCACCATAGACCAGGGGTTTCTGGTTATGGAAATGGGAAGCTGGCCAGCGCCGTTCAGCATTGTGTTTGTCTCTGATATGCTCAGTGCCATCATGATCGTTCTGACCGGCATCATAGGGCTATCCATTGCCATCTATTCGCTGGCCTCCACGCCCAAAGGTCACGAAAAGTTTGGCTACTACCCACTGATGCATCTGCTGCTGGCAGGGGTTGCCGGCTCTTTTCTAACCGGCGATATTTTCAACCTTTTTGTTTGGTTCGAGGTGATGCTGCTCGCCTCCTTCGCCCTACTAACCTTGGGTGGTGAACGGGCACAAATGGAGGGCGCGATAAAATACGTCACCCTAAACTTGTTTTCGTCGGCCATTTTCCTGTCTGCGGTGGGTTTGCTTTACGGCACGGTCGGCACACTCAATATGGCCGACATTGCACAAAAAGTGGCCACCATTGAAGACCCCGGTATGATCACCGTCATATCGATGATGTTCATGGTGTCTTTCGGTATAAAGGCGGCGGCTTTTCCGCTATTTTTCTGGCTACCGGCTTCTTATCACACCCCCCAAGTCGCTGTTTCGGCGCTGTTCGCTGGCCTGCTAACCAAGGTAGGTGTCTACGCCCTTTACCGTGTTTTTACGCTGATTTTTACCCAAGACGTTGACTACACCCATACAATTCTTTTGTGGGCTGCCGCACTGACTATGCTGACCGGCGTACTTGGGGCTGCCGCGCAATTCGAGTTCCGCAGAATCCTATCGTTCCATATTGTCAGCCAGATTGGCTACATGCTTCTGGGCCTGGCGCTATTCACGCCGTTGGCCATTATTGGCGGGGTGTTTTACATCATGCACCACATCATTGTTAAGACGAATCTGTTCCTTATCAGTGGTATCACTTACCGGTTGCTTGGCAGTTACGACCTGAAAGACCTCGGAGGTATTTACAAAGAACGTCCTCTTTTGGCGCTGCTTTTTCTTATCCCCGCCCTATCACTTGCGGGCATTCCGCCGCTGTCCGGTTTCTTTGCAAAATTCGTGGTTATCCGCGCTGGCCTCGAAGCAGAGGCCTATGTTGTCACCGGTATTGCATTGCTGGTCGGTTTGCTGACTCTCTATTCCATGCTCAAAATCTGGGCGGAAGTGTTTTGGAAGAAAACACCGGAACACGTGACCGATTTGCGCCGTTTGCGGGGCGAGGTGAAAGAAAAACACAACTGGGCCTACTTCGTTCCAGTCATCGGCCTTGCCGCGTGCACCGTGTTTATTGGCCTTAACGGTCAGCCGATCTATGAGCTGGCAGAAATGGCCGCGCATCAACTGTTGAATCCACAGCTTTATATCGAAGCGGTTCTGGGGGCACAGCAATGATCGGTTTTTTCTGGAACATCATGCTGGCGCTGGCATGGGCAGCACTGAGCGGCGACTTCAGCGGCATGAATTTCGTGGCAGGCTTCTTCTTCGGCTATCTGGCGCTCATGGTCTTGCAAAGACAGGTGCCGGTACTTAAAGGCTATTCCAGGCGCATCCCGAGGGTCGTCGCATTTTTGGTGTTCTTTACAAAGGAACTGGTAAAAGCGAATTACCGCGTCGCCTACGACGTTGCCACACCGGTCTGGTATATGAAGCCCGGCGTTATTGCGTTTCGCCTCGAGGCCCGAACAGATGTCGAGATTATGTTCCTGAGCAGTGTGATTTCACTGACGCCAGGCACTCTGAGCCTGGACGTATCCGACGACAGAAAGGTGCTTTTTATACACGCCATGTTTCTGCAGGATGAAACACAGTTGCGGCAAGACCTCAGGGAACTTGAGCACAAAATCCTGAAGATCTTGCGCTGAGGAGCCAAAACGTGATTCCGCTTGTCATCAATATTGTTTATTTTCTGCTTTCCCTGGCGCTCTTGCTTGCGTTCATTCGCCTGACGCGAGGCCCGTCTCTTCCAGACAGAGTGGTGGCTTTGGAACTGATTGCATCGATTGTGGTCGGCTTTGTCGGGGTTCATGCGATTGACACCGGCATTTCAAGCCTGCTGGACGTCGCGATTGTTATCGCCCTGACCGCGTTTCTTGCAGCCATCGGCTTTGCGCGGTTTCTGGAACGGGGGACGCAAGAATGACAGATATCATCGTATCCATAATGCTACTGGCGGGCGCCAGCTTCATGTTGCTGGCTGCCGTTGGCATCGTTCGCCTTCCGGACTTGCCCACACGTATGCATGCGTCCACTAAAGCGGGTGCCATGGGGGCCATGTTTACAATGGCTGGAGTGGCGTTTTTCTTTGCCGACGGCGTCGTATTAGCAAGGGCACTCGCCATCGTCGTGTTCATCCTGATTACCTCGCCAATCGCCGCTCATGTTATCGGGCGTGCCGGTTACTTTATTGGAACACCACTCTGGAGCGGCACGGTAAAAGACGAACTTCGGGACAACTATGACTCGCAAACCCACACTCTCAAGAGCGGTTATGAAGACAGCCCTGAAAGCGTTACGCCACCTCACAAGCCGAAGCCAGACAAAACCCCCTAAACGCACCACCATCCCGTTAGTCGGGAGAATCAATACCCTGCATTTGTACTGAGCCGCCTCGCGCCATTACAGCCCGCCCTATCGAAAAGTGCTTGATGCAATGCGGTAACAAGATCATTAAAAAAGGGGTCGAGTTTTCACTCGACCCCTTACAAATTCACATCAGCAATGTCTTATCAGCGTACTTTTGACAGGAATTTCTGAGTTAGCGGGTTTTGCGGATCGGTAATAACCTGTTTAGCTTCACCAAGCTCGGCAATAACACCTTCGTGAAAGTAAGCCACGCGATCAGACACATCGCGCGCGAAACCCATTTCATGTGTCACACAGATCATGGTCATTCCCTCATCCGCCAACAGGCGCAGTGTATCCAAAACCTCACCCACCAATTCCGGGTCAAGAGCGGATGTAACCTCATCAAAAAGCATGTAATCCGGCTTCATGGCAAGGGCGCGGGCAATAGCAAGCCGCTGCTGTTGGCCACCAGACATTTTGGTAGGGTAAACGTCAAACTTGTCACCCAGGCCAACGTGCACGAGCTCTTTTTTAGCAACTTCAATCGCTTCTGCCTTGCTCATTTTTTTGACGATCCTAGGCGCCAGAGCGGCATTTTCCAGCACGGTCATGTGCGGAAAGGAATTCCATTGCTGAAATACCATGCCCAGTTTCTGGCGCAGCTTGTCTTTATTGGTCGCTTTGCTATGAACATCAACGTCATCGACAAAGATTTTACCTTTGTGAATGCCCTCAATGGCATTGATGCAATACAGCAGAGTCGACTTACCGCTTCCGGAGCCGCCGATAATGCTAAGCACTTCGCCTTTTTGAACATCCAAGCTAACGCCTTTCAGAACCTCTAGATCGCCAAAGGATTTATGGACATTCTGGATACTAATCATATTGCCATTTTCCTTTCAACATACCGGCCATATGACGATAAGGGGTATGAAATAATAAAGTAAAAGATACCAACACCAATCAAAATCTCTAGTGGTTGCTGGCTACGGGAGATGAGCTGGTCAGACGTACGCAGCAACTCCATATAACCAATAACAGAGACCAGAGCCGAGTCTTTGATGACACTTAAGGCAACACCCAACCAAGAGGGAAAGACAGCGCGCAAACCGATGGGTAAACGAATATAGAAAATGGTTTGCGCGTATGACATACCCAATGAGCGGGCTGAAGTCCGCATGGATTGATGCACGCTTTCGAAGCCACTACGGAAAACTTCGCTCATGAACGCCATGGTGTAAAGCGACAGAATAATGGAACCAGCCACAAACGGATCGAGTGGATATCCCATTACGCCAATAAAGGTCGAAAAAAGAATCAGCTGAATGATCAGCGGCACACTTCTGAGTATATCCAGCACACCACCAAGCAGTATGTTGACCACCTTGCTGCTTTCAGCGCGCAAAAAACCGACGGCCAAACCCAGCAGGGTTCCCAGCACTATCGCTACTATCGATATGGTCACCGTATTCATAACGCCGGTAAGAATAAAACCGGTATCGCTCCAAGACACAGGCGTAAACAAAGAATTCATCAGATTTCCCCTTTGAACAGTTTGCGGGAAAGAAGCGACGAACTGAACAGCACCAGCTTAGTGATGATGAAGTACATAACTGCTGCCACCATAAAGAACTCAAGCGTCCGGAATGACAACGACTGGAGTCTTTGGGTTGTTCCTGAAAGCTCCCCCATTCCCACCAAAATACCCAAGGAACTCATTAAGATAGACCAAACGAACTGGTTAGTCATCGGGTGATAGATTCGTCGAAGCATTTGCGGCAGGATAATGTATCGATACACTTGGATACTGGTCATGCCTAAAGATTTAGAAGCGCTGTACTGTGTGCTGGGTATAGACTGAAATCCTCCGCGGAAAGTCTCGGTCAAATAACCTGCATTGATAAAAATCAGTGCGCTCAACACGGCAACATAAGGGCTTAAATGAATGCCTAAAGCTCCCAGCCCAAAATAAGCCATATAGATTTGGAAAAGTGCGGGAGTGTTTCGGGCGATCTCGACCCAAGTGGTCGCAATATAACAATAGGGTTTGCTGTTGTTCATCTTTGCAATCGCCAACAATATCGCTATCACAATGCCCAGAAGCATTGCGAGCACAGATACGTGCAAGGTTACAAAGGCCCCATTCAGCAACTCAGGCATATTCTGGAACACGACGTTCCAGTGAAATTCATAATCCATACCTTGGCCACTTTCTGTGGTTAAGAAGGGACCTGATGAGGGCTTTATTAAAACACCCATCAGAATTCGAAGCCGTTACGCGTAGACATATGCGTTTGGCCTATCAACAAGTAATATTGGCAGCCGCCTGACTGGCGGCCACCGATATCGTTATTACTTGTTATCCCTCAAGGACTGAATCAGATCAGCAGGCGCATCTGAACCGAAGTACGTGTTGTAGTGCGTATTCATGTTGCCACCGCGAATCTGATGCACCAAGAATAGGTTCAGGTAGCTAATCCAGGCGCCTTCGCTTCTTTTCGCAATCAGGCCTACGACGTCGTCATAGTTGGGTACGAAAGGCCCCGCAGCAAAATCTTTGAACTCTTCGCTTTGCAGCTTGGTGGCAATATTGGTGTTGGTTGAGATAACCGCATCCACTTTGCCTTGGTACAAGCCCAGGTAGGCATCGTTTTCAGACTTGAACGCTGTGTAATTATCTGTTCCCCAGCCTTTTTTCTCAGCATAGGCAAGGTATTCAGTTTCGTAAGTAGTACCCAGTGCAGCACCAACCTTCAGATTCTCAAGATCGTCAAACGACTGGATATTCTTGTCTTTCGAGGCAATTACCTGGAATTTGAAAACAAAGTACGGGTAGGTGAATCCAACGGATTTTGCACGTTCCAGAGTGTCGGAAGTGGAGCCGATAACCACATCGGTTTTTCCGGAAATCAAGGATGGGATTCGATCACCCCAGGTAAGATTTAATATATTTGACTCCACGCCGAGGGCGGCAGCCAGATCGTTACAATAACCTACGTCAAAACCTGCGGGCTGATTGTTCTCGTCAAAATAACCCATTGGTGGGAAATCGAGGACCACACCACAGTTCAATGTGCCTCGCTGAATCACGGTGTCAAGCTGATCGGCTGTAGCATTCACGGAGGTGAACGCAATGCAGGAAAGTACGAGTGACGTTGCTAATTTACGCATCATAGTTTGTTTCTCTGGTTCTTTTTTGTTACGTCATAAGTTACGAAACTTACATAGACTTAAACTAATCACTCGCAGCTTACCTTAGATTTGTGAGTGAAAATCACTAAAAAGCATGATTAAAGAGGTTATTTAACTTTTATATATGTCTTTGATAGGGAATTACGAAAAAAACCAATGGAAACTCAGTCAAAACCGTCCAAAAATAAAATCAAGATGCCGATCCAGTCTTCTGAATTATGAATTTTTTACCCTTAACCCTCAGAATACGAACAGAATTATTTTGAGGCCAGCCTGAGCGAAAGGAAAAGCCTCCGCGGGGGTTTGTGAACGGCACAAAAGTCGAAATAACGGCAACCGTTCGTTATAGGGCCTCCTGCTATCGCGTCCCATGGCCCCGGCAAACGCATTACTGCTATCAAGCAGCTCACATCGGCGCAGTCGCAACAACTCCTTGTTAAAGGATGGGGATGGGGATACGACTCATTAAGCCACTACATGACAAGTATTACCGCGATCTACGCATATCTCGTTTTTTATTTCAGCCTTGAAACAAGCCGAGCCAATTGCTCGCTGGTGCTTTCAAGATAGTGCGCTGCATGTGCGATGGCGTCGCTTTTACTGATCGGCCCCGGGGCAATCGAGAAAACCGACGTAATGCCCGCCTCATGAATGGCCGTCATATTTTCACTCCCCAACATGCCGGCGAGGCCTATTACAGGTACCTGATAGCGTTGTGCCAGTTTGGCGACGCCTGTCGGCGTTTTACCAGAGGCACTCTGGCCGTCAATCGCCCCTTCAGCCGTAATCACCAAGTCGGCTGCCTTCATCTGTGCGTCCATACCCACGGCAGCCATCACTAACTCGATACCGGGCCTTAAAACCCCTCCAAGAATCCCGGCGACCGTTCCCCCAATTCCGCCCGCCGCACCACTTCCTGCAAAGCTGCTTATGTCGTAACCACTTAACTTCACACACTGGGCAAAGTGAGTAAGATTGGCGTCGAGTACTTTGACGTCGTCTGCCGAAGCGCCTTTTTGTGGCCCAAACACGGCTGCCGCGCCCAAGTTGCCAAGTAAGGGGTTCGTCACATCGCATGCGACCACAACGTCTATGCCTGCCAGTTTTGCTTTTACGTCGGCAATATCAAAGTGGCTGATATATTTTAAACCCTCACCACCAGGAGGTATGGATTGGCCTTTACTGTCCAGTAATTGTGCGCCCATAGCTTGCAGCAAACCCGCGCCACCATCGGTGGTGGCACTGCCACCCAAGCAAACGATAAGAGTCTTTGGCCGGTGTTTCAACGCAGCCATGATGAGCTGGCCAGTGCCATAACTGGACGCTGTCATCGCATTACGGTCAGGTTCGGCCACGCAGTGCAGGCCGCTTGCCTCCGCAACCTCAACGATGGCAGTTTCCCCATCATCTATCAGCCCGTAACTGGCGTTGACCGGGATGCCAGAGGGGCCACTTACCCGTGCCTGGTGCAACGTGCCGTGCATAGCCCCCACAAGAGTGGCCGTCGTGCCTTCGCCGCCATCTGCCAGGGGGATTTTAATCACCTGGTCAGCCGGAGCACCACGCAACCAACCTACGGCGATCGCGTCAGCAACGGCTTTCGCCGTCAGACACTCTTTGAACGAGTCAGGGGCAATGAGCACACGCATACTGCAGTCCTTACCAATATATTGATTTATTCATCACTCTTAGTGGTACCAGAAATACCAAGCAACAATGATGCAACATAGCACTACATATTGATAATGCTCACCTCGGATTTAGGAACACTCACGTGATTCCAGGCCCCTGACATACAAATCAATAATTTTTAGGGAAATATCTATGCATAAATTTGCCGCAACCAAACAATACCGACATGGCGATTGTCCCTGGAATGCCAAAAACAAAAACCGATTGGATCAATGATGAGGTGGTTAGACTTGCGGAATCAATAGGCTTCGTGGCACCAGCCAAACAAAAACTGGTTGTGCTGATGTATGAGCAGGAACACGTCAAAACACTAGCGTTTAGGATCGCGGTTGAAATAATTGAAGGCATCATAACGTTTTGCGAACAAATTTTGCCTGGCTAGAAAACGCTACTTCTGTTTTCAGCCAGACTTTTTCAGGTCAATCAGGACTTGCGACGACTGCGAGAAGCAATCAAACCAGCCAGCCCCAAACCGAACAGGGCAAGTGATCCAGGCTCAGGAACATCAACCTGGGGGCCCACTCGGAAAGACGTGGTGATATTGAAGTTTGACTGGGTTAAGTGGCGCTCTGCAAAAAAGATATCCAAATCGTATTCGGTATTTTCCAATAGGCCCATATGAATAAGATCAGCGCCGGTAATCGAGGACGTTACCGGGGCATGAACGCCCCCGAGGTCCATGATCAGCATGCCATTGATGAATACCCAAAGATCGTCGTCGCCAGTAAAGCTGAAGACGTCACCAGACTCAAACGACGTAGTGCCGCCCAACTTCATAGTGAAGTGGTAGTTATGGCTATTGCCTTCATTACCACCAAGTTGATTATCGATGGGAAAAAAAGCGTTGCTGGCGTATGAAAATTGACCAGATCCGGGCGATGTTTCATCCAGCGGGAGATTAAAAGCTGTCGAACCGGCACCTGTGTCAGTCCACCAATTATTAAAAGTAGTACTACTGGTAACACCACCACCACTGCCAGTGACGTAAACTGGGTTGCCATCAACACCGAGTGAAGACTCCACCATCCCCGTGGTCAACCCACTGATAGTATCCTGAAAATCAGGCTCTGAACTTGTTTTATCGAAAATGGTACCTGATAGCACTATGCCTGCAAAGGCTGGAGATGCTGTCAAAAGAGATGTAATTCCTGCAGCTAATAGTATCTTTTTCATCGATCTGTACCCCTTTAGTTAAACCGATTCTAAAGCCCGGCTTTAGCAATTAAAATTACGCAGATATTGCGCCATGTCCTGAAACAATCGCTAAATCAGATAAGTAACTAAAGCACACACATCAACATTTGATGAAAGTGTAAGATTTTCTGACGCTCTATGGGCCGCGGCGAACCGGGCTTTGAGACCTATCGGCGCACACGCCTCCAATACGAAAACCGGGACAGATTTAATGAAAAAGCGTTACGCAGGAAAGCCTGCATATTACGACAAAGAGAGACAGCATTTACACACTTGGCGATCAGGCGGTAAACCAACCGATTGGGGCTGAGGCTAATCGACGACGCTATAGCCTATCACTGAACTCATCACTCACAGTGATACCAGGAATATCAGGCAACAATTATTCAACCTGGCTCCCCATCCTGATAATGCCTTCATCGGATTAGAAAGCACCCACGTGATTTCCAGTCCCTGACAAACTAATCAAAAATCCTAAGGAAACCAACCATGCGAAACATTACCGCAACCACAACCCTAATCGTAGCCGCCTTGGCCGCTTTCGCCCTTCCAGCTTCTGCCAGCCTGGCAGACCGAAAATCAGACGAGCAGAAGATCGAACAGCCAGCGGCACCCGCTCCATACAGCGGTCACGACGTAATTCGTGGCGAGATTATTGCCAGCTTGGCAGACCGAAAATCCGATGAGCAGAAGATCGAGCAGCCAGCGGCACCCGCTCCATACAGCGGTCACGACGTAATTCGCGGCGAGATTATTGCCAGCCTGGCAGACCGAAAATCCGATGAGCAGAAGATCCAACAGCCAGCGGCACCCGCTCCATACAGCGGTCACGACGTAATTCGCGGCGAGATTATTACCGCCAACCACACATTTAGCTAATTCACACCCAAAACCTGGACAGCATAGCCACTGCGTTCAAGCACTCGAAGGTCGGAATGTATTTTTTACCCGCTACTCAGCGGTAAAACATATTTTCCCGACCTGCTGGGCTTAATTCTGCACTGTCAATATCATCATAAATGCCGGCTTAGCCTGTCGTATCCATGATGCTTGAATAACGTTCTTTCAGCGAGCTCTCGATCAACTCTCGCAACCAGACAACGCCGGGATCGCGGTCGTGCCTGGTATGCCAAAACAAATAGAGGCTGCTGGGATCCAAGTCAAACGGCAAGCACGTGACCCATAGATTCTCTGTGAAGTCGCTACTTTGAAGAATAACATCCGGGACTGCACAAATAAGGTCGGTGTGGCGCAACAACCTGGGCACTCCCACAAACTCATTCACCGTCACCGCAATGCGCCGGTTAAGCCCTTCCAGGTCTAGATAGCTATCGACAATCCCGTGAGCTTCGCCGGACATAGTCACCAATAAATGCCGCGCATCAATGAAGTCTTCCATAGATAACAATTTATTTGCGAGTGGATGATCGGCCCGCATGGCAACCTGATAACCCCCCTGAAACAAAAAGATACTTCTAAGGCTGTTGTCATGATGGCTGATCGGCCCAATCGCGAGATCCACACTGGCTTCGCGTAAGTCATTGTAGGTCCCTTCCGGTGTGTAGGGCACAGCGTGAAGGTCGATGCCTGGAGCCACTCGCTCGAGTTTTTGAGCCAGTTGGCGCCAGATCATCTCTACGGTGAGATCCGTAACCGCAATCCGGAAAGTCCGACTCGCCTGCGCGGGGTCAAATTTAGTGGATCTTACGGCGGTTGACAGGTCATAGATTGGGCCCCGAATACGTTCCCAAAGGCTGAACGCATAGGATGTCGGTTCAATTTTTCGCCCCTTTCGCACGAACAGCGGGTCTTTCCAAACCTGCCTCATTCGCGAAATCGCGTTGGATACCGCTGGTTGCGTCATTGCCAGGCTTTCAGCCGCGCGAGTGACCGAACGCTCGGTCATGATCGCATCGAACACATAAAGTAGCTGCAACTCGTGGCTTTTCATCGAGCGGTTTTACTCCGGTCTGGAAAGACCCGCTGTTCGTGCGGAAGGGGTGCAGGAAAACAGTCGTCGCATGCCGTAAACGCCTAAGCCTGAGCTTAGGCTTAGGCTTAGGCTTAGCGCACGATCATTACCGACATTTTGGCATGATGCACCACATGCTCGGCATTGGGACCCAACACATAATCGGCGAACTTACGCTTGCTATGGGACGCCATAACGATTAAATCGATATCGAGTTGCTTGGCCACCTTGATGATCGCCTCCCACGGTGAGCCATCAACAATAACGCTTTGCGCCCTTACATCCGCTGGCACGTTCGCCTTGATAAAGGCGTGTTGAGCCTTGGCTATCGCCTCATGGGCTTTCTTGGCGAAGTCCTTGGGAAAATAAGACCCCACTATCGGCATATTGTAGTCCGGCAGAACCGTGACCAAATGCAACGATGCGTCAAAACTTCTGCATAGCGTCAAGGCGGTGGGAAACGCCTTCGACCAAGATGCATCCTCGTTCAGGTCCAGTGGCAACATGATTTTGCTGTACATGGCAATCTCCTTCAAGCAGTGGCGGTAGTCGCCGTATTATCACGACGCCGGCGCTGCAACATGACGACCAGCCCGAAGACCAGGAAGGCGGGAATCCACATCAGCTCCTTAGTCCAGCGGTCAACAGGCGCCAGTACCTCGATAATTTCCTGGTCAAAGTCGAATCCAAGATCAGACGCCTGGCTGCCATAGGCCACCATATCGACAATTGCCTTGTTACCTTTGATCAACAGCTCCAGGCCCAGATTATCGAGCCGCTCCTGCCCGCTATCGCCATCTGGCACTGGCACGGTCATGTAGGTGGTCATAGGATCGCCGAACGCATCAAGACCTGCAATCTGTATGCGCAATGCAGAGTCTTCATCGGCACTGCCCATGGCCTCCACGAATTGTGCAGGTGGCATGGACTCATAAGGATCGTGAATCATGTCCATCCAGAACCCGGGCCGGAACAGCGTGAACGCAATCAGCAACAACACGGCGGATTCATACCAGCGGCTGCGGGTGATCATGTAACCCTGAGTCGCCGCCGCGAATATCAGCATGGCGATTGTCGACACCACAAAAATCAAAATCCCCTGCAAGAAAGTTACATCGATCAGCAACAGATCCGTATTAAAGATGAACAGGAACGGAAGCGCCGCCGTGCGAAGGCTGTAGTAAAATGCCTGGAAACCGGTCCGGATTGGATCGCCGCCGGAAACCGCCGCCGCCGCGAAGGACGCAAGCCCCACCGGTGGCGTAACGTCAGCCATGATGCCGAAGTAGAACACGAACAGATGCACCGCAATCAACGGCACCAGCAGCCCGTTCTCTGCGCCCAACTGAACAATGACCGGCGCCAACAGCGCCGAGACCACAATGTAGTTAGCCGTCGTGGGCAAACCCATGCCCAAAATCAAACTAAGCACCGCCGTAAGCAGCAAGATTAGCAGCAGGTTCCCCATCGCGAGAATTTCCACTACTTCCGCCAGCACCAACCCCACTCCGGTCTGCGACACAGCCCCAACGATGATACCCGCCGTGGCCGTGGCAATACCGATGCCAATCATGTTGCGGGCACCTGTAACCAATCCAACCCACAAATCCAGGACGCCTTCGCGCAAGTCAGCGCCCATTTTGCTGCGACCGCGAAAAATGGAGGTAATAGGACGCTGGGTCAAAATGATAAAGACCATGAACACCGTAGCCCAGAAAGCCGACAAACCCGGCGACAGGCGCTCCACCATCAAACACCAGACCAGCACAACCACCGGTAGGATGTACTGCAAACCCACCAACACGGTGGGCCTGGTTTGCGGCAGCGAATAGATTGGCTGATTGGGATCATCCAACTCGAGTTCAGGGTAACCGGCTGCCAGTTTAAGCAGGGCGACATAAATCGCCGCCAACCCAACCGAGACCACCCAGGGAGTGGCTTCACCAAGAACCGGTTTGAGCCAGCCAAGGCCGTAATAGACGACCATAGCCGTCACCATCATCAACAGAAGCCCACCGAGAAAGCCCATCACCTTGCGCACCAGGGGCTTAGGCGGGTTGCTGCTTGCAAGGCCCTCCATGTTCGCTTTCAAGGCCTCCAGGTGAACGATATAGACCAGTGCGATATAAGAAATCAAGGCAGGCAAGAAGGCATGCTTGATGACATCGACATAGGAAATACCCACATATTCAACCATCAGGAACGCGGCCGCGCCCATAACAGGCGGCATGATCTGACCATTGACCGAAGATGCCACCTCGACAGCCCCTGCTTTCTCAGCAGAAAAGCCAACACGTTTCATCATCGGAATAGTAAAGGTGCCCGTGGTGACCACGTTGGCAATCGATGAGCCAGAGATCAGACCGGTCATGGCAGACGCCACGACGGCAGCTTTCGCCGGCCCGCCCTTGTAATGGCCAAGCAACGAGAACGCCACCTTAATGAAATAGTTGCCCGCTCCGGCCTTGTCGAGCAAAGCGCCGAACAACACGAACAGGAACACGAAACTGGTCGAGACTCCCAGCGCAATGCCGAAAACCCCTTGGGTCGTCAACCACTGGTGATTAATAAGCCCAAAAAGGCTGACCCCGCCATGGGATAGAATACCGGGCATCCAAGGGCCAGCAAGGCTATAAATAAGAAAAACCGACGCCACAATCATCAGCGGCGGGCCCAACGCCCGACGGGTCGCCTCGAGCAACAGCAGTATCCCTACCACCCCAACGATCACGTCCTGCAATATCGGCGCACCAGGGCGCTGAGACAGCCCTTCGTAAAAGATAAACATGTAAGCGCCGCAGAACGCCGCCAACGTGGCAAGCACCCAATCCTGGATGGGAATTCGATCGCGGGGCGAACGCTTAAAAGCGGGATAGGCCATATAGGCTAGAAAAAGCGCAAATGCCAAGTGAATGGAGCGGGACTCCGTGGCACTAAACACCCCGAAACCCAAAATGAAAGGCACCGGAGAGGCAATCCATAATTGAAACAGCGACCATGTCGCCGCAATACTCACCAATAGCTTACCGGGCATACCAGCTGGTTTACGGGCTCCCGAGTCACTGGAGGCAACCATGTCCTCCAAATCGGCACTCGAGTCTCGAGGTTTTGTATTTTCGTCAGTCATACCCAGCCCTATCTGACGTCAGTCAGGTCGACATTAATATATTTATTGCGCTTGAAAACGTCACCACAAACGCACTGCGCGGATTCCTACAAGCATCCGCGCATCGTTCACTCGGTTTTAAAAGCCGTCAGAAACGGCCATCAAAACAAGATTACTTAATCCAACCTTGCTCACGATAGTAGCGAGCAGCGCCATCATGCAGCGGTGCTGACAGCCCCTGTGTCGCCATTTCCTCGGCAACCAAGTTCTCAAAGGCCGGGTGCAGACGCTTGAAGCGATCGAAATTATCAAAGACGGCTTTGACCGTCTGATAGATAACTTCGTCATCAGCCTTAACGGTAGTCACGAAAGTTGCCGCCACGCCGAAGGTCTCGACGTCTTCGTCATTGCCTTTGTAAAGGCCACCAGGGATCACCGATGCGGAGTAGTACGGATACTCGGCAACGATGCCTTTAACCTCTTCGTCGTTCAACGGGATAAGACGAGCATCAACGGTCGTGGTCGCTTCTTGAATGGAGCCGTTGGGGTGCCCTACTACATAAACCATCGCATCGATATTGTTATCGGCGAGCGCTGAGGCTTGCTCGGCGGCATCCAACTGCGACGCCAGGGAGAAGGTATCCATGGTCCAGCCTTTGGCGTCCATTACCACTTGCATCGTATTGCGCTGGCCAGAGCCGGGGTTGCCGATGTTGACGCGCTTGCCCACAAGGTCATCCAGGGTAGTGATGCCAGAATCAGCACGCGCCAGCAAAGTCAAAGGCTCGCCATGAACCCGAAAAACGGCACGCAGGTCCGTATAGGCATCGCCTTCGAAGCTTTTGGTGCCGTTGTAGGCCTGGTACTGAACATCGGACTGAGCGACACCCATGTCCAACTCGCCGGACTTGATGCCATTGATGTTGGCAACAGAACCACCGGTAGATGGCGCATTACACTTAATATTGGCGTCTTCCAGACGATTGACCAGACGACAGATCGACTGACCAACCACGTAGTAAACGCCGGTTTGGCCGCCGGTGCCGATGGTAATGAACTGCTCTTGGTCTTGAGCCATCGCAGGTGATGCAAACATGGCAGCACTCAGCAGGGTGCCGGCAAATGCGGCGGAGAAAGCATGGCGTTTCATAAACACACC
This sequence comes from Marinobacter psychrophilus, assembly GCF_001043175.1. Lineage (NCBI taxonomy): Bacteria > Pseudomonadati > Pseudomonadota > Gammaproteobacteria > Pseudomonadales > Marinobacteraceae > Marinobacter > Marinobacter psychrophilus. Next base: position 3,063,151 of record NZ_CP011494.1, read on the forward strand.
TCAATAATTGTCGTTATGGTCGGTAAAAGTTTGCGAGATCTGCATTCGGCGGATTTACCGACGAAACACCATCTCGCGTTACTTTAGCGAAAAAATACGCGTACGGAAAAAGCCTGCTTAGTGAGGTCTGTTTCCCTTATTCCTCAGTTTAGCCGCGACTTACGTGAAGTAAAGCTTAATTTACCGACCCTAACGCCCCAAAGCCCAACTGTTTTGGGCCAAGTGCATAGCCTGTTTTACGTCATCGGTTGGAATATCACCCGGCTCACCCTTTTCGAGCGGGTCATAGTGAAACACGTACAACCGCGAGGCAAACTCGGCCACCGGCAACGAGGCTTCACCGTAGAGCTCGTCGTGGCCTTGGGTCGAGGTGACAATTCCCTGACCCCAGTTTTGCCCGCTGTCGTTATTAGGATTAAAGAAATAAACGCGCATAACCTCAGCTGGATCCAGCGCAAGCCGCTGGATAGTGATGGCGTGCCAGCCAAGAAAGCGGGTGGCACTGTCGGTCACCGCGATACCGGCTGGCTGAGGATCAATAACCGGAATGTTGCCGTTGTAAAAAGGGTGATAGGCAGCATAAAAATCTCGAATAAACCCTTCAAAGTCCTTCAGGCCACCGGTGAATATGTCGACGGCTATGCGAAATCCGTGGCCCACACGATCACCGTGAAATGCGGAGTTAACCCATTTGTGCGGATCTTCTCCACGCCCGGCGCTGCGACGACCCATTTCAAAGTAGATGCGATCCAGGTGCGGCAACGTCAGCAGTGAAACCGCATCTACATCCACCGGAGGCTCGCTAGCCAGCCCGGCGCCCAGATCCCGCGAAGAAATACTGTTGCCCTCAAAGCGCATCACCACTTCGTCGTCGCGGGCTGCCCAGGCAAGAACCCGAAGCAGTTCCGCCGGCATGTTGTAAGCCCACATAGACAATGCGCGAGTAGACTGACAGGTAGGATAGTTCCCTTGCCCCACCCCTAGCGGGCACCCGAACACATTAAGAACATCCGCAAGCAGAAAGCATTCTGGCGAACGGCTACACCCAAAGACCGCCACAATTTTCTCGGATGCGGCCTCGCACAGCGACAGTCGTATTTGTCGCCACAGAGACGGCGCCACCGGAGGCGCGTAGAGAATGCCCCGTTCGAGCATCATCGCCAGTCCGTAGGCACATTGGCTGGTCTCGGGAAACAAGGCCTCGTCAATCAGGGTGTGAATCAACGCCGGATAGCAGTGAAAGGCGTCGACGCCCGTGTGGCTCAGGCCCAAAGCGGTGGGGATCAGGTCGTTCCAACGGCTACGCAGGTAACGTATAAAGCCAGGCATATACGGCGAAACCAGGCCGGTACTGTGCATGGCCTTGGCAAAGGCGATGGCCTCTCGCAGCAAGGTGGCATCGTCCATCTGTGCCAGCCGTTCAGCGTAAACATCGAAGCCGGGATCTTCGCAACAGCCCTCGGTAGGGCTGAACACGGCATGGATCAGTTGCAGCGCGTCGTCGCCGACGTCGCCACCGAGCCCATCCGGCTTTTGCAGGCAGACGGCGATCTGCGTCACCATTTGTTTAACACCACCCACCTGAACCGGCCGTTGCGCCAGAATTCGCCAGACTTCGGCCACTAAATGTTCCAGAAGATTCTCGTAGCCCAAATGCCGAAGCAGAAAGTGATACAGATCTTGAACGGCGAAGCCGAGCCCATCCGGCCGCAGCCGGTCCCTGTCCTGAAGATCACTGACCACCAGATCCAGATTCATCGCCAGTACCTGGGCGAGAAAGTGGTGGGCGTGTTCTGCCGAGATAGAAGGATGACGGTAGTGACCTTTGGCCACCGCTAAAAGGCGAATCTGGCTAAGGATTTCAACTAGGGTTACCACCGGTTCGCCATGGCGAATCGTGCGCACGGCCAGCGAGGGCACCAACGTCTGAGGATAATCCCAATCACTGCCACCAAAGCACCCCGCCGCCTCAATCGCCGGCACGCGCTGATAGAGAGCTTCGAGGCCTTCGTTAGTAAACATCAAGGCCTGTGCTGCTTCTATGACCTCTAAAACGGGCGACACGACCTCGGTCGCATTGATTTCAGCAAGGCGTTTGATGGCCGCGTCGAGTGATTTTTCTAGCTCATCTGACGCGCTGTTGTGCTGATTCACGGGGATGCAGGTTGCTCTACTCATGCCTTGCGATCCTCCGGTCAATCCCCGGACATGTCAACCTGACCCGGTATCCACACGTACATACCTTGGGCGGAAAAACCGCTATTCACTGTGCCGCCGACTCAGCGCGACTGACCCGCCAGATGATATTGCCCACATCATCCGCCACTAAAAGGCCACCCTGCTTGTCGATAACAACGCCCACAGGACGCCCCTGGGCTTTGTCGTCAGCGTTGATGAACCCGGTGAGTATATCGACCGGCTGACCATCAGGCTCACCATCGGTGAAAGGAACAAAAATGACTTTATAACCACTGCGGGGTTTGCGGTTCCAGGAGCCGTGCTGGCCCACAAACATGCCGTTTTTAAATTGCTCGGGCAACGTGTTGCCCTCGGCGGCCGTTAGCCCCAGTGAAGCGGTGTGCGGCCCGAGGGCGTAATCGGGCTTGATAGCCCGGGCCACTTTCGCCGGGTGTTGCGGTTTTACCCTCTCATCCACATTCTGGCCAAAATAGCTGAAGGGCCAACCGAAGAAACCACCATCCGCCACCGATGTCATGTAATCCGGCACTAGGTCACTGCCAAGCAGGTCACGCTCATTGACAGCAACCCAGAGCTCGCCGCTTTCCGGCTGCCAGGCCATACCCACCGGATTGCGTAGGCCAGTGGCAAATTCGCGGTGCTGACCGGTTTCGGGGTCGATTTCCCAAATGGATGCACGACCTTCCTCATTCTCAAGACCGTTTTCGCCGATATTACTGTTCGACCCCACACCGACGTAAAGCTTGCTGCCATCCGGGCTGGCAATCATGCTCTTGGTCCAGTGATGATTGATCTTGCCGGCTGGCAGATCGGTAACTTTGGTGCCTTCGGCGGTGATGCGTGTCTGGCCCGTCTTGTAGGGAAAACGCATGACGGCGTTCGTGTTGGCAACGTAGAAGTCGTTCCCGATCAGAGCCATACCAAACGGAGAGTGCAGGTCTTTAAGTAGCGTCGAACGTTTGTCGGCTACGCCGTCACCATCACTGTCACGCAGCAGAGTAATCCTGTCGGCGCTGGGAACAGTGGCACCGGCATCGTCCATGATCATTCTCGTGATCCAGCCACGAATACCTTGATGACTGTCCGGGTTCGGCTGGGCATTGGTTTCGGCAACCAGCACATCACCATTGGGTAGCACATAGAGCCAGCGGGGATGTTCCAGATTGTCTGCGAAGGCGACCACCCGGGTTCCCGCAACGGCATCGGGTTTTCCGCTGGAAGGCCAGCCGGTGGCTTTGGCAATATTGACGGTGGGAATCAGGGACTCGCTCGGACTGGGCAATACCGGATCAGGGCCGGTTCCCTCGGCAACGGAGAACTGAGCTGTATTCCCGCAGGCAGTAAGCGTGAGTATCAGGCCGATAGGTAATAACAGGTGACGCTGTTTCATACTCATAAACTCCAAAATCAGAACAACCAGAGCGTAGGCCGATTTCGCTGTCACTGCGAGAGACTTCCGACGTTTATTGACTGACTTGGTACCGAACTTTTCGTGCTCACCCAGGTTCTGGGTGTCATCCTGCGCTTTGCATTTTTGCCATTGAGCCATAAAAAAGGGAGGCGCGAAGGCCTCCCAAGGACACACAATTATTTCTATCAGACAGAAGCAGTAGTGGTTGTCTTCTTGGCCGGGCTTTTCGCAGCAGTCTGCTTTCCGGTGTTGACTTTTTGCTTGGCAGACTTCGCCAAGCTGGTCACATCATCAGCGATGTCAGATACAACTTCAGCAACCGCATCGGTGCCGTCAGCTGCTTCTTTCTCAAGCTTTGACAGGATGTCGGCAGCGAAACTACCCATCCGCAAGTTCAGACTGCGAAGCTGGCTGAACAGCGTTTCACTGTAGCCAAAATAGTGTTCGCGCAATGATTTAACGCTGTATTCGCGAGCGCCAGATTCCAGTTTCTCAGCGTACTCGAAAGGCTTGGCAGACAACTTTTTCTGTTGCGCTTCTGCAGCATTGATACCTTTCTCGACAATTTCCTGAATCTGTTGCTGATATGTTTTGAGTTTACCCATTTTAAATCTCCTGATTGCTAATGATCGCTTTGATTAAAGTAGGGTTCACCAAGCGAATTTGTCGACTAAAGTTCGTCGAACTTCGAACTCACTACCAACGATACGGTGAAAAATTAGAGTGTTCATACTAGATCGCAAAAAAATTGGAAAAGAAAAACAGTTTTATCATTCTGGATCGCGTTGAATCGGACGCTACGCCGTCAATAACTCCAGAAAGTGGCTGTACAGCCCGATACCAATCAATACGTTAAACGGAAAAGTCACACCAAGAGAAGCCAGCATCGCCAGCCCGATATCCGCTTCTGGAATGGCGTGCCTTATCGCTACCGGCGCGGCAATATAAGAAGCGCTGGCGGTAAGGGCGCCTAAAATCACAACCGTTCCGGTCTCCAGGCCCAGCCACAAACCGACTAAGAGCCCTGGCACGGAAAGGATCGGGGGCATACACAGTGCAAAAGCAATCAAACGCCAATGTCGAAGCTGAACCTTGCGCAGTGTTTCCGCCGCAACCAGACCCATTTCCAGCAAGAACAGCGAAAGCACCAGGGAAAAAGCACCCGTTAGCGGCGCCGTAACACCATCACCGTTATCAGGCCCGTAAAGAATGCCGATAACCACGCCTCCCACCAGCAAAACCACGCTTCTGTTAGTGAGGGTTTCCTGCCACATGGGTGTACCTGTGCTGCTTGTTTGAACCGCATCCTGGGTGTAGCGCCGATACAGCCACAGGCCGGTAAGAATCGCTGGCAACTCCAACAGCACCAAATACAAGGTAACCTGCCCGTCAGTCGCCAACCCCCGGGACTCAACCCAGGCCAACGCCACTGCGAAAGTACCCGCGCTGACAGATCCATAATGGGCGCAAAAGCTGGCGGCATCCGCCACATTCAAGCGCACAAGGTAGCGGAGCATCGGAAACAGCGCCAAGGGAATGGCGAAGCCCAACGCCATAATCGCCAGAACTTGCGTAACCAGACCCCAATGAAGATTGCCATGCAGAGCCATGCCGCCCTTGAGGCCTATGGTCAGCATTAACAGAAGACTGAGAATATCGTAAACGGCTTTCGGGATCGTCAGGTCAGAGCGAAGGGCTCCCGCGATTACTCCAAGCAAGAAGAACATCACGATGATGTCAGGCATGAATCAAACGCTCCGGTGAATCGGCATAGGGGCAATAGAATAGCTGATCAACCTGCGTGTCGATAACTTTTACACTGTGATGCGGCCCTCATAACCAATACCTGTCCTACCGGCCCTCATACATCGAATTTTTTGACACCCAAATTTAGTCCCGGAACCGGGTTGTTGCAGGTTTTCTACGTGCCCGGCTCTTTTGCTTTCTCGAAAGCCTCGGGGTAACGCCGTTTCATTTTCGCCAGCCGGTATATGGTAATGAAGTTAACGATCAACACCATGGCTTCCGCCAGCGTTCCGCCCACCGAACCTATAGCAATATTGTTCAGCATCCAGGCAACCGCGGCGGCAGCCAGCATCAGCCGCATGGGAATGCCCCTGAGCATGAACATGCCCAGGGTGCCGAAAATAGCCGCCGCAATGGCGAAAAAATCTACCGGGCTGCGCCAGGTTAGTAGCGCAGCCAACAGATTGACCCCCAATACCGCCAGCATCACCTGCCAGCTGCCCATATAACGCCGCGCCAGCATAATGCGGCCGATCACCAGCAAGCTCAGGGTCGCCGCCGTCCAGCTACCAAACAGCGCAAACTGCAACGCAAAGGCCACATTCGCCGCAATTAACAGCACCATCAGCCGGTCATCGTGCTTGCTGGTAAAGCCGACAATGCAGAAGCCCAGCGCAATAAGGCTGACAATCTGGCCCGCCAGGTCTGTGTAACTCATTTCCTCGAACATCATCAGAGTTTACGGCACAAGCACAATCGAAAGAAGCCAGCCAAAAAACCCGGACCTGCATTCCTTCTGAGTTCCGCAAGCCCACGTAAAGGTGTCAAGCCAGCGCGGCCCGCACCTTCTTGCCCAGATGACCCATATCGACCCGACCAAGTACCTGAGGGCGCAGCTCGTTCATCACTTGCCCCATGCTCTGCATTCCCTGAGCATCAGTTGAGCTAATGGCCGCACGGATAAGGCCATCCAGGTCGTCCTCAGTCAGGGCGGCGGGCATGAACTCCTCAATAACCAGCATTTCTGCCCGCTCGATGTCGCCCAACTCCTTGCGACCGGCATCGTCGTATTGACTTGCGGAATCGCGGCGCTGTTTAAGCATTTTGTCCAGCACCTTTAGAACGTCGTCGTCATTCACCTCGCGGCGTTCATCAATCTCGATCTGCTTGACCGCGGCCTGAACCAACCGCAAGGTGCCAAGCCGAAATTTTTCCCTATTCCGCATCGCGTCTTTTACCGCGTTGCTTAATTGTTCCTTGAGTGATAATTCCGCCATGGTTGAGCGCCTGTTCCATAAGTTAAGGGGACTAGTTTCGCATTAAACGAAGAAGAAGGTATGTTTGTCATCACTAAATTAGAGGCTACGAAGACTTTGACAAATCAAAGCCCAACGGCCGTCGAAAGCCCTCAATACAAACGATCGATATAAGACTCGTGGGGCTTCGCCGTGCGGTTGTCGTCATGCGACCATTCGCGCGGAGGCAGGTCGGGGACCGGCGGCAGGTCGCGGCTATAATCGAATTGCTCCAGCAGATTGCTGATACAGTTCAATCGGGCATGGCGCTTAACATCGGCGTCTACCATCCGCCACGGTGCGTATGGCAGGTCCGTGTAACGCAGCATGTCGTCCTTGGCCCCTGAATACTCGGCCCACAGCTCGCGCGACTTGAGATCCATCGGGGAGATTTTCCAGCGCTTAGCAGGATCGGCGGCACGCGCCTGAAAGCGCTGTTCCTGAACTTCCTCGCTGACCGAGAACCAGTACTTCAGCAGGATAATGCCTTCCTCGACAAGCATGTGCTCGAATTCGGGGCAGGTGTGCATGAACAGCTCGACCTCCTCGGCCGAAGCGAACCCCATCACCCGTTCAACGCCCGCACGGTTGTACCAGGAGCGGTCAAACAGCACCATCTCCCCGGCCGCCGGCAAGTGGGCCACGTATCGCTGAAAGTACCACTGGCTACGCTCGCGATCGGACGGTTTGCCAAGTGCGACCGTGCGCACAACGCGAGGATTCGTCTTCTCAGTAATGCGTTTGATGGTTCCGCCTTTGCCGGCGGCGTCGCGTCCCTCGAACAAGACCACAATGCGCAGGCCTTCGTCGGTAATGGTGCGTTGGAGCTTGGCCAACTCCTCCTCCAATCGCGCCAGTTCCTTCTCGTAGATTTCCTTCTTCAATATACCGTGCTTATCGTAAGCATCGTCGCTGAAGCGGCGACTCGGCGACAATAGCTGCATGCGGCCTCTCCAGATTAACTGCCCGGCTTTGTAAGCCGTGAGCTTACTTACATTACAGAAATGTGACAAAATAAAATACATCATAGAACTCTTGCCGTACCGATGGTTTTGCGCCCTGACTGCACGGAATCGAACCCGCACCAACCGCGGGAAAGGTAAGCCAATGAACTACCGCCAACTCGTCTTCGCCGGAATACTCAGCTTTCTGGCTTTTGCGCTCTGGGCGAGCCCCGAGTTCAAACACATTGCCGCCGGGGTTGCGATCTTCCTGTTTGGCATGCTCTCGCTCGAAAACGGGTTCCGCCAATTCACCGGCGGATTTCTGGAGAATGTGCTGCGCCGAACAACAGATACGATTCCGAAGAGTCTCGGTTTTGGCATCGTCAGTACCGCTATTATGCAATCCAGCTCCCTGGTATCGGTCATCACAATATCGTTCGTGAGCGCCGGCCTGCTCCCCCTGATCACCGGCATCGGCATCATTTTCGGAGCCAACCTGGGCACCACAACCGGCGCATGGCTGTTCGCCACCATCGGCATGAAAATGAGCCTCTCGGCCTTCGCGCTGCCCATGCTCGTCTTCGGCGTGGTGCTGAATTTCCAGCAACCCCGCGCACTGAAAGCCATCGGCGCAATTCTGGCCGGTCTGGGGTTTCTGTTTCTCGGCATCGATTTCATGAAGGAGGGGTTCGTAAGCTACCAGTCGGCGATCGATCTGCGTGAATATGCGATGACGGGCATCACAGGACTGCTCATTTATACGGGGCTCGGAGTTCTGGCGACGGTCATCATGCAGTCGAGCCACGCAACGCTGGCTCTAACCCTGGCCGGCCTGGCCACCGGCCAGATAACCTACGAGAACGCCCTCGCCCTGGCTATCGGTGCCAATATCGGCACAACGGTGACCGCACTGACCGGCGGTCTTGGCGCGAATATCGTCGGCAAGCGACTGGCCGGCGCCCACCTCTTGTTCAATATGGCAACGGCGGTGATCGCCTTGATACTGATCGAGCCCCTGCGCTGGTCCGTTGACCTTTTGTCGGCGCTGATGTCGATCGCCGAAGACGATTATACGGTCAAGCTCGCCATGTTCCACACCCTGTTCAACTGTCTGGGTGTTGCCGTGATGTTGCCACTGATATCGCAGATGGCGAGCGCACTGGAGCGCTGGTTACCAGAAAAAGCGGGAGAGGCCGCGGCGGAGCCGAAGTACCTGAATCCCGCTGCGATGGACTCCCCCGATAGCGCAAACGCAGCGGTCCGCAGGGAAGTCTGGCACCTGTTCGACCAGGCCTTCGTCATTCTCGCCCATGGCCTTCACCTGCACCGTGAACAGATCCGCAACTGCGATGACCTGGAAGCAACGATCAATAACAGCCGGGAGCGCATCGACATCGACATCGACTTGGTCTATCGGCAGCGCGTCAAGCGTCTCTACAATGCCATCCTTGATTTCATTTCCGGGCGAATGACGCGAATATCGTCAGCCAGTTCCACCGAATCACTCTACCGCCTACAGCACGCCGCTGGCGAGATGGTGGAAGCCATCAAGCACGTAAAACACCTGCGCAAGAATCTCACTGTCTACATGGTTGCGGATAACACCGCTATCCGCAGGGAATACAACGATCTGCGGCTGCGGGTCGCGATGGTGTTGCGGGAAACTCATCGGTTTTACACGGGCAAATTTGACGACGCCAGCACGGCCATACTAGAGCTCGACGAAATCGCTGTTCGTGCCCGGGTGGACCGCGAATCCATGGTCGCGCGCGTTACGAAACTCCTCGGCGCAAAACGGATCGACTCAGCAATGGCCACTTCCCTGCTCAACGATTCTGCTTATGCCAGCGAGACAGTGGATGCTATCCTAACTGGAACGCGCGCGCTCCTGACGGCCACGGATGTGGAAGCCGCCCGGACCGCAGAAGCACTGTCTGTGAGCGATGCAGGCCAGGCAGACATCATCGTCTGACGCGTGATGGGGTCGTGACGGCGCCCCGACCGACCAATCTTCGAACACGGAGGATTCAGGCAATGGGTTTCAAAGACTTGGTCGCAACGTTCGACGATGCGCTGCGCAGACACGACAAGGGCAATTCCCTCAAGCGCAAAGAACTGAAGCATCTCGAACAGGCACTGAAAAAAAAGCGAGCAAAATACCGCGACCGGCTGTATTCCGGCTCGTCAGAAGAAACACCTGCTCAGACCGAGGTTCGCCTACGCGTGGTCGAGGCTCAACTCGCTAAGCTGCGCGAGCTCATGGAAGAAGCATCTCTCTGATGGTTAAGCGCAGCCCAGACCACTGTTGCGCCTGAAATTCCCGTATAAAAAACCGTCCATTCCAAGACGCTGTAGCGGGGCATCGTCATCCCTGCGTTAGCTTGGCGGGGCCACCACGTAGCGGTCCCGACCACCATTCTTCGCAGCATAGAGCGCATCATCGGCTCGCTGCAGAAATCGGGTACGGCCCTCTGTCTTATCTCCCAGCACGGCAATACCGATACTGGTGCGAAAGCTGACTTCCTCTCCCGTTGGTACCTTGAGTGTTTGATTGTGGCATCCGTCGCGCACAGCATTCGCTATCTTAACGGCCCCTGACTGATCCGTATCCGGTAGAATCACCAGAAACTCCTCACCCCCAAAGCGCCCGGCGAGGTCCATCTTACGTTTTGCGCCATCCCTGAGAATTTTGGCAAACTGTTTGAGCACCAAGTCCCCGGCAGCATGGCCGTAGTTGTCGTTGAAACTTTTGAACTTGTCGAGGTCAAACAGCAACACCGACAGCGGCTTGTTCTGTTCGTGAGCATCCTTGATATCGCCATCCAGCTGCGCCATTACCTGGCGACGATTGGCCAGCCCGGTAAGCGGATCACGGGTCGCTTGACGGTAAAGCACCAGCAGCATGCTGAGCTGATTCACCGACGCCCAGCCTGCAATGCAGCCCAACACTGCCAACAGCCAGAGGTCATTCAACCCATTTACCAACCCAAACTCGCCGCGCCATAGCTGGTTAACCAGCTCGACCAGAATGACAAACACCGCAAAACCAACCACTTCTACTATGGTCAAAGCGAAGATGGCCAGCATAGTAATGATCATGAAAGGAAAAAAAGCATAGCCGGCCAATATCTCTGACCCTAGACCCTGTTCAATTAATACCCAGTTGCTCCAGGACTGGAACACCGTCAGTACCAACACCAACAGCAACAAACGCATCAGTGAAATCTCAAGCCGATAGGGATGACTGAACCAAAGCCCCAGCGCCAAACAAGACACACTGGCGACGATTCGTCCGTAAGCGATGGTGCTGCTGACGTCCTCTGGAAGTAACAGCCAGTCCACCAGAATCCACGCTGTCTGCAACACCGCCAAAATCCAGGCAATCATGCGGACGCGCGAGAACAAGCTGTAGCTTCGTGTGTGATTAAAATAGCGCGAGTGCCGGCCCGCTCTAAAGAGGTCATTCGTCATTTCAGGCATGCCTTATCATTCCTCGTTGTCGACACGGGTTGAGTAAGTTATAAAACGTCACGTCAGCTATACCTTCCCCACGGGCATCTTCATCGTGACGTCAAACGGTAGGGGTGCGCCAATCAACCCGAGTTTCGCCAATGAAAGAGGCTTCGACAAATCAAAGCCCAACCACGGCCTAACAGGGCAAACAGCAGCGCCAAGGCCACATTTGCCACAATTATTGCGTTTATGAACAGGGTACAGTCGACGTTCTTAGCGCAGGGTATAAACAACGCTATGATTCAGCAAGTTGTGCCGATTGTAATGCGATTCTCGGGCGAGCAAGGATTAGCTCATCCCTGCGTGGCCAACTACAAAATCTTTGGGCGCAAACCGACCTAGGAGATAATATTAATTCCGATTTATTCGCGATTTTTTAAGCAGCGCAAGACTTTTTTAATGACTATTATGCTCTGACATATAAGGCTTATCAGGAGCTTCGCATGCAACTACTGGATCGATACGTCTATCCGCACCGACTACTCCACTGGTCAGTCTCTGGTGTGGTGTTACTCTCTTTAGCCAGTGGCTTAGCGATAGGCTTTCTGGATTTTGACGGCGCCGTTGCTCTGCTAGGTAACACACTGACTGACGTACTCTACGGCGGCCACAAAACCTTGGGTGTAATGATATTACTACTGATGACACTGCGTGTCATCACCCGCCTGGCTTTTGCAGTACCAGACCATGTACCACCCTTGAATACCTTCGAGAGAGTGGTCAGTAAAAGTGTCCAACGTTTGCTCTATTTAGCGCTGATCGCCATGCCGTTACTCGGCTGGGCAGGCACAGCCGCAGGCGGCTACCCGGTTGAGTTTTTTCTCTGGCAGTTGCCTGGGTTTATTAGCAAGGATGAACAGCTCTCTGAACAGCTCTTTCTACTACATGAGTGGCTTAGCTGGGTTATTTTAGCATTGGTGGCGCTGCATGTGACGGGTGCGATGTTCCATTGGAAAATCAAGCGCGATAATGTCATGAAGCGTATGAGCCTATTTGATTAGAAAATAAGATCGCGCCTCAAACCTTGCTCAAGGAACTCAGAATCCTTTCTGCACGTTCGATGACAACATCAGTCGAATGGCCGAGTGTTGTGTAACGGCAACAATGCTTAGGCCAAATTCGACCCGAATACCACTCAGAAAAAATTTGATGGGCAATAGTCTCCGCTCAAGTCGAGCACTACTTCAGCGCCTAACCTGTACTTTTCCAGAATCTCGCAAATCTGTCCGTCTCCTCGAATAGTCCTAAAGCCGCGATCGAAAGCCTCGGCGATGGCGCTTGACCGGTCCGGGTCTTCTGGGGAAAGGGCCAGGTAACCGGCATGGCGTCCGTCGAGACAACCGGCATTCACCAAGCCGACCCCGTTCTGGCTGGATTCGAACAGAAGCCGATCATCGAGAAGCGCATCAACGCGCCCCCTTCTTACAATCTCTCGGAGGCGATTGGATACGTCGTCTCCCCCGATCAGAATTACGCGCCCACCCTGATTGTTAGAAATATAAGCGTCCATATCTTCGCCATAGCTGTAGCCTGAAGTGGCCACGAATCGCATGTTCTCGATTGAATCCAGGCCGCTATAGCGGCGGAGTTCGTCCTCCGGAACGTAAAAACAATATTCAGTCAGCGACACTGCATATGAGGGAAAAACAAAGTTCGGGGCCTCGCCCTTGAACGTCGGCATTATGGCGTCAATACGACCGCTTTCTGCCTCAACCAGGGCCCGGTCGTAGGGCAGGTTTTTATAAACGACTTTATGCCCCTCAGACTCCAGCGCGGCACGAGCGATATCAACTGTGAATCCCGAGCGTAATCCAAGCGCACTACAGGCGTACGGGCACCAATAGGCCGGTGCGGCAATTGAGACAGTAAGCGATCCCTCCCCCTGGATTTCAGACCAGGCAGGCAAAACCGTCAATGCCAAAAACGCTCCTATCAAAGATTTAGCGGCAACCATTATCACTCTGCTTCCTTTTCTGAAAAACACGCAATTGAAAGCTAAGCACCTTTGCAGTCTTCTAGGGTGTCCCTTAAAAAACAAGTTTCAATCACAAAATAGTCGTGCTTGCCCATCAGGCGTTAGGCAGGGTGGACAAAACCCGATGCCGGGCAGGCAAACCACAAGCTCTTGGCTGAGCGTTTTCATTGCAGCACTTCTGCTTTTCGAGCTCACCGGCCAGAAATCGAAAAATATGAAAATAACTCTGTCCCAGTTTCAGTCACTAAACTAAAGTATTACGAATAGCTACTAGGAGCGCCGCATGCAAGCACTGGACCGCTATGCCTACCCACACCGGCTACTTCACTGGTCAGTGTCTGGTGTGGTGTTACTCTCGTTAGTCAGCGGCTTAACGATAGGATTTCTGGATTTTGACGGCGCCGTCGATCTGCTAGGCAACACACTAACGAACGTGCTCTACGGCGGCCATAAAACGCTGGGGGTGTTGATATTATTACTGATGATACTGCGTGTTATTACCCGCCTGGCTTTTGCAGTACCAGACCATGTACCGCCCTTGGATACCTTCGAGAGAGTGGTCAGTAAAAGTGTCCAACGTTTGCTCTATTTGGCGCTGATCGCCATGCCGTTACTCGGCTGGGCAGGCACAGCCGCCGGCGGCTACCCGGTTGAATTTTTTCTCTGGCAGTTGCCTGGGTTTATCGGCAAGGATGAACAGCTCTCTGAACAGCTCTTTCTGCTACATGAGTGGCTTAGCTGGATTATTTTAGCATTGGTGGCACTGCATGTGACGGGTGCGATATTCCATTGGAAAATCAAGCGCGATAACGTTATAAAGCGTATGAGCTTATTCGATTAACGGTGATGAACTGTCTTTTTCAGCTTAGCCATGTTCATCACAGCAGAGAGCTACGGGTGTCAAGCAGCATTTCTTGAACCAACGGTCTCGTATTCGTGGTTGTTTGCTCCGAAATCTTGCTCAAACCGAACTTGATCCATTGCTTCTTTTTGATTAACAGACGGGACTAACGCAGGCACACATAAGGTAAGTGGCTCGGCGAGTTCCTGACGTTTTTGATGACGCGCTTTAAGCTTTTGCACCCAAATACTAAAATGTTTGCGCAGGTACTGGTTACGGAAATCACGGCTGTTGTTGACGGCGGTGAAGGGTGTGTAAGCCATTATCTTTCTCTTCGGAAAAGGTTGGTTAATTTCTATACGACATTTTAGATTTAGTTAGTTTACTCAACAATAAGTCACAGTACTTATCAGCGGAGTTTTTGGGACTATAATTATTAATTTTCGTAAATCATCTCGAAACAGAAAAGGCGTACCCTCTTGTATTCAAAGCCTCCCAGATCTGGTCGATGCGGATCGTTACGAAAGCTCACGCAGAGGCGCTTATTACCATGCCCATTGCCACATCGCCCGAGCAAAATGTCTCCGAAGTTGAGATAGAGCAGGCAATCCGCTCAGGCATCAAGCGCTACTTTGACGACTGCCGGGCGCGGATACCGACGTTTATTGACCGGCATTTTCATTATCCTGGTGCCATAGCGACCAACCAAATGGCGCTGGGATGGGACATGTTACGGGCACCCATCAACCTACTGTGGGCGCCCGTGTACGCCTTGGTATGCCTGTTAAAAATTCTGGTTCCCAAACGAACAGGCTTAATGTGGCTGCACAGTTTGGCAAATTATGTACCCGCCGGTTTGACCACCCGGGTACAACAGCACATCTCGCACCTGATTCTGGTGGACCTGTTGAACAATGGTCAGCAGAGCTCAATTCTGGAGGGATATCTTATTGCGGCACTGGAGGCGGTCTATGAGCGCCATACCTGCAAGCCGGTCGATCACCAGCGGTTTAGCACCCTGATTGAACCGCTGGTCGCAGACGCTCTCAGTCAGTACCGGATGACCCGGACGGCGTCTGCCGATATCACCAACAGTATTTTATGCACGGTGTTGGGCGCGTTCGCGTTCCAGAAGTTCACCCCAGGCGGCATTGGGCTCGGGGTGGTGCTCGCAACCATGCTCGCAACGACCCTCGCTACTCAGAACTTTATTTTTGGTGAAACCCTCGGCAGTTGGTACTACAGCTGGTTTCCACCAGAGCCTTCGCTAGCGACGATGGCCAGCGTTATGGTCGCTGTCATGGGCTCATTGGCAGCGTTTGCAGCTTTTTCCGGCGTTATATTCGATCCAGTTCAGGCAGCGGTCGGTTTGCATCGTCGGCGCCTTCACAAGCTACTGGATCACCTGCAGCGGGACGTTACAATCAGCACCCAAAGCAGTTTTCGCCCGAAAGACCAATTTGTGGCGCGGATTCTGGACATGTTCGACATGATCAAAACGGGTTTACTGTAGTTTCTGCATCATGACCATGAAGGTGTGGACCCATTGGACACCGAGTTAACGTTTTCGAATGATGACGCCAAATCCAATCGCGGAGGCATCTTTATAGCAAAATTTTACGCAGCAAAACCCTCCTCAACGTCGTCTCAGCAACTCTCGCCGTCACCAAAAGGGGACCCGAAACACTGATCTATACGAGAAGGCCGCCTGTACCTGAACTACAACCAGTTCGTGCAAGACCAGTGGCTAGAAAATCTTGACGGGTCTATTCATCAGGCGGATGTGAATTGGCCGAAGGTTCTGGAGTAGTAACTGTTTCTAACTCAATGAACTTCTCCCTGTAAAGTTTAATACCGGAAGCCGGCCTCTTTAAATTCTCACGCTCCGCGCGCACAATTAAAAGGCAACTCACTTTCAAGCGAATACGCTCACGATGGCATTAAACGTAAAAACCCGGATTCTCTTCTACTCCAAACGCCTGAGCATTTACCTGGTGCGTTACCCGGAGGGCCACAAGGTGGTTCCCCACGTGGACATGGTATCCGAAGGCCGGCTGTACAAGCTCAATTGCGTACTGGTTAAGCCCAAAACCGGCGGTGAGTTCACCTGCGAAAAAAACGTATTCAATCTGTTTGGAAGAGTCATACTGTTCCGACCGGACCTTTACCAACACCGGGTTTCGAAGATTGAGCACGGCAACCGCTGGCTACTCAGTTTCGCGTTGACCCAAAACTAAGCGACAACAAAGAACAATGGAATTCACCTTTCTGGGCACGTCTGCCGGAACACCGACACGTTCACGCAACGTAACCGCCCTGGCCCTGTCGCACTCTGGCCACAAACCCTGGTATCTGGTGGACTGTGGCGAAGGCACTCAGCACCAACTGCTACGCGCTCACTACTCGGTGATGCAATTGCGGGCAATATTCATCACCCATATCCACGGTGACCACACCTTCGGCCTGCCAGGGCTGCTCACCAGTGCATCAATGCTGGGCCGCACAGAATCTTTAGACATCGTCGCCCCCGTCCAAACTCAACGCTTCATCAACGCAACGCTTGAAAACAGCGACTCCAGTCTCGGCTATACCCTGAACTTCATCAATTCTGAAGCGCCGGACTTCTGCTGGAAGGATCAAGACTTCGGGGTGACGAACGTGGCGTTGTCCCATCGAGTGCCTTGCCGTGCCTACGTGTTCACTGAGCGAAACATTGAGCGACAACTGTTGCCGGACAAGCTGAATGAGGACGGCATCGAACCCGGGCCCAGCTGGGGGGAGTTGCAGAAAGGCAATGACGTGACGCAGGAGGATGGACGCCTGCTAAGAAGTGACGATTACACACAAACTCCCCGCGTTGCCCGCCGCCTGACCGTCGCCGGCGACAACGACGACCCTACCCTGTTGACTGGCGCCTGCAAAGGCAGCCATGCGCTGATTCACGAAGCCACCTACACTCAGGACGTGGCCAATCGGGTCGGACCTTGGCCACAGCACAGCTCTGCAGAACAGGTGGCCAGGTTTGCTCAACAGGCCCAGTTGCCGAACCTGGTACTTACCCACTTCAGCTCACGCTACCAGTCCGCGCCGGGCGTCACACCCAACATCAGCCAATTGGCAACCGAAGCCATGCAACACTATCGGGGGCCGCTATTTATGGCCCGTGATTTCGACACTTACCGGCTGGAGAAGGACTTGTCGCTGACATGTCTGAGCGCATAAGCGTGCAGGCAATCCCCACGGCTCGCTCCGCTTTGACCTGCTCAAGCGTAGCATCGGACTGATATAGTGGCTTCGACCCATGCATGACGCTACTGATAAATGGAACCAACAATATGAGCGCACGCCTCTCTCCAGAAGTAGAGCAGCCAGAAGTAGAGCAGCCAAAAGTAGAGCAACCAAAAGCGCAGCCGCAAAAAAAGGAACGGGTCCTGATCGATATCGAGGACGGGATTGCCACGGTAACCTTGAACAGACCCGACAAATACAACGGTCTGGACATGCCCATGTTCGATGCCGTTACTAAAGCCGCCAAAACGCTGAAAAAAGACCGCAGCGTGCGCGTTATTATTCTGTGTGGCGCAGGCGAGGCTTTCTGCTCCGGCCTGGACATAAAAACCGTTTCCCGAAACCCGATAAACTTCCTCAAGCTACTTTTCAAGCCAGGGCGCAAGATCAGCAATCTCGCCCAGGATATTGGATACCTCTGGCGTGACGTGCCTGCACCGGTGATTGCCGTTACCCACGGTTACTGCTTTGGCGGCGGTTTGCAGATTGCATTAGGGGCTGATTTCCGATTCTCTAGCGCCGACTGCGAGTTCTCGGTTATGGAGAGTAAGTGGGGACTCATTCCAGACATGAGCCTGGCGGTGACCCTACGCGAACTGATCCCTATCGATCTTGCCAAAGAGCTGACCATGACCGCGCGTCGCTTCAATGGCAACGAAGCAAAGGCGATGGGGCTGGTTACCCGAATCAGCGATGACCCGATGGCTGACGCTCTTACCTTTGCCCGAGAACTGGCGGAGCGATCTCCGGATGCTGTTGCAGCCAGCAAACTGTTGTTTAACCGCAGTTGGAACGCAACCGACAAGGTGGCACTGGACTGGGAAACAAAACTGCAGAAAAAGATTCTCGGCCAGGCCAACCAGCGTATTGCGGTGGCTCGGAATACGAGTTCTCCCGAGAAGCCTTGGCAGGATCGCCGGGAGTTATAATCGGGTATCAAGCGGCCAGCGCCCTCTGATCTGAACTTAGTCAGGCTTTACGCTTAATACGCCTTACGATAGTTACCCTGATAATCAAAGATCCGTTCCTGCACCTGCCAATAGTGCTTTTGTTTGCGGGCAATGACAAAATCCGGCGCAGTCAGCAAGGCTTGCATCTCAAGCACCTGTTCAATCCTGCTGAACTCTTGCGGGACCTGGCTATTCGCTAAACGCCGTCCAAACAGTTTGTTAAAGACCTTGCGTTGTGCCGGCTTGCTGAAATCAAAAGACTCGCTGAGTTCTTCCCCATCTTCACCGTGATAGGTGATTCTCAGTTTGCTCTCGTTTTTGCCATTATGGGCGCTTAATGTAACCCCGGCGCAACGGATCACCATGGCATCTTTGAGTTTCAGCGCGTCTCTTAGCTGATCATCCGGATCAATAATGGCTTTTTTACACTGCTGGCAGTTACGGGCCGCGATATCATTTTCAGCACCGCAGTGTGGGCACTCCTTGAAACGAAAACGGTAATCGCACTGTTCAGGGCGCCTGATCTGCGCTGCAGGTTCTTCCTCTTCAGCAGGCCCTAGCAGCCCCTGACAACGGCGACCGAAGTGCTCGATAACATGGCCCTCACTGTCTGTTTTACCCCAGAAGATATTGGCAAAACCGCAACCCGGGCAGAATACCTGCACCGGCTCACAGTCCGGGTTCGGTTTCTTCTCCCCCACTTCCGGGTGATACAGATTGACACTGTTACCCGCATAATCAATCACCAGACAATCCTGTTTACCTTCGTCCAGACGAAGACCGCGACCCACAATCTGCTGATACAGGCTGACCGACTGGGTAGGACGAAGAATGGCGATGAAGTCCACATGGGGCGCATCAAAGCCCGTGGTGAGTACGGATACATTCACCAGATACTTTAACTGCCGCTGTTTAAAGCGCTGAATCAGAAAATCACGTTCATTCAGATCGGTAGCGCCGGTAATCAAGGCTGTTTGTTGTTCCGGTAGATAGCCGGTGATTTCCCGCGCATGATCCACCGTTGCAGCAAAAAGCATCACCGCCTGCCGCTTAACGGCCAGCTCCATCACCTGTTCAATAATGGCACGGGTTACACGCCGATGCTTGCCCAGCAGCTGGTTAACGTCTTTTTCCGCGTATTCGCCAGAACGGTTCTGAGACAGCACGGAGAAATCATATTGCGCCACCGCCGCGTTAACTAACTCGGGCCGGGTGAGATACCCCCGATGAATCATATAGCTCAGCGACAGCTCATAAATGCAATGCTCAAAGGGCTTGTCCTGCTCATCACTGCTGCTACGGACAAAGCCCCGGTAGTGATAACGATAGATCCAGCCCATGCCTAGGCGATAGGGTGTGGCAGTTAACCCGAGCACTTTAAGGGAGTCATTTTGCTGCCGTAACAGCCCAATGATTGTTTGATACTGGCTGCTGTCATCTTCACTGACCCGATGGCACTCATCGATGATAATCAATGAGTATTCGTCTCTGAACTGATCCAGATTCGCCGATACAGACTGCACACTGGCGAAGGTCACCTGATGCAAGTTTTCCTTACGTTTTAACCCGGCGGAGAAGACGCCACCCGTTAACCCATAACTTTGGTATTTGGCGTGATTCTGCTCAACTAACTCTTTTACGTGGGTCAACACCAGAATTTTACGCCGGGCAAGGCGGGCCAACTCGGCAATCACCAAGCTTTTACCCGCACCGGTCGGCAGCACAATAACGGCGGAATCATCCGATTTGCGAAAATGTTTCAACGTGGCGTCAACAGCTTCCTGCTGGTAAGGCCGCAGCTTAAAGGGAGCATTCATTTTGCAGCACTTGATTGTTTCAGGATGAGAAGAGGAAATCATACTATCAAGGATCGATGCCGTTACCTGCATCCGTTTGAAACGACACGCCCCACCAGTGAAAACGGGCGAGCTTTATGGTTCTAGAAGAATGTAGACTTCCTCGATTTGAGCAAGTTGCCTCGGGGTAAGGTTGTAGTCTGCCTCGGTTACCGCCGGATGGTTGGGAAGTCACCTCGCAACCGTCAGTCATAGTACGGCAAGGTTCATGGTTTTATACTCGTCAGTATGCTTGTTAGTACGACCTTATTACTGGAGAGTATCGAGTGGCAAGGAAAGCTCACACAGACATTTCACGTTTAGGCAAAGTGGTTCAGAGGACGGTAGATATGAGTATAAAACAGAAAACCAAGCGACAGCTCGCTCAAAAGAAAGTAGGCCGGTCACCCTTCGACCGGGAGCTCGTGCGGGAGAGCAAGCGTGATGCCGTTCCGAGCGTCGCGGCGTCTGCGTTTAACCAGCAAGGCCATTCGGCAAGTAATTCTGTTCAATGATTAACACAGGGAGTGATACCTTGAACCGCGCAAATTTTTCGGTTTTTATCCGATCACCACTCGATGGATGGACAACGACATCTACGGTCATGTGAACAATGTAACCTACTATTCCTACTTTGATTCCGCCGTCAACCGTTACCTCATTGAAGAGGGCGGGCTCGATATTCACAACGCGCCGGTGGTTGGCTTTATCGTCAGTTCAAACTGTCAGTTCAAAAAACCCATCGCCTACCCTAATGCGATTGAAGTGGGACTTCGTGTGAGCAAGCTGGGCAGCAAGTCAGTGACCTATGAGGTGGCCATTTTCTGCGAAGGGGAACCTGACGCCGCTGCCATTGGGCAATTGGTACACGTATTTGTGAACCGTACCGACAATACCTCAACACCCATTCCAGTTGCCATCCGGGCTGCCCTTGAGGAGATTGTCCACTCCCCTGCACCAAGTGGCAGCTGAAGCCCAGAAAGCCCACTTCCTTCCCCGGCTTCTTTTCACGAGAAATGAATCAGAGGTTTTGAATGGTCGACATTCCGCCATCGACACCCAATATTTGCCCGGTAATCCAGGATGCCTTTTCACTCAGCAAAAATGAGGCTGCCTCAGAGATGTCTTCGGGCTTTCCATACCTTTTGAGCGGGTGGCGTTTATTTCCGGCTTCTTTTTTTGAGTCACTGCCGAGCAAGCGATCCGCCATTGGCGTATCGGTCAATGAGAGTGCAATTCCATTTACGCGAATTGTTGGTGCAAGCTCAGCACTCAGTGCCCTTATCAGACCCTCTATCCCACCTTTGGCTGCAGCCACCGAAGCATGAAAGGTTAGTCCTCTTTGTACCGCGACAGTACTAAAAAGAACAATAGCGGCACTTCCAGCTTTTTTCATTCCCGGAAGCGACGCCTGAATGGTATTGACGGCGCCAATGACGTTTACATTAAAGTCTTCTATGAAATCTTTGTTGCTCAGTCGCTGGAAAGGCTTCAGATTAATGCTTCCACCCAAATACACCACTCCGTGTATCTCCTCCGGCAAAAATGACCAATCTGCAGAATCGTCTGTCGCATCAATATCAGCGACCGTAATATTACCGCCGCTTTCGAGCCGCGACGTCGCACTCCTTGACGCGATGTAAAGATGTACATCGGTTTTTTCCAAGCTCTCTTTCAAGGCCTTACCAATCCCAGTTGTGCCGCCAATCAAAACAATATTTCTTGACATTATTCCTCCAGCCTCTCAATTTCTTTGAATGTTATACGTATCTACGCCCTTGAAAAGACCCTGGCCCACCTCACGATTTTCCGCCCTGCCAGGGAATCCGGTGTACAAAGGAATATGAAGCCATGAATTATCCCCAACGCATTATCTGCCTCACTGAGGAAACCACGGAAACACTCTACGCCATCGGCGCGGAGGATCGGATCGTTGGCATCTCTGGATTCACAGTCAGGCCCGAAAGGGCCAGGAAGGAAAAGCCCAAGGTTTCCGCCTTCACCTCCGCCAAGATTGGGCGAATCCTGGAGCTGAAGCCGGACTTAGTCCTAGGGTTCTCGGACATGCAGGCGGATATCGCTGCCGAGCTGGTGCGGAATGGCGTGGCCGTACACGTCTTTAATCAACGTACCGTGGCCGGAATTTTGTCCATGATCCGAACCCTTGGCGGCATGCTGGGCCTCTCCGCCAAGACAGACGCCTACGCCCACGAGCTGGCCGCCAGGGTTGAGCAAGTCCGGCTCGAAAGGATCAGAACAAACCGCCCGCGCGTCTACTTCGAAGAGTGGGGCGACCCCATGATCACCGGCATAGGCTGGGTATCGGAGCTGATTGGCATCGCGGGTGGCGAAGATATCTTTCCTGAAAAAGCAACCGAACCCGGTGCCAAGGAACGGATCATTCAGAATCCCGAAGAGGTCGTAAACCGCAAGCCGGATATCATCATCGGCTCCTGGTGCGGGCGTAAATTTCGCCCGGATCAAGTGGCCGGGCGATCCGGCTGGGAAGCTATCCCTGCCGTGGCGAACAACCACCTCTACGAAATTAAGTCACCCCTGATTCTTCAACCCGGGCCAGCTGCCCTGACGGATGGGCTAGACGCGTTGTGCGAGATCATTGACCGGGTGTGACGATTACGACGAAATGGCAAGGCAGGCGCAAAACGTAAGACCTGACCCCAGCGCCTCACGCCTCATAAATTACGTGTTGATCATTTCGTAAAAAAGCGTAATATTACCCACTATGATACTCGAACAGATCAAGGCTCTGGGTAATGACACTCGCATGCAAATGATGGAGTGGCTCAAAGACCCGCTCAATAATTTCCCACCTCAGGATCATGGCGATCCTGCTATTGGGGTATGCGTGACCCACTTGCAACACAAGGCCGGGCTTTCACCCTCTACCGCGTCTGCGCACTTGGCCATCCTGCAACGTGCAGGCTTCGTGCTAAGCACTCGCATTGGCAAGTGGACCTACTACCGGCGCAATGAGCAGGTGATTACTGGCTTTGTAGCAAAGCTGATCATCGAGTTGTAATTTTTAACCATTCATTTCGTTATTTTGCGGAATTAGAAAATATAAAGGAGCCCTATGAGCATCAAGACTATCTTCGTCCAACCTGGCGGCGGCTATGAAAAGGTCGTTGTTAGCAGCAGCGACGTCAGCGCCGCAGCGCGTGGCGAAATCACCGTGCGCCTTCACGCCAACTCGCTTAACTACCACGACTTCGCGGTGGTCAGCGGCATGTGGGGCCCCAGCGAAAAACGCATCCCCATGGCCGATGGCGCAGGTGAAGTCATCGACGTTGGCCCAGATGTCACTGAATTCAAGATGGGTGACTCTGTCGTAAGCACATTCTTTCCGGAGTGGATCGACGGCACACCGCTGGTTGAGGGCTTTGCCGGCGTGCCAGGTGATGGCATTGACGGCTACGCCCGTGAACAAGTGACGGCCAAAGCCACCTCGTTCACCCTTGCCCCTGCGGGCTACAGCCACGCTGAAGCGTCAACGCTAACCACCGCCGGACTGACCGCGTGGCGCGCTTTGATGGCCGATGACTCGCTCAAGCCGGGCGACACGGTGCTTGTCCAAGGCACTGGCGGCGTTTCTATTTTTGCCCTACAGTTCGCCAAAATGGCCGGTGCTACCGTCATCGCTACCTCTTCAAGCGATGAAAAACTTGAACGTTTGAAAGCTCTGGGCGCTGATCATGTGATCAATTATCGCAAAAACCTTAACTGGGGCGAAACAGCACGCGCTCTTACGGGTGGTCGTGGTGTCGATCACATTATCGAAGTCGGCGGCCCGGCAACGCTTGAGCAATCGATGATTGCAATCCGGGTTGCTGGTCACATCTCGATTATCGGGATATTGAGTGGCGTAAGCGGTGCAATGAACTTTGTACCGGCACTGATCAAACAAGTACGTCTGCAAGGCGTGCTGGTGGGCAGTCGCAGCCAGCAGCAAGAGATGATCCGTGCCATCAACACCAATGGCATGCGCCCGATTATTGATCGTCATTTCCCGTTGAGCGAGATTGTCGAAGCGTTCAAGTATCAAGAAACCAGCCAGCATTTCGGCAAAATCTGTCTGGATATCTAGCCGGCCCATCACCCGTTGAAGGCCTCACACACGTCGTCGAAAACTGATCCCAACACTTTTGGGCTTATTTCCAGCAAGTGTTGCGCAGGGATGCGTCGCCGGCTGAACCGCCAACTAAAACACCGCGCACGCCAGTTGAGGTCAGGGTAAAGGTTCCACACGAATCGGCACCCATCGATCCGCCGGTAACCGGAGCCATTCTGAGTTCATAACCGAAGGCAGTCAGCGTTGCCGTTGGAATCGAAAGCTGATAAATCGCGCTTCCGTCTGCAGGCGACTGCTTTAGGCTATCTGGAATTTGATCGATCACATCGTTGCCGGCGCGATCTTTTTTAAAACTGTCATTGGCCGCATAAAAACGCTGCATGAACTGGGCAACCTGCAACAACTGGGTTCGGGCGTCCGCCCGTTTTGCGCGCGCTATATACTGGGTATAAGACGGCAGCGCTATGCTGGCTAAAATTGCGACAATTACCACCGTGATCATGAGCTCGATCAAAGTAAACCCGGCACTAAACCGACGCGTTGAGCGTTTAACCGAGTGGAAATTAAAGCGCATAAAACGTACTCCTGATTCAATGTGGGAGGATGTATTTCCTGCTACCGCATCAAAATTTGACGCCACTGGCGCGATATTATTCTTGGCGGTGATAATACTGTTTCTGGCGGTAGTATGTCGGGGTCAATACTTTCGCAGTTTGCGTCCATTCTCTCGCCGACGGTTGCACCAGCCCCGATTGTTCGAGCGCCCGCTTTGTGGACAGTGACCCCGCCTGTGACGTTAGCCAAAGCGCCGATAGTAATAGCACCTGCTGTGGCGGTTTCAACATTGCCGCCAACGTTTGCACCAGTCCCGATAGTGATAGCGCCGGAGTTGCCGGTGCAGGTACTAAAGGCAATATCTGCGCCAGCCTCAACTGTAATAGCTCCATCGTTGGCGCTAACGTTGCCGGCAACTTTTGCGTCAACCCCAACGGTAATTGCACCGGTGTTCGTGGTTACCGAGCCAGCGACCTCGCTACCGCTATTGATGGTGATAGCGCCAGCACCAATCTCGCTGCCTTCGTAGGTGGTAGCGACATCGCCCATAGCTATCACGTGAACCCCTATGGTGACAGCACCCGCCAGACTAGAGAGGATCGAACCATTGACCGTGCTTCTATCGCCGACGTTGATAGCACCCGATAAGGTGGTAAGGTCACCGCCTACAACGCTGTCAGCACCGATTGTTATAACGCCTGCCAAACTGGATTTGATCGAACCTGTGACCGTGCTTCTATCGCCGACGTTGATGGCACCCGACAGGGTGTTGAGATCACCGACGACAACGCTGTCAGCGCCGATGTTGATGACGCCTGCGGTGGTTGTGGTCAGGTCACCTTCAACTTGGCTGTTAGCGCCAATGGTGATAGTCCCAGTTGTGGCGTTGTTGCCAATAATGTTTCCTTTAAGAATTGTGCTGGCGCCCAACTCGGTAATCCCGGTAACCGTAATAGTCAGGTCGGTGGAGTCTCCTGCGGCATTGATTTGGGTGAAGTTGCCGGTTGTGAAATCACCGCTGACAGTGATGGCGGTTGGCCCTGTGATGGTGATGGTGTCTCCGGCGGCAAGCGTTAGTGGACTGCAGGTGTAAACATCACTCACAGGTCCTGTACAGACGGCTGGAATATTGTCTGTTGGTATATTGTTAGTGAAAGAGTAATTTGCCGCTTGAGCCGGTAGCCAAACCAATAACAACAGTAGTGCCAACGACTGCCGTGACCACGGTCTCCAGTTATTGGACCTTTTAACGGTCGATAAGGAAGTGCACAAGAGCTTAATCATGGGGATTTCATCCTGTGTTTTAATATGTGAATTTACTCATCATCTTCGTAATAGCGTATTTTAATCTGAGATTGCAGCCAGACTTCACTGCCAACGGGACGGCCGGCATCATTTTCCACTTCAGGACCAAACCCGCGGGCAGTGATCCGAAACAAGGAATCCGGATCTATCTTGTATTTTGCTGGTACAGTTGGCACCGCCGGCACAGCTGGCACAGCCGATGAGGTACCCCCAGGGCCAGCCGGTATAGCCGGTACCGCCGGTATAGCGGGTACCGCCTCCACTACAATCCTCGCTATAATCATGCGCTCGACCATGCACTCGGGTGCTCGCTTGTAGGTGGCAGCCATGCCAGCTTGGTTGACCATGCTCAGGGGAAGCGAATAAGCCTTAGATGAGGTGCCATCCCACATTGTCGTATTTTGCCAATCCGGCGGTTTAGCCTCGAATAAAATATTATCGTAAGTGAATGTGGTTGCGTAGTCGTCGGTGCCGCCAGCGTCAACTTTCAATATCTGCAAAACAGAGCGCTCGCAATGCTGTAAAGCAATCTCCGCGGCTTGAGTGGCCAGTTCAGTGGTGCGTACATTGCCAGATACACTGATTGTGGTGGTGGCGTTGCGGATACTAATGGCGGCAAGCATCGAGATGACGACCAGCATAATCAGTGCAATGATCAGTACGACGCCATGCTGAGACTTCGCCAACCGGGAGTGCGCCAACCGGGAGTGCGGCGAGATTTTTCCCGGCGTTGGGCTGGGTACAGATTGGATGGACACTTTCATAGCGAGGTGTGGGCAGTAATTTCTAGCCAATTTCGCAACATAACGGTGGTGGAGTAAGCGCGCCTTAACCGAAGGTCGTCTGGGGGCGAAGTTTCCAGGGTGCCAGCACAGTTGAAGTAACGCGCTGAGGCCGAGTCTGATACCACGGCATTCTCGCTGCGCAGCAGAAGACAAATACGGACTGTGACGACTTTTCTCCAGCGTTCCTGTGCGGAAAAAGCCGTTAAGTCGGGATGAACGAGGAGTTCATCGGCGCGCATATAGCCGGCCACAGTTCGCGTTTGATTGTCGGGAATCTCTACCCCATAGGTGATCTGCATGTCCTCAATGTTCTCGACTAAAGGTTGAGCTTTACTGTCGATGCCATTACCTTGGCAATACAGGCTGGGAACAGACGGCGGTGTGGCAGTGGCAGAGGATGTATCAATATAAAACCGATTGTCTGCCATGAAATAGAACACATCTTTAGGCACGGAAGAGAAAACGCCTAAACCTGGGCCAACTGGAATTCCGGGAATTTCGGCCTTAATCTTATTCAACGCATACCCAAGGCAATCGGTCGGAGGCGGTGCGCTGGCGATGGCAGGCACAGTATTGAATTCATCGGCTTGGTAACTAAGGGCAATGGAGTCTGGTTCAGCGATGACGGCAGCCGTTGCGACGCAGTCGAGCTCATCGAGACTGGTTGCCGCAGTGACGTTGCTGAACGCTCCGTCGCAGCCACGAATGCTGTAATTGGAGAGTTCAAGCGCTGGAGTAACTAATGCGTCGACAAACTCAGGCGATACATCACCAGAATAGGTCAAACCAGAAGATGTCGGCTTCGTGTAGATAGGGTCTTTTACACTGGTGTCGAGCCGATCAGTCTGATCGGGGTTGTTGCCCGCCATCCGTAACTGCTGGGTCAGAATGGTCAGTGCTGCCTGGGCATCTTCGTACATGCGCCCCTGGGCTTCGGCCATTCTTGCAGCTCCCGCTGTGCCCACGTACGCGGACAAAGCCGCAGCTACAATGATCAATCCAAGGGCCAGAGAAATCATCAGTTCGATCAACGAGAAACCCTGAAGGCAGCGCCATTCCGATAAGCGGCGATGGGGTGTCAAAGTGTAAATCTCACATACAAGCAACGCGGGTTGGGGTCGGTACTCGCGACGCCGGTGGGGCAATTGTCAGAGGATGATGGACTGAGTGCATCAAACGAGTCGGGTTCCTGCCACATAACCCACAGGTTGCCGATGCCGTTACTGCAATCGCCGGCGTCGCACGATACGACAATACCGCCGGCAGGCAGTTCGCGACGTGCTGCGACTTGCATCTCATAGACGTCCCGAATGAGCATGGTGTCGACATTGCAATCAGGGTAGTTACAGAGTGAGAGCGACGGCGCAGATATGTCTGCTTGTGTACCGTCGTAACTGCTGGGTTTCTCACTGTAAGGAAAGAGACTGACAGGACTGGCCGGATTGGCTGGATTAGCCCTCATACGTTCGACATAGTTGGATGCCAGGTTAACGGCGGTTGCACGGTAGCCCGCTAATTTTGGCATCTGTACGGCGAAAGTCATCGTCGCAATAAGAGGCAGCACCCCAAACGATAGAAGCAGCGTAGCAACCATGACCTCAATCAAAAAAGCGCCGCTTTGAGGGTGATGATTCATAGTCGGCATCTTCTTCACAGTTATTGGGGCTAGCCGCATGAGCTGATGCTCCCGTCGCCTGCAATTCGGGCGCGACCGCTAAGGCTGACACACACCACGCGTTGCACTGTTTTGGCAAACATACCATCGCCGCCAAATGGCATTGTTGCCACCCCGGTTAAGCTGCGCAGGCGTCCGGTCGCCGTAAAGCTAAATGTGGTGTAGGATGAGCTGTCGGGTAAGGTGCCCAGAATGGAATTTATCGCGATGATGGGTGCCTGCACGCGCAAGAGTGGATCGTTTGTGTTTTTGTTCCCGTCATTGCTCAAGTCCTGAAAAATAATCCAGCCACTGACCCAGCCATTTCCACCAGGGCCGAAGCCGCTACCACAAGCAGGAGCGGCCGCTTCAGGGGCGTCGCTACGACACAGCACAACACCTCCGCCGCGCCGAATGCCTTCACTGCGCGCATAGCGCATGTCGGACAGAAATGTATTCACATTGCTGTATATCGTGACTTTCTGGATCATCCACTGGAACGATGGCACTGCAAACATGATGAGGATGGCGACAATAACGATCACCAACATTAATTCGAGTAGAGTAAATCCACGAGATCTGCACATGACGCAGGAGGTTACAGATAGGGAACATTCTCCGTCAAGACAGCCTTCCCTGTTTAAGCGCACTTAGACAGACTTAATCGTCCGCAATTGACCTGCCACAATTTTTTAACGCCCACTTCAGCTCCACGTTCAGTGGCAACAGTGCCTACAGCTTTTTCAGCATGTCTGCTTCGGCGATTCGCGCCAGCACATATTGGATATAAACCGAGGATTCCAGGCTGTCTGTTTTCGCGGTTTCGATCAGGGAATAACACGTTGTTGATCTGTAGGCCGCCTCGTTCGCAGTAACCTACCGGGATGGGCAAATCATCATTGGTTTCAGCATGCATCTCACGCTGATTTCCGCGAGGCGGACTGAAGCGATTGCAACGAAAGGGCAAGGCAGAGGCAAAACGCACGACCTCACCCCGGCGTTTCTCTTGTCCCCGGCGATTCTCTGTTTTGCTAAATCAACATCAGCCGCCTACGAGAAAATGGGCCCCAGTCTATTGGCTTGCTCATCAGGCGATGGACTGAATAAAGGCTGACAGCTCAGGTGTTTGTGGATTATTAAAGAGATCTTTGGGATCGCCAGACTCATGCACCCTGCCGTGATGCATGAAGATGACCTTGTCACTGACATCCCGAGCAAATCGCATTTCATGGGTCACAATAATCAGTGTTATACCCTCATCTGCCAGTTGGCGAACCACCGTCAAGACCTCGTTCACAAGCTCAGGATCCAGCGCAGACGTAATCTCGTCACACAACAATACCTTTGGCGACATTGCCAGTGCCCGGGCTATTGCTACGCGCTGCTGTTGACCCCCGGACAGCTGATCCGGATAGACATCAAACTTTTCAAGCAGCCCTACTTTTTCCATAGCCTTCAGCGCCATCTCCCGAGCTTCAGCTTCATCAATACCCTTGACTACCTTGAGTGCCAACATTACGTTCTGGCCGGCTTTAAGATGAGGAAAGAGATTGAACTGCTGAAAGACCATTCCTACCTTCAGGCGCAATTCACGAAGACTCTTCGTGCTTGACACGAGCTCATGGCCATCGACGTGAATAGTACCGCCATCGATCCCTTCCAGGCCGTTAATTGTCCGCAGCAATGTACTTTTGCCAGAACCACTGCGACCAATAATAGTAACAACTTCGCCCTCCTGAACCTCCAGGGTAACCCCCTTCAGAACATGAAGATCGTCAAAGTATTTATGAATTTCATTGATATTAACGAGTGACACGAGCGCCTCCTTCCAAACGACGAGCAAACAGAGACAGTGGCCAGCATAGGGCGAAATACCCCAGCGCCACCAAGCCGAAGACAGTGAATGGATCGAAAGTCGCGTTTGCGATCATAGTCCCGGTCTTGGTGAGCTCTGCGAAACCAATGATTGACGCCACTGACGTGCCTTTCACCACCTGTACGGAGAAACCTACCGTGGGCGGGATTGCGATACGAAAGGCTTGGGGCAAAATAACGTAGCGCATCTGCTCCCAGTAACTGAATGCCAGACTGTCCGTAGCTTCCCATTGGCCCTCCGGAATCGATTGAACACAGCCGCGCCAGATCTCCGCTAGAAACGCGCTGGTAAAAAGTGTCAGTCCCAGGGCAGCGGCAAGCAATGGCGAGATATCCAGACCCATCAGCGAGATCCCAAAGAACAGCATGAACAACTGCATGAGCAGCGGTGTTCCCTGAAACAGCTCAATATAGACTTTCGCAAAGGTTCGCAGAGTTACGCTGCCGGACATCCGGGCGAACAGGATAAGAAGCCCCATAGTGCCACCGAGCACGAATGCCAGCAGCGACAAGCCGAGCGTCCACTGTAAACCGCCCCAAAGCCCGCGCAACATATCGAATAGGGTAAAGTCCGTCATGCAGCACCTCTCCCGGTCTGTGGACGACCAACAATAATGTACCGACCCACTAAGTTAAATATCTGACGAATCCCCAGCGCCATCAGAAAATAAACAGCGGTTGTCACTGCGTAAGTTTCAAAGGCTCGAAAATTGCGCGACTGGATAAAGTTTGCCGCAGAGGTCAACTCCTCTGTTGCAATCTGCGAGCAAACAGCCGAGCCAAGCATAACGATAATCACTTGACTGCTCAGCGCTGGCCAAACCCTCTGTAGTGCAGGACGTAACACGATATGGCGAAAGATTTGGAAACGATTGAACGCCAGCGACTCGCCGGCCTCAATCTGACCCTGCATCGTAGACTGAATGCCGGCGCGAATGATTTCCGTGGAGTACGCTCCCAGGTTGATCACCATCGCCAATACCGCCGCTTCCCAACTGCTTATGCGAATACCCAGAGAAGGCAGGCCAAAAAAGATGAAGAAAAGCTGAACCAGAAATGGCGTATTCCTGATTACCTCCACATAGACGGCGGCAATCCAGTTAAAGGGTTTTATCGCCCATGCCCGGCAAACGGCACAAACAATACCAAGAGAAATGCCGAACACACTGCCAACTGCCGTCAGAGCAAGAGTGAATCCCGCCCCTTTTAACAGTAAGTCTGCATATTGAAAGATGGCGGCAAAATCAAAATCGTAAGCCATACTTATTCGCACCACGCTTTGGCTGAAGCCCGGCGCGAAGCCGGGCCGCAGGTTTTACTGGAAGTCCGCCGGCAGCGGTGCGTTCAACCAGCGTTTGGAGATCTCGTTAAGGCGACCGTCCTGCCTGGCCTTCTTGATAATCTCGTTTACTGTTGCGATCAGAGCCGTATCGCCCTTCGCCACACCGACAAAGCAAGGCGAGTTTTTGATCAGAAATTTTACTTCCAGTCCACGGCCGGACGTTTGCTCGGCAACGGCAGCGGCAACCACGTTGCCGGTCGCAATCAGGTCGGTTTGTCCAGAGAGGAAGGCTGAGATGGTGCCATTATTGTCTTCAAAACGCTTTAGCGTAGCGCCTTCCGGAGCAATTTTTGTAAGTTCCAGGTCCTCGATAGAACCGCGGGTAACGGCGATCATTTTACCATCCAGGTCATCGGCATTTTTTACATCCGAAGACTCAGGACCGAATACCCCGTTAAAAAACGGAGCGTACGGATCAGTGAAATCAATCACCTTGGCACGATCAGGGTTCTTTCCAAGGCTCGAAATAACCAGATCAACCTTACCGGTCGTTAGAAACGGGATCCGATTCGCACTAGTAACCGGTACGAGTTCCACATTGACTCCCAGCTCCTCGCCAATCAGGTTGGCCATGTCGATGTCATAGCCTCTGGGAGCCATATCCGAACCGATACTGCCAAATGGCGGGAAATCTTGAGGCACAGCAACTTTCAGTACACCATCTTTTTTGATGTCAGATAACGTTGTCGCCTGCACTGAGGCGACGCTAGCGAACACTGCAAATACAGCAAACACGGCTGCAAAAAGAGGCTTGAAGAATGATTGACTTCGTTTTTCCGAAAGAACTTTCATCATTTGCATGATCGATTTCTCCTTATTTACGTTTAGGTTGCTCATTAATTAGGGTTGTTCAAAGCGAATGCCGATTCGATCTGCGGCTAAAAGAAGATGCTTCTGGATGGCTGAACGGGCGAGATCAGAATCCCCGTCAGCGATTGCCTTGATGATGGCGCCGTGCTCGTCAAAGGTTTCCCAAATTCGCCGGGTATTGGCGAATGGCAGGCGCAGACTGTAACCGACCTTGATTTGGCTCTGCTGTACCACCTCCAAAAGCGACGGATTTCCAGAAAGCATCGCCAAGCGCTTGTGAAACTCAAGGTCCCATTCCGCTGCACCAACAAGATCCAGCTTTTGAAGCGCATTGCCCAAACCATCCTGGGTTTCCTGCAGCTGGTCGACACTGTTAGCACGTTTTGCCGCCAACGAAGCTGCCGCAGGCTCAAAGATGTAACGCAGTTGAAAGATAGATTCCGGGCTCACTCCCGCCGGTCCTTTTGGAACGTTGCTGCCGTCGTTCGTTGATCTTTGGGTTACATACACTCCCCGGCCGGGATGAGCATGCACCAGCCCAAGTGCCTCAAGCATTGAGATGGCTTCTCTAAGAGAGGTTCGACTGATACCCAGATCTATCGCCAGACTTCGCTGTGGTGGTAACCTCGCGCCTTGCAAGTATTCACCACTAACAATTCTTCGCTGTAAGGCCTGCGCGGCCGCATTTGCAAGGGTTGGCATCATGCTCACAGTGTTAAGGAATCTGGAACTGCTCTGAGTAACTGGTATGACCGGTATGAACAGTTGCAAACGAAAGCAATTGGGATGCCAACCCGTCAAAATCATCCTATCTCATTGATTTTAAGCAATAGCTGCGATCTGGCGCGGTCAGTTTTATTGGTTAACCACTGGGCAACACGCACAGAACGGACGCAGCAGCACCAATTTAGAGCATAGGTTTACAGCGCTTGACCATCGCGTGGGAGCGTTGGCGTCAAGGTGACATCGCTAGAGAGGTTTGATTGTTGCTGAACGGAGACCCAGCAGGCCTGCGAGTATGGCGCCGATAATGCCTGAGGCGGAGCGGACTGTGATCGTTTCCGCGGTGCTTTCTTGTAACGGTATATTGAAAAAGGAGCTGTTACTGACCCTGCGCAGTTCCATCGCCCCGCGGGTCATGCATGGCTTCTCGACGGCCGTCGGGGTGCACCGCGATGGCGTCGGCCAGGCCGGTGAACGGGATCAGCTGCGTGGCCAGCACCATTTGGGTCTCGGGCTGACCATCACCACCCTGAGTGCCGACTGCCAAAAGGTTGCCTTGCTTATTACAACAAAAGGCGCCGAGATCTGGCAGTTCCTGAATCAGCTCATGGCGCTGTTGTTGCCAGAACGCCTGGTTGGCCGAAACGCCATAGCCATCCCGAGCCAGGGCGATGGCCGGCTCTAGCAGGTCCGGCCAGGTAAGGGTGGACACCCAACGATCGCGGCTCCAATCACGGGCCAGAAACCATCCGCGCAGCGCGCCAGCGTTGGTGGCTCCCGAAGCAGGCCCATCAGGGTATCCACCCGCTTGCCGTTACTGAGCAGCCACAGGACATCGCCACCGGTACCGAACATTTGGAGGCAAACCACAGACAGCACCGCGGCCTTAGCCCTGGGGTCGTAGGTGCAGATCACGCCCTTGTTCGACTCGGCTTTCATGCGGTGAGCTACCTGTAGTTGCTAGAATGCGATCGATGGATAGCGTTTATGCACGGCATTATGGCCCGCTTCCGGGCCGGAAGGTCAGCCGTGACGTGTCGGTGCGAGGAGCTGCGCTGGCTTGCGCTCAAAACTCTGACGACCACCTTTGAACGCCATCAGTGGCTGCGCCAGACTGGCGATTACCGCCGCCGGTGATTCGGCGTCCAGTACAATAAAATCGGCGTTACAACCTGGCGTCAAACCATAGTTCTGCAGCCGAATCAGCTTCGCCGATTCCTCCGAAATCCATGATAGGCAGCGCGTCAGCCCCGCCGGCGTACCCAAATGACATACATTAGCCAACAGGTTGGCTTGGCGGATCAGCGAGACATCGCCAAACGGCGTGAAGGGATTGCCGACGTTATTGGTAGACAATGAACAGGTCACACCATAGTCATGGAGCCTTGCCAGCGGCGCAACGCCCCGAGGCACATTGTGGGTAGCCTCCCGACCGTTAAGGAACAGGTCGGTAGACGGTAACGCGGTCACCTGAACTCCAGCGTCTGCCAGAGCCAGAGCGATTTCCCGAAACGGGTCTGGCGCTAATGCCGACAGCTTGGTGGCATGGCCGATCGTAACCCGGTGCTGCCAGCCATAGGCGCGGGTGCACCGGATTACCTCCGGTATGGTCATGCCTTCGGGGTTGAGGTCGAAATCCAGGTGCAGATCTAGATCACAGTTGTAACGCTCCGCCAATTCGAACAATCGCCGAATCTGACCGGCAGGATCGTCGTCCATGTAAGGGCAGCCGCCAAGGACTGTGGCGCCATTTTCCAGCGCTTCGCACAATAGCTCTTCAGTACCGGGATTATTGAGCAGGCCTTCCTGGGGAAATACACAAATTTCCAGGCTGACACCCCAGGCATAGTCCTGTTGCAGGCGGCGGATAGCGCGGAAGCCGGTCAGGCCGATGCCGGGGTCCAGTTCCACATGGGTGCGCATATGCGTGGTGCCCTGAGTGATGGCTTGTTCCAGGATGCGAGCGCCTCGCTGGTAGACATCCGCCTCAGTGAACTCCGCCTTGGCGGCGCTGGTACTGGCCACAGCTTCCTTCAAGGTACCTTCCTTCAGCTTGCAGCGGTCCATGATGCAGGCCTTGTCGAGGTGAATATGGGTCTCAATGAGTCCTGGCAAAACCAGATTGCCCCCCAAATCGATCTCGGTTAAAGGTGACGCATCGTCGGCAAAAGTCTCGATGAATCTGCCATGTTCCACCCGTAATTCAGTCATCCGATTCGGTTGATTCGGAAGTCTCAGGTTCTTGAATAATATTGAGTTCATGTAACATTCCCTCCCAGATAAGCGGCTTCCAGTTCCGGATCGTTGAGGAGAGCTTCGGCATCGCCAGAGTGAACCACACGCCCTGTTTCCAATACATAAGCCCGGTCTGCCACCTGCAGGGCAAGATTGGCCATCTGATCCACCAACAGCAGAGTGACGCCCTCATCCCGCAGGGCGGCCAGAGCGTCATAAAGCTCGGCCACCATGGCCGGCGCCAACCCCAGAGACGGTTCGTCCAACAGCAGGATCGAAGGTTTTGCCATTAGCCCACGACCGATAGCAACCATTTGCTGTTCACCCCCTGAAAGCAGCCCAGCGGGGCTATTAATGCGGTCCTGCAATCGAGGAAAGCGTGCCAGGATGTCATTCACGTCTTGGTCCAGATGAGCGCGATCGGTGCGGGTGTAGGCACCCATCAGCAGGTTGTCCCGCACACTCAGCTCCGGAAACACCTGGCGGCCCTCAGGCACCAGGGCCAGACCTCTGCCTGCAATCTGGCTGGCGTCCAGGGTTTCAATATTTTCGTTGTTGAGCACCACTGAGCCATAAGAAGCGGAGTGCAGTCCCGCAATGGCCTGAAGAATGCTGGATTTACCGGCGCCATTAGCCCCAAGAATAGCAATCAGCTCGCCTGGATTTACCATCAGGTTCACCCCCTCGACCACCGGGGCGGCACCGTAGTCAATGACCAGATCTTTGACGAACAAAGTGGCGTCCCGACTGCCATCCCAAAGTTTGGAGCGAGGCGGTGCCTGGTAATCGGTGCTCCCGAGGTAAGCCCTTACCACCTCAGGGTTGGAACGAACCTCTTCGGGCTCCCCCCAGGCGATTGGGCGTCCGGCATCCAGCACCAGGATGCGGTCCGAAACTGACATCACCATGGTCATGTCATGCTCCACTAGAATCACCGCAATACCATAGCCCGCGATGGTCCGAAGCAGTCCGGCGACCTGGTCAGTATCGACTCGGCTCAGGCCGGCGGCTGGTTCGTCCAGCAACAACACCCTTGGCCGCAGTGCAAGAGCCCGGGCGATTTCCACCAGGCGACGATCGACATGAGGTAGGGCTTCGGCCAGGGTATGCACCGAGCCGCGGTAGCCAACCAAAGCCAGCAGATCCATGGCAACGCCCACTTGTTGGGGGTTTGGCTTGCGCCAACAATCCCCCAGGCGGCCACGTTGCATACCTGCCAGCAGGTTCTCAAGCACAGTGAGTCCGACAAACAACTGGGTGGTCTGGTAAGTTCGGGCAATGCCAGCCCGGGCGATTTTCCAAGCAGGCAAGCCTGCCAGATCACCGTCGAGGTCGATCCGGCCGCTGTCCGGTGCGTAAAAACCGCTGACCAGGTTCAGTACCGTAGTCTTGCCGGCACCGTTGGGCCCGATGATGCTGGTGACGGTGCCCGGTGCGGCATTGAAACTGACCCGCTCGGCCGCCTGTACGCCGCCGAACCGGATGCCGATGTCCTTCACTCGCAAGCCGCCAGGGGCGCCCGCATCGCAGGTCAGAAAACTCGCCAGCCGGGTAGCGTCCGGCTGATGCCGGGGCACCAGTCGCTCCGGTTTCGAAAACCGGGCCTGAAGCACGCCGAGCACGCCGGTTGGTGCAATCCATAGCACCCCGAGCAGAACGCCGGCGAACAGCAGCAGTCGCATTTCCGCCATGCTTGACAGCAATTCCGGCACCAGCACGATGAGAACGGCCCCCAGCAAAGGCCCGAACACGGTTCCGGCACCGCCAACAATGACCGCCAGTACAAAGAGAATGGACTGGGTAAATGGAAAGGAATCCGGGTTAATAAACATCATCAACGGCGACAGCAGCGACCCCGCCAGCCCCGCGAAAAGCGCCGAAAGGGCAAAGGCCAGAGTCTTGGTCTGCACTGGATTAAAGCCCAGCGAACGGGCCGCGATCTCGGTGGCCTTGACGGCGCGGATCGCCCGCCCACAACTGCTGCCGGCCAGGCGGTGAAAAAACATCAGCGAGGCGACCATCAGTGCCACCGCAATCAAGGCCAGCCCGGTACTGGCCGGCAGGCTACCCGTATCCGGCATCGGTACTCCGGCCAAACCGTTGGCACCGCCGGTAAGGGATCGCCACTCAATCAGGCCATGATGCACGATAAAGCCGAAGGCGATGGTCACCATGGCAAGGTAGGGACCGCTGACACGCACCGCCGGTATTGCCAGCAAGGCGCCGACACCTGCGGTGACGATGGCAGCACTGGCCATACCCAATACCAGCGGGACCCCTGCCATGGTCATCAGTGCCGAGATATAGGCGCCAATGGCGTAGAAAGCAACATGGCCGAATGATATCTGGCCACTGAGACCAATCAGAATATTGAGACCGCTACACACCACCGTTGTCAGGGCGATCAGGGTCATAACCAGCAGGCCATAACCACCCAGGGTAAAGGACAGCACCGCACCCGTCAGTGCCAGCAAACCCAGCAGGATCGGTACCAGCCATCGATGCGAGGTCAAGGCATTCGGGGACATCATACTTTCACCAGCGCTTTGGAACCGAACAGACCGTTGGGGCGTATCGCCAAGGCAACGATTACAAGGCTGAAAGTCAGGAGCTGAGAGAGCGTGGAGCCCAGGTAGACAATAATCAACGCTTCCGCAAGACCGAACAGAAGGCCAGCGAACACCACGCCCTTGAGACTGTTTATGCCGCCGAGGATCGCTACGGCGAAGGCCTTGAGACCGAACAGCATGCCCATTTCCGAATGTACGCTCACAAGGGGCGCGATCAGAAGTCCGGCGATGCCGGCAAACACGGTTGAGACAGCAAAGGAAATTGCCACCACACGGGTTACGTGGATGCCCATCATCCGCGCCGCCGTAGGGTTCTGGACCGTGGCACCCAGAACCTTGCCCAAGCGGGTGTATCGCCGAACCAGCACCAGCACCAGCACGATTGCCGCCACCACGGCGGGAATGATCAGCTGCATCAGGCCGATACCCGTGCCAAACAGTTCCAGGCGATGGTCGACACCTTCCAGTAGGAACCGGCGGGGCTCATTGCCAAAGGTGAACATCACCAGGTTGTCTACCAACAGGCCCCCGGCCACCGTGGCCAGCAGCCAGGCTTCCGAGCCCCGGCTGTGGAACGGGCGCACCAGGAAGCGCTCGATCGCCAGGCCATAGAGCGCGCAAACGACCAGGGTCAGAAACGCGGCCACCAACCAGGGCAAGCCCAGGGTGATACAAAAAGTGTAGCCCAGCACGGCACCTACCATCATCGCGCTACCCTGAGCGAAATTGACCGTCTGGGAAACAATGAAGGTTATGTGAAACCCCAGTGCCAGCAGAGCATACATGCTGCCCATGCCCAGCCCACTGATGATACTGGCGGTGATCATGACGTGGTGTCCTCCTGCCGCCCGGACCCGAGATCCGACCGGCTGTTACCGAATGCCTGCATGCGAGGTTCGAAGAGCCGTGGCTTAGCGATCAAGGGGAATGATGCGGCCATCAACAAAATGCGTGAACACATAGTCCTCCGGACCCACAGCGTCGTGCTGATCTGGTGAGAAGGGCTTGAGGTAGTTCTTGATCAGGCCGTCGTGCTCGGTAATGGCGTAGTAACCCTTGCGAATAGCCGCGCCATCGGTGCTGCCAGCATTCTCAATGGCCAGCGCCGTCAGGTGCATGGCGTCGTAGGCGTTTGCGATGCCGACTGCCGGTGTAACATCGGCAAGATCCTGAATTTCCGGGTAACGTTTTTTCAGTGCAGCCATGACATCAGCACCCTTGCCTTGCTGATCTTCAACAAAAGTAAAGGTCTGGATAAAGTGGACCTTGGCGGCATTTTCACCGGCAAGTTCGCTGAAGCGACCACCTGCAGGGCCCCAATGGGAAATAATCGGCACATCCCAGCCCATCCGGTCGAGGGATTTCACTATCTGCGCAGACGGTGCAACATTGGCAACCATCAACAGGGAATCGGCCCCAGCATCCTTAAGGCGGCTCAGCTGTGGCACCATGTCAATATCATTGCCCTCAACCCGTTCAATGCCGGCCCATTCCATGTCCCGAGATTCCAGCGCTTTGCGGAAACCCTTTTCGTTGGACTCACCCCAAGGGTTGTTAATCAGAATCATGCCCGGCTTTTCCATGCCAAACTCGTCGATGCCGTATTGCACCAAGGCTTCGTCCACCAATTCGTCCACAGCGGACACCCGGAAAACGTAGTTCTCATCGGCGCCGTTCTGGGTGATCGGCGTACCGGCAGCCCACACAGCCATGAACGGAAATTTCATGCTATTGGCCAGCGGCACAATGGCCAAGGAGACAGGTGTGTCCAGGCCACCGAAGAGCACCGCTACCTCTTCTCGTTGAATCAGTTCACGGGCGGCCAAAAGCCCCTTATTGGGGTTGCTCTCGTCATCCCGACGCAGCAGTTCCACTTTACGACCAAGAATGCCGCCTTTGGCGTTGATTTCGTCGATTGCGATGGTCAGTCCGCGGGTAATAGCCTCACCGGACTTGGCGGATTGGCCTGACAGGGCCGCCACCAAACCGATCTTCAGAGGATCTTCCGCCTGAACCAGACCGGTCAGGGAGAACAGCCCGGTCGCGGCCAAGGGCAGGAACCAATGTTTGATCCGTGTTGTTAAGCGCATTACGTTTCTCCACATTTGCTTGCGTGTGTACACATATTGCTAGCAATATGGATGCCAGTATAATGTGGCTGCTATTCAGTAAAGTTTCGTTTTTTTGCACTAAAAAAGCGTTTTATCGATATTTTTGCACCGAAATAGCGCGCATATCGATGTGATCATCATCATCAATCAGGAGCATTGACCGTGTCAGATAAAGACGAAGCAATAAATATTGTTAGCAATTTTCTGGAAGCATCTATGGCGCCGGACCCGGAACGCGCTGCCACCTATATGGCACCGGATGTGCGCATCACCTTCACCGGGGGGCGCGTTATGGCAAGCACCCACGCCATTACTGAGTTCAACGGTGGCCGCTATGCCTGGGTAAAAAAGGAGCTCGGATCGTTCGATTGGACCGAACACAGCGATCACACAGTGGTCTATTCCAACGGCACACTCTATGGACAATGGCCTGACGGTCGCCCGTTTGCTGGCAACCGTTATTTGGACCGATTCGAGGTTCGTAACGGCAGGATTACCCGCATGGACGTCTGGAATGACAGCGCCGAGTGGCTGCTGACGCCGGATTTAAACCGGACGTCATAGAGCGCTCAGGCCGCACTTCTCCAAGACCGGAACCCTTCAATGACCGGTTTCTAGTCTCCCAGTCGGGAACTTCATGTGTTTTGGGTTGCTGTGTAAAGAGAGAGAAGGTGCGCCCCAGACGTGGTAGGCGGGTATTTTGCCGTTGTGTCCGGCACCAGATTGC
Organism: Marinobacter psychrophilus; assembly: GCF_001043175.1. Taxonomy (NCBI): domain Bacteria; kingdom Pseudomonadati; phylum Pseudomonadota; class Gammaproteobacteria; order Pseudomonadales; family Marinobacteraceae; genus Marinobacter; species Marinobacter psychrophilus. Next base: position 3,103,930 of record NZ_CP011494.1, read on the forward strand.
TGATCGCTGCGTCGTAATTGGGATTATGAAAAAACACCAGTGACTGGCGCCGGGTTTCGGGGCCCGAGTTGGCGGGCGGGTTCACCACGCGATGCAAAGTTGACACCCAGGTATCATTGGTCCAACGCGCTAACAGGTCGCCAATATTAATGATGAAACAATCGGGGACAATTGGCACGTCGACCCACTCGCCTTCGGCGTTGCAGACCTGCAAACCTCCAGGCCGGTCCTCCGTGGCGAGAATAGTAAGGCTGCCATAGTCAGAGTGGGCACCCGCCCGGATCTGGCCCGGGGCCGACTTCTTCAGCTGCGATGGGTAGTTACGCACTCGCAGACGGCTGATGTGCCGGTCTATTCGAGCATCAAAGTAATCTTCCGGAAGCTTCAGCGCCATCGCAAAAACGCGCATGAGCAGGGCGGCAAGCTGGCCCATTTCCCGGTAATAATGAGTCCAGACCTGTTTCAGCTCGGCTGGCCTCTCAGGCCAGATGTTGGGAGCAAAATGTTTACCGGCAGCTGGGGCGCTGAAGTAGTCCTGGTGCGGTACGTCCACCGGCCCGACCATGAAACTTTCATTCAGATCACTGCCGGTGGCTTGCGGGTCCCGGGCGCGCGCAAGTGATTCCTCATCCACACCAATATAGCCCCGGGCGACGTCTATCGATGGCCTTGCAACCTTTTTTTATCTGCAAGCGGAAGGTCAAAAAAATCACGGGATACCTCGCGGGTCCGGGCAATGAGTTCGGGGCTGACGCCATGTCCCTTGATGATAAGAAAGCCGATGTCACAACAGGCCCGGTCAACGGCCTCTGCAACCTGTTTTTTGTCGGCTTCGCTGCCGCGACGGAAGGGTTTCAGATCAATGACGGGCACATTTAACAGTTTCATGGGGTGGCTCCTACGGGTAAACGGGGCACTAGACCAGTGCATCGCCACCATCCACCAGCACGATTGAGCCAGTGGCGGAGGGATTGGTCGCAACATACAAAATGGCGTGGGCAATATCGTCGGCAGCGGCCACCTGCGCAGTAAGCAACCGCTGCCGCATGGAAGCGAACTTCGCTTCGCGGCTCTCTGGCCCCAGGCGGTCCCATAGCGGAGTTTCCGTGGTACTGGGTGATACGGCGTTGACCCGGATTCCTACGGGCGCAAGCTCCAGCGCAAGTCCTCGCATAAGGCCTTCAACCGCGGCATTGAGGGCGCCCTGAAGCACCGCATTGACGTTCGGCCGCTGGGCATAAATGCCGGAGACGAACGTCAGTGAGCCGCCTGCGCAAATGTGGACACTGCGACCGACATGGTAGGCGCCCCAGAATTTGCTTTGCATGCTGTCATGAGCCTGATCCAGAGGCAGCGACTGAATCGTGCCGACCCGAGTAGAAGATCCTGCCAGAATGACGTGATTCCACGGCGCCTGAGTAGCAAAGAAGTTTTCGACTGCGGACGCTGACCGAACATCAAGCTCCCGCTCCAGCACACCCTTTGGTAATCGCTGCAAAGCGGCGTTAAGACGTTCCGGTGTGCGCGAGGCAATCGTTACCGTTGCACCTGCATTGGCGGCACGCAGGGCGGTGGCCTCGCCAATACCTGAGCTGCCTCCGATTACCAGTACACGTTGGTTTTTGATGACGTAGCCCTCACTGTATCGTTAGCAAAGAGTTATATTGCTAGCAAATAAAGTGCCATGGCTGCGTCGTGATGACAGGGGAGGTCATGCCGATATTTCTGCGTTTCTTTAAACCAGAGCCTTGCAGAGGTCTACGGCAGGCTTGCTCTCGTCATTGAATTGAAGCTCGCTTTCCAGGTGGTTCAGGTGATCAAGCATCAGCGCGGCTGCCCCTTCGCGATCGCCCAACTCCAGAGCCGAAAGGATTGCCTTGTGCTCGCTGTGTTGACAGTTAGGAATATCATTGCGCTGATACAGAGCAACGATTAACGAACTTCGCAGCATCAGGTTATCCAGAATGGTGGATAGCACCTTGTTTTCGGAAACGTTCCCAAGTAACCGATGAAAATTACAAAGTTCACGAATGATCGCGCGCCGATCGTCGCCCGCCGTCGCCCCGAACTCCGCTTGCATGTGCGCCTCGAGAGCTTTGATATGACGCTTCATCTTGTCTTGCGAGATATTTTCCACCACGCCTTGTTCCACCGCCCTTCTGGCCGCGAAAACGTCCCGCGCCTCCTGTGCCGAGGGTTCTGAAACATGAGCGCCACAATTCGGCTCAATGGTAACGATGTTCTGAAGTACCAGTCGCTGAATGGCAGATTGAACGTGGTTTCGGTTGGCACTGAGTGCCTCAACAATCTGCGCTTCAACCAGGCGAGTGCCCGGCGGGAGCGAATGTCGAGCAATAGCGTTTGAAAGCGCATCAAAAATCCGCTGAACTTCCTGCTGCTTGCCGCTATTTTTTTTAAAGACGTTCCCATTAACGTGTGATCACCATTGCTAGCTAATACTAAGGATACATTGCCAGCTTAATCCAAAAAACGCCTGAACAAGGGGTTTAAAGACCGTGTGAATTGCTAGCGCTATATTATGTCGATTGCAATTCTAGCACTTGAATCGAGCAGCCTCTCTAATATCGGTGCGTTCTCCAACGATCTAACCCCCCTCCCCCTCCAAATTCCCTGTTCCAACGTTTTTTGGAATAACGCAGAGAGATACGCCGGCGGCCAGATCGGCCGGTGAGCTAGAACATCCGCGTTTAATGTGGTAAAAAAATACTTACACCTTAGCCCCATGAAACGTCGACCACCATTTGTTGCCCGAGCCGCTTCGCGGCTCTCCTCCCGCAACCCTGCGCAAATACGGGGATCCTTGCCTCAGCCAGCCGGATACTAGTCAATGTCTATTTTAATTCTCACAGATATCCCAGAATGGGTTCGCCCCCTCGTTGACCTTTTAGAATCTAGGGGCATCAAAGTACAAGTCGCTGATGATCCGGAGGAGATCATAGCGAATGGGTTGATCGTCAACCGCGTATCTTCCCTTCTTGCTGAGCGGGATAAGGCTCGAGCGGATCGGATCACTCATTCTTTGCGAACCTGGGAGGCTGAGGGTAGATCTGTGATCAACGGATCACTCTGCTTCCAGACCGGCTACAGTAAGCTGGCTCAAGCCAAGCTTTTTACCGAGTGCGGAGTGCTGACGCCGCTAACGTACCCCGCCGTTCCCGGCGGACGCGCCATACATGGACAAGCTGTCCTTCTCAAGCCACCTGCAGGTGGTTTTGGGAGAGGGATTCGGACGCTTGAAGACGGCGAACCCGCCCCGGATGGACTTTTCAGTCGAGACGAAGGCTGGATTGAGCAAGAGCTGCTAACCGCCGCAGACGGCTGCGTCCACCGGATCGAAGTCCTCGGCTCCGACATCCTTTACGAAGCCCGCTCACCGATTCAAGCTGACCAATTCAACTACTGCCTGGCTCACCCGGAATCGGATGTTACCCTCCGGGCTCCTGGCGAAATTTCCCCCAAGGTGACCGAGTCAGTCAAAAAAATTCTACGGGCCGCAAGGATGGAGCTCGGCGCAGTTGAGTACCTTCTGGATGAAAAGGACAATCCCGTTTTCATCGACCTGAACCCAGTTTCCAGCTTTCACCCCGGAGCGACAGCCGTCCTTGGTCGCGACCCCATCGACGCCACCGCCTCCTATTTAATTCATAGATCTGAGGGACTTAAGAAAAAGGGTCAAAGGTAGGCCTGGAAACAAGTTCCTCGGGGTCAGGTCTTGCGTTTTGCCTCTCGAACAATGGGGCTTACGCGAGAATAATGCAGACTGAGACGATTACAGCGAAAGGACAAGACAGGGGCAAATTAAAACAGCTTCGATGGCGGAAAATGAATCTGTCCCGGTTTTCCCCACGCAGTGTGTAGCTCTTTCTGATTCAATGGACCTCTTCCTTCAACATATGATATTGGGCACACGCCTTGTCCCGCGCCCGCAAAAGACGCGCATCCTGATTACCCATAACCGCAGCAATCAGCGAGTTGCATTCCTGCCTTGCCAAAAACAGCTCTGATGGAGGTTGGTAAACACGCTGAATGACAGTGTCCAACTTCGTTTTTATGTCCGCTGTTTCAGCGGCAGCTTTTGGTTGAGTTTGATCTTCAGGTTGCCGAAGGACCGGCTGCTGGGGCTTTTTGATCCGTTGGTCAGACGCGTGTCGCATACCTATCGCCGCAGTCTCCGTAGCAAAATGCGAAACAGCGTTCATCATGATCGCAGCGATCCCTAACAACACAACCGGATAAATTACGATCTTGAGAAGCCGTCCTCTCGAACGCCGGGGTAAAGTGCCGTAACGCTCAGCAACCAGTCCCCTCACATGATGAGCGTGCGCCTGATCAGTAGCTAATGAGGCCTTTAGGCGACCAGACGCCACCTTTGCCCGTGCCTCTGCTACCTGCTCCGGGCTCAGCACAAAATCCTTTTTTGATTTGATATAACGGACAAACCCCAAGCCCCGGGTAACGTTAACCGGCAGAGGTGTTTTGAACGTACTGCCGCCGACGAAAACCACCACCGAATGCACCTGCTGATCGCCCAGTCCCAGCAGTGCTTGCAATGTCTTCACATGCTTGTAGTTCTGGTGCAGAGGATTTTGGAATTTGTAATTGGATCTGAAGATTTTCTGTGTCCAAAAAGGCTGCTTGGCGCCGCCGAAAATCCAGCCTTTCATGTTCTTGGTTTCTACCACGAACACGCCAAACTCAGAAACCAGAATGTGATCAATCTGCGTGGTGCCATCCTCGGTGGGAAGGGTTACGTTTTTGATCAAATGGTAGCGGGACTTATCGAGCAAAAAACGAGCCGAGAGATTAACCAGAAACTCCCCAAGCTTACCTTTGAACCAGGGAGTTTTGACGACGCCGACAATGATGAGAAAGGGTATCAAGTACCAAAGCACCGTAACCAACGGTTCGAACATGAAGTTAAAGTCCATTTAACGGGCGTCCTTGTGGTACTTCTTTAGCGGAGCTTAAAAATCAAGCCAAGTATTCCACACCAGAGTCAAAAAGCTTCAGAAATTTAGCACTCGCAAGCTGGTTAAGCTCTTTCTGAATCGCTATCAGCCTGCAGCGTCCAAGACATTCCCAAAGCCAGCCTGGCTTTAATACGAGCGGTCATTGTCACGCCAGTATCTTTGTCATCAAGTAACCGGCTAACTTCTACTTGCTCAAGCGCACCATCAGACTCAAGCAGGTCATCGAGAGAGCTGCCAACGTGTTTATGCTGTGTCATTTTCTCCGCCTCCTATCAGACAAGATTCTTCTTCCGGTCTCTCGCTTTTTCTAACTCTTGAGCCGGTGTTTTCTGAGTCTTTTTGATAAATCCATTCAGAAAAAACCATATCGCCCTTAAACATTGTCAAAATGAACCGTGCAATCCGGCCGCTTGAGAAATCACTGCGGTTTTCCTAGAACTGAACTGAGGCGGCTAACCGACTTGGTCAAACCGGCAATTCGATGATTTCACCAGCTACACAGTCTTCGTTCACCAACAGCCGCCCTACCGTGATCGGCAGAGTAAAGCGCCGGGGCCCGGCGCTACCAGGATTGAAGTAAAGCACGTTGCCGATCCATTCGTTACGGGGTTTGTGGGAATGGCCGGCGATCACCACGCGGTAACGACCGCGCGGATCAATGTCGAGGATTTTGACATCGTGGAGCATGTAGAAAGCGTGGCCGAGGAATTCCAAATCCTGAACATCGGGAAGATGTGCTGCACGGCCTGTTTTGTCGATATTGCCGCGAATTGCAATCACGGGTGCGATCGCCTCCAGCGCTTCCAGAACCTGGTCGCGACCGACGTCACCGGCGTGAAGGATCAAGTCTGAGCCTTTCAATACCTCCAAAGCTTCGGGACGCATTTTACCGTGGGTGTCTGCGATGACGCCGATTTGCATGCTTCAGCCTTTTATCGGTTTTTTCTCGTGAAGATAATCCTTCAATGATGCCCACCCGGCCCATGCGCGTGACCGTGGGCTATCTCTTCCGGACTGGCGGCACGTACCTCGATGATGTCGACATCAAAGGTCAGGGTTTTACCGGCCATCGGATGGTTGTTGTCGATATCAGCAAACTTGAGGCCAACCTTAACAACGATCACGTGGCGCTGGCCCTGCTCGGTTTTTACCTGCGCGACCATGCCCCGCTTCCAGCGTTTGGCACCGATCAAGTGCTTGATCGGCACACGTTGTATGGAATCGGCTTTGCGCGGGCCGTAGGCTTTTTCCGACGTGATGGTGACACTGAAACTTTCGCCAGCGTCGCGACCTTGCAGGGCTTCTTCCAGGCCCCGGATAATGCCACCGTGGCCATGCAGGTAGACGTTCGGCTCACCGCCACGGGAGTTTTCAACAACCTTGCCTTGATCATCACTGACACTGTAGTGAAACAAGACCACCTGATTCTTTTCGATTGGCATAGAATTCTCTGTAAAGGTTCAAAGTACGCCATTATAACCAGCGGCGGCGATGATTCCTTCCGTGATGGCTCAAATTGCGATGAAATAAACCAGGGCGATTACAACGAAAGGACAAGACAGAAGCAAAATGCAAAACCTGACACCGGCACCCCTCCGCGCCAGCACACCTAAAAACTGTTTACTCTTCCTACTCAGCATAGCATTCAGCTGCCGAGCCACTCTATCTTGACAATTTAGTGGGCTAACGGATTTCTGATGTAGCTCTGCTCAATCGAAGATCTCTCAAAAACACACTTCGTGGCGCTTCCAGGCCGGACGCAAAAAAGCCCAACCGTTTGAGGTCCGCCATATTCATCTGACGGCTGCAAGAGCTGATTCAACTTCGGACAAATCGATACGGTAGTTATTCCAGCCTGGCTCAACGACTAACCGGGTATTGAAGCGGTCGTTGAAGGCTTTGCCACCGCGTTCATGGACAGCATCGTTTATTCGAAGTGTCATCGCGACCGGCACGGCATCAGGGTTATAAAGCTCGAACACCTCTGGCAGTTGTCGAGCAATCCGGTACTGCTGAAAGCCGACCTCGGCCACTGGAACAATCTGAAATACCAACAGGGTCGTCAGCAACGCCCGCAGCGACCAGAGCCCAGCCGCTGGGAGCCACTGCGCAACCGATCGGGATGGCTGGCGCCAAATCATTACCAGCCAGGCTCCCAGCATATTACGGAACACATCCTGCCAGTCGGCCTCCCGCCCCAGACCATCTTGCAGCAGCTCGATGATCCCTCCCACCAAGAACACTCCGGCACTTAACAGCAGCCACTGTCGCCGTCCGCCGACACCAAAAACCGCCTGCCAGGTGAAGACTACCAGGCCGAAAAATAGGAGATGGCCAAGATTCCACGCCGACCGATGTAATAGCCCCGACGTCCATTCTGGCCCTCCGATAAAAAACAATGGGAACAACACACACAATGCCAACCCGAGCACGACCGGGGTTGCTGAGAATCTGGCTTTCATCAACGCAGTTTCCTAAATAAACTGATCATGGTCAGGCACAACGAATGTCCTCCAGAGCACCGCAACCAACGGCTGGAACGTGGTATTAAAATCCGTTTGAAGGGCGTCCTTGTGGCATTTCTTTAACGGGGCCAAAAAATCAGGCCAAGTATTCCACGCCTGAATCAGACAGCTTCAGCAATTTAGCACTCACAAGCTGGTTAAGCTCTTTTTGAATCGCTATCAGCCTGCAGCGTCCAAGACATTCTCAAAGCCAGCCCAGCTCTAATAAGAGTGATGATTGTCACGCCAGTATCTTTGTCATCAAGTAGCCGGCTAGCTTCCACCTGCTCAAGCGCACCATCAGACTCAAGCAGGTCGTCGAGAGAGCTGCCAACGTGTTTATGCTGTGTCATTTTCTCCGCCTCCCATCAGACAAGATTCTTCTTCCGGTCTCTCGCTTTTTCCAACTCTTGAGCCGGTATTTTCTGAGTCTTTTTGATAAATCCATTCAGCAAAACCATATCGCCCTTAGACATTGTGAAGATGACTCGTGCAATCCGGCCGTTTGAGAAATCACTGCGGTTTTCCTAGAACTGAACTGAAGCGGCTAACCGAATTGGTCAAACCGGCAATTCGATGATGTCGACATCAAAGGTCAGGGTTTTACCAGCCATCGGATGGTTGTTGTCGATATCGGCAAACTTGAGGCCGACCTTAACAACGGATAGCGTCAAAAAACATGTTGTGGAGCGACTGATACGTGACAGCCGGGCAATGAATTTCCATCCAAGAGTTAGCAAGCCTTCCCTGCGAATACCCGGTGAACCGGTGCACAGGAAAGGCTCGAGTACAACAAAGCAGACATGACTAGGATTTACTGGAGAGGAAAGCCGATAGGTTAGCGATGTCTTCGTCACTCAGGTTCTTGGCATTGGGAATCATCAAACTGGAGTTCGCCCCGACTTTCTCGCCCGCGCGGTAGGTTTCAAGCCGCGACTGGGTGTAGTCCGCATCTCGTCCGATCAGGGAGGGAAAGCTGGCCATGCCCTTAGCGGTCGGCCCGTGGCACTGGGCACAGTTGCTGGCGTAGAGGTTCTTGCCCGCTTCTGTATCTCCCGCCTGGACCTGGGACAGGCCTAGGGCAATGATCATCGTAAACAGCACCGCTTGTCTCATAAGGTATCCTTCAGCTTCCGATGGGAACTGCACTGCCTAACGGCAGTGCAGTCAGGCAGGTAATTACTCAGCGGTAAAGCGCTGAATTTGGCCTTCGTCATTGGCGACGTAAAGCGCGCCATCAGGCCCCATCTCCAAGCCACGAAAACGGGCAGAACCCATCGATAGCGGCATTTCAGTCATATCCCGAATGGTTGGCCCATCGGCGGCTAAGTCAATCACGTTGATGCGCTGCCCTAGCGGTGTACCACCGAAACCAATCCCCAGGAAGCTAACCACCAGGCGGCCGTTCCAGTCACCCCATTGCTCACCTTTCAGAAAGGCAGCACTACTGATGCCTTGGGAGTAACCGTCGTTGGTCCACAATGGCTTCATGGCATCCGGGTAGGTTTCAAAGTCGGTCATGGACATGTAGGCAGCACGATCCTTGCGGTCCATGCCCTCGTTCTGATTGGGCTGGTAACCGCAGTAATCATCCGGGCAATCTGCCCGACCTGCCATGTTCGGGCGCGGGTCCCAACCGCTGTTACCACCCGGCACCAAGGCGTTTACTTCATCGGAATGCCAGGGACCGTGTTCGGTGATGATCGGCTGATGGCTTTCCGGGTGGAATGCAATGCCTTGAACGTTGCGGTGACCGTAAGTAAAAATGCGTGGGTCGAAACCGTCCGGTGTGGTATCGGAATTGCCGGGGGCAGCGTTGCCATCACCGTCAATGCGCAAGACCTTACCACCCATCTTGTCCCCAAACTGCGGCAAGCTGCTGTTGTGGTTGTCGCCGGTGGTCACGTATAGGAAGCCATCCTGCGGGTTGAAGCGAATTCGACCCCCATTGTGAGCGCCGGGACCACCGAACGGATGTTCAGAGGCGGCTTGCTTAAAAGGAATGTCTGTCACGATGTCAGCACGATCAGATACGCCGGCCAAATCACCCTTCACATTCAGTCGCAACACCCGATTGACGGCAGGATTGTCGCCCGTGCGGGACGCGGAATAAACGTAGATGGTGCCGTTGTCCGCAAACTTTGGGTCCAGCGTGACGCCGTTCATGCCGGCTTGACCCTCGCAGAACAGGTCACCAGAAGTCATGGCATAACCGGCGGTGCCGCTCATACCCAGCAGGTTATTCACCGTGCCATTCGGCAGTTTGACCGAAAGGCCTTTGCATTTTTCAGTGAAGAACATAGTGCCATCGGGAAGGAAGGCCAGATCCCAAGGGCTTTCCAGCCCATCCAGAACGACGTTCTGGGTAACCTCAGGCGTATTGGCCTGCAAGCACAGCGGCAAACTCACCAAAATGGCCGTAGCCGCCGAAAAACTAATTAGACGAACAGATCTTTTTTGTCTCATGATTCTCGCTCTTTTTTGTCATTGTTATGGCACTTCCAAACACTTATTTAATGAGTGTATACGTACTTTGCGGGTCGTCAATTTTTTAGCCAATCAGCAGCGCCGTTCAGGAACCCTACGAACGAGTTAATCAGAAAAACAGAAAAGTTCCTGGCAAGCTCCACGGGGTCAGGTTTTGCGTTTTGTCTCTCGAACAATCCGGCTTACGCGAGAATAATGCAGGCTGAGATAATTACAACGAAAGGACAAAACAGGGGCAAAACGCAAGACCTGACCCCGGCACCCTGTGCAATTGGCGCGTTGGAATTCTCCGGGTGTGCTTGGCGAAACACCTCCAAACTGACCTTTCGTCACCTGCAATGGCAGCCTTAGATACGTACTTTACAAAAAGTCACACAATTTACCTTTGTTTAACAGTGGTACTTCTAGATGGTATGCCTGAATGAGAACCGATCTCCCCTTTAACCCTTTATACGCGCAGTGTGTTAACCGGGCAGACAATTGGTTTTATCGCCGAATTTCAGGCGGGATACATAAACATACATTGTGTAGATCGGTTTGCAGTAGCTCTGGTGAGTGTGTGAGTCAAGCGCGTTCGCGGAAACCCTTACCTTTGAACGGAGTGCCGCATCATGAGCGACATTGAACGGTCTGTGCTGGAAGTGCAGCAGGAAATTCATGAACGGATCGCACGGCATGACCCACTAGAACAGACCCTAGACGCGATAGTCGACTGGGTAGGCATAATGATGCCAAGAACGCTGGTTGCCATCATGCGTTTTCACCCGAACACCAACAGTTTAAGACTGCTTCCCAACAACCGGTTTTCAGATGATTATTTTTGGGCCATGCAGAATGTTCCGGTCTCTGAGGATGCAGGAACCTGCGGCCGAGCAGCCTTCACCAACAAACTGGTTATTACCAAAAGTATTCAGAAGGACCCCAGCTGGAGCCGTTACCACAACATTGCTAAAGCGGAAGAGGTCCATGCCTGCTGGTCCACGCCTATTCTGACCTCGAAGAGAGAGCTCATGGGCACCTTCGCCATCTACCACCACGCCCCAGTCACCCCGACCGCGGAAACTCAGCGCTATTTAACTCTGGGCGCGGCCCTGGTAGCACTGGCCATGCTTCGCCACCGGGACACGCAAGGCCTTCAGGCCTTCTCCGAGCATCATCAAGCTCTGTTTGACAACCATCCGTATGGTTTATATACATTTGGCCTGGATGGTTGCTTCCAAAGCTGTAACGCAGCGATGGAACGCATTACGGGCTACACGGCAAGTCACATGCACAACCTGCACTTTAATCTCTGTGTTGAACCCGATTACCACGCACAAACCCAAGCAGCGTTCGACAGAGCCAGAAACGGTGAGGCTATTACCTATGAAACCAGAGGCATCCACGCATCTGGCCAACTCTACTTTATAGATGTCACCAACTTCCCGGTCACCATTCGAGGTAAGATTATTGGTGTCTACGGTATTTGTCGGGACATTACCGATCGCAAAAATCAGGACGCCGAACTGCGCTTACTCAAACGCGGCATCGAGGCAAGTCCCAACGGTATTGTTATGGCAGACGCACGCCACCCAGAGATGCCAATGGTCTATGCCAACCCGGCGTTTTCAGAAATAACCGGCTATACCCAGAGCGAAATCGTTGGGCATAGCTGGCACGTTCTTTATGGCGAAAACACGTCACCGGAAGCGGTCGAAGCCATAGAGCGCGGCTTGCGCCATCAAACCGAGATTAACGTTGAGCTGATTAACTATCGGAAGGACGGCACGCCTTTTTGGAACCATCTGCGGGTCAGCCCCGTGTTTGGTGACGACAGTCGCTGCACTCACTTCATTGGAACCCAGCAGGATGTTACCCGCCAAAAGGCGCAGGAAGCTCAAATTACCTTCCAGGCAACCCATGATCTGCTCACAGGCTTACCTAACGAGGCCTCGTTTAAAAAGACACTGCATGATGCTCTTGCGGCCAATGATGAGCGTGGTTCGTTGGTCGCCATGTGTTTGGGCCTGGACGGATTCAAGCCCATTAATAAAGAACTGGGACACCCTGTAGGCGACCAAATACTCATGACCGTTGGCCAGCGCCTGACCGCTCTGATTATGCCCAAGGTGACCGTTGCCCGGTTGAATGGGGATGAATTTGGCCTATTGGTACCCGGCTACACCTACCGGAACGACGTCATTCAGCTGGCCGAGCGCATCCTCGAACACCTTGCACAGCCGATCGACGTGAATGGCCAAATGGTCCACATCAGCGTCAGTATCGGAATTGCCTGTAACGGCGCACATCCGGGCGCACCCCAAGAACTGATTCAGTTCTCCCGCCTAGCCCTGGAACGAGCTAAGCGGCAAGGACGAAACATCTGGCAGTGGTACAGCAGTCATAAAATAGAGCACAGTCGTAACAGCGTGAACCTAAGGCATGATCTTCACGCCGCACTGAATGAAAACCAGTTTGAAATCTATTACCAGCCCCTGGTGGACGCCGTTACCGGGCGCATGCGCAGCGTAGAAGCGTTGGTGCGCTGGCATCACCCTGCCCGCGGGATGATGATCTCCCCCGGTGAGTTCATTCCACTGGCTGAACAAACTGGCCAGATCGTGCCTCTGGGCCTTTGGATTCTCAGGCAGGCCTGCGCAGAAATGGCGGATTTCAATGCCCATCGGGAGCGGGCACTGCCGGTTGCCGTCAACATATCATCGCTACAATTTATTCGTGACGGCTTTCTTGATGACGTCCGCCGGGTGCTCAACGAAACCGGCATTCCACCCCAACTGCTGGAACTGGAAGTGACCGAAAGCGTCTTATTGGACGGCACAGCACCCGTTATCGAACTGATGGAAACCTTGAAAACCCTAGGCGTTCGCGTTGCTCTGGATGATTTCGGAACAGGCTATTCCAGCCTGAGCTATCTGCGGGACCTGCCCGTTCACAAAGTGAAACTTGACCGCAGTTTTGTCGAGAAAACTGCGACTGATCAACGGGTTGCCGCCATCGTCCAGGGCGTAATTACAATGGCCCACCACATGGATATGATCGTGGTTGCAGAAGGCATAGAAACACGGGAGCAGCAGGAAGACTTGGCCCGCAGGCACTGCGATATCTTGCAAGGGTACCTTTTTGCCCGACCCATGCCTTTGGCCGAATTGAAGAAACTGCCGGACCACTTGCCGGTAAATACGGCGAAATGAAGTGACTCGGCACATGATGGATATAAACCGGGGGTTCCAAGCTGTTGGCTTTCGCGGTCTCGATCAGGGATTAACGGAAAGCTCCTTGGGGTCAGGTATTGCGTTTTGTCTCTCGAACAATCCGGCTTACGCGAGAATGATGCAGACTGAGAGGGAAAGGTTTACTTCGCACCGGCTAACCAGTCATGCGCAGGCTACGTTCAGCTCGTCTATTTTTGGAGGTTAGCCGGGCGGGAGGCTGTCGACTTTTGATTGACCCAAAAACCAGCGTTTTGCCAAACCGCCGAGCGCCAGCAGCAAAGCCAGGATGACAAGAGGCAGTAGAGTAAAAAAGTCCATGGCTTGCTCTGCTTGCCGAGCCGATACCATGCCGTGCACCGCGTTTGCATAGACTGTCCATTTGACTCCCAGCCCGACTATTGCGGCACAACAGAAAACCAGCAACGGCAGACCTAATACGCCGCCTGCCAAATTCACAAATGCATGGGGAAAGCCCGGTAATATGCGTACTGCACATTGCGTAAGAAAGTCGCTGCGTTTGCTAAGCAGGTTGAGTACCTGCCTGGCCAAATAGCCGGGTTTCCAGGTATCACCCAGGCCCTTGCCAAAGCGATAGGCACCCATTGAGCCGGCGACGCTGCCAACCAGCAGCACGCTGACGCTTAACAAAGGCGCATGAAAAGGTGCGATAAGCCAGAAGCACAGGCTACCTGGCAGCCCAACGCTCATCAGCACAGCCATGACCAGGACGATGCCAACCAAAGCCATGGGATGACCTGCCAATTCGACACCCCAGCGCCATAAGTAGCGGATCTCGATGGGCAAAAGGATAGCTGTCACCGTCAACACCACTACCAGGCTCAGTAGTAGTATTAACAGCCATGATCGGGGTGCGAATCGTGATTTTTCAGGCACAGATAATATGGTTCCCGGGATAAGCGGTTGAGGCGAAATCAGAAGCCGTTTAGGCGGCCATAATCGTAGCTGCCGGTAATACTTCGTATAGATACCTGAAAATGTACGAGGCGTATACTGATTGGTTTTAGTAACCAACCAATGCATGCAGCCCGAGGTACCCCTGGAATGATGAAACCCCTTCGATGGCTCATCAGAACCACCGTATTTTTGGTGGTTCTGCTAGCAGGCCCCGCACTGATTTCGGCCTGCAGTACTCAGTCTGGCCAGAGCTGGCGTGACGCTGATCGCTCCAGCGCAGGCATTGCGCCACTACCCGGCCAGACGGAAGAAGCCATTGTGCAAGTTTATGGTGCCCGAGCTTATAACTGGCGCGGCAATTTTGCGGTGCATACCTGGATTGCAACCAAGGCGCGCGGGGCATCCACCTACGTGGTTCACGATGTCACTGGCTGGGGTCATAAGGCGGTGCGATCCCGCCCCGGTGAGCCGGATACCGCTTGGTATGGCAACCCGCCGATGTTGCTGGCAGATCTGCGTGGTGAGAAAGCGGACGCCGCCATCATCAACATCCGGACCGCCATCGCCGCCTACCCCTTCGCGAATGAATACACAGCCTGGCCCGGGCCCAACAGCAATACCTTTGTAGCCTGGGTAATCCGGCAAGTACCCGAACTGGATGTTGCGCTGCCCAACCTTGCCATCGGAAAAGACTATCTTGCTGACGGAGTCTTTGCGAAAGCGCCCAGCGGTTCAGGCTATCAGTTCTCTCTCAATGGATATTTCGGCCTTATGGCAAGTATTCGGGAAGGTGTTGAACTGAACATCCTCGGCCTCAACATCGGTATTGACCCACTGGCTTTGGCCGTCAAATTACCCGGCATCGGGCACATTGGCTTGCGCGACCCCTGGATGGATCGCTCGACGTGGCACAAAGCCCCGGTTATGGAGCAGGTATCAGACGCCAATTAACGGGGACAACATCAATCAGGCATAAAGCGACCGTTCAACACCATATCGCCGGGCGGGGCTACCCGATTACCCATATTGGGCATTATTTTACCCGATATGGGTATCTTGGAACTGCTGAAGCCGAAGTGCTTAAACTGGCAGCGTGTACTTCGATGATTTCGATATCGAAAACCGGGACAGATCTATTTTCCAAATCAACTCCGGGCCATCAGAGAAGCCGCAAAAATAAATCTGTCCCGGTTTTCGAACGTCTCCTGCGGTTGGGATAATCATTCCACCCCGTATAAACTGCGCTTGAGCAACCCAAGGAACCAAACTTATGCAAACCATCCTAGGTGCCAGCGGGCAGATCGGGCAGGAACTGGCGCTCAGCCTGAAACGCGACTTTACCAGTGACATACGGCTGGTCAGTCGAAAGCCGCAGAAACTGAACGACACCGACCAACTGATCAGCGCAGACCTGTTGAATGCCGATGACGCCTTGCGGGCGGTTGAGGACTCGAGCATTGTCTACGTGACCGTGGGTTTGCCAATGGACACTCAGCTCTGGGTCGAGCAATGGCCGATCCTGATGCGCAACATCCTTCATGCCTGTGAGCGCCACAACGCCAAGCTCGTGTTTTTCGATAACACCTACATGTATCCGCAAACAGCTACGCCGCAGACCGAAGATACGCCGTTTCAGCCCAATGGGGATAAAGGCAAAGTTCGCGCAGCCATCATCAGGGAACTGATGGAAGCGATGGACGAAGGGCGAGTTAACGCCTTGATCTGCCGCGCCCCGGAGTTCTATGGCCCCGGAAAAACTCAAAGCATCACCCACGCGACGATCATCGACAAGCTCAAAGCAGGCAAGAAGCCGACCGTCTTTCTTCGCGACGATACGCTACGAAGCCTGATCTACACGCCAGACGCCAGTCGGGCCATGGCCCTGTTGGGCAACACGCCAGACGCCTACGGACAAGCCTGGCACCTGCCCTGCGATGACCACCGCCTGACCTACCGGCAGTTCATTCAGTTAGCGAGTGAGATCTTCAATGGCGACGGCCGATACAAGGTACTCAAGCGCTGGCAGCTGAAGCTGGCCGGGTTGCTGAGTCAGCAAGTCCGGGACGCGGCGGAACTGTTGCCGCGCTACGAGGTGGACAACATTTTCGTGTCTGACAAGTTCAAAAAACGCTTTCCGGAGTTTCGCGTAACAACCTTTCGTGAGGGTTTGACAGCGGTGGTTACTGGTGGTTAAGCCACTATGTGTTTCCTGAGAACTTCGAACCCGTAACCCTGAATGCCAGTGAACAGGATTCACTCAACAACAAACTGAATACTCTGGGCATTGATACCCAAGGCGGCAGAACCCTGCGAGGAAATGCCGGTGTGGAATTGTCTTTTGCCAACGGTCGACCCTTGGTTAAGTTAAAGGGCGTCAGCCTCATGGGCGTACCCATTCCGAATGCCTGGCTGGGTAGCCTCAAGAATGTGGACCTGATTAACGAGTTCGGCGCCAACCCGGGATTCTGGCAGCGACATCGAAGATGCACTGCTAAAAATTCACTAAGGCCAGCGCCGGCAATTGCTGGCCTGTTAGGAACAATACGGAAACTGGAAAATAAATCTGTCCCGGTTTCTCGTGGGTATTGACCCACTGGGCTTGGCCATCAAATTACCCGGCATCGGGCACATTGGCCTGCGCGACCCCTGGATGGATCGCTCGACGTGGCACAAAGCCCCGGTTATGGAGCAGGTTTCAGGCGCCAATTAACGGGGATAACATTAATTAGGCAGGCGTCCGCCACGAAGCCGGAATAGCCAGGCACTCATGCTGATACGGCTGACGACAAGCGGCAGGGCAGGTTTCGGCATCGGTAACAAGTGTTAAGCGTGAGCGGACCAAGGCTGACGATTGGAATGAGCAGCCTTAGCAAACGAGCCTCAAGGCAGAGTTCAGGCGGGTGATGGAGTGAGAGCCGGACGACTAAGAAATGTCTAGCATGGGATAACGGAAGCAGGTGTATCAAGCAACCGTCAGAACCCCAACTAGCCTGCCTGTGCTTTCACTCGATGAAACCATCGTCCGGTTGAGGTAGACCCTAACCGGACGTCAGTCATTGCTTGAAAAAGCGTCAGAATAGGATCGATTGGAGTATTTTCTGACGCGCAAAGATCAGCTTCTATGACCTCAAACTGACAGGCAAACCCTTGCCGTGCGATTTATTCAGTTTCGTGAGTTAACCACGGTTGCAACCGGCTGATCTCGATGCCGCGCAGTCCAAGGTTGAGCGACAGGCGGACGACGGCATGAACACGCTTGGTTGTGGCAGCGCGTCGGTGAACGCGTTCAACAACCGGACGACTTTCTCAGGAGTGGAACCCCGGAGTAGCGACGCCTTGCTCCAGTGCGCGGGCAATGAAGCCTTCGGCGATATGTCTATAGCCGAGCGCCCAACGATACGCCGAGTCGATATTCACCCGACCGGCGTCGCTAGCATCGAAATTGGGCGCTAAAAAAAGGAATAAGAATCAGGGTCCGCAGTACTACTCGAAATAACCGCGTATCTTTTCCATGTCATCGGTCTGCGAGAGCACTAGCATCAACAGAATCCGTGCTTTTTGTGGGTTGTAGACGCCGCTACCGATACCCATCTCTTTTGGGCTGACAATGCCGTTGCCGGTGCGCGTGCTTCGTATTACCGGGATACCGTCTGCCATGGCTTTCTTCACTGCCTCCTCCATGCGCTTGGGAACTGAGCCGTTCCCAGTGGAGGCGAGAACGATACCCTTTGCGCCGTTGTCAATAGCTGCGGTCAACAGCGAGCTTTCGGCATCCTGGTAGCCGTATAAAATATCGACCTTCGGCAGAGAATCAATGTTGCTGATATCGAAACTCGGCTTATTCGTCGGTTCTGCCGGCTCGTAGTAGAAGTGTGGTTGGGAGCTGACGAACGCGCCTAGATAGCCCTGCTCTATCGCCTTGAACGTATCCAGCATGATGGCATTGGTTTTGGTGGTATAGAACGCTGACCCGATACGATCATTGATCACGATCATTGCGCCGCGACCCATCGCTTTGTCGCTTGCGGCCAACGTCACCGCCTCGAGCAGATTGAAGGGGCCATCGGCGCTGATCGCGGTTGCCGGTCGCATTGCGCCGACCATCACCACTGGTTTGTCGCTGTCGACAGTCAAATCGAGGAAGAAACCGGTCTCTTCCAGCGTATCTGTGCCGTGGGTAACGACCACGCCGTGCGTATCTGGCGTGGCGAGTTGCTTGTTGATCGCCTTGCTGAGCTTCAAAAGGATCGCCTGGTCGATATTACTACTGCCGGTATTAGCGATCTGTTCACCGGTCACCGTAGCGACGTCTTCAAGCTCAGGTACGGCATCGAGTAGTTGTTGTACGCCGATGTCTCCCGAGGTGTAGTTGGTGGTATCTGTGTTCGACTTGGAGCTGCCGGCGATGGTGCCACCAGTCGCAAAGATAGTGACTCCGGGTTTGTCAGCCGGTTCCGCGGCCAACACCGGCATGGCCGTGAGTACGGCAACCGTTATTACGGCGATCACTCGTGTTGCGATTTTCATGGTATACCCTTTGATTGTAAATTTGGAAGACAGTACGAACTGCGGATGCGCCGCGTCAATCTCATAGCACCCGGCATGCCAAAAATTAATATTAAAATTAACTTATTGAAATAAATCAGTATTTTAATTAGTCTCCAAATAATCGGAGAGATAATATCTTGGCAGTATCATCAAAACGCACCGCAAGGGCACAAGAATCCCCAAAAAGATCAAGCATGGTGCCGAGGCGCGAAACGTACATAATGCGATTTTTATCTATGGCATCGCTGTTGTCACCTGCGTCTTCGATTGGTTAGTTTGACAACTCAACGCCCATAGAAACATTTTTAACAGGGCTTCATTAACAGTTCAGGAAAACGTTTTGACGGGATTCATCCGCGCCACCAGCGCGTGACTGCGTGGGCCGCTATGGAAAACCGAGACAAATCTATTTCTAAGTTGTCGCCCTTCCCGGCTTGCGAGTTTCAACTCTGGTACCGATACGGTTTTCAATTTCATCGACGAACTTATTGCCGCCAGTCAGCTTGTTACTATTGATCGCCGCGCGAACCAATTCATTTGACGGCGAACCATTTTCCTGGCCAACGAACTGCCGATAGGCCTCAACCCTCATCTGGTGATTGCCTACCAGTGCCCGAAAAGTGTCTGCGTTTATCGAGGGCGTTCAAAAAGCGTATCTGACGACCGGCCAGACGTTTCATCAATCGGGGAATTGCGGACAGGTTGTCGTTCGCTTGAACAACCAGATGAACATGGTTCGTCATGAGGCAGTAACTGAACACATTCAGCTCATAGACCTGCTTCCATTCCTGAAGATTCGCCAGGAAGCACTCAAAGCCACGGCGCTCAACGAACACCGGTTGGCGATTATGACCGCGTTGAACAATATGGTGGAGAAAACCGGCACAATCACCCTGGCCTGTCTTGGCATCAGCGTCTCCTTGCTTCTGATACACAGAGTCCATTCTGTGCGCTGGCAGCCGATATTAACCAAAGTGCGAAGAGGGTTGGTAACGATTCAAATCAGCTCCAAGCCATCAGAAAAGCCGCGAAAATAAATCCGTCCCGGTTTTCTGGTCTTAGTCGGCACAGGGGGCTTCGCGCTGAAAGGTAAAGACTATGTAACCACCTAACGAATGAGGTGATCACTCACACGCATCATCATCCTGGCCCGGGAATGTTTTTCAGAAGCTCGGCATTTGTGGGGTACTTCTCAAGCAGCTCAACCAGCTTTTTTGTGCCCTCTAGCGGTTTGAGACCGCCAAGCGCCCGGCGCAATGCTATAACTTTGTCTAAAGCTTTTGGATCCAACAGCAGCTCTTCACGGCGTGTACTGCTTTTCGAAATATCCAGCGCGGGAAAGATTCGCTGATTCGCCACATCTCTCGATAAAACCAGCTCCATGTTCCCCGTGCCCTTAAACTCCTCAAAGATAACCTGGTCCATACGGCTGCCGGTATCCACCAAAACGGTTGCCAAAATGGTCAGCGAGCCGCCATTCTCAATTTTTCGTGCAGCGCCAAACAACCTCCGCGGAATCTCCATCGCTCGAGCATCCACCCCGCCCGACATAGTACGACCGCTACTCTTTCGCTCCGCATTATGCACACGCGAAAGCCTCGTAAGAGAATCAATCACAATCATGACGTTGTGACCCTCTCCCGCTTGTCGGCGGGCGATATCAAGAAGTTCATCGGCAACGCGAACGTGATGAGCATAGCTTTCATCCGAAGAAGAAGCGTGTACCTCAGCCGGGACGCTACGCCTGAAATCAGTGACCTCTTCGGGTCGCTCATCTATCAATAACGCGTAAAGTTTAATCTCGGGATACGCCTTTCCCACCGCCTGGCAAATATGTTTCAAAATTGTCGATTTTCCAGACCCCGGCGGTGCAACTATTAAACCTCGCTGCCCCATTCCAATCGGCGTGATCAAATCCATCGCGCGCACCGTGAGTTCCTCTGAACCTGACTCCAAGCGAATCCCTGGCGTTGGATGGATAACCACAGCATTTAAAAAACGTTTTTGTGGATCAGCCTCACCTTCAACCTCAACCATAGCCTCGGCTTCCTCAGCCACTGGTTTAGCGTCTTTATTTCGTTTTCGGGTTAAACCTAATGTCTTTCTCGTCATGATTGTTTGATAGCTCTTGTTTGAGAGATATTTTTCGAAATGGGCTGATAACGTCAAAAAAACAGAACCCCTAACGGATTGCTGAACACCATTTTCGACGAAGACAGCCCAAGGCAAAAACCCAGTGTGCACAAAATAAGTTTGTCCCGGTTTTTCCATCAATTGAAGGATGACTGTTACGTTGTCGTTCGCCTGAACGACCAAATGCACATGGTTCGTCATCAAGCAGTAACTGAACACATCCAGCTCTCAGACCTGCTTCCATTCCTGAAGATTCGCCAGGTAGTACTCAAAATCACGGCGTTCGACGAACACCGGTTGGCGATTATGACCGCGTTGAACAATATGGTGGGGAAAACCGGGCACAGTCACCCTAGCCTGTCTTGGCATCAGCGTCTCCTTGCTTCTGATACACAAAATCCATTCTGTGTGCTGGCAGCCGATATTAACCAAAGTGCGAAGAGGGTTGGTAGTGATTCAAATCAACTCCAAGCCATCAGAAAAGCCGCAAAAATAAATCTGTCCCGGTTTTTACTTAAGTCTAAAACCACGCCGAGCCAGAGTCCGAACTGGAAAGAGCCTCTACAGGTTTTGTGGCGAACCCTATGTGTGGATTCTCAGTTGAGTAAGTTGCGGTAACGCAAGCAGGCCATTTCTTTATATGCCTGACTCTTGGGGTTTCCGTCTTTGCGATACTCGGAAGTCCAGAACTCACACATCTTTTTACTGCCGGCGATGGCACTTCGTCTCTGCTCAGCGCCACGCGTAGCCCGACGTCGCTCAGCTGCTAACTGCTTTTCTCTTTTTTGTTTCGCCTCTATTTCTTCTTGAGTCACCGCTCGTGGTGAGTACGAGGGGACTGAAATCGCAGGAAATTCGACCTCATCTGTTTTGGAAAGCCTTTCGATCAGCGACTCGGTGAAGGAATCCAAAACCACGAAGAAGATAAACCAGCCAAGGATGCTGACGACAATCCACGATACAATATTGGCAACGACTACTGCGGAAAAAACCTTAAACCAGGACATTGTTGTCTCCTTTAAAAACCGTTAGGAAGCTTACAGAATGAGTCAGCAAAGTGTCCACAGCCAAAAAATAAATCTGTCCCGGTTTTTCATTTAATATTTTATTAACTCAAATTCAGGCAGATAGAATAATTGATGCTAGGCTTTGGAAGGAAACTAAATCGAATAAAAGCATGGAGCTACCTGTGACAAACCGTCCTGATTTCCTCGCCGGAGGAGAACCTGCTCGACTAATTCCGATAACCGCAGACAGTGCAAGGGAACAGAAGTCTGTCTCCATCATTCTCGCGGGGCTTCGCTCCGTGCTTGAGTTGCGCCAGTCTCTGCTGAAATCCCTAAATGTGCGAGTTGGAACCAGCGCTACCTTGGAAGCCTGGACAGAAGTGGTTTTTCAAAACGAAGACAAGCAGGCTGTTAAACAGAAAGATCGACCGGACGGCCTCCTGATCCTTCGCACGGGCCGGCGTGAATGGCGGGCGCTGATTGAAGCTAAAGTCAACAATGACACCATTGGCGAAGACCAATTGTCGCGATACCTGCAACAAGCGAAAACCCATAAACTGGATGCGGTGATTACCATTACTAATCAGTTTGTCGCACTGCCAACCCATCACCCGGTAAAACTCCCGAAGAACGCCACCAAGTCAGTTGCTCTGTATCATTGGTCGTGGGCATTTATCCGGACCCAGTGCCAACTGCTACTCAAGAACGATGGCGTGCAAGACGAGGATCAGGTGTTCATCCTTAGCGAAATACTGCGATACCTTGAAAGCGACCGCTCCGGCATCAGCCATTTCGACCAGATGAATGTCGAATGGAAAGACGTCGTCAACAAAGTGAAGAGCAATGCGTCTCTTGCCAAAACCAGCGATGAGGTTCAAAGCACCATTGCCGCCTGGCACCAAGAGCAACGAGACCTTTGTTTGATCATGTCTCGACTAACAGGCAGCGACGTTTCCCTAAAATTGAAAAACGACCATCGCCTCGACCCTTCCATGAGACTGAAGGACGACGCCGATGCGTTTTGTAAAACACCGGTACTGCAATGTGCACTCAGTATCATCAACGCGGCGGCAGACCTGGAAGTAACGGCTGACCTTCAGCGGCGAATGATTTATTGCTCCATGCGCCTTGCCGCGCCAAAGGACAAACAAAGCACTAAAGCAAGATTGAACTGGCTCCTGCGTCAACTGAAGAAGACCGAACCAGCCGGGTTCTTCATTCGCGCCACCAGGCCCGGGAAAGCAGAAACGACCTACCAGGCTTTGAAGGTCTTGCGGGATTCCCCTGAGTTACTGGAATCAGCCACATCCAACACTGCGGCCACGACGCTGGAAATCGTTTACGAAGTTGATCTTGCGGCGAAGTTCAGCGGACGAAGGGTGTTTGTTGAGGAGCTAGAAAAAGCAGTGCCGCATTTTTATCAAGAAGCGGGGCAGCTGTTGAAAGCTTGGACGCCGCCACCCCCGAAAATATCGAAAACGGATGTTGAGCTGAAAACCCAAGGCGAGGAAGCGGTACTGGAAAAATAAATCTGTCCCGGTTTTCCGGCGTTGAACAATATGGTAGAGAAAACCGGGCACAATCACCCTGACCTGTCTTGGCATCAGCGTCTCCTTGCTTCTGATACACAAAATCCATTCTGTGCGTTGGCAGTCGATATTAACCAAAGTGCGGAGAGGGTTGGTAGTGATTCAACTCAGCTCCAAGCCATCAGAGAAGCCACGAAAATAAATCTGTCCCGGTTCTCTTGTGATGCTGCCGCCCCAAATACGCCAAATACATTCGGGAACGTGCGAAAGCCCTGGCTAATGGTATCGACTAAAACGTCCGATAAAAATAATCTTGGTTGGCGGAGTATAATTTCGCCCTTAAAGTAACTAACAGAAATTTAGCAGAAACTGCTACCAAGAAAAAATATCCTCACTCCTTTAACTTTTAATTCAACCTTACCTTGTCTTTTTCTGGCTATATTTTTTGTATATATTTTGATGCCCATATTCCCCTTTTGAATTAGCTGAGAGAAAGCTATCAAATTCATGCTGCGGAACATCATAGTACTCATATTCGCTACCACCTTTAAACGCTATGGTTAAAGTTGCAGAATCAGGATCGTATGCAATGGCAAGAATGTTTGATGAGTTAACAGGTATCATTTCCATGACAGTACTCCGAGGTTAGTTAAGTTTTTGTTCGCGAATAGCTTTAACGACAGATACATAATTATCAACATCTTTATTAAATGGCTTACTCCAAGATGAAATTAAATCGGGGTCATTGCTAGAGGGACGTGGTTCAACTAAATCAATAGTAACTCTAGTCGGAATGCTAATAGCTTCGCCAATTATTATTGCTTCGCCAATACGTAAGGACGGCAATAGTTCCATCAAGCTACTAATGTTATTAGGTGCAGCGCTCTGAACAGTGTTTTTATCACTACTATTAGTTAATCTAAGGGCTATAAAAGTACCCACTTGTGCTAAAATAGTCTCTGATATTTCAGATGGTCTTTGCGTTACAACAATGGAACCAATTCCAAATTTCCTTCCTTCTTTAAAGATTTTTTCTACAGCCCTACGAGCATACCCATAAATATGACTGCTATTTTCTGATTTCGGCAAATATGAATGCGCTTCTTCATAAACCATTAAAAGCGGCCTGTTTCTACCTGTATACTCCTCATTTCGACCCCAGTACATTGAGTCATAAAGAAAGCGGGTTATTAAGCCGACAGATATATCAATTAGTTCAAAAGGAACCCCACTCAAATCTAGAATAGTAAGCCTGTGATCGTGATTGATCCACTCTCGTAACAAGTGATCGAGATCGTTTGGGCTATCAACATCATAATAGTCATCCGGATTAAACATAAAATTATATCTAGAGTCTTTCAATCTAGAGTAAATTTTACCGACGTATGAGTACATTGTTTGTTTTTTTGATTTATAAGGCGCTGAGTTTGTCGGTGAATATGCTTCAAATTTTGCTGGAATTAGTTTACTAAAGTCTCCTTTATCTACTAATTTTTCATTAGCTCTCGTCTGGTCTTGTTCATTGCTTACACTATAAGTGCCATTAACTTCCCGATCCATGTCATGCCAAAGTTCCTTAATATTAAAGGGAATCGGTGAATCTGCAGTTATATAGTTAACGTCGATTGCGCCGCTTTTTATTCTGCAGGCATTATCTTTTTTAAGTTGAACGATTTTTTCCCGTAATTGTTTGTCTTCTGGTCGCTCTTGCCCCTCAGGTCTGCCTACCAAGAAAAAAGTTAGCTCATCAAATGTCATTGCCCAAAATGGGATGAATAGAGGACTTGTTTGAGAGTTTATCTTAAAAACTTTAGATGTGTCGCTGAACGCAGCTGAGTACTCACCGTGAGGATCGATAAGTACTACTCTCGATCCGGGATACTTACCTAACATACGTTTAATTAAATTCGCAGTCGTATTTGATTTTCCGCTGCCTGTAGAGCCGAGTATGGCGGCGTGACGTAATATAAGGTTATGGGGGTCTATATAGACAGGAAGATTTTTCGATGAAGAGTGAGTCCCAATTTCTAAAAATCTTTCTGATTTATTGCTATAAATAGCCCTAAGATCTTCTTCAGTTACAATGTGAACCTCATCATTTATAGTAGGGAAAGTGCCAACACCTTTTTGAAAATCACGACTTCCTACCTTCTCACCTATTAAGTTTACTTGTAAAAATCTTGATCCATAGTTGGGTTCATATGACTCAATATCTAAGGACTTTGGTGTGTTGCTAACTGAAGAAACGATGCCAAATAATGTTAGACTACCTGCTGGAAATTTTACAAAAGTTCCAATTTGACCTATCTTATACAGTCGGCCATCAATAATTGGCGCCGCAGTAGGGATATCTTTTGATATCTCTACTTCCACGCTAGAACTATTGACGTTCATTACAACCCCTAAGTAAGTAATATTTTCTTTCATGCTCCCCCCTTCCCTGAGCACAAAGTCAGAAACTCTACCAGTTTGGTATAATCCCCTAAAGAAACTGATTTAGTAGAATCTTCCCAGAATGGGGTAATTAATTCATCGGGGCTCGCATTAGCCCACTCTCCAAAAACACCAGATATTGATGCGGTATTTTTTCCGATCATGGTTAGGTTCGGATAGTTTTTATGCTCTTTTACTATTTTTTTAATTGGCTCGTCGCTGTAGAAAAATGCAAGCACATGCAACCGATTGTTTTGTTTTAGGCAACTAAAAATTAGCTCATTTATATATTCGTCAGAAAATGAGTATCCACTAACAATGAATATTCCTTCGCCAGGCAGGGAAAAATCCCTTAGTCTATCGAAATAACTTGTAAAAGGCTGTTTCCTTGATGACTCATATTTATCTCTCGATGGGTATATTACTAGTTCAGAGTTAGGGTAATCTTTCTTCGCACCAGAACTTAACCGAATCACCCTGTCGGGATTGTTGCCATCATTTGTCTTCCAAAACCATCCTAACGAACCATGTAGCTTCCACAAACGGATCCATGAGACGGGCGGGCGGTCTTGTAGTGACTTACCTTCCAAGCTTTCATGAGAAAAAAATGGTTCATTTGATCCAACGAACCCATCGAAATATGGAATCAAGAGGCTTTCAAATGCCTTTTCAATAATTAGGTCATAGTTAGTCGTGAATATTTCCTTTGAGAAATCTCTTGGAAGATGATTTAACCAAGTTATAAATTTTTTCGATACGTCGATATTGGCTGCGCGTTCTGCTTTTAAAATTATATCGTAAATCTCATCACATATTTTTTGTCTAGTTTTTGGCGTTTTCACCATTGATGTCATCGAAGGACTTATTTTTACTGTCATCGGTTATTTTTCGAATCAGGCGGGCTTTATTTAGAATTTCCTCAATATGCTTTGAGCCTTCAGGAAGTGAGTCTTTTATTATTCCATAATATTTTTTTTCTTCAGCGCTTAGCGCCTCATCGATTTGTAATGTTAGATCGGAGATATCAGGAAGACCTATTGCTTTTGATGTTCCTGCGCCAAACAAAAAGCCTATTCTTTTTGTATATGATAACTGCTCTCTTATTTCAGAAAGCTCTCTTACCGGATCATGGGTTTTCATATATTCATCCGTTAAATATTTTTACTTCTGAATGTTGGGCTTGATATTAGTCACTTGCAATATCGACTCTGG
The DNA here is from genome assembly GCF_001043175.1 of Marinobacter psychrophilus. Taxonomy (NCBI): domain Bacteria; kingdom Pseudomonadati; phylum Pseudomonadota; class Gammaproteobacteria; order Pseudomonadales; family Marinobacteraceae; genus Marinobacter; species Marinobacter psychrophilus. The sequence goes on from NZ_CP011494.1 coordinate 3,130,901, forward strand.
ATTCACATATCAACAGTGACTAGATAGCACACTCCACTATTAAAAAAATGAGCGCTACATAAAATTTAGATCATACTAAAATCAATAATTTTTTCTTAGTCCAGACAACGAATTATAAACAACACGCTGTATTCGCTCGCAATCATCTGACGTCTTCGTTATCGCAATAAAGAAGCATTGACTACCCCCCACACGGTCAAAAAACACCGCCCACCCAAGAACACTGCGCTCCGAATTTCTTCATATTTTTTGCTCTAACACAGCGATTTTTTAGAGAAAAACGAAACAAAACGCAGCACAGACAGCCGCAAAATAAACGGTATGAAAAACCAGGGACTGAAAAGAGGCTGTGGTGGTACTGAAAGGTTCATCGGCTGTCATCCTTAACAAGCTGTGCGTCTATAGCGGTTACCACATAGACTAAAACATCTCAGTACTGCTTGTCTGCCCCTTTGCAAAAATCCATAATTTTAAGCAATAAAAAAAGCTGCGCGGTAGGCCCGCGCAGCTTTTTGTTTTAACTCTATGTTCTAACTGTGTCCCTTACACCGCCAGCAACGCTCCAGTTTTAGCAACCACAGCACCCAGCGCTCGGCCGAACCGGTTATCCGTTTTCTGCATCAGGGTGCCAAGGGCACGCCCTGCAAACTTAAGCGCCAGTGTGGCAATAAGGATACCGGCCAGTATTACCGACAAGCTGATACCGGTTTCCACGCATGGCAGGCTCAAGCCGCCCCAGGCAATGCCAGCGCCAACAACAGGGTTGACAAACACAAACGGCCGTTCGCCGCGCATCATTTTGGAATCACGCGCCATGATGCCCAGCGCGGCGTGCACGTATTCGGCGATGTCGATTTCGTTGATGATCAGCAGGTCGGATTTGGTGATGCCGGGGCCGCCTTTGCGGGGAATTTTGTCGCCGCCAGATTCCACCAGCACCAGTTCCAATTTCGGAGAAAACACCAGAGACAGGCTCTCTTCACACCACTTAACCTCGCAGGGATACACTATATCTGTCTGTTCTGCCTGTTCTATTTGGATATAATTAAATCCAAATGTTTAATAACCTCGAAAAGGGTCTACTTGATTCATTAGGGCCCGACCACTTTTCATCAGTCGATAGTTTTTCAAAATTTGAGGCGCGACTGAGTTAGGATCTGTAATGCTTGAGCAGTGAGGGGTCAGGAGTATTTTGTTATTCTGCCAAAATGGATGCATCTGAGATAATGGCTCCTCTCTAAAAACATCAAGGCATGCTCCTCTCAGCTGACCTTCATTCAGTGCTGTTATCAGATCTTCATCTATCAGGTGTTCGCCCCTTGCTACATTGACCAAGCAAGCCCCAAAAGGCAGTTTATTAATGTTTTCAAGGTTAAGAATACCCCGCGTCTCGTTTGTCAGGGGCAATAAGCAAATCAATATATCTACTTGTGAAAGAAACTCTCCTAGCTGCCTGTCGCTTGCATAAGACTTTACTCCGGTGATAGTCTTTTGAGTGCGCGACCAACCAATGACATTAAATCCAATCTTAGAAAACTTGCTAGCCGAATATTCTCCAAGCTTACCTAACCCCATTACACCGATGGTCGTATGGGCTATTGCTTTGGGTGACTGCTGTTTCCAGTTCGATTGGTATTGCTGAGCCTTGTATATGTCAAAATCCCGGAAGTAATACATAACGGCTGTATGAAGATATTCATACATAGACTGTGCTAGTAGAGGATCTATGATTCTTATCACCGGTAGATCTTTTGGAAAAAATTCATCATTAAGTAAATGATCTATACCTGCGCCCATAGAGCAAATGCATCGCAGATTTGGGTAGTCTCGTAGAACGCCTTCAGGATGATTCCAACATAATGCAAACTCAACGTCAGCTTTTCGGCTTTCGTTTGGCCATATTTGAACGTCGAGAGTAGGGTCTAATGCCCTTAGGGCGGCTACCCAGGGTTTAGGGTCTTTATTGGTGCAAATAATTGATATTGTCATGTTATTTTGCTTTTTCCCGTAACTATACCGATCGCTTCTTCACCGCCAAAACGCGATTTCAAAACGGATCTGGGGAAAGAGCTGGCGTTTGCCGCCAGCCATTCTTGCGGGGACGTTGAAAGGCTGCGCTATCGTCGTCTTAACTCTCAGCGACGTTGCTTAATCTTCTTCCAGGCCGTGAACGCTATGGCGCTAACGATCACTGCGGCAGCCAAGTATTCAATATGCAGCACGTCGCCAATGGCTTCGTGGCCGGAGTGCGCAAGCGCGTTCGTGGAGGCCAGCAGGAGCACTGCACTGATACTCATTTTTTTGATGTTTTTCATAACTGTTTTTCCGTTTTGATTCGAAAGAAAAAAAGGTGTTCGATCAGGCAGTTTTAGCCAGCTTTTCTGGCCTGCGCTCCGGCAACATGCCCCTTTCCAAAATAAAGCTGATGATGGTTTCCAGCCCTACTCCGTCATAAAGGTTGGCAAACACAAAGGGCCGTTCGCCGCGCATCATTTTGGAATCACGCTCCATGATGTCCAGCGAGGCGTGCACGTATTCGGCGATGTCGATTTTGTTGATGATCAGCAAGTCGGATTTGGTGATGCCGGGGCCGCCTTTGCGGGGAATTTTGTCGCCGGCGGATACGTCAATCACATACAGGGTGAGGTCAGACAGTTCCGGGCTGAAGGTGGCGGATAGGTTGTCGCCGCCGGACTCTACCAGCACCAGTTCCAGATTCGGGTGCCGGTTTTGCAGGTCGTCGATGGCCGCCAGGTTCATGGAGGCATCTTCGCGAATGGCGGTGTGGGGGCAGCCGCCGGTTTCAACGCCAAGAATGCGGTCGGCCGGCAGGGCGTCGTGCTTCAGCAGGAAGTCGGCGTCTTCTCTTGTGTAGATGTCGTTGGTCACCACGGCGATGTCGTAGTGGTCTTTCAGGGCACTACACAGCTGGCGCAGCAATGCGGTTTTGCCGGAGCCTACCGGGCCGCCAACGCCTATTCTCAAGCAATGTTTCATGGTTATTTCCTCGTTCGCTATTCGTTTCTGAAGACGTCAGTTTCTGAAAAAATTAACTTCTAAAAAGTCTCGAATACTGTGTTTCGTGCAACGCACTGCCCAGCGCCAGCCCCGGCAAGATAGGGCCAAGGTCGTGATCTTCCCTTTGCAGAGCAACCTCCACGGCTGTCACCAGCAGTGGGCGCATGTGTTCGGTGATGCGCTGGGCGGCGGTGTGGCCAAGGGGCAGCGCTTTGCAGGCGACGGACAGCTGGTTTTCCAGCCAGGCCCAGGCGAAGCCAATGAGTGTTTGCCGTTGCGGTACCTGTCGGTAATGGGCTACCCAAGCGAACATGGTGATGTAACCCGGTTGGTTCGGAATCAGGTTCGCATCCGGCAGCAAGCCAAGGTTGCGCAGCAAGGTGACCAGGGCCGCGCCCAAGCGGGTGTCTTCGTCGCTCAGTTCGGCGGTTTCACGGGTGGCTTGTAGCCAGGTGTTCCACTGGGCAATGGCCTGCGCATCTTCCGTTGCCCAGGCCGTTTGCAGCCGTGCCAGCAGGGGCAGCTCGCAGCGGCTTAAACCATCTTCTAGAACGCCTTCCAGCCATTCCTGCAAGTCCGCTTCGGTTTTCACCCAGCCCAGTTCAAACGCACTTTCCAGGCCCTGTGACCAGGCAAAGGCGCCTATGGGCAGCGCAGGGCTGACCAATTGCATCAGGCCCAGTAGTGCCAGGTCGCTCGAAGCGCCTGGTTGGCTGTCAGTGGTCATGACTGTTAATGCTCATGGCTGTGACTCGCCGGAGCATAGGCGCCCGGCTCGGGGTCGAATTTGGCGTTGTGGTGGGCAAGAGTGGCGCCCAGGTGCTCGGCCAGTTCTTCCAGCACGTGGTCGGGCGGAAAGCGAACCCAGCCACCCTGCTCGTCTTCGCCAATGGCCAGTGACACGTGGCGGTTGCCCAGGTGGTAGCAAAGGCGCGCCAGGGGCAGGCCAGCGCCAATGCGTGCGGTGACCACGGGCTCGTCGGCGGCGCGAATGCGGATAACTTCGCCGGTTCGGGCTTGCAGCAAGTCGCCATCGCGCAGTACCGGGCCACGGTCCAGAAACAGGCCTACATCAAGGCTGGTTTCGGTGGTAGCGCGCAGGCGGCCGCGCATACGCAGTTCGTAGGGCAGAACCAGGTTGTCGTGAATTTCTGCGCTGTCGATGTTATGGGTGCGTTCTATTAGTTCCAGCATAGGGTTCTCCGGGTGCGCCTTAAAACAGGTGGTAGCGCTGGGCCAGTGGCAGTTCAGAAGCCGGCTCGCAGGTAAGCAGTTCGCCGTCTGCGTACACTTCGTAGGTTTGCGGGTCTACGGTGATGTGTGGGCAGGCGTCGTTCAGTTTCATGTCGGCCTTGCGCACCTGCCGTACGTTCTTGCAGGCCGCCAGCGGGCTGTCCAGGCCCAGTGCTTTGCCAACGCCCGCATCCAACGCAGCCTGGCTGACAAACGTCAGGCGCGTGGCGCTGGCGGCTTTGCCAAAGGCGCCAAACATCAGGCGGTAATGCACGGGCTGGGGCGTGGGGATAGAGGCGTTAGGGTCACCCATGGGCGCGGCTGCAATCATGCCTCCTTTCACAATAAGGGCGGGCTTTACGCCGAAAAACGCCGGGTTCCACAACACCAGGTCTGCCATCTTTCCCACTTCTACCGAGCCTACTTCATGGCTGATGCCGTGGGTGATGGCGGGGTTGATGGTGTACTTGGCGATGTAGCGTTTGGCGCGAAAGTTGTCGGCACCCAAGTCTTCATCTTGCGGCAGCAAGCCACGTTGCTGTTTCATTTTGTGAGCCGTTTGCCAGGTGCGGCACACCACTTCGCCCACCCGGCCCATGGCCTGGGAATCAGAGGCAATCATCGAGATAACGCCCAGGTCGTGAAGGATGTCTTCTGCGGCGATGGTCTCGCGACGAATGCGTGAATCGGCGAAGGCGACGTCTTCGGGGATGTTCGGGTCCAGGTGGTGGCACACCATCAGCATGTCTAGGTGTTCGTCGATGGTGTTCACGGTGTAGGGCCGCGTGGGGTTGGTGGATGACGGCAGCACGTAGGGTTTGGAGCAGGCGGTGATGATGTCGGGCGCGTGGCCGCCACCGGCACCTTCGGTGTGGTAGGTGTGAATGCAGCGTTCTTTGAACGCGGCCAAGGTGTCTTCCACAAAGCCGGATTCGTTCAGGGTGTCGGTGTGAATGGCCACCTGTACGTCGTATTTGTCTGCCACGGTCAGGCAGTTGTCGATGCTGGCCGGGGTGGTGCCCCAGTCTTCGTGCAGTTTCAGGCCAATGGCGCCGGCTTTTATTTGCAGTTCCAGGGCTTCGGGCAGGCTGGCGTTGCCTTTGCCAAGGAAGCCGATGTTCATCGGCATGCTGTCGACGGCCTGAAGCATTTTGCCCATGTGCCAGGCACCGGGTGTGCACGTGGTGGCGTTGGTGCCGGTGGCCGGGCCGGTGCCGCCGCCGAGCATGGTGGTAATGCCGCTCATCAGGGCTTCTTCAATCTGCTGGGGGCAGATGAAGTGGATGTGGGCGTCGATACCACCGGCGGTGAGGATTTTGCCTTCGCCGGCGATGATTTCGGTGCCAGGGCCGATAACGATGGTGACATCTGGCTGGGTGTCGGGGTTGCCGGCTTTGCCGATGGCGGCGATGCGGCCGTTTTGCAGGCCAACGTCGGCTTTAACGATGCCCCACCAATCCAGAATCAGGGCGTTGGTGATGACGGTGTCCATCACGGTGTCGTCGGCGCGCTGGCTTTGGCCCATGCCGTCACGGATGACTTTACCGCCGCCGAATTTTACTTCGTCACCGTAGTGGGTGGCGTCGCTCTCCACTTCTATCCACAGCTCTGTGTCGCCCAGCCGGACTCGGTCACCGGTGGTGGGGCCGTACATGTCGGCGTAGGCTTGTCTTGTGATTTTCATTTCTGCACCTCCAGACTTCCCATCACTTCGCCGCGAAAACCGTAGATGTTTCGGCTGCCGGCAAACGGAATCAGGGTGACCTTTCGTGACTGTCCAGGCTCGAAGCGAATGGCGGTACCCGCGGCGACATCAAGCCGGTAGCCTGTTGCTTTGGGACGGTCAAACTTCAGCGCCGGATTGGCTTCGGCGAAGTGGTAGTGAGAGCCGATCTGTATCGGGCGGTCGCCGGTGTTGGCGACGTCGACGGTGATGCGTTTGCGGCCGGCGCAGAGTTCTATGTCGCCGTCTTTCAGTTGGTACTCTCCGGGGATCATGGCGCGGCCCTCATACAATGGGGTTGTGAACAGTCACCAGTTTGGTGCCGTCCGGGAAGGTGGCTTCTACCTGCACTTCGGGAATCATCTCGGCGATGCCGTCCATCACGTCGTCGCGGGTCAGAATTTCCGCGCCGCTGCTCATCAGCTCGGCAACGGTTCGGCCCTCACGCGCGCCTTCCATAATTTCGGTGCTGATCAGGGCGATGGCTTCGGGGTAATTCAGTTTCAGACCTTTGGCTTTGCGGCGTTCGGCCAGCAGGCCGGCCGTGAACAGCAGCAGCTTGTCTTTGTCTCTTGGTGTCAGTTCCATTTTGTTGTTCCTCTAATCTCAGGTCAGCCATATCCGCGGCACTGTCGCCGCTTTGCCGGTCAGCAAGGGCCGCAATAACTCCCAGGCTTGCTGGCATATAGCCCAGGCTTCGTTTCTTTCTTGCCCCAAGTAACGCAACAACACCACGCCCCGGCGACGAGTAACAGCCCAGCGTGGGTTTGCCGGCAGTGCAGCACGCAGTGCTTCTATTGCGGCGGCTTCGTTTTCCAGGCCAACCACCCACAAGGTGGCCTGTACGGTTGCGCCGCCCTGGCCCCAAGGGCCTTTGAAGCGGCGGTGTTGCGGGCTCATGATTTGGCGTTCCAGCCATAACGGCTGGCCGTCCATCCGCAGTTGGAAACGCTGCTCCATATGGCCGGATGTGAACGGCAACTGGCTGGCCGGGCGGCCAAGGGCGAGAATTTCCCAGCCCAGGCATTTGGCGCCGGTTTGCAGTTCGATGGTGGTGGTTTGTTCGCCCCGGGAGCCGTCAAACGCCAGGGTTTCCTGCGGCAGGTATTCGAGTGTGGCGTTGCTGGCGACGTGCAAGCGGGTGTGTTGGCCCCAGGCCACACCATGGCTGTCAGCTTTGTAGAGTTTGGCGGCGGCGGGTGTGGTTAGCAGCACGTGCGCGCCTTCTTCCACAGTGGCATCAATACGCAGTTCGTCGCCGCTGACCAGCCCACCCGGCGGGTGAAGCAGGTACACATGACAACAGCCGTTGCGGCCTTCCGGGTAAAACGGCCGCTGCACTCTTAACGGGCCGTGGTGCTTGCGCCGCGCTAATCGGGTAATGGCGTTGCCTGACCCATCGCTGCGTAGGTCAAAACCCAAAGACAGAGCCGCGGCCCAACGCCTTTGTGGGTCGAAGCGGTGTCCGGAATCCTGTTCTGGCGAGTGAACGGGCTCGGTACGCTGATCAACGGGCGCAACGCGCTGAAACACGGTCATACCGTCAGGTGCTTTTTAATGAGTTCGTTGGTCAGACCGGCGATTTCGCCTTCGGCCACGCGGCGGCCGCGGTCGAGGATGGCAAAGCGGTCGGCGTACTTGCGGGCGAAAGGCAGTTTTTGCTCCACCAACAGCACCGTCAGGCCGTCTTCTTTGATCAGCGTGCGAATAACCTCGCCAATCTGAGCGACGATGTTGGGCTGAATGCCCTCTCCCGGCTCGTCCAGAATCAACAGACGGGGTTCAATCACCAAGGCCCGGCCAATAGCCAGTTGCTGTTGCTGGCCGCCAGAGAGATCGCCGCCGCGGCGGTGGCGCATTTCTTCCAGCACCGGAAACAGTTCGTACACGCGTTCGGGGATTTTTTTGCTGCCGTCTTTACGCACCGCCAGGCCGGTACGCAGGTTTTCTTCCACCGTCAGCAGCGGGAAAATCTGCCGGCCCTGAGGCACGTAGCCTATGCCCAGGCGAGAACGGTCTTCAATTTTTTTCTGGGTAAGCTCGACCTCTTGGGCGAACGTAATGGAACCGCTCTTGACGGTTTCTTCGCCCATGATGCATTTCATCAGCGTGGTTTTACCCACGCCATTGCGGCCCATAACGCAGGTACACTGGCCCTCGGGCACATCCAGTTCCAGATCCCAAAGGGTGTGGCTTTCGCCGTAATACTGATCGATTTTCTGGATTTTCAGCATTAGGTTTTTCATTGGCAACTGGCGTTCAATCAGCATCAAGCTCTCAACTGGCATCAAGTTTCCTCCCCCAAGTACACCTTGATAACGTCCGGGTGGTTAGACACCTGGTCCATGGTGCCTTCCGCCAGCACGCTGCCCTGGTGCAACACGGTAACTTTGCGGGCGATGGAGCGCACAAAGCCCATGTCGTGTTCCACCACCACAACGGACTGTTTGCCGGCAAGCGTGGTGAGCAATTCGGCGGTGCGTTCCATTTCCTGTTCGGTCATACCGGCCACGGGTTCGTCTACCAGTAACAAGCGCGGTTTTTGCATCAGCAACATGCCAATTTCCAGCCATTGTTTCTGGCCGTGGGACAAAATGCCGGCCAAGGCAGCACGAAGGTTGCGCAGACCAATCGTCTCCAGCACTTCGTCGATGCGGTCGCGGCATTCGCCGTTCAGCACCGCGGTCAGCGTAGGCAGTACGCGCTTGTCCGCCGCCATCGCCAATTCCAGGTTTTCGAACACTGTGAGTGCTTCAAACACCGTGGGCTTCTGAAATTTGCGGCCAATGCCCAACGAGGCGATTTCGGGTTCGCTTTTGGTCAGCAGGTTATGGCGGCTGCCAAACCAGACCGAGCCGGTATCGGGTCGGGTTTTGCCGGTAATGATGTCCATCATGGTGGTTTTGCCCGCCCCGTTAGGCCCAATGATGCAGCGCAGCTCGCCGTCGTCGATGGTCAGGTTCAGGTTGTTGATGGCCTTGAAGCCGTCAAAGCTCACGCTGACGTCTTCCAGGTACAGAATAGGCCCGTGGCGAACGTCAACCGGTGATACCTCTGGAATCAGAAAATTGAACACCTTGTCGCGGTTGGCGAGTTCCTTTAAAAAACTCATACGGTGGCCTCCTGCGTGTCGGGATTGTTAGCGGGCGCAGCGGCCTTTTTAGGCTTGAACACCAACCCGGCAATGCCTTTGGGCAGAAACACCGTAACCAGAACAAACAAACCGCCCAAGGCGAACAGCCAGGCGTCTGGCATCACGCCGGTAAGGACGGTTTTGGCGTAGTTCACCAGTACTGCACCAATCACCGCGCCGTAAAGCGTGGCGCGACCACCCAAGGCCACCCACACCACAATTTCAATGGAGAACAACGGCGAAAATTCGCTGGGGTTGATGATGCCCACCTGGGGCACATACAAGGCGCCCGCTACGCCGGCCAGCATAGCCGATATCACGAATACGAATAACTGCACCCGTTCCACCCGATAGCCCAGAAAGCGGGTTCGCGCTTCGGCGTCGCGGCAGGCCACGCTCACCCGGCCCAGCTTGCTGGTCACAATGCCGCGGCAAATCACAAAACCAATCGCCAGCGCCACACCGGTGGCCAGGAACAGCCCCAGGCGGGTGGCATCGGTGCGCAAATTGAAGCCCAGAAGGTCTCGGAAATCGGTCAGGCCGTTATTGCCGCCAAAACCCATTTCGTTGCGGAAGAACGCCAGCATCAGGGCAAAGGTCAGCGCCTGAGTGATGATAGACAGGTAAACCCCGGTCACCCGCGACCGAAACGCCAGAAAGCCGAACACCAGTGCTAGAAGGCCGGGCGCCAGCAGCACCATCGCAAAGGCAAACCAGGCCATGTCGAAACCCAGCCAGTACCAAGGCAACTCCTGCCAATTCAGAAACACCATGAAATCCGGCAGAACCGGGTCGCCGTAGGTGCCGCGATCGCCAATCTGGCGCATCAGGTACATGCCCATGGCGTAGCCTCCGAGGGCAAAAAATGCGCCGTGGCCCAAGCTCAGAATGCCCAGGTAACCCCACACCAAATCGACAGCCACTGCCAGCAAGGCGTAACACAGATACTTGCCCAGCAAGGTAACGGTGTAAGCGCTGACATGCAGCGCGTTGTCTTCCGGCAAGGCCAGGTGCAGCACCGTAACCACCGCCAGCGCTGCAAACAGAACGCCCAAAAATGTTTGAGTGGAGCGTTCAGCCAAAGGTCTTGTTAGCCACATGTCCTTACCCCTCCGCTGCACGGCCTTTCTGGGGGAACAATCCCCGAGGCCGTTTTTGAATGAACAGGATGATCAGCACCAACACCAGAATTTTGGCCAACACCGCGCCCACCCAAGGTTCCAGCAGCTGGTTGATGGTGCCAAGCGTCAATCCCGCCAGCAGCGTGCCCCACAGATTGCCCACGCCGCCGAACACCACCACCATGAACGAATCGATAATGTAACTCTGGCCCAGATTGGGGCCAACGTTGGTAATCTGTGACAAAGCCACCCCCGCCAGGCCGGCAACGCCAGAACCCAGGGCAAAGGTCAGAATGTCGACGCGGGTGGCTTTTATGCCCATGGAGCGGGCCATGGTCCGGTTTTGGGTAACCGCCCGAACTTCCAGCCCGAGGCGGGTTTTGCGCATAATCAGCATCAGCCCGGCAAACACCACCAGCGCAAAACCAATCACATAAAGCCGGTTGAGCGTCAGTGACAAAGCTTCGTTGATCATCACCGAACCACTCATCCACTCCGGTGTAATTACCGTGCGGTTCAGCGGGGAAACCACTGTGCGCACCAACTGTTGCAGAATCAGGCTTACACCAAAGGTGGCCAGCAGGGTTTCTAGCGGGCGACCTTTCAGGTATTGAATAACGGTGCGTTCAATCACCACGCCGGCCAGTGCCGCCACCATAAAACCGGCAGGAATGGATAAAATCAGCGCCAGGCCCGGCTGGCCCGGCAGCAGCTGCTGCATGCCCCAGGTGGTGTAGGCACCCAGCATAATCAGTTCGCCGTGGGCCATGTTGATCACGCCCATTACGCCAAAAGTAATGGCCAGGCCGATGGCAGCCAGTACCAACACCGAGCCCAGCGACAGGCCAAAATACAGGGTTTCAGCGGCGCGGTTCAGCGTCAGTTTTTGTTCGATGCTGTCCATCGCTTTGGTGGCGGCGGCGACCAGCTCCGGGTTATCGCTGCGCATGGCTTGTTGCAAGGCAGCGCGGGCTTGCGAGTTCAGGCTGCCAGACAAGGTTTCAACCGCAGCCAGATCGCCCTGCTCGGCCACACGGTAGATGGCCAGTGCTTCCGTGAGTGCGGCGCGAACCGGCGCACTTTGTTCGGTCTCAATAAGGCCCGGCACACGTTTGGCCAATGCGCTGTCTACGCTGCCTTTCAGGGTGCGGGCGGCGGATAAACGGCTGCTTTGGTTAGGGCTTTTGAGGTCAATCACAGAAAGGATGTCTTCCAGTTCGCCACGCAACGCGTTATTGACGCGAATGGTGTCGATGTCCCGGCGGGAGAACTCGCCCAGATTTTCGCCGGTCAGTGCGTTTTGCACTGTCCAGTCTCGGCCGCGATTGTCGGTCACGATGATGAATTGCCCGCTGGATTCAATGCGGGCCAGTTTGTTGCTGGCAAACGATTCCAGCCAGCCTCGGGCGCGTTCGTCGCCGCTGCCTGCAATGCGATTAACCACGGCTTCTTTGTCTGCAAATGACGATTCCGCCAGTGCCGTGAGCAGTTGTTGCGCTTCGGTGTCTTCCACCTGAGCCTGGGTGAAACCCGGCCAGAGCAGAGAACAGACAAGCAGAAGCTGACTGAGCAATCGGGTGCTGCCCATGGTTGTGTCCTGTTTTTATTTAAAAAAAAGAGTTCAACAAAACGTGCTGTTGTAAAAAAGCGGACGAGGATCAACCCCGCCCGCGAAAAGGTATAACCGTTTTGACCTTACTGAGCAGCCACTGCCGCTTTGCCGCCACAGGTTCCACTAACCACGTTGAAGTTTCCGCAGGACATCGGCTTGCGCCAGTCGCTGATCAGATCTTTTGAGCCTGGCAGGAAATCAGACCAGGCATCGCCCACAACCGTTGACGGCGTTTGCCACACCACGGAGAACTGACCGTTGTCTTGAATCTCGCCAATCAGCACCGGCTTGGTGATGTGGTGGTTGGGCATCATGGTGGCGATGCCACCGGTGAGGTTGGGCACAGCAACGCCGATAATGGCGTCTTTCACTGCGTTCACGTCGGTGGTGCCGGCTTTTTTCACTGCTTCCACGTACATGTTGAAGCCAATGTAATGGGCTTCCATCGGGTCGTTGGTGACGGCATCTTCCTTACCGGTGTAAGCAACCCAGGCGTCAATAAATTCATAGTTGGCGTCAGCATCTACGCTCATGAAGTAATTCCAGGCCGCCAGGTGGCCGACCAGTGGGCCTGTATCGATACCCGACAGCTCCTGCTCACCCACAGAGAAGGCAACTACCGGAATATCAGCGGCATTAATGCCCTGGTTACCCAGCTCGCGGTAGAAAGGAACGTTGGCGTCGCCGTTAATGGTGGAAACGACCGCGGTTTTCTTGCCGGCACTGCCGAATGCTTTAATATCCGACACAATCGCCTGCCAATCAGAATGACCGAAAGGCGTGTAGTTAATCATGATGTCTTCGGGGGCCACGCCTTGGGCTTTCAGGTAGGTTTCCAAGATCTTGTTGGTGGTGCGCGGGTACACATAATCGGTACCGGCCAACACCCAGCGCTCAACGCCGATGTCGTTCATCAGATAGTTAACCGCAGGTATTGCCTGCTGGTTGGGCGCTGCGCCAGTGTAGAACACGTTTTCAGACGACTCTTCGCCTTCATACTGAACCGGGTAAAACAGCAAACCGTTAAGCTCTTCGATAACGGGCAGTACCGACTTGCGTGATACCGAGGTCCAATTGCCAAAAATCACGTCGACCTTGTCTTTTGCCAACAGCTCGCGAGCTTTTTCAGCAAACAGCGGCCAGTTAGACGCAGGGTCAACCACCACCGGCTCAAGCTGGCGGCCCAGGATACCACCCGCTGCGTTCTGTTTTTCGATCAACATCAGCATGGTGTCTTTCAAGGCGGATTCGCTGATGGCCATGGTTCCGGAGAGGGAATGCAAAATACCAACCTTGATGGGGTCCTCCGCAGCGAGGGCACTAAAAGAAATGGATAGCGCCAGTGCAGAGACGGCCAGTTTCACATGTTTTCTGATGCTCATTTCGTCTTCCTTTGCGTCTTGATGGATTGCGCTGTTGGTCAGCAACACATCCCTTTCTCTGCATGGAACGTTCCAACCATGACCATTCACTCATAAATTCAATACGTTAAGGCGCAAAAGACGAGTAAGGCAGAATACAATTGAAACATTTTGTAAGCGCAACGCACCAAAATATACGCAGTCAAAAGCCCCGTGCTCACAATTGGTGCGTGCGAAGGCCTGCAAGGTTAGATTGAAAAGGTATGGAGGGGTTATTTCAACCCAGTAGGTTTCGGAAGGGGTGAGTGCTCAGCCGAAAAGAACCGGATATTATTGTTGCCGAAGCTTTTGGCAGCATACATTGCACTGTCGGCATTTATGATCAAATCCAAGGCACTGTCCCCGTCAGCAGGAAAAGTGGCAATACCCAGCGATACGCCTATCTGGACCACCTCCCCCAGAATCTCTGTGGGCTCATTAATCGAGGCAACAATACGATTCGCGACATCGGTAATTTCGTCTCTTCCCCGCGGATTGTTAAGGAGAAAGATAAACTCATCGCCACCCACACGGGCTACGGTATCGGAGCTTCTCACCAGCGCCAGCAACCGTTTCGCCACATCTTTTAACAGGTCGTCTCCAAACTTGTGACCCTGTTGGTCGTTTACCAGCTTAAACCCATCAAGGTCGAGAAACATCAGTGCAAAATGGCTCTCTTCGCGATTGGAATGGAGCACTTTTTGGCTAATCCGGTCCATCAGCAAGGTTCTGTTGGGCAAGTCGGTCAAGGCATCGTGAAACGCCAAATGCCGGATGTGCTCGTCTTTTTTCCAAAGCGCCGTAATATCACTGAATACAGAGACATAGCGCATGGGCTCGCCGACCCCATCAAGCACCACACTGATGGTCATGCGTTGCAGGTAAAGCTCGCCGTCTTTACGGCGGTTCCATATTTCGCCATGCCAGCGCCCCTTGGCATCTATTTCCTCCCACATGGACGCATAAAACGCCTGGCCATGACGGCCGGAGTGCAGACTATGAGGCGTTTTCCCGACAGATTCCTCAGCGGTATAGCCCGTAATTTCGACGAACCCTGGATTAACCGATAAGATCACGCCATCAACATCGGTAATCAAAACACCATCAAGCGTGTTGTCGAAAACACACGCCGCCAGCTTGAGCTTTGCCTCGATCTCCTTCAGAACCGTTATTTCGTTGGCCTGAATAGAGAACCCCCGAACCGTACCACCGGCTTCAAAGTCTGGAATATAGTGCCCTATAATATGCCCGACACTGCCATCGGCTTTGATCAGAGTGCGCTCAAAGCGTTGCGGTTTGCCCTCTAGCACCGCACGAATATGGGGCTCATTCAGAGCATACAGTTGCTCGCTGACCAAGTCCTGAAACCGAATCCCGATAACGTCTTCGGGTGGCATGCCAAACCATTCAATGAACGCATTGTTGGCAAAGCGGCAACGTAAACCCTTGTCCCAATAGCCCATCATATTTGGCGCACTATCAACAATGGTTCTGATGAGCTGCTCGCTCTTGATGCTCGCCTCTGATACGGACTCAGCCTGTTTGAGTGCTTTTTGGATACGATGAGTAACGTGGATACGGTGAGCAATGAATGGGCAGGTAATGGCAAACGTAGCCATCACCAGAAAATAAAAGCCATGCTCAATAACAGAATGGGTTACGGATAAAGGCCATATTTCAATGCTTGCGATCAAGCTAACAACGGCGAGTATAACGAAAAAATATTTGCTGCAGGGTGAAGCTATTACCGCGTTTAGCCAAGGCCGATGTGTTTTTTCAACGATCATGTCTTATCTCTAAGTGCAGGCATACTATTTCCCAACGGCGTCTATGGCGACGCAACCCTCGGCTTTGACCACAAAGTTAGCACACCTTGCGGGCTTTGGATGTGAATAATAGGTAGGGAACAAATCAAAAAATGCAGCCTTTCACTGCATCTTGTAATGCGTAGATTACGGCTTGGCCGGGCGCTGCACGAATAGTGAAACCAGCGCCAAACACGCGGACCCCACCATCAGCAACACCGACACCGCGTTTAATACCGGTGTTGAGCCTTCCCGCAGCCGGTCAAACATCGCAATGGTCAGAGGGGCATCGGAGCCCACCAGCATCAAAGTCGTGTTGAAGTTTTCAAACGACATTAGAAATGCCACCACGCCGGCACCAAACAGCGCGGGTTTCAGAAACGGTAGGGTAACGGTGGCAATGGCGGTCAAGCGGCTGGCGCCAAGGTTCATGGCGGCTTCTTCCTGGGTAATGTCGAATTTGCGCAGGCGTGCAGAAATCACCAGGGTGGCAATGGTGGTAAGGAACGCAAACTGCCCCAGTGTGACCAAAACCAGGCCCGGGCGCAGGGCTTCTACTTCATAACCAAACTGCACCTCAAACCAGTTAGCCACGGTGCTGCTGAACACCAGAATGGATACCCCGAGTATCACCCCCGGTATCACCAGTGGCATCAGCATCAGCACGTAAAGAAAGTTCTTACCCGGAAACTGTTCGCGCTCGAACAAAAAGGCGTTGCAGGTGGCCAGTGCCAGACTGGCCATGGTGGTGACAATGGCCACCTGAACACTCACACCAATACTGTCGAGCAGGGCGTCATCGTGAAACAGGCCGAGCCTGGGATCGCCCTTACCCAGATACCAGTCCCAGGTGAAACCATTCCACGGCAGCGACGGAAATAAGGCGTCGTTAAACGAGAACGCCGCCACAACCACCAAGGGCGTGATTAAAAAAATGAAAAACAGCGTTACATAACTCAGGTAGGAAACCCGAAAGAAACGGCTGCTGGGAATAGAAGGAATCATGACATCACCCGTGTAAACGACTGCCTGGTGATTTTCAGGCCCAACCAAACGATGAGTGACGAGAGTATCAGCAGCAAAATGCCGAAAGCGGCGCCCTGCTCCCAGTTAAAGCGGGTAATAAACTGGGTGTAGATCTGCTCGGTAAACCACAGGCTGGATTTGCCGCCCAGCAATGTTGGGGTCAGGTAATTTCCGAGCGTTAGCATAAACACCACAATGCAGCCGCTCATAATGCCAGGCATAGCGTGGGGAATCACAATACTGCGCATCACGTTCCAACTGCTGCCACCCAGGTCGTATCCGGCTTCAATCAGGCTGTTGTCCAGGCTGTCGAGGGTTGTCACCAGTGGCACAACCATAAACAGCATGGAGGTGTAGATCAGCCCCACCATAATGGCAACGTCGTTATAGAGCATTTCAACGGGTTGGTCCGCAAGCCCGAACCATTGCAGCGCGCCGCTGATCAGACCGGTTTCCCGCAGGAGTATCATCCAGCCGTAAGTACGCACCAGTTCGCTGACCCAGAACGGCAGCAGGCACAAAATGAACAACGCAATCCGCGGCCTGCCGGTGAGTACTTTGGCAATGTAAAACGACACCGGGAAGGCAATGATTAGCGTCAGCACGGTGGCAAGGATAGACATCACCGCGGTGCGAACAAAGGTATTCCAATACAGAGGTTCGGTAAAAAACGCGGTGTAATTACCAAAACTGAAACCGTATTGCCGGGAGGCAATGCGCTCCCGCAGCGACACCAGCACCATATCGATGTGCGGCAGAATAATCAGCAAGCTGAGCCAGAGTACGATAGGCGCCAGCAACAGCCAAAAGCCCAGGCGGAATTGGGTACGGTTGAAGTTGCCGTTTGCTTTGCTCATGGCGTACCCAGCGGCTTCGTATCCGCGGGGGCGGCGAAGCAGAGGCACTGACTGGCTTGCCAACTGACATGCACCGATCGGCCCGGCTCTAATGCCTGAAAGTCTGCGGTCTGCGGCAGCGCTACTGTAAGCTCGGCGCCTTCGGCGGTTTCCACCTGAACCCGGCTTTGTGCGCCGTCAAACAGTACGCGCGAAACGGTGACGGCCAGGCAATTGTCTTGTTCCGTTGCCGGCCTGGATGTGCTGATTTGCATCACTTCCGGCCGAACAAACAAGGTAATGGGTGAGCCCGCCAGCAACGGTTGGTTGGCGTGGCTCAACAAGCGTACACCCTGCTCGGTCACAACGGTGACAAGGTCGCCAGACTGCGACTGTACCTTGCCTGCGTACTGGTTGCTATCGCCAACAAAGCCTGCCACAAAGGCGGTTTTCGGCTGGTAGTAAAGCTCTTGCGGCGTGCCGACCTGCTCAAACCGGCCCTTATTCATTACCGCTACTTGGTCAGACATAACCAGTGCTTCAGACTGGTCGTGGGTGATGTAAACAAACGTGGTGTTGAACTCGCGCTGCAACCGTTTGAGCTCAATTTTCATTTGCTCGCGCAGTTTTAAATCCAGAGCGCCTAACGGCTCATCAAGTAACAACACGGCGGGGTTTAGTACCAGGCAGCGGGCTATGGCTACACGCTGTTTTTGCCCGCCAGAGAGCTGATCAATGCGTTTGTCGCCATAATCGGGCAAGTGAACCTTGGCCAGCACTTCGTCAATCAAGGTGGCGTGTTCACGCTTGGGAATGCCTTTGCGCTTCAACCCATAAGCAATGTTTTCGGCCACCGACATGGTCGGAAATAGCGCCAAGTGCTGAAACACCATATTAACCGGCCGCTTGTTCGGCGGCGTGTTCAGCACTGACTTTCCTTTAATCAGAATGTCACCGGAATCCGGTTGCTGAAAACCAGCCAGCATCCGCAGCAGCGTTGTTTTACCGCAGCCAGAGGGGCCAAGGATGGAAAAGAACGCCCCGCGAGGGATACTGAATGACACCCCGTTGACAGCGGTAAACTCACCAAAATGTTTGCTCAGCAGGGCGCAGGCAAGATCTTCCTGCGCCCCCGCATCGGCACTCGATGCGCATGCTTGATCTGACATAGACAACAACCTTAATCGAGCTTAATTAGCGGCTTTCACCCGATCGAGTACCTTGCCTTCCATTTCCTCCAAACCGGCAGGAACAGGCGGGTACCAGTTGATGTTGTCCAGATCCACTTCTGGAAAGCTCTGTTTGAACTGGGCTTTCAGTGTGTCATTCACAAAATCATCACTGCCTTTGGACGCCGTAAAATTACCGGCAGACTCGGTAATACGAGCCGCAACTTCGGGCTGCATCACAAAGTTGATCCACTTGTAAGCGGCGTCTTCGGCCTTGGTTTTGCGCGGCAGCACAAAGGTATCAATCCAGCCCAGCGCACCGGATGCGGGCGCCACAAACGTGATGTCCGGGTTTTCTGAGTTAAGCTTCCAGCCACCCGCATCCCAGGCCATAGCCGCAGACACTTCGCCCGAACGCATCAGGTTCAGCAAGGCGTCACCGCCGGACCAATAGGCTTTTACGTTGCTCTTACAGGAGACCAGTTTTTCTTCCACTTTATCCAGAACGGCCTGGTATTTTTCCATATCGCCGTAAGCTGCGAACGGGTCTTCACCGAGTGCGAATGCAAAACCAATCAATGTGGGACGCTTCAAGCGATAAGACACAGAGCCACTTAACGAGTCATCACACAGATCGGTGTAATCTTTCACCGTGCCTACGGCCTCGCGGTTAACGATCAGGCCACTGGTACCCCAAACGTGCGGAACACCGTAAACCTCGCCTTCAAATTCGGTGTTCTTTTTAGTGGCTGCCAACATGGAGGGAATGATCTTTGCCGTGTCGATTTTGCTCAGATCCATCGGCTTATAAATATTGAAATCCGCCTGGGCGCTTACAATGCGGTCCTGGCTTGGCTGGGCCAGGTCAAAGCCCGCGCCGCGTGTGGCACGCAGCTTTGAAATCATGTCTTCATTGTTGGAGAGGGTTATTTTAACTTCAATGCCAGTTTCTTTCTCGAATTGCTCAACCACATCCTGTGGCGCGTAACCGCCCCACGTCAGCAGCCGCAGTGTTTCAGCCTGGGCCGACATCGAAAGCGTCGCTGTTACCGCAGTAACCAGTGTCAAAACCTTGAATTGATCCAGAAATTTCATGATTTGGCCTGTCCTTGTGAACAATGAAAAACAATGAAGAGCAACTTACAAGCCTTACTGTAGTGGGTTACAGATTTTTGACAAGTCATTGATTCGCCTCAGTTGCATTTAGCGTTTCAAGAACTACTTTCGAAGCTTACCGCAGACTGCCCAAATCGCCGAAACTGCATTTCTTGCAGGCGGCTAAGGGCGCGGCGAAACGGGAACCCCAATGCGCCCCGGTTGTATAGCTGGTTTAACGGCACGGCCGCGCTCAGGTACAGCGGAATACTGCGGTCGTAGCACTCATCTAACAGCGCAATGAATCGGCGCACGCCGTCATCCTGGCGCGACAGCGCAGGCAACTGGCGGTCTCCGGCGGCAACCTGCGTTACGCCATCTTCGGTGCCACGGGCAATCGCCGTTTGTTGCCCAGCGCCTGTGAGTTGGGGCACGTCGCTCAAAAAAATATGGGAGAAACAATCACACATCTCGATAAAATCTTGTGCAGCCAGTGGCTGCTCACATAGATCGTTATAGCGGCACCACAGCAGGCGCTCGCTGCGCCGGACCACCTTGATGTACCAATGGCCCAACAGCACCGGTTGGCTATGGGTTTGCTCGCCGCTAATGAGTAACTCTGTGAACGCCGCCTCCAAAGCCTGGGGCTGGTTAACCCAATAGCGTTGATGGCTTTGGCCAGGATGTAACCGATGGTCTTGGCCGCCATCCACGCTCACAACCTGCATCTGCTGGTTGAGTGCGGTAATAACCGGCAGCAGTCGTTCACGATTGAAGCCATCTGCGTACAACTCATCCGGTGGCTGGTTTGACGTTGTCACCAATACCAACCTTTGCGCAAGTAATTCACGCAATAAACCACCGACAAGAATGGCATCGCCAATGTCACTGATGAAAAGCTCGTCAAGGCACAACACCCGTGCCTCGGCCGCCAACTCCTGCACCAAAAGGCGCAGCGGATTTTCCTGCCCGGTTAACTGAAACAAGCGCCGGTGAACCCAGCGAATAAAATGATGAAAGTGTTGTCGCCGGGCAGGCACGGCTAAAGCCTGATGAAAACGATCCATTAACCAGGTTTTTCCACGCCCCACCGGCCCCCAGAGATACACGCCTTGAACATCCGGGTCGCCTGATTGCAACTGTTCATGGCAGCGCTGCAAACTCAAAGCAGCCCGTTGCTGAGCGGGGTCCTCTTTAAAACCCGCGGCCAGTGCCTGCTGGTAGGCCGCATAGGGGGAAAGCATCGTCATTCAGGTTATTTTTCCTCAGCTCGCGCGCCCGAACATTCTGTCGAAGAAACCGGCGGTTTTTATCTCTGGCATTGGCAAGCTGTCTGCTTCGGCCGTTGCCTTGCGCCAGAACGTCTGCGGATCGTCTAGCTCTGCCACTAACGCCCGCTGCTCCGCCGTGTAATGGTTATGTTCGCCGGTCAAACCCTGCGCAATCAGAGCTTGTGCCCAAAGGTAAAGGGTGCCGCGAACGATTTTGAGAATCTTGCTGTATTCCTCGCGACTTACATTAATCGCAAGCTCCGCACTCAGGTTGATTTGTTTCTGAAGAACGGCGGTTATCTCTTTACTCAACTGTATCCGTTTACCGTTGCCTTTTTTGCTGCTCAGGCAGAACTGTTCCAGATCTTTGATGCCTTCGGTCAGGTCCAACCGGCCAAAGTCCGTTGTTTGCTGCGGGTTCACTGGCGCTGGAATCCAGCCATATTGGGGAGATTTTGCAACAATATGGCCGGGCAAACCGCGGCGATATGCCGGTGCAGCATCCGCATTCTGATAGCCGTCAAATTCAGTCCTTAACCAAGCCGACATATTCCTGTGTCGCAGCATCATGGCAAAGGTGATCGCTGAAGGCATAATGCCTTCGAGCAACTCCGACGAATCCTGAGTTCGTTCCTCAAGCTGGGCAGCAGATACTGACATGATATCCCCTTAAGCAGCCGGTGTGTTCTGTTCCAACCGCTAGATTTTGTTGTTTTTAACACCGTTCGTTTTATCGTATATCAGCATTAAAAAGTAGCCAAAAGACGGGTCGCCCACTGTTGTTAAAGGGTTGTTGATTTGTAACATTGCGTAGTCGTCGCGGCCACGGACTCGGTAGAACTCGACGCGGGGGCTTTAAAACAGATACCGCACAGCAGCCGCGGCGAAGACACCGGCCGCAATCGCTGGCAAGGGTTTTTGAAGGACCAGCATAGTTACAGCGGTTACTGACAAAGCAGCAAGCGCCCCTGCGTCGCCCCCAAAGGCCATGGGCACGATGATAGCGATAAGCACAGAGCTGGCCATGGTGTTAATAAAGCTCTCTATCCGAGGGCTTATCCGCACGAAGGACATGATAAGCACGCCACCAAAACGGGTCGCCAAGGTTACCAGCGTCATGATCAGTATCAGTACCAGAACGCCTGTTGTGGTGGTTTCAATGGTCACGTGGGTGTTTCCCCGGCCGTCTCTTTTCCCGGTTTTTTCTCAAGCCAGAAAAACCCGACCACACCGCCAGCAAGGGCGCCTGCGACAACGTGTGTGTTGGCAGGCAGCCATTTCCATGCGGCTAACGACGCCAGCGCAGCCAGCGCCCAGGCAACAAGAATTCGCGGGCTCTTCTTCCCGCCTAAAGCCATGGACAGAAGAAAGCAGCCCAAAACCATGTCTAACCCCAGGTTCTTCGGATTCTGCAACAGCCCGCCAAAGTAGACACCTAACCAAGTGCCTAAAATCCACGCCAGCCAAAGCACCAGACCACCGCCCAGAATTACCTCCAGGTTACGATTACCTCTTTGGTAATCCTGAGCGGCTATTGCCCAGTTAGCGTCGGTAAGAACCAGAAGCAGGCTATAACGTTTGGCCGGCGCTACGTCTTTCAACATAGGGTAAAGCGACGCGCCCATCAGCAGATGCCGGGAGTTGATCGCAAACACCACGACCATAACAGGGATCACCGAGACCTCGGCGCCCCACATATCAAGCGTGGCAAACTGCGAGGCCCCGGCGAACACCAGGGTACTCATCAGAATAGTGTCTAAAGGGGCCAGCCCTTTCTGCACCGCCGCCAAACCAAACGCAGCGCCAAACGCCACCACAAATAAGGAAATGGGGAGCATCCGCATAAGCTCGGAGCGAATCCGGGTGGGCTGAAAACGGTATGGATACAACGTGCTTTTCATAGGCGCAGGCTAAGTAGGTTTTGAGGGCGCGTGTGTCAGTCGTTTTTCTACAAGCTGAACCACAACCTAGAGCCACTATGCCCCAGGTTGTCATCAGCACGGCTTTAGAGCCAGGTAAGACCCACGCTGATAATCACGCCGGTGATGATCAGCAGCATCAGGCAGTATCCCATAATGTCCTTGGCTTTAAGCCCTGCAATGGCAAGAACCGGTAATGCCCAGAAAGGTTGCAGCAGGTTGGTCCATGCATCGCCCCAGGCAACGGCCATAGCCACGCGCGGGATGCTTGCGCCAAGCTCTTGAGCTGCAGGCAACATAACAGGCGCTTGCACGGCCCACTGGCCACCGCCGGAGGGAACGAATATGTTGACCAGCCCGGCACTGATGAAGCTCCAGAACGGCAAGCTCTCGGCTGTCGCGATGGATACAAAGCCTGATGAAATGCTCGCAGCAAGGCCCGAGGCCGTCATTACGCCCATAATACCGGCGTAGAACGGAAACTGAATAACAATGCCTGAACCGCCTTTAACCGCTTCGTGCAGGCTATCAAGCAGGCGTTTTGGCGTCTGGTGCAGGATAACGGCCAAGAACAGAAACATAAAATTGACGATGTTCAGGTTCAGGCCGCCACCGTCCATAAAATACTGAAAAATAAACGCTAACCCGCTAAAACCAATCAGCCAGGCCAATACCCGGCTGTTTTCCAGATGATCTGCCGGGCGTTTTATAGAAACGCTGGTGTCTGGTTCATCATTCAGTATTGCTGGGTCTACGTACACGCTGTCTTCTTCGCTCGGCAACATCAGGCGATTTACCAGCGGAACAACAATAAACAGCGCCCCGATGATGGCAAGGTTGAAGAATGCAAAAATGGTTTCGCCAGAACCGATAACGCCAATAATATCCTGACTAAAATGGCCTTCGGTTGCTATAACCAGCGGAATTGAGCCGGCAAGACCCCCGTGCCAAACAATAAAGCCGGAGTAGGCGCTTGCGATCAAAAGTGGATAGTGAACCCTGACTTGCCGGGCCAGAGCCTTGGCAAAAAGAGCGCCCACAACTAGGCCGAATCCCCAGTTAATCCAGCTTGCAATAAGCGCTACAAAGGTGACCAGAATAATAGCTTGGCCCGGCGTACTGGCCAGTGCGGCAACGCGGTTCAGTATTCCCCGAACAAACGGCGTGCTCGCCAACATGAACCCTGTAACCAGAACAAGCAACATCTGCATCGAGAAGGTGAGCAGGCTCCAGAAACCGTCGCCCCACATTTCAATTACTGCCATTGGACCGTGACCTTCGAACGCCATAGCGGCACCAAAAGAGACCAGGGTCAGGATGATGACAAAGATGTACGGATCTGGCAGATACTTATCGACCAGACTGACCATTGGCCGGGCGGCTCTATCGAGCATTGATATTCTCCTTGTTTTTTTATTCATTTACTTATTTATTTACAAAAGCTTAGGTTTTTCTGAGTCTGAATTCAAGGAATAAGTGCAGTACTAATGATTCGGGAGCTTTTACCAAGTGCAGAGGCGCTTCAACGGTCATTCGCCTTGGGGTAGATCCACGTAACGGCAACACTCCGATGGCGACGGCGAGTGGCGCTTGCAAAAAATGACATTGTTATAACTCGCTAAGCTCTGACAAAGCACCACAGCGCTGCTCAATCGCCAGATGAATAAAATCACGAATCCCCGGCAGGTTTCGGCGATTTTTCATCCACACAACATGCTCGATGACGTCATCCGTGGCTTCGGTAACCGGCAGCACTTTCAGCCGCGAGTCAGAACTGAAATCCTGCTCCAGCGCAAACCCTACGCCCAATCCATGATATACCGCTTCTGACATATCCAACCGGCCATCCACCACCACATTACCGGACACAGTCAGTTGGTGACGACCAAACAGCTGTTCCAGCGTTTGCTGGGTGTAGGCTTCCGGTTTATAGATAATAAGAGGCTCAGCGGCCAATTCCCTGACTGACACAGCGCTTTTATGTGCCAACGGATGGTCCAGCCGAAGCACGGCAACCAATCGATGGGAGGAAAATGCCAGCCTAGAAAGTTCGCTGTTATCGTTCATTAATGGAAACAAGCCAATATCAACCTCCCGATTCAGCAACAACTGACGACACTCAGAGGTCGTAACGGACCTAATCTTCAGGGTCGTTAATGGAAACCGCCGGCTGAACTCCGCGATCAATGGCATAAAAATAAGGGAAGAGGCATTAGCGACCTGCAGGGTCATCTTGCCAGGGGCTAGCGTCGGATTTGACAACGCATCGATTGCCGCCTCCAGATCATGGTATTGGCGGGTGATCTGATACAACTGATGCCCCAGCTCCGTTGCCCTTACGCTTTTGCTAAACCGCTCCAGCAGTGGTGACATAAAGCGAGATTCCAGTTTACGAATCTGTGCA
This sequence comes from Marinobacter psychrophilus, assembly GCF_001043175.1. Taxonomy (NCBI): domain Bacteria; kingdom Pseudomonadati; phylum Pseudomonadota; class Gammaproteobacteria; order Pseudomonadales; family Marinobacteraceae; genus Marinobacter; species Marinobacter psychrophilus. Next base: position 3,155,666 of record NZ_CP011494.1, read on the forward strand.
GTGATCGCAGGCTGGCTGACAGACAGCAAGGCCGCCGCCCGGGTAAAATTACCCGTCTGCAGGGTAGCATTAAAGGCGCGTATTTCCGCCATCGAGTAATTCATGTCAAACCCTCTCAAATTACACTGCAGAAACCGCTTACGCGGGCATACGAGGCAATTCGGGCGACCTGTGCGGACGATTGTCTTTAGCATCCAGCAGCGGAATAGAGCTGATCAGTTTCTGGGTATACGCCTGTTGCGGATTGAGGAAAATCTGTCGCACACTGCCCTGCTCGACCAACTCGCCATGCCTCATCACGCAGACCCAGTCACACAGATTGGCGATCACACTCAGATCGTGAGAAATAAACAGAATGGTCAGCCCCAGTTCCTCTTTTAGCTCTTTCAACAGATTCAGAATCTCGGCCTGAATCGACACATCCAGTGCAGCGACCGATTCATCCGCAACAATAAATTTTGGCTTGCAGACCAGTGCCCGGGCGATGCTGATACGCTGCCGCTGACCGCCGGAAAACGCATGGGGGAAACGGCGAAGATGCTCCACTTCAATATGGCAGCGTTTAGCCACTTCGATCACCTGCTGATCTGTCTCTTCGCGGCTTTTGGTCAGTCTCATTGCTTCCAACGGTTCAGCAATAATATCCCGCACCGTCATCCGTGGATTCAACGAGCTGTAGGGGTCCTGAAACACCAACTGAGCCGTGCGCGCCAGGTGCTTACGCTTAACCGGTTTACCAACGCCAAACGTCACTTTCTTTTCGGTGTTATGGTATTTTACAGTACCACTGCTGATCGGTGCCGCCCCCAGCATTGCCTTACCCAAAGAGGTTTTACCGGAACCACTCTCCCCTACCAGGCCGATAATCTGACCCTCAGGCAAATCCAGGCTGACATTTTTAACGGCGGTAAAAAGCTCGGTCTTTCGCCCTTTACCAAACGTCGAATAGCTGATTGAAAGGTCTTTAACAGACACCAGTGGCTCCGGCGTATGCTTTGGCGCTTCCGGCAGATCCTCCAGATGTGGCAACGCATCCAGTAAGCGTCGGGTATACGGATGTTGCGGCTGAAACAGCACCCGCTCGGCGCTGCCCACCTCAACGACCTTGCCTCGCTGCATCACAGTCACATTGTCTGCGATCTTGGAAACCACCCCCAGGTCATGGGTGATAAACAGCATCGCCATTCCCATCTGCTCCCGCAGCTCCATCATCAGATCCAGCACCTGTGCCTGAATGGTCACATCCAGCGCCGTGGTCGGTTCGTCGGCAATCAGCAGCTTCGGCTTGGTCGAAAGTGCCATGGCGATCATCGCCCGCTGGCGCATGCCACCGGACAGTTCAAACACATACTGATCAAAACGTTTGGCTGGATCCACAATGCCAACCCGGTCAAACAATTCGATTCCGGCGCGGCGGGCCTGATCTTTGCTATAGCCCAAATGGATTTGCATGGTCTGGATAATTTGATCGCTGATACGAATAGCGGGAGCAAAACTGGCCATTGGCTCTTGGAAAATCATCGATACCGCATTGCCTCGCACCAACCTCAGATCACGGCCGCGCAGCTTAAGAACGTTCACATCTTGGCCCTGATGGTTCAGGGTAATCTGGCTGGGGTGCTGGATAACCGCGTTATCCGGTGCCAGGCGCATAATGGTTTTGGCGGTGACCGATTTACCGGAGCCACTCTCTCCCACCAAACCCATCACTTCAGCGGGGCGGATACTCAGACTCAGGTTATCCACCGCACGAACCAGCCCTTCATCGGTGTGAAAATCGATCGTCAGATCGCGAATCTCAAGCAAATTACTGCTCACCGTCATTACTTCTTCTCCGAATAGGGGTCAGCGGCATCGCGCAACGCATCACCGACAAACACAAACGCCATAATCAGGAAAACAAACACGAGCACCGGAAAGAACTGCCATACCATATTCTGTTGGATATCCGGGTCTTGGGCTTTCTGCAGCAGCACACCCAGACTGTTCACCGGCTCAGTCAGGCCTAGCCCGAGAAAACTCAGACTGGTTTCCGCCAGAATCACATAGGGGAAGTTGATCAGCGTATCGACAATGATATAGCTGGTAAAACTGGGGATAAGGTGACGCCAGATAATCCGCCGAGTGCTGGAGCCACACAACCTTGCCGCCAGCACATAGTCCTGGTTGCGCTCGGTCAGAATATGCGTGCGCAGACGCCGCCCCAGTGTGGCGAAGTCCAGCGCACCAATGACTACGGCGATCGCGAAATAACGCTGCACCGGGGTCAGGTCTATTTGTGCCAGCGCTACGGCGCACGCCAGGTAAATGGGAATTGGAGGAATCACTCGCACCGCTTCAGTGATGCTCATCATTATGGTGTCAACCCGACCACCGAAATAGCCACTGACACCGCCAACAAACAACGACACAAACAGCTTCACAATCAGCGCGACAATAGCAATGCTGATGGTTACCCAGACCGCATGAAGTGTGCGGCTAAAAACATCTTTACCGTCTTCATCTGTACCCATTAGGTGGATCTGGCCCTGTTCAACGCCAAACAGATGCCGGTCCGAACGAAAATCCAGATCCAGGCTGCCAACGCTGAGGTCGATCAGGCTGTATTCCCAACCCTTAACAAAAAACTGCACGTACCGCCGATTGGTTTTATCTACCTCGAACTTATTCTGGCTGGAAGAACTCAACGCACCGCTGGAGGTAAACGCATCCAGCGCATCCAGGCCTCCGCCAGCCAGCGCTCTCAAGTCAATTTTGGCGTTCACTTTCTTGTAGGTATAACTGAACGGTCGCAGGGAGAAGCCGTTCTCATCCCAGAAATAGATCATCTGGGGCGCACCACGCCGATACTCGGTATCCGCTCCGCGAATAGTGGGATCGACCGGCGAAAAAAACGGCGCAAAGAAACCCATTAGCACCATGGTGCCGAGTATCCAGGCCGCGACCACCCCGGACGTTTTGCGTTTGAAACGCGCCTTAATCAGCGCCATCTGACCGGCGGTGTAGTACGACTCATCATTCTTGGTTTGCTTCGATTTACGCCCGAAGCGCGCTAACAGTGCATTCATCATCAATTCCCCAATACACTCTTGCGAACCCGCGGATCAATCGCCGCCAACACGACATCGGTCATGAAATTCATACTGATCACCACCAGCGCAACCAGAAACAGAATAGCGGCCGCCAGTTCCTGATCGTTGGTCATGGAGAGTGCTTCAATCAGCAATGCCGCGGAATCGGTCAGCCCGATCACCACAGCTACAATGGGCAGGTCGTTGAACACCCGCTGAAAATCAAAGCCAATAGAATTGAACAACGGGCTGATTGAGTGGCGTACCGGGTAACCAGCCCAGAGCGTCAGGCCATCAACACCCCTGGCACGAGCGGCATCAACATAGAGTTTGTTGGATTCGTCCACCACCAGCGCACGCACGGTTTGTAACTGAAGCGCAGTGGCCGACCAGCCAATCACGAAGATGGGTAACCAGATGTGGCCGAGGAAGTCATAAAACTTGCCGGTTTCAAAACCGTCGGGGCCAAACCAGGGCACGTTGACCCACTGGTCCGAAAAAAGCCCGGTAGGCATCGGTTCACCCGCAAACACGTACAGCAGGATAATGGTCAGTGCCAACAGGAAATTCGGCAGTGCCAGGCCAAGATAACTGATGATGCGCAACAGCAGATCAACTACTTTCTGGAGGCTGAGAACAGCGGTGCCTGCCAGTTGTTCAAGTTTGCTATGTTGCGGATTTTTATCAGTCCACGGCTTATTAATGGTAAACGCCGACAAAATACCAAACGGCACCGCAATCAGATACGCGAACACCAGGCCCGCAATACAGAACATAAAGCTCATCCAGAAACGGTTCCCCAACGCCAGATTCACCGACTGGCGTTTGGCACAGCTGAAGCCCAAATCACCGCGCAAGGTGAGGTTGGTGACCCAGCGCCCCCAACGTTCTGGCAATGACTTGTCCAGCCCCATTCGTACCCGTTCGGCCTGAATATCCGCTTCAGTGATGGTCTCGCCCTGAGTGTTTTTATAGGCAATATATTTCTCTGCACAGTCTCCCGGCAACACCTCCATCAGCGAGAACACAATGCCACTGACCAGCAACAAGGTGGCCAGCGCCAGCAGATAGCGGTTGAACACATAGTTGACATACTGGCTGTCGAGGCCACCCCACCAGAGCAAGCCACCGACACTGAGAAGAAGCCACAACAACCAGGTATCTGATAAGAATTGAGTGATCACGATAAGGCTTCGCTCCAAGCACGCTTAATCTACTGCCAAATATTTAAGCGATTCACTTAAATAACGACTGAAACAACAAGAGATATAACGGGTGAAAGGGAGAGGCCAAGCCCCTCCCTTCTATAGCGTGTTTTCGTTATTGCTTAGCCACAGTCTCAGTCTCAGTGCTCAGGTACCACTGGGTTGGCAAGTATGGATACATGCGGTAAAACTCGTAAGAAGCGGTTTTTGGCAGTTCAAAATTAGACAGTGCGTTGCTGCGATAGACCGGGGCAACTGCTTTCACCGTACCGATGATAAACAGGTCATCAACCACTCTGTCGGCGATCTGCGAGCCAACCTCATTGGACTCCTCCGTACCCGCTTTCAAGGTAACAAAACGATCCGTCAGCTTTTTCATCTCGGCAACGGTAGCGGGCGGCGCAACGCCTTCAGCACCGTTGGTATCCTGGTACTGGGACCACAACATACCGGTACGCAGATCGAAGAAGCTGCCATAGGGCGGCACCAGTGTCTCAACGTTGCTGGCCATACTGACCAGTGGACGGCCAGTCATCCAGTTAACAACACTCAGGTTGTTAGCCGACTGAGAGTTACGGTATTCGTCAGAGGTCACTTCTTTGATGGTGGTTTTAACACCCACGTCGCTCCAGCTCTTAGCCACAATCTCAACCACTTCAGATGGCGTACCCTGAGTCGAATACTGAATGCTTAGCTCAAACTTCTTACCGGAGGGGAGGTCACGCAGACCGTCGCCATTTTTATCCACAACTCCCGCGTTATCCAGCAGTTTACCGGCCTGTTTCTGATCAAACTGAATCCAGCTGTTCTTCTGTTTATCGGTAATGAATGGCGTGGTGTCTGCGTCAAAAGCCGTGTACTGAGCCGGTGTCCCCAGTCCGAAGTAAGCGATCTGATTGATCTGATCACGATCCATAGCAATGGACATTGCGCGACGGAAATTAACGTCGTTAAACACGGCCCTCTTCTCAAGATCTTTATCGGTCAGGTTAAAGGCAAACGTGACCTGGGAAATAGTCGGACGCAGGGCCACGTCATAGTTGCCCTGATCTTTGTTTTCCAGCAGAACCGGCGCCTGCGGCAGGTTAACCGCCTGCGATTTATAGTCCACATCACCGGCAATCAGCTTGGCGGTCTGGATATTCTCGTCACCGATATAAACTTCATTAATCTCGTTGATGTAAGGCAACTGATTACCGGCCGTATCCACTTGGAAGAAGTACGGGTTAGCCACCAGGTGACGTCTTTCAAGGCTATCTTCAACGACCAGATGAGACTCAAGGCTTGGCATAATAGCGGTGTAACCCGCGTTAACCAGGCGCACAGTCGCTGCTTTGTCTTTCAACAGTGGAGTCGGAATATCTTTCCAGTCAGATTGACCGTAATAGAAGTTAACCAGCGCGTACCCATTGTCAAAACCCAGAGACTGGGCCAACTTGTCGGCGTCTTTATTAAACGTCGGATGAAATTTTTCTAACAGGTGCTTGGGCAGGAATGGCTGAGCATAATCTTGGGCAAAGTTATCCAGATAGCCCGGCGCAGGTTCATTCATCACAAACTGAACTGTGGTGTCATCCAGCGCTTCGACTTTCACCGGCTTACCTGCAGAAAGAAAGCGATCTTTCGACTTCTCGATAACATTGCGATCCATCTGGATATTGTTGTACCAGAAGGCAATATCATGAGCGGTGAAAGGTGCTCCGTCAGACCACTTATGGCCCTGACGCAGCGTTACTTTCAGCACCGTGAAATCGGCATTCCAGTCCCAGGATTTCGCAACGTTAGGCACCACCGTCGCTAAATCATCGCTGAACCGGACGAGGTTGACGTGACGAACAGACAACAAATCAGAGGTGCCAGACTCAGTCGCTTTGGAGGTTCCATGCAGCACACCCCCGTACTGACCGATGCTCTGATAAGGCACAATAATCAAGGGTTCCAGCGGCAGGCGCTGGGCCAGAGGCAACAACTCTGCATTGCCGGCAATACGGCTGTTCAATTGCTTGATTGCCGGGTTTTCACTGAAGCTCAGTGTGCAGTCCTGCAGGGTTTCAAATTCGATTTTCTCAAATATGTTTGGGTAGACACCACCTGCATCAGGTCCGGTAACGGGAAGGCACGATGCAACCACTACATTGCTCGCCATCAGTGCTATTGCGCCTGCGATGAAAAGTCTAGACATGGGTTTACTCCTGTCGTATTGACGTTTGGTCTTCAGTTGAGGTTTGTATTTCAGTTGAGTAAGCGTTACCAAGATCGAGCACAGTCGATTACAGCATTCGCAAAACAGCATGCTGCTGTCCCCGGCTGACGGGGTTTCATCCAGATCGAAGATCGCCAGAGTCACTGCTACAACCCGGTGCTTATGAGAGAAGTTGCCACCGGTTTGTTGTGGCCTTTGATACCCAAAAGTTCACAAACAGTGCCGCACAGCTCAAGCTGGCGAGGTGCAGCAGCGGCGTCGTGGGAAAAGGAATCACCTAATACATACAACGGCACTTCACGCTCTTCGGGCAAAATACCGCCGTGGCTCTTGTCGTTATTCATGCCGTGGTCTGCGGTCACCAAAATCTGATAACCAGCCTGCAGCCACTGCAACAGGTGCACCGAAAGGTGAGTATCCGCGTGGCGAGTGGTATTGCGATAATGAGCACTGTCTAACCCGGCCCGGTGTCCGGCATCGTCAATATTCATCGAATGCACTAAAAGAAAATCAGGATCGTGGTGACGGCGCAACCATTCGGCATCCAGATAAAGATGGCTGTCTGGATAGGTGTCCTGGTGATAGAAAATGCCGTGCTGGATCAGCTGCTCCGGATCGTTGGTAAATCGATCCCGCACTGCATCGTAAGGACTGCGGTTATACAACTCGCTAAACCAATGGTACGCCGCTGCAGCCGTCGTCAGCCCGGCCCTACGGGCAAAACTGAAAACACCCTGTTGATCAGAATTACGAATAATGTGGTTGTGAACAATACCGCTGTCCGCCGGGGCAACACCGGTCAAAATTGCCTCATACAAAGGCCGTGACATCGACGGCAACTCGCACTGCATTTTGTACAGTGTTGCCTTGCCCTGCTCCGTTAGCCCCTGCAAAAATCCCATACACTGTTGCGCAGTCTCATAAGCAAGACCATCCAGCACTACCAGTATCACTTTCTTCGACATAGCTTTCACCAGACCAGAGTTGTAAACCATGGCCGAAAGGCTACAGACGAATTGTGAATTCTAGAGGACAGATAAAAGATGTTTTGATGACAACACGCTATAAACGGTTGCAAGGCAAAGATTTGGTTATGGGTTTACTATAGACAAAAAAAAGCGGTCAGCGACAGCAAAGGGAGACTGGCCCACCCCCCCTTCATCCTCGCCTATAGCAACGGCTCGGTCGTTGCGATCACCCTATTCTTGATTCATCGGTGATAGAGCCAGAACCAGAAGCTTGGTGTTCAGAGTGCTGTATCGAGAAGCATCATTAAAACAAACCCGATTATAAGCCCACCCGTTGCCCAGCTTTCATGCCCGGCACGATGGGACTCGGGAATGATTTCATGACTGATCACAAACAGCATTGCGCCGGCCGCAATCGCCAACCCCCAGGGCAGAAGATGAACCGAAAGGCCGATCAAGGCGACGCCCAACAGGGCCGCGACAGGTTCCACTAAACCAGATAGAGCACCAACGCCAATCGCTAACCCTTTGCTGTAACCAACGCTCATCAAGGCCAACGCAACCACAAAGCCTTCGGGAATATCCTGTATCGCAATACCCACCGCCAGGGCCTTTGCACCCACCAGGTCCGGGCCGGCAAATGAAACACCAATCGCCATGCCTTCAGGAAAGTTGTGCAATACGATTGCCGTAACAAAAAGCCAGACCCGCTTAAGCCTTGTTGCCTGCTCAATATTGGTTTCGGATCGGGCGCCGCCTTCAAGGCCTTTGACAAAATGCTCATGGGGCACAACCCGCTCAATCATCAGCAAGCCCAAAGCGCCCAGTATGATGCCACCGCCAACAATACCCCCGGCCAGCCAGGAACCTGCGCCCTGATCAGCGGCAGCGTCCAGTGCCGGTATAATCAATGAAAACGACGTTGCTGCCAGCATAACCCCGGCGCCAAAGCCCATTAGCGTATCGATAAGACGCTGCGAAAGCTGGCGCGTCAAAATGGCAGGAATTGTACCCAGTGCCGTCGCACCAGCGGCAAACAGACCGCCCAGCAGAGCGCCTGTCATGTGCGGATCACCCGCAGCCAAACGCATGTATATGCCGGGCAACAACGCAACGAAACCGCCAATCAGGATCGTCAAAACTACCCAGTATCGCAATGCCATAAACTCACCTTGTGTTCATTATGTCGCCAGCGTGGCGCCCAACGCCTGTAGCTGGAATCCGCAGGCGTTCATCATGCTTGAGTTACGTCATTTTCACAAAACCTGGGACTCTCGCAGAGAGTGCTAAAAAGGCTAACGGGCCAAGCAGAAGGCCTAAGACTTGCAGATTATCAGGCAGAGTCTTTTTTGGTGCCGGGCACCGGCGACGCCGATACGAAAACGTCCCGCACAGTAATAGGCTCACCTTCGGCGTTCTGTACCTGAACCATTTGGATCGGCTGCCCTGTTGTCCTGTCGTGCAAATCCAACGAGGCGTCGTCGGACCCGGGATTCCACTTGTTTCCCCACTGACGCAGGGCAATAACCACCGGAAACAGATCCCGGCCTTTCTCGGTAAGCCGGTACTCGAAGCGGGAGCCGTGTTCGCCAACATCTACTTTTTTCAACACACCGTTGTCCACCAGGCGGGCCAAGCGGTCGCACAGGATATTTTTGGCGATACCCAGCTCTTGCTGAAAGTCCACGAAACGCCGAGTGCCATACATGGCGTGCAGCACAACAAGCAGAGACCACCAGTCTCCTACTTGATTCAAGGCACGGGCGACGGAGCAGTTCGAATCATCAAAACGTTTTTTAGCCATACGTTAAAGTTTACAGAATTCGGTTGCATATTGAAACCAGATTAAATAAAGTTGCGTTAAGAGACCAAATTAGTGAGGTAGCTACTGGCTTTCCCCACCATCCGATTCAACATCGAAATGCTTCAAGGAGTCGTAACGAATGACCATGAACCTGGGCCCCATGTTTGAACCTTTCAACGTTCATAACCTGACACTCCGCAACCGCGTTGCCATGGCACCCATGACCCGGAGTTTCTCGCCCAACGGCGTTCCCGGCGAGAACGTGGTTGCCTATTATCGGCGCCGTGCCGAAGCCGGTGTGGGCCTGATCATTACGGAGGGCACCACCGTGAATCATCCCGCGGCCAGTGGTTATCCCGATGTACCCACTTTTCACGGTGTTGATGCGCTGGCAGGCTGGAAAAAGGTAGTCGATGCCGTGCACGAAGGCGGTGGCGCTATCTTCCCGCAGCTCTGGCACGTGGGCTCTGTGCGCAAAGAAGGCGCAGCGCCAGATCCCTCGGTTCCCGGCTACAGCCCGTCAGGTCTGTTTGCGCCCGGCAAGCCGAGCGGCAGGGCAATGAACAAAGAAGACATCGATAATGTTGTGACCGCGTTTGCCGACGCCGCACAAGACGCCAAAGCGCTGGGATTTGACGGCGTGGAGATTCACGGCGCCCACGGTTATCTGCTTGACCAGTTTCTGTGGGAAGGCACCAACCAGCGAGATGACGAGTACGGCGGCAGCATGGAAAACCGCCTGCGTTTCGTGGTCGAGATTGTGGCAGCGATTCGCCACCGTGTGGGCCCCAAATTCCCCATCATGCTGCGTTTTTCCCAGTGGAAGCAGCAAGACTATGGCGCAAAACTGGTGCACAGCCCGGAACAGCTCGAGCAGTTCCTCAAGCCGTTAGTTGAAGCCGGTGTGGATATTTTTCATGCCTCAACTCGCCGTTTCTGGGAACCGGAATTCGAAGGCTCTGACCTTAATCTTGCAGGTTGGACTCAGAAGCTATCGGGCAAGCCCGCCATGTCTGTTGGCAGCGTTGGCCTGACCGAAGATTTCATTAGCGGCACTATGGCCAGCAAGCAAGAGTCGGTTGAACAGTCGGGTATCGACGAGCTGGTAAAGCGCATGAACAACCACGAATTCGAGCTTATTGCTGTCGGCAGAGCACTGCTGCAAGACCCGGAATGGCTCACCAAAGTGAAGGAAGGGCGACTTGGCGAGGTGGACGATTTCGCCCGTAAATCCCTCACCAAGCTTTACTGAGTCTAACCAAAGCATACCCTCTCTATGGCAGAGAGGGTCAAATCACTCAGCCCCGCAACGCACCCACCAGTTTATCGATGCTGTCTTTGGCATCGCCAAAGAGCATGCGGGAGTTGTCTTTGAAGAACAGCGGGTTTTCCACCCCGGCATAACCCGTGGCCATACCGCGTTTAAGAATCACTACCTGCCGCGCCTTCCAAACCTCAAGCACCGGCATGCCGGCGATCGGGCTGCCAGGATCTTCTGCTGCCGCCGGGTTCACTGTGTCGTTAGCACCGATAACCAGCACCACGTCGGTCTGCGGGAAATCGCCGTTGATTTCGTCCATCTCCAGCACGATGTCGTAAGACACATTCGCTTCCGCCAGCAGTACGTTCATGTGCCCGGGCAGTCGGCCTGCAACCGGATGAATGCCAAAACGCACCGTTGTTCCGCGCGCCTTGAGCAGTTTGGTCATCTCACTAACCCCATTCTGGGCCTGGGCTACGGCCATGCCGTAACCCGGTACGATAATCACCGAATCGGCGTTACGCAGCTCCTCACACACCTCGTCAATGTTGGTTTCCAAAGCGGTTTGATCAGATCCGGCAGCGGCAGAACTGCTGCTGGTTTGACCGAAGCCACCCAAAATAACGCTGACAAACGACCGGTTCATGGCTTTGCACATAATATAACTTAGGATCGCGCCGCTGCTGCCAACCAGCGCACCGGTTACGATCAGCAAGTCATTGCCCAGCATGAAACCAATAGACGCGGCGGCCCAGCCGGAATAGCTGTTGAGCATCGATACCACTACTGGCATGTCAGCACCGCCAATGGCCATGATTAAATGCCCACCCAAAGCGGCGGCAATCAGCGTCATCAGTACCAGTGCAATCACGCCCACGGACATGCTGTCGGTGCCAAGGAACCAGGCGCCCAACAGTACCGTCGCCAATAGCGCTGCCAGGTTTATCAGGTGCCTACCTGGCAATGTAAGAGCTTTGCTGTCGATACGGCCATTCAGTTTGCCGCAGGCAATCAGTGAGCCGGTGAAGGTGACAGCACCAATGAATACTCCTAGAAGCACTTCCACCAGCTTAATGGTTTGCTCGGCACCGGTTGTTTGTTTCAGCGGCTCGATGTAACCAGAAAAGCCCACCAGCACCGCAGCCAAGCCGACAAAGCTGTGCAGCAGCGCCACCAACTGTGGCATTTGGGTCATTTCCACCTTATTGGCGATAACAATGCCAATGCTGGCCCCCGCCAGCACTGCAATCACAATAACAACCAACCCGCTGTCGCTAACGCTGGCCACCGTAGCCACTAGCGCAATGAGAATGCCGGCAACCCCGTAAAGGTTGCCGCGGCGCGATGATTCCTGGTGGCTTAAGCCTCCAAGGCTGAGGATAAACAATACGCTGGCGACCACATAGGCCACACTCACAAGTCCTGAACTCATAGCGGGTGCCTCCTAGCGGCGGAACATTTTAAGCATGCGATGGGTAACCCGAAAGCCACCCCCTACGTTGATGCTGGCAATCAGCACCGCCACAAACGCCATGATTCCGACCGCAAGACTCTCCGCCTGAGCCAGGTGCAATATAGCGCCAATCACGATAATGCCGCTGATGGCGTTGGTCACACTCATCAACGGTGTGTGCAAAGAAGGCGTTACATTCCAGACAACCTGATAGCCAATAAAACACGCCAGCACGAACACAGTAAAGTGCCTCAGAAAGCTATCCGGTGCATGGGCGCCAATGCCATAGAGCGCGGCAACGGTGACAATCAACAGTACGCCCTTACCGATTAAACTGCGGCGGTCAGACTTCTTGCGCGCCGCTGCCTTCTGTTCCGCTGAGGGCTCTTCCGTGCCGGGCGCAGCCTTGGGACTGACCGGCGTTTGCGGTTGCGGCGGTGGCCAGGTTATTTCTGATTCCAGCACCACGGTCAGACCACGGATAACATCGTCTTCCATGTTTACCTTTGGCTGGCCGTTTTTCTCTGGGGTCAGTTCGGTAACAAGGTGAAACAGGTTGGTGGAGTAAAGGTCACTGGCCACTTTGGCCATACGGCTTGGCAGATCTGTGTAGCCGATCAGCGTAACGTCGTGCTTCTCGACAATTTTGCCAGGCTCGGTGAGTTCGCAGTTACCACCACGCTCGGACGCCAAATCGACAATCACGCTGCCAGGTTTCATGGATTTCACCATGTCCGCGGTAATAAGCTTGGGTGCGGGCCTGCCTGGAATAAGAGCGGTGGTAATAATAATGTCGACTTCTTTAGCCTGTTCCGCGAACAGCGCCATCTCGGCCTTAATGAACTCGTCGCTCATCTGCTTGGCGTAACCGCCAGTGCCACTGCCTTCTTCATCACCAAAATCCAGTTGCAGGAATTCGGCGCCCATACTTTCAATCTGTTCTTTGACTTCCAGCCGGGTGTCGAACGCTCGCACAATCGCGCCCAAGCTGTTGGCAGCGCCTACAGCCGCAAGCCCGGCTACGCCGGCACCTATGACCATCACTTTGGCTGGCGGTACCTTTCCCGCGGCTGTCATCTGGCCAGTAAAGAAGCGCCCGAAATGACTCGCCGCCTCCACCACCGCGCGGTATCCGGCAATATTCGCCATGGCGCTTAGCGCATCCATTTTCTGGGCCCGGCTGATTCGCGGCAGGCTGTCGATAGCGAAAGTAGTCACCTTACGGGTGGAAAGCTTTTCCAGAAGCTCAGGGTTCTGCCCCGGCCAGATATAACTGACCAGAAATCCACCTTCCTTCATTAGATCGGCTTCGTGCTGTCCCAGCGCCGGATTTTCCATGGGTGCACGAACCTTCAGAATAAAGTCCGAGTCACTCCACAAAGCGCCGGCGTCCGCTGCAATGTTCGCGCCCACAGCCTCATAGGCCAAATCGTGATAGTGCGCTGCCTCACCTGCACCCGTCTCTACCGTAACCTGATAGCCCAGCCCAATCAGCTTATGCACCGAGGGTGGCGTTGCCGCAACCCGTCGCTCGTCTAGGTAAATTTCCTTTGGAATACCGATCTTCATGTGTAGATATCCTTCAGCTGAACCGATGAACCGGATGAATGCTATCTATATCCTAGTGCAACTTTAGGACAATGTCCGTCTTACGCTTTATTGCGAACAACAGATTATTGTGCACAACAGAAATCTCGATGAATCGAAAACAGATCGGTGCCAAATCACGCCCAACTTATCCCCGCGCGGTGGCGCGCAACGTCTTTGCCAGCTAGGTTGAAATAGTGCTGCCGCTTTGTGCGTTGATTTTTAGCGTCATATTTATGGCCGCGCATGTTCATCAACGGGCAAAACCAAGCGCCCCAGGCGAAATAAAGGAAAAGGTATGATTCTGGAAGGAAAAACAGCGTTAATCACCGGTGCCGGACGAGGTATTGGACAGGGTATCGCCATGTCACTGGCGGAGGCTGGGGCCAATATTGTAGCGGCAGATCTGGACATTAACATTGCCCGGCAAACCGCAGAAAAAGTCCAACAACTGGGGCGTAAAAGCTTAGCACTGGAAGTGGACGTTACAGACCCGGACTCCATTCATAAAATGATGCAACAGGCCGAGGAGCAGATGGGGCCTATCGACATTGCCGTAAACAACGCGGGCATTCTGAGCATACACCCTATCGCCGAACTGTCTGCGAACGCTTGGGACCAAGTGATGAACGTCAACGCTCGCGGCGTGTTTCTGTGTACCCAGGCCGAACTGGCGGTTATGCGGCCGCGCAAATTCGGGCGCATCATTAATATCGCGTCTATCGCGGGTAAAGTCGGCTTTCCGAATCTGTCCCATTATTCCGCCTCGAAATTCGCAGTTATTGGCTTTACCAACGCTGTCGCCAAGGAAGTCGCAGCGGAAGGCGTGACGGTCAACGCATTATGCCCTGGCATTGTCGGAACTGGCATGTGGCGCGGGCCAGATGGCTTGTCAGCGGCCTGGGCTCAAGACGGCGAATCGGAGGAAGAGTCGTGGGAGCGTCACCAAAAAACACTGCTTCCCCAGGGCGAAGCCCAAACGCCGGAAGACATGGGACAACTTGCGGTGTATTTGGCCAGCGCCGCCCACGTGACCGGGCAAGCTATTGCGGTGGATGGCGGATTTTCGCTTTGACGAAAAAACGCTTTCAGACTTACTCTCTCTGAACACTCGCAAAAAACTGGCTTTTTACCGAATCACAAAACATCAAAAATCAAACCAGTTGGGCCTCGCTGCACCAGACCCCAACTGGCTAGACGCTGAAGCGCCGTGTGCTTTCGGAAATCACGTTAGCCTGCTCGGACAAACGCTGATTCTGCCTGCCAAGCTCAGCGCCAATGGCTTGCGTTTCGACACTCTGCCCGCGGATTTCTTCCATTTTTTGCGCAATGTCCTCAGTGGTGACGGAAATTTCCTCCACGGCAACCACCACCTGATCCATTTCTGAGTTCAGGGTAACAATCGATTGAGCCACCCCACCCATAGCGCCTGCAATCTGCGACGCATGGTGTTCACCTTCTTTCGCGATTTTGAGCCCGTTGCTAGCGAGGGTGTCCATGCTGGCGGTCTGCAAGTTGAGCTCGTCAATAATGCCAACAATGTTGGTGGTGGCGGCAACGGTTTTTTGTGCCAGGGTGCGAACTTCATCAGCCACCACTGAAAAGCCGCGCCCTGCGTCACCCGCCCGAGCAGCTTCAATTGCAGCGTTGAGCGCCAGCAGATTGGTTTGGTCCGCCAAACTGTTGATAACGCCTATAATGCCGGTGACTTTGGCACTGGCCTGAGTGAGCAGTTTGACATGGCCATGGGTATCTTGAATCACGCCTGACAACAGGCGCACTGAGGCCACGCTGTCTTCAACCACGCGAGCCCCTGACTGCGCCGACTCGTTGGCGGCTTGAGTTGCAATACCCACCTGCGATGTGCGTTCGGCAACATCGTTCAGGGTGACGGATATTTGCTGACTGGCAGTGGCTGCCAGAATGGTTTGGGATTCAACTATTTCGTTGTTCTGCGTCAGTCGAACCATGGTTTTTTCAAGCTCATGATGAACCTCGATCAAATCCCGTGTGCCCGCAATAGACTCTCGCATCAGCACGCCGATTTTGTCGATCATCTGATTGGTAGCACTGCCCAGAACGTTGAATTCATCGTTATCATTGTCGCCAAGTGACAGTTTCTTGGTGAGGTCGCCCTCTGACACCCGCGACAAGAGCTCAACCACCAGGTTGAGCTGGCTAACCAGAGCTCGCGAGGTAAGGAACAGCACCAGAACTAACAAAGGTGCAAACAGTAAAATAGAGCCAATGCTGACCATTTTGGCCGACACTTTGGCGTTTTCGGCGCTCAAAAGAGTGCTCGCTATCAGACCGGATTGCAGAGTCTCAGCTTGCGCTATAACTTGTTGCTGAAGGTTACCGCCGGCTTGTTCCGCATTGTTGGAAGTGGTGGCAATTTGCTGCAGAACGGCATCAGCCCGGTCAAACACGGCACGGTACTGGCTCGTGTTCTTGCCAATATCGATGTCTCGCCAATCGTACTCTTCAACAATGTCTTCCATAACCTTAATGGCTCGGCTTGAAGCTTCCGCCAGCGCGGGATTGCGAGTGCTAATGTAATTACCGGATGTGCTCTCGATTTCATTAATAGCCTCATCAGTCAGGCTAAGGGACAGCGTCTGGAGCTCTGCCATAACGACAGCGAGCTCTTGGCGAATTCCGGCCGAATCAGAAAAACCGAGCACATTCATCTGCTGCAGCCATTCCCGACGCAGCGTCACATAACGTTTGGCTTCCGTATGAATGGATTCTGCAAAGCGGATACTTCCTGGATCGTTCAGCTGATTTGCTTGGCGTTGCAGTGCCTTGGCGTCTGATGTGAGCTCATCAAAATCTGCCAGCAACTCACTCTGGTCATCCCCGGAGAGCGTGGTGAGCTGTTTTTCAACAGCGTTCCATTTACTGGCAAGATTACTCGCACTGGTTTGGTAGCGTGATATCTGATAAACGGACTCATAGGAAGATGAAACGGTCTCTAATCCCCAGAGAATGGCCCCGGCAATAATAGTCATACCAGTCAGTGTTGCGATGATGAGCATCTGGAACTTCTGACGCCAGGACAAATTGAACTTCAAAATGTAGTCTCCATTGGTGTTGTCGGGCACTTACGTATAAAAGTAAGACATATAATCGAGTTGCTTGATTTGAGTCAATACAAAATTTCTTTTTCTGTTAGTGATATATCGGCATTGTAAGGAGTAACTTTAGCTTCTCGATCGTGAACTGGCACCCAGCAAAACGTCGCAGCCCCAGATGTGCTAAGGTGCGGCTCTGACGTGCGAGCTACAAAGCATTTTCAATATGCTTTAGCCATCCGAGCGCTTCCCTCCAGCGTTTTCTCGACATCTTGCATGCAGATCTGTGGTCTTCCCACGCCTGACGCCCTGTCTCTTCGGACAGTTGCCGTCTATGTCCTATTCCGCCATCGGTCAATCCGAATTTGGTGTGTCTCACTGCGAAACCTCGTGGCTTGATCGTTACCGTTCAAAGCTGAGCCCTTTTTCGCTTCCAAGTTGTCGCCCTGGCCGCTCTCGCCCGGTGCTCGATACAACGCCCTAAACAGGAAACATTATGAGTTTTAAAATTGCCATTTTAGGTGCAGGCCCAAGCGGCTTGGCCCAATTACGTGCTTTTGAAGCAGCCCGCGACGCCGGTGCAGATATCCCCGAAATCGTATGCTACGAAAAACAGAATGACTGGGGCGGTCTTTGGAACTACACCTGGCGCACGGGCCTGGACGCCTATGGCGAGCCCGTTCACAGCAGCATGTACCGCTATTTATGGTCAAACGGCCCCAAGGAATGTCTGGAGTTCGCGGACTACAGCTTCGAGGAACATTTTGGGCGCCCCATCCCGTCTTACCCGCCCCGCGCCGTGCTGCGCGACTACATTATGGGCCGTGTGGCCAAGAGCAATGTGCGACAGTACATTCGCTTTAATACCGCGGTGCACTGGGTTGACTACAACGAAACCAGCGGCAAGTTCGCGGTGACCGTGCGAGACCTAAAACAGGACAAACTGAACACCGAAGAGTTCGACCATGTCATCGTTGCTACCGGGCACTTTTCGACCCCCAACGTGCCCTATTTTGAAGGTCTGGAGCAGTTTCCCGGCCGTGTGCTGCACGCCCACGATTTCCGCGACGCTTGCGAGTTCAAAGGTAAGGATCTTTTGCTGATCGGCAGCAGCTATTCCGCAGAAGACATAGGCACACAGTGCCACAAGTACGGCGCCAAATCGGTCACCTTCAGCTATCGCTCACAGCCCATGGGCTTCGATTGGCCAGAATCCTTCACCGAACTGCCGTTGTTAACGGAAGTGATCGGCAAGACGGCCCATTTTAAGGATGGCACCAGCAAAAAAGTTGACGCGATCATTCTTTGTACCGGGTACCAGCATCACTTCCCGTTTCTGCCCAACGAACTGACGCTGACCACGCACAACCGGATGTACCCGGAAGGCCTGTACAAGGGCATCGTTTCCCTGGCCAATCCCAAGCTGATATTCCTTGGCATGCAGGATCAATACTACACTTTCAACATGTTCGATGCCCAGGCCTGGTATGCCCGTGATGTCATGCTCGGCCGCATCACACTGCCGGCAGACGACGCCATGGCGGCCGATAGCCGTGAATGGGTCGCCCGTGAACTGAAGCTCGTCGATCCCGTCGACGAGATAGATTTTCAGGCCGCGTACATACAGGATCTGCTTGAATCTACCGACTACCCAGCGTTCGATGTAACCGCCGTTGCCGGTATTTTCAAGCAATGGGAACACGATAAGGAAGCGGACATTCTTGGCTACCGCAACAAGAGCTACCGCTCCACGCTGACGGGCACCCTGGCGCCGGCACACCATACGCCCTGGATGGATGCGATGGACGATTCGCTGGAAGCCTTCCTCAAGGTGAAGCAAGAGCAGCCAGCAAAGGAGACTGTATGAATCAACCAAGCCTGAGCCAGGCTCGGTCGCGGTTCACCTCCAGCAGCATACGCTGGGGCTTTATGTGGGCTATGTGGGCCGCCGTGCTCTGGGGTGCCTGGTATGTGCCAGGCTCCGCGGTGTGGTTTGAAGCGCCCTATATTAACTTGAGTTTCGATACCAACGCCCAGTTTCTGCTGGCTGCGGCGGTGCTGACCACCTTCAACGCCATTGCCGTGTTGTTTTTTCTGTTTGTCTGGAACGGGGTATTGGGCAAACTGGGGGAATATGTTCGCACCATCAGACAGATGCGTTTTATATCCAAGTGGTTCTTTATCGGCGCCATATTCGGCGGCCCGATGGCCATCTTTGGCTCGTATCTGGCGATAGGCTACATTGGCGGGGCCTTCGCGGCCATTTCAGCGCTGATGTATCCCATCATCGGCGCCACCCTGGCCAGGCTCTGGTATCAGGAGAAGATCACCAAACGCGCAGCGGTCGGTATTTTTATCATCCTGGCAGGTGGCGTGACAGTCTATGCACCCGGCATTATTGCTGAAATCACAGGCACCGGCGACGCCGGCTGGCTTGGCTATCTGGGCGGCGCAATGGCTGCCATTGGCTGGGGTGTAGAGGGCGCAATCGCAGGCCGCGGTCTAGATGTGGCCGATCCGGATGTGGGTATTACGGTGAGGTTCACGGCCGAAGTCCTGTATTGGGTTGTGCTGATTTTACCAGCGATCTACCTCTTCACTGACCAACCGGTTGTTGAACTGGTCATCGCCACATTTAACTGGGCGGTCATCGGCTGGCTGATGCTGGCGGGCGTGAGCTTCGCGTTCTGCTATGTCTCCTGGTACAAATCTTTCCCACTGATAGGCGTTGGGCGAGGGCAAGCGATTGCGGCGTTGTACGGGCTTTTTGCCGTTATCTTCCTCGCCGCATTCACCCTCGAATTTCCGGATTGGAACTTCCTTGCAGGCTTGGCTCTGTTCGTAATAGGCGGGTTTGTCATGTTCACGGAAAGCGACGAAGTGCTTGAGGTAGTCCGTGCCGTGTCGAGCGACACCAAAACGTCCACCGCCACCGCGAGTGCGGCCAGCTCATGATCACTGGAGCAAACCATGAATAAATTACACATGAAAGGCCGCATTCTACAGCTGATACATGACCGGCAGCATGGCGGCATCTGGGACTGGCAAATCGCCGATGCGGTGATGAGTGAATACGGCCTCAGTGGTCCCTACTGGCGCGGCAATACCCGCGTCACACTGACTGACCTGTTCTCCAGCGGCATTATCGAAAGCGTTGAGGAAGAGCTCGATCATCAAGCCTATTTTGGCGCTGGCCGCGTGTTGTTCAAATTCAGGCTCAACGACTTCGGTCGTCAACGGATGCGCGACACCGCACTGGCCTGATAGCCGGTGCCACCTAAAATTTTGACCAAGGAGACACCATGTCTGATTTCTGGGGTTATCCGGGGGCTGACATGCTCGCCGTTGCCGTTATTATTGTGCTCAGTGGCCTGGCCCTGTACCAGGCACGCACCTTTGTAACCAAGCTTTAGACGCAAACGCTGGCCGCCCTTTCGGGCGCGCCAGCACCCATTGTAGTCACACCTTCCCCGTATGATTTCCTTCAAATGTTGATAGATACAGGTCTTCAACCTTATCTCTGGCCCACTGGGTTCTGCGTAAAAACTTCAACGACGATTTGATGGACGGATCGCTCTTAAAACAATTTATGTTGATTCTTTGAGCCAACCCCTCCCAGCCGTAATGCTGTTCCAGCCTGGTCACAATCTTCTCAAGCGTCACTCCGTGCAACGGGCTATTCGGTTGTTCTTCACTCATGCTTTAAATACACCATTATTTATTGAAGGGGAGCCGGTGGCATCCAGACCGAAGACTAATAAAATCTTCGAGCCTGACTGATCCGGCCGCGCCAGTAGAAGCCATTAAGGGATGAACGCATAACGCCAGACGATGTCGATGCGTGAATAAAACTGTCATCGCCCATGTAGATGCCTGCATGCTGATCCTTTCCCTTTATCGTAAAAAACACCAGATCGCCGGTGCGCAGGTCGTCCAGGGGAACTCTTTCTCCGGCAGCCAGCATCTGATGAGTGGTGCGGGGTAAACGGCGCCCTATGGCTTCGTGGTATGCAGTGGTGATGAAACCAGAGCAATCAAAACCACTGGCAGACGTACCTCCGTAGCGATAAGGCGTGCCTTCATAACGGTCGAACACCCGCCAAAGTTGCTGGGCTGTCGCCATTTCACTAACGGTAGCGGGCGATTCTGACGGCTGCCAGCGATTGTTGTCTGATGTACCAAGATTCTGAGTGCTGGCACAGCCGCCAAGGCCAAACAGTATCGCGATAGTCAACAGCGTTAACAGCGATCGCCATGTCATTGGAATTGCCCTCGAAACGTTCAGCATTAACCTACTGTAAAAGCCCGTGTGCTCCGTGTCAGGTTAAACATTGCATTTAAGTGTGTCTTGTCCGCCGACTGAAAAAAGCTGGCGCACGATAGGGTCACTGCGCCGGTTGTTTGCGCCCCGTAACCGCAAGTGCCACACCGGTGATAGACACCACACCACCGGCTATGGCCAAGGCGCCCAGGCGCTCATCGAACAACCAAAAGGCTTGCAGCGCGGTGACCGGCGGCACCAAATAAAACAGACTGGCCACCTGCGACGCCGCACCCCGACGAATCAGCAACATGAGCAATAGAATGGCACCGATCGATACCCCGAACACCAGCCACGCCATAGACAACTGTAATTGGATATTCCAGACTACCTCACGGGTTTCAAGCGCGAACGCACCGATCGCGAAAAACACTGCGGCGGCACTGTATTGAATAAAGGTTCCCGCTACCAGGTTAACGCTCTCACCATGGCGCTTCTGGTAAACCGTGCCTACCGAAATACCGAACAATGACAGCATCGCCCACCCCAGAGTCCACAGGGGAAAGCCCTCTATTCCGGGCCCGCCACCCAGCTTTTCCGTCAGCACCAGGCTTACGCCCAGCAATCCCAGCGACAAACCCACCCACTGCCGCAGCGTAACCGACTCACGCAATATCACCACCGCCGCCAACGCCGTGACCAGCGGCTGCAGCCCAACAATCAGTGAAATAATCCCGGACGGCATGCCACCCTGAATAGCGTAATAGACACCGCCCAGGTAACAGCCATGCACCAGCAAACCGGTAACCGCAGTGTGTCCCGCCCCGCGCCAAGACGGCCAGGTAACCTTTAGCACTAGAGCCAGCACGCCCAACAGCACCAGCGTGAACAGCATCCGGTAAAGCAACAACGTGAAAGGTTCGGCGTAGGGTAAGCCGTACTTGGCACCAATAAACCCGGTGCTCCAGAGCCATACAAACACGGCGGGCACAACATAAATCTGGAACGCAGAACGCATGCAAATAGCCTTATAAACGTGGAGTAGTGACTGACATCCGGAACGCGCCTATTTTCCAGCCATAGAGCGGGTAAAGCAAAAGGTTCCAAAATGAACTTGGGTTTGGAGGAGATTTTCCGGTTAACGATTGACCCCCGAGCTCACAGCGATTAGCTTACAGTCAACCCGACCCCACAAGGGCAATCCCCTTTGGGAGATCCAGGCTCAAAGCTATTGTAGCCGCACACAACACCTCTCGTGGTCCCGTTCTGGGCGGTTGCAGAATGTTCCCCTATCCCAGCGATGAAGAAGCCCTGCGCGATGTGCTGCGCCTTTCGAATGGCATGACTTACAAATTCGCGCTGGCCAATCTTGACCTCTGCGGCGGCAAATCGGTGATCATCGGCGGCGTCGCCCGAGCGGCTTGTTAACGTTGGATAATGAACGGCATTTGCTTTACAGGGCGGTGATCCATTCACGACGTCTGCTCTTTGAAACAAAAACAACGATCTAACAGGAAAAAATATGTCTGAATCACAAGCGCCCACGGTGGAAGCAAAAGAAGGCTCCAACGCCAAAAGGGGGCTATGGTCCTCACGCTTTGCTTTTATTCTTGCGGCCACGGGCTCTGCCGTGGGCTTGGGTAATATCTGGAAATTCCCCTACATCACCGGTGAAAATGGCGGTGGCGCCTTTGTACTGGTTTATCTTCTGTGCATCGCCGCGATTGGCCTACCGATCATGATGGCCGAAGTGTTGATTGGTCGCCGCGGCGGTCGCAGCCCGGTTAACAGCCTCAAAGCGATTGCCGGTCACGACAGGTTGAACCCGGCCTGGCGCATGGTCGGTGTCATCGGAGTGATCGCCGGCTTCCTGATTTTGTCGTTCTACTCGGTGATTGGTGGCTGGGCGGTATCCTATGTGGGCACAGCAGCCAGCGGGCAACTCACAGGCCAATCTGCGGATGCCATTGGCGCCATCTTCTCTGACCTACTGGCAGACCCCTTAACGCTGCTGATGTGGCACACCCTGTTTATGGCGCTGGTTATGTTTGTGGTCGCAAAGGGCGTTCGTGCAGGGCTTGAGCGTGCAGTCACCCTTCTGATGCCGGCCTTGTTCCTGCTGTTGCTCACGGTTGTAGGCTACGCCATGACCACCGGTGAGTTCGGCCGAGCTGTGACATTCCTGTTCCAACCGGATTTCTCCAAACTTACCACCTCGGGCATTCTGGTGGCGCTGGGCCACGCATTCTTCACTCTAAGCCTTGGCATGGCGGTGATGATGGCTTATGGCTCTTATCTGCCGAAAGGCATATCCATCGCCAAAACCTCCATTGCCGTCTGCGTCATCGATACCGGGGTGGCGCTGCTTGCCGGCCTGGCCATCTTCCCGATTGTGTTTGCGAACGGCCTTGAGCCCGGTGCCGGCCCTGGGCTGATCTTTCAGACCCTGCCGCTGGCATTCGGCCAGATGCCCATGGGCAGCTTGTTCGGAACCCTGTTCTTTGTATTGCTGATATTCGCCGCTTGGACGTCGGGCATTTCCCTGCTGGAGCCCATCGTTGAATGGCTGGAAGAACAAAAAGGCATGAACCGCACCCGCAGCACGCTGGCCGCAGGCTTCGTGTGCTGGCTACTTGGCATTGCGTCGATTCTTTCCCTGAACCTTTGGTCCGATTTTGCGCCACTGGGCTGGATCGGCATGCTTGAGGGCAAAACGATCTTTGATCTTCTCGACTTCTTCACCGCCAACATTCTGCTGCCCCTGGGCGGACTGCTGGTTGCCGTGTTCGCCGGCTGGGTGATGTCGCGGGAGGCGATGGAAAAGGAGCTGGCGCTGTCAAAGCCTATGTTCCGCCTGTGGTACATCACCGTGCGCTACATTACGCCAGTGGCTGTGGGCGCCGTATTTATCTACAACCTGTTCGGATCGTAAGCAGCGCCGGGTAATTAGATTTTCTATAACGGAATGGGGAGGCCTGCAAGGCCTTCCCATTGGTTTAGCTCCCCACCTCGGCGCGTTGTTCCCAATACCGGGCCCGCTCCGTATCCACTTGCACGCCCGTGCCTGTCCGGTAAGCCTTTGCTGTTTCCTCTATACCGAACCGGTCGCCTGACTCTGCCAGTTTGAGATACCATTGAAAGGCATTTGTATCACTTTGCTCTACCCCTTTTCCTGCCGCGTACATGTTGGCGACGTTCAGTATGCCCTGGCGGTTGCCATCTTTAGCCAGGGTCATATAGCGTTCAAACGCCAGATCATACTGGCCCATTTTATACACTGCGTAGGCTTCCAGCACCCGGATCATATCCCGGGCAACACGAGTCTGGTCGTCTGCCGGCTGTGCCTGTGTTGTGGTCGGCACCAGAGCAATCAGGACCACAAGCGCCATCGCCTTGAGTGCGTGCCTGATGGGTTGCATAAGAGCGTCCTTTGCGGGTGGCGTGAAGTTTGTTTGATCGATTCACGTTAGCAGCACAGGCGGGGAAGGTGAACGGTACTTAAGTACCTTATCGCTCGATTAAACACGCCTGAACGCTGGCTGGCAGCTTCAGTCCTGCGGAAAGATAGGAAAGTCCTGGTGGTTTGCGAAGCCCGCGAGCATTGCGCCGCGGGCCGGGATGGTGAAGCGGCGCTAGCTCTGTTGCCGCTTTGCCTCTCCTGAACGCTGACGTACCTGCCATTGCTCATCCATAACAACAGGTGCCTCTAAAGATTGGAGGGTTTCCTTGCCCCGGATCAGATCAGCGGCGCGTTCCGCAACCATGATGGTAGGCGCGTTCAGGTTGCCATTGGGTATCGTTGGAAAAATCGATGAATCCACAACACGCAGATTTTTGATGCCATGAACCCGAGTTTGTGGATCTACCACTGCATGCTCATCGATACCCATCTTGCAGGTGCAGGATGGGTGATAAGCGCTCTCTACCGTCTGCCGAACAAAAGCGTCAATTTTTTCGTCGCTGTCAACCGCGGTACCTGGCTGAATTTCCTCCCCGCGGTACTCATCCATTGCTGGCTGATTAATAATCTCTCGGGTCAGGCGAACGCACGCCCGAAAACCTTCCCGGTCGGCTTCGTGCTGTAAATAGTTGAACTGTATCCGTGGCGCTTCTTTTGGATCAGCAGAATGTACGTGCACAGTGCCGCGGCTTTTGGGTTTATTGTGGCCAACGTGCAGCTGAAATCCGTCGCCGTCAAACGCTTCTTTGCCGTCATAACGCATTGCCGCAGGCAGGAAATGGTATTGCATATCGGGCCATTCCACGCCCGCTTTGGAACGGATAAAACCACAAGATTCGAAGTGGTTGGTGGCACCAAGGCCATCTTTTTTCAGAATCCAGCGCACGCCTATTTTCAGTTTGTTCCACCAGTCGAGTTTGCCGTTTAACGACACCGGCTGTTCACATCGAAACTGAAAATAAAACTCCAGATGATCCTGCAGGTTTTCACCCACCCCCGGCAGCTCGTGCTTGACCTCAATGCCGGCCTTTTCCAGAACTTCGCGGTTACCAATGCCGGAAAGCTGCAACAGGTGCGGAGAACCGATGGACCCTGCCGATAAAATCACCTCTTCAGTGGCTTTTACCTCGTGGATCTTACCGCTCTGTTCGTAACGCACACCCGTAGCGGTATGACCGTCGAGAAGCACTTTGTGTACCAGAGCGTGGGTAACCACGGTCAGGTTGGGGCGACCCATAGCCGGCCGCAGATACGCATTCGCAGTAGACCAGCGACGACCATTTTTGACCGTCATGTGCATGCTGCCAAACCCTTCCTGCTGGGCGCCGTTATAGTCTTTTGTAGGCAAATAACCGGCGTCCTGACCTGCGTTAATAAAGGCCTTATACAGGGGGTTTTGCATATTGTTGCCGTTGTTTACGCCCAACGGACCGTCACCGCCACGGTAGCGATCACCGCCGAATGCCCAGGTCTCCGCTTTTTTGAAATATGGCAGTACCTGTTGGTAATTCCAGCCTTCTGCGCCTTTCGATTCCCATTCATCAAAGTCGCGGGCGTGGCCACGCACATACACCATGCCATTGATGGACGACGATCCGCCCAGCACTTTGCCACGTGGGCAATGCATGCGACGGTTGTCCAGATAAGGCTCCGGTTCGGTTTCGAACTGCCAAGCGAACTTTTTGGTGTTCATAGGGATGGATAAGGCGGTCGGCATTTGAATAAAGATGCTTTTGTCGCTACCACCGGTCTCCAGCAGCAAAACCTTACGCTGGGTATCTTCGGTCAGGCGGTTAGCCAGCACACAGCCAGCAGAGCCGGCGCCCACAATGATGAAGTCATATTGGTTTCCTTTCACACACGTTCTCCTTTATATCTCCGAAATTAAAATGGTGCGTCGATGTCTTCCATACCTACATACACAGCTTTGAGCTGGGTGTAGTGAGAGATCGTCTCGCGGCCATTTTCGCGGCCAATACCAGAGAGTTTGTAGCCGCCCACGGGCATTTCAGCCGGCGAAGCTCCGTAGCTGTTAATCCAGCAAATACCTGCCTGCAGCCGATGAACAACCCGATGAGCACGGCGAATATCATTGGTAAACACGCCTGCCGCCAGTCCGGTTTCAGTCGAATTCGCGCGATCAATCACTTCATTTTCGGTGCTGAACGTGAGCACCGACATCACCGGCCCGAAAATTTCTTCCCGCACGATGGCCATATCGTCAGTGCAATCAGTGAAGATGGTCGGTTCAACAAAGTAGCCGCCCTTGGAATCTTCCGGCTCAAACGCGTGACCTCCATGACGGAGCGTTGCGCCTTCTGCCACACCTTTAGCGATAAAGCTCAATACCAGCTCGCGATGCTTTTCAGAAATAAGCGCACCAAAGTTGGTTTGCGGATTCATCGGATCGCCCGGCAGGATGTTATTGCGAGTGCGCTCCAACAAGCGCTCCATGAATTTCGAGTAGATATCCTCGTGCACGAACACTCGGGTGCCGTTGGTGCAGACTTCGCCCTGGGTATAAAAATTGCCTACCATGGCGGCCGAGATGGCATTCTCAAGATCAGCGTCGTCAAAAATGATGAGCGGGGATTTGCCACCTAGCTCCATAGTGACACTTTTCAACGTAGTCGCCGCAGCGGCCATGACCTTTTTGCCGGTACCTACTTCGCCAGTAAACGACACTTTGGCGATTTCAGGATGGTGGGTCAGCCAGGAGCCGACTTCCGCCGCGCCCTGTACGACGTTAAATACACCGGCGGGAACACCTGCTTCAATATAAATCTCAGCCAGTTTGGTGGCGCCCATTGGGGTTTCTTCAGACGGTTTGAAGATCATCGCGTTGCCACACGCCAGGGCCGGGGCAGACTTCCAACAAGCGATCTGTAGCGGGTAGTTCCAGGCGCCGATACCGGCGCATATTCCTAGCGGCTCTCGGCGGGTGTAATAGAAGTCACCGCCAAGATCCTGTTGGTTACCCTCGATCGACGGCGCCAAACCAGCAAAAAACTCAATAGTATCGGCCCCGGTTGCGATGTCCACCGCTTGCGCTTCCTGCAAGGGTTTGCCGGTGTCCCAAACCTCAATGGCAGCCAGCTCATCGTTACGCTCACGCAGTAATGCGACGGCTTTTAGAAGAATGCGGCTGCGCTGCACGGCGGGCATGGCAGCCCACTCTGTAAATCCAACCCGGGCGCTCTCAATGGCGGCCTGCTGCACAGATTCGTCCGCTATTTCTACTTCGTAGATCACTTTGCCCGTGGCCGGATTGACCACTGGAAACACCTCACCGGTATTGTTAGCAAAGAAGCGACCGTGAATGAAGTTCTGTAATCGAGGTATTGAATGGGACATAAAAACATACAACCTTAACGTGAATAATGGATTGTTCTCTCGGGCGGTTGTTCTCTCTCAGTGACGCTAACGGATGTTGTCCGGGGCTGAACCAGCGTGTCCTGTACAAAGCGCTTACACAGCCGCTTGCCCGCTTCGAAACTTTCCTGTGGGTCCAGACTCAACGCACTGCGCAGCCAGAAGCCGTCTATCATCGCAGCCGTTTGCCTCGCCGCCTCCGTCGCTGCTGTAGGCTCCATCACTTGAGCGAAGGCGTAGCGCAGGTTGGTATACAGACGCGCATTGTTGATCTGTTGCAAACGCTGCAGCCCGGGCTCATGCATGGACCGCGCCCAGAAGCTCAACCAGGTTTTTGCCGCCAGTTCTGAGCGCTGGAAATTGGAAAAGTTGGCATCAACGATGCTGTTAAGACGCTGTTCCGGCGACCCGTCGGTCTTCTCCATACTTTCAAGAAGCTCTTTTCCGAGCTGATCCAGCAAATATCGAAGCGCCGCTTCAATCAGACCCTGCTTACCACCGAAATAATGGCTGATGATGCCCGACGACATTCCCGCGCGTTTGCTGATGCTGATAATGGTGGTCTTCTGCATCCCCAGCTCGGCAATCGACTCCATCGTTGCTTGAATAAGCTGCTGTTTCCGGGTGTCTTTTACTCCAACTTTTGCCATGATTATCCGATGTTTTGTCGTTCTTAAATCATTAATTGAACGTTCAATTAGTTTTAAGGCTACAGAAACTAAGTGATAGCTGCAACCTGCAGGAGTACAAGAAATAACCGATCTAAGTCTGGTAAGGCGGTAGACGAGGATCAAAAAGATACCCCCTACCACCGGGGCGAGCATGTCACTTACGAAGAAGAAATGCAGCCTCCCCAGCTAATGGTCTCGCCGGATGAATGATCGGTCTTGCCATTGAATCTGATCCCGAGGGCAGTTCAGGCTCTCTACCTTTTTATCTTTAAGCCAAACTGTCTGCCCTTGATAATCATGTGCTTTCCAGTTTTCTGTCACTTTAATACAAAAGCCGGGGCGGTCAGGAAGAGACTTGATAACCATTTTTGGGTACCCATCCGGCTTTTCGCCAATGACAGCGGAGTCCACATCATTCAGGTTAATGACACCTTGTTGCGTTGAACAACCGCCGAGGAAAGCGGCAAGAGCAATAGTGATGATTTTTTTCAATGTTCTTCTTCTTTGTCGTCAGCACATCGACTATTGCTCCGCGTCGTCTGCGGAACAATGCCCCAAATTTCGCTGGCCATGTCAATCTTGGTCACAGTGGGCCTTTAGCGCCTTATTGTTGACCGGATAAAATGTGGTGCAAGCTGCCACACTCCACCATGGGATCGTCACAGTTGACGACGATATCGGAACGGGCAATCACATAACTCTTGCCGGTAATCTGGTTCTTAACCATCTGGACTTCGCCGCTCTGCTCCACAGCACTGAACTCGCCGATGAAGCTGGTTTCCCGCAAAGAAATCGTTTCCAGCCGGTCACCGGGTTTGATGCTGCCTTCGTAATTCATCAAGGCCAGCCGCGCCGACGTCCCGGTACCGGTGGTGCTGCGGCAGATAACGCCGGGATGCACATAAGTAGCTGAACGGGAGCGGTAATAGCCTTCACCCACATGCTCCACTGGTCCCATGAAGTGGAGGAATGGCAAGGGCCCCACATCGCCTAACGTGTGATGGGAGAAACGTCGTTCCGCCTGCACCGCTTCAACAATGGCATGAGCCGCTTCGGCAAGCCTGCGCTCTTCGTCCAGCGTCAGGTCAAACCCCAGCTCTTTCGCATCTACCAGCGCATAGAAACCGCCACTGTAAGCAACGCTGTAAGTCACCCTCCCCAAACTCGGCACCTCAACGGTAGCCCTGTAGGTGTGAATGTAGCTGGGCAGACCTTCACAGGTGATGGATTCCACCACCCCGTCGCGCACCGTTGCGTCTATTTGCACCAGCCCGGCTGGCGATTCCAGTAGAAACTGTTGCCTGCCTTCCTGCTTGGGCACAATGCCCGCTTCCAGAACAGCGGTGGCGGTGCAGATGGTGTTGGAACCGGAGTAAATCGGATAACCCATCACCTCCATGATGATGTACCCGGCCGCTGCAAGTGGATCTGTCGGCGGCACCAGCAGGTCTACCGACATCTCGGGAATACCGTAGGGCTCTTCCAGCAACAACCGGCGCAAGCCATCGGCATGGTCCCGCAGGTATTCCATCTGGGCGCGCACGGTGTCCCCCGGCAGCGAAGCAATACCGCCGGTGACAATCCGGCTGACATCGCCACCGGCATGGGTATCCATCAACTGAATGGTCAGTTCCGGTTTCATCACACGTTCCCCAGGGTAAAAAGCTTGCCATGCTCGTTCCACTGCGCGTCGGGAACAATCACGATCTTGCCGAGGTAATTGCTGCCCCGATTCTCAAAATAAACCTCGGCGTGATGCAGATCCGACAGTTTGAACGCGCCGTGAAGCACCGGCTTCAATTGCCCGCCTCGAATCCAGGCCATAAGTTGATCGGCTTCCTCCCGGGTACCGTGAGACACCCCAAAAATTTGTACCTGATAAAGGTAAATACGAGTCCAAAGAATCTCGCTGATGTTGCCACCACTGGCACCGGCAATGCTCAACCTCGGATAGGTACTGCGAGCATTCATATCAAAGATCATGGTGTCGATGAACGTGTCAGTCATCTCTCCACCCACCAAATCCATCACCGCGTCAAACGGTTTGCCGCCCGTTACCGCCTTTACCCGGTCAACAAAGCTGCTCATATCAGAGCGGTCCAATACGGCCTCGGCCCCAAGCTTAAGTAACGCATCGGCCTTGTCGTCTTTACTCAGAGCATAGGGGATAGCGCCCACAATGCGGCACAACTGGATCAACGCGGTACCCACGCCGCCACTGGCACCGGTAACCAGTACCCGCTCGCCTGCCTGAATATTGGCGGAGGTAACCATGTGGTAAGCGGTCTGATACGAGCACATACCCATGGCGGCCAGTTCGGCGTCAGCCAGTTCCGGGTTGGGAATGTGATGAAATTGGTCCGAGGGCAGTGCGACATACTCTGCATAGCCACCGTCTGCACCGTGGCCGAAGTAATCAGGGGTCAGGTTGATGTCCCTGCGGGCATCGGCGTAGATGTTAAAATCCAGTAACCCACGCTCGCCCAGGCAACTTTCACTAACGCCCTCACCCACCGCCACCACGCGACCCGCTATGTCGGCGCCCTGAATGCGGGGAAAAATCAACGTCGGCTTGCCACCCATCTGGAAAGACGTCATCTCTCCCTTTTTGGTGGGATAAAGCCCTTCGCGAGCTTTACGGTCGGTGTTGTTCTTGGCGGTTGCCGTTACCTGCACCAGCACCTGCCCAGGCGCCGGATGCGGTGTCGGTACGCTTTGGTATTTGAGCTTGTCGATCCCACCGTGACCGGTAAGAACCATCGCTTTCATAGTATTAGGAATCATAGGCGAACCCTCCGTGTCAGATTACAAATTGTACCTGAAATAGACTTGGTCCGGTTTGTAGTGACTCTTATTCCAGCACCCCGGGCCAATTTGCGTTGGCCTTGCGAATAAAACCTTCCGGGTCTGCAAGCCATTGGTCGTGAACTGATTTGTTGACGTTCAGATACAACCGCCCGTTTCTGATAGCCCAATGCTGCGGGTCGCCCTTGGCCAGATAGCCTTGGCTTACAGCCCAGGCACAATAACCTCCGTAGGAAGGCGCGTAGCGTTGTGGATCGTTTTTGAATCTGGCAAGATTTTCAGGGTTCGCGAAGCGCCAGGTGGCGCCGTTATACTCGGTTGCGTGCCCGGCGGAGCCCTTGGCTGGCTGCCCTGACTCAAAGTAGCTTACGCTGTCGTAGCCACCTAAAGCGGTGTTACTCAGCAAGCCGGTGTAAACGAGTGGTTCAGACGCCAGCGCGCTGCTGGTGAAAAGCAGAATTATGGTCATCAGAGAGAAGTGCCCGGTCATGTCATTTTTCCTTCAAATGGAGGGGGTAATGACTAGACACTATCGAACAAATTTTGTTACCAAAGGCTTTGAATATTTTGCTTCAAGCTGCACACCAAACACACGAGCCAAGCACAACCTGCCGTTGCGGCAGTCACGTCAGGCCAGCGTACTGGCCTGACACGGTCTGCTCAGAGACGCTTTTCTAAATCTTAACAACCGCTCTCTGTACCGCCACATAATGCGTGACCTTAGCCCCGTCCATCACCGGAGATACCTTCCATTCAATATTGAAAGGGCTACCGTCTTTGCGATAATTAACAGTGCTACCGTGGAAAGTCCGATTGTTCTTCAAATCATCAGACAAACGATCTGTCTCTGCTTTATCGGTTTTCGGCCCCTGTAGCAGACCAGGCGTTTTACCGAGTACTTCGTCAGCCGAATAGCCTGTCAGGTCAGTGAAGGCCTCGTTGACATAAATGATCACTGAATTCGTGTGGTCATCGGTAACGTCCGTTACCATTACCGACTCGAAAGCCAGACCCGCAACCGACTGAAAAAGTGGGGATTGCAGTAATTCTGTGGAATGGTTCATACATTTCCTTTTATATTTCGAAACTGATCCGGGTTTGCAGGATCACCCTTCAAGTATATGCACAGCGGCCAGTGCTGTATCAACTCCGGCAACACGGTGGGCGGGGCACATTCATTTTTCAGAACTGGCTTTAACCGGTTTTCCTCAAGCGAAAAAACGCTCGCAGCCAGGATGTGTTAGCCTAAGGATTCTGGTATACGAGTTATCAAGTAGTTTTCTGCTTGACCAGTTCGAGCGCTCTCTTCCGGCGTATTCTCGAGATCTCGCGTTTCATCGGCGGCCTGCCCGCCCTCGGCCCTCTGTTTCACCGACAGATAAAGCCTGCTCAAAGACAGATACAGCCTTCATAGAATTGCGCCATTAATACATTCGACCCTGGCGCGCACTACCAAAAAATCAAAGTCGTTATGGCTTTTAGAAGTACTTTTTGGGGCGCTGAATTACTAACGTGCTTTTTTAAGAAAGCTCGCGGCGCCGTCATTATCGTCAATTTTTTTGCCCAATATAATTTTGCGCCAAAAACAAGACAGGACTTTGCCTATAATCAAAGAAAGTACGAAATAATCCATTATGGATAACAATACTTTTCGGAGATGTGTATGAGATTTTTAAATAAACTTGCGACTGCCGCTGCAGTTAGCTCACTGGTGTTTGGCGCGACTGTAGCCCAAGCAGATTCAAAAGAGCCTATTGTAATTGCCACCCATAACTGGACCAGCCAAATTACTATGGCTTACGTTATTGGCGGTATTTTTGAAAGCATTGGCGATAACGTTTCTTACGTACCTGCTGATAGCCAAGCGGTTTACGAATCGGTTCGTAACGGCGACGTCACTATTGCTCACGAAGTATGGCAATCTACCTTTGGCAAGTCTTTTAACAACGCTTTAGACGCTGGCGGTATTATTGATGTGGGCACGCACGCCTCTGCGACTCAAGAAGAGTGGTGGTACCCTGCATACGTCGGCGATTTATGCCCGGGCCTACCCTCTTGGGAGGCACTTAACGATTGTGCCGAACTGTTTGCAACGCCAGGCAGTGGCGGAAAAGGGCGTTATCTGGACGGCCCTATGGATTGGCATGGCCAAGAGACCCTGGATCGCATTGAAGCACTGGACATGAACTTTACCGCCAAATTTGCCGGATCATCCGGTGCACTTTGGGCTGAACTGGAGTCTGCGGCTAAAGACAACCGTGCCGTGGTGGTCTTTAACTGGTCACCCAACTTTACCGATGCCGGTGACGGTGGCAGCTTCGTTAAATTCCCCGCTTATACAGATGGCTGCAAGAAATCAGACGGCGGTGATGGCAAGTGTGGCTCGCCCCCAGCCGGTTGGTTGAAGAAAGCTGCGTATTATCAAATGCCCGCAAAATGGCCAACTGCTTATAAAATCTTTAACAACGTATCCTTTACCAAAAGCGATATAGGCAACATGGCAGCATTGGTAGACATCGATGGTATGACCCACGAAGCAGCCGCTACTAAATGGCTGGCTGATAACGAAGCAATCTGGAAAGCCTGGTTGTAAGGCAAATACGCTAACCTGAGCGCACTGCGTTCAGGTTAGCTCTTATATTCAGAATCTCTATTTTTTTATTCTGTTTTTTCAGTAACAGCAGAGCTATTGACGCGGTGCAACAATAATCTATTGCGCTTATTCGTCCGATATATCCACTGAACTACTGCCATCAACCTTATCTCTTAGCACCACTTTTTATACGGGAATTTGATTATGTCAACGTCAGCTCAGCCGGTCATCAAGTGCGAGTCTGTCTATAAAATTTTTGGCGCTAACGCTGTAAAAATTCTGGAACAATCAGGCGGAAAAGTAGATACAGCATCGTTACTTAAAGCAGGATGTGTCATTGGCGTTAACAACGCTTCTTTTGAAGTACACAAAGGTGAAATGCTCGTCATTATGGGCCTGTCAGGCTCTGGCAAATCCACACTTCTGCGTTGTATTTCACGGCTGATCGACACCACTGCGGGCGATATTTTTATTGATGGTGAAGACCTGCTTGCGATGAATGCAAAGGAACTCATCAACATCCGGCGTAATAAAATGGGCATGGTATTCCAAAGTTTTGCCCTTCTGCCTCACAAAACCGTTCTCGAAAACATTGCCCTACCATTACAAGCAAAAGGCATAAGCACTCGCGACAGCATGGCCCGTGCGATGGACATGGTGAACCTGGTAGAGCTCACAAATTGCGAAAACGACTTTCCCCGCCAACTCTCCGGTGGACAACAACAGCGTGTCGGCATTGCCCGCTCATTGGCCGTAGAACCTGAAATCTGGTTTCTCGATGAGCCCTTCTCAGCTCTGGACCCACTGATTCGCAGGGAAATGCAAGACGAGTTCCTGCGCTTACAAAGTGTCTTGCACAAGACCATCTTATTCGTTACCCACGACTTCGATGAGGCACTACGCCTTGCCGACCGCATCGCCATTATGAAAAACGGCGTTATCGAGCAAATTGATACCCCAGCCAACATCGTACTCAAGCCAGCCACGGAGTACGTCGCCAAATTTACCCGTGGCGTGCCCCGTGAGCGCGTACTTTCTTGCAGAGCCATCATGGAAGAATACGACGCCACCGCCAAGATGAGCGACGTCACTGTTTCTGACCACGCCATCATCGAAACCGTAGCCGGGTCTGTGCTAACCGAGCAAAACCCGGTGGCTGTCATTGATGCCGAGGGCAACATTGTTGGCGCTCTAAACCGCCGCATTATGATAGACGTCTTATTTGGTGAGACTAACAGCATGCCAGTTAATAACTAAGTTATGAGCAAAGCCTAATGCAATATTTTACCGAACATAAATGGATGCAGTTTGTCGCCTTATTGGTGGTGTTCTTTGCGCTTGTAATGGCGATAGATCCCGCCACAGGTGGCAACCTCTGGCGCCTGCAAGAAACCCGGTTCTGGTTGCTGCCTGACGTTGTTAACGATGGCCTCAAGTTCCTCATCAATGACTTTTGGGTGGTCGAAACTTACGATGCCGAGTTAGACATCATCGAACAATCAACCATGATGAAAGAGTTTACCCGCGACCTGTCTGGTGTGGTTCTGTTCAGCATCAATTTGATTCGTGAGATCCTGTTAGGGGGCGTCAAAACCGTTGTGGCCTTCACCAGCTGGGACTTTATCAGCGAAAACGAGTGGGCTCGAATCCCCGCACTGCCGTGGCCTACTGTTGCTGCGGGTGCATTTTTAACAGGGCAGTATCTTGGTGGCCGCAACCTGTCACTTTTAGCCGGCATCAGCACTATTTACATTGCCGTGTTTGGTCAGTGGACCCCCGCCATGCAAACCCTATCGTTTGTGTTGGTGGCCGTACCTTTATCGGTTTTTCTGGGGTTAACCCTTGGCATCATCGCCTTCAGGAACAAAACCTTCGAGTCTGTCCTCGCACCACTGCTGAACGTGGCTCAAACCATGCCCCACTTCTCGTACCTGATCCCGGTCGTAGTGTTCTTCGGCATTGGTGACCAGGCGGGTGCTATTTCAACGGTTATTTTTGCCACTCCACCAATGATTCGTCTTACCATTCTAGGCCTGAAGAAGGTCTCTCCAGAAGTGGTGGAAGCCGGCATGATGAGTGGCTGCAACTCACGCCAACTTATGTTTAAAGTACTCATCCCTACGGCACGCCATGACATTTTAATCGGTGTTAACCAGGTCATCATGCAGTGTTTGGCCATGGCCGTTATCGCATCGTTTATTGGCGCAAAAGGCTTAGGCTACGACTTACTGGTGTCTTTGAATATGCTCAAGATAGGCCAGGCTCTCGAACTTGGTATATCCATTGTCTTAATTGCAGTGGTTCTGGATAGGTTATCCCTGGCCTGGGCCAAAAAGCAGGTTGATTACTTTGCAAACGTACCGTTTTATGTGCGTCACAAGTACTCACTCGCTTTCGTGGGGATTTTCATCTTCACCTCCATTATTGCCTATGTCGCGTCTGTGATTTTTCCAGACAAGGCCAACTACTTTTATTTTATTCATGAATCACAGGGGCTTACTACCGAAAAGTTCTGGGATTCTATTGTAGACTGGATCATCACCAACACTTACGACAGCGTGCAAAGCTTCAACTTCTTCATGATTACCTCGATTTTGATGCCCATGAAAGAAGCCTATTTATCGATGCCCGTCGCGGCAACTCTGTTCCTGGTGGCAGGTACCGGTTACATCGTTGGCGGCCTTCGCTCTGCGATTGTTGCGACGGCTCTTATTGCCTTTATTGCCCTAACACCCTGGTGGGACCGCGCCCTGATTACGGCCTATATGACCACCTTTGCCGTCATCATTTCCGTAACGATTGGCTGTAGCGTCGGCATTTTGTGCTCGCGCAACCCCAAAGCAACCAAGTTTATGTTGCTGGTGTGTGACACGTTTCAGACATTTCCGTCGTTCGTCTACTTAATCCCGGTCATCATGCTGTTTGGTGTCAGCGATTTATCAGTGCTTATTGCAGTGATCGTGTACGCCACCATCCCTGCCACACGTTACACCGTAGAAGGATTGTGTAACGTGCCGAAAAGCTTGCAGGAAGCCGGCTCCATGTCAGGAGTTAACCGCACGCAGCGTTTACTGAAAATTGAACTGCCCCTGGCGTTCCCTCACATCATGCTAGGCATCAACCAAACCGTCATATTCTCATTGTTTATGATCATCATCGGCGCCTTTATCGGTACCGACGATTTAGGTCAGCTGATCATGCAGTCTTTGTCTCAAGCCAACGGCATGGGCCAAGGCATCGTGCTCGGCTTGTGCGTCGCCTTTATTGGCCTGGCCGTAGACCACTTGATTCACACCTGGGCAGAGCAGCGTAAGAAAGTGCTTGGGCTTAGTTAACCGATAAACCGGGGAGTCGGAAAGAAGCAAAACGAGACTTGAAATTGTCGATAAAACTTGCCCAATGACCGCAAGTCCCGATAAATAAGTCCTAACGGTCGAAGCCTGATGTAAGAATCGGGCCTAGTCAGTTTCGCCGACTGAACCAGCGCCATCATCGCGGCAGAATACGTAATTGGTGCGGGTTTCAAAAAATTGTTACAGTTAATCCGATAGTAAATATGTCGATATAGCGACGTTTACACAATCGCAGGGATGAGTGTCATGCTGCGTGTACGTACGCATTGATGCTGTAGATAAGGAATCAGATACATGGCGAATGGCACATGGAATTGGGATCCGCACAGCTTCCTCGATGATTTTCCAGTCGAAGATACCCCCGGTATAAAGCTTTTGCTTAACGGTGCTGGTGTTCTTGTAGCCGGCAGTGGCGAAAGTATCGACAAGATTCTTAATACAGATCAACATTCGCTCGGGGAATACATCGACACCTTATTCCCCGAAACGGCGGGAAACCGGGGCTTACGAGAAGCCCACTCCAAGGCTATGGGAGGCGACCTACAGAATTGTCGCCAGCGAGTTGGCGGCATGGATGTAGCCTGGGAACTCATTCCTGTGGATACAAAAAGAGGCCAGGAAGTGCTCGCGTTGGCCATTGTACTGACCGACAACCAACCTCTGGAGGATAACCCTCACGAACTCCAAAAGATGGACCCTACCACGGGCATTCCAACCCGGTGGGTGGTCATGGCACAAGCTGAAGAAGCATTCAACCGCAATCCCAACACTCAATGGGCCGTCTTTCGGCTTAAAATCGAAGGCTTCAGGCGCATCAATCAGGCCTTGGGCCAGGATCTGGGTGATCACGCGTTCCATCAAGCTGTCGGGCGTATCGTGCGATCGCTAGCCGAGGATGAGTGCGTTGGCCGGGTAGCCGGCAACGAGTTTATTCTGCTCATTCAGCATGAAAGTGACGACCATACCGTTGAACGTATTAAGGCTATAAACCTGTTGTTTGATGAACCACTGAAGGTTGGTCTGCTTCAGTTCATGCTTCGCATAAATGTGGGCATTGCCCGCTCTCCTCAGGACGGCTCAACTGCAAAGGATCTGGAACGGCGGGCCACCATCGCCCTTGAACGGACCCGGCATTCCGGCCTCAACCACGCATTTTTCAGCTTGGCTCTCGAGGACCACGTATTAGCCCACAGCTGGGTACCGGCTGAAGCCCAACGCGCCCTTCGTAAATCTGAATTTCAACTCTATTACCAGCCGGTGGTTGACACACGTACCGGGGAAACGGTTTCTATGGAGGCCCTGATCCGCTGGCAACACCCGTGGCGGGGACTGATCCTGCCCGGACACTTTATTCCAGTGATTGAAGAAATGCAGCTTATCGTTAATCTCGATCTTTGGGTCCTTGAGCGTGCGTGTCATGAAGCGATGTCCATGGGCAAGCCGGTAGCGGTCAACATTACAGCCAATACCATTACGGCCCCGGACTTTTTGAAAAGACTGGATCGAGCCCTGACCAAGAGCAAGCTGCCACCAAGCTGGTTGACCCTAGAGATCACAGAGAGGGTATTCAGTTCACCGAAGCTGGTGCTGGAGCCTTTAAAGGCAGTACACGAACGCGAGGTTCAGATTGCTGCCGACGACTTCGGTGTGGGCTACTCGTCGTTGTCTTACCTTTGGCAGTATCCGCTGGATAAGCTCAAGCTCGATGGTTCTTTTGTCCGCGCGGCGGTGCTGGATCAGCGTGCCCAGGATCTGGTAACCGGTCTTGTACCACTCATAGATACCCTTGGAATGACGCTGATTGCGGAATGCGTTGAGACGGAAGAGGACCGGGCCTGGCTGCACGAAGCAGGCGTGTTTTTCCAGCAGGGATACTACTTCGCACACCCCGCTCCTTTCTCATAACTTGCAGAACAGCTGGCGCGGCCCAGTTCTATGGCGAGTGCCAAGCCTGTTCTGGGAACTACCGATATGACGGCTGCGGCACTGAGCTCAAGATGGGATTAGCTACCACCGGGCCGGCAAAAGAAAGTCGAGCGTGGCCAGCCACTGCCGCCGGGCTGGCAGAAAAAGTTGAATTATCGGAAAGGTAATCATTTCGACTAAGAGCTGTTGCGCTTCGGCAATATCCGCGACGTCGATCGCAACCGTCTGCGGGTAAAGATCGAGGATCGAGTTTATACGATTATCAAAGATACCCGAGAAATCATCGATATTCTCAACCAGTAACATCAAATAAGCCGGGACAGATTTATTTTCCAATCCCGGACTCCCTGAAGTTATAGAACCTTGTGGGTCACACTAAAGCGCCATTCACTATGCCCCGCAGTTCCTGGCGGATGGGGTAAGACGACGAGGGGATCAGTTGCGTCATGAAAATCATGACCAGTTCCTCAACCGGATCGATAAAGAAGTTGGTGCTCGCCAGACCGCCCCACCCGTACTCGCCGGCCGATCCGTTAGTCTGGGATTTGACAACGTCTGTCTTAACCGAGAAACCCAGGCCAAAGCCGGTTCCGGCATAAGGTGTTTCGCTGAAGGCTCCAACCGCAAAGCCTGGCAGATCCTGATTATCCGGCAAGTGGTTGCGACGCATGAATTCCAGAGTTTTTCGACCAATAATCCGCCGCCCCCTAAACTCTCCGCCCTGGCAAAGTGTCTGGGCAAAATGGAAATAATCGTCAATGGTGGAAACCAGCCCGCCGCCGCCTGACACAAACTTGTTTTTTTGCCGAAAAGGAGACGTCTCCGGATCGTCTTGCAACGCAAGCTGATCGCCCGACTGGTGCTGATAGCAGGCAGCGAAGCGGTCGAGCTGATCATCACGAACCTGGAAGCCGGTGTCTGGCATGTCCAGGGGGTCAAATATATTGTCGCGCAGATACTCGTCTAACGGCTGATCCGCCAGCAACTGCACTAAATACCCCAGCACATCCGTGCTGACGGAATAGTTCCAGGCCGTACCCGGTGAAAACTCGAGCGGCAGCTCCCCAAGTTGGTTCACCAGTGCTTCCAGCGTCAGGTTCCGGCTGCCATCAAGCCTTAACTCGCGGTAGGCCGCGTCAACGTTGGTGCGATTCATGAATCCGTAAGTCAGGCCCGACATGTGGGTGAACAGGTCGCGAATGGTCATGGTGCTGGTGGCCGGCGTGGTCAGAAAATTAGGATAAACACCGCTTTTATAAACCTGCAGGTTTTTCCACCCCGGAATGTACTTTTGTACCGGATCATCCAGCAAAAACCGCCCCTGCTCGTAAAGCTGCATCATAGCGATCGATGTGATCGGCTTAGTCATCGAGTAAATGCGGAAAACCGTATCCCGGCAGACAGGTTTGTTGCGTTCCACATCCATCAATCCCTGGGCTTTCACGTAGGCAATTTCCCCCCTCCGGGCTACCAGTGTCAACGCGCCAGGCAACTTTCCAGGCTGGATATAGCGACGATCAAGATGACGTTCAATGTTGCGAAGCTGGTCTGCTGAAAGGCCAGCAACCTGTTTGAATTCCGTCATAGAGAAAGCACCTTGTCGTGTGATTTTTTTAAATTGTTGCGTAGTTTTGAAATCATTGCGTCACAATAAACCCATGACCCCTAAAACTCGCGAAAAGCCGCAATAATACAATTTACTGATCAAGGGCCGCATCTGGATCATCCACCAGCCGCGCCCGAACCTTCGGCAAATATTCCGGATAGTTGGCTTGAACAAAAGTCACCAACCCCTCCCGCACCGCGCAACGTAAATCCCAGGCCTTGCTGGAATTCGAGGCACTCATCAGGAAGCGTATCTGTAACACACGCTCATTCGAGTCGGTCACCTGCACTGTCTCCGTTTTTCCGTCCCACAGGGAAGAGTGTCTGAGCAGCCGCGCGAATTCCTCGCGCAACGGCGGCACCGGCATGGCGTAATCAACTGAGAGCAAAACCGTCACCATCAGATCGGTCGTATTGCGCGACCAGTTCTCAAACGGGTTCTCGATAAACCACTGCAACGGCACGATCATGCGGCGCAAATCCCAGACCCGCAACACCACGTAAGTCGCTGTCACTTCTTCGACCCAGCACCACTCGCCCTGAACATGGAGTACATCGTCTATACGAAACGGCTGGGTCAGCACAATCTGCATACCCGCCAGCAGATTGCCCAGCACCGGGCGAGCCGCGAAACCCAAAACAATACCGCCAATGCCGGCGGAAGCCAGCAGGCTGCCACCAACGTGGCGCACGCCGTCAAAGGTCATCAGGGCGCCCCCTAACCCTATGATCACAATCAGAACATTGAGGCCACGAACCAAAAAACGGGTCTGTGTTTCAACTTTTCGAGCACGTTTCCATTGGTGCTCAAGCGCTGGGTTGAGTATAACAACCACATCCCCGATGGCCGAGGTGCAGCGCACCGCCGACCAGGTCATCGACAAGATCAGCAGCAGCGTGGCGAAATGCTGCAGCTCCGCCAGCAGGGGAAGACCTTCAGGTGCGGTTTCCAGAACCCCGTTCAGCACCAGCAAACATGAGAAGACACCCAGGGCGCGGGCGGCAGCGTCTAGAAAGATGCGGGGAACGGCCTTGGAGCGGGTAACCCGACGTGTCACTCCCAACGCAACGCGGAAGGTAGCGTAGGTTGCTACCAGCGCCAGTAACGCGGATGCGCCCGGCAGTAGCCACGCGGTTAGACCGGCCTCGATCGACTCCAACATCCCGTACCCCTGCAACAATAATTATTTGGAAGTCGTCAAACTAGCGCATGCCGCGGGTGCTAGCAAAAGAAAGTGGGAAAAGAGGTAATAGGAAAGTCAAAGTGCGCGAGTCTGCTACCATGAACCAACTTCCACGCAAGAGCAGACGCATAATGGATACAACCAAGTTCTACATTAACGGAAAATGGGTAACGCCTGAGGGCACCCAAACCATAGACGTTATCAACCCTTCTGATGAAACCGGATTTGCCAAGATTACTCTGGGTTCTGAGGCTGATACGAATATGGCCGTCAGCGCCGCAAAAGGTGCGTTCCCGGCCTGGTCGATGTCGACCAGAGAACAACGTATTGACCTGCTTGAGCGCTTGCTGGAGACCTACAGCGCGCGTGCTGAAGAGATGGCACAAACCATCAGTAAAGAAATGGGAGCGCCCATCAATTTGGCAAGAACGGCCCAAGTCGGCGCCGGCGCTACGCATCTGAAAAACACCATTCGTGCGCTAAAAACCTTCAACTTTGAGCACGCCCTGGGTGACCACGCGCCAGAGAACAGAATTATGCACGAACCGGTGGGCGTTTGCGCTCTGATAACCCCCTGGAACTGGCCGATGAACCAGATCATGCTGAAAGTGCCGGCGGCAATTGCGGCCGGCTGCACGGTGGTTCTCAAGCCGTCAGAGATTTCACCGTTGTCGGCAATGCTGCTGGCAGAAATGATCGACAGTACGGGCTTTCCAGACGGCGTGTTCAACCTGGTTAACGGCGATGGAGAAGGCGTTGGTTCGCAACTTTCAAAGCACCCGGATATTGATCTGGTCAGCTTTACCGGTTCAACCCGTGCCGGCAAAGCCATCACCATTGCCGCAGCAGACACCGTGAAGCGAGTTGGCCTGGAACTGGGTGGCAAAGGCGCTAACATCATCTTTGCGGACGCCGATGAAAAAGCCATAACGCGTGGCGTGCGCCATTGCTTTGCGAACTCAGGCCAATCCTGCAACGCGCCCACACGGATGCTTGTCGAGAAGTCACTTTACAAGCAGGCTGTTGAAACCGCCGCATTGATTGCCAGTCAGACAGATGTTGGCCCCGCCGACGTAGACGGCCGCCAAATCGGCCCCGTGGTTTCTGAACAACAGTTCCAGAAAATTCAGGCACTGATCAAAAAGGGTATTGCAGAAGGCGCGACGCTGGTATCCGGCGGCGAGGGCCGGCCAGAAGGGCTGAACAAGGGCTATTTTGTAAGGCCAACTGTTTTCGCAGACGTCACGCGCGAAATGACCATCTGGAGCGAAGAAATTTTCGGCCCGGTTCTGGCCATTACAGCGTTTGAAACAGAAGAAGAAGCGGTGAAGATGGCAAACGATACCCACTATGGGCTGACCAACTACATCCAGACCTCCGATAAAGAAAAAGCCCACCGATTGGCGCGGCAATTGCGGTCGGGCATGATCGAAATTAACGGCAAATCCGGATCGTCAGGTTTCCCGTTCGGCGGCATGAAACAGTCAGGCAACGGCAGCCGGGAAGGCGGCGTGTGGGGGCTTGAAGAGTTTCTGGAAGTGAAATCCGTCACTGACTGGTAACTAGTCGGTCGGGTTAACCACCCACTCCGGATCTTCAAACTCGCCAAGGGGCCGGATTTCACAGAAAGGCGCCGCTCTGCGGATAATGTCAGCCACGTCGGGATTGTGTTGTGACTCCATCGCATCCCGGCTGGCTTTTTTGTCCCAGTGGGCAATGGCTATAAGCGTATTCGGTTCACCGATCTTGCGATGCAATTCCGTTCCCCGCGCGCCCGGTGCGCGCTGAATCAACTCGCTTGCACGCATCCAGGAATCCGCGTAATCCTCGGCGGTATAGCCCTCTCTGATCTGCACTTCGAAAATGTATTTCATACCAGCCCGTCCTTCCTGATAAACAGATCCGACATTCGCGTAGGTCGGTCAATTGTCACTTTCCTGCAAAAGAAAGTAGATTCTTCTGTCGGCCATTGAGTCTAGCCCAAAACTCTCACAGAAAATAAAGAGGTTAGTGATTGGGGTTAAGATTGGGGAAGCACATGAGTAATAAGGATGACATCGTCGCCGGATGAACAAGCCTGGTGGCCTTATGTGCCCTTCCTGCGCCTGGCCCAAACCCAAGAACTACAGCGCGTTTGAATTCTGCGAAAGCGGCGCAAAAGCGGTCATGTGGGAGTTAACAAAAGACCGCTGCACACCCGCTGCGTTATAACCCACAAAGCGACCGCTACGAAGAAATCGACTGGGAATCGGCGTTCAAAGACATCGCGGATAACCTCAACGTACTCGATCCCGAAAGCGCGGTGTTCTATGCCTCCGGCCATGCCGGGCTTGAGGCCGCCTATCTTTACGCACTGATGGCGCGACTGCACGGCAATAACAATCTGCCGCAAAGCTCGAACATGTGCCACAAAACCACCTCTGTTGGCCTTAGCAAGGTAATTGGCTCTCCCGTCGGCACCAACACTGCCAGAGAACCCGAAGGTAAAATGGGAAGAGTGGACCGCAGACTATTCGCTGGTGCGGGATCTGATTGAGCAGACATGCCCAACGACTTTGGCGATTTCAAC
Organism: Marinobacter psychrophilus; assembly: GCF_001043175.1. Lineage (NCBI taxonomy): Bacteria > Pseudomonadati > Pseudomonadota > Gammaproteobacteria > Pseudomonadales > Marinobacteraceae > Marinobacter > Marinobacter psychrophilus. The sequence goes on from NZ_CP011494.1 coordinate 3,200,091, forward strand.
GCAAGGATGTTCGAGCCCGGTGGTTTCTATCGCGGCATTGCTGCCCACGAACGAATCTGGAAGACGTCAGAGAAGAAAGCACTGTTCACCACGCCAGAGCGGCTGACATCCTTGGGATTTGGCACCAAACCCGGCCGTTACAGCTTGCTGACCATGCGCTCCAACGATCAATTCAACACCACCATTTATGGCTATTCGGATCGTTTTCATGGCATTGAAGGAACGCGGGATGTGCTGCTGATGAACCCGGATGATATTAAACGTGCCGGGCTATCGGGTGGAGACCGTGTCCAGATGATCACAGACTTGGACGATGGTGTGGATCGCCGCCTTGGCGGCCTGGTGCTAACGCCCTACCAGATTCCGGCAGGCACCGTGGCCTGTTACTACCCGGAGTGCAATGTGCTGGTGCCGGTCAGCCATCATGATCAGCTATCGAAAACGCTCGGTTCAAAGTCAGTTCCGGTGCGGATTGAGCGGGAACAGGCGTAAGTCAGCCCTACCCTGCGGCTTTCGCGAAAGCGACTCAAAGCGCGATGGTGGTGAACCAAAACGTCATTTCCAGCCTACTTTACTGATGTACACTCTTTTTCGACGCGAACAGGATTTCAGCATGATTACGGTTCATCACCTCAATAACTCCCGCTCACAACGCATTCTTTGGCTGCTTGAAGAGCTGGGAGTGCCCTACGAGATCCAGCACTACGAGCGTGATGCCAAATCCATGCTGGCGCCTGACAGCCTCAAAAAAATACACCCGCTGGGTAAGTCGCCGGTAATCACCGACGGCGATTTGGTTATCGCGGAGTCCGGCGCCATTATCGAATACCTTGCCCACACTTATGGCAAAGACACCATGCTGCCGAAGAGCGGCGGCCAGGCTTGGCTTGATTACACATACTGGCTGCATTACGCCGAAGGCTCTTTGATGCCGCCGCTACTGATGCGTTTGGTGTTTGAAAAGGTAAAAACCAGCCCGATGCCGTTTTTTGTCAAGCCGGTGGCAAGAGGTATTGCGAACAAAACCAACGAGGTTTTCATCGGCCCGATGATCAAAACGCACCTCGATTTTATCGAATCTCACCTAGCAAAGAATACCTGGTTTCTTGGCGATAACCTGAGCGCTGCGGATATTCAGATGAGCTTTCCGCTGGAAGCCTCAGTGGCCCGGGGCATCACCGGCAAGAACCGACCTAGTATAGTAACCTGGGTGAAGCGTGTGCACGCCAGACCGGCTTACCAAAACGCTCTTGAAAAAGGCGGGGAATACGATTTTGCCTGAGTAGACGGTGGAGAGCTCGGGCCTCCCCCCCGCTTTGTGCCACTAACTCAGATCCACAGAATGCTTCTTCAGGTCCGCAAGGTCACAAACTTCCAACGCGGCTAGATGCGTCGCCTTCAGCCGAACCCTGGGTGCGCAGCCCGCATCCAGCGCTTCACGCCAGCGTCCCGCGCATAGGCACCAGCCGTCTCCCGCTTTTAAACCCGGAAAGCCAAACTCTGGGCGGGCTTCGGTCAGATCGTTACCCCTGCTGCGGGAGAACGCCAGAAAATCGTCAGTTACCACCGCACATACCGTATGGTTGCCCATGTCCTCGGGCCCCGTATTGCAGCAACCATCCCGGAAAAAGCCGGTCACTGGATCTTTGCCGCAGACTTCCAATGGCTCACCAATAACGTTGGTGGGTTCTTTCTTTGCCAGCATGCTGGGTTGCTCCTTATATATGTGGACAATATGATAACCAATATACGCTATAGACGGGCACTACATCACCCATTGACCGTCAGCAAGCGTAAACCGACGTCAGTTTTACGTCCCACTGCTGTATTCAGGTAATCTGCCGCTCCCGGCACGTTGCACTGATAATTGAGACAGCTTGAATCATAATAATTCCCGCCCACGGTGAATACCTAATTCTACAAGGCAAAACGAAACACATGAGTATATGGAAAACGTACAAAGAAACGTCGCTGGTGATTAAAATGTCAGCGGGGTTCTTTCTGGGCATTACTATCGCCATCATCTTCCGCGAACAAGCCGCTATTCTCAGCCCCTTGGGCACTATTTTTATCCGCCTACTCAGCTTAATTGCGACACCCGTGATTTTTTTGACGGTCACGCTGGCAATTGGCAAGATGAATATCAGGCAGATGGGTAGATTAAGCGGCAAGCTCATACTCTTTTACGCTGTCACTACGGCTATGGCCGTGTGCATTGGCGTTTCCCTGGCTCTACTTTTTAATCCGGGAAATAATTTAAGTTTGCCCGAGGTGGCTGTCCAACAACCTGAGATACCGGGCGCGTCTGCCATGCTGTTGAAAATCGTACCCGATAACCTGTTAGGGGCCTTTGCAGCGGGCGATTTAATGGCCATTCTGTTCATTGCCATTATTATAGGCATTGCTATTTCAACCATGACCTTTTCACCCGATGGTCAGACAAAAGAGCAGGGTTTGCTGCTGGAGCGTTTTTTCAACGCTTTTAACGAGTTATTTTATAAAATACTGGGCGGCATTTTACTTTATGCTCCCATTGGCGTAATGGCGATCAGTGCCACCACTTTCGGTACTCAAGGATGGGCCACCCTCAAGTCATTGTTGGTGTTTACTGCCACGTTTTACCTGGGTCTGGTTGTTTTATGGTCGTTGGTATACACCGGATTTTTAAAATTCTACGGCTACGCTGCCCTGCGCTTTTTTGGCGACATTAAAGAGGCTTTTGCCACTGCATTTTTTACCTCAAGCAGCCTAGCGACATTACCTGTCGCTATCTCTGCTGCAAAAAAAGCAGGCGTATCGGCCAAAACTGCCAATTTCGCCCTGCCGCTAGGTGCCATTTTTAACTCCGACGGTGGCGCACTGCGCATGGGCGTATCTTTGGTTTTCGCCGCTAACATCATAGGGCTGGATTTGGCATTGGTTGATTTGGTGACCATCGTGGTGATCGGAACTGTGCTGTCTATTGGTACAGCCGGAGTGCCCGCCGCCGGCCTGGTTACGTTATCAGCAGTTCTAAGCATGTTTGGCTTACCGTTGGAAATAGTCGCCCTGATTGCCGGCGTAGATGCTCTGATTGGCATGGGCGGTACCGCTTCCAACGTAGTCGGCGACATCATTGGCGCCGCCGTAATTGATGAGAAAGAAGCCGTTACTCCTTAAGCGGTGGTGGGAAGCCAGCTAAAAAACCAAGGGCAGATTTCAAATCTGTCCTTGGTTTTTCATCGACGATCCGACTGGAAAAATACAACCGTAACGTCGAATTTTCAGCGGTCCCGAAAATTAATCACTTGTAACTCTTCCCCAAATCATTACTCTGGTAGCTAAGTATTAACCGAGGTCTATACGTTTGCACTGCCTTTCAAATACGCTTTCAGAGCGCGAAATCATATCCCGAGAAGTCTTCAGGACTCCCTCAGCGGCCCCTGTGCCGTGTACTTTTAATTCCAAAATGGAGTACCCATCATGCGTAAACTAACGCCTGTGGCGCTTTTATGCGCCCTGTCTGCACCCTCGCTCGCTGTCGCCGAATGCGGTGAAGTATCCATTACCCAGATGAGCTGGGCCTCGAACGCCGTAGTCACCGGCGTCGCCACTTTTATTATGGAACAAGGCTACGGCTGTGACGTAACCGTGATTCCCTCGGACACCGTTCCTGCCGTCACATCGGTCGCTGAAAATGGCGAACCGGACATCGTGACCGAGCTTTGGCTGAACTCTGCCGGCGAGGCCTACCTGCGCCTGGAAGAGCAAGGCAAAATCAAGCGCGTAGCCGAAGTACTGGACCCAGGTGGTATTGAAGGCTGGTGGATTCCCACGTATCTGGCCGAGAAACACCCGGAACTGAAGACCATCGAAGGCATCATGGCGAATCCGGAACTGGTGGACAGCCGCTTTAACAACTGCCCGAGTGGATGGGGCTGCCGTGTTGTCAGTGACAACCTGGTCCGCGCTCTTGATCTCAAAGCATCAGGTATCACGGTATTCGATCACGGATCCGGTGAAACCCTGGCGACGTCTATGGCCTCCGCGGTTCAGAGCGAAGAGCCCTGGTTCGGTTACTACTGGGGCCCAACTGTACCACTCGGCAAGTACGACATGACTCGGGTTAAAATTGGCGATTACAAGCCAGACGTTCATACCCGTAACCAGACCCAAATGGCCGAAAATCCCGGTGTTTCCGAGTTCCCTGCTGCCACCATTCTGACCGCAGTCACCACCAGTTTCGGTGAGCGCGAGCCTGAAGTGGTTGAGATGCTAGGCAACATGACCTTCAAAACCAGCACCATGAGTGCCCTGCTGGCTTGGATGGATGAAAACAACGCCTCCGCCGAAGAGGCTGCCGTTTACTTCCTGAGTAACAATACCGACGAGTGGTCTAGCTGGCTGAATGCTTCAGCCACCGAGAAACTCGCCAACGTGCTTGGCCAGTAGATGTTATTAAGAAGAGCCGGTTCGCCGGCTCTTCTTTTATAGATCCAATAAAAATCACACCGAATACCCCATTCTGAATGCGCAAGGAATATCGAACGCTCATGGCAACCTATGACTTCCTATTTTCATCGCTTGGACTCACGGAGTGGTGCGCTGAAGGCAAGAGCGACGCGCCCATGTCGATGGCCGCACTACTCAACAAATCCAAAGGTACGGAAGCCGAGCAATCCCTTTGGGACGTGCCGTTTCCATCCATGGATGCACTCAATGACTCCTGCGCAGCCTTCCCTCAGTCCCGGGAATTAACCCAGGGGCTGGAGCAAGGTTTTCTTGCCGTCAAAGACAATCTCAGTATTGTGCTGGACCCCATTACCCAGCCTTTGAGTTGGGCCCTTGATGGCACTCTTTACGGCATGATCACGACGCCCTGGTGGATCGTTATTCCGATTCTGCTGGCGGTTGTTCTGCTTGTCACCAAATCCTGGAAGCTGGTCGGCTTCGTAGCTGGCAGCCTGTGCCTGCTTGCCTTCATCGACTACTACATATACGCCATGCAAACACTGGCGATTATATTTGTCTGCGCGTTCATCTGTGTGCTGCTGGGCGTGCCCATTGGTATCGCCATGTCCCGAAATAACATGATGCAGAGGCTGACGATCCCGGTACTCGACATGCTGCAGACCCTGCCGCCTTTTGTGTATCTAATCCCGCTGATTTTTCTGTTCAGCGTGACCGAGTCCAAACTGTACGGCATCGCCATCATTCTTTACGCCATTGTGCCCGTTATACGCATGACCAACCTGGGTATCCGGCTGGTGGACCCAGACGTGATTGAAGCGGCGAATGCCTTCGGCATGACCAGCCGGCAAAAGCTGTACAAGGTACAGATTCCGCTGGCGCTGCCTAACATCATGGCAGGGGTAAACCAGACCATCATGATGAGCCTCGCCATGGTTGTTATTGCCTCCTTGGTGTCGGCGCCCGGCCTTGGCGTGCTGGTACTCCAGGGCATACGCAATCTAGAACTCGGTGTTGGCCTGGTAGCGGGTCTTGGCATTGTTATTCTGGCGGTCATTCTGGACCGGGTAACCAAAGCATCGCTGGCGCGTATTAACGCCTCGCAAAAACAGTAAGGAAGCGCATTGTGGATCGGGACATTAAAATTTCAATCCGGAACCTATACAAGATTTTCGGCCCTACTCCCGACGTTGCCCTTGAGTACGTAAAACAAGGCATGGGAAAGGCCGAACTGCTCGAAAAGCATCAGCACGTGCTGGGCCTTCAGGATATCAACGTGGATATGCGCGAGGGCCATGTAACCGTCATCATGGGGCTGTCGGGATCTGGCAAGTCCACGCTCATTCGGCATCTCAACCGGTTGATTGAACCCACCGGCGGTGAAATCGCAGTCGATGGCGAGAACGTACTGGCGTTTGACGAAGACCAGTTGCGCAACCTGCGCAGGGAACGCATGTCGATGGTGTTCCAGAAATTCGCGCTGCTGCCGCACAAAACCGTTCTTGAAAACGCCGGGATGGCGCTTTCCGTGCGCGGCCATAAAATTGAGGAATTTGAAGCAGAAGCCAAAAAATGGATCGCCCGCGTGGGCCTGGAAGGCAACGAATACCAGTACCCGCACCAATTGTCTGGTGGTATGCAGCAGCGCGTTGGTATCGCCCGGGCACTGGCCTCTAACTCACCGATCATGCTGATGGACGAGGCCTTCTCGGCGCTGGATCCGCTGATACGGTCAGACATGCAAGACCTGCTGCTGGAGCTTCAAGACGAGCTGCATAAGACCATCGTTTTCATTACCCACGATCTGGATGAGTCACTGAAACTGGCAGACCACCTGGTCATACTCAAGGAAGGTTATATTGTTCAACAGGGTGAGCCGCAAGAAATACTGATGCACCCGAACGATCCTTACATCGTCAACTTTATCAGCGACATCAATCGTGCCCGGGTACTGCGGGTTCGGTCCATCATGAAGAAAACCACGGAAGCGCCTGACAACGTGGCCGGCGATATCGGTGAAAGAGACAACCTGGAATCAGTGATTGCGCTGTCTGGAGGCGACACCAGCCTCACCTATCGCGTGGTTCGCAAAGGTGAGCAGGTTGGAGTTCTGGAAGTCCAAGACCTGTTCAAGGCTCTGGTGCCTACCGAAAGCCCAGAATGCGACACCCGCTCGCATTATTGAAAGAACGAAAACCGGGGTAGGTCTGGTCTTCTGAATCAGGCCTACCCGGTTTTCAATCAAATGACCGGATTTACTCTGCCAAGACCCTCTTCAGCCTAAGGTATCAGGACGAATTTACCCACATGCTTCTTCATAAGAAACTCCGCTTGAGCTTCCGCAATGGCAGACAAGGGGAAGGTCTTCGCTAGAATCGGCTGAATCTCACCTTGCTCGATGTAGCGCACAATATTGGGAAAAACCACTTCGTCCCAAGCCGTTGTTCCCATTAGGGTAATGTCTTTTAAATACATATCACGCATATCAAGGTCAACAACTGGCCCGGCAATAGCACCTGATGAAACAAGCCGCCCGCCTCGTTTCAACAGCTTGAGCATGGTAGGAAATCCACTCCCGGCCACGTTATCCACAACAACATCTACAGATTGCTCCCCGAGCTCTGCGAGCAGATCAGCGGATCTTCCTAGCAGTCTGTCTGCACCGATCCGAGCCACTTTTTCATGCTTGTCATCACCCGCAATGGCGATAACTTTTACGCCCCTGCGCTTTGCAAGCTGCACAGCAGCAGAGCCCACGCCGCCTGACGCCCCCACCACCAAAATCGTTTCACCTGGCCTTAAATTGGCCCTATGAAGCATGTTCTCAGCCGTTCCGTAGGCACAGGGAATGGTTCCAAGTTCGGCATCCGTCCACTCACAGGTCACCGGAAACACGTCACTTGCCCGGATTTTTACATACTGGGCAAATGCACCATCAAAATCAGACCCCATCCAGATATTATCGAGGGAGCCAAAACCGTGTTCGCGAATACACGGGCGGATAAGAACACGCTTGTTGATGAGGCTTTTGTCGCCATCCTCGCCCACATTGACCACAAGGCCACAGCAATCTGTGCCCTGAATCAGCGGAAAAGGCGTCTGATTATTCCAGCCACCGTCACTCTTTGGCGCAGCCGGCGCGGCCTTTGCTTCCGATGCGTCATTCGTAGAATCGTTAACCGAAGAGGAATACCAACCCAGTCGCGTATTGATCTCTGTGTTATTAACGCCTGCGGCCAACACTTTCACCAGAACGTCGCCTGGCCCGATGTCAGGGACCGGCACGTCTTTGCATACCAGCTTTTCATAGCCACCATTACCGGTGGTGACGATGGCTTTCATTAACGTGTGGGTCATGGCTGTTAGCTTCCATTTACTGAATGCAATGGCATAGTGAATTTAGCCAAGTGATGGAAGCTGCACTCTTGTTGGCCAAAAATCTATCCAGCGAGTTCTGCTACGTGCCTGGACGATGAAGTGCCTTATAACGCTCTTCTAACTCAACACGAATCGCACGGCGCTCCTGGCCATTCGCAAATCGCCTGATTTGATCATCAGTGAGAGGCTTCAATGTGGGCACTTCGACGGATTTTCCATTTTCATCCACCGCCACCATCGTGAAAAAGCAGCTATTGGTATGTCTGACCAGCTTTTCACGGATGTTCTCCGTGATCACCTTAATACCCACCTCCATCGACGTGCGCCCGGTGTAATTAACGCTGGCCAGAAAAGTCACCAGCTCGCCCACATGAACGGGTTGAAGAAACATAACCTGGTCGACGGACAGAGTAACGACATAAGCACCTGCATACCGGCTGGCGCAGGCATAAGCCACTTCATCAAGATGCTTAAGCAAGGTACCACCGTGCACATTGCCGGAAAAGTTGGCCACATCCGGCGTCATCAAAACGGTCATGGTCAGTGTTGCAGATCCAGGTTCCATAGCTCGCTCTTTGTTATCGGGCCTTTCAGTGTATGCGTAGAACGCAGGTCTTGGAACTGGCTAGAGGTAGAAGGCTTCAACAGTGCCTTTTAACGTGATCATCAAAGGCTGGCCACGACGATCCAATGCTTTCGGCGACTGGACTTTTATCCAACCTTCGCTGACGCAGTATTCATCAACATCTTTACGCTCTTTGCCATTCAGCCGAATGCCGATGGGGTGCTCGAAAACCTCTTCCGAATGGTGCGGGCTACGAGGATTGCCCGCAAGACGATCTGGCAAGGTTGGTTTTGAGTTTGTGTCGCTCATATTCATGACCCGAAATATGTGAAAAGTGTGCCATTGTAGATAATGTAAGGCTTGCGCTCAAGAAGCGTAAAACCGGGGCAGATTTGTTCTCTGGTGCAAACTCGATACGTCGCCATCAACACTACACCTGGGCCAATACCGAAGAGTATTAAGCCTGGCGCAAGGTAGGTTCCGACTCTTCGAAGGCGGATTCGGTAGTGAGAGAGATGCAGATATCGAAATCTTGGGCTTATTTCTGAACAATGGTCGTGTTTTTTTGCTACTTTCTACCTGTAAATCATAGCCATACACTGTGGAATATCTTATCCGATGGATCTGTTCACGAAAGTTAGCACCAAACCACATTACGAATCCTATACGTGGGGCAAGCACCGCAGTATTTTTGCATCGGTTATTTACTGGTTGATTTTCATTCTCAGGATTTTCTCGCCACTGCAGTGGATAAAGCTCAGCTTCCGGAAACCGCAGGCGGCGAATAACGACGAGAAAGAGAGAGTAGATTTTCACGCCATGCACTCAGAGCTCTATCTGCTGGTTGTGCTGTGCCTGTCGCTGGCCTTCTATTTTATTCCGTCCTTCATTCCGGCCCTTCCGGGTATCCCTGAGGCAATAATCTCCGGGCTGGATCTGCTCTCGTACCTCATTGTATCGCTGCTGCTGTTTGAATCGGTGATGTGGCTTATCTACTACATGCTGCTTCGGATTCTTATCGAAAAGCACCTGACCATATTTAACGAAGCGGAGTACTTTATTGCCTTGCCATTTGTACTGGCAACGCAGTTTTTCCTGCTGGCAGAGCTCCTTGGTGTAGGCGTGTCTGAGGTGTTGGCGCTAGCGCTGAACCTGGATTTCGAAGGTTATCAGGCAGCCCAAACGACGCAGCTGGCGATAGGCACGTTTGGATACATCTATACGGCACTCATTATTGCCAACATTATTAATCTGATACCAGCCATTCCCGTTGGTCGTCGGCCAAACATCACGATTATCGGCGCGGGCGATGTGGTCAGGCATCGCATGCTTCCCGCCTTACTTGGTAAAAAGCTGTATTTGCCCGGACAGGTTGCCATCATCAGCTCTGACATTGACCAGAGCTTTCAGGATCAGCTCAAGAAAGATGGCGTGGCGTTTCAGGTGCTGAAGAGCGGTGCGTCCAGTGAAGACAAAGTGCAGGAGGTCGTTAAATTTATAAAAAAACGATCGTCTTACGCGATTATTGCAACGCCTACAGAGAGCCATTTTGGATACGTTTCAGCTCTGGCCAAAGAAGGTATTGTTTTTGGCGTTGAAAAACCTCTGGTCGCCACTGCTGCCGAACTGGCGGTTCTCCGGCCGTGCCAGGATCAGCTGATGGCACGGGGTTTCCTGTTCAGTTACTACTGGCTGGAAAAAGCATTGCCCCTCAACTATTTCCTCACGTTGAATCCGCAGTACCACCGTTTCCTCGATATCAACGTAAACAGCAGTCCAGAAAACCGCCCAGTGGGGCCTGATGCGCTTGCCTATCTTCGTCTGCAACTCGGGAAGCTGACCAGCGTTGATATCACCTTTTTGGAAGGTGATGATCCCCGCGAATGGAGCCTGGCGAAGGAGACCGGAGGTCTGTTTTTTGAGACCCTAATACACCCCATAACGCTGCTAAACCATGTGCTGGACACACCGTTGCGACTGAAAGACTTGCGTGCTGAATGGTACGTTTTGAAAGATTTGCCGGAGGTGCTAAACAGCAACTCGCTTGTCTTAAACGATTATGGCGCCAGCTATGTTTCATTACGCTCACACCCGGATGCTACCTGTGCAATTAACATACGCACGGGTAAGTTTATGGCGGTTGAAGAGCGCTTGATGGTAATGGTGTTTGAAAACGGTGTTATCCGTATGGATCTGGATACCCGGAAATGTTCAATCAGCTGCCCCAAGGCGGGTTCACTGGCTAACGTCACAATTCAGGCGCGTCCAGAAATGGCCAATGGAGGAGGGGCTCCGAAATACGATATACAAATGACGCTCTTTGACAGCTTTGTTCATAACCAGGGGCACTGGAATGCGCAACGTTATGATGATTATCCCAGCCAGATAGACGTGCTGTCTGCGATGACAGATTGGCTGAAAGCTGACGAGGAGGAGTCGCACTTTTACCGGCCAACACCTCTAAGTAAAGCGGATTACAGAAAACTCGGATTGTAGTGGTCAAAAATCAGGCGAAATGGCCCGACTTTTAAGGTGAGCTTTGCAACCAGCTACGAGCTGATAGAGCATATCAGTTGATGGTTACCGAGCTTAATGCGGACCTTTTTCGGCGGAGTTGCCACAGCCATCAGCACTGCTACTGCCGCTACTGCCGCTACTACTGCAACCGTTACAGCTGCCACAACCTGAAGACTTCTTACCCAAACCGGGTATCCACCGGCGCGCCACGAAAACCACCGCTGCCAATACGCAAAGCCCGACAATAATGTTCTGCCACATAGTACCTCCTCAACAAGATTCTCAGTAAGTCAGTAACGCCGAGATTTGGTACGTTGCCCAAGCTGCAAAATAAGCCAGACCGAATAGGTAGAACGTAAACAGCGCGGTTGATTTCACCGAGTTGGTTTCTCTTCTGACAACCGCAATGGTGGCAATACACTGGGGCGCGTAAACAAACCAGGCGAGATAGGCAAAAGCCACGGGTAAACTCCAGCTGCTGTACAACGCACTGCCCAATGCGTGATCTCCGCCAGCCACGGCGTAGACTGTCGCTAATGCACTTACAGCCACCTCTCGTGCGGCCATAGAAGGAATCAGTGCAATACACATCTGCCAGTTAAAACCAAGAGGGGCAAAGAAGGGCTGCATCCAGTTACCCAACATGCCAGCAAAGCTGTACTCAATCGCTGATCGAGTGGCGTCCACAGGAGCGCCGGGGTAACTGGCCAGAAACCACAAGATGACCGAAAGCGACAAAATGATCGTGCCGACACGGCGCATGAAAATCCACACTCGCTCCCGCAAACCGATGAAGACGTGATACGCCATAGGCCATCGGTAACTGGGCAATTCCAGTAATAGCGGGAACTCTTCACGGGCCTGACGGCGCCGCATTATCCAGGCGACCAATGAAGCGCTTGCAACCCCGGCAAAATAAAGCCCGAAGAGGGTTAAACCCTGCAAATTGAATACGCCTGCTATCGTCTTGCGAGGAATAAAAGCCCCGATAATCAAGGCATAAACCGGTAAGCGCGCCGAGCAAGTCATCAACGGCGCCACCATAATCGTAATAAAACGCTCGCGCGGATCCGATATCGTTCGGGTAGCCATAATGCCCGGCACTGCGCAGGCGAAGCTGGACAATAAGGGGATAAAAGACCTTCCTGAAAGCCCGAGCCCGCGCATGGGGCGATCTAGCAAAAATGCAGCACGTGTAAGGTAGCCACTGTCTTCCAGTAGCAAGATAAACAGAAACAGAAGGATAATCTGGGGAAGAAAAACGATAACGCCGCCAACACCGGCGATAATACCGTTTACCAAAAAGTCGCGCAGAATACCGACAGGTAGAATATAGGTCAATAAATCACCCAGCATACCAAAGCCCGCATCTATGGCATCCACAGCGGGTGTGGCCCAGGCAAAAACAGCCTGAAAAACCACCAGCAGTATCGTAAAAAGAACCACCAGACCCAAAACAGGGTGCATCGCCACCTGATCCAAACGATCCTGCCAGCGCGGCGTTTGAGCAGGTTGAATGACGTGAGAACGTATTAGACTTGCGATCTTATCGTACAGTGCCTCAACCGATTCCTGGCGGTCGCTCAGTGCCAGTGCCTGGGCATCCCCAGTCTGCTCGTGGGCATATTGGTTCAGCTGATGTTTGAGTGCATCCACACCGTGGCTGTTTACGGCGATCGTCTCAATCACTGGAATGCCAATGTCTTTAGACAAGCTGGCCGTATCGATGCTTATCCCCCGACTGCGGGCCGTATCCATCTGATTCAGAGCAAGAATCAGGGGCCGATTCAAACTGCGCAGTTCCATTACCAAGCGCAACCCCAGGCGCAGGTTGGTGGCGTCTACGACCGCAATAAGCACATCAGGCCTGGCTTCGCCCCGAATATTCCCCAGAATAAAATCACGTGCAACCTGCTCGTCAGGAGAGGTTACAAAAAGACTGTAGGTGCCGGGAAGGTCGAGGAGTTCCGCTTTTTTACTGAGGCCGTTAATCATGCCCGAACGCCGTTCAACGGTAACGCCGGGGTAATTGGCCACCTTGGCTCGTGCACCGGTTAAACGGTTAAAGAGAGACGTTTTTCCGCCGTTAGGGTTTCCTATCAGTGCAAAACTTAGCGGTGCCTTGTCAGCGTCGATATTTGCTTTAATTTGGCTCAATTTTCTATCTACCACCCACTTGGGTGACCTCTTCAACACAAATTTTAGCCGCTTCGGCACGGCGTAAGGCGAACTTGGTTCCATTGACCTGAACCGCCATGGGGTCGCCACCAAACAGACCAAAACCTATCACCTTAAGATGAGCACCCGGAAGGAACCCAAGCTCTTTAAGCCTTAGGCCAACTTGCTCGTCATGGGAGCCAAATAGAGATTGCGGGAGTAAGCCGGTGACCCTCAAAGTCGCGCCCTTTCGGCACTGATCGAGGCGGGTTTGGGTCTGCAGTGCACTGGGAAATACAGCCGAATTCATAGGGGTAATACTCACTAGTCGCAAATGAGATTGATTTTCAAGTAGAGTAGCGCACTTACAATGCTCCCGCAATCAGTAGGAGGCTCCTCTTTATTGACTCAGAGCAAGGTTTCGCGGGGTTTTTATTCGGGGTGTACAGCTGGGCAGCAGATTACTCAAACGCCCCAGCCGTATCGTAAAAACTAATGGAAATCGACCAACTTACTCGTACACATCCAGCAGAGTCAGCTTCTCAAAATCTGGAACCACACCCAACCCCGGGCGATCACTGAGGATCATCCGGCCGGAACACACCTCAGGCGCTCCCGTTGCCAACTGGGAGGTATTGTAATTGTGAAGATCGGTTGTCGTCAGCAACGCTTTTGCCGGAGTGCTGGCCGCCAGATGCGCAAAAGCAGCTGTGGCTATACCGCTGCCCCAGGCATCTTCAATGGTCATTGCTGTGCCAGCATCTACGCACACGTCCCGAATGACCCGTGATGGCGTCAAACCGCCAACCCGACTGATTTTCAGGGCCATGGCGTCCATCGCATCGTCACGCAAGGCCCGCTGCACATCGGCCAGGCAGTTCAGGCTTTCGTCCAGTTTAACCGGGTGGCGGATTCGACGGCGAACCGACAGGCACTCCTCATAGCTGTAACAGGGCTGTTCGAGATAGATCTCCAAATCTTCAAGCGCCCGCGAGAATCGCACGGCTTCATCCTGGCGCCAGGCGCGGTTGATGTCGCACATCCAAAGCTCGTCTGCATGTTTGCCCTTGCTCAGAGTGCGCACCAGATCGATATCTTCCTCAACACTATGCCCCAGCTTGATCTGAAACCGGCGAAAGCCTTCTGATCGAAACTGACGCAAAGATTCTTCCATCTGATCCGATTCCGCCAAAGGGACATTTCGGTGCAGCGGCATAGACGGCGAGAGCAGCCCGCCGAGCAAGGCGTAGACTGGCAGCCCAGCATGCTTGCCCAACAAATCCCAGCAGGCAATATCAATGGCCGCCTTGGCAACCGCATGCCCGGTCAGCGCCTGGTTCATGCACTCGTGAATACGCGTGGTGTGCGTGGGATCCTCACCTATCACACTGGGCGCCAGCAGCGACAGGCAAGAGGGAATCCCCTCCGAAAACGCCGCCATATAGTTAGGGCCGCAGGGGCAGGCTTCGCCGTAGCCATGCAGCCCCGTATCAGTGGTCACCACCACCACTGTACTGGTAAACACCTGATGCGATCTTCCTCCCGCAAAGGCATACGCCTTACCCGTGTAGGTTAAATCGGCCGTATACACCGCAATACTCTCAATACGCATGTCGCGCCTCCTCGTCCGGCAGCATTCAATTTGTCTTCAGCATAGTAGTCAAAGGCTTATGGCGCCGAGATTTCCTTACACGAATCCGCGACCTCGCATAGCCCTTAAGGGAAGGGTCGTTGCCTGAGCAGGCAAAAGCGTAAGTTTAAGGTAGAAAAATCGAGGTAAATTGTGAAGAGCAGACTCACTGTGGAATTACCGGACGCTTACCGAAAACTGACAAAAAGGCGCAGCGGCAAAACGCAAGATTTGGCCTCGGTACAGCCCTATAGCAAAGAGTACAGAGGGTGCCGCACCTGGTTAGATTGCTATCGTTCACCCTCCAGGCTGTGCCATACCCGCAGAATGATGATGACACTGGCGTGAACTGAATATCGAACGATGTACTTTCCGAAAATCATATCTCGAATGGAATTAGGCACTGGTGCCATTTCCACTTGAGTGCCCATTTTGGGGAAATCTGGAAGCAACTCGATTTTACCAACCAATTCGATGGCGATCCTGGCCGCCGCCGACGGGTTGTTAACCGCGATGAACGCCCTGAGGCGCTTTAAATCTTCAATGGCTTCATCCGTGTAAACCAGTTTCACTTGCCTGACCTAGGCGCATCCTGCTCGTTCTCGGTTCCCCAACTATTAAGCCAACGGTGTACTTCACTGGCATCAACCAACTTGCCTTGTGCGGCAGATTCCATTGCTTCCAGCGTTTGCGTCCATCGCTCCTGCTCTAGCTGCTGCTTTTCTATGTATTCCGACAATGCCTGGTTGATTACCCAGCTCTTACTCCGATGAAGCCTACCGGCGATGGCTTCCAGATGCTGCTCAACTTCTGCTTGAAGACGAACTGTAGTGACACTCATGACGAAACCCTCAGACCCAATAACTACACTGTATTACATTATAGTCGGTAAAGGTGCGGCGGTCATCGTCAGATTCAAAAATCATCTCACGCCGATTTCGGCGAAACCTCGAACGGCAGAACTTACCGACAAATTCCAGTCGCCGCTGCCTGGTCATTCCCTGGCTCCTTCCACGGTTCTAATCGATGCCGGATAAAGTGAAAGATTACAGCGAAAAGGCAAGACCTGACCCCGGCACTTTACTTAAATCTCGTCACATCGATTTGTAAATACACGAACAACTTTTTCACGTAGTGTTTTATAGTTCAAGTAGTAATCAGGCGACCTATAAATAATACCATTTTCATCATCGCTATCTGGCTTACCATTAATCCGCAAAATATCTTTCTTAAAGTCTCCAATGAAAACACCACCAGCTGTTCCTTGAAATGGGCTGTCAAACCTAAGGGTAGTTAATTCACCAGACATACTAAAGAACACCCATATACCATACTTTTTGAAACGATAATATTTTTTATTAATCCTTAGTAAAAGCTGGTCAGTGATGTGCTTAGGGCGATTATTATCGGTGATCATTAGTTCAGGCTCTTCAGCAACAAAATATCTACTTTTAAACTCCTCAATTGTCATTCCTGAGCTAATATCACACCTATATTTAGACATCCCCGAAGCCTGACATGTTAATGACAGTGCCATCAAAAACATTATAAAAAGTAATTTACTTAAATTACTCATATCTCCCCCATAATCTTTAAAGCTGAGCGCACCGGTTGACATTGACGTAGCCGAGCGGAGTCAAGGGTCTCAGTGTGGCGCGAATGGCTATACACCCGACTTGGGCTCGTGAATCAGGGTCACCAAGTCCGGCGCGATTGGCATTTTCCTGAACGGGCTAACATTAGCGCCACCCGTATTACCCTGGGATACCAGACTAAATACCGTTTTAGTCGCAGCGTCAACGATCCAAAAAAGCTGACCTACAGCTTCTTTGGCTGAGCGACTGCGAAAGGCCCATACCAGCATCAACACATGAACTTCAACGTGCCAAAAAGTCGATTCATGGCCAATCACATGGGCTCGTTCCAGATGGGCAAACTCCTGCTGAGCGTCCTCAACTGACTCTGCCCAACAAGCATTCGCCAGTTCGGCTTAAACGAAGGAGGCAATCCGCTGTGAATAAGTGCGTTTCATCAACACCTCCATCCAATCACACTAAAATCGGGAATCATTTTCACACGGGACCCCATCGTGATCCCCATCCATTTTAGTGTTTGGACAATTTTTGACAAAATACTCAGCTTCAGCTTTTGAGTTCATTTGACTGCAGTGTTGTCTGCCATCACATTTGAAACTTGATTTTTTTTGGTTACTGCTCTGGTTAGCGCTTACGGCTTCACTAGAAACGATTGTTAATGAGCCTTTAACGGACTCTCGCCTTTCACATACAGTTCCTTGGGGCACGCTGCCGTATAAAACTCTACCGTCTTTTGTGATGCACTTTAATTGTTCACCAGATCCAGAGTAAGTCTCCGAGTTTTGCATGAACGGCAAATCATTTTGTTGGTATAAAGAGTTTCCGTACCACCCAGCAACCAAAACTATGGCAAGTATGAAGATTTTGTTCATTGCGGAGGTGTTTTTCCCTTTTCAGTTGATCCTAACGAGGCTGCAAAATAACTATAGAGCCTTGTTACAATGATGCTCCTACGCAGAATCTAGACGTTTTTTCGATGACAAGTGCTCCAGATTTTTAAAATCGGCGCTATTTTTGGATTACTTATTGACCAATTCTAGATCCAATAAAGCCTCCGACCTTTTTCTACTGCCTTAAATAAATCTGTCCCGGTTTTCGCGTTCACGTTGACATTCGACACTTAGACCTTAAATTCAGCGATGCTACTATTTAAGTCAAGAGCCGTTTTCACCAAAGATTCGGCAGAACTCGCCATTCCTTTTGCTTCCTCTGCACCTTGCGAAACTCGTCCGCTAATCTCAGTCAGATTTTTGTTAATCTCTTCTACTGTGCAAGATTGCTCAACAATAGCCGCTGCAACTTGGGTGCTCATATCGCTAATCGATTCCACTTGGCGACTGATAGCTTCGAGTACCTGGTTACTCTCCAAGACTGCAACCACACTGGATTGTACTTGCTCTTGCCCTGTTTTCATGACTTTGCTGGCATGCGCCGATTCTTGCTGCAATGTCGAGATAATAGATTGAATATCTTCGATCGATCCTTGCGTTTTTTGTGCCAGCATCCTGACTTCATCAGCAACAACGGCAAAACCTCTGCCTTGCTCGCCGGCTCTTGCTGCTTCTATCGCTGCGTTAAGGGCGAGAAGGTTAGTTTGATCTGCGATACTCCTTATGACATCCAGTATCGAACCTACATTACCTGCTTGAATGGCTAAATCAGCGACGACATCTGTTGCCTGGCTAATCACTGACGATGTTTTTTCCATACTATCGCCAACATTTTTGGCATAATCCAATCCTTTCACCGTTTCAGCTCGTGCATCAAGCGCCGCATCGGCAACGAACTGAGTGTTCTGGGCCACTTCCTGAATAGTTGCCCCCATCTCCGTTGTGGCAGTAGCGGCTAAAGACAGCTCTAAACTTTGTTTTTCGGCATCGCTATCAAGTCGATTGCTTGATTTACTCATGGTTTCAGAAGCCATCTTCACTTCACTTGCCTGAGTCATACCCTGAATTAAGTGCCGACGGAACTTTGCTAACAGCCTATTAATATTAGCCGATGCATGGCCGATTTCATCCTTTCCGGAGTGCTCGACCTGCAAGCTAAGATCGGAGTTTGATTCAATAGAATGAAGGCGTTCAGATAATTTTCTAAGCGGGGATGTAATCCAGTGATGGCTAAGAAAAATAGCGAGTCCCGCAACGATTAGACCCGCAGCGGCTAATAGCCCTTGCATACTGGCTAACTTATTGACTTTCTGAGTCGCACTTTGTTCGTACAATGCCGACAATATTTTTGCTTTTTCTTCAAGCGGTTGCCACACCTGATTTATTTCACTCGTAATATTGTAAAACTCATCAGACGCCACAACGACGTTATCTGCCAGCAACACGTTAAGCTGACTGATTATAGCTTTCCATTGATTGACCATTGACTCAATGTCAGGGCTATTTGGGGACTCGCTTTTTAGCAAAGCCATGTCTGTTTGATAGCTGTCAATCAAACTGAGAAGGTCTTGCCCAAGCTTATCTGTACTTAATTCGCTTTCAATCGCTCTTATCAATAATCCGGTGCCATTTTGAATATTCAGAACGGTCGTTTGGAGTCTGTTTGCAGCGCCGATCAAAGCAGCATCATTTTTTTGAGAATGAGCCACCCAATATGTTGATGCTGTTGAAATGAGAATAAATAGGGTCAACACCCCAAATAGTAAAATTAATCTTGCTCTGATCGACGTAAACATACTCAATTATCCTTACCTTGTGGCTTATCTAACGCCAACAAAGCGTTGCTTTAGAACTTTCTGGCCCTGTGCAGATCGGACCCAGTCTATAAAAGCCTTGGTTTCACCTGCGGGTGCACCGTTTGTCGTGAGATACAATGGTCGAGTAATCGGGTAATTGGAATTTTCAACTGTGGCTTCCTGGCCGTCTACCGAGACCGGTACAACCCCGGCATCACCTTCCAGAAAGGCAAAGCTGATTTGACCAATACCTGCTGGATCACGCGATATTGTGGATACGATTTTGGCATCGGGAGTTATGACCTCAGCCGTTTGTCCATAATCAATGCCGCTTAGCGCATGCTTAGCGAACACCTTACGGGTCGCCGACCCTTGCTTAACGATATAGACGTTAATAGCCTGATCATTACCGCCTATTTCCGACCAGTTTGTGATTTTTTGAGAAAAGATACCTCTTAGTTGCTCGGTGGATAACGCCTTAACAGGATTCGCTGAGTTAACCACTGCGGCGATGGCATCTTTACCAATTAATGTCGCTGTTACTCCCTTATCAAGATACTTCTGGTTAACCTCACGGGCGACTCCGCCGAAATCGCATTTGTTAAACGCCGCACAACGTTCACCACCGGCGCTTTCCGTTTTAGTTTTCAGTACCAGTTGGGATGCTGTGTAGGCTTTACTGGCATCAGCAATGAATTTGCCCACCGTAGAGGAACCTTCATAGTCAAGATTTCCAGCAGATGCTAGCGATGCAGACAGAACCATAGATCCAATCAATGCTTGCTTAATTAACTTCATGTTCATGTATCCTTGTAAGTATCGAACGGCGCCAAGAGTATCCCTTTCAGATAAGTGCATTATTGACATGAAACAATTCTCCGAAGTTAAGAGAGACTTCGTGTGGCGTTCGATTAGCGGTGATTTGCAACCCAGTTTTCCAAATCGCTGAGCTTAAACAGCCTGTTTTTTTGCGTTCAATTTCCTGCAATTTTTCAGGGCTGAAAGACACGGCTCCGGCAACTTCCCTATGTCGAATGTCACCAGACCAGCGCTTGGGATTCAGGTTCTTTGCTCGTTGATAAACCGCTTCGTATTTGGCGATCAACTCTGTATCAAGACCCTGGTGCTGTGGTGCTGGCGTAACCAAATTAATGCCGTCGTGCAGGTGCTCGTCGTTATAGGCTTGCTCGAACAGCCGAATCCATTGACGCCCCGCCACCATTGACGACGAGCTTTTAGCGGGTCACTTCGGGCGGTACTTCAGCGGTCTTGAACAACGACGCTGAATACGGGTTATCGTTGCTCACCCTGGGTCGGCTTTAACACATCAACATACCCCGTTCTACCGGCTGAGCTTTCAGCGTGCAGGACGTCATCGGACGCGCCATTATCTGAGTGCAACTGCGGTGGGTTTTGCCAACATCTCGCGCGCAACAAAGAGCGATCAATGAACTTTTTAGCAAGCTCGCCGGATCTCTGTATCGTGGATTTTCCAGGCCTTGATCTGGCGGATGTAGATGCCCATGCTTAGGTACAGATACTGATGCTGACCGAGCACCTCTGAAGGGCAGTAGCGGATGGCCCCTGCACCGTCTCTACTATTGGGCCATTACCACAGGAGGGTTAGACATTGGCCAACTTCCGGATCCTACTCGGCTTTGCTGTATTTGCGAGAACCCGGGACAGATCTATTTCTGATTGCATGAACCTTAACGTGCCAAAAGGTCGATTCCTGGCCAATCACATGGGCTCGTTCCAGATGGGCAAACTCCTGCTGAGCGTCCTCAACTGACTCTGCCCGACCAGCATTCGCCGGTTCAGCTTAAACGAAGGGGCCAATTCGCTGTGAATAAGTACGTTTCATCAAGACTTCCATTCACTCACACTAAAATCGGGAATCATTTTTACACGGGACCCCATCGTGGTCCCCGTCCATTTTAGTGTTTGGACAATTTTTGACAAAATACTCAGCTTCAACTCTTGAGTTCATTTGACTGCAGTGTTGCCTGCCATCACATTTGAAACTTGAATTTTTTTGGTTACTGCCTTGGTTAGCGCTTACGGCTTCACTAGAAACAATTGTTAATGAGCCTTTAACGGACTCTCGCCTTTCACATACAGTTCCTTGAGGCACGCTGCCGTATAAAACTCTACCGTCTTTCGTGATGCACTTTAGTTGTTCACCAGATCCAGAGTAAGTCTCCGAGTTTTGCATGAACGGAAAATCATTTTGTTGGTATAAAGAGTTTGCGTACCACCCAGCAACCAAAACTATGGCAAGTATGAAGATTTTGTTCATTGCGGAGGTGTTTTTCCCTTTTCAGTTGATCCTAACGAGGCTGTAGAAAAACTATAGAGCCTTGTTACAATGATGCTCCTATGTAAAATCTAGACGTTTTTTCGATGATAAGTGCTCCAGGTTTTTAAAATAGGCGCGATTTTTAGATTACTTATTGACCAATTCCAGATCTAAAAAAGCCTCCGACCTTTTTCTGCTGCATTAAATAAATCTGTCCTGGTTTTCGTTATGACTCAAAGGGTGCCTCTTTTGGCGAAGCCGATATTCCACAACCACCTAGGAGCTGTATGACGTATTTAGTCTCCGACAAAGGGGGTGTGTCTGCGGCATAAACACCCAAATTACTAGCTTTTTTCTTGGCCTCAGCATAGCTGAGACCGGCAAGCGCAGCAGTAGCGGCAATGCCGCAGCCAGTTATCTCTCCTTGGATGACTACTTGGATGTCTTTGTCTATTAACGCCCAAAGCAGGCGCGGCGCTTTTGCCATCGCCCTGCCTTTGCTTGTTATACCTTTTCACTAGTTGCACCCAAACATGCAAATTCACTTAGTGACAATAGTTTAAAATTATTGACTCTCGTTCGATGGAACGGTTGCCCTCCACCTAAAAAACCTGCAACTTCCGGGTAGCTTACTCCTAACTTTTCTAGGATATTTTTGCTCGTCTGATTTGTCTTGAGCATGCCAGCCCATAAAATTTTGGCAGCTGATGGCCAATTCAAATTTACAGGAGTACAAAGTGCTCCATCTAGCTGAATGAAAGCAAGCTCCTCCTTTAAAGAATATTGATCAGCTTGGAATTCAAATTCAAAATGAAGCCGCTCATTGTCTGACTCAATATTACGCCAGCATATATATAACCCACGTAGTTGGCAGTCATCTATAAAGAAACCATCCGGCCCAGTAAATGCGTCAATTATAGGTTTCAAGCAATTATCAATATCGACTTTTGCATCAGTTTCATATCGATTTTTGGCCGGAAGCAGCCAAGTTACATTAAGTATCAAATCACCTGTTAATAAGTATTTTTTCTCCTTGAGCTGCTCTCTTATTGCATTGATATACTCCTCCCGAACAGCCTTTTTAGATTGCACTGAAGCAGGTGATCCAAGTACCTCAAACTCCGCCTTACCAAACGGCGAAGGTACGGTTCCAGAATTTGCCAACGCTAATTCTTCTATTAATTCATCACTCATATATTGTTCGGTCTACTTTAGGTATAACGCCGCCATAAACAGAACGAGCTTGCGAGTGTCCAGCGACCAGAGGGAGCGTATTTAATGGCTTTGTTAAAAATGAATATTCATCAACTAGTAATCCTGAACCAATCTCTAAGTGCCAGCTCCAACCTAAGAACTTCATCTTCTGCCAACAGTGAACAGTGCGCAATTGGATTCCTTAAAGAGTTTAGAGCGAACATCACTTTTTCCATTGCTTTTTGATCGTTAAACACCACCCCACCGAACAAACTCCAATTGGCTTTAATTATCTCGCCGAGTTCTCCGAATGTAGTGTAATCAATAGGGTCTGAGGACCTTGGTGTTACCGCAGCCTCTTTTTCTCTTTTTATGCTTTTTTTTGCGTTTATCCTTACAACTTCTGGGACAAGATTTTCCCACCAATTGGGGTCTTCTGTTCCTTCAAATACATCTACAATTAGCTGCCTTATCGATTTTTCGAGGCAATAAAATACTTCGTAATGTTTTGCCATGCTGTGAGCTTCAATCCGTAAAGCTGCATCGAACTGAGGATAATAAGCATCTTCTATCTGGCTGGCTTTATCAGTTCCGCGGCCTAAATCTACCTGATATTTTTTCTCAATTAGATCAAGATCAGCTTCTAAAAGCATATTGGTCATAGCGAAGCTTTTAATTGCGGCTGCTCGATTCACAAATTACTCCTGGATTAAGTGTTGTTTTAAACTTTTAAAGATAGCATTAAACACTTCAATATCTGTAGTGGTAGGTAAGTTTAAATTTATCGTATATGACAAATTAATGCCTTCGCCTCCATTGTTGCCTGACCGCTGACTATGTATTTGAGGCATGGCGTATGTGGATGCTGAATCTGCGGCCTCTGCTGAAACCTCAATTTCCTCTTCTGAAAAAAAATCAAAGTCTGCAATTTTTCTTAATGCTTGAAACGTTGAAAGAGTCTTGCTTACGACCGTAGAGTTTTGCTCTGCGCCAGTTGCCTCTACAATTAACCCCTTAAGAAGGTTTAGATTCGTATCATGTATATACTCATTCATCTCGAACAGCTGCTCGTATAATTCACGCATAGCAGATGCGATCGCAGTTCCGGATTTAGCTGGATTACGGAATTCCTTGTACCTCTCGGTCGGAGTACCGTCGGTAGCAACAAGCCCCATTTTTTTTATAAATGGGATGATCGATCTAGGAGTGCCACCCTTCATAAGGAGTTTTTCAGCTACAAAATCTTGTGAGAACTTCTCTGGAACTGATGCTGTCTTGATTTTATCGAGCATCGTTATCAGCGTTGCCGTACGTTGTGCATATGGAAGATTTTCCACTTCTTTCTCCTTATTTTGGTAGAGTGCTGATGATTTCTAACGCTTCGCATAACCGGCAGCATAAAGTTGCATAGCGAAGCGGTGCAGCGTTATGCTGCCCGAGTCTATGCTATTGTTAGGTTTCAAGTTGTGCGGCGTATGCATTCCAGTCAATAGCCGGAACAGTGCCTAATGATTGAAGCTGTTGAAGAACCCGAAACAGGAAATAAATTAACGCGTTTTGAGATGGACCAAAAGTAAAAGAGTCATCATCATTAAAAGTATCGAACGATGCACCACTTACAGCCAAACCACAATTAATTCGTTGCAACGGCTCTAATCCTTTAAACGCTAAAGTGAAAGCAACGCCAAAGTCGTCTGCCCAACTAATATTAGTGGCTATAATCCCTGCAATAATTTCAAAATGTGGTTTTGCTGGATAAACGCCACCTGCATGAACGATTGGCACGCTCGTTCTATGAAGGGCTCTTACCGATTTCGCTTTTTCTCCTGCATATTCCAAATAGGCTTTGTCAATGTGAGGTTTAACTTCAAAAACAGCGTAGACAGATTCAGCAGGTATAAATCTATGATTCTGTTGATCAAGAAGTGTTGGTGTGTACTGATTATCGAAGACAACAACATCAATTTGGTCGCTAGTTTTTCCTTTGGAGTCAATAACAATTCCTGTATCCACAGCATAACGATCAGGCAAGTATTTCCTAATCATTTCAATAAAGTGTTTTTCGTTTACATCGCCCATGGTTCCGTTGTGCGTAATAGACGCACTTGACATTTCAAGCTGTGTTTTTAGCATGGCTTGTTGCATAGAGAAGGACTGTTGCAAAAATTCCTTGCCATTAATTTTTGATGCATTTTTCGCTTTGCTGCTCATGCTACAACGTACTTCCAGAATTTTTGACTGGCGCTATTTTTTGCGACAGTCGCAATTCTTTTTTTCTCAACTGCACTGATCTGATCAGATATGCAATTATTCGTATTTGACGGGTCGAAATAACTGTTGGACTCTATATTTGATGCGATGAAACTAAGTGCAGCAACGAAATTTGTATCGATTGCGCCAACTGTCTTGTTATAAAGAGCATCCATGATTATCAATTCCAAATAGAAAGATGGAAAATCTAGGTTGTTTGCGTTTCGCCATATTTTTGCGAGCTTTATTTCGTTTAATCTACTTGAATTAGAAACCTGATAAATATGGGTGCTTATATTCGTTTTTGTCCAAGAGTTCTTTTTGCTCACATATAAACTATGATCATTGCCATACTGATTTTGTCGCCTTCCTGGTACAAGATCAATTTTATTCAAGTTATGGTTAATTCCAATTGACACATTCTGACGCCTTGCCGTAAATCCTTTCCCACCCATATAAGAAAAAAGGGACTCATATATTTCATTGAGCGTATTTTTGGTTGTAGAAGTCAAGGAGATAAATAAGTCAACATCTGTACCGCTTGAAACAGCTGTTCCTTTTGCTGACGAACCAGATACTTTTACATCAATCAAATATCCATTCGCCCATTCCATAATATATGGAAGAAAAAGGGTGTGGTACTGAACGGCTTTATTTGGGTCAACAGCATATTTCTTAAGTACGCCATTTACATATTCTAAACCCGTCATACAAACTCCTTGGTGAAACCTAACGCCCGCGATCACCGGTGACAAAACCGGCGCGAAGCATAGGTTTTGGCATCCGGTGCATGGCCTAGTTATGCTATTTCCCCCGGTTTCTGCTGCCAGACTCGTTGATTTGCTGCTTTTTCTTCTCAATTTCCGGAATTTTGTGGTCCAGAACAAAGGTCACCTCAGGCGGCGGAGTATTTCTATCTGGTTCCGCAGAGGTTTCTTGTTGGCTTGGCTGATTTTGGTCATCTTTACCCGACATATTTGACTCCTAATTTTCAAAGAAACTCGTCGAAACGATGAGGATAGCAGAGATGCTGAGAGCCCACATTGCTACTCCAATATCTCGATAGCCCTTGATAAGAAGTTGAGACTTCTCTGCATTTCCTGATCTGGCATACTCCAAGGCTGTTGAACACGTCCGCATCAAGGAAAAATGTATGGTTGGGAGAGACTTAGGTTCGTACTCATTAATAAAGCTTTCGTGGAGCGGCAATCGGGGCATATCAATAAATCGCAGAGCCCGATACAAGAAACTCCACGCAGAGACCAGCGCCAAATAAGTGAAGGCAATAACACTACAAGCTGCCCACTGTAAGATCCCTTCGGGCGGGAAAAAGGCAGAAGAAAAAAAGCGCAGCATCAGCGAGTATGCAACAATGCCAATTGATAGAAAGCTAAGGTATTTTGTTGCTTTATCTTCGATATTCCGGAATCTCTGCAGCTCGTCTTCGAACGCAGCGCGCGCATATTGGTAAAGAAACTCGTGCTTCTCACTCTTCATTAATAGACCTAGTTCGAATGCTAAGTTTTTGAGCATAACGCTTGGCTTTGCGGCGCGCCGGAGCGCAGCGTAAGTGCGTCCGACAACAGCCACTTGTTAGGCTTTGCGGTCAACGAATGTTTTTGCTTCTTGAGCAGAGTCGAAAGACCTTCCTTCTACCCAGTAAGTTATGAAATTATGCTTAGTTACCACGTCATTGTAGGTAAAAGAATGTGGAGGATCGTTCCTCTTATCGCGAGCAACTTGCTTAGCAGCTTCCTCTGCAATCCCCTCAAAGATATCTATTTCATCTTTAATCGATTGGACGCGGTAACGGATATACAGAGATTCAGCTCTTTGCTCTGAACCATCACTGTTAGCTAACGCTTTCGCCCAGAGCCCGCCTCGCTTTTCACCATGAGACAGTTCTTGAATAACTTGCTCATACAACTGTTCTTCTTGCAGCCTGGCCGCAGCAGATTTCCGTCGAAACTTTTCAAACAAGTCAAACTCTCCTCTACGGCCTAACAGTGATTAAATAGAACGCTTCGTTATTGTGAAAACCTGACCTCTGTAAAACACCCATAACACCAAATAGAGAGCTTCATTTTTTCCTATAAAAAACATAACACTACAGCGATAAGACTGAAAGACGCCCTGTAACAGCGTGACCACTTCATTATTGCAATAACGAAGCATGCTCTACCCTTCTCACCTCAAGCCCCCACCTTTGGGCAGGATTTCAGGCAAGCTCACCACGAATCACAAAATAAAAATCAACGGCCAAAAATGTAGTTGCTACAGGATGCGCAAAGCTAAGAGACAACAGGGTCAATATAGAAGAAATCATCGGCCATCATCCTTAACAAGTGGATGCGTACATCGTACTAATACGTACACGCTAAACCCTTTTTGGCCCTATGACTTCCCCCAAATGATCAAAAAGCGCAAAAAAAAGCCCCCGGCTCTCACCGAAGGCTTTTCATCAGAACACCGTCTACTTCAACGCCAAATTACTTAACCTTAGGATCCAGCGCCCTAGTGTCATAAAGCTCATACATGCGTTCAAGGTTCATAGGCTTAATCTTGCTGGCATTACCCGCGCTGCCGAAGGCTTCATAACGCGCAATACAAATATCTGACATGGCCACCATGGTGGCTTTCAGGAATTTGCGTGGGTCGAATTCGGCTGGATTTTCGGCCAGGAAGCGGCGCACGGCGCCGGTGCTTGCCAGGCGCAGGTCGGTGTCTATATTGATTTTACGCACGCCGTGTTTGATGCCTTCCACGATTTCTTCGACGGGTACGCCGTAGGTTTCGGGGATTTGGCCGCCGTATTGGTTGATGATTTTCAACCATTCCTGGGGTACAGAGCTAGAGCCGTGCATTACCAGGTGGGTGTCTGGAATGCGTTTGTGAATGGCTTTGATTCGCCCAATATCCAGGGTGTCGCCGGTGGGCGGACGGGTGAACTTGTAAGCGCCGTGGCTGGTGCCGATGGCAATGGCCAGTGCGTCTACGTGGGTCTTTTGCACGAAGTCGGCGGCTTCTTCGGGGTCGGTCAGCATCTGGCTCATGTCCAGGGTGCCTTCGGCGCCTATTCCGTCTTCTTCGCCGGCTTGGCCGGTTTCCAGGGAGCCCAGGCAACCCAGTTCGCCTTCTACCGATACACCACAGGCGTGGGCCATTTCTACTACGCGACGGGTCACGTCTACGTTGTATTCATAATCGGTTGGGGTTTTGCCGTCTTCACCCAGGGAGCCGTCCATCATTACCGAGCTAAAGCCCAGTTGAATAGAGCGCTGGCACACGGCGGGGCTGGTGCCGTGGTCTTGGTGCATAACCACCGGGATGTGCGGGAACTCTTCAATGGCCGCCAGAATCATACGGCGCAGGAAGGGGGCACCGGCGTATTTGCGGGCGCCGGCCGAAGCCTGAACAATCACCGGTGAGTCGGTTTTGTCCGCCGCTTCCATAATGGCGCGCATTTGTTCGAGGTTGTTCACGTTAAAGGCTGGCACACCGTAACCATGCTCGGCGGCGTGGTCCAGCATTTGCCGCATCGAAATCAGGGCCATTAGGTTGTCTCCTTAAAAATTGTGCGAGTGGTTAAATACGTTTTACGCGCCACGCTCTTCCAGCATGGCGACTGCGGGCAGGGTTTTGCCTTCTACGAATTCAAGAAAAGCACCCCCACCGGTTGAGATATAAGAAATCTTCTCATTTACACCGTACTTGTCAATGGCCGCCACAGTATCACCACCGCCGGCGAGTGAAAATGCGGCGCTGTCGGCAATGGCGTGAGCCAGCACTTTGGTGCCGTTTTCAAACGGGTCGAATTCAAACACACCTACCGGGCCGTTCCATAAAATGGTTTTGGCGTTTTTCAACAGCTCGGCAAACTGGCCCGCGGTTTCGGGGCCTACGTCCAGAATCATGTCATCTTCGGTCACGTCTGAAATGTTGCGAATGGTGGCGGTTGCGGTTTCAGAGAACTCACTGGCAACCACTACGTCAACCGGCAACGGAATTGCAACGCGAAAGGCGATGTCTTTGGCGACGTCTGTCAAGTCGTGCTCGCACAGGGACTTGCCGACAGGATGACCGGCAGCGGCGAGGAAGGTATTGGCGATGCCGCCACCTACAATAATCTGGTCACAGATTTTTTCCAGGGCGTTGAGTACGTCCAGTTTGGTAGAGACTTTGGAACCGCCAACAATGGCAACCACGGGCCGGGCCGGATGATTCAGGGCTTTACCCAAGGCTTCCAGCTCACCCGCCAGCAGCGGGCCGGCACAGGCTTCGGGGGCAAACTTGCCGACGCCGTGGGTAGACGCCTGAGCGCGGTGTGCGGTACCGAAGGCGTCCATCACGTAAATGTCGCAAAGCGCAGCGTATTGTTTGGCCAGGGCTTCGTCGTCTTTCTTTTCGCCTTTGTTGAAGCGCACGTTCTCGAACAGCACTACGTCGCCGTCGGCCAGATGTAGGTCTTCGCCGTTCAGGTAGTCTTTGATCAGGCGTACGTTCTGGCCCAGGGCTTCACTCAGGTGCTCGGCCACGGGCTTAAGGGAAGCGGCTTGGTCATACACGCCTTCTTCCGGACGGCCCAGGTGCGACATCAGCATGACTTTGGCGCCGGCGCTTGCAGCCGCTTTAATGGTAGGCAACGCAGCGCGGATGCGGGCATCGCTGGTAATGCGGCCGTTTTTCAGCGGTACGTTCAGGTCTTCGCGAATCAGTACGCGCTTTCCTGCCAGATTCAGGTTGGTCATTTTTTTGATGGCCATGCTCTTTTTCCCTTGAACGGTTCGTCAGCGTCAAATGTAATCAGATTTTAAACCGGAAGATACGTCAGCTCACCGCCAGCCAGTGTCGGCTGACGTCCAGCATGCGGTTGGCAAAGCCCCATTCGTTATCAAACCAGCACAGCACTTTCACCATGGTTTCCCCGGTAACCCGGGTTTGGCCACCATCGACCACGCCGGAACGGGAGTCGTGATTAAAGTCGGAGCTTGCCAGCAATTCGTTGGTGTAACCCAGTATGCCCATCAACGGTAAGGTGGTCGCCGCCCGTTGCAGGATGCCGTTAACGTCGGCGACGGTCACTGGCGTGCGCACGTTCAGCACCATATCAATGGCAGACACGTTTAGCGTGGGTACGCGCATGGCAACGGAACTGAAGCGGCCTTGCATGTGGGGCAGCAGGCGTTCAATACCAAGGGCCAGCGCGGTGTCTACCGGCACTATGTTATGCAGCGCGCTGCGGGTGCGGCGCAAATCCTGATGGTGGTAAGCGTCAATCACTGGCTGGTCGTTCATTGCCGCGTGAATGGTGGTGGTGGTGCCTTGCTCTATGCCCAGCGCATCGTCCAGCACTTTGATCATCGGCACCAGGCAGTTGGTGGTGCAGGAACCGGCAGCCACAATGCGATCACTGTCTACCATTTCAAGATGATTGATGCCGTACACCACGGTGCGGTCAACATCGGCTTCGGCCGGCTGCGAAAACAGCAAACGCTTGGCGCCAGCGGCCAGGTGCTGTTCCGCCGTCGCGCGGTCAGAAAATGCACCGGAGCATTCCAATACCAGGTCGATGCCCATGTCTTTCCAGGGTAGTTCGGCCGGGTCGGTGCTGTTTAAAACGCGGATGACGTCGCCATTCACCCACAGGCTGTCACCTTCTACCGCCACCGTGCCTTGAAAGCGGCCGTGGGTGGAGTCATAGCGGGTTAAATGCGCGATGGTGTCGATGTCTGACAACTCGTTAATCGCGACCACCTGAAAGTGGTCGCGATAACCGTTTTCATACAGCGCCCGCAGCACGCACTGGCCGATGCGGCCGTAACCATTGATGGCGACGCGATAAAATGCGGGCTCGGTCATCAGGCTTCCAGTAGCTCGGCGGCCACGTCCAGGACGTTATCGACGGTAAAGCCGAATTCCTTGAACAGCTCGCCAGCGGGTGCCGATTCACCAAAGGTGGTCATGCCCACAATGCGACCGTCTAGGCCAACGTACTTGAACCAGTAATCGGCAATGGAGGCTTCCACCGCGATGCGGTTGGTGACGTCTAGCGGCAATACCTGCTGCTTGTAGTCGGCGCTTTGCGCATCAAAGATGTCGGTCGAGGGCATAGACACCACGCGAACGGCTTTGCCCTGCTCGCGCAGCTTGGCGGCTACTTCTTGCGCCAAGCCAACTTCGGAACCTGTTGCAATCAGAATAAGCTCTGGCGTGCCTTCGCTGTCTGACAACACATAGGCACCGCGGGCAACGTCAGCAAGTTGCTGCGCAGAACGGTTTTGGTGGGCCAGGTTCTGGCGGCTGAATACCAACGCAGTGGGGCCATCGGTACGCTCAAGCGCGGCTTTCCAGGCAACGGCAGATTCTACGGCGTCAGCCGGGCGCCAGGTGCTCATGTTGGGCGTAGTACGCAGGCTAGCCAGTTGTTCAACGGGCTGGTGCGTGGGGCCGTCTTCACCCAGGCCGATGGAGTCGTGGGTGAACACATAGATGGCGCGCTGCTTCATCAGTGCGGCCATGCGCAGGGCGTTGCGGCAGTATTCCATGAAGATCAGGAAGGTAGCGCCGTAGGGTACGAATCCGCCGTGCAGGGTCAGGCCGTTCATGATGGCGGCCATGCCGAACTCGCGCACGCCGTAATTAATGTAGTTACCGCTGGCATCTTCTTTGGTGACGGTGTTGCAGCCACTCCAGATAGTCAGGTTGGAACCGGCCAGGTCGGCAGAGCCGCCCAACAGTTCCGGCAGCATCGGGCCGTAGGCGTTCAAGCTGTTTTGGGACGCCTTACGGCTGGCGATGGTTTCGCCTTTGTCCTGAACGCTCTGGATGTAAGCCTGGGCTTTTGCAGAGAAGTCGGCGGGCAAATCACCGGCCATGCGGCGCTTGAACTCGCCGGCCAATTCCGGCTCGGCTTTCTGATACGCAGCGAAGGTGTCGTTCCAGG
This sequence comes from Marinobacter psychrophilus, assembly GCF_001043175.1. Classification (NCBI taxonomy): domain Bacteria; kingdom Pseudomonadati; phylum Pseudomonadota; class Gammaproteobacteria; order Pseudomonadales; family Marinobacteraceae; genus Marinobacter; species Marinobacter psychrophilus. The sequence continues at coordinate 3,231,754 of NZ_CP011494.1, forward strand.
CGCTTTCGGCATTCTGACCTTTTTCTTTTCCGTTCCACTGGGCGTAAATGTCGTCCGGCACTTCAAAGGCGCCGTGTTTCCAGCCCAGTGCTTCGCGGGTCAGAGCGATTTCGTCGTCGCCCAGCGGTGCGCCGTGGGCCGATTCGCTGCCCTGCTTGTTGGGCGAGCCAAAACCAATCACGGTTTTGCAGCAAATCAGCGTGGGCTGCTCGGTGTTGGCGCGGGCCACCTCAATGGCCGCACTCAGGGCGTCGGCGTTGTGGCCGTCTACGTCGGCAATGACCTGCCAGCCGTAAGCTTCAAAGCGCTGCGGGGTATTGTCGGTAAACCAGCCGTCTACTTTGCCGTCAATGGAAATGCCGTTGTCGTCGTAGAAGCAGATCAGCTTGCCCAGCCCTAGTGTGCCAGCTAAAGACGACACTTCGTGGGAGATGCCTTCCATCAGGCAGCCATCGCCGACAAAGGTATAGGTGTAGTGGTCAACAATGTCGTGGCCCGGGCGGTTGAACTGCGCCGCCAGGGTTTTCTCAGCCAGGGCAAAACCCACGGCGTTTGCCAAACCCTGCCCCAAGGGCCCGGTGGTGGTTTCAACACCCGGGGTGTAGCCGTATTCCGGGTGGCCCGGGGTTTTGGAGTGCAGTTGGCGGAAGTTTTTGATGTCATCAATGGAAACGTCGTAACCGCTCAGGTGCAGTAAGGAGTACTGCAACATGGAACCGTGGCCGTTAGACAGTATAAAACGGTCGCGATTGGCCCACTGCGGGTTGGCAGGATTGTGGCTTAGGTAATCATTCCACAGCACCTCGGCGATATCAGCCATGCCCATGGGCGCACCCGGATGGCCAGATTTGGCTTTCTGAACCGCATCCATGCTCAGCGCGCGAATGGCGTTGGCGAGATCTTTACGAGAGGACATCAAAATTTCTCCAATGTTTTTCAAGGAAGTAGGGACAAATCCCGTTCTACTGGCCGCACTTCGGTACTGCTTCAACAGCACGGCCACAGAGCGCTTAAAAATAAGGCGCACATTTTCGCCGATTACAGTGGGTGGGGGCAAATCGACTTTGCATTATAAAGCTATATCAAAAAACTTTGATATAGCACTTGCCTGGCTTGAAAAAGCTCCTTACACTGCTGCCCTATGATAAACACCAGCACTGCTATTCCCGATACCGCTCCAGCGGACGCCCTGGCCACGATCTATAAAGCCAGCGGTGATCCTTTGCGCCTGGAAATTATGCGGGTATTACGGCGGGACACGTTTGGCGTGCTGGAGTTGAGCCAACTGTTTGATATGCGCCAGTCGGGCATGAGCCATCACCTGAAGGTGATGCACAAGGCCGGCCTGGTAGAGCCACAGCGCGAAGGCAATTCTATTTTTTACCGCCGACCGTTAAACCTGACCGTGAACACCCTGGCCGGACAAACCATTCGCCAGATTTTCTCTACCGTTGATCAGGTGCCGCTACACTTACATTTGCAGGAGAAAATCGACGTGATTCGTGGCCAGCGTGCCAATCAGTCGCAAATGTTTTTCTCCCGCCACGCGGGGCAATTCCGCGAGCAACAGGAGCTGATTGCACCGTTCGAGCTTTACGCCAAGCCCGCGGCAAGGCTGATACGCCAACGTGCGCCTAAAAAGAGCTGGTCAACCGTGCTGGAAATTGGCCCCGGGGATGGCAGCTTTTTGCCGGTGTTGTCGCCACTGTGCCATCACTTGGTGGCTCTGGATAACAGTTGCGACATGCTGGCTAAAGCCCAGCAGACCTGCACGGATGAAAACCTGAATAACGTGGATTTTATTGAAGGCGTGACAGACACCCTACTGGCACGCGGCGATGGTTTTGACCTGATAGTGGCCAACATGGTGCTGCACCACGTACCTAGCCCTGCGGATATTTTTCTGGACGCCGCAGCCCTTATGAACAACGGCGCCTGCCTGATTATCAGCGAGCTGTGCCGCCACGATCAGATCTGGGCGCGGGAAAATTGCGGCGACTTGTGGTTGGGCTTTGAGCCTGAAGAATTAACCGCTTGGGCAACTGCTGCGGGCCTGCAATCCCGCGAATGCATATTTATTGGCCTGCGCAACGGCTTTCAAGTGCAGGTTCGGGAGTTTTGGAAAACCACTGCAAAGCGGTAAACATGGGCCTTGCAGGAGACTGAACATGAATATCAAAAAAGTTTGATATAGGTGTAAGTGGTATTACGTATACCTAGTCAATCGGACCCTTTCGGACTGTTTACATACGTTTAGTCCGCTCATATTTTAGACCGCTCAAAAAGGAGCTACCGCTAATGTCTGACTACAATGTTTTCACCTCCGAATCCGTTTCGGAAGGCCATCCGGACAAGCTGGCAGACCAGATTTCGGATGCTGTGCTAGACGCCATCCTCATTAAAGACCGGCACGCCCGTGTTGCCTGTGAAACCATGGTGAAAACCGGTGTAGCCATTATCGGTGGTGAAGTAACCACCAGCGCCTGGGTAGACCTGGAAGACCTGGTACGCGGCGTAATCAGAGACATCGGCTATACCTCGTCTGAAGTCGGTTTTGACGGCGGCACCTGCGGAATTATCAACATCATCGGCAAACAGTCGGTGGACATTGCCCAGGGTGTAGATCGCCAGAAACCGGAAGACCAGGGCGCCGGCGATCAGGGCCTGATGTTCGGCTACGCCAGCAATGAAACCGAAGTACTGATGCCTGCCCCCATCACCTTCGCTCACCGTTTGGTAGAGCGCCAGGCCGAAGCTCGCAAAAACGGCATATTGCCGTGGTTGCGCCCAGACGCCAAGAGCCAGGTAACCTGCCGCTATGAAAATGGCAAGGTTGTGGGCATCGATGCGGTGGTGCTGTCTACCCAGCACGACCCAGACGTCAGCCAGGCCGATCTGAAAGAAGCCTCGATGGAAATGATTGTGAAGCACGCGTTGCCGGCAGAATTGCTGCACAAAGGCACCCAGTTCCACATCAATCCCACCGGCAAATTCGTGATCGGTGGCCCGGTCGGCGACTGTGGCCTGACCGGCCGTAAAATCATTGTAGACACCTACGGCGGCATGGCTCGCCACGGTGGCGGTGCCTTTTCCGGCAAAGATCCGTCAAAAGTGGACCGTTCCGCCGCTTACGCTGGGCGCTATGTGGCGAAGAATCTGGTGGCTGCCGGTTTGGCCGATAAATGCGAAATTCAAGTTTCTTACGCGATTGGTGTGGCACAACCCACGTCTATCTCCGTAAACACTTTCGGTACTGGCAAAATCAGCGATGACAAGATCGTTGAACTGATACGCCAGAACTTCGACCTGCGTCCTTACGCCATTACCAACATGCTGGACCTGCTGCACCCAATGTACCGGGCCACAGCAGCCTACGGTCATTTCGGCCGCAAGCCTCAACAAGTCACTGTAAATGGCGAAACATTCACCACATTCCCATGGGAAAAAACCGATCGCGCGGCAATCCTGAAAGACGCAGCTGGCATTTAATCGACAATGAACTGGAGAACACCTGAATGAGCATTCCCGCAGAAAAAATGAACGTCGTTGAAGACTTTAAAGTACGTGATATCTCGCTGGCCGCATGGGGCCGCAAGGAAATCAACATCGCCGAAGGCGAAATGCCGGCGCTGATGGCGCTCCGCAAACGGTACAAAGCTGAACAGCCTTTGGCTGGCGCTAACGTGGCTGGTTGCATCCATATGACCATTCAGACAGCTGTGCTGATTGAAACCCTGATTGAACTGGGTGCCAACGTACGCTGGTCGTCGTGCAACATTTTCTCTACCCAGGATCAGGCTGCTGCAGCTGTTGCCGCCGTTGGCGTTCCGGTGTTTGCCTGGAAAGGCGAGACCGACGACGAATTCGAGTGGTGCCTGCATCAAACCGTCGGCGCAGACGTGGAAGGCTGGTCGCCCAACATGATTCTGGACGACGGCGGTGATTTGACCGCATTGCTGCACAAAGAATATCCGGCAATTCTGGCCAACTGCCACGGCGTGACCGAAGAAACCACCACCGGTGTATACCGCCTTCAGGAAATGCTGCGCGACGGCATCCTGAAGATTCCGGCCATCAACGTGAATGATTCTGTCACCAAGGCCAAGAACGACAACAAATACGGTTGCCGTCACAGCCTGAACGACGCCATCAAACGCGCCACCGACCACCTGCTGTCTGGTAAGAAAGCACTGGTTATTGGTTACGGCGATGTGGGTAAGGGTTCTGCTGCTTCCTTGAATCAGGAAGGCATGATTGTGAAAGTTACCGAAGCCGACCCCATTTGTGCCATGCAGGCGTGCATGGACGGTTTTGAAGTGGTTTCACCGTACATCAACGGCGAGAACGACGGCACCGAAGCCTGCATCGACAAAGCTCTGCTGTCTAAAATCGACATTCTGGTGACCAGTACCGGTAACTACAACGTGTGCGATTCCAACATGCTGAAGGCTCTGAGGTCTGGTGCGGTTGTGTGCAACATCGGTCACTTCGATAACGAAATTGACACCGCGTACATGCGTGAGAACTGGGAATGGGACGAAGTTAAGCCGCAGGTTCACATTGTGTACCGCAACAAAGCGGCCAACGACCACTTGCTTCTGCTGTCTGAAGGCCGCCTGGTGAATCTGGGTAACGCAACCGGTCACCCGTCGCGCATTATGGACGGTTCTTTCGCCAACCAGGTGCTGGCTCAGATGTACCTGTTTGAGCGCAAGTTTGCTGAGCTGCCGGAAGAAGCCCGCGTGAAGGGTGTGTATGTGCAGGTTCTACCCAAGCACCTGGATGAAGAAGTGGCTCGTGCCATGGTCGAAGGCTTTGGTGGCGTGATCACCAAGATGACCCAAAAGCAGGCCGACTACCTTGGTGTTCCGGTGGAAGGCCCGTACAAGCCGGAAAGCTACAAGTACTAGGCATAAAGGCTATCTACAAGTACTTGTATTAGCACTAAGCCGCTACGGCGGATGTGATCACGGGCCAGCTTCGGCTGGCCCGGTTCCAACCCTACATTCTGGACATCAACATGGAATCCCAAAAACAATTTAAGCGGCGGTTCAGTTTTGAGTTCTTCCCGCCCAAGACCGAACAGGGCAAAGTAAAGCTGCAAGGCGTTCGCGACGAACTAGCGGCCGTAAACCCGGATTTCTTTTCAGTGACGTTTGGTGCCGGTGGTTCAACCCGTGACCGCACACTGGAAACTGTTTTTAGCCTGCACCAACAGGGCATTTCAGCCGCCCCGCACTTATCTTGCGTAGGTGGCACCCGGGCAGAAATCAAAGAACTGCTCGACACCTATAAAGAAAACGGCATTAACCGAATTGTGGCGCTTCGCGGCGACCTGCCCTCAGGAATGGGCGCAGCCGGTGAATTGCGTTACGCCAGCGAGTTGGTGAGCTTTATTCGCGAGCACAGCGGCGATTATTTCAATCTGGAAGTGGGCGCCTACCCTGAGTTTCACCCTCAGGCCCGCAGCGCCGAGGAAGACCTGAAGAACTTCGCCCGTAAGGTAGAAGCCGGCGCCAACAGCGCTATTACCCAATATTTCTTCAACGCCGACAGCTACTTTTATTTTATTGACCGGCTTGAAAAAGCGGGCGTTACCATCCCGGTGGTTCCCGGCATTATGCCCATTGTTAATTTCTCCAACCTGGTGCGTTTTTCCGACATGTGCGGCGCAGAAATCCCACGCTGGGTACGCAAGCAGTTAGAAGCTTACGGCGACGACAGCGAAAGCATTCGCCAGTTCGGCGAGGAAGTGGTTACCCGCATGTGTGAAAAACTGTTGCAAGCTGGCGCGCCCGGTTTGCACTTTTACACGATGAATCAGGTTGAGCCTAGCCTCGGAATCTGGAAAAACCTTGGTTTGGGTGAGCGCGAAAAAATACCGTTTTAACCGAAAAAAACACCCGTAACAGCTTATAACCTTCTGCTAGTACGGGTATTTTTTTGCTCAGAAAAAGCCTTTCCGAGTGTCACACATTTGATTTTGCACCGCAGTCTGGGTAATAGTCTAGAGTGTCGTTACTGCAGTTCGGAGCAACACTTTCAACACAACTCTCAACGTAGCTCTTAACGCAATTCATAACACAGCCCCCGAAAATTTGCCCCGGCTATTCCCTGCCTCGATCGGCTCGGAAGGCTTTTTACATTGCGGCAGCCGGGGTTTTATAAAAACCAAGGAGAAAACATGAGCACTAAATGGCTGAAAACACTGACTGCTGGCCTGGCTCTGACCGCAGCAGCGGGTACCGTGAGCGCAGAAAAGCTGAAAATTGCGACCGACCCCAGCTTTGTACCTTTCGAAATGCTGGACATAAAAACCGGTGAAATGATCGGTTTCGACATGGAAATCATCGCCGAAGTCGCCAAACGGGCGGGCTTTGAATACGACATGAACACCATGGATTTCAACGGCATAATTCCGGCCCTGCAGACTGGCAGTATCGATATTGCTATTGCGGGCATTACCATCACGGAAGCTCGCGAGAAAATCGTCGACTTCTCTGACCCGTACTACGATTCAGGCCTGCGCCTGCTGGTGCGCGTTGATAACAACAAAATTCTGGAATTCAAAGATCTTGAAGGCAAAAAGATCGGCTCCAAAATCGGCAGCACCAGCTACGATTATTTAACCGGAAATCTGAAAGATAACGATGGCGTAACACCCTACCCGGGCAGCGCAGATATGTATCTGGCGCTGATGTCTCGCTCTGTTGATGCCGTGTTCTACGACGCCCCCAATGTGGCCTATTTCGCCCGTACCAAGGGCGAAGGCAAAGTGAAAACCGTTGGTGCCCTGTATGAAGGTCAGCAGTATGGTATTGCCCTGAAGGCCGGTAGTGAATGGGTAGACGAAGTGAACGCTGCTCTGGCAGAAATCCACGAAGACGGCACTTACAAAACCATTTATGAAACATGGTTTGGCCCTCTGCCCGACGCTAAGTAAGCTCGGGATGTAACAATCTGATCTATTGCACCGGGGCCACGAGCCCCGGTGTTTTATCTCGCTAACTCCTGCGGAGACATTCACTGTGGAATCACAGTTCCAATTTGACTGGCAAGCCGCCATAGATTCCATACCCTTCCTGGCGAAGGGTATTCCTTACACCTTGATGATTTCGTTCGGCGGCCTCGTTATCGGTTTTCTGCTGGGCATTTTGTTTGGCCTGTTGAGCATTAACAAACACTGGTATTTCCGCTGGCCCGCAACGACGTACATTGAAATATTCCGCGGCACGCCCATTCTGGTCCAGGTGCTGTTCATATTTTACGGTTTACCCGACCTTATTGGCGGCCCGATTGATCCGCTTGTCGCCGGTATTGCGGCCATCGCCCTGAACTCGGGTGCCTATATTTCTGAAGTAGTTCGTGGCGGTGTGCAGTCTATTGACCGCGGCCAAACCGAAGCAGGCCTGTCGTTAGGCCTGTCCCGTACCCAGAGTTTCTGGTCGATTGTGTGGCCCCAGGCGTTTCGCCGAATGATCCCACCCCTCGGTAACCAGGCCATCGTCAGCATTAAAGACACCTCGCTGTTTTCTGTTATCGGCGTCGGTGAACTGGTTCGTCAGGGCCAGGTGTACATTGCCAATACCTTCACCGCCTTTGAGGTGTATTTTGTAGTGGCCCTTATGTATCTTGCTATAACCCTGTCACTGTCTATGGTTCTGCGCTATATGGAAAAGCGCGGCCGGGCCTCTGTGTGAAGGAAACTGACTGATGACTCATATTGTGCAGCTCAAACGCATGAACAAGTACTTCGGCAAGCTTCACGTGCTGAAAGACATCGATCTGGCCGTAGAGGCCGGCGAAGTGGTGGTGATTATCGGCGCCAGCGGCTCCGGTAAATCCACCTTGATCCGCTGCGTGAACGGTCTGGAAGAATACGAATCTGGCCACCTGGAAGTCGACGGCCATAAACTGGCGCCCAAAGGCGGCAACCAGGAATCCCTGGCTGAAATCCGCAAAGAAGTGGGCATGGTATTCCAACAGTTCAATCTGTTTCCTCACCTGTCGGTGAAGAAGAACATCATGCTGGCGCCTATGAAGGTTAAAAGTGCCAATAAAACCGTTGCGAATGCCACTGCAGATCGCTTGCTTGAGCGCGTTGGCATCAGTGATCAGGCCGACAAGTTCCCGAGCCAGTTGTCTGGCGGCCAGCAGCAACGGGTAGCCATCGCCCGTGCCCTGGCGATGGAACCGCGGGTAATGCTGTTTGACGAGCCCACCTCGGCACTAGACCCGGAAATGGTGGGCGAAGTGCTAGACGTTATGCGTGAACTGGCCAAAGAAGGCATGACCATGATGGTGGTGACCCACGAAATGGGCTTCGCCCGCGAAGTGGCCGACCGGGTGATTTACATCCACGAAGGCCAGATTGTGGAAGAAGGAAAACCCCAGGACGTGTTCGACAACCCCCAGAACGAACGTACCCAGGCGTTTCTGTCACGGGTGCTGGCGCACTGATGAGTTGTTAAAGTTGAGTTGAAAAGTTGAACAACTGAAAAGCTAAAGAGTAACGACAAAGCCCCCATATTCGGGGGCTTTGTCGTTTTAGGAACTGTCTCGGGAAGCAATAAAAGTGTTTGTAAGAACTCGCGCCGCCAAACGCCTGGCGGCGCTGGGTGGTACCGCACCCGAAATGCAAGACATCCCTCGCCGCCATGAAGACGCTCCGGCGTCATGAATGTACTGGTTGATACATCCGTCTGGGCGGGGCACTTTCGTCATCGCAATACAACGCTTACCAAGCTGTTGCTCTCAGACAGAGTTCTGACACACCCCATGGTGGTTGCCGAACTCGCTTGCGGCACGCCGCCCTCACCGCGCGCGCAAACACTCTCTGATATCGGTCTGCTGGAACCGGCGAACCAGGCAAGTATTGCCGAAGTGCGGATTCTGATTGAACAGGAAAAGCTCTACGTTTTAGGTTGTGGCCTGATGGATATTGCACTTCTGGCGTCTACGTTGATTACACCGGGCGCCGTGCTATGGACCTTTGACAAGCGCCTGGCAAAATTGGCGGAACGTTTTAATATCCATTATTCAGGGCCCAAGCAATAGCACTCAGCTGTGCCAGCAAACAATGACCTAAAACCCGTTTTCTACTCTGAAATCGTTAGACGTACCCCAGAGGCCCTCTACCCATGCGCAATGCTCTTTGACGACAATCATTTCGCCAGGTAATGCGTAACTTCCAGTACCGGGATTAAGGCGTTCGCAGTTATCCGGTTTAGCGGAAGCATCTCCGTATAGCATCGTCAGCAGTTCATTTTTACTCATAGGGCGACGCACTACGTGAAAGCTTGGCTCGCTCAAATCCTTATCAGACTTCTCGTTCAAGCCGGGAGACGGCGTATTTTTTGGTCGCGAACGCCCACCAAAGCCCAGAGCTTCTGGCTAACGCTACCATCGGTGACACTCACGAAAACACTGCCGGCGTATGAGCATCCCCAATCACCACCGAACCCGAGCCAATAGCCACACCACCACAGGAAATCGCGCTGCCGGTTACGGCCGCCGGTATTCCGTTAATAACAACGGTGGAAGAGCCAGCGGCAATGGCCCGCGGATGGGGTGGGTGTTTGGGCTTTGAATGGGGTGCTAAGGGATCGCTTAGGCGGGCAACGGGTTTGCCGTCAATTAAAACATCGGGTGAACCGGCAATCACCGGCGTTGGCGGGAATCCACTGTGATCGGAACCCAGGTCTCCGAGAAGTACCACTGCTTTGCTCATGTCGCATCCTTTGCGTTGAGTTCGTCCTTATTGGGGCTTTCCACGCGCCAAGAGCAATTCTGGCCCAAAACACGCGTGCGCTTATATTCTCGCCTTCGGAGCTCCCTTTCAAAGCAGTAGCCTGAACTCGCTGTTAACTGTAGAATTTAAAAAGGTTAACAGCCGATTCATCGGTACCCAATAATATTGTCTGTCTGGAGCTCTTCAATGCGCAACGCCGACCTCGTCGCCCGTGACCTTAAGTCCGTGTGGCACCCCTGTACGCAGATGAAAGACCACGAAACCTTGCCGCTGATTCCGATTAAAAAAGGCAAAGGAGTGTGGCTGGAAGACTTCGAAAATAACCGCTATATCGACGCGGTCAGCTCTTGGTGGGTGAATCTGTTTGGCCACTCCAATGACCGCATTAACAATGCGATCATCGAACAGATCGGCCAGCTGGAACACGTGATTCTGGCTGGTTTCAGCCACGAGCCGGTGGTGAATCTGTCAGAGCGATTGATTGAGGTAACGCCGGAAGGACTGAACAAGTGCTTTTACGCCGACAACGGTTCATCCGCTATCGAAGCGGCGCTGAAGATGAGTTTTCACTACTGGAAGAACCAGGGCCTGCCGAACAAGAAGCACTTTGTGAATCTCGCCAACAGCTACCACGGTGAAACCCTGGGCGCGCTGGCACTGGGTGATGTGGCGATTTACAAAAACACCTACCAGCCTTTGTTGATGGAAGTGATTACTGCACCCTCGCCGGATGCCTACCTGAAAGAGCCCGGTGAAACCGACGAAGCCTTCGCTCTGCGCCAGTTTGAAGCGATGGAAGCGCTGCTGGCAGAAAGGCACCACGAAATCTCCGCGGTGGTGGTAGAGCCGCTCATTCAATGCGCCGGCGGCATGCGCATGCACCACCCGATTTACCACACCAAACTGCGCGAAGCCTGTGACCGGTACGGCGTACATCTGATTGCCGACGAAATTGCCGTGGGCTTTGGCCGCACCGGTACCCTATTCGCCTGCGAGCAGGCGGGCATTACGCCGGATTTCATGTGCTTGTCAAAAGGCCTGACCGCAGGCTACCTGCCATTGTCTGTGGTGCTGACCACTGATACCGTCTACAACGGGTTTTACGACGATTACGAAACCATGCGGGCGTTTTTGCACAGCCACAGTTACACCGGTAACCCCATTGGCTGCGCCGTAGCACTGGCAACTCTCGACATTTTCCGTGATGATCGAGTTATTGAGAATAACCGGCGCTTGTCGGCCTGTATGGCTGAGTCGGTTGCTCATCTGGCGGATCACCCCAACGTGGGTGATATTCGCCAACACGGCATGACACTGGCCATTGAAATGGTTAAAAACAAAGCCGACAAAACGCCCTTCCACTGGAAAGAAAGGCGCGGCTTGAAAGTGTACCAGCACTCGCTCACCCGCCAGGCCTTGATACGCCCGCTGGGCAATGTGGTGTATTTTATGCCGCCCTATGTGATCACCGAAGACCAGATTCAGCATCTGGCCCGGGTAGCCACGGAGGGCATTAATATCGCTGTGCGCGACTGATTCGCGCCTTTAAGGAAAACTGCGTTGCGAATACCACGAATCTACACTGACACTCCGTTACAGGCCGGCGCAGAAGCGCAGCTGGACGACAACGCCGCACAACATGTCGGCCGGGTATTGCGTATGCAACCTGGCCAGGCACTCAGCCTGTTCAACGGCGATGGCCACGATTACCAGGCGCTGATTGCCAGCGCCAGCAAGAAAAACGTGACGGTTCAGGTGGAACATTTCACTGCAAACAGCCGTGAATCGGCGCTGGAGATCGTGCTCGGGCAAACCCTGTCAAAGGGTGACCGCATGGATTATGCAGTGCAGAAAGCGACGGAAATGGGCGTTACCCGAATCGTGCCTCTTTCCACCGAACGCTGCGATGTGCGTCTGAAAGGCGACCGCGAAGACAAGCGTCTGAACCACTGGCGCTCGGTAGCCATCAGCGCCGCCGAACAATGCGGCCGCGCACGAGTGCCGGAGATTCTACCGGTGATGAACATCACCGAATGGCTGGAATACAGCCAGCGCTGCGACGTGCGCCTGGTGCTCCACCACCGCACCGAACAATCACTGGATTCTCTGGCCAAGCCCAACAGCGTTGCCCTTATGATCGGTCCTGAAGGCGGCCTCAGCGCCGACGAAATTGCCCAAGCTGAAAAATCCGGCTTCCTCCCGGTTGCTCTCGGCCCGAGAGTGCTCCGCACGGAAACCGCGCCGGTTGCCGCCATGGCACTCTGCCAGTGGCTGTGGGGTGATGTTGGTGCCTGATCCCCGTATGTGCTTTCCCAAGCGGGCAAAATCACCCACACACCCAATCGTTAAGACCTACGGGTGACAAGCCTGGCCACTTCCATCGAGCTCTTGCAGTACCTCAGCATCCCGGTCATCGCGGCTTGTATCGGCTGGGCCACCAACTGGCTGGCCATCAAGATGACGTTTTACCCCATTGAATTTTTTGGCTGGCCACCGTACCTGGGCTGGCAAGGCATTATTCCCTCAAAAGCCCGAAAAATGGCGTTCATCAGCGTAGACGCCACCATCGCCAAGATTGGCACCGTGCCGCAAATCTTCCAGCAGCTAGACCCCAACGTACTCGCAACTCAGCTCATCCACACCATAAACCCGCAGGTTGAAGGTTACGTAAACGAGCTGATGATGCGCGAGTCGCCGGCGTTTTGGCAGAGCTTGCCAGGCCCGGCCAAATGGCTGGTGTACGAGCGAGCGCGCAAAGCCTTGCCCGCACTGATGATGCAAGTAATGGACGACATAGCGCAAAACGCGGAACAGCTGTTAGACATAAAAACCATGGTGGTAGACCGGCTCACCACTGATAAAACCCTGCTGAACCGCATATTTCTGACCTGCGGCTACCGTGAATTCCATTTTATTGTGAAATCAGGCCTGTATCTGGGTTTTGGCTTTGGCCTGTTACAGATGCTGCTGTGGTTCGTATTCCCCGTGTGGTGGGTGCTGCCGCTGGGCGGTTTACTGGTGGGTTTTGCCACCAACTGGATTGCCCTAAACGTTATTTTCCGCCCGCTGTACCCATTACGTCTTGGCCGTTGGCGCATTCAGGGGCTGTTTCTGAAACGTCAACCAGAAGTGGCCGAATCCTTCTGCCACATTGTGGCCCACGACATACTCACGGTGGGTAATATTATAGATGCCATACTGGATGGTCCCCGGGGCGGCCAGGCGCTGGATATCATCAAAGCACATTTACGGCCACTGCTTAACGCAGACGCAGGCGTCAATCAAACGCTGGCACACATGGCGCTGGGCCCCGCTGCCGCTGTCAGTTTACGCAATCAGCTGGAAAGCAAAGCCGTTGAGCTGTCCCGCAGGTCTTTAAGCCAACCGGATTTTCAGAAAGATCGGGCGCGAGCCATCGAATCTATTATGGTTGAGCGCATGCTGGCGCTGTCTTCCGGAGAGTTTCAGGAATTGCTGCGGCCGTGCTTTCAGGAAGATGAAATCAAACTGATTCTGGTGGGTGCGGTACTGGGTCTGTTGGCCGGTATTGGCCAGCTGATTCTGGTGTTTGGGCAGGCATTGGCATAAGTCATTTAGCATGCAGTAAACATGTACAAGTGTGATTTTAGATCTATAGTACAACGTGTCGGATTCGCGGCATGGAGATCTGCCAGCACACTCAACCACTTGCCTGCATTTTGCTACGGAGGTTTTAATGCCAGGACTGTTTTCCTGGATTAGCGGTTGCTTCAACCGCGCCGACAAAACACCGCCGGCGCCAGCCCTCGGCAATGGTTTCTTCGGCAAAGGTGGCTCCAGTAGCAAGGCGGAAGGTCATCGTCCGCTTGCTGAGGCACTGCACCAGCACCTTTTTTGCTGGTTGCTGGATACGCGGCCGCAAACGTTGGGAGCTGACCTGGAAAACCCAGAGGCGGCGATCGAAGCGATAGCAAAGCGCTTGCGCGCCGATGAGCTCAGCGAACTACCGCGCCAACCCATGAGCCTGCCCATGCTAATGAGTGCGCTGTCTGACGACACCACCACGCGCCAGGATCTGGGTAATATTATCCTGCGTGATCCAGCGCTAACGGATCAGTTGCTAAAAATCGCCAACAGTCCGTTTTTTCGTCCCGACAAAAATGACATTGAAACCGTAGATCAAGCGATTTTAATGCTAGGTATGAACGGCATCCGCAGTGTTGTATCCGCCGCATTGATGCGGCCAATGATGTCACCACGTAACAATGAAGAAATCACTTTCACCGATCGTGCCTGGCGCTGGGGAATGGCTAGCGCACGCGCAGCAGAAACCGTTGCCCGACTTCAGGGTAAAGACGCCAGCGTTTATTTTATGGCTGGCTTGTTGCCTGCTCTGGCCTATATAACGCTTTACCGTGAGGCTCATCGCCTGGTGCCCGCCGGCGCCGATGGCACTTTAATCAAACTGAAGCCGGCCACTTTGCACCAGATTCTAGTGCGTTATCAATGGCCGGTGGCCCGGCTTATCGCCCGCACCTGGGGGCTTTCTGACAACTATCAGGGCCTCCTGCACCGGCCCGAGAGCCCACGAAGCCATGAAAACTCTGCGTTAATCGACGGCATTGTTATTGCCACTCGCGAAGTGCTACGCCAAGCGCGCCAGCGCAATTTGGCAGAAGAAGACCTTCCAGCATTGGTGCAATTGAGCAAGAATGACGTCACCCGGGTTCAAGCTGCCCTGAAGCCCATGCTCGAAGATCCCGAAAATACGCCGACAGCTCAAGACTAAGGCACTAACGGGCTCGGCCTGTCTTCACCGGCCAGCAGTTCAGCGAAGGTGAGCTCGTCGCCCTTCGTGGATCGGCCAAACAGACTTTTCGGTAGCAACGCTGGCAAACGTGCCACCACGTTATCTTCATCATTACGCACGGCCTTTAGTACGTCACCCACCGAAATTCGCTCCAACGACCGGGCCGGGTGCAAGCAGTCTCCCTGGTTGCCGGCCAGGGTCAGCAGCTTGGCGCGGATGAGTTTGTCACTGACATTACGAGTGACCTCCCCCGGAACTCTGAGCTCGTGCTCAATTGCTTCCTGCCGCGGCGCGGGCCGGCCCTCGTGAAACGGCTTGGCCACCATCCACATCAACGCCAAGGCGACCTGCTCCTGCAACTCCGGCGCCAACTGCACCTGATGGCGCTTGGCCACAGAGCCCGGATTCTGCAAGTAAAAGCTCAAACTGGCACCCAGCAGCAGTATCATCCAGTTCAGATAGATCCAGATCAGCATGATAATGCCAATGGCAAAGCTGGAGTAAATGGCGGCGTATTTGGCAGACCCGGCCACGAACGACGCAAACAGCATCCCAGCCCCCTGCCAAGACACGCCAGCAATAAGGCCTGCCAGAAACGCGTAACGTAACTTCACTCGCGTGTTGGGAATGAACACATACACAAACGTGAAGGCGCCCACGACCAGGAAGAACGGTGTAAAGCGGCTGATCAGCAAAATCACCGAGCCGAAAGGTTCTATCTCTATCAGGGTTTGCACAAACGATGAGGAAAAAATGGTGGCGCTAATACCAATAGCGGACACCATCAGCAGCGGCCCCACCATGATAACGCTTAAATAATTACTGAAGCGCTGTGACAAAGAGCGCATCTCTGCCACTCGCCAAATCATATTAAACGAGCGCTCTATTTTCTGCACCAGGGACACTACCGTGTACACCAGCACTGCAAGGCCCACCGAGCCCAACACGCCCACTTTCATATTGTCCACAAAGCCCAAAATGCGCTCTGCCATGTCAATACCCTGGGGGCCCAGCGGCTGGAAGAACTGGTACAGGAACGGCTCCATTTGCTGATGCACGCCCAGAGCCTTCAACACCGAAAAGCTTAACGCCAGCAACGGCACAATGCTCAATAACGTGGTGTAAACCAGACTCATGGCGTGAAGAGTCAGCTGGCCACTGATAAAATCACGAATCAGCGCGTACAGCGAGCGCCCGGTTTTATAGAGCCAGGTCCAGGGCCAGTGTTGCGGCGGATTAGGATTTGCCAGTATCCATTTTTCAGCGGCGGCAAGACGTTCTTGTATTTGAAGAGAGGCCACTTTTTGTCCCGTTGCCAGACTATGAAAGTGCCCCTGTTTCGAGCAGGGGCAGACAGACTCAAGTATGGCTCAAATAAGTGCCGGGTGGAAAACCGGCCGCTGGTGCACAAAAAATGGCACCCTCACCCTCACCCTCAGCCGTTTACCAGGAAACGGAGTCATTGGGCCCGCGTTTGATAATGGGCGTTTCTACCTCCCAGGTTGCCAAGCCTGTTACCAGGTCGGTCAGTGATAGCTGAATGTAATATTCAACTTGCTGCTCTTTACCTGCTGTGTGATTGCGCTGCAGAATCTTACCGGACAGGCTCAGGTCTGGCGCTTTCAAGGTGCCTTTGCGTTGCACTCCTGATTGGTCAAACTCTTCAGAATCACGCAACTCGCGCGCACGCGCGCTCATTTCATCTTCAGCACCATCAAGGCCTACTGCCGTGGTGGTCACGACTTTGCCGGAGCGCAGCAACCCCACACGAATCTTCTTGGTGAGCTGATCTGTGTCGATACGCTGCATCGTGTCATTGGTCACGCGACTGACCACCATGATATAGCGCTCGCCATTGGGTTTACTAACGGCGCCGCTGGCAAGCATGTCATCCACGGCCTCGGTGGCCGCTTTTTCGAAATCCCGGTAATCCATGGTCATGGTCACAGGGCCATCGTCAGCAGCCGGGTCGATATATCGGGTAGGCGTCGCACAGCCAGCAAGCATGAGCAGGCTGACACAAAGCACAATCGGAAGTTTGAACATACAGAATCCTTATTGCTGGGGCTCACGAAGATGGAGCTGATAATCGGTAACGCGGGTGTGGGGTGCCGTTGCGGTGAAATAACGGGTTTGACCGGTTAGTAGCGAGGCTTTGCGATAGCTCTCGCCAACGCCTTTTACGACGATGCCGTTAGGATCAAACCAGGTCACTTTCCAAGCTAAATCGCCGTTAGAGCGTGCCTTAACAGCGTACTGGATTTGTAACAGGGCCTCTCCGCCAGGCTGAACAATGCGCTGACTTAGCAGCTCTGTTACGGCCACAAAGTAGTTTACTTCCGGGTCGACCTGAAGTTGCTCGCGGTCAATTGCAGCCGCTGTTTCGGCGGGTGGCTGAATGGCGCAACCGACCAATGCCAGTGCACAACTAAAAGCGATGATCTGTTTTTGAAATTTCATGGCTTGGGTTCTCATGGCTTGAACTCTCATGGCTCGGCCCTGATTGAGTTCATTGAGTGGCTGTCAGCAAATCCTTTCCCGACAATTGCACCGTTGATGCCGGGTTACGCCCTTGCAAATCAAGCGCGACGACACTGGCCGGGCCAGCCAAAGTGGGCCGTTTAACGTAGAGCAGAGTAAACGGCTGGTCGGGTATCACAATAGTACCCAAGGAATAGTCATTTGTGCTTGTTAGCGTTAGTTTACCATTCTCGGGGCGATCGATCCGAGCGGCCTGCCAGTGGTTGGGCAGGGCCTGCCAGCTGCGTAAATCAGCCTGGGTTGTGGCAATGGTCAGCGCGGCAGCACCTAGCTGACCCCACACGCCAAAATTTTCTGCGGCTTCGTTCTGGATGACCGCTTTTATCACCGCAGACGACACGGCTCGCGCCAGAACACTGGGAAACCGCTCTTTCATTTCAGTACGAATGACCGACCCCATGTCTGATATACGCTCTGTTTGCACAGCAATGTCAGCATCTGAAATTACACCCAGGCTGCCCGGAACGGCGGCACGATCTCTGTATCTGGGCAGTGCAATGCCAAAGTAAGCGGGTGCCTGCCGGTTACCATGAAATATAAGCAAAGGCACATCAATCCGGGTCTCTTCCAATACCGGACCCAGGCCATTTTCATAAACAATCCACACCTGTGGTGCCAGTTCAGTTATCGACTGCGAGCCAGCGGCCAACGCCTCGGCGAGTTTGGCGTCACGCTGCAGAACACCGCTTGCTCTGTTCATCGCGGCAACACGTGTGAGCGACGTGGCGGCTTTCTCGTAATCGGCACGGCTACTGGCGTTGGCCAGGAAGTAAATGCCATGCAAATAGGTGCTGGCCGGCACCATAAACTCGGGCAGCACCGACCACTCCGACTCTATATCATAGCCCTGCGACACAGCATTGCGCAGGCTTTGGTTGTTCAGGCTGTTGCGAACCATGGCGGCCGTGTTTTGCCCGCTCTGCGCCTGCTGGTTCAACGCCTTCCGCTGTTCGGCGATTTCCTGACTGAAATATTCCACTGCACGCCGTGTGCGGTCATCCGCCCGGTTAAGCTCGACGCGTGCAAATTCGTTATTGCCGGCAGCCAGAAACGCCAGACTCTTATAGGTGTTGACAAGAATTGCCTCCGACATCAGCGCTTGATAATTGCGTTCGGAGTCGTTCACCATCAACGCCACAAAAGCCGTTGATGATTTTTCCAGGATATTGGCCAGGTCCAGGTTCTTCATACCCTCTTCCGCCAAATCATAGGTTTTGGTGGCTTCTTGATAGCGGCCCAACAAACGCTGCAACTCCGCCTGATGCAACAAATCCAGCAAATGCTCATCGGCATCTACAGCCGAACCCTTGGCGGTTTTAAAGCTCACCGCTTGCAACGCAAGGTCATAATCGCCTGCCGCATAAGCATCGTTAAAAGCGCTCATCTGATTTTTTTGCTGGAACGAAGAACATCCCACCATCAGCGTTGCTAGAAAAGTTGCCACCAAAAAACGAAACACAACTTCCACTCAAACACTCCTTGGGTTTAAAAGGTGCGGCCGGGGCCGCCCAATTTTGCCTATACTGATACTATTCTTACAATCATTATACGGCGGAATTATGTTCCACACGTCAAAAACCAATTACAAAAGGCACCCTTATGGACCACGAATTCTGGCACGCCCGTTGGGAACGCAAAGAGACCGGATTCCATCAAAAATCGGTCAATCACTATCTGCATGAGCACTGGCCAGATCTGACAGGCCCAGAAAA
Source organism: Marinobacter psychrophilus (assembly GCF_001043175.1). Lineage (NCBI taxonomy): Bacteria > Pseudomonadati > Pseudomonadota > Gammaproteobacteria > Pseudomonadales > Marinobacteraceae > Marinobacter > Marinobacter psychrophilus. The sequence goes on from NZ_CP011494.1 coordinate 3,250,547, forward strand.
AAACCAGGTTCTGGTACCGCTGTGCGGCAAATCTCATGATCTCTGGTGGCTTCACGATCGCGGCCATGCCATTCTGGGGGTAGAACTCAGCAGCATTGCCTGCAAAGATTTTTTTGAAGAAGCCGGCGAAAAAGCAATGGTGACACCCGGTTCACCGTTTACGCGCTTCCGCCATGACGACACCCTGGAGTTGTGGTGCGGTGACTTTTTTCAGCTATCCCCGGCGGACGTAAACAACGTGGGTTGGGTGTATGACCGCGCCGCACTGATCGCTTTGCCACCGTCCATGCGCCGGCGCTATGCCAGCCACCTGAGCGCCATCTTGCCTGAGCGCTGTGGCATGCTACTGATTACCCTAGATTACGATGGCAGTGAAATGACCGGGCCGCCGTTCAACGTTACTGACAACGAGGTGTACGAACTGTTCAGCGATGACTTCACCGTTGAGCGCCTGCGCCAGGAAAACATGGCAAAAGACGACCCTTTCGCCAAACGCAAAGGCTTGGGTGGCGCCAAGGAAAGTGTGTTCCGGCTACACAAACGATGATTGGGCGAATTCATCCTTTTGGCCACGGAACTGCTATCGCTAAGCCACTGTCCAAATCGGAAAAGTTAAACTAGGCTTCCGATAAGTAGGCCAAAAACAAAAAAGAACCCTATAACTAGTCGTATCAAGCGCGCCGAGGTGCGGCCATTACGTCCCGGGCGTGCGACGACAACATACTGATGAGGAATACGCGTTACGAACGGCTAAACCATTGCAAGCGAGGGGCATCCATGAGCATTCTGCAACAGTACAAAAACCGTTATGAAAGGACTCAAGAAGAAGAATTTTCTCTAGAGGAATACTTGGAGATCTGCAAAAACGACCCCGGAGCTTACGCTAGTGCTTCCGAGCGCCTATTGCTGGCTATTGGTGAACCCGAACTGATAGACACCTCACGCGATACCCGATTGTCACGTATCTTTTCCAACAAGGTCATCAAACGCTACCCGGAATTTTCCGAGTTTTACGGTATGGAAGAAGCGGTGGAAAACATCGTGTCTTTCTTCCGCCATGCTGCTCAAGGGCTAGAGGAAAAGAAACAAATTTTATATCTGCTGGGTCCGGTAGGTGGCGGTAAATCGTCACTGGCGGAAAAGCTCAAATCCCTGGTGCAAAAGGTACCATTTTACGCCATCAAGGGCTCCCCGGTTAATGAGTCGCCGTTGGGATTGTTTGATCCCGCCGAAGACACCGAAATTCTGCACGAAGAATACGGCATCCCGCCGCGCTATATAAAAAGCATCATGTCGCCTTGGGCGGTGAAGCGCCTGCATGAATTTGGCGGCGACGTCAGTCAGTTTCGAGTGGTGAAACGCTATCCGTCCATTCTGGACCAGATAGGCGTATCCAAAACCGAACCTGGCGACGACAACAACCAGGATATCTCTGCCCTGGTGGGCAAAGTGAATATCCGCATGTTGGAAGACTATTCTCAGGATGACCCAGACGCATACAGCTTTAGTGGTGGTTTGTGCAAAGCCAATCAAGGCTTGCTTGAATTTGTAGAAATGTTCAAAGCGCCGATAAAAGTGCTGCACCCCCTGCTGACCGCCACCCAAGAAGGCAACTATAACACCACCGAAGGCATGGGTTCCGTGCCCTTTGATGGCGTTATCCTGGCTCACTCTAACGAATCCGAGTGGCAAACCTTTCGTAACAACAAACACAACGAGGCCTTTCTCGACCGTGTGTACATTGTGAAGGTGCCCTACTGCGTGCGGGTAACTGAAGAGGTTGATATCTATCGCAAGCTACTGGAGCACAGTTCTCTGGCGGGTGCGCCCTGCGCACCGGACACCCTGGACATGCTGGCCCAGTTCTCTGTGCTTTCACGGGTAAAAGACCCGGACAATTCCAGTATTTTCTCGAAAATGCGGGTCTATGACGGTCAGAACATCAAAGACACCGACCCCAAGGCCAAATCGATTCAGGAATACCGCGATGCGGCCGGTGTAAATGAAGGCATGGATGGCCTGTCCACCCGTTTCGCCTTCAAGATCCTGTCGAAAGTGTTCAACTTCGACACCAACGAAGTTGCCGCCAACCCGGTGCATCTGCTGTACGTGATTGAAAAACAGATTGAGCAAGAGCAGTTCCAGCCCGAAATTCAGGAGCGCTACCTACGCTACATCAAAGAATTCCTGGCACCCCACTACGTGCAGTTTATTGGTAAAGAAATTCAGACTGCGTATCTGGAAAGCTACAGCGAATACGGCCAGAACCTGTTCGACCGCTACGTCACCTACGCCGACCTGTGGATTCAAGATCAAGAATTCCGCGACCCGGACACTGGGGAAATTCTGGACAGAGTCTCTATTAACGAAGAATTGGAAAAAATCGAGAAGCCGGCGGGCATCAGCAACCCCAAAGATTTCCGCAACGAAGTCGTCAACTTTGTGCTGCGCGCCCGTGCCAATAACCAGGGCGACAACCCTTCCTGGCTGAGCTATGAAAAACTGCGCAGTGTGATCGAGAAGAAGATGTTTTCGAACACCGAAGACTTGCTGCCGGTGATTTCATTCAATCCCAAAGCCAGCAACGAAGACCAGAAAAAGCACAAGCAGTTCGTCGACCGGATGATAGACCGCGGTTACACCGAAAAACAGGTGCGGTTGCTTGCTGAGTGGTACCTGCGGGTTCGCAAATCCCATTAACCGGTAATGGGCGCACTGTATAGCGCACTGCATAGAGGGAAGCGTTATGGGAAGCACCCACATTATTGACCGACGTCTGAACGGTAAAAACAAAAGCGCAGTGAATCGGGAACGGTTCCTGCGCCGTTATCGCCATCACATAAAGAAGGCCGTGGCTGAAGCGGTGAAAAAGCGCTCCATTACCAATGTGGAACACGGGGAAAGCGTGACTATTCCCAACCGCGACATTCAAGAACCGATTTTTCACCACGGCCAGGGCGGGCGCCAGGAAGTGGTGCATCCCGGCAATCAGGAGTTTCTGGCAGGCGACACCCTTCCCAAACCGCCCGACGGTGGCGGACAAGGGCAAGGGAGTGGCCAGGCCAGCCAAGATGGAGAGGGAGTGGACGATTTCGCCTTTCAGATTACTCAGGAAGAATTCCTGAACTTTTTGTTTGACGATTTGGCGCTGCCCAATCTGGTGCGCAAACGCCTGAAAGACACCGAGTCGTTCAAATACGTGCGTTCAGGTTTCAGTACACAGGGGGTGCCCGCCAAGCTGGATGTTATTCGTTCTCTACGCGGGGCCCACGCTCGCCGCCTAGGCTTAGGTGGAGCCCGCCGACATAAAATCCGCGAACTGGAAGAGCAGCTTGCAGCACTGAAAATCGCGCCGGATGATCTCGACGCTGCGTTTAGCCACGCCGACCAGATTCAGGTTCTGGAAGAAGAAATCGCACGGCTAAAAACCAACGTGAAGCGCATTCCGTTTATTGACGAAATCGACTTGCGCTTCCGCCAGCACCTGAAGCAACCGCAACCAGCCACCAGCGCAGTGATGTTCTGTCTGATGGACGTGTCAGGCTCTATGACGCAAACCCACAAAGACATCGCTAAACGCTTCTTTATTTTGCTGTACCTGTTCTTGCAAAAGAACTACAAAAAAATAGACGTGGTGTTCATTCGCCACCACACCAGTGCGAAAGAGGTGGACGAAGAAGAGTTTTTCTACTCGCGTGAAACTGGCGGAACCATTGTGTCCAGCGCTCTGAAGCTGATGCAGAAAATCATCGACAGCCGCTATTCACCGGCCGAGTGGAACATCTACGCCGCCCAGGCATCCGACGGCGACAACTGGAATGACGACTCCCCGGTGTGCAGCAAACTGTTAACAGACCAGCTGCTTCCGCTGGTGCAATATTACGCCTACATAGAGATTACGCCCCAGAACCACCAGATGCTGTGGTACGAATACGAGAAGATTCTGGCGCGTTTTCCGCACGCATTCGCGATGCAGCAAATTGCCGATGCCAGCGACATTTACCCGGTCTTCCGCCGGCTGTTCGAGAGGAAAGCCGCATGAGTGAACACAATGATCGCGCACTGCGCGTTGATAATCCGCCCGAGCCGCCTAAGGCGGTAAAAGCGCGGGAGCCGATTTCGACCGGGTCAGAATGGACCTTTGACCTGATCCAGCGCTACGACGAAGAAATCGCAAAGTGTGCCGCTGAATTCGGTCTGGACACCTACCCCAATCAGGTAGAGGTGATCAGCGCCGAACAGATGATGGACGCATACAGTTCTGTGGGCATGCCGGTAGGCTACAACCACTGGTCATTCGGCAAGCAGTTCCTCAACACATCGAAAGGTTACCAGCGCGGGCAAATGGGGCTGGCTTATGAAATCGTTATCAACTCAGACCCGTGTATCGCTTACTTGATGGAAGAGAACACCTTGCCCATGCAAGCGCTGGTGATTGCCCACGCCTGCTACGGCCACAATTCTTTCTTCAAAGGCAACTACCTGTTTCGCACCTGGACCGACGCCAGCGCGATTATTGATTACCTAGTCTTTGCCCGCCATTACATCGCTGAATGTGAGGAGCGCCACGGTGTAGACGCGGTGGAGGAAGTGTTGGACTCCTGCCACGCGCTGATGAACTACGGGGTAGATCGCTACAAGCGGCCATCGCCTATCTCCGCTGGCGAGGAGAAGCTACGCCAGACCGAACGCGAAGAATATCAGCAACGCCGTATCAACGATTTGTGGCGCACCATTCCTTTGCCCACCGATTACAGCGACTCCGAAAGTAAGAAAAAACGTTTCCCGGAGGAGGCCCAGGAAAACATTCTGTATTTCATTGAAAAAAACGCGCCTTTACTGGAAACCTGGCAGCGGGAAATTATTCGCATCGTGCGCAAACTGGGGCAGTATTTTTATCCACAGCGGCAAACTCAGGTAATGAACGAAGGCTGGGCAACTTTCTGGCACTACACTCTGATTCATGCTCTTTACGACAAAGGGCTAGTAACCGACGGGTTTATGCTGGAACTGCTGGCTAGCCATACCGCGGTGGTTTACCAACCACCGTTCAACAGCCGTTATTATTCCGGCATAAATCCTTACACCCTGGGATTTGCGATCTTCACCGACTTACGCCGACTTTGTGAGCAGCCGACAGACGAAGATCGCGAATGGTTCCCAGACATTGCCGGCTCCGATTGGCGGCAAACCCTTCATTTCGCCATGAAAAACTTCAAAGACGAAAGTTTCATCCAGCAGTTTCTGTCGCCCAAAGTGATGCGCGATTTAAAATTGTTTGCCATTGAAAACGACGATGAAGAAGACGCCTACCTGGTGACTGCCATTCACGATGAAACCGGGTACCGCACACTGCGTGAAAAGTTGGCGCGGCAATACAACCTGAGCAGTCGCGAGCCGGATATTCAGGTGTGGAATGTCGACTTGCGTGGCGACCGCTCGCTAACCCTGCGCCACAGTGTGAATGAACGTCGGCCGTTAGCGGACGATAGCGAAGAAGTGCTGCGCCACATACACCGGCTGTGGGGCTTTGACGTGCACCTGCAAAGCGTTAGTGATGGCAAGGTAGTGACGAAATATCAGTGCCCTTCACCAACGCCAAAGACTTAATGGCGGCGCGGCCGGGCTTGGATTCGTCTAGCCGGCCGCTCTGACTTAAAGCTTGCTCGCGGAATTCCGGTAACAGGTGTGTCCAACGCGTGGCTCAGATTACCGACAGCGGTTCGTTACACCGATGCCTGCGTAAACGAAGGCGTGCCCCAAATTGAAGCTGGATGACCGCAGCTACGCGAAATACCACGGCAATCTGAGCTTCGGGTCTGGTGACAGTCTTACCATTTCTGCAGAATTTTCTTGTGTCAGCATTCGTTTATCGTGACAGTACCCCATATACTGTAAAAATAGGGCACTCTGCCCTTTTTCATGTTCCAGATACAGTAGGGGTGCGCACGGAATGAAACGCCTGGCAACATTGGATGCGTCTTGGCTAGCGGTCGAGTCTGACGATACACCCATGCACGTGGGCAACTTGCAGATTTTCAGCCTGCCCGACAACGCCCCTTCTACATTTACTGGCGACTTGGTCGAAAGTATGAAGCAAGCCGGTAATGTTGAGTTCCCCTGGGGCTGCAAGCTGGTATGGCCAAGTTTTTTGGGCCGCATTCTGGCGCCCGCCTGGAAGCACGACAAACATATTGATCTGGATTATCACGTGCGCCACTCGGCCCTGCCAAAGCCCGGCGGTGAACGCGAGCTGGGGGTACTGGTATCGCGCCTGCACTCCAACCCGCTGGACCTGTCGCGGCCGCTGTGGGAATGCCACATGATCGAAGGGCTGGAACACAACCGTTTTGCCCTGTACACGAAAATGCATCACTGCATGATTGACGGCATCAGTGGTGTACGCCTGTTGCAAAGGGTGCTGAGCAAATCCCCCGACGAGCGCGACATGCTGCCACCCTGGTCAGTTCGCCCGGAAAGCCGGCGCGGCAAGAAGACCGACAGCGAAGCCAGCGTGCCGGGTGCTATATCCCAAGCTATGGAAGCTCTCAAACTGCAGTTGGGCTTAGCACCACGGCTGTGGCAGGCCAGCAATCGCCTGATTCGCTCGGTGCGCCATCCGGAAGACGGCCTGACCGCGCCCTTCACCGGCCCGGTTTCCAAAATCAATCATCGGGTTACCGGCCAGCGCCGCTTCGCCACCCAGCAATATCAGTTAGAAGATATGAAAGCCATGGCTCGCGCTTCGGGCAGCTCGATGAACGACATTGTGCTGTATTTGTGCGGCACTGCGTTGCGGCGTTTTCTGCTCGAACAGGACGATTTGCCTGACATATCATTAACAGCAGGCATACCGGTCAACATTCGCCCGGCGGATGATGAAGGCACCGGAACCCAGATCAGCTTTATGATTGCCGCCCTGGCCACCAACGAACCTGATCCGCTCACGCGGCTGAAACACATCAAAGAATCGTCGAGCAAAGCCAAAGAGCACTTGCAAAAATTACCCAAGAAGGCGTTGACCCAATACACCATGATGCTGATGTCGCCTTACATACTGCAGCTGATGTCTGGCTTGGGTGGGCGCATGCGACCGGTATTTAACGTAACCATCTCCAACGTTCCGGGGCCTACCGACGATCTTTATTACGAGGGCGCAAAACTCGAAGCCATGTATCCAGTGTCGCTGATCACCCACGGCGGAGCACTGAACATTACGTGCCTGAGCTATGCCGGATCATTGAACTTTGGTTTCACTGGTTGCCGCGACACCTTACCCAGCATGCAGAAGCTGGCCGTGTACACCGGGGAAGCATTGGAAGAACTCAGAATCTTGCTGTTACCGCCAAAGAAAAAACCCAGCCCACGCAAACCTAGAACGGCCGCGAAAAAGAAGCCCGCGGTGAAAAGCGACGCTAGCTGATTTGCAGCAGCCGCAGCAACTGCAATTGCTCTGGCTGGCGCGCCACATCAGCGAGGGTGTAAGCATCCAAGGTCGCTAAAAAAGCGTTCAAAGCTTCTTTTAATATCGATTGCAAACCGCAAACCGGGGTAATACAACACTGATTGTTCTCGGAAAAGCACTCAACCAGGTTGAAATCCGGCTCGGTATCGCGAACTAGCGCACCAATATTGATGGAGCTGGGCTGACGCCGCAGCCGCATGCCGCCGTTTTTGCCTCTCACTGTTTCTATGTAGCCCTTAAGGTTGAGCTGATGCACCACCTTCATCAGGTGGTTTTTGGAAATATCATAGGCATCGGCTACGTCCTGAATGGTAACCAGACGGTCACCAGAAACAGCCAGGTAAACCAGTACTCGTAGCGAATAATCGGTGTAACGGGTGATGTGCATAAACAACTCCAGCTAGCGTGCATCTGACACTAATAAGTCGGACGGGTCAGCAAATAGCATGCAACGGCCACCAGCGTAATCCCCACTATCACTAACACCAGCGGCGTCGCGCCGCCCCAAAACAAAAAACCCCAGCTTAGCGTCATCATCGAGCAGGCCATCACTTTAGCGCTGGCCGGTATGGCTTGACGGGCGCGCCACTGCAAAATAATGGGCCCAAATTTAGGGTGATTGTCTAACCAAAACGCAAAAGCCGGTGACCCCTTGCTGGCAAAAAAAGCAGCCAACAAGACAAAAGGGGTGGTCGGTAACACCGGAAGAACCACGCCAACAAACGCAAAAGCCATTGAAATATACGCAAGTATACGGTATCCAGTTTTTCGATAGCGACTACTCATAGTACTGATCTCACAACGATTAAACCATGACTTAAGTATAGCGTTGATCCGTGAACCGGTCTGCCGAGACGGCTCAGACAATTGCGCTATTGGCCCGAAAAAGCTTTTTTTCCTCTTGTTACTCACAGCTACTTTAAAACATTTATTTTACAGATTTCTTTAAGGTGGGCCTAATTTTTTTCTGCCCTGCCACTGATCTAACGGGTGTGCACTCCAAAGTCAGGCAAATCTACCCCGCTGTGGGTATCGGATTTTACGCACCGGTCTGCGATAATCTGTGCTATACCTTTTAGATGACTTAAACTGGCTGCCACGGGAAATGTGCCAATGTCCAACAATAAACTGACGGATCGCTTCGGCCGCACCATTAATTATGTACGTTTATCAGTGACCGACCGTTGCGACTTGCGCTGCGTTTATTGCATGGCGGAAGACATGACCTTCCTGCCCCGCCAACAAGTGCTCACCCTGGAAGAAATCGCAAGGTTGGCCCGTAATTTTGTGCAACTGGGTACAGAAAAAATACGCCTAACCGGCGGTGAACCACTGGTCCGCAGAGGCATTATTGATTTGGTAACAGAAATAGGCAGTTATGGCCTGCGTGATTTCACCATGACCACCAACGGCACCCAGCTGCCCGCTATGGCAGAAACGCTGCGCAAAGCAGGGCTTCATCGTTTGAACATCAGTCTGGATTCGTTAGACGCCGAAAAATTTCGAAGCATTACTCGCACCGGCAAACTATCTCAGGTTCTTGACGGCATAGACGCCGCCTGCGAGGCCGGTTTCCGTGGTATTAAACTAAACACGGTGGTGATGAAAGGCCGTAACGATCAGGATGTGCCCGAACTGGTTGAATACGCCCGCCGCAAGCAGGTAGACATCACCTTTATTGAAGAAATGCCCCTGGGCGAGATTTCAGAACACGATCGCGGCGAAGCGCTTTGCACCAGCGACGAAGTACGCGAGATCATTACCCGCCATCACGACCTGATTCCTGCCACCGCAGACTCCGGTGGCCCTGCGCGCTATTACCGCATGGCAGATAGCCCGACTCAAGTCGGCTTTATTTCACCCCATTCCCACAACTTCTGCTCCACGTGCAACCGGGTGCGAGTCACTGTGGAAGGCCGCCTTCTGCTGTGTTTGGGCAACGAACACTCCGTGGACCTGAGACGAGTACTGCGCGCCAGCCCCGATTCTGACCAACACCTACAAGAAGCCATCATCCAGGCGATGGATCTGAAACCGGAAAAACACCACTTTTCCGTCGACGGTGAGGTGCAGTTGCTGCGTTTTATGAACATGACCGGCGGCTAAGGCGGCCCGAGCCGCACGTCAAACACGCTTCAGTCACGCTGCCTGTAAATCAAAGCACCGTCGGAACCGAGGAACCCTGCAGTCGCGGGGTTTTTTATGGCCTGGCGCCCGCCAACGTCGCTTATTTTTCACACAAATATTTGCAAGGCAGCCATGCTATTTTGATGTGATCTTCAATAAAACCAATCATAAAACGCCATGAAACACTATCAAACCGATGTTGCCGTAATCGGTGCCGGCTTGACCAATACTCCTGGCAAGTAATGAACTACCGAATTGCCGTGCGTGAACTGAAAGCATGCAAACCAGAGCTGCGCAAAGCATTGCAGGAAAAATATGAGGGCAGCGGCCACTGCCACCAATGCCTTTGCTCACATCGACTGCTTACTGGCTACCGGCACCCGTTTCGCAGAAATACCCACCGGCAGCGACGGTATAAAACCACCGAAAAACCTGATTCACCTGGACATAAACCCGCGAGCATTCAGTGCTAACTACCCTGCCAGCATAACCCTGGAAGGCGACGCCAAAAGCCTTGTTCCGGCGTTGCTCTCAGCCGTAAAGGCCCAAAAATCAGGAGCGGCAGACAGCACTGAATTGGCGAAACAAATTGCCGCAGACGAAGCCGCTTTACCCAAGGCGTGGTAAAAACCAATCTAGCCAGAATGGCAACTCGTGACAAAGTACGAATTGTGGGAAGAGCGCTGTGGAGAAGAGTGCGGTCGCGAGCCGGCCAGCGCACCAACGTCGATGGCCGCTCGGTTGCGATGCGATCAGCGCTCCATCGAACCCTGATTCATGGAGCCTTGCTCCACAGAGCCATGATCCATAGCTGCCGGGCTGGCAGCATTCAGGTCAGACATTGTGATGTCAGCGAACGCTTTTACCTGGCCACCAAATTGAGCGGCAAAGCCTTCGGCAGCCTTGCTGTTTGCGAATGACGCCAACGTCGGGCCCATGGCGCCCATCCGTTCGGAGCCAATCACGTAAAATGCCTCGCGGGCATCAATGAGCGCCGTATCCAGCGGGCTGTCCCATTCCGACTGCGCCATATCGTGAACGTATAAGGTGTGATCGCGTTTGATATTTTCCGGCTGTAACACCCACGAAAACATATCCCTGGTTGAACAGAACTTATGTACCTGCTGTCGTTTCTCCGTAATAACTTCGCCCTTCGGGCCGGGGAAGCCGGTGATGGCCATGCCGCAAACGTGGCACTCTTCACCATCTTCGATGTGCACGGCTGCCGGCTTTTCCGTCGCAGCACTTTTCTGAGGATCGGAACAGCCTGCCAACGCCAGCAGGCTTATCAACAAAAGGCTCAGTCCCAGAATCGACTTCCTGGTACACCAACGATTTCTGCTATCAATGCTCATTAACGACCACTCCGTTATAGAAAAAAGCTCGGGCCACACCGAGCGCTCCGGCAAATACGCTCGCGGCTAAATGCGGCGATTGCGAAATAGCGACCAAGCCGCCGTTAGCGGCAGCACACACCAAAGCAGCAACGCCAACCAAAGCCCGCCCTGGCCGATGGGTAAATCACTACCCAGACTCAGCACACCACTGAGCTGACGACCCTCACCAAAGGCCAGAATATTCAACAAACGGTAGATGTCTGTCGGGTTCAGCATCAGCAACCAGGGCAGCAGTTCGGGGTTGAGTTTGCCTTCGCTGGCGACCAGTGAGCCCAGTAGCAGCAAGTCGAACACCAGCACAAAGAAGAACCAGATCGCCAAGGCCAGGCCCGCGGCCACCGGCTTCTCGCTCGCGCGCACGCTCACCACATAAGCCAGGGCAATAAAGCTCCATCCCAACAAAATGGTAGAGCCAATAAATCGCAGCATCGCCAGTGCAAGGTCTGTGATGCCTACGTCTTCTACCAGCACCGCAATGGCAATACCCGCTACGCCAAAACCCAGAATCGTCGCAAACGCCAATGTCAGACCGTGGCCCAGAAATTTGCCGAACAACAACTGACCGCGGCTAAGGGGATAGGTCATCAGGAGCAATAAGGTACCGCCCTCGTCTTCGCCAACGATTGCATCGTAGGCCAGCAGCAAGGCAATCAGCGGAATCAGGAATATGCCCAGGCTGGCCAAACTGGCGATGGTCGCTGGGGTGGAGGCGTAGCCAATCTGACCAGAGGCAGCCGCACCAAACCAGGCGATGCCCACAGCCAGCACAGAAAACACAATAGCAATGGCCAGCAGCCAGCGGTTACGCAAGCTGTCGCTGAGCTCTTTACGAGCGATGGTCCACACGCTGTTCATTGCACACCTCCGCGGTGAGCCAGTCCACCGGAGCCAATAAAGTGCACGTAAATGTCTTCCAGGGTGGGCTGATGGATACCCACATCCGCCACCTCGCCGGAGGCCATCAGTGCTGTCAGCAGTGGCATTTTATCAGCCGGGCGTACGTCTACCTGCAAGCGGTTGCTGATGCTTTTCATCACCGGTCTGGTGACGCCGTTGCACTGGCGAACGGCGTTTTCCAAGGAACTCAAAGAGCCCGTTGGCTCCAACATCAACGTGACCGGCATATTAGCCTGGCGCCGCAGCGCTTCCAGATTGCCGCTGGCCCTTAACGCGCCGTCGGTCAGAATCGCAGCGCGGTCGATGTAAGGCTCCACACCGGGTAACACGTGGGAACAAAGCACAATGCCGGTTCCGCTATCGCGCAAGATGCGCAGCAGCCGGTACAGATCGGCGGTCGCGACGGGGTCAAGCCCCACCGTGGGCTCGTCTAACATCAACAGCTTGGGCTTTCCCAATAACGCCTGAGCCAGGCCCAAGCGTTGGCGCATGCCTTTCGAGTAGGTTTTCACCCGCGCGTCCATGGCATCGTCTAACCCAACCTGAGTCAGCAACTCTGGCACCTGGCGTAAGTCCGCGCTTTTCAGGCGGGCGAAGTGCGCCAGAATTTCCCGGCCAGTCAGCTGTGGGTAGAACATAACGTTTTCAGGCAAATAGCCAATGTGCCGGGTGACCTGTGAGTCGCCCGCGCTGCCATCCAGCACCGACAAAGAGCCCCCTACCGGCTGCATAAGACCAAGAATCAGCTTGATAGTGGTGGTTTTACCGGCGCCGTTATGGCCAAACAGACCTAGGATTTCCCCCGGCTCCAGGCGCAAATCCACACCCTGCAGCACGGTGGCTTTATCGTAACGGTAACTGACATTTTCAAGACAAAAACAGCTCATTGCGGCTCCGCAGAATTCGGGTTAGAAACAGCCGATGGAACGCGTTCAGGCTCAGGTGGGTACATCAACGGATGAGAATCCTGAACCCCGGCGGCCTTGATCACCGGAAACGCATCCTGCACCCAGCGCAAGGTATCCACCGCCGGACTGAACATCAGCACCTTAGCTTCCGGATAGGTCCATAGAAGACGATCGACGTTGTCATTAGGCTCGTAAGGAACGTCACCGGTGCCGTCCTGGTTACGGTCCCAACCCAGGTAGTCACTCCAGTAATTACCCACGCCGTCTTTCGACCACTCCTGGGTGCGGGTCGCCACATACTTCACTTGGCGCTGGTTATTCACGAAGGCATTGTTGAACATTGTGTTGTCCTCCGAGCCGGCGGTTAAGTGAATACCAATATTGCTGTTGGCAAACACGTTATCGGTAAAGGTGTTGTACAGAGAATTGTAAATAAACACGGCCTTACCCTCGGCACCCAACATAGCCGCCCCGGCAAATTGCCCCTTCGACACACCGGTAACCACATTGCCCCGCAGCTCGGACTGGGTAATAAAATTCATCAAAATGCCGTAATTCTCATCGTTCTCGGACCGGTTATTCAGCACCGTCAGGCGCTTGCTCTGCATCAAGGCATAACCCGTGCGCGTGCCACGGGTAACGTTGTTTTCCAGCAGGTTGTCCATCGAATACATGTAGTGAATGCCATAACGCAAATCGGCCATGACATTATTGCGAATGCAGTTGTTGTTAGAGGTTTCAATATAAATCCCATCGCGGGTCTGACGAATGTCATTGCCTTCAATCAACGCGCCCTGAGTGTTGAACAAATGAATCCCGTTGCCCCGGTCATTGGAACGCATACTGGCATCGCCACGAATCACATTGCCAATAACCGTCGCATCCGGTGCAGCATCCAGCCATACCCCAAACGCCGGACCCTGCAAGTTGTTGTCCGCAACCGTGACGCCGCCCGCCTCACGGGCCACAAAAATCCCCGTATTCAGCTCATTTAAATCCGAGCCCCAGTTACGCACCTTGCAGCCACTGAACGTAACGCCAGCAGCCAAAATATGCACCGCATTGCCCTCGCCGCCGCCATTAATCACCGTATCGGCATGGCAGCGAACCGTCACATCCGCCACCCGAATAACGATCGGTGAAACCTGTTCAGGTGGCAGCTCAAAAACCGCCCCCGGTCCCAAGGCATCCAGCTGCTGCTGAATACCCGCCTGTGCGGTCATCGGTAGCAAAGCGACGGTCAGAGTCGCTGCTAAACCTAAAATATGCTGCACCAAATCAGTTCTCAACATGGCTAACACTCGCCAAAGTTGGGTATGACACTGGAAGAACCAGAGCCTTAGAAAAGGACTCCGGCCAAACCACTTAATCAGGCCTTTTCGACCAACATCCGCCCCGTCATCTCCATATGCAGAGCGTGACAGAACCAGTTGCAGTAGTACCAATGCACACCTGGCTTATCAGCCACGAAGGTCACTGACGACGTCTGCTGCGGGCTGATTTCCATGCTCACACCGTGGTTCACCACCGAAAACCCGTGAGTAACGTCTTCAATGGTGTCCAGGTTGGTCACATACACCGTTACCTCGTCACCCTGCTTTACGGTGAACTCGGTTGTACCGTAAATAGGCGCCACCGACGTCATATAAACGCGCACTTTTTTGCCGTCGCGGATGATCTTGTTATCGCCTTCCAGCGTGATACCGTCTTTCTCGGCCTGGGCGCGGGCACTGGCGAAGTACGGATCGTCACGGGTATAGATTTTCTTGGTTTTGATCTGATCACGACGCACCATAATGCAATCGTGTGGTTCGGCGAAGGCCGGGCCATCGTGCACCAGCTTCATTTCATCGCCAGAAATATCGATCAGCTGATCGTTCTCCGGGTGCAAAGGCCCAACCGGCAGGAAACGGTCTTTCGAGAATTTGGACAACACCACCAGCCACTTACCATCGGCATCGCGGGATTCCGTCAACGACGCGTGGTTGTGGCCCGGCTGGTAGTGCACATCCAGCTTCTGGCGTAGGTAGTTTACGTCTTCACCGTTGTAATGCTTTATGGCGTCTGCAATGTTCCACTTCACAATCTGGCTGTCGATGAACAGCGTGGTGTAGGCGTTACCGCGGCCATCATACGTGGTGTGAAGAGGCCCAAGGCCCAGCTCCGGTTCAGCGACAATCACGTCACGCAGCTCGATTTTGTCGTCAAATACATCGTCCAGTTTGTCGATAGCAATTACCGAACAGGTTGGCGACAGCTTGCCGGCAGCAATGAAGTACTTGCCATCCGGTGACGTGTTCACGCCGTGCGGATTCTTCGGCACTGGAATGTAGCGGGTCAACGGGGATTTGCTGCGGCCATCCACCACGGGCACTTTGGAATCGCCCACGGTTTTGAAGTCGCCGTTTTTAACCGCTTGCTCGATGCGCTCAACGTTAAACACCACCACCCAGTCGCGGTCGTTACGCATGGTACCGGCCAGTTCTTTCGCTTTCTCGGAGTTGTAGCAGGTAGAAGCCGCGTATTTACCGGTGTAGTCAGCGTCAGTGTTGTCCAGGTTGCCGTCGACAATCACCTGCCAGGCCACTTCCATGGTTTCCGCATCCAGGGCGTTAAACATGGTGTAGCTGTTCTCCATCGAGAAATCGCTGCCATCGTTCGGGTGCGGAATCACATATTCTGCGTTGCAGAACACGTATTTTGTGTAGGGCACTTTCTGCAAGCGCAAACCGTGAATGGCCTGCACGTTAGGAATGTGGGTAATCTTGTCGCACTTCATGATGTCCAGACGGATACGGGCCACACGGGTATTGGCTTTGTCGTTGATGAACAGATACTTGCCATCATAACGGCCGTCGGTCATGGAGATGTGCGGGTGGTGACAGTCGCCGTTCAAAAACGTGTTGTCGTGACCCAGTACGTCTTTGCTTTCGTTGGTAAGGCCCCAACCGGTTGCTGAATCCACGTTGAACACCGGAATACGCATCAACTCGCGCATAGACGGTATACCCAATACCCGTACTTCGCCCTGGTGACCTCCACTCCAGAAACCGTAGTACTCGTCCAGCTCGCCCGGGCCCACGTGAATATTGTTACGTGCTTCTTTGGCGGCGGCTGCAAACGCTTCGCGGCTCATAACTGCGCCGCCAAGGCCGGCAACACCGGCCACACCAGCTACCGCGGTGGCGCCCAGAAAACGCCGGCGACTCAGGCCGAGGTGTTCCGTTTTTGCCAGTTCTTTATGATCTTGCTCATGGTCTTTGCTCATGATGCTCAACTCCGTTTCAGTTTTGGGGGTTGTACTTTTTTCGTTATGGCACTGCTTTTTTGGCCGTTAAGGCTCTGATTTATTCAATGTCCGTCACTTCACTGCCTTCGACTTCACTTCACTTCACTTCACTTCGACAACTGGAATCTGTTCCGGGCGCCCCGGCGAATTTTGGCCACGGCGCTTGCCGCGATGCTTCACAATCAACGGCGGGCACTTGTTGTCGTCGAAATAGGTCACCTGGCAGTCAAGGCAGTAGTGGCATTCCATGAAATTGATGGTGCCGTCCGGGTGAATGGCCTGTACCTCGCACTCTTTTTCACACAGGCGGCAGGGGGTGCCGCATTCCTTGCGGCGCTTGAGCCAGTCGAATACCCGCAGTTTGGTGGGCAGCGCCAGCGCGGCGCCCAGCGGGCACAGGTAGCGGCAGTACACCTTGCGAGTGAACAGGTTGATCACCAGCAACACCAACGCGTAGAGCACAAACGGCCAGGAGCGAACGAAATGCAGAGTGATAGACGTTTTGAAAGGTTCAATTTCCGCCAGCCTTTCGGCCATTGCCATGGATTCCAGCGACACACCGAAAAGCACCAGCAAAATGATGTATTTGATAGCCCATAGGCGTTCGTGCACGGCAAACGGCACGTTGTACTGGGGTATTTTTAGTTTGCGGGCGATTTCATTCAGCAACTCTTGCAGCGCACCAAACGGGCACAGCCAACCGCAATAGACCGCGCGGCCCCAAAGCAACACAATGCCCGCCACCACCGCCCACAATATGAACAAGATCGGGTCGATCAAGAACGTCTGCCAACTAAAGCCAGACATAAAACTGTGCACAAACGTCAGCACGTTCACGATGGATAACTGACCCAGGGCGTACCAACCAATAAAGAAAAGGGTGTAGGTAAGAAAGCCGTGACGAATCCAGCGAGTCAAATTGGGTCGCTTTACCAGCCAGTCCTGAAAAAACAGGACAAAAAGAAGCACCAATATGCCCGCACCCAGTACCACAATCTGGAACTGTTTCTGGTACCACACCTGTACCCACATGGGCTGGGTTTCCAGCCATTCGTCCTGGCTGACCACAACGTTCGCACGGGTGTAATACTGCTCGGGTAGCTGGTAGTCCAGCGGAAACACCTGAAATTTGCTGTCCAGCGGGCCGGTCTGGCGCTTTACGGTCAGTTCGAGGGTCCAGGGCGAGCCCGGGTCGAAGTTGTACTGTTGGCGGATAATGAAGATCGCCATTTCGGAAAAGTCCGGCATACCTTCGCTGTACACATCGCTTAAACGATAGAAGTCGAGGTCGCGGAAGTTGAAGGTATCACCAAACTGGCGAATCTGAATGCGGTCGAAAATGCCGCCGCGCACGTAGCCGGAGCCCTTGAACGAATAGGAGCCGCTGGCTACCACCGCAATTGCGTGCTCGCCTTCTTTTAGGATTGAATTCAGCCATTGGTACTGGCTTTCACCCAGCAGATTGCGACCAATGGTGGGGGCGTCCAGGTAGGCTGCGTAAAGGTCTATCAATGCGTCTTCACGCTGATCGGGAGCGGCGGCATCTACGCCTTCCGCGTCGCTGCCTTTGAACGAGTCATCCACTTGGCCACAGGTCAGCAGCAGGCGGCGAATGGAGCCATCATCCGTCAGTTGCTGCCAGTCGACTTGCTGAAACGGCTCGTTATTAACCTCCGCAATGGGTGGTCGCTTTACGCCCGAATCTTCCACCAAGCCAAGTTCTACGCCGACTCTATGGGCCGTACGCATGATGACTTCGTTCACCACCATCACCGTAACGGTCGCGCCGGACAGCCCGTCTACTGCCACTTTGCGCTCGTTCGTATTGCCGCCCACAGTAACCCGCTGATCAGCTTTCAGACCGGTGTACTGATCGGTAAAATCGTGCAGTTTGTACTCGGGGATACCAACCAGCAAAATCGGCTCGGAGTGATGAATTACGCGGGTTTTAAGGATTTCGCCGTCGGTATTCATCAATACCTGAATGTTCAGGGGTTTGCCTGAATAGGCGGGCGTTTGCACAAAATCGAGGCTTTGGTAGGTGTAGCCCACCAACTCTTCACCGGCGAAGAGCTCGCCAATGGCACGATTGCTTTCGCGGAAGCGCACTTCGGTTACCTGGGGCAGTGTTTGCGTGATCACTTGGCGACCGGCAACCGGCTGGTATTGGTCAACGGGGTCGGCTTTTACATGGGTGACGCTTGCGAGCAGTGTCAGTACCAACGCCATTACAATCAGATTTACGGTATTGCTGAAACGGATACTCACAACATGTCCCCGCTGACAATAGGTACTGCATAGATTAGATTATTTAAAAGTAATTAAAATACCTCTTATGGCATACGCACAGGAGGCTATTGATACCTCCTCTAGCTCTGATTAGCCGAGGCTGACCGCTTCGCCGTTAACGTCTAAAGGCAGATAATTGCCAACGTGGCCCATGCGAATGCTTTCGACCATCATGGTCATGGGCTGCTGTGCTTCGTCGCTGGACGGGGGCACGCCACCACGGCCAGACATAGCCGCCACGAATACAACGTCCCAGTTCTGACCCGTGTTGCAGGACTCGTCCACCAGCTGACTGAAATCTGCGGCTTCGGCAGGGGTTTTATCCACGCAGATCACCGGCGTAAGTGCGCCGCCCTCGCCCCGTTCAAAAGCGGCGAGCTCCTCTGCAGAAACCGAGTCCGGTAATTCGGCGCGGCAAAACACAAACAAAAGGCGCTGGGGTTCGTCCTCCTGCCCGGTAGCAGCAATTAATTCACGGTAGCAGCTGATCATTTCATAACTCCTAAAATGGCCGTTATTGGCTGATCCGAATCAGCTTGCTCGGGTCGGAAATAAACACCCGGCTGCGATTTACCCGCACCAAGCCATTGGATTTCAGGTCGGCCAGAATGCGCGAGAAAGTTTCCGGCTGCATGGCAAGGCGCGATGCCACCAGGCATTTGGGCAGTGGCAATTCCACTTCACCACCCTGCTCGCTGCCTTCTGGCAACAAATCGACTAAATAGCGAATCAGCCGATCGCGAGCGCTCTGCACGGTCATGATTTCCAGATCGTGAAAACGAGTCACTGCGCGCATGGCGTAATGGCGCAAAGCGGCCTGGGTATAGCGGTGATTGGTGTCCAGCAAGTCTTGATACGCTTTCACCGGAATCATCAGCACTTCGCTGGTTTTCAGGGCTTCGGCGAAACAGGCGTAGCGGGCGGGATCGGCGTATATCATCACTTCGGCAATGCAGTCGCCGGGCGCGATGCTGTCCAGTGTGCGATCGACACCCGATGCATCCAGCCGGTACAAGCGCAAACGGCCAGACAACACAAAGAAGAAATGGTGGGCCGGCATATCCTGACGATACAGCAACTGGTGATGGCCCAACCGCAAGCGGCGGGCATGATGCAGAAGCTCTTGCAGGTCGTCTTCTTCCAGAGCGCTGAACATGGCGTGGCTGCGCAGCAGCGCCAGGCTGTCTTCGTGTTCACGAGGCTTAACCGCCGCCAGAACCGGCTTGGCGTAATCCGTTGAGGTGTTGTACGTGCGAGTATCAGCAGCTTGTATCAGCGCCATGACGGCATCCTTTTTGGCTTTTCATGTATTCATAATCTATGAATTAATACTAGAGGGATCGGCTGCAAAAATCGCTCCCTCTTAGGAGGTAACCCATTAGCCGTGCGGCCTGCACTGTTTCCAGCCAGGCCGCACATATTGCTTTTAAAGTCCGCAACCGCAATTACTGCATCAGCGGCGAATCCGGCAGTTCCAGATCCACGCCTTTAACACCGGCTTCGGCCGCTAATATTTGCAAGTACTGGCGACAGGCACGGCGGGTTACGCTTTCGCTCAGGTACTGGCGAATTTGTGGCTTTACGTGCTCGAAAGGCAATGGCTGGCCATCAATGCGCTGGTCTACACGCACAATGTGGTAGCCGTAACGGGTTTCGATCAGCTCCGAATGCAGGCCTTCCTTCAGATTCAGCACCGGGCGCTCAAACTCGTCTACAGTCTGGCCTTTACTGATCTGCCCCAGGCTGCCGCCCTGATGGCGTGATTCACAGGCTGAATACTGCTTGGCCAGGTCGTCAAACCGTGAACGACCTTCAAACAGTGCTTTCAGCAATTGGTCCCCCACCTCTTCCTGGCGCATAAGCTCGGCAACGTCATCCGGTGCCGCCGCCAGCAATATGTGGCTCACGGCCATCACTACCGGGCTGCAAAACCGCCTGGGGTTGGCGTTGAAGAAACGCTCGCAGTCCTGCTCTGTCGGGTCTGGAACACCCAGCTCTGATTCAAGCACTTTGGCGACACGGTCTTCTTCATCCAGCTCTTCAGGCAGTCTCAAACGCTTGGCCTGATCTAGCAACAATTGACGTATCACTAGGCTTTTAGCGGCATCGTGCCAGGCGGTAGCGGCTTCTTCGGCGGGGTGATACTGCATTTCCCGCGCTATGTCGTCTTCGTTGATCAGCGTGTCGCCAACGGTCACCGGTGGGAACCGGTTTCTGGGTTTTTCGGCTTCGCCGGTGGGTATCAATTGCATGGTGTTTCCCTCTTCACGATGAAACTAAACGCGCTTGCGCACCACTTGGTACTTGCGGCCAAAATACTCTAGCGGCACGCTGAGCATGTGCACCAGACGGGTGAACGGGAAGAGCACAAAGATGGTCAGGCCAAGGAAAATATGGGTTTTATAGATCCAGTGCACACCGGCAATATGCGACGCGGCATCGCCCTGAAAGGTCAAAATGCCCTGCGCCCAAGATGCCAGCAACAACATGGTGCTGCCATCCAAATGGCCCAACGTGGGGTAAATGGTCAGCATCCCCAACGCAACCTGAACCATCAGTATCACAATGATCATATTGTCAGAGAAGGTGCTGCTGGCTTGAACGCGCGGATTGGTCAGGCGGCGAACCGCCAACGCGATGCCGCCAATCAGCGCCATGGCTCCGGCGATGCCGCCCACGACAATCGCCATCACCTGTTTGGCTCCAGCGCTCATAAACGGCTCATAGACAAAGTGCGGCGTCAGCAGGCCCGCCAGGTGGCCAAAGAAGATCACCAATACGCCGACGTGGAACATCACGCTGGCCCACACCATATTTTTCTTGCTCAGAATCTGGGTGGACTGGGCGCGCCAGGTAAACTGGCTGTTATCGTAGCGGGCCCAGGTACCAACCAGCATAATCAGAATGGCAATGTAAGGATAAATCCCGAACACCAGTGTATTTAAATAGGACATTGTTCTCTCCTCCTCCGCGCTCAGGCGTTACTCACCGGTTGTTGGGCCGGGCGAGGTGCGACATCCGCCATCAGCTGATCGCTCAAGTGAATGGTCTGGGTTTGCTCCAGCTCACGGCGACGTTGACCTACCACACCGCCGGTGCTGCAGGAGCTGCCCTGGTCATCCACAAACTTCACCATTTCCTCTTCCCACACTTTGTCCAGCGCTTCGGGGGTGTCGTCACGCTCTTCCAATGCCACAATTTTCGCCAGTTCCTTGCGGTCGGTTTTGCGGCCGGATAGCTCCAGCAGCGAATCCATAATTCCGTGGTACAGGCTTCCACGCTGGTACAAACGCTCACCCAGCAAACCCAGAATGTGGTGAATATCTTCCAGCCAATTTTTGATCTCTTTCCATGGCCGGGTAGACAAATACTCCATGAACAGTGGCAAGTAGTCCGGCAGTTCGCGGGCGTCAATCTCCAGACCGTTGGTTTTGTATTGCTCCATCAGGTCGACCATGGCCTGCCCGCGATCGCGCGATTCGCCGTGCACGTGCTCGAACAACAACAAAGAAGTGGCGCGGCCCCTATCAAAGGTGGCAACGTAGTTTTCCTGTAGGTCCAACAGATTGCCGTTGCAGAGCATGTCAATGCAGCGCAGCAACTGCTCTTTGTTTTTGCGCGGCAAGCGGCTGTCTTCCAGCACCGCAGCCGTCAGCTCATCGCGGCCACGCTGCAAATCGGCGTTCGGGTATTCCAGCAACAGCGCCATCACTTTTAGAACTTTCATAGTCTGCTCCTCAATCCTGCAGCTGTTTCGGGTCAACCTGCTTCACCGTGGTCAGTTTTTGCACCATGGTGGTGGTCTGGCTTTTGCCACCGAACATGTTGAATTCACTGGTGCTGCCACCACAGCCGTCACCAAAGCTGAAACCACAGCCGCCACGTTCGGGAAAGGCTTCTTTCGCCATTTCGCGATGGCCGCTGGGAATCACAAAACGGTCTTCGTAATTGGCAATGGCCAAGTAGCGGTACATTTCATCGGCTTGGGCTTTGGTCAACCCGACTTCTTCCAGTGCCCGCAGGTCTTCCACGCCGTCTACGGTTTCAGCACGCTTGTACAAGCGCATGGCCATGATGCGTTTTAGCGCACGTACGATGGGCTTTTCGTCACCGGCGGTGAGCAGGTTGGCCAAGTACTTCACTGGAATGCGCAGGCTTTCGATTTTCGGCAGTACGCCGTCAAACTCGACCTGGCCGGCTTCGGCGGCTGACTGAATCGGGCTCAGGGGCGGCACATACCACACCATGGGCAGAGTGCGGTATTCCGGGTGCAGCGGCAGGGCCAGTTTCCACTCAACCGCCATTTTGTAGACCGGGCTGCGCTGGGCCGCGTCAATCACGTTCATTGGCACACCGTCGTTGGTCGCCTGGGCAATCACTTCCGGGTCAAACGGGTCGAGGAAGATGTCCAGCTGCTTCTCGTACAGCTCGTGCTCGCCGGGCGTGCTGGCCACTTCTTCAATGCGATCGGCGTCGTACAACAGCACGCCCAGATAGCGAATGCGGCCTACGCAGGTTTCTGAGCACACGGTGGGCATACCAGCTTCAATCCGCGGATAGCAGAAGATGCACTTCTCAGATTTACCGGTTTTCCAGTTGAAGTAGATTTTCTTGTACGGGCAGCCGGATACACACATGCGCCAGCCGCGGCACTTGTCCTGATCGATCAGCACGATGCCGTCTTCTTCCCGCTTGTAGATAGCACCGCTTGGGCAGCTGGCCACACACGTGGGATTCAGACAGTGCTCGCACAGGCGCGGCAGGTACATCATGAACGTGCTTTCGAACTGGCCGTAAATGTCGGCCTGAATCTGGTCGAAGTTTTTGTCTTTGCGGCGTTTGGCAAATTCGGTGCCCAGGATTTCTTCCCAGTTCGGACCCCATTCAATTTTTTGCATGCGTTTTCCGGTGATCAGCGAGCGTGGCCGTGCAACCGGCTGGTGTTTGCTGTCGCCAGCGGTGTGCAAATGCTGGTAATCGAAATCGAACGGCTCGTAGTAGTCGTCAATTTCCGGCAGGTCCGGGTTGGCGAAAATGTTTGCCAACACCCGAAACTTCCCACCGATGCGCGGGCGGATTTTGCCGCTTGGGTCGCGCAGCCAGCCGCCTTTCCACTTGTCCTGGTTTTCCCACTCTTTTGGGTAGCCAATACCGGGTTTGGTTTCGACGTTGTTAAACCAGGCGTACTCCATGCCTTCACGGCTGGTCCAGACGTTTTTACAGGTCACTGAACATGTGTGGCAACCAATGCACTTGTCCAGGTTCAGCACCATGCCTACTTGGGAACGGATCTTCATTTTACACTCTCCTGAACAGTGTCGTTGCCCTCGCCATCAAGCCAATCGACGTTCTTCATTTTGCGCACCACCACAAACTCGTCGCGGTTGGACCCCACGGTGCCGTAGTAGTTGAAGCCGTAAGAGTACTGGGCATAGCCACCAATCATGTGAGTGGGCTTCGGGCAGGCCCGGGTAACCGAGTTGTGAATGCCACCGCGGCTGCCGGTAATTTCCGAACCGGGAATATTCACAATCCGCTCCTGAGCGTGGTACATCATCACCATGCCCGGCATCACCCGCTGGCTGACCACCGCCCGCGCTGACAAAGAACCGTTAGCGTTGAACACTTCTATCCAGTCGTTGTCTTCCACTCCTATGTCGACGGCGTCGTCTTCACTCAGCCACACAATGGGGCCACCACGAGACAGGGTCAGCATCAGCAGGTTGTCGCTGTAGGTGCTGTGTATACCCCACTTCTGGTGCGGCGTCAGGAAGTTCAACGCCTTCTCCGGGTTGCCGTTGGGCTTGGCGTTCAGCAGCGGTGCGGCCGCTTTGGTGTTAATCGGCGGGCGATACACCAGCAGGCTTTCGCCAAAGGCGCGCATCCACTCGTGGTCTTGATAGAACTGCTGGCGGCCGGTCAGCGTGCGCCAGGGAATCAGCTCGTGCACGTTGGTGTAGCCGGCGCTGTAGGACACATGCTCGTCTTCCAGGCCAGACCAGGTTGGGCTAGAGATGATTTTGCGCGGCTGCGCGACTATGTCGCGGAAGCGGATTTTTTCGTCTTCTTTGTTCAGTGCCAGGTGTTTGTGATCCAGCCCGGTGAATTCAGACAGCGCCGCCCAGGCTTTCACGGCGACCTGGCCATTGGTTTCCGGAGCCAGGCTTAGAATCACTTCACACGCATCGATGGCCGTGTCAATTTTCGGCCGGCCCGCATTGGCGCCGTCGAGGTGTTTGTGGTTCAGCTCACCCAGGAACGTCACTTCTTTTTCGGTGTTCCAGCTGATGCCTTTACCACCGTTACCCAGTTTGTCCAACAGCGGACCAAGCGACGTAAAGCGCGCGTAAGTGTTCGGATAATCGCGTTCAACCGTCATAAAATTAGGCGCGGTTTTACCCGGAATCAGATCGCACTCGCCGCGTTTCCAGTCTTTTACATCAAACGGCTGGCCAAGTTCCGCGGGTGCATCGTGCATCAGCGGCACAGTAACCACGTCTTTCTGGACACCCAGATGACCTTCAGACGCCTTGGAGAACGCCTTCGCAATGCCTTTGTAGATGTCCCAGTCACTGCGGGATTCCCACGCCGGATCCGTCGCTGCGGTCAGCGGGTGAATGAACGGGTGCATATCCGAGGTATTCAGGTCGTCTTTTTCATACCAGGTGGCGGTCGGTAGAACGATGTCGGAATACAGGCAGGTGGTGGACATGCGGAAATCCAGAGTCACCAACAGGTCAAGCTTGCCTTCGGGCGCTTCGTCGTGCCATTTCACTTCCTGCGGTTTGAGGCCGCCATCGTGCCCCAGATCTTTGCCCTGCAAACCACTCGTCGTACCCAGCAGGTACTTCAGCATGTATTCGTGGCCCTTGCCGGAAGAACCCAACAAGTTAGAGCGCCAGATGAACATATTGCGCGGGTGGTTTTCCGGGGCTTCAGGGTCTTCCGAGGCAAACGCCAGCGAGCCGTCTTTCAAGGACTGAGTCACGTACCCTGGCACGTCCATACCAGCGTTTTCAGCTTCGGCTGCAATGCCCAGCGGGTTACGGTTGAACTGCGGTGCAGACGGCAACCAGCCCATCCGTTCGGCGCGAACGTTGTAGTCGATCAGGCTGCCACCGAATTTGGTCTTGTCCGCCAGCGGCGACAAGATCTCGCTCACATCCAGTTTCTCGTAACGCCACTGGCCAGAGTGGGCGTAGAAGAAGGATGTACCGTTCATCTGGCGTGGCGGGCGCTGCCAATCCAGGCCAAACGCCAATGGCTGCCAGCCGGTCTGTGGGCGCAGTTTTTCCTGGCCTACATAGTGGGCCCAACCGCCACCGCTTTGACCGACACAGCCACACATGATCAGCATGTTGATCAACGCGCGGTAGTTCATGTCCATGTGGTACCAGTGGTTCATACCGGCACCGACGATAATCATGGAACGGCCGTTGGTTTTGTGCGCAGTCTCGGCGAATTCACGAGCAATGCGGGTCACTTTGTGCGCGGGTACGCCGGTGATCTTTTCCTGCCAGGCGGGTGTGTAAGGCTTGATCTGGTCGTAGTCGGTAGCGCCGTCGTCTTCACCCAGGCCACGGCTGATGCCGTAGTTGGCGATCATCAGGTCATATACGGTGACGACTAGAGCTTCTTTGCCGTCTGCCAGTTCAATTTTTCGGCTGCCCAGCTTGTGGGTCAGGGTGTCGCTGATCTCAACGGATTTGAAATGCTCGTGCTTGATGCCGCCGAAATACGGGAAGGCAACGTCCACAACTTCGTCGTGCTTTTCCACCATCGACAGCTGTAGATTCACGTCTTCTTTTTTCGCCGTTTGCTTTAGGTTCCACTTGCCCTTTTCACCCCAGCGGTAACCGATAGAGCCATTTGGCGCCGTCAGCTGGTTGGTGGTTTCATCTATGGCAATGGTCTTCCATTCGGGGTTATTTTCTTCGCCCAAACCATCCACCAGGTCGCTGGCGCGCAGAAACCTGCCCGGCACATAACGGCCGTCTTCCATTTTGTCGAGCTTCACCAGGTACGGCATGTCGGTGTAACGGCGCACGTAATCCGTGAAGTAAGCACTGGGATTATCAACGTGAAACTCTTTCAGAATCACGTGACCCATGGCCATACCCAGCGCAGCGTCAGTGCCTTGCTTGGGGTTCAGCCACTCATCGGACAGCTTGGCAACTTCGGCGTAATCCGGCGTAATGGCAACGGTTTTGGTGCCTTTGTAGCGCACTTCGGTAAAGAAATGGGCGTCCGGAGTACGGGTTTGTGGAACGTTGGAGCCCCAGGCGATGATGTAGCTGGAGTTGTACCAGTCTGCGGATTCAGGAACGTCGGTTTGCTCGCCCCAGGTTTGCGGGGAAGCCGGCGGCAAGTCGCAATACCAGTCGTAGAAGCTCAGGCACACGCCGCCGATCAATGACAGGTAACGGCTGCCCGCAGCGTAAGACACCATAGACATGGCAGGAATCGGCGAGAAGCCAATGATGCGGTCTGGGCCATGCTTTTTCGCGGTGTAAACGTTAGAAGCGGCAATCAGTTCGTTCACTTCGTTCCAGTCGGAACGGACAAAACCGCCCATACCGCGGCGTGGCTTGTATTCAGCGGTTTTCTTTGGGTCTTCCACAATCGAGGCCCAGGCATCGACCGGGTCGTTAAACTGGATACGGGCGGCGCGCCACAGCCTCATCAGATGCTTACGCATCAGTGGGTACTTCAGGCGGTTGGCGCTGTACATGTACCAGGAATAACTGGCACCACGAGGGCAACCACGAGGCTCGTGGTTCGGCAGATCCGGGCGGGTACGGGGGTAATCTGTTTGCTGGGTTTCCCAGGTCACCAGACCGTTTTTAACGTAGATTTTCCAGCTGCAAGAGCCGGTGCAGTTTACGCCGTGGGTGGAGCGCACAATTTTGTCGTGCTGCCAACGCTGGCGATAGCTGTCTTCCCAGCCACGATTTTCGGTATGGGTTTCACCGTGGTCGCCAGAAAAGGATTCACGCTTTTTGCTGAAGTAGCTCAGCTTGTCGATCAAATGACTCATGGTCTCTCTCCGTTTGCCGGATCGCGTTAACGATTTGAGACCATTGTGTGGCAACTAAACAGCGAAAGCAGCGTGGTTACTACCTCTAAACCAGCCCCTACCACCAGGAGGGTAGACGGCACTTAGACCATCCGGGACTGTCAGAAAAACAGCTCACGGCGCTCACGGCGCCGGGTGTGTCGAGCGAACAATAAAGTACAAGCCACCAGCATCACAAACAGCAGCATGAATACCGCAGAACGCACATTCAGCCAGGCATTGATGGCGGCGAATACAATGGGCAACACGAATGCCACAGCGAACGCACCCAGCAGCAAAAAGCCCGCCATTACCGCCGTCGCATCGCGGCTTTCCAGAATAATCATCCGCTGCAGCGCACCAATAGCCGCGCCCAGGGCCACGCCAAGCATAATCATCACACCGCCCTCCCACACCCGCGGCAGCAAAATCTCTAGATGGTAAAAGCGCCCCACACCTTCTATCGACAGAGTCATCGGTGGGTATGACAGAACGAATAGCGCCGCCAGCGCCAACAGCAAGGCCCATATAACCACACGGCTGCTGCCCAAACGATCGGCCAGCGCACCGCCCGCAATTTGGGCCAGAGCACCCGGCAATATAAACCACAAGGCCTGATGCGCACCCAGGCTTACCGGCAAGCCCGAGCGTGCCGACAGGTAATCTGGCAACCACAAGGCCAATGCGAAAAAACTACCGGCAATAACAGAAAAATAACCACACAAAGGCCAAACCCCTGGCGCACAGCATTTGCGCCAGGCCCCGGCATTACTCACTAAGAATGCGGTTTGGTCGTCGGGCTCGGTGAGCATCAGAAACAGGGCCAATATCAACAGCAGCACAATGACATACGCCAGAGGAACGCCTTGCCAGGAGTAGGCCTGTTGCAGCAGCGGCACCAGGTAATAATTGAAACCGGCGCCGGTAATACCCGCACCAAAAACACCCAACACCAGCCCCAGCCGTTGCGGTCGGCAATGAATGGCTACAAATTGCAGCCCCGCACTGTAGAAACCACCGGCCAGACCCAAACCACCCGCGGCGAGAATATAGCCACCAAAACTGTCGGCAAAGAAAACCAGCGCCATACTGAACGCCAGACCCGCAAGACAGCACAACATGACTTTTCTGGCACCCCACATGCTTGCACATAATCCTGCCGGAACCGCTAACAATGCGCTCACCGCCATGGGCATTGCCAGCAACAAGCCAAACTGAAGTTCGCTCAGCTGAAAATTGCTGCGCAGAGTCACACCAACCACTGCAAATAGAGTCCAGCAGGCGGCGGCAATAATGAATCCAGCCAGTGCAAGTGGTAACACGATCAATAGCGATGCATAACGCTCTTCATCTGACTCGGTGCTGTCGACCGATAGCTGTAAGGCTCGGATTTCGGACGGCCTTGGCTCCATGCTCATGGTATTCTCCCTTTTGACAGACGTGCCTTTGAGTGTCTTACTTTGCCTGTACGTCGGTCAAAGACTATGATTGTTTAATGACCTCGTGGGTAGATGATTATCCGTAAAGAGGTAGTTGGCATTCAGTCAACACCCACTCGCCACCTAAAAAAAGCTATGACCTCCAGAAACTCACTCGTTAACCGGATTGCCACCGCCGTTAGTGCGGTCGTACTCACCGCCATTGTCAGTATGGGAGTGACCTTGGGGGTGTCACAAAGCATTGCCGGCAACGCCACCGCCATCAACCTGGCGGGCACTCTACGTATGGGCGCGTATCAGTTGTTAGCGCAGGTAGCTCGACTGCAAGACCAGAACACCGCCGATGGGCGCCATGTCCTGAACCAGATGATAAGCCGCTACAATCAGCGCCTGGTCCATGCTGACATTATCCAGTCGTTACCACTTACAACCGATCACCCGCTGGCGCAACGCTACCGTGACGTAGTCAGCCAGTGGAACTCCAGCGTTGGCCCCATGCTGGCGCAACACCGGCCCGGAGACTCGCTAACCGGCTCTATGATTAACACCACCCAAAGTTACGTAGACAATGTTGATGTGCTGGTGTCTATGCTTGAAAACCGGACCGAAGCCCGTATCAGTCTACTTCACCTGATGCAGGTGATCAGCTTGGTGTTCGCTATTCTGATTGTGTTGGCGCTGTTTCTGGATTTGAAGAATCGCGTTCTGCGACCGCTACGAAAACTGGTGAGCATTGCCGAATCCGTGAGCAAGCAAGATTTTTCCCGCAAAGCCGAGCTGGGCGGCTCTGATGAGCTGGCGCAGCTCGGGTCGGCGTTTGACCAGATGACCAGCGAGTTGGCGCTTACCTACTACGAACTGGAAAGTAAGGTCCAAGCCAAAACTGAAGAGCTGGAGAAAAGCCACGCTGCGCTCGAATTACTGCATTCGTCCAGCCGCACTCTGTTTGCGAATCACAACTTGTGCGATGGCGCAGTACCCATGCTACAGCAGCTGGAGCAGATGCTCGGCATCGGCCCTATCAACCTGTACCTGCACGACAAAGCCTCTGCAGAGCCGGTTCAAGCCGTCACCACTGCCACCACAGTGCGCCCATTTTACTGTCACGATCACAGTTGCAACGCTTGCCTGGTTACCGAAGAGGAACATGACGAGCTGCCACTGCCCGGCAATGACGGCCGCCGTTTGCTGCTGCCCATTCGCACCCCTGGTCAACTGTTGGGCACGTTGGAAGTCTGGTACCCGGCCTCACAGGATTTGTCTAGAACCGCACGGAGGCTGCTGGAAACGTTAAGCGATCAGCTGGCCACGGCCATATTTCTGGAGCGCCAAATTACCGAAGAACAACAGCGGACCCTGATCGAAGAACGCACCGTTATTGCCCGCGAACTCCACGATTCTCTCGCCCAGTCTTTGTCATACCTCAAAATCCAGGTTACTCGATTGCGCAGAATGAACATGGACGGCCCACAAAAAACCGGGTACAACGCTGTACTGGACGAGCTAAGCACAGGTTTAAGCAGCGCCTATCGTCAGTTGCGGGAACTGTTAGCGACTTTCCGCTTGAAGCTCGACACACCAGACCTTGGCGCCGCACTGCGCCAGACCGTGCACGAATTTTCCGGACGCATGGCCAAGCCCGTCAATCTGGCTTACAAGCTGCCCGCACAAACGCTTTCGCCCAATGAAGAAATCCACACCCTTCAAGTTGTGCGCGAAGCACTGGCCAACGCGGTCAAACACAGCAAGGCCGAAGCAGTGTGGGTAAACGTCAGTTTCGAGTCTCCGCAGGTCAAGGCTAAAATCCGGGACAACGGTCGCGGGCTACCCGATTCAGGTCAGCCAGAGAGACACTACGGTATGATCATTATGCAAGAACGCGCCCGCTCACTGGGTGGCCAGTTAACGGTCGCTAATCATCCGCTAGGAGGAGTGGAAGTGAGTTTGC
Organism: Marinobacter psychrophilus; assembly: GCF_001043175.1. Classification (NCBI taxonomy): domain Bacteria; kingdom Pseudomonadati; phylum Pseudomonadota; class Gammaproteobacteria; order Pseudomonadales; family Marinobacteraceae; genus Marinobacter; species Marinobacter psychrophilus. The sequence goes on from NZ_CP011494.1 coordinate 3,281,361, forward strand.
GTTTTATTCCCCACGCCCGGAACCAGATCTCGGTTAAACCGGCCAATATCCCGAGAATCGCGGATTCCAACTGACGGTTTACCCACATAAAGAGAGAGCCATGGCCGATACACCTGCAAGCATATTATTGATCGATGATCACCCACTATTACGCAAGGGCATCAAGCAACTGATCGAAATGGAACCGGATCTTGAAGTGGCGGGCGAGGCCAGCAACGCGACGGACGGCGTGCGCATTGCCCTTGAACTGGAACCAGACCTGATCCTGATGGATCTGAATATGCCGGACGTGAGTGGTGTTGAAGCCTTGCGGCAGTTACGAGCCCACAACATCAGCTCACGCATTATTATGTTCACGGTGTCAGATCAGCAAGATGATGTGGTTGAAGCATTACGCGCTGGTGCCGACGGCTATCTGCTGAAGGATATGGAACCGGAGGATATGATTAAACAGCTGCACCAGGCAGCCGTAGGAAAGCTGGTCATCAGCGAACGCCTTACCTCCCTGCTGGCAGAAGCACTGCGCAGTAACAAATCGCAACAGCCTGCGCGACCAGACTTCGACAGCCTGACACCCAGGGAAAAAGACATTCTGAAGCTCATCGCCGAAGGTCTGTCTAACAAGATGATCGGCCGAAAACTGGACATCAGCGACGGCACTGTGAAAGTCCACGTAAAGCACCTGCTGAAAAAGCTCAACCTGCGCTCACGGGTAGAAGTCGCGGTGTGGGCTGTGGGAGAGGGTCTGCACAAAATCTGAGCTATATCAACGCGGCGTGGGCCGGCCCTGGTTAAGATAAGTGTTTCCAGACATACCCTCAGCGGCGTGTTTGATCAACAACGGAGACGCCCATGGCCCTGCACATGCCAACCTTTTTACCAAGGCCCACTCTACCCGCATTTCGTTCGCTGCCAGGCGTGTCACGCGCGCAAGCTTTGAGCCAAAAACTGGCTGCTAACCCGCTACTGACCGATTCACTGGCGTTGCTGACCGAGTATCTTCCCGCGCCGTCAACACTGCTGGCGGCTATTGACCAGCGCATACCGTTGGCATTAAAGCAGCTGGTCGTCGAAGCCCCGCTGAACCGATTGTTTGCCGAGGCCATTGCTGACGGTGAGTTTGATGATTTTGAAGGGCGCACAATTCGCCTGGAACTGAATGGCGGGCAGCCGGGTGTCACCTTTGGATTCTGGACCGGTCGGCTGCGCATTGTGGACGCCCCGGGTGAAACGACCATTCGGGGCTCTCTGAGCGCTTTCAAAACCCTGGCCGAACGGAATCACGACCCAGACCAGCTATTTTTCCAGCGCCGCCTGGTGATTGAGGGCGACACCGAACTGGGTTTGGCACTGAAAAACCTATTGGATAGCCTGGAGTGGCACATCCGCATCAGCGGCTAAGCCCGCTGATCCATCCCCGGTTGACCATACCAGTAGCCGTTGCACGGCGGCGCTTCCCTCACGGTTAACGGATCGCTGTAGGGTATTTCACCTCTACGTACCTGATCAAAACGCTGCACCACCTCGGCCATACCTTGGTGCTCCGGACTCAAACGCACGGTATCAACACCCATAGCGAGCATGTCCGGAAGCTCCCGCAATAAATCATAACGGGCGCCAGACAATGTCGAGGTGCCATTCAGGCGAAACAGCTCCTGGGCTTCACGGGACCGCAGTTCCAAACCATCCGGATGCTGCAGGCAGCGGAATTCACAGTTGTCTTTTGGCAGGTTGTAATGGCGTGCGGTAAAGCAGCGCGACGACCAGGCCAGCGGCAAAAAACCCCAAGCGAAGACTTCCGCAGGCAAATCCAGGCCTTCGGCTTTTAGCTCTGCAATCATCTCGATCAGGGTTTCACGGCCCAGCTCCACGGGCAGGCTCCACCCCTTCAAACCCAACTTTGCGAGCACCTTCAGCGTCGCGACGTTGTAAATGTTCAGGCCCGGCCCCGTTACGAAAGGCAGACTGTTGGTGCTGGCCAGCTGCAGCGCACTCTGGTCATTGGCTTCAATCAGGTAATCCTGTTGGCTGCAGATGCGGCGCAGCAGGCGCAGGTCGGCTTCGGATTCAATCAGGGTTTGGGTGGACAGCACTACCTGCTTGCCGGCGTCTTTCAATACGCCTGCGATTTCTAGCCAGTCGGCGAGTTTCAGTTCGCGACGGCGTGCGCACACGGTTTCGCCCAGGTACACCGTATCTACCGGCCAGTCCGCAGCGTTGGCGTAAAAATCCAACACGGTTTGCCGTGACCAAAACCAAAGCACAGGACCTAATGAGAGTTTGAGCATAGGATATTTCACCTTATTTCCATTTGCGATGATAGGCGCCAAGGGTGGTCAAGCCGCCTTCTGACAAACCTGCCAGAGTGGCATTCCAGGCTGGGTCTACAGCAAATTCATCGGCGCTATTTTCAAGCAGGTCGAGGGCCTGACGCCAGGTGCGGGCCACGTCGGCAATATAAGCAGGACTGCGCTGGCGGCCTTCTATTTTTACCGCGCTGATGCCCAGTTCCTGCAACTGCGGAAGCAGGTCTATGGTATTCAGGCTGACCGGTTCTTCAATCGCATGGTAAACGCTGCCTTCCACTTCAAAGCGGCCTTTGCACAAAGTTGGATAACCGGCGGATTCGCCCTTGCCGTAGCGGTCAATCAAGATGCCATTAAGCCGCGACTCCAAACCTTGGGGAGTTTCCTGCCAGCGCACGGCTTTGGCCGGCGAGCAGGCACCACGAGTGTTAGGAGATTCATCGGTGATATAGGAAGACAAGTAACAGCGGCCTTCGGCCATAATACACAGGCTACCAAAGGCGAACACTTCAAGCTCAACCGGGCTGTGCTTTGCCAGGCCACGAATCTGGTCTAGCGATAGCACCCGTGGCAAAACTGCACGACGAATGCCAAAGTTATCTTTATAAAAGCGTAACGCTTCGTAGCTGGTGGCGGATCCCTGTACAGATAAATGCCTGTCTATTTGGGGGTAGCGACTGGTGGCATAATCCAACAACCCCATGTCGGCCAGTATCATCGCGTCTATGCCCAGAGTTGCGGCTCGGTCTACCGCGGAGGTCCAGGTTTTCCAGCCCTGGGGCTGAGGAAATGTATTGATTGCACAGAACACCCGCGCGCCGTTTTTATGGGCGTACTCAATGCCCTCTGCCGCACGTTTGTCGTTAAAATTCAGACCTTTAAACTGACGAGCATTGGTGCTGTCTTTAAAGCCAAGGTAAACCGCGTTAGCGCCGTTATCCACCGCTGCTTTCAGCGCCGGCAAACTGCCAGCCGGACATACAAGTTCCATAAACGTTTTCCATACAGAGAGTTACGAAACCATACGCCGTGCAATCTGCAGTGCATTGACCTTCATCAGGGGTTCAGCCAATACTTCTAAATAGATACTCTGCATACTATTATGAAACTAGAGTGTTCCAGAAAGCTTTAACAGGAATCAAAACGGGCCTACCAGAGCAGCGTTGCCCTAATAGACATCAGATAATTCGCGAAAACCGCTGAGTAGCGCCTTCTTTCCGATAGACATCAAAAATCTGGCAAATAGCCCGAATCAGCAGCCGTCCAGCGGGCTGCACTTGCAGCACGCGGCCGTTATCTGCAATCAACTGGTCTGCCATCATCGGCTTCAGGCGTGACAGCTCATCGGCAAAATACTGGTCAAAATCTTCGTTCCATTCGGCCGTAAATTGCTGACGATCCAGACGGAACTGGCAAATCAGCTGGCCAATCACCCAACGCCGCAGGCGATCATCACGGGTCAGGTTCACGCCTTTTGTGATCGCCAGTTGTCCTGAATCTATCGCAGCCTCCCAGGATGGCAAATCGTGGTTGTTCTGGAAGTATGCGTCATCGGTCTGGCCAATGGCCGACACCCCCAGCGACACCAGATCGCAGTCCGAATGGGTGGTGTAACCCTGGAAATTGCGATGCAGGCGACCCGCGCGCTGAGCCACCGCCAGGCTGTCATCCGGTTTGGCAAAGTGGTCCATACCGATGTATTCGTAACCGGCATCCAGCAATCGATTAATGGTGTTATGCAAAATGGTCAGCTTTTGCTGCGGCGAGGGCATGGTATCGCCTTTAAGCCGTGTTTGCGGATAGAAACGCTCTGGCAAATGGGCGTAACTGAACACCGACAGCCGATCTGGTGACATGTCGATGACTTCTTCCAATGTTTCAGCAAAGCTGTCCGGGGTCTGGTACGGCAGGCCGTAAATTAGATCCAGATTAATGGAACCGAAGCCCAAACGGCGTGCTTCATTCAGCACGCCGCGGGTCATTTCTTTGGATTGCACCCGGTTGACCGCTTTTTGAACCTGAGGATTCACGTCCTGCACGCCCAGGCTGATGCGGTTAAAGCCCAGCTCCCACAGGGTAGACAATGTGTCTTGATCTACTTCACGCGGGTCGATTTCAATGCTGTAGTCTTGACTGCCATCGGTCTGCAGATTGAACAGTTCGCCGTAGCCGTGCATCAATTCACGCATGACATCGCGGGGCAAAAACGTTGGCGTTCCGCCGCCCAGGTGCAATTGCTTCACCGGCCGGTCAGCACCGAATAATTCGGCTTGCATGGCCGCTTCTTTCAGCAGGCGCTGCACATAAGGCTGAGCATTATTACGTTTTTTGGTGATTACTTTGTTGCACGCGCAGTAGTAGCACAGGTGCGCGCAAAACGGGATGTGGGTGTACAGCGACAGCGGTCGGCCGATGGCTTTGCTGCGTGCAGCCGCCTGTACCATATCGCCAATCGGATACGTCTGATTGAATTCCACCGCCGTAGGATATGAGGTATAGCGCGGGCCGCTCAGATCGTAACGGCGAATCAAGGCATCGTCCCAGGTAAACTCGGGCAGAATAATAGTATCAGAAGACTGAACTGCGATTTTGGAAGCCATAAATAGAAACTCTGGGCGCCTTGAATATGAAGCAGGCTGTAAACTGGCATCGTAACCGTGTTTCAGCACCGCCATCTTGATTCGAATCATCTGTGAACACGGCGACAGCATATCAAGTCAGAAATGACACAGATGTTGCGCTTGTTGAGTATGTTGCCTACCTCTTTTGGAACACACACTGTCTGGATAAAGCACTATGGCTAATCTGATTTTGATTCTCGCCGACCAGCTAACACAAAGCCTGAGCGCTCTGGAAGGCGCCGATCGCGATACCGACCGCATCGTTATGGCGGAAGTTCACAGCGAAGCCAGCTACACCAATCACCACAAGAAAAAACTGATACTGCTGTACAGCGCCATGCGTCATTTTGCCAGTCAGTTGAAAGCCGACGGCTACAGCGTGCATTACCAGCGTTATCATCCCGACAACGCTGCGCAAAGCCTGGAACAGGTGATGGCCGAGCAAATAGCTGCCCACCAACCCGAGCGCATTATTACCACCGAGTGCGGCGAATGGCGCCTGCACAACATTATCAGCCAGTGGCAGAAAGCCTTGGGGGTGACCACAGAAATTCGCGTGGACACCCGTTTTATTGCCACTAAACAAGAATTTGCCGACTGGGCCGAAGGCCGTAAACAGCTGCGCATGGAGTATTTCTACCGGGAAATGCGGCGTAAAACGGGGCTACTGATGACCCCAGAGCAAAAGCCCGAAGGTGGCGAGTGGAATTACGACGCTGAAAACCGCCGCAAATGGACGGGCAAACCGCCGGCGCCCGCGCCGTTTCGGATCGAGCCGGATGCCGTCACCCAAGACGTCATCAACATGGTTGAGCAACACTTCAGCGACCATTTTGGCGCCAGCGAAGACTTCCATTTTGCGGTAACGGCCGCCGATGCCGAGCGCGCTCTGGAACACTTCATAGACTACGCCTTGCCGTGCTTTGGTGACTACCAGGACGCGATATCTGACCACGAAGACTGGCTGTTTCACTCGATTCTGTCGCCTTACATAAACTGCGGTTTGCTGGACCCCCTTGCCGTGTGCGAACGCGCCGCGCAAGCCTGGTACGCCGGGCGGGCGCCCATCAACGCGGTGGAAGGGTTTATTCGTCAAATCGTCGGCTGGCGCGAATTTGTGCGCGGTATTTACTGGCTGCACATGCCCGAGTACGCCCGCAACAACCAGCTTGGCAATGACCGCGCCCTGCCCGGGTTCTACTGGAGCGGCGACACCCGCATGCGCTGTATGCACAAAGCCATTGATGCCACTCGCCGTAATGGCTACGCCCACCATATTCAGCGCTTAATGGTGACCGGCAACTTCGCCTTGCTGGCCGGCATTACGCCGGATGAAATTTGCGACTGGTATCTGGCGGTGTATGTCGATGCCTACGATTGGGTGGAACTGCCCAACGTGCTGGGCATGGTGATGCACGCCGACGGCGGTTATTTAGGATCAAAACCCTACGCCGCCAGCGGCAAATACATTCAGCGCCAGTCTGACCATTGCAGCAACTGCCACTACAAAGTGGCCAAAGCCACCGAAGACGACGCCTGCCCCTTCAACTCGCTGTATTGGCACTTTATCGACCGCCACCGCGACCAGTTCGCTAAAAATCCGCGCATGACGATGATGTATCGCAACTGGGAAAAACAAAAACCGGAGCGCCGCGAAGCTCTGCTGAAACGCGCTAATTATTTGCTGGACAACCTGGACAGCCTGTAAAATTCCCGGGCAAAGCCAACCATCAGGAAACCCGATGCGATGAAAATTGGTGAGGTATCCGGGCACGCATCCGTTCCCGTCGAAACGATTCGCTACTATGAAAAAATCGGTTTACTACTCAAACCGGATCGGGACGCCAGCGATTACCGTGTTTATGGCAATGCACACTTGAACCGTCTTTTGTTCATCAAGCGCTGCCGTAACCTTGATATGACCCAGGACGAAATCCGCGAGTTGATTCGGCTGTCCGAAAACCCCGAAGCAGACTGCCATGAAGTGGATGCACTTCTGGCCCGTCACCTGATCCACGTGCGCGACCGGTTGAGTGAGCTCGCAAATCTTGAAACGGCCCTGCAGCAATTGCAACAGGCCTGTTCAAAGACAGGCACCGTTGAGCAGTGCGGCATCATGGGGGCCTGAGTTCAGAGCTGGGCGGCCTGTCCGGCAAAGACACAGACCAGCGCAATCACGTGCCCGGAACTCACAAACCAGGTAGCCACTAAACCATGTGACTACTAAACCGAGCAACCACTAAAAAGTTTCCCAAACAGCTTGCCGGACATTGACCCTGTAGCAACTACAGGGTTTTTAATACACACCTACCAAATAAAAGGAGGTGTTTATGGCGTGCGGTTGCTCTGGTCCAGTACTAAAGTCCCCGGCTCCGGGTTTTCGCCGCGCACTGTGGATCGCCCTTTGGGTTAATCTGGCCATGTTTTTCGTGGAAGGTGCTGCCAGTTTGCAATCTGGTTCGGTTTCCCTGATGGCAGACGCCATCGACTTCTTTGGCGATAGCGCCAACTACATTCTGTCACTTTCCGTTCTGTCTCTCGGCATGCTCTGGCGCGGGCGCGCGGCCATGATTAAAGGCATTACCATGACGCTGTTCGGCATTGTGGTTTGGGCCCGTGCGCTTTGGGTGATAGAACAGGGCGTTACTCCCGAACCCTTTACCATGGGCACGATTGGTCTGCTGGCTCTGATTGCCAACGTGAGTGTTGCCTTTGTGCTATTTCGTTTTCGGGATGGCGACTCTGATATGCGCTCGGTCTGGCTGTGCACCCGGAATGACGCCATCGGCAACCTGGCCGTGATGGCAGCCGCTCTGGGCGTGTTCGGAACAGGAAGCGCCTGGCCGGACCTTAGCGTTGCCGCCATTATGGGCACCCTCGCAATATCGGCCGGCATCAGTGTTGTGCGCCATGCTCGAATGGATATTTCTGAAGCCAAAAGCCTGGTTAGCAACGAAGTAAAGACGGTGTTCCGCTAACCGAAAAACCCGCCAATCCTGCCGCATGCCTCTTTAGAGGTAACCCCCTTGCCTTCTGGCATGAACTGTCTTAACGGCTGATAATATTCATTACTGATACATCTTCTGGGCTCGATCGCGGGTTCGTCAGGTATTACACATCAACCAAGGGGCAGTCTAATGGCCGAACGCTTTACCAAAAGCATGGCCAGAAACATCTATCTGGGAGGAAGCACGTTCTTCATCCTGCTGTTTCTGGCTCTAACTTTTGACACTCAATCGCGGGCGATGCCCGAGCGGGATAACCGGGACCAGCTCATCGAGCAGGTTGTTAATGGCAAGCACCTTTGGGAAAACAACAACTGTATTGGCTGTCATTCGCTTATGGGTGAAGGCGCCTACTTTGCGCCGGAGCTGGGCAACGTATTCGACCGCCGCGGCGCCGGCAACAGCGACGTGTTCAAGGCGTACATGAATGCCTGGATGAACGCCATGCCGACCAAAGCACCCGGCCGCCGGCAAATGCCGCAATTCAACCTGACAGACCAGGAAATCGAAGATCTGGCATCGTTCCTCGAGTGGACGTCCAAGATTGACGATAACGGCTGGCCACCCAACATCGAAGGCTAAGGAAAAAATATGAAATACGAGTCTCAACGGGTCGCCATGCCCTACTTCATCTTTGCCTTGATTCTGTTTGCCGGCCAGATCCTGTTTGGTCTGATTTTAGGCCTGCAGTACGTGGTGGGTGATTTTCTGTTCCCGGAAATACCCTTCAACGTTGCCCGGATGGTTCACACCAATCTGCTGATCGTTTGGCTGTTGTTCGGCTTTATGGGTGCAACCTACTACCTGGTTCCGGAAGAAGCGCAAACCGAGCTTTACAGCCCATTGCTTGCGTGGATCCTGTTCTGGGTGTTTGCCGTTGCCGGCACGCTGACCATTCTGGGTTACCTGTTTGTGGATTACGCCACTCTGGCTGACGTCACCATGAACAAACTGTTGCCCACCATGGGCCGGGAGTTTCTGGAACAACCCACTATTACCAAAATAGGCTTGGCCCTGGTGTTCGTCGGGTTTCTGTTCAACATCTTGATGACCGCCCTCAAAGGCCGAAAAACCGTGGTCAATATTATATTGATCACCGGCCTGATTGGCCTGACCGTGCTCTGGATGTTCTCCTTCTACAACCCCGAAAACCTAACCACAGACAAGTACTATTGGTGGTTCGTAATACACATGTGGGTTGAAGGTGTATGGGAACTGATCATGGGCGCCATCTTGGCCTTCGTGCTGATCAAAATTACTGGCGTAGATCGGGAAGTCATCGAGAAGTGGCTATACATCATCATTGCCATGGCGCTGATTACCGGCATCATCGGCACCGGTCACCACTTCTTCTGGATCGGGCCATCCGAGTACTGGCTATGGCTGGGCTCTGTGTTCGGGGCACTGGAACCCCTGCCATTTTTCATGATGGTGTTATTTGCCTTCACTATGATCAACCGGCGCAAGCGCAACCACCCCAATAAGGCCGCGACTCTGTGGGCTATGGGCACCGCTGTGATGGCGTTTCTGGGCGCAGGCGTGTGGGGCTTTCTGCATACGCTGGCACCGGTAAACTACTACACCCACGGCAGTCAGATTACTGCGGCCCATGCCCATATGGCGTTTTACGGCGCCTATGTGATGATCGTGCTCACCATCATTTCCTACGCCATGCCGATCATGCGTGGCCGGCCTTACGGCAACAGCAACAAGGCCCAAGTGGTGGAAATGTGGGGATTCTGGTTGATGACCATCTCCATGGTGTTTATCACCCTGTTCCTGACGGGTGCGGGCATCCTGCAAATCTGGCTGCAACGTATGCCAGAAAGCGGTGAAGCACTGTCGTTTATGGTCACCCAGGACAAGATTGCGATGTTTTACTGGGCGCGCCTGACCGCTGGCTGCTTCTTTTCAGTCGGGTTGGTGGTGTACCTCTGCAGCTTCTTCATTAAAGGACAAGCGTCCTTTGACGACGAAGTTCGTGGCCCGGCACTTCAGGACGCGTAAGCCCGCCACCCTCACAATCACAGGACCGGAATCTGCTTCTGGCCCTGTGATTCGCATTCACCAGCTTGCCGGCAAACCCGACAAACAACGGGCGTAACAGGAGTTCAAGATGGAAGAGTGGGTCGGCTACAAGTGGCACGAATACATTACCCGCCAGGCTCTCGGGGAATTCCCCGAGCACGCCGTTTATCTAAAAGACGAAGCTCGCAGCCTTGGCATTGTGTTCCGCGCCTTCGGGGGTGATCCGGCACTCAGCCTGGTGACGGCAGAGCCCAGGCACTTTCGCCTGCGCCGACGGTTTTTGCACAAAATTGCCGGAACACACCGTAAATTTGAGCTGGCCTGGCGGGATGAGCAAAATCTGCGCCTGCCAGAAAAAGTGGCTAAATTCCCATCCAAACGCCTGAACCGGGAACTCTATATATGGCTGGCCGCACTCGCGGCTAACCCGGCTCCGGCTGATAGTGACTGGTTTACCGGCAATCAGGCACTGGTTCAGGATGTGATCGCCCGTTGGCCGGGGCTGGAGCGTGTTTACCAGCGCCTGGTGAAACAAGTTCTGCGCAGGCGTCCCGATCCAGAGGGCCTATCGGCCGAGGAAGCCGTCCGTGAACAGGCGATCCGCCAAGCGCTTATCCATCCGGGCAGCGTTGCTGCCCTGCCCGCGGCTGGAACCGATCCCTGGCCGGTCATTCTTTGGTTGTACCCGGCTCTGGAACAAGGAAAAGCTAACGGACCGGTAACCGGCGACGAGGACACTCAATCGAGCCCCGGGGGACTGACCAAGAAAAACAAGCGCCACCAGGCAGAGCGCGTAGAGGCCTTCGACCGCGATCAGGGGCTGATGATCTTTCGCCTGGAAAGTCTGTTTTCCTGGACCGAATTCATTCCGGTTGACCGTGCAGGCGACGACACTAAAGAAGAAGATGCCGAGGCGGTTGCGGACGATATGGACATGATCTCTGTGTCCAATGACCGCAAGGAGACGTCGTCGTCGATCAAGTTTGACCTGGATCTGCCCTCGGAAGAACACGACGACCTGCGCCTTGGCCCGGGTATTCATTTGCCGGAGTGGGACTGGCGCAGCCAGAGCTACCGGGAAGCCTTCTGCTGCGTGCAACCTATGCTGGCAAAAAACGCTGAGCCTGCGGAGCTTCCGGAAGCACTGCGCCGACCCGCCAAACGTCTGCAGCGCCAATTCAGCGCGCTCAAGCCCCTCAAACAGTGGCACAAACGACAGCTGGACGGCGACGAGCTGGACCTGGACGCCTGCCTGGAAAGGGAAGTTCAGAACCGGCGCGGTCAGGGCGCGATTGATCAGAAGCTGTTTCGCCGCTGCCAGCAGAGCCAGCGCGACCTCGCCTGTCTGGTGCTGGCGGATGTGTCGCTCTCAACCGAGACCTATATAAACAACCAGCAGCGAGTCATCGACATTGCCCGGGACGGCTTGCAACTGCTCAGCGAAGCCTTACAGGCCAGCCGCGACCCCTTCGCCCTGTTTGCGTTTTCATCACGACGGCGTGACTACGTGCGATTCCATCATCTAAAAGGTTTTGATGAAACTTATACCAGCACCATTCGGGGCCGAATTCAGGCGCTGGAACCGGGCTTCTATACCCGCATGGGCGCCGCGATCCGTCAGGCCACCAAGCTTTTAGGAGCGCGCCACGAACAACAGAAGGTCCTGTTGTTGCTGACCGATGGCAAGCCCAACGACTTGGATTTGTATGAAGGCCGCTACGGTATAGAAGACACACGCATGGCAGTGCAGGAAGCCATCAAAGCTGGCCTGACCCCGTTTTGTGTCACCATTGATGACGAGGCCAGCGAGTACCTGCCCTATGTCTTCGGCAGTCATAATTACGTGGTGATTCGCGACCCGGCGCAGCTGCCGTTGCAGCTCCCCAAACTCTACCTGAACCTGACTCAGTGATATGACAGGTCTAATTCTTGAGCCGGAGTTAGACCGCCATCAGCTTCCCGGAGACGTCGCTGTGTGGATATTCATTTTCGCCGAGCTAACGGTATTCGGAATCATGCTCATCGGTTTTGCCGTGGCCCGCAGCCTCGACCCAGCCACCTTCCACGCCGGCCGTGATCTTCTGCACACTTGGATAGGGCTGCTGAACACCGCTGCGCTAATCACCTCCAGCTATCTGGTCGCGACTGCTGTCCACCAGTCCCGTGACAAGCTCTCCGGCGCGCAGTGGCGCCTTTGGCTTGCGGTTGCTGTCTCCTGCATTTACACCGTTGGCAAACTTTATGAATACGTGAATCTGTACAGCCAGGGCTATAACCTCGGCACAGATACTTTCTTCATGTTTTATTTCTTCCTGACCTTCTTCCACCTTATGCACGTGACACTGGGGCAGATTGTTTTGATGGTGCTTGCCGTAAGAATAGGCAACAGAGACTGCGGGGGCTCCGACATGAACAGCATGGAATCTGGTGCCTCTTATTGGCACATGGTGGATCTGGTATGGCTGGCACTGTTTCCGGTGCTCTACGTACTCGCTTAAAAAGGGCTGACAATGTTGACGGTTTATTTTGCCCTGATGATTTGCACGGCTTTACCGGTCATTGCGCTTAAGTCCGGTATAAGCCCTGATTTTCTGGCCTGGCTGGTTTTTGGAATGGTGATCGTAAAATCTTTGCTGCTGGTGGATCACTTCATGGAGATGAAGAATGCACCCCCTGGGTGGCGGTTAGCGGCTCAACTATGGGCGCCGGTAGTGATTGTTGCGGTTGCGGGGTTTCATGCAATTACGTGAGGGTATCGTTTTCTGGTCACACTAAAATTCTGCGTTTGGCATCAGGGAAGGTGTCTTCAACTCCTCATTTAGAGCCACTTCGCGGGAAATAAAGGCCTCTTATCAGACATGGCTTGCGCCAAAGAAACCATTCCCCAGAGCACAAAGCCCGTGTGCAACGCGATGGCCCACACCAAGGCAAAGGTTCCGAAATGCCTTACATCGGCGAAGAACATCCAGCTGATGGCAACACCCGAACTGATCAAAGTGAAGCCAATGAGCGACATATAAAGGGCAGCTCGCGTGTGGGCACGGCGTAGTTCGTTGACCCCGGAACTTCCGACATACATCCAGAGCAAGATCACAAAGCCGATTACCGGCATTACCAATAGATTCAGCAGGTACCAGATAACCGGTAAAACCGCTCCGCTAACGGGTTTCGTCTGGGCGCCCGAATACTGCATATGCCACCTCCATCAATGAACTAACGGTCGCTTCGTCGTCTGACAGCGGCTCGATCATACCCGCGCGGCAAGCGACCGCTGCGGGCAAACCTGCGCCTATCAGCAGAGCTGTGTGAATCAGCAACCGCGTGGATGCGGCTTCTTCCAGATCGTGATCTTTCAGGTTGCGCAGCGCTGTCGCCAGGCTAACCAGTTGCTTTGCAAGGTCACGGTCGCAACCGGATTCTTCCAGCACGATGGTTTGCTCTATTTCCTCCGAGGGGTAATCAAACCGAAGCGATACAAATCTTTGGCGGGTGCTTGGTTTCATGCCTTTCAACAGACTCTGATAACCCGGGTTGTAGGAAACCACCAGCATAAAACCCGGTGCTGCCGTCAGCAGCTCACCAGTGCGCTCAATCGGCAGTTCGCGGCGGTCATCCGCCAGCGGATGCAGGACAACCGTGGTGTCTTTACGCGCTTCTACCACTTCATCCAGGTAACAAATGCCGCCTTCACGAACCGCGCGGGCCAAGGGCCCATCTTGCCAGTAGGTGCCTTGCGGGCCGATCAGGTGCCGCCCTACCAGGTCTGCTGCCGTCAGGTCGTCGTGGCAGGCGACGGTATAAACCGGCCGCTTCAGTTGTTCGGCCATGTAACGAACAAAGCGGGTTTTGCCGCAGCCTGTCGGGCCTTTGATCAGAACCGGCAGGCCGTTGTTCGCGGCGGCATGGAAGAGTTCAATTTCATTACCGACAGGCTGGTAAAACGTCATCTGTAGAAATCCTTTGCGACTAGCGCAATCTATAAAATTTATATTGAATATTGGTTTAAAAACCCGTTCTTCACAACCTTTTTTTGGTGATACCCCAGGTTAGGTAGGCTCTAAACTTGAAATAAAGGCAATGGAGGTCAACACTCTAGTGAAGAAAACAACACATCTGCGCCAGCGCTTGCAACAGAGCAATTTCGAGTAGCACCTATGAACGGCGTCAATGCCCTGCTGCCCTACGATTTTTCACCTTTGACCATCACCAGCTATATGCTGGTCATGGTGTTTTATGGCGTGGCGCTTCTACGCATGCCCGCTAGCGAGCGGCCCGGCCCCGGGCGCATTGTCACCTTCGTGGTGGGCGTGGTGATGTGTTACGCAGTGATGCAAACCGCCTTCGATTACTATTCCCAATACATGTTTTTTGTTCACCGAGGCCAGCACCTGGTCCTGCATCACGTGGGCCCGGTTTTGATCGCGTTGTCCAATCCTTTACCGATAATGCGTTTCTGGGGCCGTAAAATCCCCCAGGGTGCACGACCCTGGCTGGCGCCCGTGCAGCTGAGTTACCGCGTTTTACAAAATCCGGTAGTAGCGCCGGTGTTGTTCGTGGGCCTGGTTTATTTCTGGCTGTCGCCCGGCATCCACTTCGACGCCATGCTCAGCCGCCAGCTTTACTGGATAATGAACTGGAGCATGCTGTTAGACGGTCTGCTGTTCTGGTGGCTGATATTCGATCCCCGTTCCCCTTATATAACCAACGCTCTGGGCTACGGCAAACGGATGCTGCTGCTGGCGTTGGTGGCGGTTCCGCAAATGCTGCTAGGCGCCTGGATCGTGTTTTCACGGGGCATGGTGTACGACGTTTACGAGGTGTGCGGCCGCGCCTGGCCGCTGGCGCCAGAGACTGATCAGTTGCTTGGCGGCTTGCTGACCTGGATTCCACCGGCGATGATGAGCGTGCTGGGTATTTTGATTATTTTGCGCCGGGCCATGCACGAAGATGGCCGTTATCCAAAACAGCCCGCAGCGCTGATCAAATCGTCTGGACACATGAACACCTGAGAGGAGTACACCGTTATGCCGACTTTCGTTTCAGGCAAAAGAATCGCCGGTCTAATGGCGCTATTGCTGGCTGCCTTTGCGCTGGTGGGCTGTGATCAGAGTAACCGTGAATGGCACGGCAAAGACATCAGCGGGCTGATGCCGCCTTTGGAATTCGAACTTATAGACACCCAAGGCGAAGCGGTAAACGCCAGCGACTCTGAGGGCCAGGTGCGATTGGTGTTTTTTGGTTTCACCCACTGCCCGGACATTTGCCCCACCACGCTGGCACGGCTATCCCAAGCCGTAGGTAAACTACCCGACAACGAGCGTGAACGGGTGACCATTATGTTTGTCAGCGTGGACCCGAACCGGGACACACCTGAACAGATTGCTGCCTACACCCATTTTTACGGTGACCGAATTGCCGGCGTGACCGGCAGCGAGCCCCAGCTTCGACAGCTGGCAAAGCGCTACCGCACCACCTTCGGTTACGACGAGCCGGATGAGAACAACAACTATAATGTGTCTCACAGCGCCGGTGTGTATGTGTTTGATACTCTCGGCAAAGCGCGGCTGTTGCTAAGGCCTGACCTGACCGTGGCGCAAATTCGTGACGACATCAGCGCACTGGCACAGGAGCGCCGGTCCTGAAGCGGCTTTTAACACCGGCCCTGAAACAGGTGCTCAGCGGTTTTCTTCAGCCTCTTCATTGCCAGACGGGGCAATGGCCCCTGCGTTTTCCGCCACAGCAACAACCGGCATAACCAGCACAGCGCAGGGCGCATTCACGGTAACGTATTCTACCGTCGCCCGACGCAACGGCCAGAGCCCCCCCGGACCGCGAGACACCAGTAGCAACAAATCGACCTCAGCCTGTGCCGCCAGAGCCACCAGCTTTTCCGAGGGTGTACCGCACATCACGTGTAAATGCGCGGCCTGGTTCATCGGCAGGTATTTGCGCGCCAGCAGGTTCAGTTTGTCCCGCACCACCTTCTCGCGGTCTTGCGGAGTATCGTCACTCACGTGAGGAAAAAATCCTGCTCCGCCCGGGCTGAATACACTCGCCAGGTGCAGCTCGCCGCCCTCAGCCAGCAAGCGAACGCCTTCGGCCAGGGTGTGTTTGGCTTCGTCGTCGTCTTCGGTGTCAATCGCCAACAGTATTCTATGAAACATCGTGATGCTCCTGTTTAACGTCTTTGGTAGATGACACTGTGTCATAGGCACGGCCTTGAACTAATTCATCAACCGAATAACCTCGGCTGTCTGCGCGCAACGCCCTGAACAGCGACACCGCCATAAAAATCAGCAAAATACAGAACGGCAACCCCAGCGCCGTAATCACATTCTGCAACGCATCTAACCCGCCTGCCAGCAGTAGGCTTGCCGCCACCACGCCTTGGGCTGCAGCCCAGAATATGCGCTGGCGCACCAGCGATGGCTGATCGTCACGGCGAGTCAGCATGTCAATCACCAGCGACGCGGAATCTGACGAGGTGGTGAAAAAGATCACGATAATGATGAGGCTCAGCGATGATGAAAACTGCGCAAAGGGCAAGGCCTGCAAAAAAGCAAAAATGGCGACGGCAGGGTTTTGCTCAACCTGCGCGGCCAGCGCAACCTGACCGTTCATCTCTATGTGTATGGCCGACAGACCAAACACTCCAAACCACACCAGGGTGAACACCGTGGGCGCAAACAGCACGCCCGCAATAAATTCGCGGATGGTACGACCGCGGGAAATACGCGCAATAAAAATGCCCACATAGGGCGCCCAGGAAATGGTCCAGGCCCAGTAAAACAGAGTCCACTTGCGCTGCCAGTTGGTTTCACTGAAGGTTTGGGTCCAGAACGCTAACCATGGCAAAGCGTCTAAATAGTCACCTATGCCTTGCACCATACCTTCGGCGATAAACACCGTTGGGCCGACTAACGCTACAAACGCAACCAGAACACCCGCCAATATGATGTTCAACTGAGACAGGCGACGAACGCCCTTATCCAGCCCTAAGGCCACCGACACCGCGGCAATACTGGCAATCACCGCAATCAACATCACTTGCACAGAACCGGATACGGGCACGCCCAGCAAATAATTCAAGCCGCTATTGAGCTGCAGCGTGCCCAGGCCTAACGACGTCGCCACCCCGAACAAAGTGCCCAGCACCGCAATCACGTCCACCGCCCAGCCCAAAGGCCCGTTTATTCGATCACCTAAGACCGGATAGAACAGACTGCTGATGCGCATGGGTAGGTGATGGCGGTAGGCAAAATAGGCGATGGCAAGGCCGGGCATGGCGAAAATTGTCCAGGTGTGAAGCCCGAAATGGTACAAAGATATTGTCATCGCATCACGGGCGGCACGGGCACTGCCCGGGAGTACGTCCGAAAATGGTGGGTTGGCAAAATGTGACACCGGCTCGGCCACGCCCCAGAACATCAAGATGGTGCCGATGCCAGCGGCAAACAGCATGGTGAACCAGGTGAGGTTGGAGTAATCCGGCCGCGAATCGTCTGCACCCAGGCGAATCGAGCCGAAGCGGCTAAACGCCAAACCCAGCAGAAACACCAGCAAAAAACTGACGGTGACGATGTAAAACCAACCAAGATTGCGCGCAACCCAGGCCGTCAGGCCGCCAAAGAAACCGGCCACCGCCTCATCAAAGGGAATAGCCAAAGCCACAAACAACACGGCAATACCTGCCGAGGTAAAGAACACCCCCGGAATGGTCTGCAATCCCAGCAGACGCTGCAGCCGGTTTAACACGATATTTCTCCTTATGGCATGTGCGACGCTTTGTTAGCTACCTTACCATAGGCTTGTCGATGAAAAACTCAGGCGCTGTCCCAACGAAATTGACATAACGGGTGGCGGCGCCAGTAGCGTAAACGTTAGCGCCAGCGCTTAAAACGCCAGCGCCACCATTAAGGGAATGGTCACCAGTGCTAGTACCGTCGATAACAACACTGTGCCAGCGGCCTGTTTTACCGATGTGTCCAGCATGGTGGCAATCACCACCGTATTGGCTGCAATCGGGGTAATGGAAATCAGGAAAATAGCCTTGTACACGGCGTCTGAATAGACTCCCATATAGGTCGCATCCAGCCACCAGAATGCACTGGCCAGCAACGGCCAAGATACAAACTTGCCGAAAAAGGCCAGGGCCGTAAAACGTAGATTGCCTGCCAGCCCGCGAAAGCTGGATATGCTCATGCCAATAATCATCATGCCCAAAATACTGTAGGTGCCGCGTAAATTATCAAACAGCGGTTCGAACACCTGCGGGATGCCAACGCCCGACAGGTTCAGCGTTACTGCCAGCGCAAAAGCATACATAGACGGCAACCGCGCCACCCGTTTGAGCGCGTCGGGCACGCTGTAATTGCCGCGGGCCGCCAGATAAAAGCCAACTGAGCTTTCGTACAGCGATGTACCCAGCATGCACACAATATAGATTGCCAGCCCTTCCTCGCCGAATAACAGCAGTGCCACCGGCACGCCAAAATAGCCGGCGTTGGGGCTGCCCACACACAACGGTATAAGCGCGGCGCTGCTATCGCCAATCCAGCGCCGGGCCAATGCCTGGTGGGTAATACCCAGAAAACTGCAAAAACCGAACACCAGAAACGGCAACAAAATGATTTCAGTGGTCAAGGGTGCCGCCATCACGCCGGAAAACACGATAGAGGGCGTTACGATATACAACATGATGCCAGCAATGTGGCGACCACTGGCTTGTAAATAACGTCCAGCCAGCCAGCCTAGCACCACTGTGACGTAGAGCGGTGTCAATTTAAAGAGAAGCGCCAACGCCGCTGCCATGGAAGTTCTATCCCGATTCGTAAAGCGCGCAAGTCTAGCACTGCATGAACCTCAAGACAGCTCGGAAAAGCAATACATAGCTGAACTATTAGCGGAATTTTACGTATTTAAAACATCGACACTATTAGCAGAATGGGACCACGGAACGTTAATGATCGGAGTCATTTTGAGTACTCGTTATCTGTTAAACTGGATAACCAACTTTATCCATGAGGAGAAGGCAACGCCATGAACAGTATTTTTCGGCCTGATCTGTCCTCATCGTCTCATCTGTTGTCGGAGCAACATCCGGATATGGCTAAGTTGCCGCACGCGCCCCCTGAAACGCTTTTGCTTAACAGTTTGAGCCGAGTTTTTGGTATACGTTTGAGTGACAACAAGACGGCGCCAGAAAACCTGCTTCTGAGTGATTTGGCCCAGTTATTCAGCGTGCGAAAAATAGACGCTGAAACGGTTATGGAAAAACAAGACCAGCCCTGGGCCAATGTGTACCTGATTCAGCATGGCGTGATGCGTATGTTCCGCGAAACAGCGAGCGGTAAGGTGGCCATCCATCACTTTTTTTCGGAAGGCGATATTATTTGGCCGGTGTTCGGTCGCAGCCGTACCGTGCGGAATACTTTATGCCTGAACAGCAGTATGCCGGTCACCGCGTGGGTGGCAGATTTCACTGCATTTCGCTCGGAAGTGCAAAGCCACGGTGAGGGCCAGTGGCCCAAATTTGCGCTGGCACTGACAGAAGAACTGGCCGAATTAGCCAGTATGCGCGAGTTTCGAAAACACACCATGCCCGCAATCGAGCGCTATGCGCTGATGCAGGAAGAGTACCCAGAGCTCACAAAACGGGTGCCAGACAATCAATTGGCTGCCTGGCTCGGGGTTGTGCCCGCTACCTTTTCACGCCTGAAAAGTGCGGCATCAGGTCACTCTAAAAATAGCTAGAGACGGCGCCAGTGAACCCTTAAACCACCTGCCGCACAGGCTTCCCGGAACGAAACGCTGCCGCATTTTCTGCCACCTGACCCACGATTCTCTGCCGCGCCTCCTGGCTACCCCAGGCGGTGTGTGGTGTCACAATCAGCCGTGGAATATCCTGCGCCAGTAACACGTTGCCATCCACCGGAGGTTCTTGAACCAGCACATCCGTTGCCGCTCCACCCAAGTGACCCCGGCGCAGCGCGGCAGCCAAGGCTTGCTCGTCAATCAAACCGCCGCGAGCGGTGTTCACAATGAATGCGCGAGGCTTCATTTTCGCCAATTCTGCCTCGCCGATCAGGTGCCGGGTATTTTCATTCAACGGGCAATGCAGCGTAATGGCGTCGGCCTGCTGCAGTACCTCGTCCAAGCTTAGCCGTCCTGCTTTTGGCAAACGGCCCGGTAGATTGGCGGCAATCACCCGCATGCCCAAAGCTTCGCCCAGGCGCGCTACCGCGCTGCCAATCTCACCATTGCCGAGAACACCCAAGGTTTTTCCATCCAGCTCCACAATCGGAAAGTCCAGAAAGCAGAAGTGGGTAGACGCTTCCCAACGTCCCTCTCGAACCGCACTTTGATAGTCCGGCAGGCGTGTCGCCATCGCAAGTAGCAACATCAGGGTGTGCTGAGCAACAGTGGCGGTGCCATAACCCTGGCAATTACACACCGAAACGCCGGCTTCTTTTGCGGCTTGCAAGTCCACATTATTCAAACCCGTAGCCGACACCAGAATCAATTTCAAATCCGGGCAAGCCTTCAGCACATCGGCACTGAGCATCACTTTATTCACAATCGCTACTTGCGCGCCTTGCAAACGCGGAACAATCTCGGCGGAAGATGTGTGCTCGTAACAGTCTAGTTTTGAGAACACGTTGCGCAACGGTTCCAAGTCAAGATCGTTCTGGTTCAAAGATGTGACATCCAGAAAAACAGCGTTAAATGCAGACATGGTTGAACACCTGAAAAGTTAGAGCGTGAATTATCGGCCGCGGAGCTTGGGGCTGCAACATTACGCCTATCCTACTCACTGGTAGCAACCTGGCGGATATGTCGACTACAACGGCTCAATTTTAGTAACCTTAGCACTTGCGACCAAACACTTTGTGGATGTTCTAATGCCGACCTTTCGCCCCCAGGCTTTCTGGCTGTTTTTCCCCGCCGCAGCAATTCTGGCGGCCGTCGCGGTACCGCTGTCGGTATGGGCGGTGCTAGGCGGCGGAGGCTGGCCTTCGGGGCTTCTGAATACCGGTCATGGCCACGAAATGATTTTCGGCTTTGCCCTGGCATTGATTGCCGGCTATACCCTGGGGCGGCAATCGCCAGAGCGCCTGTACCTGCTATTTGCTTTGTGGCTGGCGGCAAGAATCAGCTGGTGGTTTATGCCCGACACGGTGTTGGCCAATGCGCTCAGCCCGGCGTTTGCTCTGGTTTTGGCAGCGGTGGTGTTGCCGCGATTTCATGCCGCCAAAAAATGGCGCAACAAAATGGTAGGGCCACTTATCGGCACGTTGGCAGTCATGGCGGTTGCATTCAGCCTGAGCCGCACCGCCATCTGGCAAAGTGACCTCGCGGAATTAGGCCCATTTCGCATCATGCACGCCGCGATTATTGGCCTGTTGTTGCTGATGACGTTTATGGGCGGGCGCATATTGGCGCCTTCGGTGGCCAACACGCTGGATAAAAAGGGCGTTGCCCTGAATGCTCGCCTGCAACCTCGGATGGAGGGTACGCTGATTGTTCTGTTGGCCGCAGCCTTGCCTTTTTCCCTGATACCTCCGCTGCGACACGCGTCCGGCGCCTTGTTGGTTGCAGCGGCCCTGGTCACCGCCGTAAGGCTTGCACGCTGGAAGCTCTGGCGCTGCCTGGAACGGCCCGATCTGATGGTGTTCGCAGTCGGTTACAGCTGGCTGGTGGTCGGCGGCCTGCTCTCCGGTATTGCGCTTTTGAGCGGGCGTTCGATGAGTGCCAGCCTGCACATGATTACCATTGGCGCACTGGGTACACTGGCCGGCAGCGTAATGCTGAAGCTGGCCTGGCAGCGTGCCTGCCGCCAATGGCCGCCAGCGAAACGCACAGTGCCATTGGCTATTGCCATCGGCGCGGCCACCTTACTTCGTTTTGCGGCGGGCACCGAACCCTTCAGTCATCCACAGATGCTGTGGTGTTCCGCTGCGTTGTGGGCCGGAGCGTGGCTGCTGATGGCACTAGAGCTGCTGCGACTGAGCAAAATGGCCCGGCAACGAGTGGCTACCTCTACTGCGTCAGCCTGACCCAGCAACTACCAAACACTAGGTATTACTTTTTTAAGACTATGATTTATATGTATAAAAATGCCCTCCTACAAGCTGGAACTGTCTTTTCAAAACACTCTTCAGAATACCGCTCCTCGTCCTTGATTTTGCTCAAATCTGATTGCCCACCGCTCTCTGCACAATGATGCCAAGTAGCCTGCTAGCGCTTTCGTGCGCCGTCAGGTCGGGTATCATAAGGAGCACAATTATGGGCAAACTCAACGGCGACATTGAACACTGGGATGTCGAAAACGAAACCTTCTGGGAACAGACTGGCAAGAGCGTTGCTTCGCGCAACCTGTGGATCTCTATCCCCAGCTTGATAATGGGTTTTGCGGTATGGCTGATGTGGGGCATGATCACCACCCAGATGAAAAATCTGGGTTTCCCCTTTACCATCGACCAGCTCTTTACCCTGTCGGCCATTGCTGGTCTGGCCGGCGCGACGCTGCGCATTCCCGCCTCGTTCATGATCAAGATTGCCGGTGGCCGAAACACCGTGTTTCTGACCACCGCGCTGCTGCTGATTCCGGCGGCCGGCACCGGGCTTGCACTGATGAACCCGGATACGCCGTTCATTGTGTTTCAGGCATTGGCGCTGCTATCCGGTATTGGCGGCGGTAACTTCGCCTGCTCGATGAGCAACATCAGTACCTTCTACCCCAAAAGCAAACAGGGCTACGGCCTGGGCATGAACGCCGGGCTGGGTAACTTTGGTGTAACCACCATGCAGGTGGTGATTCCGCTAGTCATGACTGTGGGCATTTTTGGCGCCTTGGCCGGCGACCCTTTGGCGCTGCAGAACCCCAGCGGCACGCTGATTGGCCGCATTGAGGCCGGCACCGATACCTGGATTCAGAACGCCGGCTTTATCTGGCTGGTGTTTCTGGTTCCGCTGGCGTTTTTGGGCTGGTTCGGCATGAACAACCTGAAGGTGGTTACCCCAAACCCGGGCTCGCCACTGTCTGCCTTTGGCAAAATTCTGGGCCTGTATGGCGTAGGTTTGGCCACCTCCGTGGCGGGCGTATGGGCGTTGAGCGTAATGAATATGTGGCTGGCACTGCCGCTGACTATTGTGCTTACCGTTGTGCTGCTGCGATTGATTCCAGGCGACATCAAACCCAACATCAAAAATCAGTTTGCGATTTTTAGTAACAAGCACACCTGGTCAATGACTGTTCTATACATTCTGACTTTCGGCACTTTTATCGGCTTTTCCGCTGCGCTGCCGCTGTCTATCAGCGTGATATTCGGCAATATGATGGATGTGGCTGCAGACGGCACCATTACCCGTATTGTGAATCCTGATGCACCAAGTGCCCTTACCTGGGCGTGGATTGGCCCACTGGTAGGCGCGTTAATTCGCCCACTGGGCGGCTGGATTTCCGATAAGGTTGGAGGTTCGATTGTTACCCAAGTCATCTCGGTGATTATGGTGATTGCATCCGTGGCCACCGGTTACGTGATGATGCTGGCCTACAACTCCACCGATCCCAACAGCCTGTTCGCAATTTTTATGATTCTGTTCGTGGTGATATTCGCCTCCAGCGGCATCGGCAACGGCTCTACCTTCCGCAGCATCGGCTACATTTTCGACCAGCAGCAGAAGGGCCCGGTACTGGGTTGGACCAGCGCGATCGCCGCCTACGGTGCCTTCATTGCGCCTAAACTATTGGGCCAGCAGATTCAGGCTGGCACCCCAGAGTACGCCATGTACGGCTTCGCGGTGTTCTATACTCTTTGCCTGGTGGTGAACTGGTGGTTCTACTTGCGCAAGGGTGCTTATATCAAGAACCCTTAAATGTGATTTTTAGCAAAAACGGATGCTGCCTCCACGGGTCGAAGCGCTTGTTTAACAATAAGGCGAACTTCCTGGACTGGGGGCAAACCTCTTTACTCTTCAGAGTTAAAACTCCGTCTTCGGGGGTATCGGCTGTTTTCACCAAGTCACTCACATTCAATTGTCCAGGAACCGGGCTAGCCGCTGACGCACGATTGACTCTGTTTCTGCCATGATGCGTTGAATCAGCTCATCACAGCTCGGAACATCGTGAATAAGCCCCGCAACCATACCGCAGCTCCATGCCGCCTCATCCATTTTGCCCTCCTGAAGAACCAAGCGACCTTTAGCTCCTGTCACCAAATGACGGATATCATCAATGGTTTCAGACTCGCCCTTTTCTTTTTCAATCCGCTCAATTTCCTGCACAGCGGCATTGTTCATGACCCTTTCCGTATTGCGCAGATTACGCATAATCAGGCGGGTTTGAAGCTCATCAGCTTCAACAATCGCTCGCTTGACGTTATCGTGGATTGGGGCTTCTTTGGTCGCCAAAAAGCGAGTACCCATATTCATGCCTTCCGCCCCCAGAGCCATCGCAGCTACCAGGCTGCGCCCGTCGGCCATGCCGCCCGAAGCGACAAACGGAATGGTCAGTTCGTCGGCTGCCCGGGGTAACAGGATAAAGTTCGGTATATCGTCCTCTCCAGGATGCCCACCGCATTCAAAACCATCGACACTGACAGCATCGCAGCCTATTTTTTCTGCTTTCAGTGAATGCCGCACAGAGGTACATTTGTGAATAACCTTAATCCCGGCAGCCTTTAGCTGAGGCATATACTGTTCTGGGCTCCGCCCCGCTGTTTCAACGGCGGTTACACCACCTTGAATAATAGCGTCGATATACTCCGAATAAGGAGGAGCGTTGAATGAGGGTAGAAAAGTCAGGTTTACGCCAAAAGGCATATCCGTCATCTGATGGCAGCGCGCAATCTCTCGCGCTAAATCTTCCGGCGTAGGCTGCGTCAATCCCGTAATGATACCCAGGCCACCAGCATTCGAGACAGCCGAGGCCAGCTCGGCATAGCCTACATGGTGCATACCACCCTGGATGATGGGGTAGCGAATACCAAACAATTCAGTGATTCGGGTCTTCATAGCGAGTTTCCTCTTTTGTCGTTAGAGTGGATGTAAACTCCGGCCCGATGTTCTCTCTAGCGGCCATTTTTTCGACCTATCTCGACCGGCAAAACACAGTTTCTGCTTTTTCCCATTATCCCGCTCAGGTGTCTAGAACTGATCTTCAAGAATCTCCAGCGCAGTGGTATCAACAGCTTTCAGCAGTTCTGCGGTGCTCAGTACACCGGATAGTTCGTAGC
The DNA here is from genome assembly GCF_001043175.1 of Marinobacter psychrophilus. NCBI lineage: Bacteria > Pseudomonadati > Pseudomonadota > Gammaproteobacteria > Pseudomonadales > Marinobacteraceae > Marinobacter > Marinobacter psychrophilus. The sequence goes on from NZ_CP011494.1 coordinate 3,306,557, forward strand.
GGGCGAAGTACTCGCAGGTTTTGATTTTACCTTCGTAAAACGCAGCGGTTTGCTCACCTTGGCCAGCCAACCCTGCAATGGCTGCGAGCCCTTGTCGAAGCCAGAGCCAGCCAACCACAACTTGGCCAAAGGCATCGAGATACAGCGTGGCATTCGCCAGAGCCTTCTCTTTGTCACCCTTGATTTTCTCGCCGTTAATCGCCTCTGTAGCGTCCGTTATTGCTTTCATCGCCTGTTCAAGACGCTCAGCAGATTCTGCAAGCCGTGATTCCTGGCAGGCTGCCGCAATGGTTGCGTCGAGGCGCAGCATCAGTTCCTTATAAAACCGGCCGCCAGCCATGGAAACCTTTCTGCCCAACAGATCAATGCCCTGAATACCGTGAGTCCCTTCGTGGATTTGGTTCAGGCGGTTATCCCGGTAAAATTGTTCCACAGGGTATTCCCGGGTGTAGCCAAAACCACCGTGTACCTGAATCGCCAGGCTGTTGGCCTCCAGGCAATAGCGTGAAGGCCAGGACTTGATCACCGGAGTCAGTAAGTCGAGCAGACCTGCAGCCAAGTTACGCTGATCATCAGTGGCGGCTAATTTTTTCTCATCCACCAGCATCGCACCCTGCAGGCATAAGGCCAACCCGCCTTCCACGTAAGCTTTCTGGGCCAGCAGCATGCGGCGAATATCCGGGTGACGAATCAATGGCACCTGCTGAGCGCTCGGGTCTTTTTCACCAAGGGGCCTACCCTGACGACGCTCCCGAGCGTATTCCAACGCGTGCAGATAACCGGTGTAGCCGAGCATAACAGAGCCTAAGCCAACACCAATGCGGGCCTCATTCATCATATGGAACATAGCCGCCAGGCCTTTGTTAGCCTCGCCCACCAGGTAGCCGACTGCACCGTCCTTTTCACCAAAGTTGAGCATGGTGGAGGTGGTGCCCCGGTACCCCATCTTGTGAATCAGACCCGCCAGCGCAACATCATTCCGCTCACCGAGGCTGCCGTCTTCATTAACCAGAATCTTCGGCACCAAAAACAGGGAAATGCCCTTAACACCCAAGGGCGCGCCCGGCAAACGAGCGAGCACCATGTGAATGATGTTCTCGCTTAATTCGTGGTCACCACCGGAGATGTAGATCTTGTTGCCGAACAGGCGGTAGGTTCCGTCCAGCTGAGGCTCCGCACGGGTGCACAGGTCTCCGAGAGAAGAGCCCGCTTGAGGTTCTGTCAGGCACATAGTGCCAAAGAACCGACCGGCCATCATCGGCTCAGCGAAACGGGCCTGCTGTTCCGGCGAGCCCTGCACCATAATCAGATTAGCCGCAGCAATTGTCAGGCCGGCATAGCCTTGAGTACCAACATTAGCGCCTTTCAGCATACCCACACACATCTGAGCCACGGCCGCCGGCAGCTGCATGCCACCACGGTGATAATCCTGGCCAGCCGCCATCAACCCGGTGTCTTTTAACACGCCCAACGCTTTTTTCACTTCCGGGCGCATCTTCACCCGGCCGTTTTCAAAGCGCGGTTCTTCCTCGTCAACCAGCCGCGCATGGGGAGCAAACTCCTCTGCGGCAACTTTTAATGCCAGCTCAAGCGCGGCCTGAAGGGTTTCACGGCTGTGATCAGAATAGCGAGTAAAAACGAGAAACTGCTCTACGTTATGAAGTTCGTAGAGCTGAAACGCCAAGTCCTGTGGGTTGATGATCTTTTGCTGCACGTTTTGACACCCTCGTAATGCTTATTGTTTTGACGGTTGGTTAGCGGGCGCTGTTTGCCGTCAAACCACTTCAAACAAACCTGCAGCACCCTGGCCACCACCAATGCACATGGTCACCACAACGTATTTGGCGCCGCGACGTTTGCCTTCAATCAAGGCGTGACCGGCAAGGCGAGAACCAGTGACACCGTAAGGGTGACCGATAGAAATAGAGCCACCGTTAACATTCAGTTTTTCCATCGGAATGCCTAAACGATCACGGCAGTACACCACCTGAGACGCGAATGCTTCGTTCAGCTCCCAAAGGTCGATGTCATCCATGGTCAGGCCGTTACGCTCCAGCAGACGCGGAATGGCAAACACCGGGCCAATACCCATCTCGTCCGGCTCACACCCTGCGACTGCAAAACCACGGAAAATCCCCATAGGCTCGATATTGTTTTTCTCGGCATAGGTGCTGTTCATTACCGTGCACACAGACGCACCGTCAGACAACTGGCTGGCATTACCTGCCGTGATAAAATTGCCCTCACCACGCACCGCCTTCAAGCCCTGCAGCGCGTCAAGCGTCGTACTCGGGCGGTTGCACTCGTCGCGCGTGAGAGTGACGTCTTTATTACTCACTTCGCCAGTTTCCTTATCTTTCACCAGCATCGTGGCTTCAAACGGCACAATCTCATCGTCAAACCTGCCGGCTTCCTGCGCCGCAGCCGTACGCTGCTGGGAGATCAGGGCGTATTCGTCCTGAGATTCACGGCTGACGTTATAGCGCTGAGCGACAATGTCCGCTGTTTCAATCATCGCCATGTACAGCTCGGGCTTATGCTTCATCAGCCATTCGTTGGTCGCATGAAAGCTGTTGAACTTGTCGTTCTGAACCAAAGAAATAGACTCCACACCACCAGCCACCATTGCCGGCACCTTCTCCGAAACCACACGTTGCGCCGCAATAGCGATAGCCTGAAGGCCAGAGCTGCAGAAACGGTTGATCGACAACCCTGCAGTTGTCACCGGTAAGCCACCACGAATAGCCGCCAGGCGAGCCATATTTCTGCCCTGTGCGCCTTCTTGAAAACTTGCGCCGAGAATCACATCCTCAACGATAGCGGGGTCAATACCTGCACGCGCAACGGCGTGTTTGATCACATGCCCGGCAAGATCCACACTGTGAGTGTTGTTCAAAGCGCCCCGATAAGACTTCCCAAGACCGGTCCGTGCGGTAGATACAATAACGGCGTCTGACATAAAAATTGCCTCGAAATAAAGATGGAGTACTTACCTCTCACCGCAATAGGGCAAGAAGAAAATTCGGTCGCTATCGGGCCAGCCCCCTATACATCAGACAAAAGAGGCCAGCCAATAACGGCCTTATAAGTCGCCGAACTTCTTCCCATCAGCAACCAACTGTTTCAGCAAATCAGCGGGTTTCCACTGCTCTCCACCCACATCAGCGTGATACTTCTCTACAGCGGCCAGAATCACGTCCAGACCCACCTGATCCGCCCAGAACATAGGGCCACCACGATAAGCCGGGAAGCCGTAGCCATAAATCCAGACCACGTCGATATCCAGAGCCCGGTCAGCGATGCCCTCTTCCAGAATCTTGGCTGCCTCATTAACCATCACATACATGCAGCGTTCAAGAATTTCCTGGTCCGTAATCTCACGGGAGCTGATGTCCTGCTCCTTGCGGAAACCCTCAATGATCCGCTCCACCTCAGCATCCGGAACAGGATTGCGGCTGCCCTCCTCGTACTTGTAAACACCCGCCATGGTTTTCTGACCAAGGCGATTCTGCTCGGCAAGCTTATCCATCCAGCTCGGCGCTACCTGTTCACCAGCGTTGCGACGTTCTTCGCGGATCCGATAACCCACATCGATACCCGCCAGATCAGACATCGCAAACTGCCCCATGGGATAGCCCAGATCCGTCAGCACCTTGTCTACCTGTTGCGGTGTGGCGCCTTCATTGACCAGCGTCATGGCTTCAGCACCACGCCGGTGCAGCATGCGGTTGCCAACAAAGCCGTGGCAATTGCCAACCAGCACACCGACCTTCTTTATCTTCTTGGCGACCGCCATCACCGTGGCTTTCACCTCATCAGAGGTTTTACTGCCGCGAACGTTCTCCAGCAGTTTCATCACGTTAGCCGGACTGAAGAAATGCATACCCACAACGTCTTCCGGGCGACGAGTGGCCGAGCCAATTTCGTCGATATCCAGAGTAGAGGTGTTAGACGCCAGAATAGTGCCCGGCTTACAAATAGCGTCTAGCTTTGCGAAGATCTCTTTTTTGACCGCCATGTTTTCAAACACGGCCTCAATCACCAGATCCACGCTTTTGAAATCGTCGTAACTCAGGCTACCGGTGATCAGCGCTATCCGGTCTTCAACTTGCTGCTGGGTAAGGCGTCCCTTTTTCGCTGAGTTTTCGTAGTTCTTGCGGATAATGCCCAGCCCTTTATCCAGAGCTTCCTGCTTCATTTCCACAATAATGACGGGAATACCAACGTTGGCAAAGTTCATGGCAATACCACCGCCCATGGTACCCGCGCCAATAATACCGACACTGTTTACATCGCGTACCGGCGTATCTTTTGACAGCCCTTTAACTTTAGAGACTTCGCGCTCGGCGAAGAACGAATGAATCTGGCCAGCACGCTGGGGTGAGTCCATGCATTCCGTAAACAGCTCGCGCTCACGCTTCATACCCTCAGCAAACGGCAGGTTAAACGCCGCTTCAATCGCGTCTACACACTTGAATGGCGAAAACTGACCGCGAGCCTTCTTTTGCAGTACGGCGCGGAACTGATCAAATACATCGCTGCCCTTATCGGACGCGATCTTATCCTTTAGATCACGGACCCGACGCACAGGTTTGCCCTCATCCGCAATCTGCTGCGCATAAGCAAGGCCTGCGGCTTTAACATCCTCACCGTCATCAACGACATCCAAAATGCCCAGTGCCAGGGCGTCTTTAGCTCCGACAAACTCACCAGACGTAATTATTTCAAGCGCTTTCTGTGCACCGGTCAGGCGTGGTAGACGCTGAGTGCCGCCGGCTCCCGGCAACAAGCCGAGCTTGACCTCCGGTAGACCAATTTTTGCACTATTCAGTGCAACCCGATAATGGCAACCAAGAGCCATTTCTAGCCCGCCACCGAGCGCGGTGCCGTGAATAGCCGCAACCAGAGGCTTTTCACTGTTTTCATAGGTCTCGACGAGCTCGGCAAGGCCCGGCTTCTGCATAGGTTTGCCAAACTCACGGATATCCGCACCCGCGATAAAGGTTCGGCCTTCACACACCAGCAAAAGCACCTTGGCTTCGGAGTCTTCCTGGCCTTGCTCCAACGCGGCGATCAAGCCTGAGCGCACTGCATGGCTGAGGGCATTAACTGGCGGATAGTTCACTGTAATAACGCCAACATTGCCTTCACGACTGTAAGTTACGACCTCAGACATACACCCTCCATCAATTTATATGGAATTTAGTTTTAACAAGCGAAACACAACTCCGATTTAATACGCATTTTCTCCGGGTTTCAACCACCATTTAAAATTGGACAAAAAAAACCGCAGAACAAATCCTGCGGTTTCAATGAAATGCCAATGAAGCTGGCTATTGCAGCTCCTCGGAACGAGCCTAAACGCCCAGAGACTCAATATCGCTTGCCAGCATTGCCAGTTGGTGAGCAATGGATTCTCGAAGTCTTTCGGCGGGCACCAAATAAGAAGGCGCTGCACAGGTCAATGCCATGATCGTGCCATCCTGCAAGTGAACAGGCACACCAGCAGAGTTAATATTGCGATCCCATTCGCCGATGGAAAGGCAAAAGCCATACTTTTTATAATCCTCCATGGCACGGTCTAACCCTTCCTTTTTCTGGGGCCAGGAATCGTCGCCGTACTTTACTTCCATGGCATCTTCAACAACCTTGCGCCCTTTATCCGATATGGCGCAATAGTAAGCGCGACCAGCAGACGTTGTTGCCATCGGTAGCTTGAGGCCAATATCCATACGCAGTAAAGACGCTTCAGGAGGCAACCGGTTTTCGACATAAATCATGTGCAAACGATCACGGCAAGTAAGTCCGACCGACATATTAGTCTGACGCGCAAACTCGTCCAGATAAGGTCTGGCTAACTGACGGACCTTTAAATTGGATACATAAGCATAACCCAGCGCCAGAACACCGGAACTGAGCTGATATTTTTCCAGCTGAGTATTGTAGCTAAGGTATCCCAGTTGGGTCAGAGTGTAAGTCATGCGAGATATCGTTGGCTTAGGCAGGCCTGTAAGACGTGCAATATCCTGATTGCCAAGAATCACAGAGCCTTGGCTAAAAGCACGCAACACGTCCAGACCCCGAGACAACGCCTCGACGAACTTACGATCTTTCTCCGGCTTCACCGGTCCGTCGCCACCGGAGGCAGCTAAGAGCTCCGGTAACGCAGCTTTTTCTTTTGACATAATTTCGCGTCCTCCAACAGCGTCGCTCGCTGCAGTGTTTCGAGCTTTAAATTCTATATACAACGTGTACGATATTTTAAACGTTGATGAATACGAGTACCACATACTCAGATCAAAACTTGCATCAAAAATGAAACACTTGCCTGTCACGCAGTATTATAAACTCGGGGAATGGCCAGCTATGAAGAATAATGGGTATAGCGTTCTACCTGACAGAATAAGCAACGATCGAAAGCTTCGCTCACAGAATGGCTGGCAAAACGATAATCTCTAATGCCAGAAGCGCCAACAATAGGGGCACGACTATTAAGACAAAAACGCCATTCCAGCGAAATGCCACTACCCGACGCGGCACCTGACCAAAGCGCGACAGCAGCATGACAGCTGGCCCAAACGGCGAAAGCATCATCGCCAGGGAAAAGCCGATAACCAAAGCAACAGATATCAGTAGCGGATCCATGCCTTCCGCAATGAGCTGCGGCAGAAGACCCGCTTGAACGCTAAGCACTGTAATCGGGATAACCCCAATGGCTGATAGCAGCGGCAAGCTCAGCATACCGACAACAGCGAGTACCCACATTCCACCAGCGGAGGTTGCAAGACCACTTAAGGCATCCGCTGGAATAACGCTGGAAATGGACACACCCAGAATCGCCGATGCGGCAAAAATTGCCATTTCATTATTCATGGATGAAACCTGAGTCATGCTCTCCTTGAGCACCACCCCGACCGATCGTTCCCGCCACGTCATATAAAGAACAGTAACAGAGGGCACAGCCATCATGGCGGCGACCGACACTTTGAAGTCGGTCAAGGCGACGATAACAGCCATGACGGCAAATACGATTGAGATCAGCCCAAGCAACTGCAAAGAGCCCGACGGCCATTGTTCAAGAACGACACGTTCGCTGCTGACCTGCCGAAATCGATGCTGTTCCAGTATCCAGCCAACCACAACCAGAACCACAGACGCCGCAAGGCCGTAAGGCAGAAGCATAGACCAGCTTAACTGGGGCAGCTCCCGGGTCAGTATGGCCACGGCGACACTGGTGGGTGCCACCAGAGGAACAAGAGCGAAACCGCGAAGCGTACTGATCAGAACACTGCGCAGCCACTGCAGGCGGGACTCGCCGGAAATTCCACGTTCGCGCAGAGTTTCTGAAAGACTGCCACAGAGCAGGCTCATCATGCCGAAGCTCAGCACAGAGGCTATGCTACAGCTAACCAGGGCATACTTGGGATACAGCCAGATGGCACGACCACCCAACAGGACATCGTGAATCCGACGCAGCACCTCAAAACGCCTGACCAGGCACTGCATCATCCCGAGGCTTGCCAGGAATGCGGCGTAAAATGCAGCATCAGCAGAAGCTTTGATTAACCGGTCCGTGCCCAGTTCGCCGCGGATAGAAAACCACGCAACAACCGCCAGAGAAACCAGCAGCAAAGTGCGGGCGTACGTCTGAAGAGAATGGCCCACACACAGAAAGCAAAAAATAAATAACACGCCCGAGATTGCACTGAGCTGAGTGCTGGACATACAAATAGCAATCAGCTCAAGCAAAACCGCCAAAGGTAATAGCCAGCGACCTGCAGCACTCATACCTGCTTTGTCCTTGTTAGAGTCACGCTGGCAGAGACGGTCTCTGCTTGCATTTCACACACACCCCGATTAGTCTTTTCGAACCCAATACAAAACACAGTTTCGCTTGATGAAACTATATTAGCACAAATGACAAGATAGACCGGGGTCTTTTACACTCGAGTCCGCAAGCTGATTCGAGAGCCTCGGCATGTCCCAGAGGAAGAACAATGAGTGCATTTATCTACGATGGTCTCAGGACTGCTTTTGGCCGCCATGCGGGCTCTCTTTCCCGGGTTCGGCCCGATGACTTGCTGGCAAGCGTGATCAGGGCACTGGTTGAGCGCAATGCGTTCGCTCCGGAAGCCTATGAAGACGTTATTGCAGGCTGTACCAACCAAGCAGGCGAAGATGCGCGCAACGTGGCACGTCACGCTGGATTGCTGGCCGGCCTTCCAGTCGAGACAGGCGGGCTGACCGTTAACCGACTTTGTGGCTCCGGACTGGCGGCCATCATTGACGCTGCCAGGGCGGTTCGCTGCGGCGAAGGTGAGTTGTTTATAGCCGGCGGCACCGAGAGCATGAGCCGCGCCCCTTTCGTGATCGCCAAGGGAGAGACTCCTTTCAGCAGGGATTTCCGTGCCTTCGACAGCACCATTGGCGCACGTTTCCCGAACCCGCTTATCGAGAGCGTTTTCGGCGCGGACACCATGCCTGAAACAGCCAATAACATTGCCCGCGATCTCGGCCTGAGCCGCGAACTGACAGATCAGTTTGCGGCTCAGAGCCAGGCCCGTTATGAAGAGGCCCGCCGCATAGGTTTCTTTAAAGACGAGATCTTGAGTATTGATGTGCCTAATGGCCGCAAAAACCCCCCGATTACAGTCCGCGAAGACGAACACCCGCGCCCCCAGTCAACCGCCGAGTTGCTTGCAGGGCTTCGCCCCCTGGTTGAAGGCGGCGTAGTGACGGCAGGCAATGCTTCCGGCATTAACGACGGTGCAGCTGCCCTGATCATCGGCTCCCGAGAAGCCGGCGAACGCGCTGGAATAAAGCCCCGCGCGCGCATTGTGTCAGCCGCCATTGCAGGTGTTTCGCCACGAGTAATGGGCCTGGGCCCGGTTCTGGCCTGCGAAAAAGCCTTGGCTCGCGCTGGCCTTGGGCTTAACGATATGGATGTCATCGAGATTAATGAGGCGTTTGCAGCCCAGGTTCTCGGTTGTACTACTAAACTGGGTATAGACCCCACTGACTCCCGGCTGAACCCGAACGGAGGGGCCATTGCAATTGGCCACCCGCTTGGCGCATCCGGCGCAAGGATTGCACTTACCGCTACCCGTCAGCTGGAATGCAGCGGCGGGCGCTACGCCCTTATCAGCCTGTGCATTGGCGTTGGTCAAGGCATTGCAGCTGTGATTGAACGAGTTCGTAACTGATTTTCACTGAGGAGAAACAACATGGCTTCCGCACCGTGGGATGACTTGCTGCAATTTGACAAGCAACTGGATGAAACCGAACGGCAGGTTCGGGACAGCATCCGTAGTTTCTGTGACCAACGCCTGATGCCCGGAATTATTGAGGCCAACCGACACGAAAAATTCGATCGTTCCATATTCACCGATATGGGAGAGCTGGGCATGCTCGGTGCCACCTTGCCGGAAGAATACGGCGGTCCTGGCTTGAATCATGTTTGCTATGGTTTGATTGCCCGCGAAGTCGAGCGGGTAGACTCTGCCTACCGATCGGCTTTGAGTGTTCAGTCTTCGTTGGTTATGTACCCGATTTACTCGTTTGGCCAGGAAGCACTAAAAAAACGCGTGCTACCAAAACTCGCCTCCGGTGTGTTGGTTGGCTGTTTCGGTCTGACCGAGCCCAACCATGGTTCTGACCCCAGCGGTATGGAAACCCGCGCCAAGAAAGTCGACGGCGGCTATCTGGTCAGCGGCTCCAAGACCTGGATTACCAACTCCCCCATTGCGGATGTCTTCGTGATTTGGGCCAAACTTGACGGTAGGGTCACCGGTTTTGTACTGGAACGTGGCGCCAAGGGTCTGCACACCCCTAAAATTGAAGGTAAATTCTCTCTGCGCGCCTCCGAAACGGGTTCCATTTTTATGGACGAGGTGTTCTGCCCTGACGAGAACAAACTGGATGTAGACGGTCTGAAAGGGCCGTTCAGCTGCCTCAACAAAGCCCGCTATGGCATAAGTTGGGGCTCTCTCGGCGCGGCGGAATTCTGCTGGCATGCGGCCCGCAATTACACCCTGGAGCGCAAGCAGTTTGGTAAGCCACTAGCCGCGAACCAGCTTATTCAGAAAAAGCTGGTAGACATGCAGACCGACATTGCCCTTGGCCTGCAAGGTGCGCTGCAACTTGGCCGCCTGATGGACGCCGGTGAAGCGTCTCCGGATGCAATTTCCTTGATGAAGCGTAACAACTGCGGCAAGTCCCTGGACATAGCCCGAGTTGCCCGTGACATGCACGGCGGCAACGGTATTTCAGACGAATACCATGTCATTCGCCACGTAATGAACCTGGAAGCCGTTAATACCTATGAGGGCACTCACGATATCCACGCCCTGATCCTCGGCCGTGGACAGACCGGCATTCCCGCCTTCGGTTAACACCGACGTTTATGCTAAAAAAAAAAAGGCAGGCTGTATGGCCCTGCCTTTTTTTATATTCGCTGTCTATAGAAGCTTCCTTTACACCAACACTGTCTCAACCCGGTTAGACCACCACACCAGCGCAAGAGCTGGCAAAATCAGCATCGCGCTGATCATCGTCAACTCCAGATTGGTGAAGGGTACCGGGCCGCCTCCGGGAATCGCCAACAGCATCCCGCCGGCAATCAACGCCAGGCGGATGGGCCACTGGAGCACCCGATAAAGCGAAAGATTGCCAATGCCCAGCAGGTAACCCTGCATACCGCCTGCAATTAACGCCACACCCACAATGGCCTGAGGCAGCACGATCAGGATTTCATCCCAGGAGCCCTGGAGTATCAACGCCGGGTTCAACACGAACAGGAACGGAATAAAGTAAATCACGCTACCCAGTTTCATGGCCTGGAAGCCGGTTTCCATTGGCCGGGCACCCGCCACCGTGGCAGCAGCAAAGGCACCCAGTGCCACCGGTGGTGTGATGAAGCTCAGCATGCCCCAATACAAGATGAACAGGTGAACCGCCAACGGGTCCATACCACCGCCGTTAATCAACGCCGGAGCCAGGGCCACTGCCAGGAAAATATAGGCCGCCGTGACGGTCATTCCAATGCCCAGGATAAAACTGGTCGCTGCCCCCATAAATAGCAGTACAAGGGTATTGCCACCGGCCAGAAAAATCAGATCATTGGCGATGGTGCCAGACATGCCGGTTACCGACAGCGCCCCCACCAGCAAACCCACGCCCGCCAGAATGGCAATCAGTTCCGCAAATAGCTTTCCGGCGCTGGAGAAAAAGCCTTTCACATCCTCCCAGCCCCAACGTTGGTATGGCAACACCTGATTGATCACCAACAACAAAGCCGTAGCGTAGAAAGGCGCAATCGCCTCCCGTCGCAGGAAAAACAACAGCCAGATCAGCAGCACAAAGACAAAGATGAAGTACCAGCCTTCTTTTAAAGTCTGGCGTAGGGAAGGCAGCTCATTCGCTGGCAATCCTTTGAGTTCGTGGCGCGCAGCGTAAGCGTCAATTTGAATAAACAGACCCATGAAATACAGGAATGACGGAACCGCTGCCGCCAGCGCAATCGTACCGTAAGAAATATTCAGAAAGCTGGCCATAATAAACGCCGTCGCGCCCATCACCGGCGGCATCAGTACGCCACCCGTAGACGCACAGGCTTCGACACCGGCGGCGTAAGACCGCCCAAAACCCACCTTCCGCATAGCCGGGATAGACAGCACACCGGTGGTGAGCACGTTGGTAATCACGCTGCCGCTCATAGACCCCATCAGGCCGCTGGAGAATACCGCAACCTTGGCCGGGCCACCCCGGACATGACCGAGCAGGGCAAACGCCAGATTGATAAAGAACTTACCACCTCCGGTTTGTTGTAGCGCAACGCCGAACAACAAAAAGCCGATCACCAGGTTAGCGAACGCCTGTAGCGGAATACCCATGACGCTCTCACGGCTCATGGCATGGTAAATAGCAGTCTGGGAAGGTGATGACGGAAAGCCCTGAATCGGCCCCGGTACAACATCTGCGAAAATCGGATACAAACTTGCAACCGCGACAATGAGACCGATCGGCCAACCGCCGGCCCGTCGCGCCGCCTCGATCACCACGCCCCAAAAAAGGAAGCTCATTACAATGGCGTAGTCCGGCGCGTCGTACTCCCAGCCACTGTCGAGAATCTGTTCCGCGTTTAGCACGAAAAAGCCGCATACCGAGACCGCAAACAAGAACAGCACCACGTCGTACCAAGGTACTTTTGTGCGCGAAGCCTTACCAAAAGCGGGCCAAAGCACGAAAACCAACGGCAGCATCAATGCTACCACTGTATAAAAGAACTGGCTTTCCACCGACGTCACCGCAGTGAATAACCGAAGGTTAAACAGGTAATCAATGGCCAGCAGGGTCAGCGCCAGAGTCGCCACTCGGGGTACCCAAAGCCAGAACCCGGATAACTGGCGGATACCCGATATTTCGCCCGCATTAACGGGTTGTTTCTGAGGCAAGCTCATAAGATCAGAGGCTCCGATGCGATGATGATAAAACGGAAACCCCCGGCGTATCGTCGCCAAGACAGCGGCGATACGCCGGAGCAATGGGGCAGGTCCTAACGGAAAACCGCTTCCATACCTTCTGCTTCAAGTGCTTTAGCTCGTGCTTCCATCCAGCCGCTACGGAACGCGTCTTCGCCTTCCGGCGGGTTGGAACCCATGAAGCTTTCCCAGGTGGTTTTCAGGAGTCCCTGACGTTTAACCAACCCATCCTGATGCGCTTGCATGGCATCGGTCCAATGTCCAATTTCCTTGTAATACTCAACAACCGCATCGTGATAAGGAATCACCCACTGCATGTTCTGATTTTCTAGCGAGTAACCCGCATTGCCAGGAGCAGCGTCTTTGTACTTGTCATGGTCCTCGATCAGCACACGGACCAGATTTCTGGCGGTTTTATCGTCCAGGCTCTCATTGCCGACCAATATGGGATACGGGTAGGTGGCGCCGATCCACGGGCTGTCCTTGCCATAGTTCTCACCAGCAGCAGACGTTACTTTGTGGGGCTGAAAATACGGCGCCACGGTCTGAAGCCGCTGCCAGCCTTTTTTATTCTCTGGGTCCAGTTCCGGCCACACGATACCCCTTGGGCTGGCGGACAGTTGCTGAGCGGGCGGTGCCACGCTCATGGTAAACGCGGCGTCAACCTGGTTGGCCACAATGCCTTCAAAAGAACGGCCGTAGCCCGGGAATTCGACCCGTTCAACGTCATCCCAAGTCAGGCCCCCAAATGCCAAAAAGGCTTCAGTGCCAATATTCAGGGCGTCATCACCACGGATGTAAGCCACCCGCTTGCCTTTCAAATCCGCCGGCGTTTTCACATTAATGTCACCTGCAACCGCGACACCCAGACCGAAACTGGCGGTAGAGGTGCTAATCAGGCGAATGGACTGCGGCCCCCACTGCGGATCGGCAAACAGCAATACGCCTTCGGAGCCGTAGTAACTGGCAATGCCACAGGCACAGAGCGGCACCCGCCCCATACGTAGGGGTGTCATTCGGGACACATCATTTTCACCGGGCAGAATGCGCACCGAGGTGCCGTATTCATTTTTTAGCAGGTTACCGATGGATACCATCTGGGTATAACCTGCTGACCCGGTGCCGTAGGCCGTCATGGCCAATGTGGAGGGCAATTCAATATTCTCAGCACTGTGGGCGAAAAATGAGACTGTACTCAAAACACCAATGAGCAAACGTTTTGTGAAAATTGTTGTTTTTATCACTGAAAACCTCGCGTTATGATTGTTAATTAACGGCAACTTCTGTTTCGCACTGCGGTATTGATACTTTTTACATTTCGCATCGCAATATTAGTTTCCGTAGAATGAATATAGGCAATGTCACTCAATACAACAACCTTATAAAACTAAATTCTGCCAAACGTCGTAAAAACGAGTGATTTAACCGAATTACAAGGAATTGACAGAAAAGGATAGATCATTCACTCTTACTCAATTCTGCTATGCGGTATGCGCTTTCGCTAGAACGAACAGAGAGGTTGTTCCATGAACATAAACTACACGCCGGAGGAGCTCGCCTTCCGGGATGACGTCCGGGCTTTTCTGGACCAGGCGCTACCGGCAGACATTTCCGCCAAAGTGAAGGGTTTCCGCCACCTGACGAAAGAGGATCACCAGCGCTGGCAGCAAATCCTCTGCAAACAAGGCTGGTACGCCACGCACTGGCCAGAAGAGTACGGCGGTGTGAAATGGACACCGGTTCAAAAGCATATCTGGGATGAAGAATCCTGCCAGTACGGTGTGCCCCGCTCTGTTCCGTTCGGCGTGAACATGGTGGCGCCCGTTATCATCAAGTTTGGCAACGAAAAGCAGAAGCAGACTTACCTGCCGCGCATCCTTAGCGGAGAAGATTGGTGGTGCCAAGGCTATTCGGAGCCCGGCGCAGGTTCCGATCTCGCATCGCTGAAAGCCCGCGCTGTGCGCGAAGGCGACCACTACATTGTGAACGGCCAGAAAACCTGGACCACGCTTGGCCAGCACGCCAACATGATTTTTTGCCTGGTGCGCACCAATACCGAGGTGAAAGCACAGGAAGGCATTTCCTTCCTGCTGATCGACATGAACACGCCAGGTATCACCGTGCGCCCGATCATCACCCTTGACGGCGAGCACGAAGTGAACGAAGTCTTCTTTCAAGACGTCAAAGTGCCGGTTGAAAATCGGGTAGGAGAGGAAGACAAAGGCTGGACTTACGCCAAGTTCCTGCTGACTTATGAGCGCACCGGCCTGGCCGGCATCGGCTTGTCCAAAGCCGCGCTGTCTCACCTGAAGCAACTGGCATCTCGTTGCATCAAGAATGGCCGCCCGCTGATTGAAGATACGTCGTTCAGCCAGCGCATTGCCCGGGTTGAAATTGACCTGACTGCGGCGACCATCAGCAACTTGCGCATTATTGCTGCGGTTGAGGGCGGCGGCATGCCCGGGGCTGAAAGCTCCATGCTAAAGGTAAAGGGCACAGAAATTCGCCAAGCGATTAATGACCTTGCACGCAGAGCCATTGGGCCCTATGCCATTCCGTTTGCGGAAGAAGAACTGAACCTTGATTACGAAGGCGAGTTCCTATCAGACGAAAATGCTGCACCGCTTTCAGCTCAGTACTTCAACAATCGTAAGCTTTCAATTTTCGGCGGATCCAACGAGATCCAGAAAAACATCGTGTCGAAAATGATTCTCGGGCTTTAAGGAGGCAACCATGGATTTCGGACTCAATGAAGAGCAGCAGATGCTGCAGGACACCGTGGCCCGTCTGGTGCGCGGTGAATACAGTTTTGAAAAGCGCCTGGCATACAGTGAAACCGAAGCCGGTTTTAGCGTCGATTTCTGGAAACAGCTGAGCGAACTGGGACTAACATCGGTCCCATTTTCTGAGGAACTGGGTGGCTTCGGCGGTGGCGGTGTAGAAGTACAGTCGGTTATGACCGAACTGGGCCGTGGCCTGTGCCTTGAGCCGTACCTGCAATCGGTCGTTTTTGGCGGTGGCCTTATCAGCCAGGCCGGAAACGATAGTCAGAAGGACGTCTGGTTAAGCGGTATTGCCAGCGGCGAACTACGGGCAGCCGTCGCACTTCAGGAGCCTCAGAGCTTTTACGACCTGAACGATGTGCAAACCCACGCTGAGAAAAAAGACGGTGGTTTTGTACTTAATGGACGCAAGGCCGTTGTGATTGGTGGGCACTGTGCTGACCTCATTGTGGTATCCGCTCGCACCTCGGGCGGCACCCGCGACACTAACGGCATCAGCCTGTTTGTATTGAAGCCGGATACGGCGGGCATTGAGCGCCGCGTTTACCCGACCATTGACGGTTCCAAAGGCTGTGATATTACGCTGAACAATGTTCACGTGGGTGCTGACGCCCTGCTCGGCGAAGAGGGCAGCGCCAGCGAAGTAATCGACTACCAGGCCGGTCGTGCCATTGCGGCGCTATGCGCGGAAGCCGTCGGTGTTATGGAAGTCGCCAACGAGCTTACTCTCGACTACCTCAAACAGCGTAAACAGTTTGGCGTACCCATTGGTAAGTTTCAGGTGCTGCAGCACCGCATGGTCGACATGATGTCTGAACTTGAGCAAGCTCGCTCGATGGCTATTCTGGCCGCCAGCGTGGCAGACGAAGAACAAAGCGATGAGCGCCGTCGCGCGCTTTCCGCCGCGAAAAATGTCATCGGCCGCAGCGGACAGTTCATTTCAGAACAAGGCATACAATCCCACGGTGGCATTGGCATGACATGGGAATACAATTTTGCCCACTACGCCAAGCGTTTGATCATGATCAATCACCAACTGGGTGATGATGACTTCCACTTGGAACGCTATGCGTTTCTTTTACAGGCAAGCTAAACTCGGTAATGAGTGTGCCTGAGAGCTTATTTTGATCAGCCAGGGGGCTTTTTCGGGGGTGGATCGCCACCCCTTTGTTATACAAAGTCAGGAATAAGGTGAACAATATGACAACAAACACCTCGGATACCGATGCGAATACGCTGAAAGCGGAAGAATGGCAGGTTCGCAAAGAGTTAGCTGCGGCCTACCGCCTTGTCGCCCTGTTCGGGTGGGATGACCTGGTTTTTACCCACCTTTCCGCCCGAGTACCTGGCCCCGAGCATCACTTTCTTATTAATCCTTACGGCCTGCTGTTTCACGAGATCACGGCTTCTTCTCTGGTGAAAGTGGACAAAGACGGACAGGTTGTGGCATCCGGAGGCCTTAGCAGGGTGAATCCCGCCGGCTTTACCATACACAGTGCTGTGCACATGGGGCGCGACGATGCCGGTGCCGTCATGCACCTTCATGCCGCAGATGGTGTAGCGATTTCCGCCCACAGAGACGGCCTGCTGCCCTTGAGCCAGACAGCCATGCTCTGTTTAGCCCACCTGAGTTACCACGAGTATGAAGGTGTCGCTCTGAACCTGGATGAGCGTGAGCGCCTGATTCGGGACCTCGGGGATAAATCCATGATGATGCTGCGCAATCACGGTGTTCTGACCGCTGGCAAAGACGTACCGGAAACCTTTACGTACCTGTACTTCCTGATGAAAGCCTGCGAGATACAGGTCAAAGCACAGAGTTGCGGCCCAGTGCATATGCCCTCCGAGCAGGCTGTCCGAACGACCGCAGAACAGTCA
Organism: Marinobacter psychrophilus; assembly: GCF_001043175.1. Taxonomy (NCBI): domain Bacteria; kingdom Pseudomonadati; phylum Pseudomonadota; class Gammaproteobacteria; order Pseudomonadales; family Marinobacteraceae; genus Marinobacter; species Marinobacter psychrophilus. The sequence continues at coordinate 3,323,697 of NZ_CP011494.1, forward strand.
CAATCTCTCGGTAGCGCAGCGGCGCTCACCTGGCCAGCACTGCTGCGGCTTCTCGACAGCAAAAACCCCGGTTACGCGGTATAGAAGGGCTCAGTATGGTGGAAATACAACTCGATGAGCTGGCCAGTCATAAAGGAAGCCTGTGCTGCTTCAGCCCCTGGCTTACCATCACCCAGAACATGATCGGCGCGTTTGCCGATGCCACGGGTGACCACCAATGGATTCACGTGGATGTGGAGCGGGCGAAACGGGAGTCGCCTTGGAAGTGCCCGGTCGCCCATGGGTATTTAACCGTGTCCCTGATCTCCCGGCTCAACCCTCAAGCTCTGCGGGTTACGGGCACCAAGGCTACTATCAATTACGGGCTGAACAAACTTCGATTTCCAGCGGCAGTGCCGGTGGGTTCGGATATTCGCACAAAAGTCGAACTGGTGGATGTTACATCGGTGGACGACAAAAGGATTTTGGCGACTTACAAAACCACCGTAGAAATAAATGGCCAGGACAAACCGGCCTGCGTAGTAGAAAACCTCGCTATGTACGTGGCCTGAGCAGGACTGATGTATTCAGAGCCCGGCAAGCGGGCTCTGAATACTCTCTACAAACCTTCTAAACACTCTCTAAACACTATTCCCGCCCTTCCAGCGCTGCGCGCATTTTCAGAGTAACCAGCACCGTATTCAGGTGAGGCACAGCGACGCTATGGCGCTTGGCTAACGCCACCACGTTACCCAACACGGCCTCCCGTTCAATCGGACGGTCGTTCAGATAGTCCAGCGCCATACTGTTTTTGTAGGCAGGCATTTTACGGGTGTTGTCGATGTTCTGATCGATCAACGCCTCATCCATTGGATAGCCCTCTGCCGCAGCGACCTCTATCACCTCGCGCATCATAGCCCGCACCAGCTCTTCGCCGCCCGTAGTATCCAGCATCGTTAGAGTGTCCGCACCGTTGGCAACAACCGACAATGGGTTAAACGGGGTATTCCAGAGGCATTTGCGCCAGCGCTCACTCACAACACGCTCAGTCAGATCGCTCTTAATTCCACCTTCTATAAACAGTTGGGACAAAGCCCGGCAGCCCTCATCAATACCTTCCGGATAACGCCCCATCACTAACTTGCCGTAGGCTTTGTGCTCAACGACGCCGGATTCTGTGCGGCTTGCGGCAATGAAGGCCAGACAGCTTATAAGAGGGTTCTGCGGATAGGCATCGGCCAGCTCTTTTTCGATATCCAGGCCGTTTTCGATCAGAACCAGACGGGTTTTCTCACCCATCCAGGGCGCAACCAGTGCAACCCGATCCACGCCGGGCAGAACTTTCACGCACAGAATCAGAAAGTCTGGCGTTTCTTCCGGCAAGTCACCATCACGGTATACATGATCGGGCTCGTAGGAAAGGTCTCCGAGCGGGCTTGTGATTCGAATACCTTGGGCTCTGACCGCATTATAGTCTGAGCGCAATACAGCACTCACGGAACAGCCGGCCTTCTTTAGAATGGCACCGTAGAAGCTACCGATAGCGCCGGCACCCACAATTAAAATACTGGGTTTTTTATTCATGATCTGTCCCTGCCCATTCTTCCTCCTGAAGCGCCCGCCACATCAGCTTGCCCGTGGGGGATTTTGGCAATGCACTCACAAATTCAACAAGGGTGGGCACTTTATAGACCGCCATCTGTTCCTTGCACCAATCCGTAATGTCCTCAACGCTGGTACTGCCTTCTGCTTCAGGTATGAGCACGATGCAGGCCTTCACCGTTTCCCCACGTTTGGGATCCGGGGCCGAGATAATACACAGCTCATGAATGGCAGGGTGTCTGTACATCATGGCCTCAACTTCCGAAGGCCACACTTTGAATCCGGATGCGTTAATCATTCGCTTAAGGCGATCGACCATGAAGAAGTAACCCTCTTCGTCGTAATACGCGAGGTCGCCGGTACGGAAGAAGCGCTTGCCATCAATTTCGACGAACGCCGCATCGGTTTCGGCCGGCCGGTTCCAGTAGCCGATGGTCACCTGCGGACCACAGGAAACGATCTCACCGGTTTCACCCGGTCCTTTCTCTTCCAGGGTATCCACATCAATAATCCGGCTGTCCACATCAAACACCGGGATACCCAAACACTGTGCTTTGGGTTTCGCGTTGGGGTTGATGTGGGTTGCGGCCATGGTTTCTGACAAGCCATAGCCCTCAATGTAGTTGAGACCCGTCAGCCTTTTCAGTTTTTCTGCAACGGCGCCGGGCATGGCGGCACCTCCGCCACCAATCATTTGGAGACTGGAGAGGTCGTATTTTCCAATATCCGGACTGGAAAGAAAGTCCACCGCCATGGTAACGATGTTGGCCCAGGCGGTGACCTTGTAGCGTTCAATAAGCCTTAATGCAGTGGTGCGATCCCAGCGCGTCATAATCACCGCCGTCGAGCCGGCGAAAATCGGCCCGTTCATGGAGCCGGTCATGCCGGTTACATGGAAAAATGGCAGGGTGGCCAGCTGCATGCTGTCAGAAGTGCTCAGATTCCAGAACACACGGTGTACCGCCGTTGCCATCACCGAGCGATGGGTGTGCATACAGCCTTTTGGTGCACCCGTTGTACCAGAGCTATAGGGGATGACGGCCAGATCTTCCGGGCCTGCCGTATGTTGTTGAGGGCTAAGGCCCGCCGCCATAGCGCTTTCCCAGCTCACGACGCCCGGAGCATCGCCCGACCAGGCAGGGCTTGCGACTTCCGCCGGCAGATCCAGGTCGGTATCAGGCTTAATGTATGTGTTGTAGGAAGCCACCACAATCTGTTCCAGATCGGTTTTTCCCAGCAGCGGCGTAATGTATTCAGCCAGTTCCTGGCCTGCCAGGCATACCCGTGAGCCTGTATCCGCAATATAATGATCTAGCTCTGCGGCCCGGTTCATCGGGTTTATCGGAATCACCACGGCATCTGCCCGCAGAATCGCGTAGTAGGAGATCACATACTGCGGCGAATTCTGCATATACAGCAGCACCCGATCACCCTTTTTCACACCCTGCGCCTGCAGGTAACCTGCCATAAACTCCACTTCCGCCAGCAGCCGGCGGTATGTGATGAACGCATCGTAGAAAATGATGGCTGTTTGGTCAGGATAGCGCAGGGCCGATATTTCCAGATTGGTAAAAACACTGGTTTTCGGCAAGGTCATGGTCTTGGGCAGATCTGTAGGCCAAACCGCATAGTGACGTGTGAACATAATTATTGTTGTCTCCAGGTGTACATCAGCCTGCCAGCATCGCGGACAGATCAAATTCTTTGGTATCCCCGGGCAAGGGGCCTTCATGTCGCAGGGGCGTAATGGCGACTGCCTTGTCCCTCAGCACGGCCACATCGGAGTCTGGCGCTATGATGTGCCGGGAGTTACGATCAAACCCCAACCACCAATAAGGTAGGCTGCGGGAATCATGGCCCTCCTTTAGGCGAGCTTGCTGGATGGAACCACTGGACTGCTTACACCAGCGTGCAGAAACGATATCTCCGGCCTCGCAGGCAGGAAAGTTCACGTTCCAGGCCCGCTTTTCGCCCGGCTGCCATAGTTTGCGGATGACCGCCTCGCCAAATTGTTCGACGGGCGCCCAGTCGATACCCTCACGGGACAGAAAGGCCTGGCTTAAGGCAATAGCGGGAATGCTCATATGATGAGCGCTGAGCGCCGCGCCAACCGTACCCGAGTACTGCACCGAGTCACTGATGTTGGCTCCGCAATTGACACCTGATAACACAAGATCCGGAGGTATTTCACTGAACCACTGGGCAAGGGAATAAAGCACACAATCTGCCGGGGTACCGGAAACCGCGTAGCGTTTATTCCCGGTTTCGTAGACCCGCAACGGGTGGTGTATCGAGATGCTCTGGCCCGCGCCGCTGCGGTCGTGCTCCGGAGCTACAACCCAGACTTCTTCTGCCAGGTTACGGGCAATCTTTTCCAGCCGCGCCAGCCCTGGCGCGTTAATGCCATCGTCGTTGGTGATGAGGATGCGCCGAACGATGGGGAATGTCATGTCAGCGCTCCCGCACTGGCGATTTTCCAGCCGGTTTCGGCCAGCAAGCTGGCGCGTTTGCCTACGTCAAGAGCATCGGCATTGGCAGCATTACCGTCCAGCGCGCGTCTGTAGACGCCTTGGACGATAGAGGCTAATCGGAACAGCGAAAAGGCGAGGTAAACGTGCCAGTCTGCAATACTTTCGCGGCCTGTCTTGGCGCAGTAACGAGCGATAATTTCCTGCTCACCCGGTATGCCCAGTGCTTCTAAGTCTTCGCCCTTCAACCCGCGCATACCCGGTATATCCGATGGCAGGTGATAAGGCAGGCAGTAGTAGGCCAGATCCGCCAACGGGTGCCCAAGCGTAGAAAGCTCCCAATCCAGAACGGCGATCACCTCGGGTTTGTCCGGAGCAAGCATCAGGTTGCCGAAGCGATAGTCACCATGGGCAATAGCACACTCATCGGTTGAAGGCAGGTTTTTGGGCAGCCATGCCATAAGTTTATCCATTTCAGGCATTTCGTCGGTTTTGGCCGCCAGGTACTGTTTACTCCAGCGCGAAACCTGGCGTGCCACATAGCCTTCCGGACGACCGTAGTCTCCCAGGCCTACTGCGTACACATCCACAGAATGCAGTTCTGCCAAGGTGTCGATAGCGGAATGGTGGGCCAGCAATCTTTCTTTGCAATCCAGCACTCGCAAGGCTGAATGGCTAACGATGCGGCCTTCCAGAAAGTCCATCACGTAAAAAGGCGTGCCTATAATCTCGCTGTCCTCACACAACACCCGAGCTTTGGGTACCGGCAGCGATGTGTTCTCCGATAGCGCACGGATAACTTTGTACTCCCGCTCGACCATGTGAGCAGACGGCAACGTTTTTCCGGGTGGTTTTTTACGCAGGACGAAGCGACCACTGTCGGTATCCAGCAGGAATGTCGGGTTGGACTGGCCGCCCTGGAACTGCTTTACCTCAAGGCGGCTGCCAAAATCCGGCATAGCTTGCTGAAGCCAGGACAAGAGCCGGGTTTCATCGAATGTGTGAGCTGGGAGGACGTCCACCAGCTCTGGAGTTATGCTCATTTTTTGTGTTGCCTTCAATTTTGGGTAGCCGCCTCTATTGGTGGTAGCGGTCTGCAAATGGGGGCGCTTTTCTTTCGGGAAAACAACTCGCTGCGCTCAAACATCTTTTCCCTGCAGAAAAACACCCCCATCCGCAGCCCTTGGCACATTTCAGTAGTAGCTGCTTTAACAGATGGTTTCGCCGCCGTCGGCGACAATGGTCTGGCCGGTTATGTAGGCGCTGGCTTTGGTTGATAGAAATACAGCCAGGCCTGCGATATCTACCGGGTCGCCGATTCTTCTCAGTGGAGTTTTGTCTTCGGCTCGCTTAACGCGCACCGGATCTTCCCAGAGTGTACGGGCGAAGTCGGTTTTGATCAGGCCGGGGGCGATGCTGTTGATGCGGATGCCTTTCGGGCCCCACTCCACCGCCAGGTTTCGGGCCAGTGCAGCTTCTGCTGCTTTGGATACACCGTAGGTTCCGATGGTTGTGTTACCGCGAATTCCGGCGATGCTGGACAGCAACACAACGGCGCCCTCACCTTTCTCCGCCATCTGCGGTAGCACCATGTTGGTGAGCCAGAAGGTGCCTTTGACGTTGGTGTCCATGATTTTATCCCAGGCCTCGTCGGTCATTTCGGAGGTGGGGCCATAGACCGGGTTGGTGGCGGCGTTGCATACGAGCACGTCGATACTGCCCCAGGCTTCGTTGGTTTTGTTTACCAGATTTTGAAGGTCGTCTTTTTTACCAACATGGCAGGGTATCGCTATGGCGTCATAGCCTTTGCCTTTCAGTTCATTCGCCACCTGTTCACAGGCGTCGGCCTTACGACTGGAGATAACAACTTTCGCGCCCAGACGGGCCATCTCTTCGGCGATTGACAGACCAATGCCTTTAGTAGAGCCGGTGATCAGGGCTACCTTACCGGTCATATCAAAAAGTGGGTTGTTCATAACTCGGTCCTTATACTCAAAGATTGGGTGCTGGCCGGAAGTGCGCCCACCCGTGGCTTAGCCCTGATTAGCGATACTGACGCAGTTCAATCTTGGCAACAGAATCTAAGTGAACTTCATCGGGACCATCCGCCAGCCGCAATGTCCGTACCTTAGCCCAGGCTGAGGCAAGGAAGGTGTCCTGGCTCACGCCGGCCCCACCGTGCACCTGAATCGCACGATCGAGCACTTTCAGCGCCATGCTCGGAGCAATCACCTTGATCATGGCGATTTCCTGACGAGCTACCTTGTTACCCACGGTGTCCATCATGTATGCCGCCTTCAGAGTCAACAGTCGCGCCTGCTCAATCTCGATTCGGCTGCGGGCGATGTCCTTGCGGATAGAGTCAAAGCTGGAGAGCGGCTTGCCGAATGCCTCGCGTTCGTTGGCACGCTTACACATCAACTCCAGCGCACGTTCCGCGACGCCAATGATCCTCATACAGTGGTGGATACGGCCTGGCCCGAGACGGCCCTGGGCGATTTCAAAGCCACGCCCCTCACCTAGCAAAAGGTTGCCAACAGGAACCCGCACGTTTTCGTAATGAATCTCCGCGTGGCCGTGGGGTGCGTGGTCATAACCAAACACCGTCAGGGAGCGTACTAGTTTCACACCGGGCGCATCTAATGGCACCAGGATCATCGACTGCTGCTGGTGCTTAGGCGCGGCAGGATCGGTTTTACCCATCACAATGGCAATTTTACAGGTGGTGGTCATGGCACCCGAAGACCACCATTTTTTGCCGTTAATCACATATTCATCGCCCTCACGACGGATCTCACAGGCAATATTAGTTGCATCGGAAGACGCTACATCCGGTTCTGTCATGGAAAAGCAGGAACGGATCTCACCCGCCAGCAGAGGCTTCAGCCACTGCTCTTGCTGTTTATCATTACCGTACCGGGCGATTGTTTCCATATTGCCGGTATCCGGTGCAGAACAGTTGAACACCTCCGGGGCCATTTCAGAACGGCCCATGATTTCGCAAAGGTGGGCGTATTCAAAGTTGGTCAGGCCAGCACCCAGATCGCTTTCCGGCAGGAACAGGTTCCAGAGGCCTTCCGCTTTTGCCTTCGCTTTAAGCTCCTCTATGATCGGAACCGGTGCCCAACGGTTTTCTGCCTTTTTAATCTGTTCGTGGTGCGTGGACTCGTTGGGATAAATGTTCACGTCCATGAACTCGCTCAACTGCACCTGTAGATTTTTAGCTTTGTCAGACAACTCGAACATGTCGGCTTCCTCTTTATTATTGATTCGATGACCGGCCTTCGCAGCCAACCAGGTTTTTGTTCTATGCACTGAAAATCAGATAGGAACGCCTTCCGGCTTGTCGCTACCAGACCGCACCCGGAAGGTGCCTTCGGCGATGGCAAGCAGATTGCCTTTACCGTCATGCACTTCGCCGGTGCTGTTAAAAATCCGGGTGCCACCGGCTCGCTTGCGCCCGGTTACACGAATAGTGCCGCTGGAGCACTGGCCCGTAAACGTTGTGGTCAAAGACAAGGTAATGGCTTTACGCATTCGCCCCGGGAAGGGGCAGTATGTGCCAGCCTGGGCCATCGCGATATCAACCAGCGACGTCAGTACGCCGCCGTGAATGACACCACCAAGATTTAGATGCTTTGGCTCCAGTTCCAGCTCAATCACCGCTTCGTTTTCCTCCCAGGAAGCCTGGCGGTAACCGAGCAGGTTATGAAAGCCCGGCAGCTCTGTACCATCGACGTATGCGCTATCAACATAGGCGCTATCGACATAAGGAGATTCTTGCTTACTCATTACACTTTCATTCCTGGCAGGTTTAAAGAGGCGGTGTTGCCGCCATCCACAGGCAGCGCCTGACCGGTGATATAGCTGGCATCGTCACTGGCAAAAAACAGAATGGCTGCTGCGATCTCTTCCGGGTCGCCGTAGCGGCGCAATTCACAGCGAGCGCCCAACTTGTGAGCTTTTTCGTGGGTGCGGGCGTAGTCAAACACCGCTTTTGTCATACCGGTTTCAACCAGGCCCGGGCAGACAGCGTTCACCCGGATATTGTGAACGCCAAGGTCACACGCAGCGGTCATGGTGAGGTTGATCACTCCAGCCTTCGAGGCGCTATAAGCGTTGCCCCCTGCACCCGAGCGAATACCGGCAACCGACGCTGTATTGACAATGGAACCGCACATGCAGGCCTGCATGTGCGGTGCGACATGCTTTATGAGGAGCATGGTGCCAATCAGATTCACCGCCAACACCGTGTCCCACTCGTCTCGCTCGTTTTCGATTACCGGTGGATGGCCTTTCCCTGTGCTGGCAATGCCAGCGATGTTGCACAGGACGTCAATTTTTCCGAACGCGTCCATAGCGTCGCTGACAAGTTTTTTCACCTGCGCCTCATCGGCAACGTCGACGAGGCGAAAGAGGTACTCAGCCCCTTCCGGCATTAGATTCCCGGTCTCAACCAAGCCCAATTCGGAGGTATCCGCCATGATCACTTGGGCACCCTCACGGGCCAGCCGCAAGGCGGTTGCCCGACCTATGCCACTGCCTGCTCCGGTAACAATAGCCGCCCGACCATCAAAACGCCCCATGCCGCTGTTCCTTGTATCTTTGGTTTTATTATTACACTAGCGATTTTGCTTTCGCATTAATTTGTCATGTCTTCTACTTTTGAGTCAATATAATCGGAAGTAAATTTCACTAGTCAAAACACAATAGCAGCATAAGGCACAAAAATGAAAAATAACCTGAGCGAAATGCCTGTGTACGCACCCATGACCCCAAACGAACCCATGGACGCCATTGGCCACCGGATACAGAGGTTTACAATCAGCCGTGCAGACCACCCGGCGTTGATCAGTGAACAGGGCACGGTGAACTGGAGAGACCTGTTGGGCCAGATTAACCGGATCGCCAACCGCCTGCGCGATGCAGGGCTTGAGCCGGGCGACTCAGTTGCAGCTCTCTCGGAGAACAGCGCTGACTATGTCGCTCTGTATCTTGGTGTGCTCACCGCCGGGGGCTGCATGGTGCCACTTTCAGGTATGGCCAGCGCCGAAACACTGAGTCTTATGCTGTCCGATTGCCGTGCAACGTTCCTGTTTGTGTCGCAGAAAAATGGCAATCTCCTTCAGAGCTTTCAGCCTGGGCTGCAGGGGTTACCGGACGACCGTATTGTTGCCCTGGATGAAAACGGCGAAGGGATTGGACAGACCCTGAAAAGCTGGCTTGGCGATGCCTCAGCTGAGGCCCGCCCGGCGAACGTGTCGCTGGATGACGCCTTTAACATCATCTACAGCTCCGGCACCACCGGCACTCCGAAGGGCATTCTCCATGATTACCGATTCCGCCAGCGGCAGATGGAACGCATGAGCCTTTATGGACTGGATTGCGATGCCATTAACCTGGTCTCAACGCCGCTGTACTCCAACACCACACTGGTCTCGGTATTACCCACGCTGTTCCACGGCGGCACGCTGGTCATTATGGCAAAGTTCGACGCTCGGCGATTTCTGGAGCTGGCCGAAACACACCGTGTGACCCACGCCATGCTGGTACCAGTGCAGTACCAGAGGATTCTGGCTGACGCGGAATTTGACCGCTTTGACCTCTCTAGCTTCAAGTTGAAACTCTGCACCAGCGCGCCCCTAAGACCGGACGTGATAGCTGATGCAATGGCTCGCTGGCCCGGCAACATACGAGAGGTTTACGGCCTCACAGAGGGCGGCATCTCTACCAGCCTCGACTGTGCCGCGCACCCAGACAAATGGAGCTCAGTAGGCATACCAACGCAAGGTGCGGAAGTACGCGTGATCGACGAAGAGGATCATGAACTTCCGAGAGGCGAAACCGGCGAATTGGTGGGCCGCGCCATTTCGATGATGCGAGGCTACGTGAACCGGCCTGAACAGACCGAGGAAATGCTTTGGGAAAGCCCTGAGGGCGACGTGTTTTATCGCAGTGGGGATATGGGACGAATCGACGAAGACGGATTTATCCATATTCTCGATCGTCGCAAGGACATGATCATTTCTGGTGGGTTCAACATTTATCCGGTCGATCTAGAAAAGGCGCTGCTGGCACACCCTGCCGTGGACGATGCAGCGGTTATCGGCATTCCCAGCGAACATTGGGGTGAAACACCGCTGGCTCTGGTGGTTCTCAAATCCGGGCATCAGGATTCCAGCCTTACGATACTCGAATGGGCTAACGGCCAGCTCGGCAAAAGCCAGCGTATCTCCGCTATCGAGCTTCGCGGGGAACTCCCCCGCTCCACCATAGGTAAAGTTCTGAAGCGGGAGTTGCGCGAACCTTATTGGCAAAAGATCGCGCGTTGATCCCGATCAGCGTTGGGCCAGTTTGTCCAGAGCGGCCCGGCAATCTTCCGACCGAAGTCGCTCGGAAAACACCTCACGCTCCCGCTTTAGCGCCTGTTCTATCTGTTCACGCCAGGGAGCGCGAATCAGCCGCTTGCTGGCCCGCAGGGCTTCGCGGGGTTTGTTTGCCAAGTTCTTTGCCAGCGCCAACGCCTCGAACAACGCCTGCCCGTCATCCACAATCCGGCTTACCAGCCCACATTCCCTGGCATCGTTACCACTGATCACCTCACCCAGCAGCAACAGATCCGTGGCTTTGCGAGCACCCAAATGCAGAGGCATGGTGACCGTAGAAGCAGCCTCTGGCACCAGGCCGAGATCCACAAACGCCGTCTTGAATTTCGCACTTTCTGCAGCCACCACGACATCCACGTGTAACAACAGCGTTGTGCCAATGCCGATTGCCATACCTTCCACCGCGGCTATAACCGGCGTATCGCAGTTCATCAGCGCTTCAATAAACGCCAACCCGGCGGAAGGCTTCGGGTTTGCATCCGTGGCACGAGCCCGGAAATCATCCAGGTCATTGCCCGCCGTGAACACACCACCCGCGCCGGAGATAACGATGGCGCTCACAGCCTCATCTTCATTCGCACGGATTATGGCGTCACTCAGTTGCTGATACATTTCCCGGGTCAGCGCATTCTTCTTCTCGGGGCGGTTGATAACGAGCTGGAGTACGCCATGGGACTGCTGACTTTCAATCATTGAACTGTCCTTATTGAGAAAATTCTGGTGCCTCTGCATAAAACATCCTATTGCAAAAGCCCGATCTTGTGATAGATTCAGAAAATAAAAATTCACCCTGCAGTCGTTAGTTCTGCACAGTGAAACAACAAGAAGCATCACAACAACAACGAATAATGAGGCACAGTCATGAATATCCTCGCCAAAACACGCAAATCCCTGATCGTTTACGCGTCTGCCCTTACCCTCGGAATTTCAGCTGCCTTGAGCGCCGCGCCTGCCGCCGCCCAGGAAACGTTCACATGGAGAGTGCAATCGCACTGGCCAGGCGCCAGTAGCTCCTATACAGACAGCCTGGTAAGGCTGCAACGAGTTCTGGACGAGCGCACAGACGGGCGTTTGAAACTCAAGCTTTACGAAGCCGGCGCGCTGTTCAAGGCCCAAGACACGTTCAACGCTGTAAGCCGTGGCATTCTGGAAATGGGCACAATCTCTCCGTCTTATGCTCAAGACAAAGTTTCTCTTGCAGGCATTGCCTCCGGTTTGCCCTTTGCATTCCGTAACGTGTGGGAAGCTGAATACTTCCATCAGGGTATGGGTTTTGAGCAGATGCTTCGTGATGAAGCGGCAGAACACGACGTTTACTGGGCGACCGATAAGGTGTATCCCACTGAAATGGTGATCAAAGAGCCGATCAATAGCTGGGACGATTTTACCGGTCTGAAGATCCGCTCCTCAGGTGTTCTGCAAAAGTTCCTGACCGAAGCGGGTGCTGCAGCATCTTATATTCCAGGCAGCGAACTTTACTCCGCGCTTGACTCAGGCATTGTTGACGGTGCCCATTGGGGTGCCGCTCAGGGTGCCTCCAGCATGGCTCTGTATGAAGTGGCCAAGTACCACGTTCAACCAGCCCTGAACATCGCGGGCACTGATGTCATCATTGTCAGCATGAAGGCACTGAACAAATTGCCAGAGGACATGCAAAAGATCGTCAAAGATACACTCGATGAGCAATTCTGGGTTCGTACCAACGAATACCTTTATAAGGAGCGCATCACCCTGGCCAAGGTGATCGCCGAACAGGGCGTGCAGGTAAACGTTCTGCCGGATGACGTTCAGGACAAACTGACAAAAGCCGCACAGGCAATGTGGGACGAGGAAGGCGAGCGTAGCGACAACGCCAAGAAGGCGTTGGATATGCTGAAGGGCTATCTGACCGAACTCGGCTACCTCTAACCCACACGGTTAATGAAGTGACACAGGCCGGAGTCTTCGACGTCCGGCCTTTTTATCCCTGAAAATCCAACATCCTCCTGGAGAATGCAATGAGTGTGCTGACCGCATTCATAAGCGGGGTTACCCGTCTTAATGATTTTGTCGGACGCTGGGTAGCCCTACTCGTTTTCGCCATGTTCGCGTTCCTGCTGCTGGAAGTGGGCTTCCGTTATCTGCTTGACGCACCCACAGTCTGGACCAACGAGCTTACTCAAATGTTGTTCGGCGTTTATGCGGTAATGTCCGGAGGCTACATCATGGCTCATCGGGGCCACGTCAATGTCGATCTTCTGCACTCGCAACTATCGCCTCGCAAGCGGGCGTTTATGGACATCGTCACCTCATTGATATTTTTCATTTTTACTCTTGCTCTGCTGTGGTTTGGCATTGACATGGCCAGCGAATCCATCGCCAGTTGGGAGACCTCTTACTCTGCCTGGAACCCACCGATCTGGCCGGCCAAGCTTGCCATTCCTATCGGAACAGGACTGCTGGTACTGCAGGGCTTGGCAAAACTCCTTGAAGACATTGCCATTGCGTTCAACCTGGATTACTACCGCCCGGATCACAGCACTTCTAAAGGAGAGCAGTCGTGAGTATTGAAGTTCTGACCCTGCTGTTTTTTGGTTCGCTGTTATTCTTCCTGCTGCTGGGTTTGCCGCTGGCTTTTGTTCTCGGTGGCGTTTCGGTGATCTTCCTCTACTTCACTTGGGGATTTGACTCCTTCTATATGGTGGCCTCGCAGATCTGGGGCACCATGGGCAGCTTTACCCTGGTTGCGATTCCCCTGTTTGTTTTTATGGCCATGGTGCTGGAGCGCACCGGTGTCGCAAAGGACCTGTACCGGATGATGCATCTGTGGTTTGGCGGCCTGCGCGGCGGCCTGGCCATAGGAACCCTGCTTATCTGCGCCGTATTTGCGGCTATGGTGGGCATCAGTGGTGCAGCGGTGGTTGCCATGGGCACCATCGCATTGCCCTCTATGCTGGAGCGGGGCTATGACCGCAAAATGGCGCTGGGTGTCATCAATACAGGTGGCGGCTGGGGCATTCTGATACCGCCCAGCATTCTGATGATTCTCTACGCATTGATTACCGGGGTATCCGTAGGCCAGATGTTTGCTGCCGGCATCATGCCTGGCGTTCTGCTGATCGTAATGACCGTTACTTACATTCTCGTGCGCTCTACCCTTCAGCCGCACCTGGCACCGGCCCTGCCCCCAGGAGAGCGTGGCACCTGGCCCGAGAAGTTCCGTGCTTTAAGAGCCGTGCTGCTGCCCATCGGTGTTGTTTTCATGGTGTTAGGTTCCATCATCGGTGGCATTACCACGCCAACGGAAGCCGCCGCCATGGGCGTTCTGGGTTCGCTGATTTCGGCGGCCGTCTATCGCCAGTTTAAGTGGAGTATCCTGCAGGAAGCAGCTATCCGTACCTTCAAGCTTACGGGCATGATCATGTGGATACTGTTTGCCGCTCACGCGTTTAGCGCGGCGTACCAGAGCATGGGAGCTCAAGATCTGATAGAAGGCATGATGCAGCACATTCCCGGCGGTCCGTGGGGCATCATCATTGCAATGATGGTGATTATATTCTTCCTGGCCATGGTGCTCGACCCGGTTGGCATCATGCTGATCACTCTGCCGGTGTTCATGCCCATCGTAAAATCCCTTGGCTTCGATCCGATCTGGTTCGGCATATTGTTCGTGATCAACATGGAAATCGGCTATAAGACTCCGCCCTTCGGATTTAACCTGTTTTATCTAAAAGGTGTCGTACCGCCAAACATTACCATGAAGGACATCTACACCTCAGTCGTTCCGTTCGTCATCATCGAAATCATAGCCATTGGCATCATCATGGTCTTTCCAAAAATCGCTACCTGGCTTCCAGGCGTGTTTTTCTAACCCGCTCAATCATGAGCTCAACCTCACGTTCTGACGGTGTCGGGACGTGAGGTTCATAAACACCGACGTTATAAAAAATCTAAACGACTGAAAAACAACACCGCTTACTCATTATTTTGGAACCTCCTATGAATGCAATCAGCAAGCCTACGATGTCTCTGGTAGATGCCATTTTTCAGCGGCGCTCCGTCCGTGGTTTTTTGCCAAAAACGGTTCCTGAAGAAACCATGCGCGACGTGTTCGAACAGGCACAGCAAGCACCGTCAAACTGCAACACTCAACCTTGGTATACCGTGGTTGCTTCTGGCGATCTAAGAGACTCATTGCGAGATCAGTTTATCGGTCGGGCAATGGCGGGAACACCCTCTGAACCTGATTTTAGCTACGTCAGCAAATTTGAGGGCGTTTATCGCGGCCGGCAAGTTGACTGCGCCGCAGCACTGTACGGAGAAATGGAAATTGCCCGCGACGACAAAGCTGGACGTAGCCGAGCGGCGCTGCGCAACTTCGAGTTCTTTGATGCGCCACATGTAGCCTTTCTTTGCATGGATCGCTCTTTTGGCGCCACCATCGCAGTCGATGTCGGCATCTATGCCCAAACTCTGATGCTGGCAATGACGGCTCAAGGCATCAGTTCCTGTGCTATGGGTAGTTTGCGATCCCATCCTGACCTGGTTCGTACTGCCTTTGGACTGGAGGAAAACATCGGCGTGGTGTTTGGTATCTGTTTTGGTTACGACGACTCAGAGGTGAAGGCAAACAACACGCGCACTAGCCGCGTCTCTCTTGATGAGACGGTGGTATTCAAGGACCACTAATGTTGAACACCGAGCAGAGAAACGCTTGCTAGGCCCTCTCTGCTCGCTATTGTCAAACACCTCTTCCGGGTTACTATTCAGGGCATCCTTTACCACTTCTTTGTCTAACAAAAGGATCAGCCCCAGCGTGAGCGAGTTACTGGCCAACCTCGATATCCACCCTTTACGGGGTGATTTTTATGACGAGCTGCATTCTCGCCCGTTCCAGATACTTCCCTCGCCGGCACGAGTCAGCCACATTGCGGTGCTGACCAATCCTGAGCAACGCCAGAGCCAGTTCCAACATTTGCAAACTCTTCATACACTGCTTGGCCATGTTCCACCCCAGCAAGAAGTAGGCTGTTTTGAGCAAACCTTTGGTGACCTGCGGGTTAGGCGGGAAATGCATATGGAATTTGCCTCATACACGTTTGTGAATCTGGCCCCCAACCGGTCTGTACCTTTTTCCGAAAACGCCATTAACCTACTGCCAGAGGGCTGGCTTGCGGAATTAAGCGGCACCGTCATAGCCGCATTTCATCTGGATATCCAGAAAGGCAGTGCTGATAGGGCCCGCGAAAACCCTGACTACGTGCGTACACATTTCGAGGGTTTACGCCTTATAGGCAGCAGTCCGCAGGAGGGAGCCGCAAAGGTTTGGAGTACCTTCCAGCTGCACAGTGACGGCTTCGGGCGATTTATGGTGATAAATCACAAAATGTCGAACAGCCAGCTAGGGCGACTGACCCAGCGCCTGATGGAAATAGAAATTTATCGCTTGATGTCATTGCTGGCGCTGCCTGTCGCCCGCGAGATCACACCATCGTTAAATGATATGGATCAGCAGCTCGTACTGGTTACCCAAACGTTGGCAGACAATCAAGACGTAGACGAGCAGGCGCTGCTAACCCGGTTGACCTACATTGCCGCGCGCATTGAAGCCTTTCGCGCCCGCGCTACCTTTCGATTTTCAGCCACACGGGCCTATCACCAGCTGGTAATGACACGTCTGGACGAACTCAAAGAAGATGAACTGACTGGGCACCTTACCCTGACCGAGTTTTTGACACGGCGCCTGACACCGGCAGTAAAAACTTGCGAAGCCGTTGGCGAACGCCTCGAAGATCTGTCGAGGCGGGTAGACCGTGCCTCAGACATGATGCGAACGCGGGTAGAGCTGGCGATTCAAAGCCAGAATCAGCAGTTGCTGAGTTCTATGGATAGGCGTTCCAAAATTCAGCTAATGATGCAACACACCGTTGAAGGTTTTTCAGTGGTTGCGATTACCTACTATTTGATAGGGCTGCTTAAACTGGTGCTCGATTCCGTTTATGAAGCCGGTATTGTTTTCAACAAGTCTCTTGTTCTGGGCATCGCCATACCGGTCACTCTGGCGTTGGTGTACCTTAGCGTGCGTCTTGTTCACCACCACTTTATTCGAATGGCGAAAAATCAATGAAAATGGACGCTTACGCATCCTTGCTTGAAAAGCTTCTACCCATTGCGCACGACGCCGGCAACGCCATCATGAACATTTACGGCGGCAATATTGACGTGCGTACGAAGAGCGACGCATCGCCAGTTACAGAAGCCGACGAGCTGGCCGAAGCGCTCATTTTGCCGGCGCTGCAGGCACTGGACAGGGGAATTCCTATTGTCGCGGAGGAGCAGGCCGCCGCCGGCAATACACCAAAAACCGGCGACCGATTCTGGCTGGTAGACCCCCTGGACGGCACAAAAGAATTCATCAACCGCAACGGCGAGTTCACCGTTAACATTGCGCTGATTGAAAACGGCGTGCCGGTACTGGGCGTGGTTCTGGCACCGGCTCTGAAGCGACTGTTCGCTGGTGGCCTCGGGCTAGGTGCTTTTGTAGAGGAAAACGGCGAACGCAAGGCCATTCAGTGCCGCCCTGTGCCAGCGGCCGGGTTAACCGTTGTCGCCAGCCGCTCCCACGGCGACGAAGCCGCTCTGGCGCGATTTTTAGCCGGTGCCAAGGTCGCCAGCCAGACCAGTGCAGGCTCTTCACTAAAGCTTTGCCTGCTGGCCGCCGGTGAAGCGGATGTGTATCCGCGACTGGGGCCCACTATGGAATGGGACATTGCTGCCGGTGACGCTGTGCTGCGTGCAGCCGGTGGCCAACTGATTACCCTGGACAACAAGCCCATGGTGTACGGCAAGCCAAACTTTGCCAACCCGCACTTTTCAGCCTGGGGCTTACGGGCTGGGGACAGATTTTAAATCTGCCCCTTATCCTCAAAAAAAACCCGCTGAAATCACTCCCGGCGGGTTTTTTCTGTGCGCCAAACTGTCTTAGCCAAGGGACGCCGTGCGGATACGGTCCTCTTCCTCTATCTGCAAGTCTACTGACGACACTGCGTATTCATCGGCGAAACCCGATTCCGGCTCTTTCAGCCACATAAAGCACAGTAACCAACTTACAAACGCACCAACGGCAATAATGTAGAAAAACTGGGAGGGCGTCACAAAAGTGAAGATTGTCAAATAAACCACCGCACCTACGTTACCGTAAGCTCCGGCCATACCGGAAATCTGCCCGGTCAAACGGCGTTTTATGGACGGGATAATACCAAAGGTAGCGCCTTCAGCACCCTGCACAAAAAATGAGGTAAACACGGTCACGCCCACGGCCACAATCAGCGGCCAGCTGGAATTCAGCATACCCATGAGTGCAAAGCCCACCGCAATACCAAACATATAGCTGAGCATCACAAAGCGGCGGTTGCCCATGCGGTCCGACACCAGGCCACCCATAGGCCGGGCAACCAGGTTCACGAAGGCGAAAGAGGCAGCCACCATTCCGGCGGCGGCAGCGCCCAAGCTCCAGGTTTCCTCAAAGAACATCGGCAACATGGACACAACCGCCAGTTCCGCACCAAAGTTGGCAAAGTAGGTGCTGTTCAATGCGGCAACGCTGTTAAACGGGTACTTGTCGTCTTCCGGTACACCCTTTTTCAGGATAGGAACGTTAACCCGCAGAATCTGCACAATCTGGTAGCAAACAATGGAACAGATCACCACGTAGGCCACGACCGCACCCGTCACGCTTAGATAACCCATGTTCTGAATACGCCACACCAGAATGGCCAGTACGCCAATCAAAGGAATGGTCCATAGAATCAGCTTAACCATGTCGCCCCAGGTACTGACTTCCAACGCACTCGCTTTACGGGGCTTGCGATGCACGGTTCCAACGGGGCCATCGGTAACCGCAAACCAGTAGTACACGCCATACAGCGCCATCACGATGGCACTCTGGGCAATGGCCCAGCGCCAGCCATCATCACCGCCGTACATTTGCAGGGCAATGGTCGGCAACGTTAGCGCAGCAGCAGCCGAGCCGAAGTTGCCCCAACCGGCGTAGAAGCCCTCGGCAAAGCCGATATCGCGGGGCTTGAACCACATGGCGGTCATGTGAATACCCACCACGAAGCTGGCGCCAATGGAGCTGAGCACAAGGCGACTAACCAGCAGTTGGGTCATGGTATTACCGAAGGCGAAGGTCAGGGCCGGTATCGACATCAGCACCATCAAAATCGAAAACACCCGGCGCGGGCCGAAGCGGTCCAGTGCCATACCCACAATAATTCGTGCGGGTATGGTCAGCGCCACGTTACAAATGGCAAACAGGCGCAAATCATCAGCGGTTAGCCAGTTCACGCTTTTCAGCATGCTCGACGCCAGCGGCGCCATGTTAAACCACACGTAAAATGTGATGAAGAACGCAATCCAGGTCAGGTGCAGTGCTTTGATCTCTGGATTTTTAAAACCGAATATAGCTGCGACTTTCATTTAAGCCTCCGGGGGCTTCCAGTTCTTTCAGTTCTGTCGGTTACTACAGCGCCAGAGGCGATCAGCAGCTAGGCAGAATAAGCAGTGGGCATTGCACACGGCGCGCCAGAAACGAACTGACCTTACCGAATGTCATGTAGTCCAGCTCATCGACGAAATAAGTCAGTGAACGGGCAATAAAACCGCCGTCCGGCTCTTCACTGTGGCGGGCAATCACCAACATGTTTGGCTGCACTTTATTTTCAGCGGCGTAGAGCAACATCTTGCGTGCATCTCCCTCCAGTAACAGGGAGTTGGCGCTGATGCCTTCCCGGACGCACATGTCCAGAGCTTCTTGCAAGGCCTGTTTTAAACTGACCAGTTCTTCCTGAAACAAGTCCTCGTTGCTTGCGGTTATGTCACGCGGGTTCTCGGCTACGGCAACCAGGCTGAGGGTAGGTTTGAGCGAGTGGAACATGGTGATGGTTTGTGCCAACGCCTGTTTGGCATTGCGCGAGCCATCGTAGGCGATCATTATTTTCATAGAGGGATTCCCGGCGAATTCATCGGCACCGTTACAGACGTTGCGGTGGTCTATGAGTGTATTAGCCCACACTTAACAGCCACTTATAATTGATGCATATCAACGTCTATGGCGCCTACCCCACCAGAGAAATTAACACCCTATCCCCTTGCCCCTGTTGCTACGCAAAAACCTACCCCATCGCTCCCCAGCAGGAGGTACCCCTGATGCCCCGGCCCGAATATTCATGGTTTTGGTAACATCTGCAGTCGCCAAAAAAGCTCTATAAATGAGGCCGTAGTGTGCAAAAAAAACGTTTTCAATCGGATCATCAAGCGCAGGAAGTGCCGCTTGAGCCGGAGCTTGCACCAAAAACTTCGGCGTACCTTTTGGGTGCTTTGGCGCTGCTGCTTTGCGGGATCGGCGGATTAGTATTGGAAAACCGATTACACCTGCAGGCAAACACCCTCAGCCTGGTACTAGCGCTGATTGTTTTGGCAGGCTCTGGGTTACGTTTGGCGTTCGGAATAAACGCTGACCGGCGGGCAATGCCCGCGAATGTCATAGGCGCAAAAACGATCAGGCACGGGGCCGGAACACCTTGCATTAAGAAAAACCGTCTGATGTGGCGTTTTGCAGTGTTTTACAGCGGCGTGTCTGCCAGCTTTATTGTTCTTGCCCTGTGGCTGCCGCATTATCTGGCGGGGCTGTATCAGCTTGACGTTGGTCACGCAGCGCTTACCGGTTTACTTTGGGTAATACCTGCAGCGCTATTTCATGCCCCGGCCATAAAGCTGACATGGCGATTCGGCGCGCGGCGGATGATGTACCACAGTCTGACCGGCATATTAATCGTGACGTTTATGCTCAGCTACCCCCCAACCCATTATCAAATTCATGGCATCAACCGCGAGATTCCCTTTACCTTAAGCCTCGGCCTGCCACTTTTTTCAACGCTGATGATTGCATTGGGCTTATTTCTTGCTCTTGGCCAAGCGACATTATCTAGCCAAATTACACGGTACTATTCCCAGCACTATCCCCAGCACTATTCCCAGCACTATCCCCATAAAGTAAACACGGCGACCGCCATACTCATGATGGCCGGAGCCATTCTTGCCGCCCCGATGCTACTGGCATTCGCCGCCATCAGTAATATAACCGGCATCTGGCAAACTAACTTCATGCTGATATTTGCGCTGGCCTTGTTCACGTTGCTGCGCATGCACCTGGCCATTTGCAGTGCCGAACGCAAAGAGTGGGCCAACTCGGCAGAGTCCGCCGACCTTCCGGAGTTATTCAGCGGCCGTTAAAAAGCCGAACAGCGTTAGGAGAAGAGTATCGGTTTGGCCGTCGCCAAGTGGAATATCGCGGCTATCTGCAACAGGGCAAGCACCGCTGCCACGATGCGTGCGCGCTTATCAACACTGACTTTAAGGGCAAACAGACCGGCTACGATATAACCCACCAGCAGAATTATCTTGGCTGTTAACCAGCCGTGTACTAACGGCATCCACGGCGTTACAAACACCAGGCTGACAGCACTGACCAGCAGCACCGTGTCGTTAGCGTGGGGGATCCAGCGCAAAGGCGTTTGCCGCCAACCGGGGCGGCCCACGGCATCCATCAGCAGACGCAGTGCGAAAAGCGTCACTGTCAAATACGCGGTGAGCATGTGTATGCTTTTTAAAGTCATGTACACGGGCAAGGTTCCTTAATTTCGATGAAGTTGATTATAAACCGCGCAAAATAGCCTATCTCAGCCCAAATCAAAGGGCAAAAGCGCGGCGAAAAAACGCCATTGTACGCACACTACTCCTATGCGGGTATGTCATTTGAACTGGCCCTGCTTTAACATATACTTAAAATACCACTATTAACGGAGATCCTTCATGGCGATTCCGACACCCTCCGCTGACCGCGCCAGTATCGGTCAATTGTTCGGTTACCCTTTTCGCATTTTCTTTCTATCGATGGCCCTGCTGGTTGTTGTTGTGTTGCCAGTATGGGTACTCCAGGCAACAGGTATCTTACAACTGCCATTAGCTTTGCCCGGGGTGCTCTGGCACCAGCACGAGATGCTGTTCGGTTTCCTGACCGCCGCCATTGCGGGCTTTCTGCTAACGGCAGTCTGCACCTGGACCCAAACCGATCGCATTCATGGGCTGCGTTTGGTTCTACTTTGGGGTGTATGGATTGCTGGCCGGCTATTGCTGGCATTTGGCGGTGATCTTCCCGTTTGGCTGGTGCAGGGTGTGAACCTGGCCTTTCTGCCGTTGGTCATGATCGATGCCGGCTGGCGTGTCTGGCACGCGCGGCAGAAACGCCAACTGATGATATTAGTGGTACTGGGCCTTTTATGGCTGATGCAAATCGGCCTCGTTATCCGTCTTGATCCGGTTTATGGTTACGGTGCACTGCTGATGGGCCTGGCCCTGATCAGCATTGTTGGCGGGCGCATCACACCAGCCTTCACCAGCGGTTATCTGGGCCGGCAGGGGCTGAGCCCTTCACTGGTGAAAAATTCGGCCAAACTGGATATGGCCAGCGTATTTGCGATGATTGTGCTACTAGCAACGCTGGTGAGCGGCTGGCGCACCCTCGCTGGAGTGATGGCCATCGTTGCTGCTGGCATTATGCTGGTGCGGCTTTACCACTGGAAAGGCTGGCTGACACGAAAAGAACCGCTGTTGTGGATTTTACACCTGTCGATTCTATGGGTGCCGGTGGCGCTGACTCTTCTAGCCGGGCACTTGCTGGCCGGCTGGCCTTCAATCGCCTGGGCCCACGCTGCCGGCGCTGGCGCCATTGGCTGCCTGATATTTGGGGTTATAGCACGGGTAACCCTAGGTCACACCGGCCGACCCTTGGTACTGCCACGGGGCATGGCAACCGCCTTTGTATTGATTCATCTGGCAGCGGTGGCACGGGTGCTGACTGCCTTCAATATTCTAGGCTGGCACGCCGGCATTGGCGTCAGCACAATGCTATGGTTGATCGCCTTTGGTGTCTTTTTATGGCGCTACACCCACATACTCGCTAGCCCACGGCCAGACGGTAAAATCGGGTAAACATTGCGCAAACTTTGTAATTATCCACTAATGGTCAATAGCATCCGGCGAATTTCGAGCTAGAGTTGTGGAAAATCATCTTGTGAAAGAGACATCGGCACTATGGATTCCAACCCGTACCCCAACACGTTTAGCAAACAAGACCTGATCGACTGCGGTCACGGTGAATTGTTCAAGGGCGCTGGCATGCGCCTGCCCATTGATGAAATGCTGATGTTCGACCGCATCACCCACATTGGGAACGAAGGTGGGCTTTACGGCAAAGGCGGCCTGACCGCAGAGCTGGATATCAACCCGGACCTGTGGTTCTTCAAGGTGCACTTTGACAGCGATCCCGTTATGCCGGGTTGCCTGGGCCTTGACGCCATGTGGCAGCTGCTCGGTTTCTACCTGGCATGGACCGGTGGCAAGGGCAAAGGCCGCGCGCTGGGCTCGGGTCAAGTGAAATTCTTTGGCCAGGTTCTTCCTAATGCCAAAAAAGTCACTTACCATCTTGACTTCAAACGTCTTATAAAGCGTAAGTTAACCATGGCTATCGCTGATGGCCGCATGGAAGTGGACGGCAAGGAAATTTATACGGCCAAAGACCTACGTGTAGGCCTGTTCACTTCCACCGACAATTTTTAGGAGTGACTGACATGCGTCGCGTTGTAATCACTGGGATGGGCATTGTGTCCAGCCTTGGAACCGACATAAAGGCTGTAACCAAATCACTGCGGGAAGTAAAGTCCGGTATCGGCTTCAGTGAAGAAGCCCGTGATAATGGCCTACGGAGCCAGATTTGCGGTCAGATCAACCTGAACCTTCCAGAATTGATTGACCGCAAGCTGTGGCGCTTTATGTGCCCGGCCTCCGGCTACGCCCACCTGTCGACGGTAGAAGCTCTGGCCCAGTCCGGCCTGACCGACGAGCAGATCCGCGCCAACACCACCGGGGCTATTTTTGGCACCGGTGGCGCATCTACCGTGGAGCTGATGGACGCCATCGACACCCATCGTGCAAAAGGCATTCGCCGGGTGGGCCCTTACCGGGTGCCACGCACCATGGGCAGCTCTATCAATGCCAGCATTGCTACGGCGTTCGGCATCACCGGTGTTAACTACGGCGTTACGTCGGCCTGTGCTACCAGTACCCACGCGGTTGGCCACGCTGCAGACTTGATTGCTATGGGCCGCCAGGACGTCATGCTGGCGGGCGGTGGCGACGACATCCACTGGAGCCTGAGCATGTTGTTCGACGCCATGGGCGCGCTGTCCACCAAGTACAACGACACCCCGGAGAAAGCGTCGCGCACCTACGATGCTAACCGTGACGGTTTCGTGATTTCGGGCGGCGGCGGCACCCTGGTGCTGGAAGCTCTGGAGCACGCACAAGCCCGCGGCGCCAACATTCTGGCGGAAATCGTCGGTTTTGGCGCAACCTCTGATGGCGCTGATATGGTCGCTCCCAGCGGCGAGGGTGCAGTACGCTGCATGCAGCAGGCGATGAAAAACATCGACGGCGAAATCAGCTACATCAACACCCACGGCACCAGCACAACCGCCGGCGACATCACCGAGCTGAAAGCTATCAAGCAGGCCTTTGGAGACCGCATTCCGCCGCTGAGCTCTACCAAAGCACTGAGCGGTCACGCTCTGGGCGCGGCAGGCGTGCACGAAGCCATTTACAGCCTGATCATGCAGCGTGAAAACTTTATTTGCCCATCAGCCAACATCGAAAACCTGGACGAAGGCGCAGAAGGTTACCCGGTCGTGCGCGAAGTGCGCGAAAACCAGAACCTGGAATATGTGATGAGCAATAGTTTCGGCTTTGGCGGCACCAACGGTAGCCTGGTGTTCAAAAAGTTCTAATCTCGATTCAGGAAAACCTGACCGAGCGGTATTCAGCCGGCGACGAACCCATCCAACGTTTGAACGCCCGGCTGAATGCGCTCAGTTCTGAGAACCCAAGCTGTTCGGCAATCTCTACCAGCGGCTTGGTTTTGTCCTGCATGTAGGCCAACGCCTGCTTGCGGCGAACGTCCTCCAATATACGTGCAAAGGTCAGCCCTTCCGCTTTCAATTTTTTGTGCAAGGTATAGCGGCTCATGTGTAGCTGCGATGCCACCACCTCTACACCAACCTTTCCTCTGGCCAGCTGGCCGTCAATTAAAACACGCACGCGGATACTCAAAGATGCCCGCACAGCCTGCTGCTGCCCGTTTACAGCCATGAAGCCCCTCCTGACTCAGAATTTATTGTCATCTTTAAAAAAATTCGGTGGTGAAAGATAAACCATCAGAGCATTCAGCGTACAGATGTTAGCTGAAATTAATCCATAATACCCTTGAGCGAGGTCAACTGAAATTCCGATTGGCTCGGGCACAATGGCGCGCTCGCTACTCTTGATAAGCGCCCTATCCTCAACATACTCATCCTGGAGCCCGTTATGAACACCCCAGAATTGCTTGCGCCTGCCGGCACCCCTGAGCACCTTGAAACCGCCTTTGCCTATGGCGCCGATGCGGTTTATGCCGGCCAGCCACGCTATTCTTTGCGGGTTCGCAACAACAGTTTCAAGAACGCAGCCGCCCTGGGTGCCGGTATCGAGCGCGCTCACAGTTTGGGCAAGCAATTCTATGTGGTATCTAACATTGCACCCCACAACGACAAGGTTCGCTCCTATCTGAAAGATCTGGCGCCGGTACTGGAGCAACAACCCGATGCACTTATCATGTCCGACCCGGGTTTAATCATGCTGGTAAAGGAGCAGTGGCCAGACCAGCCCATACACCTGTCTGTTCAGGCCAACGCGGTAAACTGGGCAACGGTGGAGTTCTGGCGCCGCCAAGGCATCAACCGGGTCATTCTGTCACGGGAACTGGCACTGAACGAAATTCGCGAGATCCGCGAGCGGGTGCCGCAGATGGAATTGGAAGTGTTTGTACA
The DNA here is from genome assembly GCF_001043175.1 of Marinobacter psychrophilus. Classification (NCBI taxonomy): domain Bacteria; kingdom Pseudomonadati; phylum Pseudomonadota; class Gammaproteobacteria; order Pseudomonadales; family Marinobacteraceae; genus Marinobacter; species Marinobacter psychrophilus. The sequence goes on from NZ_CP011494.1 coordinate 3,349,092, forward strand.
TGGCGCCCTGTGCATGGCCTACTCCGGCCGCTGCCTGTTGTCGGGCTACATGAACCACCGCGATGCCAACCAAGGCGCCTGCACTAACGCCTGTCGTTGGAACTACAAACCGGTGGCACACGGCCACGATCAAACCGGCGACTTGATCGCCCGCACTTCTGATTGCCCTGTGCAGGAGGTTGAACCCAGGGAAATTTTGCTGGAAGAACCCAACCGTCCTGGCAGCTTAATTCCCGCTTATGAAGACGAACACGGCACCTACATCATGAATTCTCGTGACCTGCGCGCGGTGCAGCACGTGGCCGCCCTGTCTGAAATGGGCGTGCACTCACTGAAAATTGAAGGCCGCACCAAAAGCACTTATTACGTCGCACGCACTACCCAGGCCTACCGCCGGGCCATCGACGAAGCGGTACAAGGCAAGCCTTTTGACATGAGCCTGATGGACGAGCTCGAAGCTCTATCGAACCGCGGTTACACCGAAGGGTTCCTGCGCCGCCACCTGCCCCAGGAATATCAGAGTTACGAGCAGGGTTCATCCTATCTCGGCAGTCAGCAGGTGGTGGGTGCCATCGCTGACGCCAACGACCAGTGGCTTACCATCACCGTGAAAAACAAATTCTCCATCGGTGACCTGCTGGAACTGGTCACCCCCAGCGGCAACCTGCGATTCAGCCTGCCTGCTATGGAAAATTTCAATGGGGGCGCCATGGATTGCGCCCCCGGCAGCGGCTACATTGTACGTATTCCCGTGCCTCAAAACGCTCCCGCGCAGCTTGTTAACAGCTACCTGACACGTATCCTACCGAATGGCATACAAAGCTAAACTGCACGTATAATAGTGCGCACTGACCGTAACCCAGACGCGCAAACCGCTTTAAAAATGGTTTGCGGCCTAAAAAGGGTTTTCCTCGATTTAATACCTGACTAAATTACTCTGGTATTGTACAATCACAGTCAGCAAGCAACAGATCAGCCCTGCAACCCTTGCGGTTGCTAGCAAATTAAAGGGCGTCACAGCCCACGATAAAAGAACACGGAGCGACGATTATGGCGACCACAGACAAAGAGGTAAGAGAACTCATCAAGCGGGATTACGAACACGGTTTCGTAACCGAGATTGAGTCAGATACCTTTGAGCCGGGCCTTAATGAAGACGTAATTCGCCGTCTTTCTGCACTTAAGCAAGAACCCGAATTCATGCTGGAGTGGCGCCTTAAAGCCTATCGTCGCTGGCTCGATATGGAAGAGCCTGACTGGGCACACGTTAATTACCCAAAGGTAAAATACAACGACATTTCCTATTATTCCGCGCCCAAGCGCCCGGAAGATATGCCTCAGAGCCTCGACGAAGTCGATCCCGAGCTGCTGCGCACCTATGAAAAATTGGGTATTCCGCTGCACGAACGGGCTAAATTAGCGGGCGTTGCTGTAGACGCAGTATTTGACTCTGTCTCTGTCGTGACCACCTTCAAAGAGCCCCTGGAAAAAGCCGGCGTTATCTTCTGCCCGATTTCAGAAGCGGTTCAGAAATACCCGGAACTGGTGAAAAAGTATCTGGGCAGCGTGGTTCCTGCCGCTGACAATTATTTTGCTGCGCTGAATTCGGCGGTATTCTCCGACGGCTCCTTTGTGTACATCCCCAAAGGTGTGCGTTGTCCGATGGAATTGTCGACCTACTTCCGCATCAATGCTGCCAACACCGGTCAGTTCGAGCGCACCTTGATCATTGCCGACGAAGGCAGTTACGTCAGCTATCTGGAAGGTTGCACTGCACCTATGCGCGACGAAAACCAGCTGCACGCTGCAGTCGTCGAACTGGTGCTGCTAAAAGACTCCCAGATCAAATACTCCACGGTACAGAACTGGTACCCAGGCGACGAAAACGGCAAAGGCGGCATCTTCAACTTCGTCACAAAACGCGCCGCCTGCATCGGTGACAACTCCAAAGTATCCTGGACCCAGGTCGAAACCGGTTCAGCGGTCACCTGGAAGTACCCCAGCTGCGTACTGCGCGGCGACAACAGCGTCGGTGAATTTTACTCAGTCGCGCTGACCCACAACTACCAGCAGGCCGACACCGGCACAAAAATGATTCATTTGGGTAAAAATACCCGCAGCACGGTAATTTCCAAGGGTATTTCTGCCGGTCGCAGCTCAAACACCTACCGCGGCCTGATCAAGTTCAATCCGGGAGCCGAAGGTGCACGAAACTTCACCCAGTGCGACTCCCTGCTGATTGGTGACCGCTGCGGCGCCCACACTTTCCCGTACATAGAAAGCAAGAATAAGTCGGCCATCGTGGAACACGAGGCGACCACGTCAAAAGTCAGCGACGAACAGATGTTCCTTTGCCGCCAGCGCGGTATCAACGCGGAACAGGCCGTATCCATGATCGTTAACGGTTTCTGTAAAGAAGTCTTTAAAGAGCTGCCCATGGAGTTTGCAGTAGAAGCCGGCAAACTGCTGGAAGTCAGCCTGGAAGGCTCGGTCGGTTAAGCTTTATAACAGCCCAAAATTTGATTGAAACGAATTCAAAAGCTTAAAAGAGAGAAATTACAAATGCTGAGCATCAAAAACCTGCACGCCTCCGTTGAAGGCAAACAGATTCTCAAAGGCATCAATCTGGAAATAAAAGCCGGCGAAGTCCACGCCATCATGGGCCCCAACGGATCCGGTAAAAGTACCCTGTCGCAGGTGCTGGCAGGCAATGACGCATTTGAAGTCACCGAAGGCGAAGTTACCCTCAATGGCGACAACCTGCTTGAACTACCCACCGAAGAGCGTGCCCGCGAAGGCGTTTTTCTGGCGTTCCAATATCCGGTTGAAATTCCCGGCGTCAGCAACCTGCAATTCCTGCGCACCGCCGTTAACGCGATGCGCAAGCACCAGGGTAAAGACGACATGAACGCCGCTGAATTCATGAAGCTGGCTAAAGAGGTCTCCAAACAGGTCGACCTGGACCCAGCGTTTCTCAAACGCGGCGTGAACGAAGGCTTCTCTGGTGGCGAAAAGAAGCGTAACGAAATCATGCAGGCGTTGCTGCTGCAGCCAAAACTCGCCATTCTTGACGAAACGGACTCCGGCCTCGATATAGACGCCCTGAAAGTGGTTTCTGACGGCGTAAACGCCTTACGTGCACCCGATCGCGCCATTCTGATGATTACCCATTATCAGCGCCTGCTGGACCACATAATTCCAGATTACGTACACGTACTGGCTGATGGTAAAATCATCAAATCAGGCGGCCGCGAACTGGCCTTGGAACTGGAAGCGAAAGGCTATGGTTGGCTCGGCGTCAAAGATAACACAGCTGCCAGCCACTGATCGGGAGGTCGCGACATGAAATCTGCATCTACGCTTTCCAGTGCCTTTTTGCAATCAGCGGGTCAGGCTCTGCCCGAGCCATTGCTAACACTACGCGCTAACAGAGCCAGCGCTCTGACGGGTTTGCTGCTGCCGACGCGCAAAACTGAAAACTGGAAGTACTCAGCCAAGCATCTGAAACTGACCGATGACATGGCCAGCTCTTTGCCACTGAACGCCAGTGCCGGCGCCGAAGCCGACATTCAGGGTTACACCGTGGTGCTGGTAAATGGCGTTGTGCGCCCCGAAGCCAGCAACTACCCAGCGCTGAAAGGCCTTAGCATACAGCGTTTCAGTGATTTGGACGGCGATGACGCCGAGCTTGCCGCCGACCTGCTTGGCAAATCCATCAGCGATCAGCCAGCAAAACACGGTTCGATAAACCTGACGTCGCTGAACGCTGCGCGCTTTGAAGACGGCCTGCTGATTCAGTTGCAGCCAGGCACCGTGCTCGACCAGCCGCTGTTTGTGATTCACCACACCAGCGCCAGCCACAGCGGGTCTGCCTTCCCTTGTATTTTGGTAGCCGCAGGCAGCAACAGCCAGCTCACCCTGGTGGAAGACTATGTTTCCAGCGGCGAAAGCCCGGTGATGGTCAACACCGCCACCGAGTTCAGCCTGGGCGATGGCGCTAACATCACCAGTGTGCGCCTGAATACCGAAGGTCAGAATGTGCAGCACATGGGCACCACCGGCGTGCGCCAGCAGCGCAACTCGCGTTTTGAAAGCCACAGCGTTGGCTTTGGTGGCACCTTGCGCCGTCACGACTTGCATGTGCGCCTTGAAGGCGAAGGTGGCGAGTGCAAGCTCAATGGCGTGGTGGTTACCCAGGGTACCCAGCATTACGACAACCACACCACCATCGAACACGTTGCGGCCCACTGCAACAGCGAAGAAAGTTATCGCAACATTGCGGCAGACAAATCCCACGCTATTTTTAACGGCCGTATACACATTCATCAGGATGCGCAAAAATCCAACGCCAACATGAGCAACAAAAACCTGCTGCTCACCAACGGTGCGGAAATTAACACCAAGCCAGAACTGGAAATTTACGCTGACGACGTAAAGTGCGCCCACGGCGCGACCATTGGCCAGCTTGATAACGAATCCATATTTTATCTTGTATCCCGTGGCCTTAGCCGCCGTGATGCAAAAGTTCTGCTGACCATGGCGTTTATCAATGAACTGGTGGCGCAGATTCCGGTGGAACTGGTGCGTAACACCGCCAACACCGGACTGAACCAGTTTTTCGACCAGGCATTCCAAGAGGTATAATCGGTTATGAGCACTTTGTCTGTGGCCAAAACCACCCAACCGCTGTTTGACGTATACGCGGTACGCCGGGATTTTCCTATACTGTCGCAACAGGTAAACGGCAAACCGCTGGTGTATCTGGACAACGGCGCTTCGTCACAACGCCCGGAAGCGGTGTTGCAAGCCATGGACAGCTATTACCGGGAAATGCACTCCAACGTTCACCGGGGTGCTCACACCTTGGCGGATCGCGCTACTACCGCCTTTGAAGGCGCGCGCAAGAAGGTCCAGCAGTTTTTAAATGCGCCCAGCGCACGGGAAATTATCTGGACTCGCGGCACCACCGAAGCTATCAACCTGGTGGCCAACGGCCTGGCTCCGCTGCTCAAGCCCGGTGACGAAATCCTGCTGAGTCAGATGGAGCACCACGCCAACATCGTGCCCTGGCAGATGCTGGCAGAGCGCACCGGCGCCAAGGTATTGCCGATTGATGTAACGCCGGAAGGCGAGCTGGACATGGATTCGTTTCACTCACTGTTGGGTGAGCGCACCCGCGTTCTGGCCATCACCCACGTATCCAACGCGTTGGGCACGGTGAATCCGGTGGCTGACATGGTGGCCAAAGCCAAAACACAGGGCGTGATCACGCTGGTCGATGGCGCGCAGGCCGTCGGCCACTTCCAGCCCGATGTGCAGGCGCTGGATTGCGATTTTTACGTGTTCTCGGCGCACAAGCTGTTTGGCCCCACCGGCATTGGTGTGCTCTATGGCAGAGCCGCGTTGCTGGAAGCTATGCCCCCCTGGCAAGGCGGCGGCGAAATGATTGAACGGGTAAGCTTTGCTGGCACCACCTACAACACCTTGCCTTACAAGTTTGAAGCCGGCACTCCGGCCATCGCTGAAGCCGTGGGCCTGGGCGCCGCTATTGATTATTTGGCCACCCTCGATCGCGATGCAATGGAAGCGGCCGAAAGCGGCCTACTCCAGCGCGCCAACGAGCTGGTCTCTAGCGTGCCGGGTATGACCATAATTGGCACTTCGCCCAACAAAGTGCCGCTGATATCCTTTAAGATTGATGGCCTGCACCCCAGTGACATTGGTACTTTGCTCGATCAGCAGGGTATTGCCATTCGCGCCGGTCACCACTGTGCCATGCCGCTGATGGAGTATTACGGGCTTCCCGGTGGTACAGCACGGGCGTCGTTCGCGTTCTACAATACCTTGGAAGAAGTAGAACAGCTGTTCGCTGCTCTGCAAAAAATACAGCGTTTATTTGCCTAATGGAGGTGAAATTATGACAGCCCAAGTATTCACCCCAACCATTGCAGTCACCATGACTCCCAGTGCGATTAAACACGTGCGCAAGCAGTTGGACAAAAGGCCCGAAGCGCTAGGCATTCGTCTTGCCATTAAAAAGAGCGGATGTTCCGGCTTTAAATACGAAACCCAGTGGGTGGAAGAGTCCGGCAGCGATGACCAAATATTTCATATCGACGGCGTAGACCTGTTTGTAAAAGACGAACACATGTCACTGGTGAACGGTATTGAAATTGATTTTGTTACCGAAGGCGTGAACTCCACCTTCGAGTTTCGCAACCCCAACGCCACCGCAGAATGTGGCTGCGGCGAAAGCTTTACAGTGGTATGACGGAGTAACAGATGCAAGAACGGGAAGTTGTACTGACCAAACGCGAAGTGGAAGCCCGCCTGGTTCCCTCCGGAACGGAAATCATGATTCCTTCGGATACCTTTGTCACCATTACCCAATCACTGGGCGGCACATTTACAGTGGCGGTTAATGGCAATTTAGCGCGCATTGAAGGCCACGACGCCGACGCTTTGGGCAAAAAGCCACTGGTCAGTAATTTTGATACTCCGGAAGATGGCACGGTAAACGAAAATCAGATGTGGGAAGCTCTGCGTAACTGTTATGACCCAGAGATTCCGGTCAACGTTGTAGAACTGGGGCTGATTTATAACTGCTCCATCAAGCAAGAACCAGAGCACGGCAATCACATTCACATCACCATGACGCTTACCGCCGCGGGTTGCGGCATGGGCCCGGTGATTGCCGAGGATGTGAAAACCAAATTGGAACATGTGCCCAACGTTGATAAGGTCACTGTAGACCTGACCTTTGACCCGCCCTGGAACAGCGATATGCTGACCGACGAAGCCAAACTGGAACTGGGGATGTTGTAATGACCAACAGCGCAACCGACTTCACGAAAAATCCGCTGGGTACCAGCACCACAATGGAAGACGTGTTTGAAGCCTTCGAGCTGCTGGACGACTGGGAAGATCGTTACGCGTTCATCATCGACCTAGGTAAACAGCTACCACCGTTTCCAGATTCCGAACGCAATGAAAAGAATTACGTGCACGGCTGCCAGAGCCAGGTGTGGCTGACTCACCACTACGAAGAAGCCAGCGGCAAGCTGTTCCTGCTGATCGATTCTGATGCCATTATTGTGCGTGGGCTGGCGGCGATCATTCTGGTGGCGCTGAACAATCACGAACCCCGTGAACTGCTGGCCATCGACATCGACGAGCTGTTTGAACGCCTGGATTTATTCCGCCACATTTCGCCAACCCGCGGCAACGGTCTGCGTTCGATGATCAGCAAAATCCGCGATGTCGCCTCTAAGGAAGCCGCATAACCGATAACTGTTTTGGCCCAGACACATCAGAAAAGGCCCGCATATGCGGGCCTTTTCTTTGGCAAACGATAATTCACGCAACGCACTACCACACCACGGCGATATCGTCCTGCTGGATATTGGTTTGGCCACCATGGGCCGACAACTTACCGGAAGCGAACTCGGGATGAACATTGTTGAGTGTGATGTTGACCCCGGTTTCCGTCAGCTCAGGTGTTGCGTCCAGAGCCTCAAAATGCTGTGCACTGCGGTACACCTGCAGCGTTGCTGACGGCCTTAATCCGGAGGTGGCTCCCGATTCAATAGTGGCAAGTTCACCGTCAACGCGATTGATTCGGGTCATAAACGGCTGGCAATTCAGCGCATCCGTCACTGACTTGGCCATGTCATCCATTACCTGCGCTACCGCTTTACCATAGTCGGTTTGTTCAAAACCGGCCGAAGCAAAACCCTTGGCACTGCCGAGGCCAGCGTTCCATTGCTCGCGGGCACTAAAGCGCTGCTGGTAAACCGGCGCCCCACTAAAACCATCGTAAATCACCATATCCGCAATAAAGCGCCGGCTCTGGTCTACCGCCCCCACGCTACGCTTCAATTTGCCGAGTACCGACGTATTCCAGGCCGAAGGGTCAGCCACATCCAGGTCTCGTATAACACCGCTAACTACAAACTGGGCGCCCAGTTCCCGAGCCAACTGGCGTACATTGGTCAGCCGATTGTCATCTTGCTGGGCAGTCGGTGCGTTCAGTAAATCGCCATACATCCGCAAATTGGTCGCCGCAAGAATCTGCACGCTACCGGCTTCACGCAAACGCATTTGTAACTGCTGCGGCAGCATTTCGCCGGCATCATCCAGCCGCCCAACGCGGGCGTGATCAGGGTACAACAATGGAAATCCGGTAATCGCCACGCGTTTTTTCAACGTCGACGCAGCACCGTGACCACAACTGCGTTGCTGGGAGGTCATGTCTGCGCGCAGAGTCAAGCGCAGCAACTGGCCGCTGCGAAACTCATCCACCACCTGCACATTGCGGGCGCCGACATTGCTGGTAACGCGCAAGCGCGAATTCGTCAGCACGCCGTTTTCAATTGTATCGCTGTTGCTGATACGGGCGTCGTATTGCAATGCCATGTCGCGCATAGCCGCCTGCCGTGCCTGGGCTCTGGCGCTTTCAATGTCACCATTCTGGATGCTGGCATGGCCGACCCCCTCAACAACCGCGGCCAACAGCGACTGGCTAGCAAGAACCAGTGCTAAAGCACAGGCAGCCGAGATTGTAATACGCTGTTTGAGCCTTCGGTAGAAAGCAGTCATCGCTTAATCCAGGTAGTAAAGAGAATCGGTGTTGCTGCTGCGAACATCGCCGGCACTGTCATTTTCACCGGGCAAGGATAATGAGCAATAACGGGCAACCTGAGTGTCGGGCACACTGGCAACGCACTGACGAAAGCGTGGCTCCAGTTTCAATTCGACAACCGTTTCCACGACGCCGTCACTATGTTCGTTCACAGATACAGTTTTCATACCGCGCAAATAGCTGTCAACGTAGGCGCGAAAGTCGTCGCTCTGCAGTACAAAGTCGTTCACCGTCGCACCGCCGTAAACCACCGTACCGTAAACCCGTTCCGCCAGGTTACGATAAGCATCGAGCTGTGAGGCCCTGCGCGCCATCAGGCGCTTGCGTGTGTCCAACCGATCTTTGGTGGCGTCTACATAGGTGCCATAGCCGCTAACCCGCAGGGTAATCGGCGCGAAGCGGTTAGCATCTGCGTTGCGGCCCTGCTGCCCCGTGGGAGCGCAAGCTGTCGTCATCAACAGCGCCAGTAACGCGGTTATAACGCGAAGTGTCATTACTAATCTCCGAAAATGCGGTTTGACCACTACATGAAAGAATCGGGCCAGGTTATACAAGTCGCTGACCGTGCTAATATTTTTACGAAGGCGCCTAAATATATCCAGCGTAGACGGCAAAAAACCGCCGCGCCGGCATAACCGGCAACAACTTGTGTAGCAGCGGCTTCTGACCTAATCTGCGCCACAACTTCTCGTTATTATGGACACCTTTATGAACATCTACCTGGTTGGCGGCGCAGTGCGCGATCAACTGCTGGGCCTGCCAGTGAAAGACCGCGACTGGGTGGTGGTGGGCGCCACACCCGAAGCCATGCTGGCACAAGGTTTTCGCCAGGTGGGCGCTGATTTCCCTGTGTTCCTGCATCCGCATACCCACGAAGAGTATGCGCTGGCCCGCACCGAGCGAAAGCAAGGCACTGGCTACCACGGGTTCACGGTGCACAGCGCACCCGACGTAACCCTCGAAGAAGACCTGAAGCGCCGCGATCTGACAGTTAATGCCATGGCGCAGGCCAAAGGCGGCGAGATTATCGATCCTTTCGGCGGCCAGCAGGATCTTCAAGACCGCCTGTTGCGTCACGTTTCCGAAGCCTTCGCTGAAGATCCTCTGCGCATTCTGCGCACCGCACGTTTTGCCGCCCGCTTCGCGCCTCAGGGTTTTACTATTCACCCCCACACCTTGCAATTGATGCAGGCCATGACTGACGCCGGCGAAGTGGGCCACCTGGTACCTGAACGGGTGTGGCAAGAGCTTCAGCGCGCCTTACACGAGGCTTCTCCAGTGACGTTTTTTGAGGTGCTACACCGTTGTGGCGCCCTGATTGAACTCCTGCCAGAATTTGCAGCACAGCCAGAACGCCAGCAGGCCCTTAACGCCCTGCAGCAATTGCACCAGAATTTACCCGGCGCCAACACAGCGCAGCGAATTGCAGCGTTGTTACTGCCGCTTTCCAGCGCACAAGCCAACAATCGAGCGACTTTATTAAAGGCGCCAAAAGTCTGCCAGGAGCTTGCCACCCTGGCCTGCACCCTGCGCTGTTCATCCTGCATGAACACCACCCATAGCCAAAACGAACTGGCGGAGCAGCTGCTGGAAACCCTTAACGCGGCAGACGCCTGGCGCCGGCCAGAACGCCTGCAAGAAGCGCTGCAGTTGTTGCGCGTCACATTGCCCCTTCAAAACGGCCTCGACCTGCCTTTACAACAGATCAGGCTGCAACAGCTGGCAGAATCGTTGCAGGCGGCTGCAGGGGTACAAGCCAAAACTTTACTGGCCCAGGGTTACCGGGGGCCAGAACTGGGCCAGGCTATGAACCAGAGCCGGCTGGAGGCCGTCCACAGCGTAATAAACAAGCGCTAAAACGGTCACAAAGTCAGCGGTTGGTGCTCGCCGGTCAAACGGCTACAATGTGGATAGTTTGACTCAGGCGCGGCAAACCTGTCGCCCGCATGCTAAAAAGGGAGAATGCTCATGCGTGATGTTGTCATTGTGGCCGCCAAGCGGACAGCGGTTGGCGGTTTTGGTGGGGGATTATCAACCCTGCGCGCTGACCAGCTTGGAACGGCTGTCATCAAAGCGCTGATGGAAGAAACCGGCATTGCCGGTGATCAGGTCAGCGAAGTTGTTATGGGCCAGGTACTCACCGCGGGCTGCGGCCAGAATCCGGCGCGCCAGGCCTCTATTAACGCCGGGCTGCCGGTGACTGTGCCGGCTATGACCATCAATAAGGTTTGCGGTTCTGGCCTGAAAGCCGTGCACATGGCAGTGCAGTCTATCCGCAACGGCGACGCAGAAATCGTCATTGCCGGTGGCCAAGAAAGCATGAGCCAGGCGCCCCACGTTCTCCCCAACAGCCGTAATGGTCAGCGTATGGGCAATTGGGCATTGGTAGACACCATGGTTAATGACGGTCTGTGGGACGCTTTCAACGACTATCACATGGGCATAACCACCGAAAATATCGTTGAAAAATACGGCATCAGCCGTGAAGAGCAAGATCAATTCGCAGCTGCGTCGCAGCAAAAAGCCGTAGCAGCGCAAAAAGCCGGTCGCTTTGACAACGAAATCGTGCCGGTTTCGATTCCTCAGCGTAAGGGCGACCCGATTGTTGTCGCCAAAGACGAAGGCCCACGCGATGGCACTACAGCCGAAGGCCTGTCTAAGTTGCGCCCTGCGTTCAAAAAGGACGGCACAGTAACGGCCGCTAACTCCTCGACCCTCAACGATGGCGCAGCCGCCGTTATGGTGTGCAGCGCTGAAAAAGCCAAAGAACTGGGCTTGACCGTACTTGCCACCATCAAAGCCCAGTCCAGTGCTGGCGTAGACCCCAGTGTTATGGGCACCGGCCCAATTCCTGCCAGCAAACGCTGCCTGAAACTGGCGGGTTGGGACGTTAGCGATCTGGACCTGATTGAAGCCAACGAAGCCTTCGCGGCACAGGCTATTTCGGTCAACCGCGATATGGGCTGGGACCTAGCCAAGGTTAACGTCAACGGTGGCGCTATTGCCATGGGCCACCCGATCGGTGCTTCCGGCTGCCGTATTCTGGTCAGCCTGCTGCACGAAATGGTGCGTCAAGATGCCAAAAAAGGCTTGGCAACACTGTGCATCGGTGGCGGCATGGGTGTGGCGTTGGCGGTTGAGCGCTAGCTCAACATGCTAAATAGAACGCTAGCTCAACATGTTAAACGGAGCGCTATCTCAAGATGTTAAACGGGACGCTAATTTAATATGCTGAATATCGTGCTGTACGAGCCGGAAATTCCTCCAAATACCGGGAACATTATCCGGCTCTGCGCCAACACCGGTTGTAAGCTGCACCTGATTGAACCACTGGGGTTTACTCTGGAAGACAAACAGATGCGGCGTGCCGGGCTGGATTACAGCGAATACGCCAGTGTAAAAGTACACAAAAGCTACCCGGCGTTTTTACAATCCGAGCAGCCGCAACGGCTGTTTGGGCTGACTACGAAAGGCAGTCACTACTATCATGAGGTCAGTTACCATGACGGTGACTATCTGATGTTCGGGCCGGAAACCCGCGGCTTGCCCGCACCGGTTCGCGATTCCCTAGCCGATGGCCACTGCCTGAGAGTGCCCATGTGCGCTCACAGCCGCAGCCTGAATCTGTCGAATACTGCGGCTCTGGTGGTTTACGAAGCTTGGCGGCAATTGGCATTTTGCGGCTCTGAATAAAAAACCCGGCTCTCAAGCTGGGTTTTTTGCTCGTTCAGAAAGTCAGTGAGTTTTGGCGTCACTGGTGGCTTCTGCAGCCGTCACTTCTTCTTGCTTGCGCTGAAGTGCCTGGGCATAAATCGCGTCGAAGTTAACCGGCGCCAGCATCAGTGCCGGAAAGCTACCACGGCCTACCAAATTATCAATGGCTTCGCGGGCGTAAGGGAACAGGATAGTCGGGCAGTAGGCACCCAACATGTGGTCCAGTTGCTGAGGTTCCACGCCGTTTACCAGAAAAACGCCGGCCTGTTGGATTTCAACAATGTAGGCCACTTTCTCTTCAATTTTTGCCGTTACCGTGAGTGACAGCACAACTTCGTACTGATTATCGCTGACTTTGCTATGCCCTGTGTTCAGATCAAGATTGACCTGCGGCTTCCACTGATCCTGAAACACCGTCGGAGCATTGGGGGATTCGAAAGAAAGATCTTTTACATAAATGCGCTGCATGGCGAACTGTGGTTGATTCTTGTTTTCATTGCCTGCTGCAGCTTGCGAATTCTCAGCCATGTTCAATCCTCTATTATCAATCTGGGCTTGATTGCCCCGTGGATTAAGCGACGTTCTGCGGCGCTAGGCGGCAACACGACCCTTCGTTATTTCTTTACCAGCGGCAAATTGCTGGCTCTCCAGTCAGCAATTCCACCGCTCAGGCGTACCACATTGGCAAAACCGTCAGTATTAAGCTGTTTGACCGCCATAGCAGAATGCTGCCCCATCTTGTCGACCACAATCAGCTGCTTTTCTTTGTGCTTGGACAGCTCACTGCTGCGGCTTTTCAAAGCGCTCAATGGAATATTCATCGAGCCCGTGATGCGCCCTTCGTTGAATTCTTTGCGGTCACGGATATCCACCACCACCGCTTCGTCCCGGTTAATGAGGCTTACAGCGCCTTGGGCGGAAATTTTGGCACCACCGCGGCGAGTTTCCAAGGCCAGCAGCGCCAGAAGCAAGGCCACGAATACCGACACCAGAATGTAATGGTTAACAACAAATTCAAACAAGCGATCCATGAAAACACCCTGCAAAATAATTTGGCAAGATTATACACACCCGCAGCCCTGCGCAGAAGGTAACCGGCGTGGCATGAGCAAATGAAAGCGGTTAGAATCTTGAATCCCACTCATATCGACAACAACATACTGCCATTAACTGGAGCACGTCATGACAGCGATTCGCACGCCAACAGCACTCATTATTCTTGACGGCTGGGGCCACCGCGACCCGGCCGAAGACAACGCTATCAGCAACGCCAATACACCGTTCTGGGATGGTTTGTGGCAAAACAACCCGAAAACGCTGATTAACACCTCCGGAATGTTTGTAGGCTTGCCCAGCGGACAAATGGGCAATTCCGAAGTAGGCCACATGAATCTTGGCGCCGGTCGCGTTGTATACCAGAATCTGACCCGCATCGACAAAGACCTGAAAGACGGTGGTTTCCAGAAAAACCCGGCCCTGTGCAAAGCTATAGATGCCGCTGTAAGCCAGGGTAAAGCCGTTCACCTGATTGGTCTGCTGTCGCCAGGCGGCGTTCACAGCCATGAAAGCCACATTCTTGCCGCCGCAGAATTGGCTGCAGCACGCGGCGCTAAAGCCGTTTACCTGCACGCCATTCTAGATGGCCGCGACATGCCCCCGCGCAGCGCCAAAGCGTCGCTGGAAAAAGCCTCGGCCAGCCTTGCCGCACTTGGCGTTGCCCGCATTGCGAGCGTTACCGGGCGCTACTTTGCCATGGACCGCGACAACCGCTGGGACCGCGTAGAATCTGCTTACAACGTCATGACACTAGGTCAAGCTGAATACGCTTGCGAAAGCGCGGCAACTGCTCTGGAGCAGGCTTACGAACGCGATGAAAATGATGAATTTGTAAAACCAACCCGCATTCAGGCCGAAGGTGATACCACCGCCACTATTAACGATGGCGACGCCGTGTTGTTTATGAACTTCCGCGCAGACCGCGCCCGCGAACTGACACGCACCTTTGTTGACGCCGATTTTGACAGTTTCAAACGCAAAAAAGTGCCCCAGTTGGCCGACTTTGTAATGCTGACGGAATACGCCGCCGATATTAAAGCAAGCTGCGCTTATCCGTCGGCGCAGTTGGTGAATGGCCTGGGCGAATATCTGGCCAACGCGGGCAAAACCCAACTGAGGATTTCAGAAACCGAAAAATACGCCCACGTTACCTTCTTTTTCAACGGCGGCCGCGAAGAGCCATTTACCGGAGAAGACCGCATTCTGGTACCGTCCCCAGACGTTGCGACCTATGACATGAAGCCGGAGATGAGCGCCCCGGAGGTGACAGACAAACTGGTTGAAGCCATTAAAAGCGGCAAATACGACTTGATCATCTGCAACTATGCCAACGGCGACATGGTGGGCCACACGGGCAAGCTGGACGCTGCCATCAAAGCGGCCGAATGCCTGGACGCCTGCGTAAAGCGTGTTGTAGAAGCGCTTGCAGAAGTGGATGGCGAAGGCCTGATCACTGCTGACCACGGCAACTGCGAGCAAATGCAAGACCCGGTGTCCGGCCAGGTACACACTGCCCACACCACTGGCCCTGTGCCCCTGGTATACACCGGCCCAAAACAGATAACGCTGAACGACGGTGGCGCCCTGAGCGATGTGGCGCCTACGCTGCTAGCGCTGATGGGCGTGGCTCAACCCACCGAAATGACAGGCCACAGCCTGGCTGAGATCGGTTGACTGTAAACGGACCGGTTGCCATGTTACGCACGCTACTGGTGCTACCCTTGCTACTGGCGCTGGCCTTTGCCAGCGCAGCCCCGGTAGCCGCGCAAACAGCGGCTGCACAGCAGGCAACTTCTCAACAGGTAACTCCGGCCCAGATTGAAAAGCTGAAAAAGCAGATTGGCGCCATTAATCAGTGGCTAACCAAGGCGGAAAAAGACCGCTCGCAACTGCAACAACAGCTAACCGGCCTGGAGCGCAGCATCAGCGACCTGACCCGAGAAGCCCGCAACCTAAAGCAGCAGGCCGCCAACCAGCAAACACAGCTGGCAGAATTGGACACCCGGCAACAGCAGTTGACCCTCGTCCTCAACAGCCAGCGCGAACAGCTCAAGAAGCTGCTGCGCCAGGCATGGATGGAAGGTGACGCCAGCGCCCTGAAAGTGCTGTTCAACGAAACCGACCCCAACAATATTGCCCGCACCCTCACCTATTACGAATATCTGGGCAATTACACAGTCGACCAGGTACAGGCTTTTCAGGCCAGCCTGGCAGAGCTGAACCAAACCCGCACGCAAATGCAGAATACCCGCGCCAGACTGGCCACCACCGAAGCTGATGTAGAGCAACGCCAACAAGAACTTGCGCAAACCCGCAAGCAGCGCGAACAGACTCTAGCAAGCCTGAACGCAGACATCGGCCAGCGTCGCAGTGAGCGCGACGGACTGGCCGCCGATCAAAAACGCCTGGAGGCCCTGTTAAAGGAAGTGCAACAGGTCATCACCAGCATACCTGCGCCAAATCCTAACCAGCCATTTGCGACACTGCGCAAAAAAATGCCCTGGCCCGCTGCTGGAACGGTCGTCAGCAGCTTTGGCGAAACCTATGCCGACGGCAAACTACGCCGCAACGGCTTACTAATGCACACCGACACAAGCGCAGAAGTGCGGGCTATTCATTACGGCCGTGTTGTATTCGCCAATTTCCTGCGGGGCTTTGGACTGCTAACCATTATTGACCACGGCGACGGTTATATGACCCTGTACGGCCATGCCAGCAGCCTTTACACCACAACCGGAGACTGGGTGGATGCCGGCGAGGCCATTGCTCAGGCAGGCCAGACCGGCGGCACCGACAAAACCGCGCTGTATTTTGAAATACGCCACAACGGCAAACCCGATAATCCGTCACGCTGGCTGGCCGGGCAACCCGCGAAACCCGGCAAGAGCTGACAAACGCCAGCGCTCCCGCCATACTGTGGCGAATTAGCGAAAACCTGCCAACCAGCGGAATAAATACAGGATAAGTGAATGAAACTTGCCCAACGCACTCGTCATGCTTTACCGATGCAGGCCCTCGTCATGGCCTCCTGTTTTGCCGCTTCCGGTTGGGCTTTCGCGCAGCAGACGCCGACCAGCACAATAGCCGATGCTCACGCAGGCATCGACATGCCTGCCGAGCGCGAGCTGCTGCCGCTGGACGACCTGCGTAAATTTACCGCTGTGTTCAGTCGCATCAAAGACGCTTACGTGGAGGAAGTGACAGACAGCCAGCTGCTTGAAAGCGCCATAAAAGGCATGCTGTCAGAGCTCGACCCGCATTCCACTTATCTGGCTCCAAAAGATTACGAAGACCTGGAAGAAAGCACCAGCGGTGCCTTCGGTGGTTTGGGCATCGAAGTGGGCATGGAAAACGGCTTTGTTAAGGTTATTACCCCCATAGATGATACCCCTGCGCAAAAGGCCGGCGTGCGGTCTGGCGACGTCATCATAAAACTGGGTGAGCAACCGGTAAAAGGCATGTCGCTGCAAGACGCGGTAGAACTGATGCGCGGCGAACCCGGCAGCATTCTGCAACTGACGATTATCCGCGACGGCGAAACAGGGCCGCTGGTCATTCCGGTAGAGCGTGCCATCATCAAGGTCACCAGCGTGAAATCCCGTATGCTGGATGACGGTTACGGCTATGTCCGCATCACCCAATTCCAGGCCCAAACCGGCAGCCAGTTCCGCGACGCCCTGACGGCCCTGAAAAAAGACGCCGGTGGTGCGCTTAAAGGTGTCGTTCTGGACGTACGCAATAACCCGGGCGGCGTACTACAGGCCGCAGTAGACACTGTTGACGCTGTGCTCAACGAAGGCCTGGTGGTCTATACCGAAGGCCGCATTCAGAGCTCACGTATGCGCTTCAGCGCCACAGAAGGCGACATATTGGCAGACACGCCCATGGTAGTTCTGATCAACGGCGGTTCCGCGTCTGCATCCGAAATCGTCGCTGGCGCCTTGCAGGACCATCGCCGCGCCGTGGTAATGGGCACCCAGTCATTTGGCAAAGGCAGCGTGCAAACTGTGATTCCGCTGGATGAAACCCACGCCATAAAAATGACCACAGCCCGCTACTACACCCCAGACGGCCGCTCCATTCAGGCCACCGGCATAAAACCGGATATCGAAGTAAAACCGGCAGAGCTGAAAGAACTGGAGGTCCAGCCGATGTTTACTGAAGCTGATTTAAGCGGTCATCTGGAAGGCAAGAACGAAGCAGAAAACCGTAAAAACCAAGCTCAGGATGTACGCGATAGCGCCAAGAAATCCGCTGAAGCGGTTCTGGATCGTGACTACCAGTTGCGCTCAGCACTGAACCTGCTGAAGGGGCTGAACATCATCAGCCGCGCCGGCACGTCCAGCACTCAGCAATAAGTTGCTTTGCGTGAGGCACTTTTCAAGAAGCGCTTTCCATGGGGCACGCCCCAAGAAGCACTTTGTGACACCGCGGCTATCGAATACTCCGATTCGCATATTGCTGGCCATGCTTCTGGGCATGGTCAGCAATATAGTGCTGGCCGGGCCACCACCCACTATCGCCATCATCATTGATGACATGGGCCACGACCGGCTGGAAGGGGAGCGCCTGGCGCGTCTGGAACAGCCCATCACACTGTCGTTTCTGCCTTACCGCCGCCATACCGTAGAGCTGGCCAAACTGTCACACAGCCTGAATAAGGAAATTATGCTGCACGCGCCCATGGCCAATACCCAGCATTTCGGCTTGGGGCCAGGCGGCTTGTCTGAAAATATGAATCAAGCCCAAATTACCCGCACATTGCGGCGGGCTTTGCAGTCGGTGCCTCACGTTCAGGGTGTCAATAACCACATGGGCAGCTTGCTAACGCAGCGACTGCAACCCATGGACTGGGTGATGACAGAACTGGACCAGTACCCGCTGTACTTCGTTGATAGCCGCACCATCGCAAGCTCGATAGCCGGTGATGTAGCCCGTGCCCACGGCATCCCCAGCTTGACCCGCGATGTGTTTCTGGACCACGAACAAACCGAAGAATTTGTTGACCGGCAATTCAAACTGTTGATTCAACGTGCGCGGCAACAGGGCACGGCCATCGCCATCGGCCACCCTCACAAGATCACCGTAGATTATCTGGAAAAGCACCTACCCCTGCTGGATGAGCAAGGTATTGCAATAGCAACTGTCAGCGGCATTTGGGCCATTCGCAATGACAACAGAACCATGTTTGCAAACGAAAAAAAGCAGGCCATAGTGCCTGCTTACGCGAGAAAACCGGAATCGAACAACAGCGCTGCCCAATTGTAATTGCTTGGCAGGCTAATCCCGCACTTCAATCCCCTGAGCTTTCATAAATGCTTTTGCCTCTGGAATGGTGTGCTCGCCGAAGTGGAATATCGACGCCGCCAGAACCGCATCTGCGCCACCAATGGTTACGCCATCGGCCAGATGCTGTAACTCGCCGACCCCACCAGACGCAATCACCGGTACCGTTACGGCATCGCTGATGGCGCGGGTAAGGCCCAGATCAAAGCCGATTTTGGTGCCGTCGCGGTCCATACTGGTTAGGAGCAATTCGCCCGCACCCAGCGCTACCATTCTCTGCGCCCATTCCACCGCATCCAAACCTGTTGGCTTGCGGCCACCGTGGGTAAAAATCTCCCACTTTGGCTCTTCGCCCTCGACACTCACCCGCTTCGCATCAATCGCCACCACAATGCACTGACTGCCAAAACGCTCGGCCGCGGTTCTTACAAATTCAGGATCAAACACCGCCGCGGTATTGATGGCCACCTTATCGGCACCCGCATTCAGCAGTTTGCGAATGTCTTCCACCGTGCGCACACCGCCGCCGACGGTCAAGGGAATAAACACTTCTGACGCCATTCGCTCTACCGTTTCATAGGTGGTGTCACGGCTTTCGTGGCTGGCGGTAATATCCAGAAAGGTAATTTCATCGGCACCCTGCTCGTTGTAACGGCGGGCCACTTCCACCGGGTCGCCAGCGTCGCGGATATCGACAAAATTCACGCCTTTCACTACCCTGCCCTTGTCTACATCCAGACAGGGAATAATGCGCTTGGCCAATGCCATGGAAATGCTCCGTACAGTCAAGGTCTTGAAGGTGATGAATCAGAAGGTCAGGCGTTCAGGCGTTCAGGCTGTCACAATAAGCCTGCGCTTCGGCTACATCCAGAGTGCCTTCATAAATCGCACGGCCGGTGATGGCGCCCAGGATACCCTGATCGGCCACAGCGCCCAGGCGTTTTAAATCGTCCATATTGGTCACGCCGCCAGAAGCGATCACCGGTATACCGCAAGCCTTGGCCAGCGCTGCGGTGGCTTCTACGTTTACGCCCTGCATCATGCCGTCGCGGGCAATGTCGGTGTACACAATAGAGTCTACGCCGTCGTTCGCAAAACGCTGGGCCAGATCGGTTGCCATAACCTCAGATACTTCGGCCCAGCCATCGGTGGCCACGCGGCCGTCTTTGGCGTCCAGGCCCACAATAATATGGCCGCGGAAACGTTTGCACATTTCGGTCACAAATTCGGGTTCCTTCACCGCTTTGGTGCCAATAATCACCCACTGCACACCGGCCTGCAGGTAGCTTTCAATAATCTCTGCGGAGCGGATACCACCCCCAATCTGAATCGGTAAATCAGGATACTTGCGCGCGATCGCCTTCACAATTTCACCGTTAACCGGCTCACCGGCAAACGCACCGTTCAAATCCACTAGGTGAAGGCGCCGCGCACCAGCCTCTACCCAGCGGGTTGCCATATCAACCGGATCGCCGCCGAACACGGTGGAATCGTCCATCCGGCCCTGGCGCAGGCGTACACATTTGCCGTCTTTCAGATCGATAGCGGGGATAATCAGCATAGCGTTTGTTTGTCCTGATTTTCAGTAATGACGTCGTTGTTGTGCCGTAGTTCGGTGTTGCGGTCTTTGCCCCGAACTCTCGTTCATGAACACGCCGTGAAGGAGGCTACGGGGCAAAGCCAGACTGAATTGGGCGTTTCCAGCCTAACTAACTTCCGTTCCAGCTCACAAAGTTCTTCAACAGCTGCAGGCCTGCATCAGCACTCTTTTCCGGGTGGAACTGCACCGCAAAAATATTGCCTTTGGCGACCGCCGCCGCAAGGTCAACACCGTAACGGGTGCGGCCGGCAATGTCGGCGTTACCTTCAGCTTCGGCGTAATAACTGTGCACAAAATAAAAGCGCTCATCATCAGCGATTTTGTGCCACATGGGGTGATCTTGTACCTGTTGCACCTGGTTCCAGCCCATGTGCGGCACTTTCAGTCGTTTGCCGTTTTCGGTCAGCTTATGGCCGAAAAAGCGAACGTGGGCGGGGAATACGTCAATGCAGTCAACTCCGCCGTTCTCTTCGCTGTCGGACATCAGCGCCTGCATGCCTACGCACACACCCAGCAGTGGGCGATCACGGGATACTTCTTTCACCAGTTCATCCACGCCCAGCCGACGAATTTCCGCCATGCAATCGCGAATTGCGCCAACGCCGGGAAATATCACCCGGTCGGCGCTGCGAATAAGGTCGGCGTTGTCGGTCACCAGCACCCGGGTATCCGGGGCTACGTGTTCTACGGCTTTGCTCACGGAATGCAGGTTGCCCATGCCGTAATCAATGATGGCAACGGTCTTCATAAATTCATCAGTCCAACAGTTGGAAACAGTTGCGGGCGCCTCGGATCAGAGCGTGCCTTTGGTGGAAGGCATAATACCAGCCATGCGGTCATCCAGCTCAATGGCCATGCGCAAAGCGCGGCCAAATGCTTTAAACACCGTTTCAATTTGGTGGTGGGTATTTTTGCCCTTCAGGTTGTCAATATGCAGGGTAATCAGCGCATGGTTCACAAAGCCCTGGAAAAACTCGGCGAACAGGTCAACGTCAAAGCCACCAACGGTTGCCCGGATGAAAGGAACATCCATGTGCAGGCCGGGGCGACCGGACAGGTCCAGCACTACCCGAGACAAAGCTTCGTCCAGCGGCACGTAGGCGTGGCCGTAGCGGCGGATGCCTTTTTTGTCGCCCACAGCTTTAGCGAACGCCTGGCCCATGGTAATGCCCACATCTTCTACGGTGTGGTGATCGTCAATATGCAAGTCGCCATCACACACGACATCCAGGTCCACCATGCCGTGGCGGGCAATCTGATCCATCATGTGGTCCAGAAACGGCACGCCGGTCTGGAAGTTGGTTTTACCGGTGCCATCAAGATTTACTTCAACACTGATCTGGGTTTCAAGGGTATTGCGTTCTACCCGAGCCTTGCGTTCGGCCATGTGAACTCCGTAACTAACTGTTTAAAATCGATTTTAAAAGTTTCCGGCATCATCAACGCCAATTAATAATCAACTTGAGTATACCGCTTATTCATACCGGAGTCCTGCCGGTGGATTCATCGCAACCATTGCTCTGCGCTATGCAAACACTTTCTTCAGATTGCGCATGTACTGGTCTACCAGCGAGTTAAACTCGTGCTTGATGACCGGACTAATGGCCAGCTTAAGCAGGCTGGGCAGTGGCAACGTCAATTTCGCATTGGTCTTGAACTTCAGAGTGGACATCGTATCGCCCTTGGCGGTTATAACCCAAGACCCGCTCACTACGCCATTGCCCTGGCCCGCAACAGGCTCCCAGCGAATGGTGCCGGCATCGCGGTCAGACACATAATGGCAGGCGTATGCCGTTTGGATCGAGTACTTGTCGACACCTACCTTCTCCATTTCCCAGAGGTAGCTATTATTGCCCAAGTCAGTCAACTTATGCACTTTCGGAAAGTGGCCGACCGACCGGGGCACATCCGCCAGCAGGTCAAACACCTCATCGTAACTGCCGTCAATTTCCAGTTCGCGGCTGAGCTCTATTGATACGTTTATCGCCATTGCCAACTCCTTGTTGTGATTATTAGAGACTCTTCTTGTCGTTTTTAAAGATTACGATCGCCAAAGAAATACCGTGGTATTTTGGCCTAACGCCGCGGCATTGTCATACACTCACGCTGTTAATTTACCAATCCTGCGTTATCCTTCACACCATCGCACATTGATCTGAACGAACAGGACGCACCCAATGAAAGCACTACGTTACCTGCTCATTACTATTGTGGCACTGATTTTACTGGCCGTAGCGGCAGTAGCCATCGCCATGCTGGTGATCGATCCCAATACTTACAAGCCGCAAATTGAGCAGGCCGTAGAAAAGCAAACCAATCTCGACCTAACTCTAGACGGCGACATCAGCTGGTCGTTCATTCCCATCGGCCTGGAGCTGAATAACGTTGAAGCCAAACTTGACGGCGAACGCTTTATTGCGCTCGAACGCTTGGTCGCAGAAATCGATTTCTGGTCATTGTTAGCCATGTCGCCCCAAGTGAACAACTTTGTGCTGGACGGGCTGGATGCACATCTGAGCGTTAACAAAAAAGGCGAGGCTAACTGGACCCGCATAATACCGGAGAAAGACGCACAGCAAGCTGCCTCCAGCGAGCCGGCTCCGGACGCGACTGCTTCAGAAACAGCGAGTGAGAGCTCGTCAGAACCGCTGAATTTCAACGTCAGCAACGTCGAAATCGCCAATGCCCGGGTGCACTACACCGACGCCACCACCGGCCAGGAAATTACTCTGGAAGATTTCACTCTAGGCGCCAGCAACATCACTTTGGGTTCCGAGTTTCCATTAGACATCAGCTTCCGGGTAGAAACCACCGAGCCGCAAATGAGCGTAAAAGGCAGCATTGCAGCCCGCCTGTTGGCCAACCAGGCCTTAGATGCATTTAGCGCATCGGGCCTGGACGCAAGCTTCGACATAAAAGGCGATGCATTCGCCGGTAAAACCGTCACCGCTAAAATCAGCGGATCACTGGCCGCCAACCTGGCTAACGAAACCGCGAATCTCAAAGACATCAGCTTCAGCTTTGCCAACCTAAGCGCCAACACCAATCTGACTGTAGAAGGCTTTGGCGACAAGCCAAAATTGGCCGGTAACATCGCCATCAACGAATTTTCTCTGAAAAAACTGCTGGAGAATCTGGGCCAACCCGCTATTGAAACCAGTGACGGCAACGTGCTCACCGCCCTGGCCTTCAGTACTAACATTGGCGGAGCAGCTGGCAAGCCAGAGCTAACCAATTTAGCCCTGAAACTGGATGACACCACGTTCGATGGTTCAGGCAGTTATAACCTGGCCAGCTCCGCCCTTGTTTTTCGCTTGACCGGTGACGCACTGAACGCCGATCGCTACCTGCCGCCACCATCGGACACCCCGGCGACTGCAAGCAGCACTGGCTCTAATTCTGGCACTGGCACTAGCACTGCGTCAGCCCAGGCAGACCCGGACTCGCAATTGCTGCCTTTGGACACTCTGCGCGCGCTGTTATTAGACATAGATTTGGGGTTGAACAAGCTAACCGTCAGTAATCTCCAGATCAATGAGATAAAAGCCAGCGCCCTGGCCAAAAACGGCGTGCTGGAAATCGACGAATTCAGCGGCAAACTCTACTACGGCAGCTTTAATACCACTGCCACCATTGACGCCCGCTCTAACACTCCGAAATGGAGCATAAACACCAACGTGGCAGACGTACAAACACTGCCACTACTGAATGACCTGGCGGAAGTAGACATGCTCTCTGGCGGAGCAAACCTCAAAATAAACGCCAAATCCACCGGCAACACCATGTCCGCTTTGCGCGGTAACGCCGATGGCAAAATTACCTTTAACCTGGCAGAAGGCGAGTTCCGCCGCATGAACTTGACCCGCCTGGCATGTCAGGGCATTGCGCTGGTCAATCAGGAAACCCTGGGCACGACCGACTGGGGCACCGCTACACCGTTTAATGACATGCGCGGTACCCTGGACATTAACGGTAACACGCTGAACAACACCGAACTGCTGGCATCGCTTGCCGGCATGCAGCTGGAAGGCCAAGGCAACGTGGACATGCAGCAAACCCTTGTGGACTACGAACTCGGTCTGCGTATTGTGGGTGAAATCCACCGTGACCCAGCCTGCCGGGTAACCGACATTGTACGGAACGTGGTTATACCCCTCGAGTGCCGCGGCAACCTGAGCGATGACCCAGCAGGGCTTTGCTCCTTCGACGGTTCGCGCTTCCGCGACAGCCTGCAAGACATCGCCAAAAATGCAGCCAAGGCCAAAGCAGAAGAAAAAATAAAAGAGAAACTGCAGGAAAAACTGGGTGAAGCCGCCGGTGACAAAGTAAAAGACGCGCTCAAAGGGTTCTTTAACTGATGACTGATAGCTTTGCCCCAGCCCTGTTGAACTGGTTTGATGAACACGGCAGGCACAACCTGCCGTGGCACCACAACCGCACCGCATACCGGGTGTGGGTGTCAGAAATTATGCTGCAACAAACCCAGGTCGCCACGGTTATACCTTACTACCAGGCGTTTATGCATCGCTTTCCAGACGTTCACTCACTGGCGTTAGCACCGACAGACGACGTGCTCAGCCACTGGTCCGGCCTGGGTTATTACGCCCGCGCCCGCAACCTGCAAAAAGCCGCGCAAGCCGTGGTGAAAGAACACAACGGCGAATTCCCCCGCGACCAGCAGCAATTGGAAGCCCTGAGCGGCATCGGCCGTTCAACCGCCGCCGCCATTCTGGCGCAATCCTACGATATAAAAGCCGCCATACTAGACGGCAACGTCAAGCGGGTACTGGCGCGCTATCACGCTATAACAGGCTGGCCAGGACAAACTGCTGTATTACAGAAACTTTGGCAATTCGCCGAACAGCATACGCCCAACGACCGTATTCGCGATTATACCCAAGCCATTATGGACCTGGGCGCCCTAGTATGTACCCGCAGCCGCCCAAGCTGTGAACGCTGCCCGGTGCAGCAAACCTGCCTGGCCTACGCCAATAATGAAACCACACTGTATCCCGGCTCGAAACCGAAAAAAACCAAGCCCGAAAAAACCACCTGGATGCTAATACTGGAAGACAGCGAAGGCCGCATACTGCTTCAGCGCCGGCCACCCAGTGGCATCTGGGGCGGCCTATGGAGCCTGCCAGAGCTTGACCCAGCATTGGGCGAAGACGAACTACAGCAGGCCTGCGAACAACAGCTAGGCCTAAGCTGTGGTGATCCACAACGCATCAGCGGTTTTCGTCACACCTTTAGCCATTACCACCTGCATATACAGCCAGCGCGAATGAGCGCCGAACCCAAGAACCGCGTTGCCGACGACAATCACCGCTGGCTGCACCGTGATCAAGCATTGAGCCTGGGCTTGCCAGCACCCATACGCACACTGCTGACAGACCCCGAACAGACCACGCTGCTGTAGCAACCCAGCAACCTTATTGCTGATACAATGCGTGAAATCTGAGTTGCCTCTTCATATCCCAAAATACCCACAGGAGCCCCCATGAGCCGTAACATTTTCTGCCGCAAGCACCAAAAAGAAATGGAAGGTCTAAACAACCCGCCCATGCCCGGCGCCCGTGGCCAAGACATCTACGACAACATCTCCAAAGCCGCCTGGGACGAATGGCAAAGCCAGCAGACCATGCTGATTAATGAAAAGCACCTGAGCCTGATGGACCCGAGCACCCGCAAATACTTACAGGCGCAGATGGCACACTTCTTTAACAACGAACCCTTCGACAAAGCCGAAGGCTACGTACCACCTGAGAAGTAACCCCTAAACGCGGCGTAACGGGCAGCACTGAAAACTTTAACAAATTTTCAAAAGCCCTCTTGACTCAGTGCAGCCAAACCGGTTTAATAGCGCCCCGTTGCAGAGCAGTATTGCAGCATGCCCGGATAGCTCAGTCGGTAGAGCAGAGGATTGAAAATCCTCGTGTCGGTGGTTCGATTCCGCCTCCGGGCACCATTAGATTCAACGACTTAGCCCGCTTAATTGCGGGCTTTTTCGTTTCTGGGTTTCAAATGTAAATGACGCTCTGTAACAGTGAGGCTTTTGCCCGCCTGCGCCGAGTCAGATTGTGCCGTGCCTAGCCGATCAGGGCCGTTATATCTGCTCTGAAAGCAGCTTTTACCGGGTGCTGCGTGCTGCCCATCAGCAATACCGTCGGGGCCGCAGTTTACCGCATCATCGGCATCCGATGCCGACCACCCATGTCACCCGCAAGCCCAATCAGGTCCGGTCTTGGGGCATCATCTACTTGCCCTTGCCAGTGCGTGGCCAACATTACTATCCGTACCTGATCAAGGATATTTACAGTCGCAAAGCCGTTGGATGGGAAGTTCACCTCGCCGAGTCTGGCGACGAGGCGGCGACCTTGCTGGCCAAGATGTATGACTTGGGCATCACGCCACCGTGGTCTGGACGCCGGGATCCTGGGATGGCGTCATTCGCCGTGTCAGCGGGGTCGATCTTACGGACCAAGTACCCGCTTTGTTCAAGGTGGCGACGCAAATCATTGATGAATTGCTTTTTGATTTGTAGTTAGTCGGCGAGTTCAGTAGGGCGCTGTCCATCGAGTGTGGGATGCCGGCAAAGATTTGCTCGCATACCCATTGCCAGATGACGCTGTTGGCTGAAGTTCGGTGCCGGGAAAAAAGGGAACGCATTTATTGAATTGGCACCGGGGTCTGCTTGTGGCTAAAGATTGCCTTAACCCCTGGCGTTAAGAGTGATTGCTTTTGCAATACTTGCCACATAACGCCCAGCTTAATTGGGTTGTTGCAAAGTGCTTGACCACTCCATTTTTAATTTCCTGTGCCTGATATCGGTGAAGTGTCGATCAGAAGCGTTATTTCTGAGACATTTTGCACCAGCTTCAGCCAAGCGCACCACATTGACGCATAATAGCCGCATGCCTTCACCCTTCTTTTTACCGAACTCGGGTAAATTTCATTTATTTCAGCACTATAGAATCATCGGCATGGAGATTGCTTTGGTTTGAGCATGCTGCGAGAAGCGGGTTACAAACACCAATTATCAACGCGAAAAAATCTGACAAAGAGGTCAACTAGGGTTCCGATCTGTTGTTAACAGCACAGGTGACTGGTCCGAGAGTTGACGGCCTTTTCCAAGGCTACACGGCGGGACAAAAGCCCGGGAGAATCGTTCAGTGACTGACGCCTCTCGTTTTTTTTCCAACCAAGCTAAGAGAAAATGGCCATGCTCGAAACAGCAACCCCTCTCTACGACGATCTAATTCCCGGCGGATCCCACTGGTCCTTCATTGTGCGCCGCGGCCATGTACTGCGCCTGATTGACGAAACCGGCGGTGCCAGCGTCGGCATGTTGATGTACAACCCCGAGAACCCTCTCGAACGGTACAACATGCCGGACACCCTGAAGAACCAGCACACCTTTCTGCTTACCCAGGGCCATGTCCTGTTCTCTGATATGGGCCGCGTCTTTGCTTCCATTATTCGCGACGATCTGGGCTGGCACGACACGGTCAGCGGCACCTGCAATGCCGATATGGTTGAGCAGCGCTGGGGCAAAAAGACCTATCAGGAAGCCCATAACCATCATCATCGCAACGGTTTTAGCAGCTTTCTGAACGAACTGGCCAAATACGGTCTCGGCAAAAAAGACCTGACCGCCAATCTGAACTGGTTCAGTAAAGTGAAGACCGATGATGGCGGCAATATGGCCTATGTCAGCGATCACTCCTACGCTGGCGCCACCGTGGACCTGAGGTTTGAGATGGACACCATCGTGGTGTTGCACACCTGCCCGCATCCGCTCGATACCGCGCCCGAGTACCCGAGCCACCCTCTGCGCTATCAGCTTTTCAAAGCGGCACCCGTCACCGATGCCGATCCTTGCAAGAACTCGTCGCCGGAGGCCACCCGCGCCTTCGCCAATACCGCCCTGTATCACATGATGCAGTCCTGATCGCGAGGAGGCCGACCATGATTAAAAAGAGCGCACTGAACCCAGAGAACGCCATTTTTCGCGAGACAGTACCCGCGGGCGAGTATTTCCTGAAAGTTGTGAAGGCAGGTGAAACCGTTCAAATTCTGGACCTAGAAGGCAATCAGGCTGCAGATACACTGTTTTACAACGCCCACAACCCGACCGAGCGCTACAGCGCGGTGGACACCATCCGTGAGCAGGGCAATGTGTATCTAACCGCCGGTTCCAAATTGATGTCCTCCGAAAACAACGTGATGCTGGAGATTACCGCTGATACCTGTGGACGCCACGACACCCTGGGCGGTGCCTGCTCAGCGGAAAGCAACACCACCCGCTACGCCCTGGAAAAGAAATGTATGCACGCCTGCCGCGACAGTTGGCTGGTGGCGGTTACCGAGCACGAAGAGCTGGGCATGACCAAGCGGGATATTACCCACAACATCAACTTTTTCATGAACGTGCCGGTCACCGCTGAAGGTGGCCTCACGTTTGAAGACGGCATTTCCGACGCCGGCAAGTACGTCGAACTAAAGGCCGAGATGGATGTGCTGGTGATGATTTCCAACTGCCCTCAGCTGAACAATCCCTGTAACGCCTACAACCCGACGCCCATTGAGGTGCTGGTATGGAGCTGAACGAGGCGTTAGACAAGGTTCTGATCGCTAACAGGGGCGCCATTGCCTGCCGAATCATCCGCACCCTGCGGGCCATGGGTATCACCTCGGTGGCGGTGTATGCCGAGGCTGACGCTGACTCGCTGCACGTACGCCAGGCCGACGAGTCGTATTCGTTAGGTGAAGGCTCGGCTGCGGCCACCTATCTGGATCAGAACAAACTGTTCGAAGTGATTGGCAAGAGCGGCGCCGGGGCCATCCATCCGGGCTACGGCTTTCTCAGTGAGAACGCCGACTTTGCCCGCCGCTGCGAAGCGAAAGGCGTGGTGTTCCTCGGGCCTACGCCGGGGCAGATGGAGGAATTCGGCCTCAAGCACACCGCTCGCGCCCTGGCCGAGGCCGCCGGCGTGCCACTGTTACCCGGCACAGGGCTGCTCGCCAGCCTGGACGATGCCTTGGCGGCAGCCGATACCATCGGTTACCCGGTGATGCTCAAAAGCACGGCCGGCGGCGGCGGCATCGGTATGTCACGCTGCTACAGCGCGGAAGATCTGAGCAAAAGCTTCGAGTCGGTTCAGCGTCTAAGCCAGAACAACTTCAGTAACAGCAGCGTGTTTCTGGAAAAATTCGTAGAATACGCCCGCCACATTGAAGTGCAGTTGTTCGGTGACGGACAAGGGAAGGTAATCACTCTTGGCGAACGGGACTGCTCGGCCCAGCGCCGTAACCAGAAAGTGATTGAAGAGGCGCCAGCACCAGGCCTGACCGAGGACGTGCGTACCCGCATGCACGCCACTGCCCGCCAGCTTGGCGAAAGCATCGGCTATCGAAGCGCCGGCACGGTGGAGTTTATCTACGACCCGGACACCAACGAGTTCTACTTTCTGGAGGTAAATACCCGCTTACAGGTAGAACACGGCGTCACCGAGCAGGTTTACGGCGTGGACCTGGTGCGCTGGATGGTGGAACTGGGCGCTGGTTCCCTGCCGGATCTTGCAGAACTGGGCGCTAATCTCAAGGCTTCCGGCCATGCCATTCAGGCCCGGATTTATGCGGAGGATCCCAACAAGGACTTTCAGCCCGGTGCCGGCCTGCTGACCAACGTGGCCTGGCCCGAAGAGGATGGCCTGCGAATCGACACCTGGATCCAGCCGGGCACCGAGGTGTCTCCGCTGTTCGACCCCATGCTGGCCAAGGTCATCGTGCACGAAAGGGATCGTGAATCGGCCCGCAAACGGCTGATACAGGCTCTTGATCAGAGTCAGTTGTATGGCATTGAAACCAACATGAAGTATGTTGGACAGGTGCTGGACGACCCGCGATTTGTGGAGGGCCGTCTGTTTACCCGCACCCTGAGCGAATTCGATTACCGGCCATCCACTGTGGATGTTCTCAGCGGCGGCACCATGACCACAATTCAGGATTACCCGGGCCGTATCGGCTACTGGGAAATCGGCGTTCCACCGTCCGGTCCGTTCGACAGCTATTCCTTCCGTCTGGGGAATCGACTGCTGGGCAACCTGGAGGGAGCACCGGGACTGGAAGTCACCCTCAAGGGGCCTGTACTCACCTTCAACCGCGCCACCCAGATTGCCCTGACCGGTGCAGCGCTCGAGGCCAGGCTCAATGACGAGCCGGTCAATTTCTGGCAAATCATTGATGTACCCGCCGGCGCCACTCTGAAACTCGGCGCCACCACCGCCGATGGCGCTCGGGCCTATGTGCTGTTCCGGGGAGGCCTGAACTGCCCCGAATACCTCACTTCCTGCAGCACCTTTACTCTTGGACAATTTGGCGGCCACTGCGGCCGCGCCCTTCGAGCCGGCGACGTACTTGCCTTAGGCCAAGCGGAGCCTGTAGGTCCCGCTACCCTGCCAACGGACCTGAAGCCGTCTATTGGCAAGACCTGGAAACTCCACGTCACCTATGGCCCCCACGGCGCACCGGACTACTTCACTGGCCAGGACATCGACACGTTCTTTGCCAGCGAATGGGAGATTCACTACAACTCCAGCCGCACAGGCGTGAGGCTGATCGGCCCGAAACCGGAGTGGGCACGCAGCGATGGCGGCGAGGCCGGCATGCACCCCTCCAACATCCACGATAACGCCTATGCGGTGGGTACCGTGGACTTCACCGGTGACATGCCGGTTATTCTAGGCCCTGACGGCCCCAGCCTGGGTGGTTTCGTGTGCCCGGCAACCGTGATCAGCGCCGATCTCTGGAAACTGGGGCAACTCAAGGCGGGTGACAAGGTGCAGTTTGTACCCGTCAGCCAGGATCAGGCGGTGGCCCTGCGGGAAGCGCTGGACGAGTCAGTGGCCACACTGACGGCGGTAACTACCCATATCACGCCCATCAAACCAGACACTCCGATCCTCGATTCACTGAGCACCAGCGACCATGAAGCCGGTGTGGTTTACCGGGCCGCCGGCGACAACTATGTGCTGGTGGAATACGGGCCCATGGAGCTGGATATCCGGCTACGGTTCCGGGCCCACGCGCTTATGCTCTGGCTGCGGGAGCAGAATCACCCGGCCATTCTGGAGTTGACCCCCGGCATCCGCTCCCTGCAGGTGCACTACAACAGCCAGAAACTGAACCAGCGAACGCTGTTAGACCTGCTGATCCGTGCGGAGCAGGAACTTGAAAAACAACCGGAATGGGATGTCCCCGCCCGCATCGTGCACCTGCCCCTGTCCTGGGATGACAAGGCCTGCCAGACCGCCATCGCAAAATACATGCAGTCGGTACGCAAGGACGCACCCTGGTGCCCGAGCAACCTGGAATTCATTCGCCGCATTAACGGGCTGGAGAGCATCGACGAGGTTAAAAAGACCCTCTTTGAGGCCACTTACCTGGTGATGGGACTGGGCGATGTCTACCTGGGCGCCCCGGTAGCCACACCGCTGGATCCGCGCCATAGGCTGGTGACGACCAAATACAATCCGGCCCGCACCTGGACGGCAGAAAACTCCGTGGGCATCGGCGGTGCCTACCTGTGCATTTACGGCATGGAAGGCCCTGGCGGCTACCAGTTTGTGGGTCGCACCTTACAGATGTGGAACCGCTATCGCACCACCGAGTTCTTTGAGGAGGGTAAGCCCTGGCTGCTGCGGTTCTTCGACCAGGTGCGTTTCTATGAGGTCAGTGCGGAAGAGTTGCAACAGATCCGGCGGGACTTCCCAAATGGTGACTACCCGATCCGGGTCGAGGAAACCCGCTTCAATCTGGGGGATTACGAGAACTTCCTGGCGGATAACGACGACGAAATCCGTGAGTTCACTGGCAAGCGTCAGCAGGCCTTTGATGAGGAGCTACAACGCTGGATCGAATCTGGCCAGATTAACTTCAGTTCCGAGGCACCGGAAGAAGACACCGGCGAAGACAACATCGCAAATCTGCCCCACGGCCAGCACGCCGTGGAAAGCCACATAGCAGGCAACCTCTGGGAGTGCCTGGTTAAGCCCGGCGACATCATTGAGGCACAACGCCCGGTGGCGATTATCGAATCCATGAAAATGGAAATCGAATTGCTAAGCCCGGTCAGCGGTCGCGTAGTCGATGTGCGCCGGGAAGCGGGTCAGGCGGTTTCACCGGGCACACCGGTGGTGATCGTGGAAGAAACAACTGAGTGATGCCATCAACTCAAGCACTGCGTGACAACAGACTTAGAACACAAACCCTGAAAACACGGGCAAGGCCCGAGGAGATACACCATGAAAAAACGTGATTTCAGCAAGCGTCTTGCGGCCGGTCTGTTAACAGCCGGTTTGTCTATGGGCGCCCTCGCCCAGGAGAAAGACTCCTTCAGTATCGCCTGGACCATCTACGCCGGCTGGGTGCCCTGGCAGTATGCCGAAGACAGCGGCATCATGAAAAAGTGGGCAGACAAGTACAACATCGACGTCGATATCGTACAAATCAACGACTACATCGAATCCATCAACCAGTTCACTGCCGGACAGTTTGACGGCGTGGTCGCCACCAGTATGGACGGCCTGTCCATTCCGGCCGCCTCCGGTGTCGATACCACCGCACTGATTGTGGGTGACTACTCCAATGGCAACGACGGCCTGGTGTCCAAGGACGCCAAGACCATCGGCGAGCTGCAAGGCGAAACCGTGCACCTGGTGGAACTGTCTGTATCCCATTACCTGCTGGTTCGCGCCCTGAACACTGTCGGGCTGGAAGAGCGTGACATCAGCGTAGTCAACATTTCCGACGCGGACCTGCTCTCTGCGTTCCAGACCGACGACGTTCGCCACGTGGCAACCTGGAACCCGCTTTTGGCGGAAGTGGAAGCCTTTCCGGGGACCACCAAACTGTTCGACTCCAGTGCGATTCCGGGCCATATCAAGGATCTGACTCTGGTGAACACCGAGACTCTGGCCGACAATCCGAAGCTGGGCAAGGCACTGGTTGGCGCCTGGTATGAAACCATGAGCATTCTGGCGTCCGACAGCGAGGAAGGTCAGGAAGCCCGCGCGATGTTGGGCGAGCTGTCCGGTACCGATCAGGTAGGCTATGAAGCCCAGCTGGCCGGTATGAAGATGTTCTGGGTGCCGCAGATGTCGGTGGACTTCATTAACAGCAAGGAAGCCCACGAGGCGATGGACAGTGTTCGTCAGTTCTCTTTTGAAAAGGGGCTGCTGGGCCAGGGTGCCATGAGCCCGGACTTTGTGGGTATCGAGTTTCCGGACGGTTCGGTGATGGGCGATGAAGGCAATGTGAAGCTACGCTTTGACGATAGCTACATGCAGATGGCGGCAGACGGCGAGCTTTAAGCAAGTTCGGGCTTGCCTGATTGAAAACCGAAGGGCACGATGTTCGTGCCCTTTTTTGTTGGCTTGGAAATAGGTTTGTGTACAGTTAACCGGAGAGAATTAATACCCATGCGCCGTACCAAGGAAGATGCCGAAAAAACCCGCCAGACGGTTCTCGAAGCCGCGTTAACGCTCTTTAGCCGCGATGGTTACTCGCTTACTACGCTCAGCCGTATCGCCAAAGAAGCCGGCTGCAGTCGCGGGCCGATTTACTGGCATTTTCAAACCAAAGATGACCTATACGAGGCGGTGCTGACTTATTCCCAAGAGCCGCTTGAGGGACTGGTTGCTGAGTGCACTGGCATGCGGGAAACACCGGTAGAGGCTATGGATCATTTTGTTGAGCGGTGGCTAGGGTTGCTGGCAAATAACAGGAAATACCGCCAGTCGTTCGAGATTCTGTTGAACAAAACGGAGCTGACGGATGCGATGAGTCGCACACTGAAGCGGGAGCGAGCGCTGACGGACTCTATTATTTCACTGTTTCAGGATCTCGTTGCGCAAGCTGTGGAACGTGGTTCAATTGCAGCAGACGAAGACCCGAAAGGCCTCGGACTGCTGAGTTATACCTACCTGATGGGCATTACCCAGACTTGGCTGTTTTCACCAAAGCTGTTTTCTTTAAAGGAAGAAACGCCGTTTTTTCAACGGCGATTCTGGGCATTGCTGGGCAGGAAATAACGATCAGAACATCTTCAGGTAGCGGTCTACTTCCCAGGACGACACATGGTTCTGGTAACTCTCCCACTCCCCTTTCTTGTACTCGATAAAGCTGTTGAACATGGCTTCGCCGAAGACTTCTTTCGCCAGCGGATCTGCTGCGAATGCCTCCACGGCCTCTCCCAGATTCCTTGGCAGATACTCGATGCCCTGCGCTGCAATTTCTGCGTCGCTGTAGTTGTACATGTTCTCGTGGTGAGGATCGCCGGCATCGAGGCCCTCGCGGATACCTTCCAGGCCCGCCGCCAGGATGAGGGCACTTCCGAGGTAGGGGTTGCAGGCGATATCCGCTGCACGGCACTCAATGCGGCCACCCATGCTGGGAATACGGATCATGTTGGTACGGTTGTTGGGGCCGTAGCACATGAACACCGGTGCCCAGGTCGAGCCCGACATGCTTCCCTGGCGCACCAGGCGCTTGTAGCTGTTGACCGTGGGGGCGATGACGGCGGTGATTGCGGCGCCGTGCTTCAGCACGCCGGCGATAAAGTGGTAGGCGATTTTGCTGATACCACAGTTATGCAGGTCGTCATTCTTGGGTTCGAACAGGTTCTCGCCGGTTTTGATGTCGGCCAGCGACATATTGTAGTGAGCACCGCTGCCAGTCCGGTCGGCGAAGGGTTTGGGCATGAAGCTCGCGAAGGCGCCGTGTTTGCGGGCGATTTCGTTGGCCATCATGCGGAAGAACACCAGGCGATCGGCCATGGTCAGGCCATCAGCGTACTTGAAGTCGGTTTCGAACTGGCCGTTGGCGTCTTCATGGTCGAACGAATACACATCCCAGCCCAACTCGTTCATGGCGTCCACCAGCTCGTCCAGAATGGGCAGGTTATCCATCAGAGTGCGCGGGTCGTAGCAGGGCTTGCCAAGGTTGTCGCGATCACTCAACGGAGCAAAGCCGCCGCCCTCGGTGTCCCGGAACAGGAAAAACTCGGTTTCGATACCCAGATTGAAGCGGTAGCCCATATCTTCGGCGACACTTAACTGGCGCCGGAAAATATTGCGCGAGCAGGCTTCAAACGGCTCGCCATTGAGGTAAAGATTTCCGGGAAACCAGGCCAGCTTCCGGTTCCAGGGGCAAATGGCGAGGCCCTCTGCATCCGGCATGGCGGCCACTTCGTCGTCAGAGATGTCCTGGGGAACACCATCCAGAGCGGCACCGGTATAAAGCTCGGAGCCTTTCATCATTTGGCCAAGATGGGCCACAGGCACAAACTTGCCCTTGGTAATGCCATGGATGTCCACGTAACTGGCAATGGCGTATTTGACGCCCGCATCCGCCAGCTTCTTCTTAAGGGCCTGGGTATTGATCAGGTCATTCATGGTATTTCCTCTCTTCAGCCCGGCAAGGCGAGCCGTCGGTTTATGTTCTGGCATGTTTCTTTCTTGATTTTAACCATTCAATATACATGCCATAGTGTATGTAAAAAAAGAAATCCAAGTTGAACAGGCCGCAAAACGCCCCGAGGGAGAGAACTAAAATGACTGTAAAGCAATGGCTTACAGAGGATTTTGAGGCGGGCGACTTACCCCTTTACTGTGGTGAAACGCTGCGCTCGGCACGCCTCCACTATCACCAGATTGGGGAGCTGAATGCACCAAAAGACAACCTGATACTGCTGCCCACGTACTACGGTGGTGCAGCCACCGGCAACCATCCCTGGGTTGGCCGCAACAGCCCCCTTGATCCGGATGAATACTGCATAGTGATTCCTTCACTGCTTGGCGCCGGTGAGTCTTCGTCTCCGTCAAACACACCCGGAGAACAGGCAGGCCCGGGCTTTCCGACAGTCAGTCTCTACGACAATGTGATGTTGCAGAAACGGCTGGTGGACGAGGTATTTGGCGGCGCCAGTATTGCCTTGGTGATGGGCTGGTCTATGGGCGGAATGCAGGCGCTTCAGTGGGGTTGCCTGTTTCCGCAGCAGGTACGCTCCGTGCTGGCCACCTGTTGTACCGCACGCTGTTACCCCCACAATCAGGTCTTTCTGGAGGGCGTCAAAGCCGCCCTGACCTGTGACCAAAACTTTCAGGGTGGCCACTACCAGAATCCACCTGAGCACGGGCTCAAGGCCTTTGGCCGAGTGTACGCTGGCTGGG
This sequence comes from Marinobacter psychrophilus, assembly GCF_001043175.1. Classification (NCBI taxonomy): domain Bacteria; kingdom Pseudomonadati; phylum Pseudomonadota; class Gammaproteobacteria; order Pseudomonadales; family Marinobacteraceae; genus Marinobacter; species Marinobacter psychrophilus. The sequence continues at coordinate 3,385,621 of NZ_CP011494.1, forward strand.
CCTATTCCCAGGCCTTCTTCCGCCATGAACTCTGGCGAAGCCTCGGGTTCAATTCCATTGAAGCTCTGCTGCAATTCTGGGAACAGGACCACCTGACTCAGGACGCCAACAATCTGCTGACTGTTCTGGACACCTGGCAACGGGGCAATATCAGTGACAATCCGGTGTTTAAGGGCAATTACAACTCAGCCCTTAACGCGATCACCATGCCCACGCGGGTGATGCCGAGTACCACAGATCTCTATTTCACCGCCGAGGATGCCAGGCAGGATGCCCATCAAATGCCGGGGGCCGCGTTTGACGCACTAACTTCTGACTGGGGACATATTGCCGGTGGTGCCGGGCGAGAACCACAGAGCCACCAGAAAATTCTGGCGGCGGCCCAATCTCTGTTGCCGGAAATAGAGCCATGACAGTGCAGCTGAACGCACAATGCACAAAAATAGAGCAAGCCTCTATCCATCATTTACACCAGGCCGCACCGAATATACCGTTTTCACGAAGCTGGCACGCCATCTGCAACAATTCGGGTAGATGGTTTTGATAAACCTGATCCGTTGACAGCATCGTTCACAGCGCCCTTCACGAAAGGGCAAGCCACGCTTCGAAACAGACGGATACAATGGGTGACTAGGGTTCCGGTCCGGGCGAATCTGCAACAGCAGCCCGGATGGCTGGTCCGAGAGTTACCGACCTCTGGGAGGTTACACGGCGGGACAAAAGCCCGGGAGACTGAATCGCAAGTGATGCTGTTACCCGCGATGATTGTGCCGTGTTGTCTAACCAGAGGAGAAAACGTATGCGACTGATCAACCGCCACCCGGGGCGGGTTTCGGCCACCCTGTTAGGCCTGCTGCCCTTCCTGTTGATCATGCTGATCTACAGCCTGGCCTCCCAGGAGCGCCTGGCGGACAACCCCAACGACAAACTGCTGCCCGGCTCTGAACAAATGATGGCCGCGGTTGATCGCATGGCGTTTCAGGAAGACCGTCGCAGTGGTGATTACCTGATGTGGCAAGACACCGCCGCAAGCCTCCAGCGTTTGGGCTTAGGTGTCGGTATTGCCGCGTCGCTGGCGCTGGTGGTGGGGTTGATCAACGGGGTTCTGCCCCTGATAAGAGCAAGCCTTGCGCCTCTGGTGTCGACACTCTCGATGGTGCCACCGCTCGCGATATTGCCCATCCTGTTTATCGTGTTTGGTCTTGGCGAACTCTCCAAAGTCATGCTTATCGTCATTGGCACCGCGCCCATCATGATGCGGGATGTGGCTCAGCGAGTCCGGGAACTCCCCGGTGAGCAACTGATCAAAATTCAAACCCTGGGCGCCAACTCCTGGCAAGTCATTACCCGCATGGTGTTGCCTCAGATTCTACCCCGCCTGATCGATGCGGTTCGGCTCAGCCTGGGCCCGGCCTGGCTATTCCTGATTGCGGCGGAGGCCATAGCGTCCACCGAAGGACTGGGCTACCGCATCTTCCTGGTAAGACGCTACCTGGCGATGGATGTCATATTGCCCTACGTCATCTGGATTACCATTCTCGCCATCGTTATCGACCAGTGTCTGGGCTTAGCCAACCGCAAACTGTTCCCTTGGTACAATGCGGGAGGCCACTGATGAGTTTCATTACCGTCAAAAATCTTTGGAAACAGTACGGCGATCAAATCGTGCTGGAAAACCTCAACTTGAGTGTAAGTCAGGGCGAGTTCTGCACGTTGGTAGGTGCATCCGGCTGCGGCAAGTCCACCTTCTTGAAAATGCTTCTGGGCCAGGAAACATCAAGCCAGGGCAAGCTGTTGCTTGAGGGCAACACCTTTCCCAGAGAACCGGACCGTAACCGCGGCGTCGTGTTCCAACGCTATTCGGTGTTTCCGCACCTGACTGTGCGCCAGAACGTGCTGCTGGGGCTGGAGCTGGAGCAGCGACCCTTCCTGGGCAAACTGTTCGGGTCAGCACGCCGGGAAGCATTAAAAGAAGTCGACGCCATGCTGGAGTCTGTGGGGCTGGCCCATGCCGCCAACAAATGGCCCCACGAACTGTCCGGTGGCATGCAGCAACGCCTGGCCATTGCCCAATCCTTTGTCATGAAACCCCGAATTCTGCTGCTGGATGAGCCCTTCGGTGCGCTGGATCCAGGCATCCGTGGCGACATGCATGAACTGATTCTCAAACTCTGGCGCGATACCGGCACCACCATCTTCATGGTGACCCACGACCTTTACGAAGGTTTTCATCTTGGCACTCGCCTGCTGGTGTTCGACAAGGTCCGTAACGATCCGCAACAACCGGAAGCCTTCGGCGCCACCATCACTTACGACCTGCCGATCGGTCAGAACGACCGGAAGATCTATAAATCCATTGAAACCTCCGTGTCGAAGACGGCCCGGAGCCTGTCAGCATGAGAACCCCATGAAGACCACAATCAATCTTGACATTCCGTCATTGTTACAGGCCTACCGCAGCGGCAACCTCACACCCGCCACAGTGGTGTCCCACTTGCTGCAACGGGCGGCGGAGTTCAGCGACCATAACGCCTGGATATTCCTGGCCAGCGAAGAGGACTTGGCCCCCTACCTCGAACGCCTGCAGCAGACCAGCCCGGATGAGCTGCCTCTGTATGGCATACCGTTTGCCGTGAAAGACAACATTGACGTGGCTGGCATGCCCACCACCGCAGCCTGTGAGGCCTATCGCTATCACCCGGAACGGCACGCTGCCGTAGTCGAGGCCCTGGTTAGCGCCGGTGCTATTCCATTAGGCAAGACCAACCTCGATCAGTTTGCCACCGGGTTGGTGGGTACACGCTCACCGGAACCCTGGGGAGCCTGCCATAACAGTTTCAATACCGACTATATTTCCGGCGGGTCGTCTTCCGGTTCCGCCGTTGCCACCGCCCTGGGGCTAGTCAGCTTTGCCTTAGGCACGGATACCGCCGGTTCCGGCCGGGTACCCGCAGCATTCAATAACCTGATCGGGCTAAAACCCACACTGGGAAGACTAAGCGTGCGCGGCGTAGTGCCCGCCTGTCAGAGCCTGGACTGTGTCGCCATCTTCGCCCGTACCGCCGGCCAGGCCCAAAGCGTACTGTCTGTCGCTTCCGAAACCGACCTCGACGACCCTTGGCAGCGCGAACCCCCCACCGGGAACCGCCCTCTGCCGGAACATTTTCGCTTTGGTATACCGGCAGATGAGCAGCTGGATTTTGATGGCGATAAGGGCGCCCGGGCGCTGTTTGCCGAGTCCATTCGCCAACTGGAATCCCTGGGTGGCGAAAGGGTCACGGTGGATTTCCAACCCTTCCTGGATGCCGCCAGACTGCTGTACGAAGGCCCTTGGGTGGCGGAACGCTACCTCGCCACCAGCCCGCTGATCCAGGAACAACCAAACGCCCTGCTTGCGGTAACCCGTGGCGTTATCAGTCAAGGCGCTGATGGCTCCGCTACCGATGCATTTCAAGCCCAGTACCGACTGAAGGCATTGAAACATAGGGCGGACAGGGTATGGGAGCAGGTCGACGTTATGCTAACTCCGACTACCCCGACCATCTACACCATCGATCAGTTGAAACAAGAACCGGTGGCCCACAACAGTCGCTTGGGCACTTACACCAACTTCATGAACCTGCTGGACTACAGCGCCATCTCGGTGCCGTCCGGGTTCCTCGATACCGGGCTGCCGCTGGGCTGCACATTGTTCATGCCAGCCTTCCAAGACGAGGCCCTGTTGGCTCTGGCCAGCCGCCTACACCCCCTGACAAGCGACACCGTTGGCGCGCTCGAAGATACCCTGGTCAGTCCGGCACTGACGGCCACAGTCGGCACAATAGAGGTACTGGTGTGCGGCGCCCACCTCACCGGGCTGCCCCTGAACCATCAGCTCACCAGCCGCAACGCGGTGTTGTCGGAAACCACCGAAACAGCCAGTTGCTACCGCATGTACCTGCTGGCAGGTGGGCCGCCATTGCGCCCTGGCATGTTCCGTGATGAAACTAGCGGCATCAGTCTGCCAGTGGAAATCTGGCGGGTACCGGAGGATCAGTTCGGCAGTTTTGTGGCGGGCATTCCAGCGCCCCTTGGTATCGGCAAAGTAGAACTGGCGAATGGTCGATGGGTGTCAGGCTTTATCTGCGAGCCCATAGGGCTGGAAGGCGCCGACGAAATCACACACTTGGGTGGTTGGCGAGGTTTTCTTGAATCCTGCTAGTTAGTGGCATCGCCGAAAAATGACGTGCCAATAGACTTTCTCCAAAGGCCGATGCCAGCAGGAGAGTGCCCCGGAAGGTGAAGCACCTCAAACGCTGAGTTGCTGAGCAAGTTTGGTCATCACGCCTGTCAGGCTGGCTGCGGCAAGCGGAGGTCGGTGGTGAAGTTCCGGCTCAGGAACCAGTAAACGATGGTCTGGTTGTCCGACTCGCCGTTAGCGAAACTGAGAAACATTAACGACAGGTAGTGACTGTAACGCACTGTGCCCAGTAGATGCGGGAGTTGTTGCTGACATTTCGATAACCTCACATTGCCAAAAGGTCATCTGGTCGTCCAAACAGAAAGACAGCTGAAAAGCCGTCCGGGTTTTCCCGGAAGTACAAGTAAGAGTGCAAGCCCAACAGTTGGAGCTCCACTGATTTCTCAAGTTAGGGTGAAATCTGTGCCAAAACTCAGATTAATTTGAATAACCGTATTATATACAACTAGTTGCGAAGTTAAGCTTGGCTGTTGCCCGGCGAAAAATCAACCGGATTCATGGGTCGTGATCGTTAAAATAGAGCGTGCGCATCCTATTGATGTTTCATTCTGGTGCAAGCGAGTTGCAGGGCATTCAGTGTAAGACGAAGCAGCCACCAGTTTCCTCGCTCAATCTTTTCCACTCGGTGTGCGTCGTGATAGTGGCTTCGGTCAGGAAATTCTTCGGCTCACTGCCCCATCGCGCCGAGTGCTAGGATGAACGTGCCTGCAGAGCACACCAGCATACTGACTACGATGGGCAGCAGAGCGTCGCCGCCGTAGATCGAGGACAGACCACTATAGATAAAAGATGAGTGGGTAATGAACCGCAGCACTTTGAGATGACGAGGTGAAAATGGGGGACCGTTGCCGATATCCTCATTCGCTTTGCCGACCGAAGTGAAGGAAATCACGGGGTATCGACAGCTAGTTCAGGCACCAAGATGCCAAATTTCAGCGCTATTGACTGTAAGCCAAAGCCGGCGGCAGATTGCAGATACGGTGGGCTGTCACAACACGACGATTAACGAGTGCAGGTCTTGGAAAAATTCTGAACTACACCAGGATTGAGCAGCGCCCAGCAAAGATTGAGACCCAGCTTACGATCGACTACTAAGAAAGGAAACAATATGATTCCAGACCATAAGTAACGACGGCACTGCAACCTTGGTTGAGAGCTGCAGTAGCCAACTCCTAGCGGGTCAGCTACCGGAGGTGAATGCCACATCAATGCGATAGCCCTCTCAGTCAACGAACGAACATCAATGTCCGCCTTCCTCCCGCATCATGCCTAGAATCTGCTTCTCCATCGCTGCATATTCAGGGTGACCACGCATATCCTCACGGGTGTTGATCTCCTTGCAGGCCTTAAAGGGTGGGTACAGAATGGTTTTCACGCGTCCCGGATGACGTGACAGGAAGACGATTTGGTCGCCCAGCAGCAACGCTTCCTCGACATCGTGGGTAACCATCACCACCGTCATACGTTCTTTGCGGATCACGTCGAGCAGCAGCTCCTGCATTTGCCAACGCGTCTCCGCGTCCAGTGCGCCGAAAGGCTCGTCCATCAGCAACACTTTGGGGCTATTGGCCAGGGCGCGTGCCAGGGCGACGCGTTGGCGCATGCCACCGGATAATTGGTGAGGATAGGCACCGGCAAAAGCACTCAGGCCGACACGCTCGAGAAAATAATCGACCGTGCCCTCCCTTGACGCAATGACGTCCCCGTTGATTCGCAGACCGTACGCCACGTTCTCACGGACCTTGAGCCAGGGAAATGAGGTATAGCCTTGAAACACCATGCCCCTATCCCTGTTCGGCCCGCGCACCAATTCACCATTGAGGCTGACGTTGCCGCTGGACGGACGTTCAAGCCCGGCCATCATGCGTAAAACGGTGGACTTGCCGCAGCCCGAAGGGCCAAGCAGGACGCACACCTGCCGTGGGTCGACGTCAAAACTGACGCCTTCCACGGCAACGACTTGTTTGCCGTTGTCGGCAAACACCTTGCCAACCTGATTAATCTGCAAACCTTGAAAGCCGGCATCCAGATTGACTGCTTGCGCACTCATTTTGCTTTCAGCGCCGCCTTGAGCGGGCTCAGTTCAACACCGGTAGTCCAATCGTGCATGGCGTCGGCCATACCGAACTTTTGCCACCAGGTATTGGTGGTGTTCCAGTGCTGAACAATCTGGCCATTGGTCATACCTAACGGCAGCTCGCCCTCGGCCACACCCATAAAGCGCCCGGCTTCCTCCAAATCGAACACCATGATGCCGCCCTTGTAGATCTCACCATCAGTACCGATGACCATCTCCACATCGCTGACATTGAACTGAATCGCTTCAGCAATAATACGATTGCCTTCTTCCGGATTGGCCTTCCAGTAATCGACTGCCTTGAAATAGGCTTCCACCGCCAGATTGGCTGCTTCCGGGCGCTCAGTCAGAAAGGCTTCGCTCATATACATGCCGTCGCCCAGCAACGCGGTACTGATCCAGTCATCTTCGCTCGAATCCGCAACCACCCGGGCGCCAGGCATATTTTTCAGCAGCTGGCTGCCAAAGGGCTCCCAAAGCTCGACCGCACTGACACTGCCGCCCAGCATGGCGCCCACGGCCTCATCCATGATCACGTTGACGAACTCAACTTGATCGATGGAAACACCATTTTGTTCCAGCCAGATACCCATGAAGATCTGCGTCAGGCCTCCTTCCATCACTGCGATTTTCTTGCCAATCAGGTCCTTTGCAGATTCGATGCCCGGTGCCAAGATGATTTTGTCGGTACCGAACGAAGGGTTGGTATAGGTCACCAACTTGACTGGCACACCCTTATCAACCGCAATCGGGCCGTACTCGACTGTGCTAGAGGTAATATCCAACTGACCGGCTGTCATCAGGCCAAAGCTTTCATACGGATCCTCAATAATAATGATATTCAGGTCCAGTTTGGGCACCAGGTTTTTTTCCTTAGCGATGAACCAGAAGCCATAACCAGGCCACGAGAACAACGACACATTAACCTTCTCCGTCGCCTGAGCGATCCCTGTAGCGCACGTGAATGCTGCGCCCAGTAAACACCCTTTGGCTGCCTTGCTCCAGTTACTCGATCGCATAGTCAATCTCCTAAATGAATGAATCTTTGAACCCTTTCCGCGACGGCCGCGGCGCGAAAGGCTTACCTCTCCCGCTGCCGTAAATACGGAAACGCCAACCAGTGCACCCCTCGAAAAGCCAAATCACACAACAATCCCAGCGCGCCGATCACCACAATCCCGGCCATGATGTCATCCACGTAAACAAAACGTCTGGCCCGCATCATCATTGCTCCGATGCCGTCTGTGGCAGCGACGATCTCCGCAATCACCAGGTAAGTCCAACTCACCGCGAGCATCTGACGGCAAGTATCAACAATTCCAGGCAATGCCGCGGGTACCACTACCGTCCAAAGAATCACTCGGCGTGAGCCGCCCAGAGTCTTTGATGTCTCAATAAAATCTGCAGGCACTTGCCGCACCACATCACTGACAAGTGTGATCAGAAACCACACCACGCCGAGGACCAGCAGCGCAATCTTCTGTTCATTCCCCGTACCTAGCCACATCAACAAGAGTGGAATAAAAGCGGGCGCAGGCAAGTAGCGAAAGGCCGAAACCAGGGGATTGAAAAACGCCGCCACCAGCGGGAACGCTCCCATCAGCACCCCCAGCGGAACAGCAACCGCCACCGCCAGTGCAAAACTAACACCAATGCGCTTGAGACTACTCAGCACGTCAACGCTGAACTCGCGCTCCAGAAACAGTTCACGCAGCGCCTCAAACACCTGTAGCGGCCCCGGAAAAAGCGGGCTTAGTGTTCCCGTAGCTGTTGCAGCGAAATGCCACGTTAGTACAAAAACCAACCACGCTGTCACGCCTAACATCAGTTTGACACCCGGTGCTACGGGCTGCTTGAAGTCAAGACTATCCCAGACTGCTGCCATGAATCCCGACATCAGTGCACTCCACCCAAAGCCTGCTCAGCAAGAAAAAAAAGCATCAGAATGCAGTGAGGAACGACAATGCATTAACCCCCACTGCCTTGCCGTCACGTACCGTTTCGCGCACATCCGCCGTGCCGTATTCTTCAGCCAGCACCCGACTAACCCGGTGTTGATGAAAACTCTTCACCTGCCCCCACATACTCAGCTGCTGCGGGCAGTTATCACCGTATAGACTGTCGTGAAACGTGGGCAATCGATACCAGGCAGTGTTGGGTTTGGTGTGGTGAGCGTTGTGGTAGGGAAAATTTAACGCCAGCAGATTCAACCAAGGCCACCGCGCCGAAATCAAATTGCTATAGGTATTGTGCTCTTCGTATTCACGGTTCCCTTTGTAAGGCGGTTTGATATCGGCTGTGTCCAACGTGTAGAAAATTTCGTAATTGTGTTGAAAGGAATCCATGAACCGCAAAACCGTCAAAAACAGGCAGTAAGCAACGGAATACCCCAGCGCCACCGGGGGCGCAAGCCACACAAGTAGTGCAAAGAAACTGAAGCGCAGCAAAGTCACCCGCACCACACGGCCACGCTGGGCTTTTTTGCTTTCATAGACAAAGGGCGCTGCGATCAACATGCCGTGCATGACCAGCTCCACCGCCGGGATGTAACACCATTCCAGACCGCAGACGATCTTGTACAGCACCGGCCGCTCTTGCAACCAGACCCGGTAGTCGAAGGCTAACGGCTCGCAGTTGTCGACGTGATGGCGCATATGTTTGTAACGCATGTCTTCATAGGTGCCGTAATGGGAACCGGTGATCACGTTCATCCAGCGCCCGACTCGGGTGTTGTGTTCAACTTTCTTGCACAACGCGTTGTGCCCGCAGTCATGCAACAGATACGCCGCAATTGTCATACCGTGGGCCACCGCGATTACCCCCAGCACTAGGCTCCACCAGGTACCCACAAATAACAGGGCCCAGCCACCAAAATAGGTCAACAGCACATATCCGATAGCTAGGGTGTTGGGCAGCATGCCCTCGTCACGCCAGATGTTCTTGTAAACCTGCATTGCATGCGACTCCTGTAATGACCTGCAAAACGTCAGATTCTGTTGACCGGCAGACTGTTATTGTTGCGCAGCCTGCCAAAGTACAAACTGATCACGCTCACGCTCTCCAATCCAGCGATTCATCTGCCAGAGATCCGCAACGGGCATGCCAGTGAAAGGTTGTGTATGCAAATAACCGTCGGGGCCGAATTCCGGGGTCATGCTGCTGGCGGCATAACCGCGACGTACCTGGCTAGCCCAAATGGCTTGCCAACAACGCTCGTGCGAAGCCAGCGCCTCAGCATATTCCGGCGCTGCAGGGTGAGGAACCTGTGGGCCTTGGTCGTAGCCAACACGGCTGTGCACATGATGGGCCTTCTCCGCCACTTCCAAAATGGTGTCCCACTCGGTATCCATCTGCCTCTCACAGACCACCACCCAGTGACTGAAATCACAGGTTATGAGCAGATCAGGCAAAGCGCGCAAAACATCGCGCGTTATCCAGGGATTAAAGAACGAGCGACTGCGGTGGGTTTCGAAGCTACAAAGCACGCCATAGCGCTCAGCCATGTCCTGGGCGCGGCGGAAGAAATCGATTTGCACGTCCAGAGGCCATGCGTCGCAGCCACCCATCACATTGCAAAAACGCGGATTCAACATCAGGCTGCGCTTGATCTTTGTTTCAAGCGAGGCCAAGTGCTCATCTGGCGTGGCATGACGATCAGGCACATAGCTGCCCGTCGTGCATATCTCGGCAATGTAACTCAAACCATGGTCGGCGAATGTTTGCGCCATACGCTCCCGATCACCTTCATCAGCAGGGGCCGGGGCTTCAATTCCGGTAAAACCAGCATCAACAGCCAGCACCGCGCCCTGCTCAACCGTACCCTCATGGCCCCACAAGGTCTTGTAGATATCCAGTTGCATGCGACGTGCTCCAGCTCGATAGATTGACTAACAAAGCATTAGCAAACGGCATGCCATATAGAAGCGACTTTGCATAGGCTTCTGTTTTACATGCTAATAGGCATGTAAGTAGGCTCGGCAGCCTATTAATACACTGCACACCATTAGAGCAACAGGCGGATCCACGCACCAGATTGCCGCGCTAACCAGCGCCTTTGACAACAAAACCAGCCAGACACCTATGATGAGTTATCGTGCACCGAACGCCTGGAACTGTTGCTCGACCGAGAGTTCCAGGCACGGGAGCATCAAAAACAGGCTCGCTTTAAGCTCTGCGCCTCGGTTCAGGACATCGATTACCAACACCGGCGCAATCTCAAAAAAGCACAGGTGCGCAAATGGCCCAAATCGATTGGCTGGAGCGGGGAAAAAAACTGCTGACAACCGGTCTCTGTGGCAGCGACTTCAGGAAATTGACTGGACGTGAACACCGAGGCACAAACCTCGGTAGGTGATGTGTTAGGAAAAAGGGTGTTCACGTTCAGCCAGAATGAGTGTTCACGTTCGCCGGAATACGCAAGAGATTCAAAACTAGACAATAAAGGGGGTATGTCGCTGCCTAAGTACATGAACTACGGTTGGTTTGATATCCCACAACGCTCTCAAAAAGCCCCCCTAGTTTACTAAAGCCTTCCAGAAACGCTTGACGTTAATGTTTGAGATTCGGCCGGCTGAAAAAGAACGAGGCTGATGTGCACCAAATCGTTACTTTTGCGCTTTCGTAGTGCGCAACATGGAGAGTTTTCAGGATTTTTAAACTGATATGTGGCAACTGTGGACTGTTTTAATGGGCTTTTACTCAAAGGTGCTTTCTGGTGCAGTTTTTGCGCCGCGCTCTTGATGTCGGACGAGATGAATCATACGCGCTGACAGACCAGTTGAGTGAGCAGGAGCCGGTTGAGATGGTCTGAAGTAGATGCCGAACGAGTGGTTCTGCGAGCTGTGTAAACCGGATATTTCGCAAGAGTCGAAGCTCGGCAGGAAGCCGGATGATCACCATCATGCTCAACAACGAAGACGTTTTGATTGGACGCTTCAAGGTTCGTCGACTGATGAGTGAACTGGGGCTGATCTGCAAACAGCCAGGGCCGCATGCATACAAACAGGCAACAGTAGAGATGCCAGACATTCCCAATAGACTGAATCGTGAGTTCGGCGTCAGTCGCCCAGACCGGGCCTGATGCTGAATTGGTGGTAAAGGGGGTACACCGAGCGAACTTGCGGGAACACTGAACCACCGAACCGAACATTGTGTAAAGAAAAAAAGAAGTTCGGTAGGGTTTCCGAAATTCAAGACTTTGTTTTTAATCTAAAATCGAGTCTTTCAAGCGGATCAGAAGGGGTCTATTTTTTCTGTTCGTAATGATCAAATTCTGAGTTTCCAAATGCTCAACTGTGTCCGAAACCGCTCGCCTAGTTGGAGCTTTGGTGTTCCCAAACCTTGGCTTTCACACAGTTTCTAGCCAAAGTATCAACCACGATCAAAGCAGGTGCGCCATGCTCTTCAGTCAGCCTCCGAATCATCCTCACCAAGGCTTCAACATTCTCTCTTTCCGTGAGTGCTACAGCGGTATTGCTGACCATGATGTTTTCAAGATTCATCCCTCGGTACTTGCACCAGGCGTGAAGCCTGCGACCTATACCGGCGCACCAGGCTGGACGCCGCTGATCTGTTCCCACTGCTTCGCCAAGGCGAGCATTTGATAATCGCTGTATCTTGGTCCGGCGAAACTGACCCCAAATGGCAAACCATCATCGCGCATGCCACCCGGCACAGAAACCACGGACAGTTCGAGCAGATTACCGAAATTCGTGTAGTAAGCCATGTTCCGATTCAGTTCCAGCGGGTCGGCTTTTACTTCGTCACACCGGTAGAGCGTGCCAGCGGTGGGCATTAGCAAGCAGTCGAAAGAGGCCAGAAGCTGGTGGGCGGCGGTTTTCAAATGGTTCAGCCGGGCGACATCAGTCCAGATGTCATGGCTGGTGACCGTTTCACCTTTCAAAATACAACCTGCAACCACTTCATTCACACTGTCGGGGTGCTGTTTAACGAAGCTACCCACGGAGTCGTATCGTTCGCTGACAAAAGCACCGTCAAACAGCATAGCGCCCGCTTCTACAAACACACTGAAATCGACCGGTTCAATCTGGGCGCCCTGCGCTTCAAGCGTCTTCAACACGTCTTTGAAGCAGGCTTCGGCCCGAGCATCACCAAAGAAGTTAAGCCCCTCAGCGCCGGGAATTGCGATCCGAATTCGCTTTAAATCCGGTATTGAGTCCGCCAGTAAACCGGCCGCTCTGTTGTTTTCCATGAGCTGGCGGAACACACACTCCGCCTCAGCTGCAGTGCGGGCAAACACGGGTATACAGTCAATGCTTTTATTAGCGTAAACCATACCCTCATTGGATAGCAGGTGCGGCGTCGGCTTAAAGCCGACAATATTGCACATAGCCGCGGGCAATCGTCCGGAACCGCCGGTATCGCTGCCCAGAGAAAAAGTCACGCAGCCGGTGGAAACCACTACGCCAGACCCAGAGCTGGAACCACCCGGAATAAAATCCGGATTGAACGGGCTGACCGGGTGCGGATCGCTGCGAACGCCTACCACTCCGGTGGCGAATTCATCCATGGTGTTTTTGCCAATCAGCATGGCGCCCAGATCCAACAGGCGCTGAACAACTGGTGATGTGGTTGTGGAAAGTGTCCGGTAATCTGGGCAGCCTGCCGTCAGCGGCAGCCCTTCAACATGAATGTTGTCTTTTATCGCAAAGGGAATTCCGTAAAGCGGCAAATTAGCATCAAGGGTTGCCAAATGTTCGGCGCGGGCCAGTAACTCTGCCTCCGGCACGAGACAAATCCATTCGGCACGCGAGCTTCTCTCGCTGATTCGGCGCAACACCTCCTCAGCAACCTGCCTGGGCACAAACCGCCCTGCTGAATAACCTTCCCTGAGATGGAACAGATCCAGCCCCTGATAAGACGTCAGAGAAACTCGCATGTCCGAATGTATCCTGTCGTTATGGGTGAATGAACATTAGCCTATTATTTTACAACGCTTTCCAAGTACCCAGGCACGAGGAAGTTTTCGAAAGTTTCTCTTGAAGGCACGTTCGGCAAGCGCTTCTGCTCAAACAGGAAGGTCGAGGTAGAAAGAAGGGTATCTACGAACTGGCCGCGTTTGTTGCTGTCTCCGATGTATTCTGCCGTCAGTTGATCATCACATGAAACCATCTTGGTGCCCTTCATCATGCGCGCAGCGTCCGGCAAGTCCAGTTGGAGTTCCTTGGCGATGATTTCCGCCGTCTCAGCCGGGTTGTTCAGCCAAAAGTCGATGCCTTTGCATTCCGCGCGGACAAACTTCTCGACGTAATCCGGGTACTTTTCGGCAAAATCATTCATCACAACGCCCACATCCCAAGTGGGATATCCGCGGGAGGTCATCATACCGGACGTCATGAACAGGTTGGCATCGCCTTCCAGAACACGGCCCAGTGCAGGTTCCCAGAACCAAGCCGCATCGATATCGCCACGGAACCACGCCAGTGCGATGTCGTTGGGCCGCAAATCGATGATATTCATCGATGCGGGGTCGATACCCTCATCATTCAGGGCGTTCATCAACAGGTAATGGGTGGTGGAGCCAAACGGCGCAGCGATTGTCTTGCCCTTAAGGTCTTCCAGACGCTTTATATTCGCCGAGGTGCGAACCGCCATCGCCTCAACATAGTCGAGCATGTTCAGAACCATGATGCCCTGGATCGGCAGGCCCCGGGTAACACCGATCGCCGTGGGCGGGTTGCCCAGACCACCAAAATCTACCTGATCCCCTGCGATGGCCCTCAGCATGTCGCCACCGCCACCAACATTGATATAGTTGATCTTCACACCAGGCATTTCCTTTTGCACAAGCCCTAATGACTTGGTCACTAACTGGGCGTTAACCAGATTCAAGTAACCGATGGTCACTTCTTCTGGCGCGGCGGCTTGGGCTTGTGCGGCTCCAATACTGAGGCCCAATGCGGTTACAGCTGAAAGTATTAACGTTTTCATGGTGTTCTCCGTAGGGTTTTTGATATTCACTCAAAGAGTCTTGAGTTTGGTCCAGGGCATGATGATTCGGCCTGCGAGCTTGAGAACCTGATCCAGTGCCATTCCGGTGATTCCCAAGACAATCAGGCCCATGATGACGATGTCGCCCATCAGGAACTTGGCGGCATCCCAGATCATCCAGCCAATACCCGCCGTGGCCGCGACTATCTCCGCCGCGACCAAAACGGTGTAAACGAATCCGAGCGAAATCCGCATCCCGGTGAGGATGGTGGGGCCGGAACCGGGCAGATAGACTTCCCGGACAAGGTCCCAGCGACTGGCGCCCAGCGAACGCGCTGCACGGATGTAATTCGGGTTGATGTCCGACACTGCCTGAATGGTGGCGATGATGATGCCGGGCAAGCCGGCCAAGAAAAGCAACGCCAGCTTTGACGATTCACCAATACCCAGCCACATCACCAGTAAGGTATAGAGCCCCAGTGGCGGCAGCGGTCGGTAGAATTCGATGATCGGGTTACAGATCCGGTGAGCAGACCGGGAAGTACCCATCATCACACCCAGCGGAATGCCCACCAGACAAGCTGCTGCAAAAGCAGTAAGAATTCGGTACAGGCTGGTCGCGATGTGTTCAACCAGCGTGGAGCCCTGATAGCCGGTCGTTGCCACCTCGACAAACGATTGCCAGACACTGACCGGCGACGGCAGAAACAGCGGATTGGCCCAGCCCATGCCTGTCACCAGGAACCAGGTACCAAGCACCACTGCAACCGTCAGAAAGGACAGGTATTTGCCGTTCTCAATGTTTTTGCGAATTATCGGAGGCATTCGCATCTGTCGCTGGGGTATTCCGTCGTCGAAGGAAATCGCCCGCGGGGTGTCTTCGTTATGAATACCCATTTCGTTCACCTACTCTGCAACGCCGAGAATGTTGGGAATGGCCAGCGCCAGTATCTTCATGGCAGCCACCGATTTAGTTATCGAAATACTTTCATTCACCGG
This sequence comes from Marinobacter psychrophilus, assembly GCF_001043175.1. Taxonomy (NCBI): domain Bacteria; kingdom Pseudomonadati; phylum Pseudomonadota; class Gammaproteobacteria; order Pseudomonadales; family Marinobacteraceae; genus Marinobacter; species Marinobacter psychrophilus. Next base: position 3,400,887 of record NZ_CP011494.1, read on the forward strand.
CGACCAACCGTCCTCACCAGGCCCGAAAGTCACCGCGTTCATTCCCGCCTCGCGAAAACGGATGGTGTCGTTAAACGCATTCTTGCGGTTCGGAATCGGAGCTTCGCCCAGCACTTTGCGATAGGCCGCAGCCAGCGATACATTCGGTTCTTCCTGCATCGGAACTGGCTCTGTGCCGTTGACAAACAGGGAGCCGAATAGCTGCGCCACTTCGAATTCCGTATCCTTATGACCGATGAGCGTTTCGGAGACGGTGGCTGAGATATCCTCTACCACCGATTCAATGGTCATCCCGGGAAGAATGCCGACCACTGCCAGCGTCAGTTCGCAGGAATCCGGGGTGAACTGCATTTCACCGGGCAGGCCGCCTGCCATCCTGACCACGCAAGCGCAGGGTGGCGTATGGCCCGGAAACTCGGAGGGGTTGTGGCGAAAAGCCATGGCGTTGATCACCGGCACCAGCTCCGATGCTTCGGAAATAGCATTAACGCCGGTATCCGGACGCCAGATGTGGGATTTGATTCCCCGCACCACCAGCCGCACCAGACAGTGTCCGGAGTTGGCCACCGATAGGTTCATACCCCAGTCTTCGGCGCTCTTGCCCCAAGCTGTTGGTTCTATGGTGATGGAGTGGTCGGCGCTGATGCCGATGGTTTTGGTAAGGTAGATCGAGCCGTGAACCCCGTCTTTTTCCTCATCCACCGTATAGCAGCAGATCAGATCGCCTTTGAGCCTGACGCCGCTGTCTAGCACCGCCTTGACCGCCAGCAACGAGGCTGCCAAATTGGCTCTGGTGTCCGACGTGCCGCGGCCGTAGATCCAGTCGCCATGGCGGGTCGCCTTGAACGGGTCACCGCCGCACTTGTCCCAGCGCTCGGGCTCAACCGCCGGATAGGTATCCAGGTGATCATTAATCATTAACGACGGGCCGCCACCCTCGCCTTTCAGCACCCCAACTATGTTCGGGCGCTTGCTCTGGGAGGCGTATTTTTTCACTTCGAAACCCATGGATTCCAGCTTACCCGCAACAAACAATGCGTAAGCTTCTTCTTCACCAGCGGGGATGTCAGGGTCCAGCGGATTGGTTGAATTGGGCTGACCGATGGCCACCATTTCAATGGTCAGATCGATCCATTCCTGCTCATCAATGCTCCCGATCAGGGAAGCTTGCAGGGATTCTGCGAAATTAATTGTCATAGTCTGTCCTTGAATGTCAGAAATCAGCGTTTATAATTTTCAGACCCAGCACCGCCAGCGTTGACAGCATCAGCAGGGTCGTTATCAGGTCAAAAAGCAGAGTCGGCAGCCGGTTAACCAGAAACTGCCCGACAACCAGGCCGCCGAACGTGGGGGCCAGGTAGAACACCACGCTGTCCAACACGTTCTGGGAAAGCCCACTCAGTAGCACCGAAATAATCAGCATGCCGCTGTAAGAGCCAACCATCAGAGCGAACACAGTTGCTCGCACCCGGTCTGGAGCATGCCCCCTGCTCCTCAGAAAAATCAGCGCCAAGGGTCCTGGCATGGCCAGGGTTGCACTCATTGCACCGGATCCCATGCCGTACATCAGGCCGGCCAGACTGCGTGAAGGTTGCGTTTCTTCCGGCGCAGTCGGTGCGGCGGATCGCATCAGTGCATTGACATACCGGACCAGGGAGTAGCCCAAGGCAACAAGCGCCGCCAGCCGGATACCAGTGATCGGCAAAACCAGCAGTAACCCGCTCCCCAGCAGCAAACCAATCCCACTGCCTGTGGCAAGCCCGGCCAGTTCTTTCGGCACAATATGACCGCGCACAAAGGGCGTAATAACACCCGCCAAAATCAGGGTCAGAGTGCCGGTGATCTGTATGGCATCCACCGGTTCGTGAAACACCAGCAACATTGGCGCGACAATCAGACCAAAACCCAGCCCTGTCGTGGTCTGCACCAGTGCACCCAGAAAACACACCATCAGAATCAACATTTCCATCGACATAGGCGGTCCTAAAACGTGCTCAGGGCTTCAGCACGGATGATTTCCATACAGTCACGTTTAATTTCCAAAAACTTGGCTTCAGATGAAATCATTTGCGTTCTCGGCCGGGGCAGCGGATTGGCGATGTCTTTCACGATTCGCCCCGGCGACGCGCTCATCAACAGAATGCGATCAGAAAGGAAGATCGCCTCGTCCACATCGTGAGTTACGAACACAACCGTGGTGCCAAACTCTTCCCACAGGCTCAGCAGGTTCTCCTGCATCATCAGACGGGTCTGGTAGTCCAGCGCGGCAAAAGGCTCGTCCATTAATAAAACTCTGGGAAAGGTTGCCAGCGCGCGGGCAATGCCTACCCGTTGTTGCATCCCGCCAGATAGCTGATCCGGATAGTGGTTCTCGTATTTTTGCAGCCCTACCATCTTCAGGAAGTGGTTGACTGTGCTGGAAGCCTCTATGTCTCCTGTGAACTTCGGGCCCAGCTCAATGTTCGCCCGAACTGTTTTCCATGGCAGCAAGGAGTGCTGCTGGAACACCATGCTGCGGTCCGCGCCTGGTTGCTCGATAGCGTTGCCGTCCAGCAGGGCCCGACCTTCTGTCGCTTTCACAAACCCGGCAATCACGTTTAACAGCGTGGATTTTCCGCATCCAGACGGCCCGAGTACGCAGACAAATTCGCCGGGGTGAATGGTCAGGCTGGTTTTGGAAAGGGCCACGGTCTGACCGACATCCGAGTTGTAGGTAACTTCCAGACCCTCTGTCCGGATCTCACCCTTGTCAGTCACTTTTCGGACCCCGGTTTTCTCGTTTTGCTGCGCTGTGTTCATGATCAATGGCCTGTCGCTGAATTAACCCAGATGGGCCCGGACGATTTCCATGCCGAAACGAAACCGGTCACCGCGGTAAAAAAGGTTTTCGTAAAGCAGAGGTTCACCTGAACGATCCAGAATCGTTCTCTCGATGTGCAGCGCTGCGCTGCCCGGCTCCATGTTGAGAAACCCGGCAAGCTCGCTGTCACAGATCATGGATTCCAGATTGACTCGGGCCGAACCGATGGCAATTCCGCATTCATTTTCAAGCACATCGAAAAGGTCCCGCTGCTCAAGATCGGCATTGCCAAATCCATCGCTGACATGGGTGGGTGCGTAGGTGATATCGAAGGCCAGAGGTTCACAGTTCAGGTATCGCAGCCGCTGAATCCGTGTGGCGCGCACACCGTTAGCAAGCTTTAGACAGCTGGCCACGGTGTCTTTTGGAACCTCTGTGGTGATTGAAATAAGCTTGGAAAAAGCAGCCTGTCCAATGCTGGCGGCGCTCTCACCAAAGCCTTTCAGTGTTGACACGTCAAACTGGGCTTTCGCTAACGATACAAAGGTGCCTTTACCGTTGATCTTGAAAATCAGGCCATCCCGCTGAAGCTGGCTTAGTGCCTGCCGGACGGTGATGCGGCTGACCGAAAAAGCCTCGATCATTTGCCGCTCACTGGGCAGCTTCTGGTGCGGAACGTAAGTACCGTCCAGAATTTTCCGCCGGATACTTTCCTTCACTTGCTGGAAAAGCGGCATCGGTACAACGTTTACATCGCTTAGTTGATTTTCCATACCTGTTTCGTTGCAACCTATTATGACCAGTTACATTAGGTTGTGCATGGGTTATGCCAGGCTGTAAAAACTCATATTTTTCAGTTTTATATGGATTTTCGCAATGTAGGCTTTGCTTAAAAAATGCACTCATCCGAGCCAGAAATCAGGGGGAAGCACCTTTTGCGTGCGTCTTTCACCGTCAGACGCCGTTGAGCCGGAGAACCTGTACTATTAGCGGACCAGAAGAAATGAGCATGTCAGTATTTCAGCCCTGGGGAACCGCAATCTGATAGGCCAAATCAAAAACCGTCCTCAGGCGTAGGACCAGACTCTCAACATGTATCTTAACTTTGCGTTGCCATAGCCCTGCCAGATGTCTACTGTGGCGGCGACCCGTTGGCCGGCTTGATCATTTTCCCCAATCGCCAATCAAATCACTGTCCGTTTTTCAAAACCATACCCTGAGGTTTTCATGTTTTCTGGATTGAGCTCTGTTTTCCGATCAGTGATGCGGCTGAGTCTTGTTTCTCAGATTGCCATCGGCATTGCAGCCGGTGTACTGCTGGTCATTATATCGCCAGAAGTTGCGGGCTCTTTTGCGCTTCTCGGTCAGCTGTTTGTCTCGGCCTTAAAAGCCGTGGCGCCTGTATTAGTTTTTGTGCTGGTGGCTGCAGCCATCTCAGGGCATAAACAAGGGCAGCCCACCCATATCCGCGGGGTATTGGTTCTTTACATCACAGGAACGCTTGCGGCAGCCGTGGTTGCAGTGACGGCCAGTTTTCTGATGCCCACAGAGCTAACACTTGACCTGACTGGCGTGACTGGCAACCCGCCTTCGGGTGTTGGCGAAATTCTGACAAATTTGTTACTCAGCGCTGTCGCCAATCCTGTAACCGCAATGATGGAAGCCAACTTCATCGCCATACTGGCTTGGGCGATTGGTCTTGGTTTTATGTTGCGTAACGCCAGCGAGGCCACGCGCCAGGGTCTTAACGACCTTTCTGACGCTGTCTCCGGAATTGTTCGTGGCGTTATCCGCCTTGCGCCTCTGGGCATTTTCGGGCTTGTTGCTAATACGCTGGCAGAGGCGGGCGTGGGTGCTTTGCTGGAGTATGGCCAGCTGCTTGGGGTTATTGTCGGCTGCATGGTGTTTGTGGCGCTGGTAACGAATCCGCTACTGGTGTTCTGGCAGATTCGCAGCAACCCTTACCCGCTGGTGTTCGAATGTTTGCGCGGCAGCGCTATCACCGCTTTTTTCACCCGCAGCTCGGCTGCTAACATACCCGTTAATCTTGCGCTGTGTGAGCGCATGAAGCTGGATCCAGACACCTACGCAATTTCTATCCCACTGGGCGCAACCATCAACATGGCCGGCGCCGCTGTCACCATTTCGGTGATTACTCTGGCTACGGCGAATACCCTTGGCATTCCCGTTGATTTTCCCACCGCACTGATTCTTTGCGTGGTCTCGGCCCTGGCGGCTTGCGGTGTTTCCGGCGTCGCCGGCGGCTCGTTGCTTTTAATTCCTCTGGCAACCAGTCTTTTTGGCGTGCCCATTGAAGTTGCCATGCAGGTGGTCGCTATTGGCTTCGTGATCAGCGTGGTGCAAGATTCCACTGAAACAGCCCTTAACTCTTCCACCGACGTGCTGTTCACTGCGGCAGCCTGTCGACGGGCAGAAGCCCGGCAAAAAGGATGAGTTTTGAAGATTGAAGGTTAAGCGGTCTCGCAAATCAGGGTGTACGACATGCTAGAAAAGTCCCAGAACCTCATCTTTGTTGGTATGCCCGGCAGCGGTAAAAGCACGGTGGGTGTGCTGGTTGCCAAGAGACTCGGACTGGGCTTTATCGACACCGATTTATTGATACAGCAAGAAACTGGCCGTACGCTTCAGCACATTGTTGACCAGGATGGATACGTTGCCTTGCGCAAGGCAGAGGAACAGGTGCTGTTGAACTTGAATGCGCAACAGCACGTCATCAGCACCGGTGGCAGCGCCGTCTATAGTGACGCAGCCATGAGGCATCTCAAGACCGGAGGCACCGTTGTCTTCCTCGATATCTCTCTGGATACCGTGTTTGCGCGGATTGGTGATTTCAGCCTCAGGGGTATTTCAAAGAAGCCTGACCAATCGCTTTTAGAGCTTTATGAGGAGCGGTCCGCCCTGTATTCCCGCTATGCTGATCTGACGATTCGGGGCGATGTCCTGAACCACGAGCAGGTTTGCGACGCTTTGATAGACGGCCTGAGCAGCATTAAAAACCCGGCGGCACCAAACAGTTAAGTCGCTGGCGTCACGGCACCATGTCATCTGGATCGACTAATCCCAGTTCGAGCCCGACCGTGTAAAAACCGGTAACCGAAAATTCACTGATTTCACTGGACGTGTGGGCAACCGTAATACCTTGACACAGCTGCGAGCACGCGGCCTTGGTCACTTCCTGCAACAACGCAAAATCACGGAAGTAGTCTTTTAGTGGGTTTTCGCCCAGAGCTTTACGTTTTTGATTCTTCCTGTCGATGCGATCCTCGATTGCCCTTTCCAAACGCTCCATTACTCCTGGCCGGCTATGGTTTAACACAGCAACTAGCTGGGAATATTTAACCTCCAGAATCACATTGTCTCGGTCAGCATTGGGCGAGTGGTACTCAGCGATCTCCTCGTCTAGACAGACAAGGCCGCGGGACAAACCAAATCTGGCCGCAACCAAAGGTGTAATTGCAGAGATACCCCGCTCTTCCAGCGGGTCACCTTGTGTGATGAGAAGCTTTGGCTTTTGTACCTGATTTTGGCCCCAGTACGACATAAGTCGCTCTGAGACCTCAGCTGCCACAAGCGCAGGATCCCGTGGGTCGTAGCCACCCATTCCCTCGATCACAACAGGATGATACTGGCCGAGTAATAACAGTAAGTTTTGTGTCAACGTTATTCATCCCCACTACACAGCGCTACCAATGTCATTTGCCAAGCACTTAATTTTTAACTCACGCTCACCATCATTCCCACTCACACGCGGTAACGGCTGACCTGGTCTGACATATCTGCCGCCAGCGCCTTGAGCCGTTGTGTGGCCGCCCCAGCCCTACGAGTTCCTTGGGCGGTTTGCTCTGTTATAGCAACGATCTCGTGAACATTCTGATTGATGGTCTCGGAGACGCTGGTTTGCTCCTCGGCAGCACTGGCAATCTGGATGTTCATCTCGTTGATGGTACCAACAGCCAGATTAATTCTCTTCAGCGCTTCATTTACTTGACGGGTTTCCACGACGGTCGCTTCACTCCGTTCACTGATTGCACCAATCAGCTTCACAGCATTGCTTGCGCCGGTTTGCAGCCGTTCAATCGTCTCTTGAATTTCCTGGGTACTCTTTTGAGTCCGGCTTGCCAATGTGCGAACTTCATCTGCGACCACCGCAAAGCCTCGACCAGCTTCGCCGGCGCGCGCAGCCTCTATGGCCGCATTCAGGGCCAGCAGGTTGGTCTGATCGGCAATCGCACGAATCACTTCTAAAACACTGTCGACTTTCCGGGAGTCCACACCCAGTCTTTCAATCACCTTAACGCCTTCCGCAACCTGCTCCGATAAACCGCCGATTACCTCGATGGTCTGATGTACCAAGCCCTGGGCATCCACTACCTGAACGTTGGCACGGTCCGCAGCATCAGAAGCTTCGCTGGCGTTATTAGCCACTTCCTGTGCTGCCGCTGTCATCTCGTTCATGGCGGTTGCCACCTGATCACTCTCGGATTTTTGACGCTCCACGCCCTGCGTTGACTCCTCCATTACCTGACTCAGTTCTGCAGAGGCTTCGTTCAAAGTACCCGTGGATGAGAGAACCTGCTCAACCAGTCCGTGCACCTGATCCGCAAAGCTGTTAAATGCGATTGCCAACTGACTCAACTCATCTTTACCGTCTATGTCCAGTCGACGGGTCAAGTCGCCGTCGCCGCTGGCGATATCGTTCATTGCAGATACTGCGGATTTCAATGGGCGGATAATGCTACGGACAACAACCAGGGCAAAAAGCCCAATAATAACCAGCGCAATCAGTGAGGTCGTCACTGAACCAATGACAGCGTTATCCAATGCATCCCCGACTTTGCTGTCCATGGCAGCGACCTGTTCTTCCAGACCGTCTACCCAGAACCCTGTACCAATCATGATATTCCACTGCGGTAGCATCTCTGCGTAACCCAGTTTCGGGGCCACTTTGCCTGTGGCTTCGTTCTGCCACCCATAAGAAACGTAGCCACCGCCGTCAGAAGCCACTTTTACCAGTTCGCGGATCAGGTAAATCCCATTAGGATCCTGAAAGTTCCAGAGATTCTTGCCTTCGAGCGCCGGTTTCACGCCATGCATGACACTTACGCCACTGGTGTCGTAGGCGAAAATGTAACCCGGACTTCCGGAGTCATTAAATCTCAGCTGACGCAGTATTTCCCATGCTTTCTGACGCACATCAGGATCTTTAGCAGAACCAGGCTGGTTATAAAGATGGGCAATTGAAGTACGCGCAAGCTCAATATAGTTTTTCAGCTCCTGGCGCTTGCTTAGCTCCATGTCGGAGGAAAAACCCGCCACTGCGCTGTCGCCAATACCCTTGGCCTGATTCAAGTTATACGTGGTCAGAAACGCCGTAAGTACGATTACAGGCAAGAGTGCGAGCAACAGCACACGCGTCTGAATGGTCAGATTTTTCATCGCTGGTAGGTCTTTTGTGTGTGTCAGGGAATGGGCGGAAATTTTCGCCCGCGTCATTGAGGGGCAATAGTACCGGTTATCCCCTAGATTATCAGTGGGGACACTTCGCGTTTTGTCTATAAAGTGTAAAGAGGCAAAATGGAACACGTCAAACCAAGGCATGACTAGCTTTCAGTCGGCTCTACCACCACAATAATGCGCCTGACCATGCCCTTATTGATTCTTACCGGCAGATAACGTGCATTCAGCCAAACACCCTGCCCGCTTGCATCAAGATTCAGAAAACGCCCGTTCTGTGCAACGCCAATAACCAGACTTCGCCAGAACACGATGTATTCTTCGCTACGGGTATAGGCTTTCTCGCACAGCACACGGTGATGCTTCCCGGTTAACTCTTCAGCCTTGTATCCCAGCAGCGCAAGAAATGCGTCGCTTACCCGGTCAATCAGGCCATCCGGGGTAAGCACCAGAACGGCCGAGGATTCTTTAATGGCCTCGAAATCCGCCTCCAGCTCGATAATCCGCTTTTCGGCAACCTCAAGCTTGTCGAGAGCGGCCTGCAGTGCTTGTTTTTTCTTACCAAAAAATGCCATCAAATAGCCTCTTCATGCAAAAGGAGAGCTTTGGAAAACCGGCGCAGCTGGCGATGTGTGTTAAACCATGCGTGTTAAACGATTTGCCATCATATGGTGATGAGAATGCCGCCGCTTGCCAACACAATCACCACTACCCACGCCGGTAATTTCCATACGCTTAAAAGGAGAAAGCCGGTCAGTGCCAACGCAAATTCGTAGGCGCCCAGAATGGCGCTGGTCCACACCGGCTGATAAAGCGCTGCCGCCAAAATGCCTACCACGGCTGCATTGGCACCACTCATCAATGCCCGCGCGCTGCCCCAACGCCGAAACCGATTCCAGTGAGGCAACACCGCCAGCAGTAACAGCATTCCGGGCAAAAAGATCATAAATAGCGCCAGGGCAGCTCCGAACAGGCTACCTCCGAGCGGTGTCATCACTGCGCCAAGATAGGAGGCAAAGGTGAACAAAGGCCCGGGCACGGCCTGAGCGGCACCATAGCCTGCCAGAAATTCGTTCGCCCCAACCCAACCGGATTGCACCACCTCGGCTTCCAGTAAGGGCAACACCACGTGACCACCGCCAAACACCAGGGCGCCAGCGCGATAAAAGGCATCCATAACCGCCACAGTGGCTGAAGGGGTAACCCAAGCCAGTAACGGCAGGCCGACCAGCAAAACAACGAAGATGAGCCCCGCCAAGAAGCCGACACGGGCAGAAACCGGTAACAGCAACTCGGGTGAGTCGTTGTCAGCCTGAACCCGGCACAGCACCATGCCCGCTAAGGCGCCAATTACGATGGCCGTGACTTGGCCCAACGAGCCGTTGAACAACACCACAGTGAACACCGCTGCCAGAGCGATGCCCGCGCGCTGGCGGTCAGGGCATAAATTGCGCGCCATTCCCCATACCGCATGAGCGACTATCGCCACCGCTGTCACTTTCAAGCCGTGAATGATGCCTTGGCTTACGGGGCCATCAAGCATCCCGGCACCCAAAGCGAACAGCACCAATACAATGGCTGAAGGCAGCATGAAAGCTGCCCAGGCTGCAGCTGCACCCCAAGGGCCGGCTCGCATCAGGCCCAGTGCGAAACCTACCTGACTGCTGGCTGGTCCGGGTAAAAACTGACACAAGGCGACAAGGTCGGCGTAAGCCTGCTCGGAAAGCCAGCGACGGCGTTCTACAAACTCCGTACGAAAGTAGCCAAGATGGGCAATAGGACCGCCAAAGGACGTCAGGCCCAGTAGTAGAAATGCGCTAAAAACCTCTCTGATGCGCTCTCTATTGTATCGGGGCAGGTTTGTTTTCATAAATCCCTCTCAGTTGCGGCCAGCCGACCACTTTCTCCCTATTCAGAACAGTCACTGCTGATTCAGAACAGTGACTGCTGAAAATCCTGCTTGTGTTCGCTCGACTTCTCCACGAACGCTCTGTGGCGGTCTGAATCGCTTCGTCGCAAATCGCTCACCCTGTCTTTGGCTTTTTTTGCCGTTGTCCGATGATCCACAATGGCTTCCGGGTAAGGCATATAACCGAGAATTTCGGCGTTTTTTGACAGCCTGAACGCCGTCTTAGACAAGTCATGAAGTTCACTGCCGGGCACATCCGCAAGTTCCGGAACCCACTTGTGGATAAAATGCCCGTCAAGATCATGGTCCCTGCCCTGTTTTACCGGGTCATAAACCATAAGCTCGTTGAATTCTGTGGTGCCCGCTATAATCTGATGAATAACATGATGAATGCCCGGCTCGTAATCCAGAAACTCGGTGGCCAGATATTCCGCCACTTTGGTGGTGGGTATCCACAGATTCATAGTAGCGAATGAGACCAGGGTTGCCCGCAGACGCATGTTAATCCAACCGGTTTGGTTGAGGAACCTCATCGCCGCATCAACATAGGGGAACCCGGTCAGCCCCTGTTTCCAAGCAATGAAGTGTTGTTCAGATTGTCCTAAAAAAGGCGTTAAAGAATGCGTTAAAGAACGCCCTTCCCAGTAATCTGCCTCGCGGACACCGTTAAACTGTGCAAGCATGCACTCAAATTCCAGCTCGGGGCGGGTTTCAAATGTTTGCATATACTGCCGGCGCCAGCTCAACCTATCTAGATAGAAACGCGCGTTTTCCTGAAACTTACTGAACTGGTCAGCGTTCATCCGGCTGTGTGCGTCGGTTACTACTCGATCCACAGCCTGGAATATCTCTCTGTCTGAGACAATACCGTATGCCAGATACGTTGATATCCGCGAACAGCCCTGCCAAGCCGTATTCGGGCTGGATATCTGAAACGGGTATTGCTTTAAATACGGAACGGTGAAGAATCGATTTAAATTTTTGATGGCCTGTGACCGCCCGCCCTTCTGCCTCAGCGGTTTGTCTGTTCCAGCCGCTTTTGGTATTCCCTTCGGATCACAAGACGGAAACGGCAGGGGCGCGAATCGCTCGGCTAGGTCGGTGCCAATAGGGTCACGAAGTTTGAATGACACAGAGCCGGCAAAATAAGGAGGGAATAACTCGGGCTTTTGCGACCCTCTGGCAATCCCGTTTTGCGCGAGCTCCAGCAGTTCAACGCCATGGTCGGCACACCAGGCAGCAACCGCTTTGTCTCGCTGGAACTGGCTGTTTTGAGTGGTTTCCTGATGGGTCCATATCTTGGTTAGAGGCTGCACGCGGTGGATGCGATCAAGAACATCCACCGTTTCGCCAACAACCTGAAGGAGCTTGCCTCCAATCGACTGAAAATCACGATCAAGCTCTTCAAGAGTTTCCTGAATGAATAACTGGTGCTGCCTTGAAACGTCTGGCTGCTGAATCAGCTCAGGCTCGTGACAGTAGAGGGGAAGCACTTGCCCCTTCTTGCGGAAGGCTCGCATGCTTTCAAAAAAAGGCTCTGAGTCCTGAAGCCTCAGGTTGCGTTTAAGCCAGAATATCTGCACCCATCAATTCCCGTAAGGCGTTATTCTGCTGATCAGAGGCAGGTCAGAAAATGAATCTGTCTCGCCTCTGAAACGAAGGACGTTGAAACGAAGGACTTTCGTAAAACAGCCAGTCAGGCAGCCTTGCGAAAATCCTCCATCCTTGTTGTTTTGTCACGGCTGCGGCGGTATTTACTTTTGTTCTCCACTACCCGCATCTGGTACTTCGGGGTTCTGAGTTCGCGTTGAACCGCGCTGTGTTTTGTCGGCTGTGCTTTCTTTTTCGCCATCGTTATTTCTCCATTGGCGGCTTCTGGTTGAATGACCTAATCATAACACCCTCCGGTTGTTGCGCGGCATATGGGTTATTACGATGAGTCTGTTACGAAGTCAGTTTAATTGCCATAGCAATCCAAATCCCTTTTTTCTTGCAAACTGAACATGAATGCACGACTAATGAGGGCCTTCTTCCGCAACGGCGAGAGATCATTTTATGGATTACCTTACCTACCGCGAAAAACTGCAAAGCCACTTCCCCGAGCCCGTACTGGCGTTCAAGCCAGACGAATACGAGGCAAGGCTCGCCTCTGTTCGTCAGAGAATGGCCGAAGCCCAACTTGACCTGTTACTACTGACCGAAGCCAGCGAACTGTGTTATCTGACCGGATACACGACCTTCGAGGTCTCGGTCCAGTGCGTGCTGCTAGTCGCGTTCGATAGAACCGTGCTGTTCGTGCCGGCCATTGAGATGGGCCCTGCCGTGTATCTGAGCCGGGTGGACGACGTTATTGGCTATCCATGGCAGGCGCCCGAAACAGTGGCAAGCGATCTGGCTGCTCAGGTGAGCCGCACGGCGGGAAGCACAACACCGCGAATCGGCTTTAACCCCTGGGCGGGCTCTTTTCGGCCGGGACTGCTTTCGGCACTCAAGAACACGTTAGACGCCGCCACATTTATCGATTTCGGCGCACTGATCGATCGGGTTCGACTGGTTAAATCGTCCGCCGAACTGGCGTATCTTGCCGAAAGCGCCGCCATTACCAACGCCGGTCTAAACGCAGCAACAGCGGTAATAAAAGCGGGTGTGGTCGACCATGAAATTGCCCGGGCTGGAGCCAGCTCCATGCTGGGGGCCGGCAGCGAATTCATGAGCATGCAACCGATTGTAACGACTGGCGCGCGCAGCGGCATCATTCATACCAATCATGCGGGTTACGAGGTTGTACGCGGAGATGTGGTGTTCACTGAATTCGGTGCGGTTCGCAAACGCTACACCGCGCCTATGATGCGTACCGCCGTCGTTGGCGAAGCTTCCGCCGAAATTCGTGAATTTCATGCGGTCTGTCTTGAAGTTCTGGCAGCAGTGATGTCGGCCGCGCGCGCCGGGTCAACCTTCGCCTCGGCAGCCCGTGCAGGCGAGCTCGCGCTAGCGCCAATCGTCGACCGTGCGTTTTTCTCTGGCGTATTTGGCTACCCGGTCGGTGCGTCGTTTCCGCCATCGTGGGTCGCCGGCTCCATGTTTATAACCACAGACAACCCGGCAATTCTGGAGCAAGACATGGTGTTTCATCTGCCAATCTGCCTGCGCAAACCGGGCGAGTTTGGCGTCGGTTTCAGCGAAACGGTCCGCATTACAGCCACCGGGGCCGAACGCATCACTAAAAACACGCTGTCTCTCAGGGAAGTCTTCCTGTAGCGGCAACACTGACTTCCGATTTCTGCCTTCGTGCCGGTTTCTGCCTTCGTAACAGTACCTTGGAGTGTTCTTGACCGGCATCAATCAGCGCATCCTCAGAGCGCCTACACTAAACTTAAGTAAACAACTCAACACATCACAAGAGTCTCTCAATGCCCATTGAAAAACACGACCTTATCCATGAATTTCCGGAATCTAAAGATACGATCCATAAGCTAAAAATGTCTGACCAGCACTTCGCTAAACTGTTTGAGGAGTACCACAATTTACAGCACGAAGTGCATCGCATTGAAACCGAAGTAGAAACAACATCAGATGAATATCTGGAAACTCAAAAGAAAAAGAGGTTGAGCCTTAAGGATCAACTCTCCGCGATCATCAAGGATTATGAAGCCTCTATCACAAGCTAATCCTCACGCGGCTTGATATAGAACTGAGCCTGCCCAGCAGCATTATCGACCTTTTGATCAGGCCCCCAGTTCTGCGGTAATCGTGGTCGAGCTGCCGTTAGTTTGGGGCTGCGGGCCTGGGTAGCACAGCGGCATTGGCAGCAGCTTCGTTTTTTGCAACCTCGCGGCGAACAGCTCGCGGCGCACCGAACGCCAGTATGGCCGCAAGCATTGAGCACACCGCCATCACAATCACTACGTTCAACAAAGACTCCTTCACCACCGTGGTGGAAAATGCACTGATGGCGCCGGCCAGGGTGAATTGAGTAGCGCCCAGCATCGCCGCAGCCGTGCCACCCAGGTGCGGAAAAAACTCCAGAGCATTCGCCATATTGTTGGGAATAATAGAACCCATAAAGCCTACGGCCGTCACAATGCAGCCAGCAGTGACCCACCAGGGAGCCCCAACCCAAGCCAGCGCCACTAACACCAGCAACGCGATGAACTGCAACAATACCGATACTCGCAGAATCGACACCGCCTCGAAGTGCCTTAACAAATATCGGTTAACTATGTTGAGGCTGGCCATTAACACAATATTGGCGGCAAACAGCGCAGAAAACAGGGTGTTGGAGAGGCCAAACCATTCCTGATAAATAAACGATGCGTGGGTTATAAACACCAGCATAGCGCTGAAACACAGTGCTTGTATGGCAACAAAACGCATGGTCACCCAGTGTCTCAGCACCAGACTGTAGTTTGTGACCAGAGTAGATACCGGGGTTTTTACCCGCTCTTTGGCTGGCAAATGGCGAAATAGGCGCAACTTCAGCACAACGGCTAAAAACACCGCGTAGCCCGTCAGCATCAGGAATATCGCCGGCCAGTCGGCCAATGCCAACAAAATCACCCCGAGAGTAGGCGCAGCTGCCGGCGCTATAAACATAACCAGGCCAATCAGACCAAACAGCCGAGCTGCGTCTTTACCGTGAAACTGGTCGCGCACAATAGCCGGCACAGACACCGCGCAAAACGCGCCGCCCATGCCCTGCACCAACCGCCAGCCCAGCATTTCGTTCAGGCTGCTCGCTTGTGCAACCATGGCTGCGGCAACGGCGAACACAAATAGGCCGCCGAGCAAAATAATTTGGCGACCGTAGCGGTCAGACAGCGGCCCGCCCACCAGTTGCGAAAGCCCCAGAGCCCCTACATAAACGCTCAGGGTAAGTCCTATATCGGTATGGTCAACGTTCAAATCCGCGGCAATCTGCGGGAACGCGGGCAGATAAGCATCCAAAGCCAGGGGCCCGAGTGCCACCGTCATTCCCAGTAAAATTGCCAATTGCAGTTGCGACACGCACATTTGCCTTTTCAGTAGCGCCAGTCCTTAAGCGGACTGGTCAGTATTTTCGGTAAAGAACGGGCCCTGAATACAGAGCACGGTTTGACAAACTATCAAGCATTCAAGGGGCGCACAGCCGAAAATTGTAGCATGCTCGCAAAAGCACGTTATTTCGAAACCAGAACGTGTCTTTTAAAGTGTTTGCATTAAGGCAAACCAGACCGTATAAAAAGTGTTGATTTACACTGGCGCAGTCCGTAAAACAGACGCCTTTGATGTGTAGCCTCAGGAGCCAACAATGGCGGACCAAGCGCCCTTGATCTGTAAGGATATTTGCAAAACCTTCGACAAGCTTGATGTGCTAAAAGGCATTTCGCTGGAAACTCAAAAAGGCGATGTTGTATCGCTGATTGGCAGTTCAGGTTCCGGAAAAAGCACCTTTTTGCGCTGTATTAACCTGCTGGAAACGCCCACTTCCGGCGAAATTATTGTGCAAGGCGACCCCATCCGCTTTGCGCAGAATCGCAAAGGCGAGCGCATTCCTGCCAACAACCACCAGGTAGAACTAATACGCGCGAAACTGTCGATGGTTTTCCAGGGTTTTAATCTTTGGTCGCACATGACCGTCCTGGAAAACATTATTGAAGCGCCCATCCACGTGCTGAAGGTACCCAAAAAGGAGGCCATCGAGCGCGCCGAAAGCTATTTGCACAAGGTCGGCATTTACGAGCGCAAGGACTATTATCCGGCGCAGATGTCAGGTGGCCAGCAACAAAGAGCCGCGATTGCACGAGCTCTGGCGATGGAACCGGACGTCATGCTGTTTGACGAACCTACCTCAGCGCTAGACCCGGAACTGGTGGGCGAAGTGTTGCGGGTTATGCAAAGCTTGGCTGAAGAAGGCCGCACTATGATTGTGGTGACCCACGAAATGGCCTTCGCCAAAGACGTTTCAACCAAGGTGCTTTTCCTGCATCAGGGCGTCATTGAAGAACAGGGCTCACCGACGAAGGTATTCGACAACCCGGAATCTGAGCGGATGCAGCAATTTCTGGCTCCCAAGTTCGGATAACCGATGTTATCGTGTTTTTCGTATTTCATTTTGTGTATCGTGTTTTTGAACAACTTTTCTGACATTCGCGTTCTATGCGGCATAGTGATAAAAAAGCCATTAAAGGCAAACAACTGGAGAGAGATTTATGAAAAAAATTCTAATTGCCGCTGGCTGCGCACTGGTCATGCTGACAGGTTCGGCACAGGCCGAAGACAGCATTCGCATTGCTTTTGATGTGCCCTACGAACCGTTCGAATACAAAGATGAAAATGGCGAACTCACCGGCTTTGAAGTCGAACTGGCTGAAGCCATGTGCGCAGAAATGGACGCCAAGTGCGAGTTTGTCATCCAAGCCTGGGACGGCATGATTCCTGGCCTGCTGGCGCGCAAGTTTGACGCCATCATGTCCTCCATGTCGGTCACCCCGGAACGCGCCGAGCGCGTACTGTTCTCCAAACCTTACTACAACACACCGGGCGGCTGGTTTGCCGCGGAAGGGTTTGATATCGACGTAACCGACATGATCGCCATGAAAGACAAGTCCGTAGGCGTGCAACGCGGCACCACCATGGATACATTTGTCACTGAAAACATGACCGGCGTTGTAAACATCAAGCGTTACAACACTGCCGACGACATGGTTCTGGATCTGGAAGGCCAGCGCCTGGACGTGGTATTTGTAGACTATCCGGTGGGCGAACAGACCATCAAAAACAAAGAAGGTTTTATTGAAATCGGAGAGTCAGTAAAGCTGGGTGAAGGCGTAGGCGTCGCAATGCGCAAGCGCGATACAGACCTGGCCGAGCGTGTCAACAAAGCGCTGGACATCCTCAAAGAAAACGGCACTTACGACGCCATCATGAAGAAGTACTTTGCTTACGACATCAAGGTTTAATCATGCCTTCGGGGTGGCCGTTCTGGCCACTCCGGATTACCGGAATATTTCATGCTTGATCTGAAAGGTTACGGCCCGGAACTGCTGAGCGGGGCTTTTGTGACAATGGAGCTAGCGTTCCTGTCGCTGGCCGTATCGCTAATCTTAGGCTTGGTTGGAGCCTCTGCCAAGCTGTCAAACAACCGACCATTGCGCGCAATAGCGACGACCTACACTACCTGCATTCGCGGCGTCCCAGACATAGTAATGATGATGTTGTTCTATTACGGCGGCCAGCTAGCGGTGAACAGCCTGTCTGATGTGTTGTGGGAAGCTTACGAAATCGACTTCTTTTTTCAATTCGACCCTTTTATTTCCGGCGTAGTCACCATCGGTCTTATTTTTGGCGCCTATATGACCGAAACCTTCCGCGGTGCCTTTTTAGCGGTAGACACCGGCCAGATAGAAGCTGCCCGGGCTTATGGATTTTCACGCTGGCATACCTTTCGACGTATTATATTTCCGCAAATGCTGCGCCATGCCCTACCTGGCATTGGCAACAACTGGCAGGTATTGCTGAAAACTACCGCGTTGGTATCCATTATCGGCCTGACCGATATGGTGAGAGTGGCTGAAGAAGCTGCCAAAGCCGAGCGCATGCCGTTCCACTTTTTCATCCCCGTGGCCTTTGTTTATCTGTCGCTAACAGCGGTTTCCGAGCTGTTCATCAAGTGGCTGGACATTCGCGCCAATGTTGGCGTGGTGCAGAGGAGCTGATTTATGCCAGACATTATCAGCCAGTGGCTGAACCAGAACGATATTTTCACCGTCATGACTCTGCTGGAATACTGGAATGGCTTGGTAACCACCGTGCACCTGGTATTTTTATCGCTGTTGATCGGCCTTGTCATTGCATTACCCCTGGCCATTCTGCGCACCGTGCGCAACCCGTTTGTGTCTGGCCCGATCTGGGTGTTCACCTATCTGTTTCGCGGCACGCCGCTGCTGATTCAGCTGTACATCATTTACTACGGCATTGCCCAGATTCCCGGTATTCAGGAAACCTTCTGGTGGAATATTTTCCGTGAGCCTTTTTACCCCGCCCTGCTGGCGTTTACCCTCAACACAGCCGCCTACACCACCGAAATTATCCGCGGTGCCATTATCGCCACGCCGATGGGTGAAATTGAAGCTGCCAAAGCCTACGGCATGAGTTGGATGCTGCGTATGCGCCGCATTATTCTGCCCAACGCGGCGCGCCGTGCGGTTCAAGCCTACTCGAACGAAGTGATTTTTATGCTGCACGCCAGCGCTATTGCCAGCGTGGTTACGATGGTGGATTTGACCGGCGCCGCGCGCAATATATACGCACGCACCTACGCACCCTTTGACGCATTCATATTCGTCGCGCTGATTTACCTGATGCTCACTTTTATACTGGTGTTTGTGTTCCGCAAACTGGAAAACCACCTGCTACGCCATCAGCGCCCGGTGAACTCCTGACGAGGAATTCCTGATAAAGAGCAATCAATGACCGCCAGCAGCGCATTTTTTAACAGCAAACAAGACTGGCTAAGCCACACCTTGGAAAACGCCAGCAAAGCCCTTCCCCAATGCCGCCATAGATTGCCGGGAGGGGGAGAACTGGTACAACTGGGCACCGGCATTTTACAGGTTAGCCCGCCAGTAGACTGCCAAAACACCCATCAAGACGCGATGATGATTTCTGCCGGTGTTCACGGCAATGAAACCGCGCCCATCGAAGTGCTGAACCAGCTAGTGAACGAACTGCGCAGTGGCGCCTTACAGCCTGCCTGCCCCGCCTTGCTGATACTGGGCAACCCTCAGGCCATGGTAACGGGGCAGCGCTTTATTGACGCCAACCTGAACCGACTGTTCAGCGGCGCACACCGGCGTGACGAAGTCCGTCAAACACCGGAAGCCGAGCGCGCGCAGCAGCTGGAACAGCTGTGCCAAACCTTCGCCGAGCAAACGCAGGCACGGAGCCTGGCGTTGAGCCACTACGATCTGCACACCGCCATACGGTCTTCTCAAAGGGAGAAGTTCGCACTCTACGCGTTTGTGGCCGGCCGCCAGGTACCTGCTGAGCAGTGCGCCTTTTTACTGGAAGCGGATGTGCATACCCTGCTACTGCAACACAAAGCGGGCACCACCTTTGCTTCATTTTCGTCGTCCGCTCTGAAAGCCCAAAGCTTTACGGTAGAGCTGGGCCAGGTAAAGCCCTTCGGCCAGAACGATCTGAGCCGTTTTCAAGGTATTCATAACGCACTGAAACGGCGCCTGGCCGGATTACCAGCACCCGCTTCTGCTGCCACAGCAGGCGAGCCAGCAGAGATGGCGATATTTCAGGTGGTTCACGAAATTCTGAACAGCGGTGAGGATTTTCAGTTTCACGTGCCGGATGACGTGGCAAACTTCACCCAATACGCCCCGGGCACTGTCATTTGGGAAGACAGCCATCAACGCTACTGTGTAGGTGAGAGGCCAGAAGCCATTGTGTTTCCAAACCGCGACGTGCCCATTGGCCAGCGTGTGGGATTGCTGGTGTCCCGACTGGCCGTTTGAACGTTCCATGAATTCAAACAGCCAGCCGGAAAACGGATCAGGCCGGTAAGTTGTCCGGTTCGGCTACCGGCACTTTGATCAGCAGCGAGCAAACCGCAGGGATCATCAGCAGGGTCAGCACAGTAGACGCCAGCAGGCCGGAGATAATGGCCCAGGCCATGGGCGGCCATAGCGTAGAGCTGCTGAACGCCAGCGGCAGCAAACCCGCCACGGTCGTAGCGGTGGTCAGCAGAATGGGCCGGGTGCGTTGTTCTACGGCCTTGCGCACGGCGTTAAAAATGTCGTGGCCGTTATCCAGCTCCCTATCCATCACATCCAGCAGCACAATGGCGTTATTCACCACAATACCCACCAGAGCAATCACCCCCAACAATGACTGAAAACCAAAAGGCGAACCGCTCAGCACCAGCCCCGGAAATATGCCCACGGTAGCCAACGGCACGGTCAGCAGAATAATCCCCACCCGGCGGAAAGAATTAAACTGCAACAGCAGAAAGAATAACAACAGCAGAATACCGATGGGCGCAGCCTTTAGCAGCGCGCCGTTAGCGTCGCCCGAACCTTCGGCATCACCGCCCAGCTCCAGCCGCGTACCCGGCGGCAAAGGGTCCGATTCCAACGCACGATTCATGCCATCTAAAGCCTGGCTAAAGCTGAACCCGGTGACCAGGTTCGCCGCTACCGTATTGATTGCCACACCATTGCGGGAATACATCACCGCCGCTTCCCAACGGGTGTCTACCGAGGCCAACGCCGCCAGCGGTATGGCGTCACCCTGGCTGTTGTAGATGTTCACCGACAGCAACCGTTCGAGCGAAATAGCCGTGCCCTCGCGGGAACGCAACACCAGCGGAATGGGGTCGTCTTCCTGGCGATAGGTTTCCGCCGCTATGCCAAAACTCTGGCCGTAAAGGCTGTTCGCTACGTCGGCACGGGTCAGACCAAAGCGTGCAGCGGTGGCGTCATCCACGTTAATTTCGACGCCAGGCACGCCAATATCCAGGTCATGACGCAAGTCTACTGTGCCAATGGTCGCCCTTAAGGCACGAAAGACCTGCTCGGTGGCAAGGGCACGAGCTTCCGCGTTGGCGTTGTATATCCGCACCTCTACCGGTGCTGCCCGCGGCGGCCCCTGCGCCAGTGTGCCCACCACCACATCCAGCTCGGGCAGATGTTCGGCCACATAGGTGCGCACCCAGCGAATCATGTCGGTAGTATCGGCCAGGGTCGGCGTGCGTATCACCAGTCGGCCGCGGTTGGGCGCTTGGGGTGATCGCTGTAGATTGTAATAAAAACTGGGGCCGGCAAAACCGATAAAACGCTGTATATCCAGCGCCGCCGGCTGGCTGCGAATCGCGTGTTCCAGCTGGGCAGCCACCGCCGATGTCTGGGCTTGATCAGTACCCTCGGGCAGATACATTTCCACCACCACCCGCGGCCGGTCGGCGTTCGGAAAAAACTGTTGGGCCATAAACGGCGTCATGCCCAGGCTGGCAAACACCAATAACGAGCCCGCCAGCACCAAGCGTTTCGGATGGTAGAACACCAGACCGCCAAGAAAACGCGCAAGCCCGATCAACCGGTCTTCCTTCTCGCGACGACGGGCCTTCAGAAACCGCGCCGCCAGCAATGGCACCACAGATATAGCCAGCAGGTAGCTAACAGACAACGTCAGCATGATCATGATCGGCACGCCGCGGGTGAAGTCGGCAGCACCGCCTTTCGACAACAACATGGGCGTAAACGCCGCGACGGTGGTGCCGGTTGACGCACCCAAAGGCCCTGCCAGCTCACCCACCGCTTTGCGCAGGGCATCAAGCCGGTGCATGCCTTCATCCAGATGGCCCTGTATGTTCTCCACAATCACAATGGCGTTATCAATCAGAATGCCGAGGGAAATCACCATGCCGATAATGGCTACCTGGTGCAGCACGCCGCCGCCCATGTCATAAAGGCCAATGCTGATCAGCGCCACCATCGGGAGAATGGACGCCACCAGAAGCCCCATGCGTATGCCCATCCCAGTGAACACCACCGCTACAATAATCAGCACTGACAGCACCAGGCTCCACGCCAAGCCTATCAAGCGCTCTTGTACCTTGTCTGGCTGGAAAAACATCTCGTGAATCTGATAAGGCGCAAAATCACCCTGAATCTGTAGCAATCGCTCCCGCACCTGCTGGCCAAAGCGGATGGCATCGGTGGTGCCTTCTTCCATTATCAGCGACAGCGTTACCACCCGTTCGCCGTCATACCAGGTTTCCGGCTGGCGCGGTTCCACTGGCCCACGCCACACCTCCACCGCCGCCGCAAGCGGCACTTGGGAGCCGTCTGGAAGTTCAATGGGCGTGGCGCGTATGGCTTCAATGTCGGTAAATTGGCTGTTCGGCAGTATCGATAGGCGGCGGCCGTTTACTACTACAAAGCCGCCTGGCGTGGTCTGGTTGCGCTGTGCCAGGGTGTCCAACACTTGGGCCGGGGAGATGCCCAGGCGGAAGAGCGCAGAATCGTCTAGCGCCAGGGTTATCTGTTCGTCGCTGTCGCCGTCTAACTCAACGCGAGACAATCCGCTGATATCACCCAGATTCGTCTTTAACCTCTCGGCCACTGCGGTCAGCTCGGTAACAGAGGGCGACCCCGCCACTGCTAGCACAATCGCCGGAATATCAATCAAGCGGTCGTCTAGCGCCATCAATCCCACATCGTCAGGAAAATCCCGGCGAGCCCGGTCCATCGCCCGGCGCACACGGTCCCAAGCCGGATTGGTTTCATATATTGTGTCTTTCAGGCGCAAGCTCAGCAGCGCTACGCCGGTGCGAGCAATGCCCTGGCTGTAATCCAGCTCCTCCACTTGCCGCAATTCGTCGGTCAGCGGTTGCAGCACCAGGCGCTCTATATCCGCGGCGCTGGCACCGGGATAAACCACCGACACAAGGCCCGCTCGATAGGGAAACGATGGATCCTCCTGGCGCGGCATGGTGCTGAAAGCGGCAATGCCCAAAAGGCACAGCATCGTAACGACCATGCCCAGCAGGCGTTGAAAATTCAGCAAGCGGCGTGTGGTCAAGGTGTTGCTATCCTTCTACAGGCTGAGCGCGCACAGCTTGCGCCGCTTCAATCACGGTGTCGCCGTCAGCCAGTTTGGTCATGCCGGCGTACACCACCTGATCACCCGCCACCAAGCTTTCGGCTTCAATGGCCGCGCGCTCACCCAATATCCGCAAGACCGTGACTGGCGTGCGTCGGGCAACGCCATCACGCACAAGGAACACACTGGTGCTCGAGCTGGGGCCGGGTATGGAATTAGAGCTGGAGCTAGACAGAGAGCTGAAAGCGGAACTGGCTGCGGCGTTTACGTCACGTATCACCGCCAGCAGCGGCACGGTTAAGGCCACAGTGGTTTGCGGGGTTATGCCCACTTCTACCGGCATACCCGCATTAAGGGTGTTAGCTGGAAGGTTCACCAGCAGCGGTTGCAGCTCGCCACGAATGGCACCGGCCTGGGCGATTTCAATCACGCTGCCCTGCACCGGAGCCTGGCTGCGATCTTGCACCGACCACACCGGCAGGCTTGCGCCCAGGCTGACGTAGTCCAACAGGTACACTGGCACTCTTACTTCCACTTCCCGCCCTTTAGGTGAAGATATGCGCATCACCGGCTGACCGGCAGCAACAAATTCATTCTGCTCGACCAACAAGGCTTCAACCCGGCCGGAAAATGGCGCTTTCAGAGTATTTTCTTCCAGCATTTTGCTGGCTTCGGCCAAAGATGCCCGGGCGGTGGCAACGCTGGCCTTGAGCCCGTCGCGGCGGGCGGCGATCTGTTCCAGCGCCTGTTCCGACACCACGCCGCGTTCACGCAGGCTGCTGGCGCGCTGCCATTCACGTTGTGACTGTTGATAATTGGTGGTCAATTCGTCCAGGCGAGCGCTGGCAGAATCCCGTGCCGGTTCAAGGGCGGGGCTGTAAATCCGCGCCAACACGTCGCCAACCTCTACCGTTTGGCCCAACTCCACCCTACGTTCGGTAAGGGTTCCGCTGAGCTGAAAGGTCAGCGTTGCGCGCTGGCTGGCACGCACTATACCGGCAAAGCGCAGGGAGACCGCGCGAGCATCGCCGCCTTCAACCGCCGCGGTGCGAACATGCACAACTGCTGGGTCTGAAGCTGTCGCAGACGCAGGAGCGCCGCTATCTTCTGACGATTTTGAACACGCCACAGCCGTTAATGCCGCAACCACTAGCAACGCCGTACCCAAATAAGGTCGCACCATGGGTGGTTTTATCCCCGTTGAAAATCGTAAATCGACCCCAGGCTCAGAATGCCGGTGAGTTCGTCCAGCGCTTTTTGTACTTCCTGCAGCAACATCGGATCGGCCAGATCCTGTTGGCTGAGTCTGTCACGATAATGGGCTTCTACCCAGTGAGTCAAACGCTCGTATAAAACATTTGTTAGAATTACACCCTGATGCATCGCCGCCCGCTCTTCATCATTCAACACTACCCGCAAGCGCAGGCAAGCCGGCCCTCCGCCGTTACGCATTGACTGCTTTACATCAAACACTTCCACCGCGGTAATCGGGCCGCCGCTGGCCACCAGTTTGTCCAGATACTGGCTCACGCTGGCCACTTCCCTGCACTCACCCGGCACCGCCAGCAACATGCCGTTGTCGGTGTTGAGGAGCTGGCTGTTGAACAGGTAAGACGAAACCGCATCGGCCAGGGGCACCTCACTTCCGCTCACCCGCACCGCATGCAGCTCACATCCAGTCAGGCGCTCACGAATGTCATTGAGCGTCGAGTTTTCATTCAGAAACGCCATCTCGTGATAAAACAGGGTGTTGCCATTACCGACCGCAATCACGTCGTTGTGGAACACACCGGCGTCAATCGCAGCCGGATTCTGTTGGGCAAATACCACGCCTTCATCGCGCAAATTGTGCAACCGGGCAATGGCGTGTGACGCCTCAAAGGTCTGCCGCGCAGGGAAGCGCTTGGGCGCCTTCGCCTTATCATTCAACGCACGCTGGCCATACACGAATAGCTCCACCCCGGGAGCACCGTAATCGCTGCAAAGGCGGGTATGGTTGGCCGCGCCTTCGTCACCAAAATGGCTCACCGCTGGCAGCGCCGGGTGGTGGGAAAAATGGCTTTCGTCGCTGAATATGGCCTTTAAAGCACGGCCGGTGACCACATGCTCGATGGAGCGATGAAACTTGGCACCCAGGTTGGCCGGGGTAAAATGCACCCGCCGATCGCGGGTGTCAGCGCTGGGCGAAACCGTGGCCGCATTCGCGGTCCACATGGCCGCAGCGGAAGACACCGCCGCCAACAATTCCGGAGACTTTTTTAGCACCTGCGCCAGAACGTCTGCGTCGTTGCCGCTAAAACCCAAAGCACGCAAAGTCGGCAAGTGCGGACGTTCGTGGGGCGGCAACACACCTTGCACATAGCCCCGGTCAGCAAGCTGCTTCATTTTCGCCAGCCCCTGCAGGGCAGCCTCTTTGGGATTAGACAACGCACTGACGTTGGATTTCGATGCCACGTTGCCCCAGGACAACCCGGCATAGTTGTGGGTAGGCCCCACCAGCCCGTCAAAGTTGGCTTCTCGGGCATGATTTATCATTTTCAAGATTCCATAGCAGATGGCCCTGAGCGGGCCTTGAATAAACGTGGATGTGCTACCCGGATCAGTCGAAGTGAAGCCCCGGTGCCAGAATGCCTGGCAGCTCACTCGCGTTGGCTTCTAGCGACGCCATCGGCCAGGCGCAATAGTCCGCGGCGTAATAAGCGCTGGCGCGGTGGTTGCCACTGGCTCCAATGCCACCGAAGGGCGCTGCACTGCTGGCGCCGGTTAACGGCTTATTCCAATTCACAATGCCGGCTCGAGTTTCTTCCAGCAGGCGCTGGTACAGTTTTTTATTGTCCGTCAAAATACCCGCCGCCAAGCCAAAGCGAGTGTTATTGGCCAGTTCCAGGGCATCGTCAAAGTTGTTGTAACGATATACGGTCAGTAATGGCCCGAAGTGCTCGCCATCCTCTAATTCCAGACCGGTAGCGTCTATTATGCCCGGCGATAACAAACCGGTACTGGCTTTAAGCTGCTTCATTTCCAACAGTATTTTTGCGCCCTGTTTCACCATCTGTGCCTGCGCTGCCAGTAATTTCTCTGCCGCCGCGGGCGAGATTACAGCGCCCATAAAAGGCTGGGGTTCGGCGTCAAATTCAGCCACCGACAGCCGTTCGCTTACGTCCACCAAACGTTCAAGGAACAGATCGCCTTTGCTGCCTTTTGGAACCAGCAGGCGGCGGGCGCAGGTGCAACGCTGGCCGGCGGATATAAACGCCGAGTGAATGGTGTGGTGCACGGCGGCGTCTACGTCGCTTACATTCTGCACAATCAACGGATTGTTACCGCCCATTTCCAACGCCAGAATTTTCTCCGGCTGGCCGCCATGCTGTTCGTGCAAACGATGGCCCACGGCGGAGCTGCCGGTAAAGAACAGGCCATCCAGCCCCGAGTGCGCGGACAGTACTTTTCCAGTCGCAGCGGCGCCTTGCATAAGGTTGATCACACCGTCTGGCAGGCCTGCGTTTTGCCACAGGCGTACCGTGAGTTCAGCCACCGCCGGGGTCAGTTCGCTGGGTTTGAAAATCACCGTATTGCCCGCCAGCAAAGCGGGCACAATGTGGCCATTAGGCAGATGCCCGGGGAAGTTATAAGGGCCAAATACCGCGACCACACCGTGGGGGCGGTGGCGCAGCACCGCATGGCCAGCGGCTACCTCAGATTCACGGGTGCCAGTGCGCTCGTTGTAGGCCTGTTCTGAAATACCGATTTTACCGATCATCGCCGCAACTTCAGTGCGCGACTCCCACAGCGGCTTGCCGGTTTCCCTGCCTATTAATGTGGCTAAAACCTCTTTGTTGGCTTCAAGCAATTGCCCAAATGCCTTCACAATGGCAAGGCGCTCATCAAAGCGGGTGTTGCGCCATACACGAAAGCTTTTGCGGGCGGCGCGCACGGCTGCGTCTACGTCTTCTATACCAGCGGCGCTGCCGTTCCAAATCGTTTCGTTCGTTACCGGGTGCAGGGATTCAAATTTATCGCCGTGGCCGACGAGCCAAAGGCCATCAATTAGTAGTTCACCTGTCAGGTTGATCATGGTGGTGCGCCTCACTTAAACAATGTGTATTAGCTATTGGGGGGCTTTGAATGACTGTCTGGGCAGCGGACCGCTGTCTTTCAAAGGCGCCAGGCGCACTGTGTCGCCGGCCTGAACCTGAAGTGCCGCAGCAACGTCTTGCGGCAACTCAATCGTGTCGGCGTTTACGCAAGTAAGCGGCAGTGTGGTTGCACGGAAATGTTGCATCGAACGATTGGCCACAATAACGCGCTCGGTAACGGGCACATCGGCGGCCACCGGTGTGTCCGTAATGGTGACCGTGCGCCCGACCGTTTCGCGTACCGTGCGGATATTGTCGATAAACGTTTCTACCACCGGGCCGCCGTCAAAAATGTCCACCAGCCCGTTGAAATTAAAACCCTCCGCCTGAAGCATATTCAACGCCGGCGCCGTATTGGCGTGCACGCAGCCAATCACCGAGCGGGCGGAGCTTGGCAGCATCGACAGGTAAATCGGGTATTTCGGCATCAGCTCGGCAATAAAGGATTTATTGCCCATGCCCGACAGGCGGTCGGCTTCGCTGAACGCCATATCAAAAAACTTGCTGCCCAGAGCATCCCACAGCGGGTTATTGCCCTCGGTATCACTCACACCCCGCATTTCCGCGAAAATTTTCTCAGAGAACTGTTCACGAAAATCGTCCAGAAACAAAAATCGGCAGCGAGACAGGAGCAGGCCGTTACCGCCGCCTTTGTAGGTGTCCGCCAGCAACAGCGAGCAAATTTCACTTACGTCGGTCATGTCATTGGACAGTTGCAACGTAGGCGTTCGCACGTGAACACCCAGCTCCCGCGAGGCATTCACGGTAACGCTCAGACGATAGTTGTAAAACACCTCATCACGGCCAACCCTGGCCTGTATTCCGCTTATTCCGACCGCTTGGCCTGTTGCGGTGTCTTCAAGAGCAAACAGATACAGCGCCGCTTCGGGGGCGCAACGCTGGTTAAAACTGTTGCCCGCCAGATCGATTTTCTGCTGCAACAGGCCACGGTCTGCCGGCAGCGAGGTCAAGCCCTTGCCCGCCTGTTCCGCCATGGCGTAAAGGGCATCAAGGTCACGGTCAACCAATGGGCGTATCAGCAGCATGGTCGCAGCTCTCCATCAATAAAGGCACTCATGGCGGCGTTTTTGAGGATACTCACACGGGTGGTCATAATGGTAATCCGCGCACGCTGTCACCGGTGTCGCCACCCAGGCGGCGCCAGGTGTCTATCGGAACTTTTAAGGCGGCGTCCAGCATTTCCCCAACCGGGGTCAGCGTGCAACGAAAGTGTGAACCTTCGCCCGCCGCCAATAACCATAAAGGGCCGTCAGCATCGGCGCTGCCGCGGAGAATTTTTCGGCGGCTGACCGCAACACTGTGCAGGCTGTCAGTGCGCGCTTCAAGCACCGGACCACCGTCAAAAATATCCACGTAGGGGCCGGCACCAAAGCCTTCTCTTTGTAACAGCTGCAGATTGCCGGCCGTTGCCGGATGGGCTACGCCCAGAGCCTGCTGCGCGGCTTCACTGAGCAAGGTTACATAAATCGGGTTGGGCGGCATCAGCTCGGCAATAAACGTTTTGCTCAGCTGCGCGGAGTGCCGGTCGGCGGTGGCAAAATCCATATTGAAAAAGTGCCGGCCCAGGCTGTCCCAGAATGGCACACTGCCGTCGCTGTGCTGGATGCCTTGTAGCTCTACCACGGTACGCGCCGCAAACCACTCTCTATGGCCTGCTATAAACAGCAAACGCGCACGGGAAAGCAATTCGAATGCCTGGGTGCCGCGAAGTTCCTCGACGATTACCAGAGCACACAGCAGGGTGCAATCGGTCAGGGAGTGGGACGGGTAAAGCGCTTCCACCCGACGGGAGATACCCAATTCGTGGGACGCGTGAATAAGCTCGTCGCGGCGATAATTGTAGAAAGGCTGACCATTGCCGGCACGGGCATCAATACCGGCAACGCCTTTTATTTCATGACTGTCGACGTGTTCCAGCACAAACAGAAAACGCGCCAGGTGCTTTGCACCGTGTTCGCCCGCAAATGCTGCGCAAGATTCTTTTATCCGGCCCGCCAGCGCCTCGCGCTCATGCGGCAGCGTAGACGGCAGCGCCCGCGTGTGTGTCTCGGCGAAAGTCAGTATGGGCTCGATATCTTCCGCTGTTACCGGGCGCACCAACCACATAGGACCTCCGCATTTATTGATTAGCGGTGAGTTTCTGCACGGCCGCTTCAAAGCGTTTCAGGGCTTCGTCTACATCGGCTTCCGGAATAATCAGCGACGGCGCCAGGCGCAACACGTTGGCGCCAGCTATTAATATCATGACACCTTCGTCCAGACCGGCGTTAAGAAAGTCTTTCGCCCTGCCCTGCCATTTTTCGGTTAAAACGCAACCCAACAATAAGCCGGCGCCACGTACTTCACTGAATACGCCATATCGCTCGCCGATGTCCATCATGCCTTTGCGCAGGTGATCGGACCGTAATTTTACACCTTTCAGAATTTCAGGCTGGGTGATGGTGTCCATGACTTTTTGCGCCACAGCACAAGCCAGCGCGTTGCCACCATAAGTGCTGCCGTGTGTGCCAACTGGCAAGCTGGCCGCGACCTTTGCGGTGGTCAGCATAGCGGCTATCGGGAAGCCACCACCCAAACCTTTGGCGCTGGTCAGAATATCTGGCACCACATCGTACATTTCGTAAGCGAAGACATAACCGGTGCGCCCTGCTCCGCTTTGCACTTCATCAAACACCAGCAGCGCGTCGTTCTCGTCGCACAACTGCCGCAGGCCTTGCAAAAACTCTTTTGTGGCCGGCATCACACCGCCCTCACCCTGAATGGGCTCAACCACAATGGCACAGGTTTTTTCTTTGGAGATCAGTTTTTTTACCGATTCCAGGTCGTTAAACTCTGCGTGCTGAATGCCACCCGGTGCAGGTTCGAACCCTTCCAGGTACTTGGGCTGGCCACCTACGCTGACGGTAAACAGGGTGCGGCCATGAAACGCATTTTTGAACGCGATGATTTCATGTTTTTCAGCACCGGTGTGTTCCCAGGCGTAACGCCGCACCAGTTTAAAGGCGGCTTCGTTGGCTTCGGCGCCGGAATTGGCAAAAAACACACGCTCGGCGAAGGTGTGGTCACACAAGGTTTTGGCCAACCGTAACGCAGGCTCGTTGGTCATCACGTTAGACAGGTGCCAGATTTTCTGGCTCTGCTCCTGCAGCGCGCTTAGCAGGCCCGGGTGCGAATGGCCCAAGCAGTTAACTGCAATACCGCCTTGCAGGTCGATAAATTCGCGACCGTCCTGATCCCATATTCGCGACCCTTTACCGCGTACCGGTACAATCGTTCCGGGGGCGTAATTAGGTACCATAACGTCGTCAAACAACTCGCGGGATACACGGTCTTTGTTCATTGGTTCTCTCGATTATGTTCTCAGTTAATCAACGCATAAGTTAGCACGAATACACATCTGACCTAATACTACGCCGGTTACGGCATTAGCACATCAGGCTGCGCTAAAGCCGGCAGCAGTTGTATACGGAATTGTCCTCTGTCTTTGCCCAGCAGGGCCTTAGCCAGAAGTTTGTACGAATCCAGGTCAAAATTGACCGCCTGGCCGCCCAGCGACAGCGAGTCCAGTTCGTGGTCATCGTGGACGGTGGCAACATGCACCCAGTTGTACACCACCAGTACGTCGGTTTTATGGCTGGTTTCGTTACACTCGATAATCGCTACCGGCCCTTTCCATGGCCAGGTTTGCAGGCGCAGGCTGTAAAACGCAATTTGCATACGCAAATTATAACGCAGAGGATCTTCGCGGCCTTCACAGGCACCCTGGCAGCGGCCAAGCGCACGCTGAAAACAGGGGCCGCTGTGCTCGGATTCCAGGCTTAACAGGCGATTGCACAGCTCATTTTTTGCAGCAATACCCGCTAACGCCCGCTCGGCGTCGCGTTTGCTGCGAAACAGACCGTAATAGTCGCCCAGCCTACCGGGGTCTATTTCCCGTATCAGCCGCGCCTGCAGATAGCCTTGGGCGTTTGTGGTCAACTCTATGCTCACCAGATTCTTAGCCGCCCGCGAGCGTCGGTTGAACAACGGCTTCAGACCTTTGATCTGCTTCAACTCCAGCAACAACGCCCCCAGCTCGCCGGCGGTCTCAGTCCAGTCAACACGGCGCAGACTTTCGGAAATTCGCACGCCGCGAGTCGAATTGTGATCGCCGGAAAAGTGCGAGGCCACCCGCTGCGCGATGTTGGTGCTTTTGCCCACGTACAAGAGCGCATCGTTCTCGCCATAAAACCTATAAACACCGGGCCCGCGAGGCAATTCCTGCAATGTGTCTAAAGGCAGGTGGGAGGGAATGCTCGGCCGCTGTAGCAACTCGCCTATGGCGGTTTCCAACGTGTCTTCGCCTTGCTGAGCCAACACATGCTCAAAAAATCCGAGCATGGCAGCAACGTCTCCCATCGCTCGGTGGCGCTGCACCTGCTGCAAACCATGGCGCTCAATCAGCGCGTCCATATTATGGCGCCGAAACTCCGGGTATAGCCGGCGCGACAGCTTCACCGTACACAACACTTTGGCCACAAACATTCGCCCCAGCCGGCGAAATTCGCCTTTCACAAAACCGTAATCGAAGCGCGCGTTATGGGCCACAAAAACCACCCCGTCCAGGCGTCGCTCCAACTCGTCAGCAATATCCTCAAACAGAGGGGCATCCGCCACCATGGCATTGGAAATGCCAGTCAACTGTTCAATAAAGGGTGAAATACGGGTTTTTGGATTAACCAGGGTTTGCCACTGGTCCACACATTCACCTGCTCGCCAGAACTGGATGCCGATTTCGGTGATGCGATCGGTTGCCGCGCTGCCGCCGGTGGTTTCAAGGTCCAGAAAGGCGAAGGTAGTGGTTTTCAGGTGCCGTGATGGTTGGGGCATAGGCTCTCGAGTTATTTACGAATTCACCGGTCTTTCAAGCTGTGCGAACCCACTCTCAGCTGAGGCCGGCTTTCATCAATCTCAGTCAGCGGTGCACATTCTTTGATGGTTTCAAGGCAGCGCTCGGTTAACACCTGATATTCGCGGGTGCCGCTTTGCTTCCAGCCCACTTCTTTATCACTCAGTTGCCGCAGCACTTTGGCCGGTGACCCCACAATCAATGAGGCTGGCTCACACTCGAAACCCGCTTTTACAAAAGCGCAGGCACCTACAATAGAGCGTGCTGCAATAACAGCTTCGTCCATTATAACGCTATTCATACCCACCATTGCGTCCTCTTCAATGGTGCAGCCGTGCAGTATTGCACCGTGTCCCACGTGACCATTACGGCGAACGATCGCATCTCGGCCCGGAAACGCGTGAACAACGCAGCTGTCCTGCAGGTTCGAGCCTGCTTCCATAACAATGCGACCGAAGTCGCCCCGTAAAGACGCACAGGGGCCAACGTAACAATTCGCACCCACGTGCACGTCGCCTATAAGCACCGCCGTTGGATGAACGTATGCGAATGGGTGCACCACCGGCGTAACCCCGTCAATTTGGTAACACGGCATAAAACGCTCCTCACAAAGTCGTTATTTTTAACTTACAGACTATTTTATGTGTCGAAACCTGGCGCAGACATAAAACACCCATATCGAGACGCTCGCGTTTATTTTACGAGTCTTGAGAGCTCAAATTTAAACACAAGATACACATAAAAATCAGAAATCTGCGAGCACTGCTAAACTGAAAAGCCAAACGTGATACAAAAATTCATAATTACTGCCCTTGACCGGTATCAATTAAAACCTATACTCTTCCATTAAAACAAACAACACAAAACACCGCTGTAAAGAACCGCCCGATAGCTGCGGGCCCACGTTCTAGCAAATCAAAAATAATGAAATACCGAGACCACAATAATGCCGCAGATACTGCTATCAGAAGGGCCAAACAATGGCGTTCGCCTTCTAACGCTTAATCGTCCCGAAGCCCTCAACGCTCTCAACACCGCGCTGCTTGAGGCGCTGAGCGAGCAACTCGATATTGCAGAAACCGATCCTGAAACCAGAGCCCTTGTTATTACCGGCAGTGAGCGCGCGTTTGCCGCCGGTGCCGATATCAACGAGATGGCCTCCCGCGATGTCGTTGGCATGCTGGAGGATCCTCGTGTCCAACACTGGGCACGCATAGACCGCTTTGTTAAACCGCTGATTATCGCCGTGAACGGATTCTGCCTGGGTGGCGGCTGTGAACTCGCAATGCGCGGTGACATTCTCATTGCCGGCACCAACGCCCAGTTTGGCCAACCTGAAATCAATCTCGGCATTATGCCCGGCGCCGGCGGGACCCAGCGCCTGGTGCGAGCGGTGGGGCAATCATTGGCGATGCAGATGGTTCTCACCGGGGAAGCTATCAGCGCCCAAAGAGCCCTCGCAGCCGGTTTAATCACCGAAATCTGCCAACCTGAACTTACGATTGAACGCGCCATGGCGATCGCCACCACGATTGCCTCCAAAGGCCCTCTTGCGGTGCAGCTGGCGCGTGAGTCGGTGCGCCGGGGTGCAGATATGGACCTTGCTGCCGGTCTGCGATTTGAGCGTCACGCGTTTACCATTCTGGCCGCAACAGAAGACCGCCGCGAAGGTCTGAATGCGTTTCGCAACAAGCGCAAGCCCCAGTTCAGCGGACGCTGATCTCGCTCCAATAACCACCAAACAACAATCAACTGCCCGATGACACACGGGTGCCAAAGCTACGAAAAGGACTATTCCATGACCGAGCAGAGCGTGCTTCTCGATATTGACCAGGGGATCGCCAAAGTTACCCTGAACCGCCCAGACAGCCTTAATAGCTTTAACGTTGAGATGCACAAACAAATGCGCGCCGCGCTCAAGAGCATCCGCAACGATGCCTCTGTGCGGGTAATGCTGTTGACCGGTAACGGCCGAGGTTTCTGTGCTGGCCAAGACCTGTCTGACCGCACCGTCAAGCCGGGCGCGCAAGTACCAGACTTGGGCATATCCATCGAACAGTACTACAACCCGTTACTGCAGGCCCTGCGGGACCTACCGATGCCGGTCATCTGCGCGGTTAATGGCGTAGCCGCTGGCGCAGGCGCAAATATCGCACTGGCCTGCGACATCACACTTGCGGCTCGTTCCGCCAGCTTTGTTCAGGCCTTTTGCAAAATAGGACTTATTCCCGACTGCGGCGGTACCTGGACTTTGCCGCGCGCGGTCGGCATGGCTCGGGCAAAAGGCCTCGCATTATTGGGTGGCAAACTGAGCGCCGAAAAAGCGGAACAGTGGGGCATGATCTGGCAGTGCGTAGAAGACGACGCCCTGCAAGATGAAGCCATGAACCTGGCTCGCCATTTTGCCACTCAGCCCACCAAAGGCCTGGCAATGATCAAGCGTGCCCTGCACGCAAGCGCCAATAATACATTTGAAGAACAGGCATTGGTCGAGCGTGATCTGCAGCGCCTGGCCGGCCGCAGCGATGATTTCCGTGAAGGCGTTTCCGCCTTCACGGAAAAACGCACCCCCAAATTCACAGGGAAATAAACCATGCAGGCACTCTCTACAAGCACCCCTGTTGCCGTTATCGGCGCTGGTGCCATGGGCTCCGGCATTGCTCAGGTAGCCGCGCAGGCGGGCCACCAAGTGTTTTTACTTGACCAACGGGAAGGTGCTGCCGAAGCCGGCCGTCAAAGCATCGTTAAACAACTGCAGCGCCGGGTAGATAAAGGAAGGATAGAGCAGTCCGCGTTGGATGCCCTCATTAACCGCATTACGCCGGTTAACCAACTCGACGATCTTGCCAGCGCAGGCCTGGTCATCGAAGCCATCGTTGAAGACCGGGATATCAAGCGCAGCTTACTGACCAGCCTTGAGCAAGTCTGTGACGACGACACCATTCTGGCCACCAATACATCGTCCATCTCGGTAACGGCACTGGGCGCAAAAATGAAGAACCCCTCACGCTTGGTCGGTATGCACTTTTTTAATCCGGCGCCTTTGATGGCACTGGTGGAAGTGGTTAAAGGCCTGGCCACCAGCGATGCCGTTGCCCAATGCGTTTACGCCACAGCGGCCCAATGGGGCAAGAAACCCGTAACCGCAACGTCTACCCCTGGCTTTATCGTGAATAGAGTCGCACGGCCGTTTTACGCAGAGAGCCTGCGCCTGCTGCAAGAACAGACAACAGACAGCGCCACCCTGGACGCCATCATGCGCGAGGCCGGCGGTTTCCGAATGGGCGCGTTCGAACTGACAGACCTGATCGGGCACGACGTCAATTACGCAGTGACTTCCTCGGTGTTCAATTCCTATTACCAGGACACCCGCTTTTTACCTTCGCTGGTGCAGAAAGACCTGGTTGACGCTGGTCGTTTAGGGCGCAAGACCGGCCAGGGCTTCTACAACTACGCCGAGGGCGCGCAAAAGCCCTTGCCTGCCACCACCGAAAAAGCCAACTCCGTTGCTGATACCTTGATTGTAGAAGGCGACCCCGGCCCGCTAGCGCCGTTGGTAAAACGACTGGCTGCCAGCGGCTTGAACATCATCGAACGCGATGGTTCTGGCCGCCTACGATTTGGCGATGCTGTGCTGGCACTAACCGATGGCCGTATGGCCACCGAACGCGCCGCGATCGAAGCGTGCAACAACCTGGTACTGCTCGACCTGGCGTTTGATTACACCAACACCACCCGCCTTGCCATCGCGGTTGCGGGGCAGGCGTCTGAACAAGCCAGAATCGATGCCTGCGCCCTGCTGCAAAAAACCGGCTTGGCGGTCAGCCAGATTGCTGACCGGCCAGGATTGGTTGTTATGCGCACAGTAGCTACCCTAACCAATGAAGCGGCAGATGCGGCTCTGCACGGAGTGGCGTCTATTGGCGATATTGACCTTGCCATGAAAGCCGGCCTGAACTACCCGGAAGGCCCTTTGCGCTGGAGTGACAACCTGGGGTTCAGCCTGGTGCATACCGTACTGACACACCTCCAGCAAAGCTACGGCGAAGAGCGCTACCGGCCGGCCTTGCTGCTGCGGCAAAATCGTTTCGCCGGAAAAGGGTTCTATTCATGAACAACCAACCGAACGCACAAACCCCGCAGCAGTTGGCTCAAAGCTGTGCCGACGCCATGTACCAGCGGGACGAAGCCAGCCGCAATCTGGGCATGGAAATCACCCAGGTTTCTCCCGGCAAAGCCACCGTTACCATGCTCGTGAGCAGCATCATGATTCAGGGCCACGGTTCCTGCCACGGTGGCTACTTGTTTACCCTGGCGGATTCTGCCTTTGCGTTTGCCTGTAACAGCTACAACAAGGCCACCGTAGCATCCGGCTGCTCCATCGATTACATGCTGGCCGCCCGTGAGGGTGACCTTTTGACCGCCAGCGCGGTTGAGCAGTCCCGAGGCAACCGTACCGGCGTGTACGACATAACCATCACCAATCAGAACGGCCATGTGGTGGCCCTGTTTCGCGGCAAGTCCTACCAGGTGCGCGGCGAAGTCATCCAGTCAGAGAATAATCAATGAGCCATAATAAACCCCTACAAGACGCCTACATTGTTGACGCCGTTCGCACCCCCATTGGCCGCTACGGTGGCGCTCTGGCCGTCGTGCGCGCCGACGATCTGGGAGCCATACCCATCAAAGCCCTGAAAGACCGTTATCCAGACCTGAATTGGGCCGCCATAGACGACGTACTTTATGGCTGCGCCAATCAGGCCGGTGAAGACAACCGTGACGTGGCGCGCATGTCACTGCTGCTGGCCGGTTTGCCAGTCGACGTACCGGGCGCCACCATCAACCGCCTGTGCGGATCCGGCATGGATGCCATCGGCAGCGCCGCGCGTGCCCTTCGCACCGGCGAAGCCGAACTGATGCTGGCTGGCGGAGTGGAATCCATGTCGCGTGCACCTTTTGTGATGGGCAAGGCCGACTCTGCGTTCAGCCGTGCCGCCCAAATCTTCGACACCACCATCGGCTGGCGCTTTGTAAACCCGCTGTTGAAAGAACAGTACGGCATTGACTCGATGCCGGAAACTGCCGAGAACGTGGCCACCGATTTCAACATTTCACGGGCAGACCAAGATGCCTTCGCCCTGCGTAGCCAACAGCGCACCGCAGCGGCTCAAAAGGCGGGGCGTTTTGATTGTGAAATCGTGCCCGTCAGCATTCCCCGCCGCAAGCAGGACCCGCTGGTGGTGGATACCGATGAGCACCCGCGCGCTACCAGCCTGGAAAAACTCGCCAGCCTGGCCACACCGTTCCGCGAAGGCGGCAGCATAACCGCCGGCAACGCCTCTGGCGTAAACGACGGCGCCTGCGCACTGTTGCTGGCCAGCGGCGATGCCCTGAAAAAACACAATCTGAAACCCCGTGCCCGCGTTATAGCCATGGCAACCGCCGGCGTTGAACCGCGAATTATGGGCATGGGGCCCGCCCCCGCCACTCGCAAAGTGCTGAAAACCGCAGGCCTGGAACTGGCTGACATAGACGTGATCGAGCTGAACGAGGCTTTCGCCGCCCAGGCTCTCGCGGTACTGCGCGACTTGGGCCTGCCGGACGACGCCGAACACATTAACCCCAACGGCGGTGCCATCGCCCTGGGCCACCCGCTGGGTATGAGCGGCGCGCGCCTTGTTACCACCGCGATGAATGAGCTGGAACTGCGCCATCGGCAGGGCCAGAAAGCCCGCTACGCTCTATGCACGATGTGCATTGGTGTAGGCCAGGGCATCGCAATCATTATCGAACGCGTAGACAGCGCCAACTGATGTATCCGGTGCGCAAACCTGCGCGCCACACAGGAACTAAAGCCAACCGGTAGCAAACCGGGGCAACAAGAATAAGACAGGACAAAACAATGGATGTACCAATGCAAAAAGTCGGAAAACTGGACCGGATGGAAACTGCCAGCGTGGACGAACTTCGCCACGAACAACTGCAGCGCCTGCGATGGAGCGTTTGGCACGCCTACACTAACGTGCCTCATTACCGCAATGCGTTTGATTCTATTGGCTTGAAGCCGATGGACATCAAAAGCTTGGACGACATCGTCAGAATTCCGTTCACGGGAAAAGAGGATCTGCGGAATAACTATCCGTTCAAGATGTTCGCAGTACCTATGAAAAAAGTCGTCCGGGTACACGCCTCTAGCGGT
Source organism: Marinobacter psychrophilus (assembly GCF_001043175.1). Classification (NCBI taxonomy): domain Bacteria; kingdom Pseudomonadati; phylum Pseudomonadota; class Gammaproteobacteria; order Pseudomonadales; family Marinobacteraceae; genus Marinobacter; species Marinobacter psychrophilus. The sequence continues at coordinate 3,438,906 of NZ_CP011494.1, forward strand.
ACCACCGGCAAACCCACAGTTGTGGGCTATACCCAAAGCGACATTGAAACCTGGGCCGACATAGTGGCCCGTTCCATTCGCGCCGGTGGCGGCCGCGCCGGCGACAAGATTCACATTGCCTACGGCTACGGCCTGTTCACAGGCGGCTTGGGTGCCCACTACGGCGCCGAGCGCCTGGGCTGCACCGTTATTCCCATGTCGAGTGGACAAACCGAGAAACAAGTTCAGCTGATCAAAGACTTTGAGCCTGACATCATTATGGTCACGCCTTCTTATATGCTGAACATCGCCGACGAAATTGACCGCCAGGGCATTGACCCCAAAAAGCTGCCACTGCGACTGGGCATTTTCGGTGCCGAGCCCTGGACCAACGAAATGCGCACAGAATTGGAAGACCGCCTGGGTATTCAAGCTCTGGATATCTACGGCCTGTCTGAAGTGATGGGCCCGGGTGTGGGTATGGAATGCCTGGAAACCAAAGACGGCCCCACCATCTGGGAAGACCATTTCTACCCGGAAATTGTTAACCCAGAAACCGGCGACGTGTTGCCCGACGGCGAATACGGCGAACTTGTGTTCACTTCACTCACCAAAGTGGCCATGCCGGTACTTCGCTACCGCACCCGCGACCTTACTCGCCTGCTCCCCGGCACTGCGCGTCCCATGCGCCGCATTGACAAAATAACTGGCCGCAGCGACGACATGCTGATTATCCGCGGGGTTAACGTATTCCCCAGCCAGATTGAAGAGCAGGTGTTGAAATGCCGCGCTCTATCGCCGCATTACGAAATCGAGGTGTACAAAAAAGGCAACCTGGACTGCGTGGATATTCGGGTAGAACTGAGAGTTGGCGCAGAAGGCGAAAACGTCAAAGAACATACGGCCAAAGAACTGGCGCATCACATCAAATCGTATGTTGGTATCAACACCAAAATAGACGTGCAGGATGCAGGAAGTATCAACCGCTCGGAAGGCAAAGCAAAGCGCGTATTCGACCGACGTAAAGACTGACACGGATGATTAAGCGATGCACCGCGCTCATCATTTAAATGTTTTTGTTTATGTAACGATCCAAAAGCCAAAACTTATCGAAAATAATTTAGTCAACAAATTCAGTAATTTAGAGATTTAAAGTGTCAATATGATACGGGATAATCTAGCTTGAAATTTATCCAGTATCATATAGTATGAAGACATAGCCCGTGGTTCGTCGCGGAGCATTGCGGTTCAACTACAACAGACCAACAAGACAGATTCGGAGAGAGTTATGTACGCACAGCTCGTTGACACCGGTACCAAGCGCCTCAAAACCCGTGAAGAGATGTCCCCCGAAGAGCGGACCTTTCAGGACAAAATAGACGCCGAAACCAAAATCGAAGCCAAAAACTGGATGCCAGACGGCTACCGGAAAACCCTGATCCGCCAGATTTCCCAGCACGCCCACTCGGAAATTGTTGGCATGCTACCAGAAGGCAACTGGGTTACCCGCGCACCTACTTTGAAGCGCAAGCTGCAGCTGATGGCCAAAATTCAAGACGAAGCGGGCCATGGCCTTTATCTGTACAGCGCCATGGAAACCCTGGGTGCTGATCGCGATGAAGAAATTCAGAAGCTACACGACGGCAAAGCCAAGTACTCAAGCATTTTCAATTACCCGACCCTGAACTGGGCTGATATGGGCGCCGTGGGCTGGCTTGTGGATGGCGCGGCTATCGTGAACCAGGTGGTTCTGCAGCGCACATCCTATGGCCCCTACTCCCGTGCCATGGTGCGAGTCTGTAAAGAAGAAAGCTTCCACCAGCGTCAGGGCTTCCAGATTCTGTTGGACATGATGCGTGAAGGCACCCAAGCCCAGAAAGACATGGTGCAGGATGCTATTAATCGCCTCTGGTGGCCGGCGTTAATGATGTTTGGCCCGCACGACGACGAATCCCCCAACTCGCAGCAGTCCATGGTGTGGAAGATCAAGCGCAAGAGTAACGATGAACTGCGCCAGATGTTCATTGACCAAACCATTCCACAGCTGGAGTTCCTCGGCTGCACCGCACCCGACCCAGACCTGAAGTGGAACGAAGAAACGAATCACTACGACTTCGGCGCCATTGACTGGAAAGAGTTCTACGACGTACTCAAAGGCGATGGCCCTTGTAACCGTGAACGCATTTCCACACGCCGCAAAGCGATAGACGAAGGCACCTGGGTGCGTGAAGCCGCCGTTGCCTACGCCGCAAAACAAAAACAACGCGCAGCCGCTTAAACAGGCGCGTGGATAGGAGAATAATTATGTCTGAATGGCGCCTTTACGAAGTTTTCGTGCGCAGCAAGCATGGCCTTAACCACAAACATGTGGGCAGCGTGCACGCTGCTGACAATGAAATGGCCATGGAAAACGCCCGTGATCTTTACACCCGCCGCAGCGAAGGGGTGAGCATATGGGTGGTTCCTTCTGACACCATTACGGCCTCTGCCTCAGACGAGAAAGAAGTCCTGTTCGATCCGGCAGAAGACAAAGTGTATCGGCACGCGTCTTTCTACAAACTGCCAGACGAAGTCGGACACATGTGAGGAGCGACCCATGACTGAACAAAAAGCTCTGCAGGACTACCTGCTCCGCCTGGCGGATTCCGACATGATTCTAAGCCAGCGCCTTTGCGAACTGTGTGGCAAAGCCCCGGCGATAGAAGAAGAAATGGCCATAATGAACGTCGGGCTAGACTTGGTTGGCCAAGCGCGCAACTGGTACGAGTACGCCGCCGAACTGATTGACGACGGCCGTGACGCCGACAAACTGTGCTTCCTGCGGGACGCTCTCGACTATCGCAACCTGCTGTTGGTCGAGCAGCCGAATGAAGACTACGCAGTCACCATGGCGCGCCAGTTTTTCTTCGACGTATGGCACTACTTCACTCTGAAAAGCCTGGTAAATGCCAGCGATGAGCGCATTGCTAACATCGCCGCAAAAGCCGTTAAAGAAGCCACCTATCACTTGCGCCGCTCGTCAGAGTGGGTCAAACGCATGGGCGACGGTACCGAAGAAAGCCACCACCGCATTCAGGAAGCGTTTGATCTGCTGTGGCGCTTCACCGGCGAACTGGTGACGCCAGACGAAACCGATCACGCCATGTTCAAGGCCGGCATTGGCCCGGATCCAGAGAAACTGAAGCAAGACTGGTTTGGCATGGTGCGCGAAGTCGCAGCCCAAGCCACCCTAAATACTGGCGCGGAAGACGCCTGGATGTATATGGGCGGCAAAAGCGGCGTTCACACCGAACACCTGGGGTTTATCTTGGCCGAGATGCAGTTTTTGCCTCGCGCCTACCCGGACGCGACCACCTGGTAAATCTTTTTATAAAGGGGAGCACATCCGGTGAATGAACGTGAGCCATCGTCTGTAGACCTACTGATTGCCAGCGACCGGGTACCGGCCAGCGCCCACCCCGAACTGCTGACAGAAGACGCAATTTGGGCACTGCTGGATAACGTCAAAGATCCGGAAGTACCCGCCGTCAGCGTGATAGAGCTGGGGATTATTCGCGCCCTGAGTTGGAACGGCGAACATCTGAGCATTGATGTCACGCCCACCTACTCCGGTTGCCCTGCCACCGAGCTGATCGAAGAACTGATTGCCGAAGCCTTGCGCGCCGTTGGCATCCGCGATCCACACATTAATCGCGTGTTGACCCCAGCCTGGAGCACAGACTGGATAACGGACGAGGGCCGGGAAAAACTCCGGGTATATGGCATAGCGCCGCCCCAGGGCAGTGCCAGCAAAATGAGCCTGCTGGGCGCAGATGAAGTCATTACGTGCCCGTTTTGTGACAGTAAGCACACCGAACGAGTCAGTGAATTCGGTTCTACTGCTTGCAAGGCGCTTTACCGCTGCCTCGATTGTCTGGAACCCTTCGACTATTTCAAATGCATATAGAGCGGATACGACCATGAATAAATTCTACTCACTGGCCCTCAAAGAGGTCAGGCCGGAAACAAGAAACGCCGTATCCCTGTGCTTTGACCTGCCCACCCACGTGGCAGAAAAATTCAAGTACAAGCAGGGCCAGCACCTAGTGGTGCGCACTAAAGTAGACGGCGAAGAAGTGCGCCGCACCTACTCCATTTGTTCCAGTGTGAATGATCAAGAACTGCGTATTGCCATCAAACGTGTACCCGGTGGCGTATTTTCCAGTTTTGCTAACGACCTTTTGAAACCCGGATCCGTTCTGGACGTTATGCCGCCGCAGGGCCATTTCTCCGTTGAGCTGGACCCTGAGCGGAAAGGCAACTACCTGGCGGTCGCCGCTGGCAGTGGCATCACGCCTATTCTGTCCATTATTAAAACCACTCTGGAAACCGAGCCCAAGAGCGAGTTCACCTTGTTCTACGGCAACAAGGGCACCAGCAGCACCATGTTCCGTGACCAGCTGCAGGATCTAAAAAACGAATACATGACCCGTTTCAATCTGGTGTACATCTTCACCCGCGAAGAACAGGACATCGATCTTTACAACGGCCGCATTGACTCAGACAAGTGCGACCGGTTGTTCGACCACTGGATCGACGCCAAGAACCTGACCGCTGCGTTTCTTTGCGGCCCCCAGATGATGACCGAAACCGTGCGCGACTCACTGGCGCGCCACGGCATGGACAAATCGAACGTTCACTACGAACTCTTTACGCCTGTAGGAGGTGTGCCTAAGGCACGCAAAGACCGCGCTGAAAACAAAGTCGACCCGCAAGCAGTCAGCGTTGTCACGGTAAAAGCCGATGGCCGCTCTCTGACCTTCGACCTGGTGCGCGATACCAAGAGCATTCTTCAGGCAGGTAACGACGAAGGCGCCGACCTGCCCTACTCGTGCCAGGCCGGCGTGTGTTCAACCTGCCGCGCCAAGGTCATTGAGGGCGAAGTGGAAATGGACCAGAACTTTGCGCTGGAGGATTACGAAGTGGCCGCGGGCTATGTGCTGTCATGCCAGTGCTACCCCGTCAGCGACAAGGTCGTTCTTGACTACGACGAAATGTAATCCTGGAGTTTTTTGCATGTCAGTTCTTAAAAGCTTTATTGCCGGAGAATGGATTGGTGAGCGGCAGGCCAAAGCCCTGCCCAGCGCCATCAACGGCGAGATTGTGGCGCACACGCACGACGACACTCTGGACTTCAAAAAAGCCGCAGAATACGGCCGCCAAATCGGTGGCAAAAACCTGCTGGCCATGGATTTCCAGGAGCGTGCTCTGGCGCTCAAAGCCATGGCGATGTATCTGCAGGAGCACAAGAAAGAGCTGTACGCGCTGTCTATGCACACCGGTTCCAGCAAAGCGGATAACGGCTTCGACATCGACGGCGGCTTTGGCACTATGTTTTCCTACGCCAGTATGGGCCGGCGCGAGCTGCCGTCCGGCAACGTAGTGCGCGAAGGCCCAGTAACGCAGTTGGGCAAGAACAACCACTTCGCCGGCACTCACATTCTGGTGCCCCGTGGTGGTGTTGCCGTCCACATCGACGCCTACAACTTCCCGGTGTGGGGCATGCTGGAAAAGTTTGCGCCCACCTTTTTGGCGGGCATGCCATCCATTGTTAAGCCGGCCACCTCCACTTGCTACGTCACCGAACTGGCCGTGCGCCTGATGTACGAATCCGGTGCTTTGCCAAAGGGCAGCCTGCAGCTGATCATAGGCAGTACCGGCGACCTGTTCGAGCACCTGCAAGAGCAGGATGTGGTGACTTTTACCGGTTCGGCAAAAACCGCACGCATGTTGCGTAACCACCCGAACATCGTCCAGCGCTCGATTCCGTTCAACGCCGAAGCCGACTCGCTGAACAGCGCGGTTCTGGCCCCGGATGTCACCCCGGAACACGAAGAATTCGACCTGTTTGTTCGTGAAATCGGCCGCGAAATGACCGCTAAAGCCGGCCAGAAGTGCACCGCGATTCGCCGGATTATGGTTCCACAAAACCAAGTACAAGCCGTGTGCAACAAGCTTAAAGAACGGCTGTCGAAGATTACCGTCGGCGACCCTTCCGTTGAAGGCGTGCGCATGGGTGCTCTGGCGTCCATAGATCAACTGGAAGACGTGAAAGCCAACATCCAGGAACTGCTGAAAACCAGCGAACTGGTGATGGGCGGAGACGGCAGTTTCAAACCCACCGGCCCAGGCACCGACAAAGGCGCGTTTATCGAACCGCATCTGTTGTTGTGCCGTAACCCGGAAAACGGTTGTGGTGCCCACGACATAGAGGCCTTCGGCCCGGTTGCCACCATTATTCCCTACGACACCCTGGACAACATGGTGGAACTGGTTGCCAAGGGCCGCGGTTCACTGGTGACCACAATCACCACTCGTGATCCTGCGATCATTGCCAAACTGGCACCGGCGCTGGCCGCCTATCACGGCCGCCTGCACCTGCTGGACGCGGAAGCAGCAAAAGAATCCACTGGCCACGGTTCTCCCCTGCCTATGCTGAAACACGGTGGCCCGGGCCGCGCTGGTGGCGGTGAGGAACTCGGTGGCATTCGCGCGGTGCATCACTACCTGCAGCGCACGGCTATTCAAGGCTCGCCTACCATGCTGGCAGCGGTCACCGGCGAATACGTTCGCGGTGCCAAACTGATTGAAAACGACGTGCATCCGTTCCGCCGTCATTTCGAAGACCTGCAGATTTGTGAATCGCTGCTAACACACCGCCGTACTGTCACCGAAGCAGATCTGGTGAACTTTGGCTGTTTGTCCGGCGACCACTTCTACATGCACTTTGATGAGATCGCGGCCCGCGAAAGCCAGTTCGGCAAGCGCATTGCACACGGCTATTTTGTGCTGTCCGCTGCGGCAGGTCTGTTTGTGTACCCAGGCGAAGGCCCGGTATTGGCGAACTACGGTCTGGACACCCTGCGCTTCATTGAGCCGGTCGCGCCGGGCGATACCATTCGAGCCCGCCTGACTTGCAAGCGCAAGATTGATCAGGGCCGGATGTCACCAGATGGCCATCCACAAGGCGTGGTGGTGTGGGATGTTCAGGTCACCAATCAAGACAACGTTCTAGTTGCCAGCTACGACATTTTGACCCTGGTTGCGAAAAAGCCGGAGTAGCTAGTCTGGCCATAAAAAACCGCCAGCAGCGTTCAGCTCTGGCGGTTTTTTTGTATCGTTGGACGCTGAGCTTTAAACTGCACCGCTTTGATACATCCTTCCGGGTGCTTCATCACTTGAGGAAAACTACAATGAAAAAACTCACGTTGAATACACTGGTGTTTGGTCTTTCCCTGTCGTTGACCGGTACGGCTTTTGCGTCTGAATTTACCAACATGGATCCGATTACTCTGCGCTTGGCTCACGTGGTCAATGAACAGGATGGCTTTCATATTGCAGCCGTCAAATTTCAGGATTTAGTAGCAGAGCGAACCGAAGGTGCGGTGAACATCGAACTTTATCCGAACGCTTCGCTAGGTGACGAGCGCACTCTGCTGGAAGGTATGCAAATTGGCACCGTTGATATGGGCGTGATCACCAACGGCCCGGTCGCTAACTTTGTCGAAGAAATGGCGGTTTTTGAGCTGCCGTTTTTGTTTCCTTCACCGCAAGCCGCTTACGATGTGCTCGACGGCCCCATTGGTCAGGAACTGCTCGACAAGCTTTCCGAGGTTAACCTAAAAGGCCTGGCCTACGCCGAACGCGGCTTTCGTAATTTGACCAACAGCGAGCGCCCGGTCAACACACCAGAAGACATGAAAGGCCTGCGTATTCGGGTAATGGAAAATCCGGTGTATGTGGACACCTTCCGCGCACTGGGTGCCAACGCCATTCCGATGGCGTGGACGGAAGCCTTGACCGCCATGCAGCAAAACACCATTGATGGACAAGAAAACCCTGCCAATGTCATTCATTCCTTTAAGCTCTACGAAACCCAGGATTACATGACCCTTTCGCGGCATACTTACGCCCCGGCCATCTTCGTGATGGGTATGCCAGTCTGGAATAAGCTTCCAGAAGCGGCACAGGCTGTGGTCCTCCAGGCCGCCCAGGAAGCTGCCGAACATGAGCGCCAGGTAAACGCCAAGATGGAATCCCAGCAACTGGCCGAACTGCGCGAAGCCGGTATGCAGATTAACGACACCCCAGATATCAAGGCTTTTCAAGCCGCCGTAGTGCCAGTGTATGAGAAGTACGGTGAAAAGTTCGGTGATTACCTGCCACGTATTCTGGAGGCGCTCAAATAAGTGACTACTAAAACTCAATCGCTGTTAAAGCCGCTAAAGCGAATTGAGCAAGGGCTGGATGCGATCATCCAGCCCTTGGTCTTTGCCGGCATGGCGGCGCTGATTGGGGTGATTACCCTGCAGATTGTCTCCCGAGTGATGTTCAGCGCGGTCGGCTGGACTGAAGAAGTCGCTCGTTTTCTGCTGGTGTGGATCACTTTTTTTGCAGGCACCCTGGCTTTTCAGCGTGGCCGGCACATCGCCGTAACATTTGCCGTAGACGCCCTGCCTGTGCGCCTGCGACAAGCCGCGCGCATTGCCGGCACCCTGGCGGTATTGGCCTTTATGGTGGCACTGGTAGTGATTGGCTATCGTTATATGCAAGTTCAGAGCTTTCAGAAATCTGCGTCCTTAAGACTCTCTATGACCTATGTCTACTCCGTGATTCCGCTCTGCGCGGCCGTGATGAGTTGGTACGCTTTCGTCGATCTGTTGGAGCTTTTAATAGATGGCGAGCGTCGTGAGGAATCCGTTCCATGACGCTGCTACTGTTCGGGCTGTTTTTCGCGCTGATGCTGCTCGGTGTACCTATTGCCCTGGCGATCGGTGCCAGCACCATGATCGCGCTTAGCCAGGCTGGGGTACCTTTGATGGTGGTCACCCAGCAGATGTTTCAGGGTATAAATTCCTTTGCCTTGGTGGCCATTCCCATGTTCATACTGGCCGGCGACCTGATGGCGCAAGGCAAAGTGAGCGAGAGGCTTGTCAACTTTGCCAACTCTCTGTTCGGCTTTCTGCGGGGAGGCTTATCGATCGTGTCGGTGATGGCAGGAATGTTCTTCGCAGCAATTTCAGGCTCCGGGGCGGCGACCACAGCGGCGGTGGGAGCAAGTCTAGTCCCGGAGTTACGCAAAAAAGGTTATGACCCCGCGTCTGCTGCCAGCCTTATTGCTGCAAGCGGAACAATCGGGGTGGTCATCCCGCCGTCCGTACCCATGATTATTTATGCAGTGATTGCCCAGCAATCGGTATCTGAGCTATTCCTGAACGGCTTTTTGCCGGGGCTGGCTATGGGATTAGGGCTGATGGCCATTGCCATTACCCAAGCCTACAAGCGCCAATATCCCAAAGGCACGCCTTTCTCCCTGGCCACCATCTGGCGCACATTAAAAAGTGCGAGTTGGGGACTGATGACGCCAGTCATTATTCTGGGAGGCATATTCTCGGGAATCTTCACGCCCAGCGAAGCCGCGGTGGTGGCTGTGAACTACGCGTTGCTGGTCTCGCTGTTCATTTACCGGGATCTCAAGCTAAGCGATGTGTATCGCGTCTTGATTCGCTCGGCGATTACCACCTCTGTGATCATGCTTGTGATCGCCACCTCGGCGGTTCTGAGCTGGACGCTATCCAGCTGGCAGGTGCCCGGCGCTATTGCTGAAGCAGCGCTGTCTATCTCCACCAACCCTTACGTGATCATGCTGTTAGTGGTGGGCATAATCTTGCTGACCGGTGTATTTCTTGAGACCGCCAGCGCATTGATTATTTTAACGCCGGTGTTGCTGCCACTGGTACTTAAACTGGGAATTGACCCGATTCATTTTGGCTTGATCATCGTAGTCGGGTTGGCGATCGGAATGATCACCCCACCGGTAGCGATCAACCTTTATGTGGCTTCCTCAATCACTCAGCTGCCTTTGGAACGCATCACGAGGGCAATTATCCCTTACTTGCTGGGGTTGATCAGCGTGCTGCTAATGGTCGTGTATATTCCTATTCTGGCCGGCTGGTCAGGGCCTTGACTATTGGCTCGACAGAGCCAAAGTTACCCGCCAAAGCTTTCCTTCAAAACAAATAAAAGCAGATCAGCAAATGACTGATCTGCTTTTATTGATAGGGTGCGGAATTCTTTGCCCCATCACATACCCAGATAGGCCTCGCGCACTTTCTCGTTGCTCAACAACTCACGGCCAGAGCCTTCCACCACCACGCGGCCGGTTTCCAGCACGTAGCCACGGTCGGCCAGCGCCAGCGCCTGGGAAGCGTTCTGCTCCACCAAAAAGATGGTCATACCTTCGTTTCTGAGCGCTTTGATGATATTGAAAATTTCTTCAACAATCAGCGGTGCAAGCCCCATGCTGGGTTCGTCTAGCAGCAGCAATCTAGGCTTTGCCATCAGCGCCCGGCCCATGGCCAACATCTGCTGCTGGCCGCCAGACAGTTCGCCCGCCAGGTTGCGGCGTTTTTGGCGCAGTATGGGAAACTTCTCGTACATGCGCTCAATGTCGTCTTCCACTTCGGGGCTACGGCCACGGGTGTAAGCGCCCAACAGCAAGTTATCCTCAACGCTCAGGTCTTTGAATACCTGGCGGCCTTCGGGCACCTGCACGATGCCACTGGCAACCCGTTGATCGGTCGTTATCTTTAGCAGGTCTTTGCCTTCAAAGGTGATACTGCCGGCGTCTGTCGGTTGCAGCCCGGAGATGGTCATCAGCAGTGTGGACTTGCCAGCACCGTTGGCGCCCACCAGTGACACAATTTCGCCACTGTTAATGCGAATATCGACGCCGTGAAGTGCTTCAATCTGGCCGTAAGAGGTCTTCAGGCCCTTGATCGTAAGCATTTCCTCGGCAGCGTGCTGCGCAGTTCGACGTGGTGCATGACGCAATCCCAAGCCACCCAGGCGCTCCGGCGTGTAACTCACGATGCGATGCCGCAGCTCACGGAACTCATCCCGCACCCGCTCGCCAAACAGCGGATCATTGGCCTGGTCACGGGATTCGGTAATCAGGCGCCAGTCGTCCTCGCTGAGGAGCTTGCGCGCCCGCGGGATAACCACGCCTTCCTCTTTTTTGATGTGCTTACGCAAGGCTTCAGTAAACCGTGCCAGCGCATGGCTAAATTCCTCACGGCCGTTAGGCCAGCTCTCCATGCACCCCGTCAACAGATCACGAAGCTCGTTGATTTTCTGGTCACCAATCACGTAACCATGAGCAAGCTTGTCTAGCAGCGGCTTGGTTTCCGGCGACTTTTCTCCCAACAGTCGATACAGAACTATCTCAGCGGGGGAGCTGTGTACGCGCCGTGCGAAGTACTGTACATAATCGAAAATGTTGTTAAACAGGGTCTCATCAGGCTGCTGTTCGTTGATGTTCATATCGTGCTGAAGCTGGTCCAGCAAATCCAGTATGCGCCAAAGGGCCTGGTGTTCCTGCACGATGGTACTAATGGCCTGCACACTGAAACTGCCTTCAGGCGCCCTGTTGGTCGGTGTTTGTATCATTGTCATTATTTCTCGCTCCGTTTAACCGCCCAAGTAAGCTGCGATCACGTCCGGATTGGCACGAATCTGTTCCGGTGTGCCTTCCGCCAGCACACGCCCGTAATTAAGCACCAGTAAATGGTCGGAAATGTTCATGACCAACTTCATGTCGTGCTCAACCAACATCACGGTAATGCCCTGCTCGGCAATCTTGCGGATTAACGCCTCCAATGCGGTGGTTTCCACCGCATTCAAACCGGCGGCGGGCTCATCCAGAAGAATAATTTTCGGCTCTGCCGCCAACGCGCGAGCAATCTCCAGTCGTTTCAGCGCACCATAAGACATCGCCGAAGCCTCAGCATTGATATACTCGCCACAACCCACAAACTCCATCAGTTCGGCAGACTTGGCGTAAGCGGCTTTTTCACCCCAGGTTAGCGCCGGCAAGCGGAAAAGCGTGGTCAACAGATTGCTTTTCAGGGTCAGGTGACGGCCCAGCATCACGTTTTCAATCGCCGACATATTCATGCAAATCTGCATCTGCTGAAAGGTGCGACACATACCCCGCTCTGCGAGCTGGCTAGGCTCCAGTTTTGCGATGCTTTCGCCGTTCAGCTTTACGTCGCCCCCTGTGGGCGTGTACAGACCGGTAATCAGGTTGAACAGCGTGGTTTTACCAGCGCCATTGGGCCCAATTACCGAATACACTTGCCCCGCGTCTACCGCGAAACTCACACCTTCTACGGCATGCACACCGCCAAACGCTTTGGACAGGTTATTCACTTCCACCAGAGCCGTCATGCGTCACCTCCGGCGGACTTTGAGCGTCGTTTTGCCAGGAAATTAGCCGCGGTTGGAAGCAGCCCTTTAGGCATGAAAATCATGGTCAGCATCAGAATCAAGCCAAACAGTACCATCTCGAACTCTTGAAAATCGGCCAGCACTTGCGGCAACAGTTCCAGAACCACGGCACCAATAATCACTCCGATGGTCGAGCCCATACCGCCAAGCACGATCATCGTAATCAGTAAAATGGAAAACTCAAAACTGGCTATCGCAGGTGTGATAAAGCCTTGGAAATGCCCATAGAGCGCGCCCATCACACTGGCGAACACCGCAGACACCACAAACACCAAGCTCTTGTATTTGGCCGTATTAACACCCACCACGCTGGCCGCCACCTCCGAACCGTGTACCGAGCGCAAAGCGCGGCCAATCGGTGAATCAACCAGGTTCTGCGCCAGCCAAACTACTGCCAGCAGAACCACACCGGCGAATAGATACCAGGCCAGATCACCACTGATGTCTATCCCGAACAATGAATACTGGCCAAAGGCGCTAAGCTCCCAGCCAAACACATCAAAGGCGGGTACCGGCATGCCATCCGGCCCGCCGGTTATCTGCCGTTCGTTGTTCAGTATGATGTAAATAATAAAGCCCACAGCCAGAGTCGCCATAGACAAATAGTGACCTTTCAAACGCAAAATTGGGCGGCCAACCGCCCAAGCAATCAAGCCCACACAGGTCGCACCCACAATTAGCGCCGGTATGGCAGACCAGCCGTAATGACTGGTCATAATGGCGTTGAAATATGCCCCCAGGCCGAAAAAGCCGGCGTGGCCCAGACTAATCTGGCCGGCAAAGCCCACCAGCAGGTTAAGCCCCACCACGGCGCCAGCGATCAGCGCGATTTGCGTGGCCAGGCTGTAATGAAAGGGGTTGGAAATAAGCAAAGGCAAAGCAAAAATCACAATGGCCAGGACCACCAGGCCCTTTAAACGGAATTGAGAGAATTTTTCAATCATCACACCCGCTCCACGACTTTGGCGCCAAACAACCCGCGAGGCATGAAGAACAACACCAGCAGAATCATCGAAAAGGCTACTGCATCTTTGTAGTCAGACGACAGATAACCTGCTGTCATTGCCTCCACCACACCCAGTGCCAGCCCGCCAACAACAGCACCTACACCACTACCCAGGCCGCCAATGGCCGCTGCCACAAAGCCTTTCAAGCCAAGGATGATGCCAATATCGTAAGAAGTGAACGTGATAGGAGCCACCACAATACCGGCGATTGATCCGAGCAGTGCAGACACCATAAACGCCAGCATCAACACCATCTGGGTACGAATACCCACCAGGCGCGCGGCGTCTTTGTTCATAGAGGTAGCAAGAATCGCTTTACCGGTCATGGTGCGGGTGAAGAAATACACCAATATCGCAACCAGCACCGCGCCCACTCCCAGCACCCACAAGCTCTGACTGTTCAGTACGGCACCGAATATTTGAATGGGTTCGTCACTGCTAAAATTGGGCATCACGTGGAATTCCTTGCCCCAAACCAACTGCGCCAGACCACGGATAAAAATAGATGCGCCAATGGTGATAATGATCAGCGTGACAACGTTCGCATCTTTTGCCGGTGCAATTGCCAAGCGCTGCAAGGCAATACCCATAACACCCGCAAGAACAACCGCTAACACAATGGCAAGCAGCATCGGCACGCCCATCGACATTAACGACACGGTCGCCATACCACCAATCATCAGAAACTCGCCCTGGGCAAAGTTAATGACGTGGCTGGCATTGTAAATAAGCGTGAAACCCAAAGCGATCAGGGCGTAGGTGGCGCCAATGGTGATACCGGTAAACAGGTACTGCAGGAATTCAGAGAACATAATCGGGTCCGCTCATGCAGCGGCTGGCAACCACCCCGAAGAGCGGATGCCAGCCTTTAGTCCGGATAAAAAAGGTTTAGTCGACCAACGTCCAGCTGCCGTCCTTAACTTCCAGAATGCGGAAGGATTCAGCGGTAAGACCGTTATGATCGTCGGGAGACATATTGAAGGTACCGGTCACGCCTACGTGGCCCTGAATATTTTCAAGAGCTTCACGCACAGCTGCTTTATCGGTGCTGCCGGCGGTCTCTATGGCTTTCACTGCCAGCCTCAAACCGTCATAAGCGTAGCCACCAAAAGTAGAAACCTTCGAATCCCAGCGAGCTTCATATTCACTTTTGTAAGCCTGAACCACAGCCTTCTGTGGGTCTGAATCTGGCAAAGAATCCGGAACCAGTAAAGGCGAAGCTGGCAGCCTCAATCCCTCGGCACTGTCGCCGGCCAATTCCAGAAAGCTGTCGGAAGCAACACCATGAGACTGGTAAAACGGCAAATCAATGCCCAACTGGGCGTAGTTACGGGTAACAATGGCAGGGCCCTGGCCAAAGCCAAAATTCAGAATGGTTTGAACATCGTCGGTGCCGCGGATATTGGTAAGCTGCGCCGTCATATCGGTGTCTGAAACGCCGTAGGTTTCGTCCGCAACCACTTCAATGTTACCCATCTCCCTAGCCACAGCAATGGTTTGCTCGCGGCCAGAACTGCCGAAGCCACCTGTGCCGGAGATTAAGCCAATTTTCGTAAGGCCACGAGATTCCATATCCGAAAGAATGCGCTCTGCCGCCATACGGTCAGACTGCGGTGTTTTGAACACCCATTTCTTTACTGGCGTTGTAATAACCGTCGCGCCCGCCAGCGAAATGAAAGGAATCTGGGCCTGTTCAATCAGAGGAACCGCCGCCATGGTCGCACCCGTGGTACTGCCACCTACAATGATATCCACACGGTCTGAACGAATCAGCCGGCTTGCAAAGTTACGAGCTTTAGAGGCATTGCCAGCGTCATCGTAGTGAATCAATTCAAGTTGACGACCAAGTACCCCGCCTTCTTCATTGATTTTCTCAACGTACATTTCCAGGGTTTTGAGCTCTGGGTCACCCAGAAAGGATGCAGGACCGGTCACTGACAAAAAAGATCCAATGCGGATGGGATCGGCAGCCTGGGCACTCATCGCCACCAGTACAGCCGCTGTGATGGCTAAAAATTTCTTCGTATAGTAAGAAAGTGTTCCATTCATTGTTTTTTTTCTCCACAGAATAAGGTCGGAATCATTTTGTTTTTATGCGTTTGATTTACCGACTATTACAACGAGTTCTCAAGACAGAGCTGGGCATTTTCGTATCACTTACCCCCCACCCGGAAGCCTCACTCATTAATTATATCTAGCAGCCATCTCGCTCCAAAAACAGCGGCCACAACACAGTGCCAGACAAATACGATACCAACAATATGTGTAATTAGAAAATATTGTATCATTACATTGATGTCAACTGCGGCGGCCGTACAGGCTGCGGCTTCTTGACCGTCAGCGTCAGTTTAGATCATTGCTCACACAGTGCCCGATGGTGAACTGACCCGCCGCCTTTACCTGATGACGCCAGAGAGATATGGTTCATTTCTCGCAATATTAAGCACTCTGATAGCGCCGAACGCTGCCGGAAAATAATTTAAGAGAAGAACATGTCAGCAAAAAGTCAGCTTGCCAGTCTGATACAGGATTTTCAGCAACAACGCCCGGTACGTGCAGGTTCTCTGATCATCACCATTTACGGCGATGTCATCCATCCGCGTGGCGGTAATGTCTGGTTAGGCAGTGTGATGAAGCTGGTCGCGCCTATGGGCATTAACGAGCGTCTGGTCAGAACGTCGGTTTACCGGTTGGTGCAAGAAAGCTGGTTGCAGGCTGAAAAAGTGGGTCGCTGTAGTTATTACAGCATAACCGGGGACGGCCTCAGGCGTTTCCGGCAGGCGTTTGAGCAGGTTTACAGTATTGGTGACGACGACTGGAACGGCGGTTGGTGCCTGACATTACTGAATCAGCTTGAACCTGAACTGCGGCAAAAAGTGCGCGAAGAGCTCAAATGGCTTGGCTTTGGCAATCTATCGCCCACCATCATGCAACACCCGCGCTTCAAACCCGAACAATTAACCCCGTTATTACAAGAATGGGGCGCCTTCGATGACGCTATTGTGATGCAAACCCACCCAATTGAACCACGCAACTCAAAAGCGCTGCGCAGACAGATTAAAGAAAGCTGGAATCTGGATGAACTGGGTTTGCGCTACAAACGCTTCTTGGGAAAATTCCGCCCGCTATGGCGGGAGCTTAACAATAACGACAACCTAAGCCCCGAAGACTGTCTAGCCGCACGGCTTCTGCTGATTCACGAATACCGAAAAATACTGCTGCGCGACCCTTTTCTGCCTAACGAGCTATTGCCAAATGATTGGGAAGGGCACAGCGCCAAGCAGCTGTGCCGAAACCTTTACCTCGCAATTTACGCGCGCTCTGACGAATTCCTGGCCTGTAATCTGGAAAATGCATCTGGCCCGCTGCCTGTCCCGGGGGCTGGTTTTTACCGCCGCTTTGGGGGGTTAATGCCGTAAAACGTAAACCTTCTACCCTTGCGCTCTGAGCAACAGTCTTCACTCATAATGCCACTTCCGGATTAACCCAAATAGCCCAAGAGCGTAGACTTTAGTCTAATAAACAAAGAATAGTGATTGAATTATATGCGCTTGGCAACTAGCTTAGTGCCCGAGTCTTACAACAATAAATAAATATGTGGAGCTAATAACAATGCAAAGCAACAAATTGAGAATGGCCATTCGTGCGACGGCTGCTGTGGCAGTTCTTAGTATGGCCGGTCCGGCAAGCGCAGTCGACTTCACGGCCGGCGATTATGAAATGTCTGTTTATGGCTATGCGCGGCTCAATGCCACCTATGACATTGATGAGGACATCGCCGGCCGCGGCACCCGCTCTGGCGACTTCTCAAAAATCAACGTCGGCGCGGACGAAGACGACGAAGTGGGCGGTAATTTTGGTGCCGACGCATTACAGAGCCGCCTCGGTTTCAAGGTCATGACCCCGGAAGGCGTCAAAATCGTCGTGGAAGGTGACTTCCGCGGTACACGTGGAGATAGCACCGGCGATTTCCGCCTTCGCCACGCTTTTGGTGAATACAATGGCGTGCTGATCGGCCGCTACTGGTCCAACTACAGCAGTTTCGTGGGCAACACTTCGCAGCTGGAATTTGACGGTGTACCTGGAAATGCTGGCTACCAGTTCCGCGCCTCTCAGGTCCGCTACACCACCGGGTCCCTGTCTGTGTCTCTGGAGGAACCAAGCACCCGCATTGCCTCAGCCGGATCTCAATCCGTAAAAACGGAGATGCCGGCGATTACGGCCCGTTTTGAGAGCTCCATGGACAGCTTGAGCTACTCGGCTGCGGCCATCGTTCGCCAAGTCGGCTATGACACCGGCACAGAGGATGACAGCGCCATAGGCGTAGGCGCTTTTGTGGCCGCCAAGCTGGCCCTGAACGACACGTTCTCCATTCAAGGTCAGGTAAACGTTTCCGAGGGCGCCAACGGTTATTTGTGGCGGTCCGGCAGCAATTACTATGGCCAAGATGCCTATATTGATAGCAATGGCGACCTCGAGACCATCTCTGGCTATGGCGCCAATCTGGGCGTGTCTATGAAGACCGGCGACGGCTCGTCGGTGAACGTCGTCTACGGCGTGACCGAACTTGATCTGGACGATGCAGTAGCGGACACCTTGACCAGCGGAATTACATCAACCGCCAGTGAAAGCAACAGCACGGCCGCAATCAACTACCAGTGGAGCCCGGTAAAGAACGTCAACATGGGCGTACAATATGCCTTTCACATGGTGGATAAAGTCAACGGCGATAGCGGTGATGCAAGCCGCATCCACTTCGCAGCTCAGTACAACTTCTAAAGCGTATTGTTAAGCGAACAAAAGATGCCCCGGACTTCCGGGGCATCTTTTGTTCAAGCCTACCTACTAAAAACCCCATCACACCACTGCTTCACAGCCGCCCCAGAAAACGGCAGATCAACCGCTTCCCCACCGCCAAACTCGTGCCACTGTTTCAGGAATTTCCGCTTCACCACCGTCAGCACCGGTATACCTGCATCAAGCAACTGAACGAACTCCGCCCGGCAACCTTTGCCGTCAATCTCCTGCTGTCCGAAACGATTCACAATGGCCAACCTGGGCGGATTATTTATTGCCCCACGCAAAACGCCGGTCGCATCCGCCAAGCCAGACGGATCCAGGCAGCAGGATTGCGATTCTTTGCCCAGATTCTGGGCTATCGAGTATTCGGTGCCGGTTTCCACATCTTGCACCGCCATGGGCTCGCGGCGCAGGCCCTGCTCGTTCAGCGCCATGGCCAGGCCCGCCACGCGAATGCCCTTACGGTTGTAATGATTGGCCAAGCTGTGCAGCAGCGCGTCTACGGGCTGACTGTCGTTGTCGTAGATAATCGCTGCCAGCTGTAATGGGTGTGCCATGAAGACCGTCCTGAAGCGTGTGTCGGCGTTTTCTGTTGAAACAACCCGCGCTATAAAACACAAAAAGGGCGCAGATTGCTCTACGCCCCTAGTGTACTGACTTGCACCGCCAAAGCGGTTGCTTTAGGTCAGGGACCGGTGCGGTTAATCAACCGACCCCCTCACTCTTGCTTACAGCAACAGGGTACGAATATCACCCATTAGCCGAGCCAGCGCCGAAGTAAAGCGCGCTGCGTCTGCCCCATTCACCGCACGGTGATCGTAAGACAGTGACAACGGCAGCATCAGCCGCGGCTGGAAGGCTTTGCCGTCCCAAACTGGCTTCATCGCCGCTTTGGACACACCCAGTATTGCCACTTCCGGCGTATTCACGATTGGCGTAAAGGCCGTGCCTCCAATACCGCCAAGGCTGGTAATGGTAAAACAGGCGCCCTGCATTTCTGCCGGCTTCAGCTTCTTTTCGCGGGCTTTCTGGGCCAGCTCTGCGCTTTCAGCCGCCAGTTCCCACAGGCCTTTCTGGTCCACATTACGAATCACCGGAACCATCAAGCCATGGGGCGTATCCACTGCAATACCAATGTGGATGTACCTCTTGTGTACAACTTCTTTGCGATCCATATCCAGGGCGACGTTGAACTGGGGCAATTCAGCCAGAGCCGCGGCACAGGCCTTGAGCATGAACGGCAGCGGCGTCATTTTCACGCCTTTCTTTTCACCCAATGGCTTCAACGATTTACGGAAATCTTCCATATCGCTGATGTCGGCGTCTTCGAACTGGGTGACGTGTGGAACGTTCAACCAGCTGCGGTGCATGTTCAGCGCCGTAACAGACATCATGCGCGACATGCCTTCCCTTTCAACTTCACCAAACTGGCTGAAATCTGGCAATTTCACGCCAGGAATGCCGCTGCTGCCAGCGCCAGGCACTACGGCGCCCTGCTGTGCCTGCTGCAGCTGAGCCTTCACATAGCCGTGCACGTCGTCTTTAACAATACGGCTTTTCGGGCCGGAGCCTTTCACCCGGGCCAGGTCTGCACCCAGTTCACGGGCCAGCTTGCGAACCGCAGGGCCGGCGTGCACTTTGCTGCCGGCGGCGGGCACCTCATAGGTCACCGAACCGGTATCCGCGGGTTTGGTTTTGGTATCGCTAGCCGCAACCGGCGACTCGGGCTTGGCGGGCTGTTCTGATTCGGCTGGCTGCTTCTTGCCAGCATCGTTACTATCAGCCGGCGCTGAATTGTCAGCGTCATCTGCGCTATCGTCGCCGTCATCTGCGCTATCTTCGGTGATGATCATTTCCAGCAGGTCGTCGCCTTCGGAAATCTTATCGCCTTCTTTAACCAGAATCTTGCCGATTTTGCCGGCGAAGGGCGATGGGATTTCCATGGTCGCCTTGTCGGACTCCACGGTGACCAGCGCGCTTTCCACGTCAACGTCGTCGCCTTCAGACACGTTAAGCTCGATGATCGGGATGTCATCAAAACCATCCAGGCCAGACACTTTGACGATTTCTGTGCGCGTGCCGCCGGATTTTTTCTGCGGCGCCGGCTTGCTGACGCTGTCGTCCGACTTAGCCGGTGCGACATCGCTCTGGGCTTTGGGCTCAGGCTCTGGCGCGCTATCACTTGCACCATCTGAACTGCTCGCACTATTAGAACTAAGAGTACCGACTAAGTCGCCCTCTTTGATCTTATCGCCCACTTTAACGATAATTTTGACGATTTTACCCGCAGCCGGTGACGGCAACTCAACCGAGGCCTTGTCGGTTTCAACTGTCAAAATCGGATCTTCTTCAGCCACCGAATCACCGGCGCTGACCAGTATTTCAATAACTTCAACTTCATCTGCCCCGCCTAGATCGGGGACCCTGATTTCTTGCTCGCTCATAGCGGTCTCCTTAGCGGTGCGCCGGGTTCGGTTTGTTGCGATCGATTCCGTACTTGCGCATAGCTTCAAGAACCTGTTCGTGCTTGATCTCGCCGTCTTTCGCCAGAGCAGACAGTGCTGCTACGGCAACGTGGTAACGATCAACCTCAAAGAAATCACGCAGTTTTTGACGAGTGTCGCTGCGGCCAAAGCCATCCGTACCCAAGGTCAGAAAGGTTTTGGGGATAAACGCCCGAAGCTGTTCAGAGTGCAGCTTGATGTAGTCGGTAGACGACACAACCGGGCCTGTTTGGCTTTCCAGGCACTGGGTGACATAGGCTTTGCGGCCTTTGTCATCCGGGTGCATCAGGTTCCAGCGCTCTACATGTTGGCCGTCGCGGGCCAGTTCGTTAAAGCTGGTGACACTCCACACATCGGAGCTGACGCCCCAATCGTCTTTCAACAGCTCGGCAGCGGCATTCACTTCGTTCAAGATGGCGCCAGAGCCCAGCAACTGAACCCGCAACTTAGTTTTGCCTTTACCTTTTGCTTCCACCGAACTGAACTTGTACATGCCTTTGATGATGCCATCGGCACAACCTTCAGGCATCGCTGGCTGAACGTAGTTCTCGTTCTCCATGGTGATGTAGTAATAAACGTTGATGTTCTCTTCGTACATTTCCTTCATACCGTGATGAATCACCACAGCCATTTCGTAGGCGTAAGCCGGATCGTAAGCTTTGCAGTTAGGTATGGTGTTGGCCAGAATATGGCTGTGACCGTCCTGGTGCTGCAAGCCCTCACCATTCAGCGTGGTACGCCCTGCGGTACCGCCAATCAGGAAGCCGCGAGCTTGAATGTCGCCAGCAGCCCAGGCCAGATCGCCAACGCGCTGGAAACCGAACATGGAATAAAACGCGTAAAACGGAATCAGCGGAAAGTTGTTGTTGCTGTAAGACGTAGCAGCCGCAATCCAGGCCGCCATAGCGCCGCCTTCGTTAATGCCTTCCTGCAGAATCTGACCCTTTTTGTCTTCACGGTAATACATGATTTGATCGCGATCAGGCGGCACGTACTTCTGCCCTTCCGAGGTATAAATACCCAGCTGGCGGAACATGCCCTCCATACCAAAGGTTCGGGCTTCATCAGGAACAATCGGCACAACGCGTTTACCCACACGCTTGTCTTTTGCCAACGCGCTCAGAATGCGCACGAACGACATAGTGGTGGAGATTTCACGACCGTTAGAACCTTCCAGTACCTGTTTGAAGATATTCAGGTCGGGAATCTGTAGTGCCTGGCTGTTTTTACGACGCTTGGGATAAAAACCACCCAAGTCCTGCCGGCGCTTCCTCATGTACACCAGCTCGGGGCTGTCGGGCGCCGGGCGGTAGTACGGCACGTCGTCTAGCTCTTCGTCTTTCAGCGGAATCGCGAAGCGGTCGCGGAAGTCTTTCAGAGTTTCGGTGTCGAGCTTTTTCAGAGAGTGAGCCGTGTTGGTGGCTTCGCCAGCAGCACCAAAGCCATAACCTTTGATGGTATGAGCCAAGATAACGGTTGGCTTACCATTGGCCTCCGTCGCTGCTTTCTTATAAGCGGCATACACTTTGTACGGGTCGTGGCCACCGCGATTAAGCTTTTGAATGTCGTCGTCGGTCCAGTTTTCAATCATCTTGGCCAGCTTCGGATACTTGCCGAAAAACTGCTTGCGAGTTGCCCCCGGGCCAGCATTTGTGAAAGCCTGCAGTTCGCCGTCAACCACTTCGTCCATGGCGCGTTGCATGGTGCCGTCTTCGTCTTGCTCAAACAGCGGGTCCCACATGCGGCCCCAGACCACTTTGATCACGTTCCAGCCAGCACCGCGGAATGAGCCTTCCAGTTCCTGAATAATCTTGCCGTTGCCGCGCACCGGGCCATCCAGGCGCTGCAGGTTGCAGTTCACCACAAACACCAGATTGTCCAGGTTTTCACGGCTGGCCTTGGAAATACAGCCCAGAGTTTCGGGCTCGTCACATTCACCATCACCAATGAAACACCACACTTTGCGATTTTCCATTTCGACCAGTTCGCGGCTGTCGAGGTACTTCATGATGTGAGCCTGGTAAATGGCCTGAATCGGGCCCAGGCCCATAGAAACCGTGGGAAACTGCCAGTAATCAGGCATCAGCCACGGGTGCGGATAGGATGACAGCCCGCCGCCGTCGACCTCTTCGCGATACTTGTCTAGCTGCGCTTCTTCAAATCGGCCTTCCAAAAAGGAACGGGCGTAGATGCCCGGCGAGGCGTGGCCTTGGAAATACACAAGGTCTGACTCGCGTTTTTCATCGCCACCGTGGAAGAAATAGTTAAAACCTACATCATAGAGCGTGGCCGCAGACGAGAAGGTAGAAATATGACCACCCAGTTCACCCGGACGTTTGTTGGCACGCACGACCATCGCCATGGCGTTCCAACGGATCAGAGAACGAATACGGCGCTCCATGAACAGGTCGCCCGGCATACGTGCTTCTTGTGCAAGCGGGATCGTATTACGGAATGGCGTGGTGATGGCATAAGGCAGCTGGGTACCATCGCGGCTGGCGCGCTCGGAAAGGCGTTCCAGAATGTACTTGGCTCGGTCTACACCCTCCTGTTCGATCAGTGATTCGAGTGCGTCAAGCCACTCTGTGGTTTCAATCGGATCGTCGTCCTGGTACATCAAATACTCCATTAAGCATCTAGAAAAATGCGGCCCAGTCGCCGTACATGACGGGCTGTGCTGCTGAGTCAGTCAGTGGGGCTTGCGGCGTTGGGGCCGTAGCGCCGATTAATCGTTCATAAACAAGCATAGGTCAGGTTTCACAAATTGCGTCTGACAGATCGCAAACTGCTTTTGGAGTTGACCGGCATTGTAGTTTTTTTACTACAATTTATCGAAATTTTTTAGTTAACCCTGGAAAAATAGGAGTTAATTTCGATTCCTTACGGAATAATGACGTTTTTACACCTTCCAGACAAGTCACACTCGACCAAGGTCGAACACTGTTGACTCTATGTGACTTCGTTTTCAGCCCTGAACCTTCTACGTTTCACTTTGAATAATATGCAAAAAACGGGCTTACCGTGAGGTGAGCCCGTTTTTTTGCATAAAGACTAAATCGCTACTTAATGCATCAAGGTATACAACTTGCGCCGGTAGGTGCGCACGTCGGCATTGTTGTTGCCCAGCTT
This sequence comes from Marinobacter psychrophilus, assembly GCF_001043175.1. Taxonomy (NCBI): domain Bacteria; kingdom Pseudomonadati; phylum Pseudomonadota; class Gammaproteobacteria; order Pseudomonadales; family Marinobacteraceae; genus Marinobacter; species Marinobacter psychrophilus. Next base: position 3,462,652 of record NZ_CP011494.1, read on the forward strand.
TTCAAACAGCTCCACCAACGTTGTCTTGGCCACTTCATTTTTATACTTGCTGTCTACCTGAATCAGGCGAATCAGCAGCTCCATCGCCTCGGCGTTGTTTTCTTTTAATACATTATGCAGCGCCAACATGTGCAGCGCATTAGGGTCTTGTGGGTCCTGCTCCAAAGCCATTTCCAGGTCGGTCTGGGGCGGCAGTTCTGCGGACTGTTTCAAAAACTTGATGCGGGCCGCCAGCTGTTTGGCCTGGTGCTGCAATTTTTCTTCCGGAGGCAGACTGTTGTAAATTTGTTCGGCGGTGTCCAGATCACCCATTTCGGCTTTGATCTGAGCCAGGTCAATCAGCACTTTCAGGTTTTCCGGATCTTTCTGGTTCATATCGCCCAAAATGGCCAGGGCACCATCAAGATTGCCCTCTTCCCAGAGCGCGTGAGCTTTTTCGAAAGGGTCCTCGGCGGGCGCCTCTACATACTTGTCCAGCACTTTGCGGATATCGCTCTCCGCTAACGCACCGTTAAAATCGTCTACCGCCTGGCCATCTTTCACCAAAATAACGGTTGGCAGACTTCGCACACCCAAGCTGGAGGCAAGTTGTTCTTGCTGGTCGGCATTCACTTTGGCCAGTAAAAAGGCGCCCTTATACTCTTCGGCCAACTTTTCCAGCAGTGGCATCAGCTGTTTACAAGGCGCGCTCCATTCCGCCCATACGTCTACCAGAACGGGTGTTGTCGCAGAGGCTTCCATCACCTGCTGCTGGAAGTTTTCCATTGTGGCTTCAAAAATGTAAGGAGAGCTGCTCATTGGGACACCTGAATCTGTCGCTGTTTATCGTTATCAACAAGATGGGGCGCCGGGCGGCGAAATTCAAGAGGAACGGGCCAAAGGGGTTAATAGGCGGCCTTGAAAATCAGAGTTTTGGCAGCAAATAAACAACAAACGTTCGACACTGAACACACCCAGTACCGGGAAGCCAAGTAGCATGACAGACGACAACAGCAATGACTCTCTGGAACAGCTCGAAGAAGATATAACCGAGTACATAGGCAAAGACGAACACAGCAAAGACCTGGCACTGTCTGAACAGACGCTGCCCAAGCGTCTGTACCTGCTGCCGGTGTCTAACCGGCCGTTTTTCCCCGCCCAGGTACAGCCCGTCGTGGTCAATCAAAACCCCTGGCACGAAACCCTGAAGAAAGTGAGGGAGACCGATCACGGCATGTTGGGCATTTGCTACGTTGACAACGAAGCCAGTGAAAAGGGCGTGCCTGACAGCAAAGATCTGGCCACCATGGGCTGCGCTGTGCGCGTGCACCACGCCCAGCAAAAAGACGGCAAGGTTCAGTTTATTGCACAGGGCTTACAGCGCTTTCGCATTGTGCGATGGCTGCGTCGCCGCCCACCTTACCTGGTGGAAGTGGAATACCCGCAAGAACCTACCGAAGACCTTGATGAAACCAAGGCCTATACAATGGCCGTTATCAGCGCCATCAAAGAGCTGCTGCGCACCAACCCGCTTTATGGCGAGGAAGTGAAGCAGTACCTGACGCGCTTCGGCCCAGAGGACAGTTCACCGTTGACCGACTTCGGCGCATCGATGACCAGCGAACCTGGCGCGAAATTGCAGGAAGTACTGGATACCGTTCCGCTGTTGCAACGCATGGATAAAGTGCTGCTGCTCATGCGTAAAGAGCTGGAAGTGGCCAAGCTGCAGTCTGAAATTAGCGCGGAAGTGAACCAAAAGGTACAAAAGCACCAACGCGAGTTCTTTTTGAAAGAACAGCTGAAAGTGATTCAGCGCGAACTGGGCATGTCAAAAGACGACAAAACTGCCGACGCCGAACGCTTCGAAGGGCGCATGGCGGAACTAGACCCGCCCAAAGCGGTGCGCGAACGTTTTGATGAAGAACTGCAAAAACTGCGAATTCTTGAACAGGGCTCGCCGGAGTATGGTGTTACCCGCAATTATCTGGACTGGATAACCCAAGTGCCTTGGGGCCAGCACTCACAGGATCATTTCGACCTCGCCGAGGCGCGACACATTCTGGACAAAGACCATGATGGCTTGGGCGATGTAAAAGACCGCATTATCGAGTTTCTGGCAGAGGGCAGCTTCAAAAAAGAAGTCAGCGGCACCATCCTGCTGTTGGTGGGCCCGCCGGGCGTGGGCAAAACCTCCATCGGCCATTCGGTGGCAGACGCGCTGGGGCGCAAGTTCTATCGCTTTAGCGTAGGCGGCATGCGTGACGAAGCCGAAATTAAAGGCCATCGACGCACCTATATTGGCGCCATGCCCGGCAAATTCGTGCAAGCACTGAAAGACACAAAAGTGGCCAACCCGGTCATTATGCTGGATGAAATCGACAAGATTGGGGCGTCTTACCAGGGCGACCCGGCCTCTGCCCTGCTGGAAACTCTCGACCCAGAGCAGAACCGCGAGTTTCTGGACCACTATCTGGATGTGCGCATGGATTTGTCAAAAGTGCTGTTCATCTGCACCGCCAACCAACTGGATACCATACCGCGACCGCTGCTCGACCGCATGGACGTGATTCGCCTGTCTGGCTATATAGCGGAAGAAAAGCTGGCGATCGCCAAGCACCACCTATTACCCAAACTGCTGAAACGCGCTGGACTGCTTAAAAAGCAGATGAACATTTCCGACGCCGCCATAAAACAGGTGATTGAAGGCTATGCCCGTGAAGCCGGGGTGCGTGGTCTGGAAAAGATGCTGCACAAAATCATCCGCAAGGGCATCGTCAAGTTGCTCGAAAATCCTGACTTACCCATTCGCGTTGGCATTGCCGACGTACAGGAATACCTGGGGCAACCTGTCTTCCGCAAAGAAAAATCCATGAAGGGCATCGGCGTCGTCACGGGTTTAGCCTGGACCTCCATGGGCGGCGCTACGCTCAGCATTGAGGCCTCGCGCATTCACAGCAGCCAGCGCGGTTTCAAACTGACCGGACAGCTGGGGGATGTGATGCGCGAATCCGCCGAGATTGCCTACAGCTTTGTCGCGTCTAATTTGAAACGTTATAAAGGCGACCCGGTGTTTTTCGACAAATCTCTGGTGCACCTGCACGTGCCGGAAGGCGCCACGCCGAAAGACGGCCCAAGCGCAGGCGTCACTATGGCCACAGCGCTGCTGTCGATTGCCCGTCGTGAAGCGCCGCAGCAAAACATCGCCATGACCGGTGAGCTAACACTGACCGGGCAGGTACTGCCAGTAGGGGGAATACGGGAAAAAGTGATCGCCGCCCGACGGCAGAAAATCAACCAGTTGATTTTACCAGAAGCCAATCGAGGCGATTACGACGAACTACCAGGATATTTGAAAGAAGGCATTGCGGTCAGTTTTGCGAAACACTACAGCGATGTGTTCCAGGTTTGCTTTGGCCAACAACCGAAGAAGGGTGCAGTTATGCATTGACGCGCCGGCAGGCCACTCTTCGTCTCGGCCTGCCGCTTTACTATGAAGCCTTATTTAGAGGTTTCCTTTCAGCCATCTTCGCGCGGCACCGGACCTACATCCGGAACCGGTGATGGGTCTGTGTGGTCTGCGTCCATCATATTAGCCACTCGCTGCAACGAAGTCAGAATCATGGTTTGCTCCCACTCCGCCAAGGCCTGATATTTTTTAATGAAGTCTTCTTGCAGCGGGGTGGGCGCACGGGCCAGAATCTCGTCGCCGGCTTCGGTCAAGTGGGCGTGTACTTTGCGCTTGTCCTCAGTGCTGCGAACCCGGTATACCAAGTTGCGCAATTCCAAGCGATCTAAAATAGTGGTGACTGTGGCTTGGCTAAGGCTGACTGTATTAGCGATGGTGCCAATAGTAACTTGGCCCAAATCCCGTATGGTCCGCATAATCAGCAACTGAGGCGCGGTCAGCCCGGAACTTTTACTCAACCGTTTCGAGTGCAAATCTGTTGCACGGATTACCCGACGTAATGCTAATAATATTTCGTCGTAACTGGTCAACGCGCCGCTCCTGCCATGCTGATACCATTCGTACTGAGAATTATTCATATCACGACCTGTTGCAAAACCACCAATTGCCAACAATTTTTTAAAGCCCAGACAGCAATCAAATTGAAGACAAGCGGCGATTTGCAGGGCAAGATAACACTCGTGCAAAGCCTCCGCTTGACAACAACCAAGAGGTGGTGTTTTGTTAATGTCTAGGCACTACAATAAAACCCTGATTACAGGAAACTGATAATGAAAAACAACGTTAAAAAGCTCGTAACAGCCATTGCCGCATCCGCGGCTCTTATGGGCGCAGGTGCCACCGTAGCAGACATTAAAATAGGCATTGCCGGCCCCATGACAGGGCCGGTTGCGCAGTACGGCGATATGCAGTTTTCTGGCGCACGTATGGCTATCGAGCGCATTAATTCCGTTGGCGGTGTTATGGGTGAAAATCTGGTAGCGGTTGAATACGACGACGTGTGTGACCCAAAGCAGGCCGTGACCGTTGCCAACGCTTTAGTCAACGACGGCGTGAAATACGTGATAGGTCACCTGTGTTCCAGCTCTACCCAGCCGGCGTCTGATATCTACGAAGACGAAGGCATTCTAATGATTACCCCGGCCTCCACCAGCCCAGACATCACCGCTCGCGGTTATGAACTGTTATTCCGCACCATCGGCCTGGACAGCATGCAGGGTCCTGTTGCCGGGGAGTATTTGGCCAGTCTGAACCCCAAGAAAGTCGCGGTTATCCACGACAAACAGCAATACGGTGAAGGCATTGCCACCGCCGTGCGCGACACCTTAAAAGACGCTGGCGTCGAAATAGCCATGTTTGAAGGCATTACCGCAGGCGATAAAGACTTTTCATCGCTGGTGACTAAACTCAAACAGGCTCAGGTTGATTACGTGTACTATGGCGGCTATCACCCCGAATTGGGTCTGATTCTGCGCCAAGCTCGCCAGGCGAACCTGGACGCTGTATTTATGGGCCCTGAAGGCGTTGGCAACAAAGACATCAACACCATTGCCGGCGAAGCCGCTGAAGGCCTGCTGGTTACCCTGCCGCCCGCCTTCGACGAAAAAGACGAGAACAAAGATCTGGTTGCCGCGTTTGCGGATAAAAACGAAGATCCCTCCGGCCCATTTGTACTAACGTCCTACGCAGCGGTTCAGCTGGTAGCTGAAGGCATCGAAAAAGCAGGTTCCAAAGACCCGTTTGAAGTGGCCGCCGCACTACGCGCCAACAGCTTTGAAACGCCTATCGGCACCGTTCAGTACGACGAAGCCGGCGACATGAAGTCGTTCGAATTTGTGGTTTACGAATGGCACTCAGACGGCAGCAAGACTCCGGTCAGTAACTAACGCGGGCCCCCAAACCCGCCGCTGCCGCACGGGCGCAAACCCGGCGGCAGCGCTGAAAGAGACGACACCCCGTAGCCTGCCGAAGGTTGCGGGGTGTCTTTCCAAGCTTCTGATCTCAACGTTAATTGCGCAGCGCTCTTGCCTGTTGCGCGCTTAGATGGCCGTCAGAAGTCGATTTCCGGAGATGGCACCCCATGCAAGACCTTCTATACTTCTCTCAGCAGCTTATTAATGGACTGACGATAGGCAGCGCCTACGCCCTGATTGCCATCGGCTACACCATGGTTTACGGCATTATCGGGATGATCAACTTCGCCCACGGCGAAATTTATATGATTGGCGCCTACACCGCGCTCATCGCCATCACCGGTTTGACAACCCTGGGCATTGCCTGGTTACCGCTAGTACTGGTTGTGGCCCTGGTTTGCGCCATCCTTGTATCCAGTTCTATGGGCTGGGCAGTGGAACGAGTGGCCTATCGGCCCGTGCGCGGTCGGCATCGCTTGATCCCGCTGATTTCCGCGATTGGTATGTCTATTTTTTTGCAAAATTACATGCACCTGGCCCAAGGTTCCCGCAACGTCGGTTTTCCCTTACTGATCGAAGGCGGTTTCAATTTTGGTTCGGAAGGCGCCTTCCAGATGTCGCTGTCGTACATGCAAATCACCATCTTCGTAACCACCTTGATCTGTATGACCGTGCTATCGACGTTTATCTCGCGCTCACGCACCGGTCGCGCTTGCCGTGCCGTATCCCAGGATCTGGGCATGGCCAACCTGCTGGGCATAGACACCAACCGCATCATATCCGCCACCTTTATTATTGGCGCCGCATTGGCAGCGGTTGCCGGTCTGTTGCTGGGCATGTACTACGGCTCGGTTGATCCGTTGTTTGGGTTTATCGCTGGTTTAAAAGCGTTTACCGCAGCGGTACTGGGCGGTATTGGCAGCATTCCAGGTGCGATGCTGGGCGGGCTTATTCTAGGCATTGCTGAAAGCATGACGTCAGGCTATTTGAGTGGTGAATACAAAGACGTCATCTCGTTCAGCTTGCTGATCCTGATTTTGCTGTTCAAACCGACCGGCCTACTGGGCAAGCCAGAGGTTGAAAAAATCTGATGGCGACTTCTAATGTTCGGCACGCACTCTTTTGTGCCATCGTAACCATTGTTATTTCTTACCCCATTTTGGGGCTAAATCTGGAAGCCGAAGGAATCAATATTGTCCTGACTGGCACCGACGCCACTACCGTTGTGGCCATTGCGTGTGCGGCCCTGATGGTGTTTTTGTTTCAGCTTTTCCGCGACAGCGTGATGGGCAAACTGGGCGCCGTGAGTGACCTGAATCCGCTGACCGGCCGCAAGCCCATGGAGCAAAACAAACGGGCAAAGCTTGAAAGCTGGGTACTGACCGGGCTGGTCGTTGTGGCGCTGTTCTGGCCATTTTTCTCGTCTCGCGGCGCAGTTGACCTGGCCACTCTGGTGCTGATTTACGTGATACTGGCGCTGGGCCTGAACGTGGTGGTGGGTCTTGCTGGCCTGTTAGATCTGGGCTACGTGGCTTTTTACGCTGTGGGCGCCTACACCTTTGCTTTGCTCTCGCAGTATTACGGCATTTCGTTCTGGATGGCGCTACCCCTGGGCGCTTTACTGGCAGGGCTATTCGGCCTGCTTCTGGGTTTTCCGGTACTGAGACTAAGGGGTGATTACCTGGCCATTGTGACCTTGGGATTTGGCGAAATCATCCGCATACTTCTGAACAACTGGACCAACGTGACCGGCGGGCCTAACGGCATTGGCGGCATTCCGGATCCTACTCTGTTCGGAATGGAATTTGGCCGACGTGTTAAAGAAGAGGGTAATACCTCGTTTCACGAAACCTTCGGCATCGCCTACAGCGGCGAACACAAAGTCATATTCCTGTACCTGATTGCTCTGGTACTGGCCATTATTACCGCGCTGATTATTCGCCGGTTGATGAAAATGCCAGTCGGCCGCGCTTGGGAAGCCCTACGTGAAGATGAAATTGCTGCACGTTCCCTAGGCCTCAGCCGCACCGCGGTAAAGCTGTCGGCGTTTACCATCGGCGCCTTCTTTGCAGGTTTTGCCGGCACCATATTTGCATCAAAACAGGGCTTTATAAGCCCGGAATCTTTCGTGTTCCTGGAATCAGCCATTATTCTGGCCATTGTGGTGCTGGGCGGCATGGGCTCGCAAATTGGCGTAATACTCGCGGCCATTGCCGTCACCATACTGCCCGAGCTGGCACGGGAGTTTTCTGAGTACCGCATGTTGATCTTTGGTGCCGCCATGGTGCTGATGATGATCTGGCGACCCCAGGGATTGGTGCCCATGCGCCGTCTTCACATCACCCTAAAAACGCAGGAATAACAGGCAATGCTTAAAATACAAAACCTGGCCATGCGTTTTGGCGGTCTACTGGCGGTAGACGGCGTAAGTCTGGATGTCCAGGAACAGGAAATTCACTCTATTATTGGTCCCAACGGCGCCGGTAAAACCACCGTCTTTAACTGCATGAGCGGGTTTTACAAACCCAGCGGCGGCAAGATCATTTTTCAAGGCAAGGAAATTCAGGGCAAGCCGGATTACAAAATCTCGCGCATGGGAATGGTGCGCACGTTTCAACACGTGCGGCTGTTTACTCAAATGTCGGTGGTGGAAAATCTGTTGGTGGCACAGCACCGGCACTTGAACACTAACCTGCTGGCCGGTCTGGTAAAAACGCCAGACTATCGTGAACGTGAGCGCAAATCTCTGGATCGCGCCGCCTACTGGCTAGAGCGGATAGGCATGCTAGACCAAGCCAACGTCGATGCCGGAAACCTGTCTTATGGCCAGCAGCGGCGCCTGGAAATAGCCCGGTGCATGGTCACCCAACCGCAGCTGTTGATGCTGGACGAGCCCGCAGCAGGCCTGAACCCGGCGGAGACCCAGGAGCTGAACCAACTGATTGTCAGCTTGAAGGAAGACTACGGCGTGTCGGTTGTGCTGATTGAGCACGACATGAACTTGGTAATGGATATTTCCGACCGAATTACGGTCATTAACCAGGGCCGCCCACTTGCCAGCGGAACGCCGCAGGAAGTGCGTGCAAACGAAGACGTTATCAAAGCCTACCTGGGCGAGGCCTGAGGACCAGCCATGTTAATACTGGAAGATATACACACCCACTATGGCAAAATCGAAGCCCTGCACGGCGTATCAGTTGAAATAAATGAGGGCGAAATTGTCTCGCTAATCGGCGCTAACGGTGCCGGCAAAACCACACTGTTGATGACTGTATGCGGTGCCCCCCAAGCCAGTGCTGGTCGGGTTGTGCTCGACGGCCGTGACATCACCAAAGAGCCGACTTCGCAAATTATGCGTTCCGGCATTGCAATAGTGCCCGAAGGCCGACGTATTTTTTCCGGGCTGACGGTGAAAGAAAACCTGCACATGGGTGGGTTTTTCAACACCAAGTCAGAAATTCGCAAAAGCCAGGAACATGTTTACGAACTGTTCCCGCGTCTGAAAGAGCGGGAAAGCCAGCGTGCCGGCACCATGTCTGGCGGCGAGCAGCAAATGCTGGCCATTGGCCGCGCGCTCATGAGCAAACCGCGACTGATCATTCTGGACGAGCCGTCCCTGGGCCTGGCACCGCTCATTATCAAACAGATTTTCGAGATTATCGGCAAACTGCGCGATGAAGGCATGACGGTATTTCTGGTAGAACAGAATGCTCATCAGGCGCTGAACTTGGCTGACCGGGGTTACGTGCTGGAAACCGGGCGCATTCGCCTGCATGACACAGGCGCAAACCTGCTGGTGAATCCGCAAGTGCGGGAAGCGTATCTGGGGGGGTGAATATGGGAACTGTGCGGTAAGTAACCATAAAACAGGACTTTTGTGTGTTATCGCAGTTGGTGTGACGAGAAAATTGGCTATACTTGGTCGGGCGATGGCGTGCTACGTTCGGTAAAATCAGAACCATCGCTGCGATAACAGCCACATCAAAAAATCAAGGAATGAATAATGAAAAAACTAATCGCAGGTGCAATTCTTCTAGGGGCTTCTTCTATGGCCTTTGCCCAACCGGGCTGTGGCGTTGGCGCCATGATCTGGAAAGGCCAGTCTGGTATCGCTCCACACGTACTGGCGGCAACCACCAACGGATCTTTCGGCAACCAAACCTCCGGTATGACTACGGGCACCTTGGGTTGTTCAACCAATGCGTCTGTTCAATCCATGGCTATGTACATGGACAGCAACATCGACAAAGTGGCCCGTGACATGTCTCGCGGCAACGGCGAAAACCTGGACACTCTTGCCATCCTGCTTGGCGTAGAACAGGCTGACCGTGACAGCTTCCGCAGTGTGCTGCAGGATAACTTCGCCGCTATCTTCCCGAATGCAGACACCACCTCTGACCAGGCTATCAGCGCTATTGTTGCCCTGCTGCAGCAAGATGCCGGTCTGAGCAAGTACGTCGCTGCCTGATATTTCCGGTTCCTCGGAAATACTGTGATATCGGTGCGCCAGCGATGGCGCACTTTTTTTAAACCACGGACTCTGACACCTGCCATGGGCCAAACTTTTTGTTCTGGAACAGCCGCAGTCTTGTTCTCGTTGCTATCAATGCCTGCCCTGGCTGAAACAGTCAGCGTGCCCGCCGGTCTATATCTGTCGCCAGGCTGGCTGACACTGGGCCACTACCACCAGCCAAGCCTGAGCAGCGATTACAAAAGCCAGGCCGACGATGATGCATTTTTTCTCAGTGTCGACGGCAAGCTATCCCCAGAAGCTGAATTAACGGCCACGCTAACGGCCATTCAACAGCCGGGCGGCGGAGACCGGCACGCGCGCTGCCGATTTCCAGCCCGATCAACGTGGCTGCAACAAGAGCTGAACTTGCATTTGCCTGCGGTTGATTGCCCGGCGTATCAGCAATGGCAAAACGAGCTCAATACGGAAACCGTGACCCTGGTGTTTGCTGCCTCTTATCTAAACAGTCCGTCGTCTATGTTCGGCCATACGTTTCTGCGCCTGGACCCGCCTCAAGATGACAACGACACCGACCTGCTACTGGCCAACACCATTTCCTACGCCGCCGATGCCGCCGCTCACGACGGTGAGCTGATGTTTGCCTATCGCGGTATTTTTGGTGGCTACCCGGGCATTACCACGGTTCGGCCCTACTACGAAAAGATCCGTCTGTACTCGGATATTGAACATCGGGATTTGTGGGAATATCATTTAAACCTGAAGCAAAGCGAGGTCGACAGAATGACCGCTCACGCTTGGGAAATTCAGGACAAGAATTTTGATTATTACTTTTTTGACGAGAACTGCGCTTACCGCCTGCTAGCGCTAATTGATGTGGCGCGGCCGGGCACCAACCTGTTGGACGAAGTAAACACCCACGCTATTCCCTCAGACACCGTGCGCTGGGTTATCGACAAAAATCTAGTTGGTCATGTGGAATATCGTGCCTCTGCCGCCACGGCAGTAAGCCACTCTCTGGATTCTCTGAGTGCGCAACAACAGCTTATAGCTTCTGCCCTCGCCAACGGTTATCTAAAACCCAACAGCCCGGAACTAATGGCACTAAACGAGACTGATCGAGCTGCCGTGCTCGACGCCACTTACGATTACGTGCGCTACCAGAGCGAGGCCGACGGCTGGCCAAGGGACTTTGCGGCGCCCCTATCCCACGCTTTATTACGCGAGCGCAGCTCGCTCAACGCTGTCTATCCGCCACCGCCACCAGAACCCGCCGTGCGCGACGACCAGGGCCACAACACCTTCCGCCTTAGCTTGGGCAGCGGGAGGACAGAGGTTGGAGGTTCGAGTCGCAATTTTAGCCAGCTGACATTCCGCCCGGCCTATCACGACCTTCTGGACCCACCCGAAGGTTACCGCCCTGGTGCGCAGCTGCAGTTTTTAAGGCTGGACGCCCGCTATTACACAGATAACGACGAGCTACAGCTGGAAAAACTGACTGGCGTAGAGATACGTTCTATCAGCCCTCGCAACCGCTTTTTCTCGCCCCTGTCGTGGCAGGTCAGCTTTGGCGGCAGACGCACGGATACGGGGCGTGAGAGGGTTCTGGCGCCCTATCTGGACGGCGGGGCCGGCGGCAGCTGGCGTATCGCTAGCAACACGCAAGCATTTGCCCTGGCAACGGCGGATCTTGAAATCGATAATGACCTGGGTCGCGGTTACGATGCAGCTCCCGGCGCTGACCTCGGATTCCTGCACCAGAACCCACGCTTCAGCCTAATGGCCGGAGTGAAAACCAAAGCCTGGATTGTCAGCAACCAACATCGCCAGGACCAGCTTTATGGCAAAGCCAGCTGGCATCTTGGCCGTGAATTCAGCGTGTTCGCCGAGTTTAACCGTGAAGACCACTTCGACAGGATGCAAAACACATGGCAAGCCGGCCTGCACGCCTACTTCTGATTGGCTTAATGGCTGCTAGTTTCTCGCTGAGCGGTTGCAGTGGCCTGTTCTTTTTCCCCGACCAGACCACTTACATAACACCGGATCGGCTGAATCTGGAATACAGCGATGCCTTCATCAATACCGCAGACGGCGAAGTGTTACACGGCTGGTGGTTGCCAGCCGTAACCAAACCGCCGAGCGAAGGCGACATAGCATCTGGAAAAAACGCGAAAGGCACGGTTTACTACCTGCACGGCAACGCCCAGAACATCAGCAGCCACATCATGAACGTAGCCTGGCTGCCAGCCGAAGGTTACAACGTATTTGCGCTGGATTACCGCGGCTATGGCCGCTCAACCGGTTCGCCGGATATTGAAGGTGCCCTGCACGATGTAGAAAGCGGAATGCGCTGGCTAATCCAGCAGCCACAAACCCAAGGCAAACCGATCTTCCTGCTCGGCCAAAGCCTGGGCGGCGCCCTCGCCATCCCTCTGGCGGCCGAGTGGCAGCAACGTAACGAACAACCACCCTTGGATGGCGTTATCCTCGACGGCACCTTTGCCGGCTTTCGCGCCATTGCCCGCGACAAACTCGCCAGCTTCTGGCTTACCTGGCCGCTACAGGCCCCTCTAAGTTGGACCATCCCCAACGACTATGAAGGGACCGACTACATCGGCCGTATCAGCCCTACACCACTGCTAATGATTCACAGCGTGCTCGACGGCGTTATCCCCTTTGCCAACGGCGAAACCCTGTATCAGGCTGCGAAAGAGCCGAAGAATTTTCTGCAGACCGACACGCCCCACGTGGCGACGTTTGCCCTGCCGGAATATCAAAAAAGCCTGGTCAATTTCTTAAGGAAAGCCGGCGAGAAGAAAGAACTCTAAACAGCAAGTGGGCGAGGGTCGGTCAAAGCTGTACGGAGCCATGGATGGCGGAGCCCAAGCGTACAGGGACGTATTCACAGCGTGCTTTGAACGGCCCCCGCCCACTTGCTGCCACTCTCAATAACGGCCCCAGTCTTAAAAGGCAGAAAACAAAAAACCCGCCAATCCAACGGAAAGGCGGGTTTTTTTATATCAGGCTTGGGGACAGACTTAAGTCCGTCACCACGCCATCAAACCATCACGCAGAAAGGTCAGTCGGTTTCTCGCCTTCTTTCACTTCCTTCATAGACAGCTTAACGCGGCCACGGTTGTCTACATCCAGCACTTTAACCAGAACTTCTTGGCCTTCCTTCAGCTCGTCGGTCACGTTTTCAATGCGACGATCAGAAATCTGAGAGATGTGAACCAGGCCATCTTTGCCCGGCAGAATGTTTACAAACGCGCCGAAGTCGACGATGCGCTCAACGCGACCCTGGTAGATAGCGCCCACTTCGATTTCAGCGGTAATTTCCATAACCCGCTTAACCGCAGCCTGCGCCGCTTCCATGTTGTCGGCGTAGATTTTCACGTTGCCGTCGTCGTCCAGATCAATAGACGCACCGGTTTCTTCACAGATAGAACGGATAGTAGAACCGCCCTTACCGATCACGTCACGGATTTTCTCAGGATTGATCTTGATGGTGGTGATGCTAGGCGCACGTGATGACAGCTCGGTACGCGAAGCCGCAATCACCTTGTTCATCTCGCCAAGGATATGCTGGCGAGCGCCGTAGGCTTGCTCCAGGGCCAGTTCCATGATCTCGTCGGTAATACCGTTGATCTTGATGTCCATCTGCAGCGCGGTGATACCTTCTTTAGTACCGGCTACTTTAAAGTCCATGTCGCCAAGGTGATCTTCATCGCCCAGGATGTCGGTCAGGATGGCGAACTTATCGCCTTCTTTAACCAGACCCATGGCAATACCGGCTACGGCAGACTTGATAGGCACGCCTGCGTCCATCAATGCCAGACTGGAACCACACACCGATGCCATAGAGCTGGAACCGTTGGATTCGGTGATTTCAGACACCGCACGAATGGTGTACGGGAACTCTTCAACCGTTGGCATTACCGCCAGTAGGCCGCGCTTGGCCAGGCGTCCGTGACCAATTTCACGACGGCCGGGGCCCATCATACGGCCAGCTTCGCCAACGGAGTACGGGGGGAAGTTGTAATGGAACAGGAACGGGTCTTTGCTTTCGCCTTCCAGCGCGTCAATAATCTGCATGTCGCGCGACGTGCCCAGCGTGGTGGTCACGATGGCCTGGGTTTCGCCACGGGTGAACAGCGCAGAGCCGTGAGCACCCGGCAGAATGCCCACTTCGATTTTGATCGGGCGCACGGTTTTGGTGTCCCGTCCGTCAATACGCGGCTTGCCGTCAATAACTTGCTGGCGAACAACGTGCTTTTCGGTCTTGCCGAAGCACTTTTTCACGTCTTCAGCAGAGTATTTGCCGTCTTCGTCACCGGCCAGTTTCGCGATGGCGGCGGATTTGATCTCGCCCAGCCGCGCATAACGGTCCATTTTATCGCGGATGCTGTAGGCTTCTGCGATCGCGTCAGCGAAATCTGCCTTGATAGCGCCCATCAGTTCGACGTTTACGGCTTCAGCCTGCCATTCCCAGCGGGGCTTGCCAATTTCAGCGGCAAATTCTTTAATGGCGATAACGGCAGACTGCATTTCCTGGTGGGCAAACAGCACGGCGCCCAGCATTTGGTCTTCAGTCAGGCTTTTAGCTTGCGATTCCACCATCAATACGGCGTCTTCGGTGCCGGCAACGATCATGTCCAGCAGCGAAGTTGAACGCTCTTCGTGAGTCGGGTTCAGGAAGTAGCCACGCTCGTTGGTAAAGCCAACGCGGGAAGCACCAATGGGGCCTTCAAATGGAATGCCAGAAATAGCCAGGGCCGCAGAAGCCGCCAGCATGGCAGCAATGTCCGGATCCTGAGTTTTGTTGGCTGACATAACGGTCAGCACAACCTGGACTTCGTTCATGAAACCATTAGGAAACAGCGGACGAATCGGACGGTCGATCAGGCGTGACGTCAGCGTCTCTTTTTCGGTAGGACGCGCTTCACGCTTAAAGAAACCACCGGGAATTTTACCCACAGAGTAGGTTTTTTCGGTGTAGTTAACGGTCAGCGGAAAGAAGCCCTGACCAGGCTTGGCTTCTTTGGCACCTACAACGGCGCCCAGCACAGAAATATCGTCGATGGTTACGAGTACGGCACCGGTGGCCTGGCGGGCAATACGGCCAGTTTCCAAAGTAACGGTTTTGCCACCAAGTTCGAACGTTTTAGTTACGGGTTTAGGTTCCACAAAAAACTCCTGAATATCTTTCCGATTGATTCAATTACTCACCCATGTGGGTAACTGCTGTTCTGCGCTACACAAAAAAACACAACCGGCGGCAACGCTCTTGCAAGCACCACCGCCGGTTGGTCAGCCAGGGAAAATAACCATACCCCAGCTCTCAGGCCGTCGAAACAGATTAGCGACGCAGACCCAAACGCTTGATCAGCTCAAGATAACGATCAGCACTTTTGCCTTTCAGGTAATCCAGCAGCTTACGACGCTGGTTTACCATACGGATCAGACCGCGGCGTGAATGGTGGTCTTGCTTGTTGATCTTGAAGTGACCCTGCAGCTTGTTGATGTTAGCGCTAAGCAGTGCAACCTGAACTTCAGGAGAACCGGTATCGCTTTCAGCCTGCTGGTAATCTTTAACAATCTGAGCTTTCTCGTTGGCAGAAAGTGCCATAAACCACCTCAATATATTGCGATGCTTAAAAATACAGCCGAACCGCGCATCTCTACAGCTTGGCTAAACGGCTCGCCTACAGGCGGCCGCCGGTTTTAACCAGACGCTTAGGCACCAGCTGGGTACCCTCACTGTCCGGGAATGCTTCTGCCAGCCCAACAAAGTCTTGATTGCCATAAACGCGCACGTAACCCTGTTCAAGCTGAGCTTCTATTCTAACTGCTTGGCCATTCAATATCGACACCAGCACCGGTCCGCTCAGGCGGTGTTCGGGAAACATGCTGAGTGCCGCGTCTGGCGCTACCAGCAAGCCGTCCAGGCTTTCTTCACGCTCGCGCATGGCTTCCATCCCCGGTACGTCGTGGGCGTCGGCCAATGTAAAGCCTGCGGCCAGGGTACGGCGCAGTGCAACCACATGGGCGCCACAACCAATGGCTTCACCGATGTCTTCCACCAGCGAACGGATATAGGTGCCTTTTGTGCACTTAACCGCAATGTCCATTTCGTTATCGCGAATAGCCAACAATTCCAAACTGTAAATAGTGACCGGGCGCGCAGGGCGCTCAATTTCGATGCCTTGACGAGCGTACTCGTACAACGGGCGGCCCTTATGCTTGAGAGCCGAGTACATAGAAGGCACCTGCTGGATATCGCCACGAAAGCGGTCCAACAGAGGCTCTAAAACGTCGGCGGTCAGGCCTTCCGGCACGGGTCGATTTTCTACCACAGAGCCTTCGCTATCACCGGTTTCGGTGCGTTCGCCCAAGCGGGCGGTAGCAATGTAAGCTTTGTCGCTGTCTAGCATGGTCTGCGAAAACTTGGTGGCCTCGCCAAAGCACAACGGTAGCACACCGGTGGCCAGCGGATCTAAAGCTCCGGTGTGGCCGGCTTTGGCCGCCCCATACAACCGCTTAACCTGCTGCAAAATGCCATTGGAGGTTAAACCCTGGGGCTTGTCGATCACCAAAATGCCACTGACATCACGGCCTTTGTGTCGGCGGCTCAAACGCTGGACTCCGGATTGTTTTGACCATCAACATCGCCATCGGCGGCACTGTTATCAGCGCTGTCGCCGTCATCACCTACCGCGGGCTGATCACCCACGGCTTTGCGAATCAGGCCATCCAGGCGGCGGCTGTAACCCTGCAACTCATCAAAATGAAAGCGCAGGAGAGGCACCACACGCAGCTTCATCGCACGGCCAACCTGGCCGCGCAGAAACCCGGATGCCTTGTTCAGTACCGCCAGAGATTCTTTCACCTCTGGCGACTCTGCGCCAAGCTCTTCAGTAGTCAGCAAGGACACGTAAATGTCGGCGTAACCCAAATCACGGCTTACCTTAACGGCATTGACCGTAATCATACCCACCCGCGGGTCTTTGATTTCCCGCTGGATGAGCTGGGCCAGTTCTCGCTGCATCTGATCGCCAATGCGATCAATACGACTGAACTCTCTAGCCATTACGCCCCCGTGGATTCAAGCTTGCGCTCAACCCGAATACGATCGAATACTTCGATTTGGTCGCCCATTTTCACGTCGTAGCCTTTCACGCCAATACCGCATTCCATGCCGTTACGTACTTCTGGCACGTCGTCCTTGAAGCGGCGCAGGGATTCCAGCTCGCCTTCAAAGATCACCACGTTGTCACGCAGTACGCGAATCGGTTTGTTACGGTACACGTTGCCTTCAGTCACCATACAACCGGCCACCTGGCCAAACTTCGGCGAACGGAACACGTCGCGTACGTCGGCAATGCCGATGATGTCTTCGCGGAATTCCGGTGCCAACATGCCAGTCAGAGCCGCTTTAACGTCGTCCAGCAGGTTGTAAATAATGCTGTAATAACGCAGATCCAGGCCTTCCTGTTCAACCAGGCGCTTGGCGGCATTATCGGCGCGCACGTTAAAGCCAAAGATCACGGCACTGGTGGCCAAGGCCAGGCTGATGTCGGTTTCGGCTATGCCGCCAACACCAGAAGATACAATCTTCACCTGTACTTCTTCGTTGCCCAGATCCTGCAGTGAACGGGTAATGGCTTCCAGCGAACCACGAACGTCAGTTTTCAATACCACGTTCAGGGTTTTCACCTGGTCTTTGCCCATGTTCTCAAACAGATTTTCCAGTTTGGCTGCCTGCTGACGCTGTAAACGCTGTTCGCGCTCACGAACGTGGCGGAACTCAGCCAGCTCTTTGGCCTTGCGCTCATCGGCTACAACGAAGAATTCGTCACCAGCGTTAGGCGTGCCATTCAAGCCCAGAACTTCTACCGGAATAGAAGGGCCTGCATCTTTAACCTGCTTGCCAGCTTCGTCGGTCATTGCACGTACTTTCCCGAAGAAAGAACCTGCAACAACCATATCACCCTGGCGCAGAGTACCGTTCTGAACCAGTACGGTAGCCACTGAACCGCGGCCACGCTCTAGGCTGGATTCAACCACAACGCCTTGGGCGGGTGCAGACGGCGACGCCTGCAGCTCTAGAATTTCAGCTTGCAGCAATACCGCTTCCAGCAGATTGTCGACGCCATCACCGGTCTTGGAAGAAATAGGCACGAACTGTACGTCACCGCCCCATTCTTCCGGAATCACGTTAATGGCAGACAACTCGTTTTTGACACGATCCAGATCGGCATCTTCTTTGTCCATCTTGGTAATCGCTACCACGATGGGCACACCGGCTGCACGAGCGTGTTCAACCGCTTCTTTGGTCTGCGGCATAACGCCGTCGTCAGACGCCACTACCAAAATCACGATGTCGGTACACTGGGCACCGCGAGCACGCATGGCGGTAAACGCCGCGTGGCCCGGGGTATCCAGAAAGGAAACCATGCCGTGATCGGTTTTTACGTGATACGCACCAATGTGCTGGGTAATGCCGCCAGTTTCGCCAGACGCAACCTTGGTGCGGCGGATGTAATCCAGCAGCGAGGTTTTACCATGGTCAACGTGACCCATTACGCTGACAACCGGTGCGCGTTTAACCTGTTCTTGGCCTTCCTGGCTGCTGAATTCGCTCAGCACAGCCTCTTCAAAGGCGTCGTCGCTGATGGCTCTAGCGGTATGGCCCAGTTCGTTCACCACAAGGACTGCAGTTTCCTGCTCCAGGGGCTGATTAATAGTGGCCATTACGCCCATACCCATAAGGGTTTTGATCACGTCAACGGATTTCACAGACATAAGGTGGGCAAGATCGCCCACTGTGATCAATTCGGGAACTTCTACTTCTTTGACCATAGGTTTGGTCGGCCTCTCGAAGGCGTGTTGCTTCTCTTTAGGTTTCTTTTTCGAACGCAGCGGCTTGCGCAGCTTGGTGTCTTCGTCGTCCGAGGTAGCCCGTGGCGAATCCTGAGTGCGGCTGCGAGGGCCACGGTGGCCTGCCGATTTCTTCTTCGGCTTGCCGTCGTCGTTATCTGTTTCGTCGCTACGTTCGCGAACTTTTTCTTTCTTTTTCTTCGGCTTGCGGTCTTTACCATCGCCTTCAGGCGGCGGTATCGGCATGTCTTCCGGCGCTATTACGGCCGGCTTTTCTGCCTTCGCGGCCACTGGCTCAGCCGCAACTTGCTCTACCTTGGCTTCCGCAGCTTTGGTTTCAATCACAGCTTCCGGTGCTTCAACCGTTGTGGTTGCTTCAAGTGAAGTTACCGGCGTTTCCACGACGGCCTCTTCCGCTGATTCCAGCTGCGTTTCGGCGCGCTTAATATAAGTGCGGTGCTTGCGAACCTCCACATTCACGGATTTGGCTTTGCCAGCCTTCAACGTCGTGGTTGTTTTGCGCTTCAACGTGATTTTCTGAGGCTCAGCCTCACTGTCACCGTGGTTCTTACGCAGATACGTCAGCAGCTGCTGTTTCTCGTCACTGGAAACCGCATCGTTCTCAGAACGCGCTTTCAAGCCTGATTCCACAATCTGCTTCAGTAAACGATCCACGGGAGCGCCTACATCTTCGGCCAGTTGTTTTACCGTTACTTCCGCCATACTGGTCCTCCTCCCGAATTAGGCCTGGTCTTCAAACCAGGGGGCACGTGCTGTCATGATTAACTGACCTGCACGCTCTTCATTCATACCTTCAATTTCAAGCAAGTCACCAACCGACTGCTCCGCCAGATCTTCCATGGTGCGTATACCCATGCCTGCTAGCTTAAACGCCAAGCCGCGGTCTATGCCTTCCATTGCCAGCAAATCTTCAGCCGGCTCGGCACCATCCAACGCTTCTTCGTTGGCCAGAGCCTGATTCAATAATGCGTCTTTGGCGCGCTTGCGCAGTTCGGTGACGGTTTCTTCGTCGAATCCCTCAATTGCCAGCATTTCCTCCATCGGAATGTAAGCCACTTCTTCAATTGAGCTAAAGCCTTCATCAATCAGCACGCCGGCGAATTCTTCGTCGATATCCAGATGCTTGGTAAAGTACTCCAACAGGCGGCCCTGCTCTTGTTCCTGGCGCTCGCCAGCTTCCTCTTCGGTCATTACGTTCAGAGTCCAGCCGGTTAGCTCGGTGGCTAAGCGCACGTTCTGACCGTTACGACCAATGGCCTGAGCCAAATTATCCGCTGCAACCGCTACGTCCATCGTGTGACGGTCTTCGTCCATCACAATAGAGGCTACTTCGGCCGGCGCCATGGCGTTAATGACCAGTTGCGCGGGGTTGTCATCCCACAGCACTATGTCAACACGCTCGCCATTCAACTCGTTAGATACGGCCTGAACCCGAGAACCGCGCATGCCTACGCAAGCGCCCACCGGATCAATACGGCGATCGTTGGTTTTTACTGCAATTTTTGCGCGCGAGCCGGGATCACGGGCAGCGCCACGGATCTCGATCAGCTCTTCAGCAATTTCAGGCACTTCAATACGGAACAGCTCAGTCAACATCTTCGAGTCAGAACGGCTCAAAATCAGCTGCGGGCCGCGGTGGTCGGTGCGGATTTCCAGCAGCAAAGAGCGAACTCTGTCGCCCATGCGGAAAGTTTCCCGTGCAATCAGATGTTCGCGGGGCAGCAACGCTTCAGCGTTATTTCCCAGGTCAACTATTACGTTGTCGCGGGTCACTTTCTTTACAGTGCCGGAAACCAGCTCACCAACGCGACCACGATAGCTGTCGACAATCTTGGCACGTTCTGCTTCCCGCACTTTTTGGAAGATGATCTGTTTAGCCGCCTGAGCGCCAATGCGGCCGAAAGCGACCGAGTCAATCCGTTCTTCGTGCATATCGCCAGGCTGCAAGTCAGGGCTGATGTCTTCAGCTTCCTGAAAGGTCAGTTCGGTGCCTAGCGCCGGAACGGCGTCGTTATCGACCACCAGCCAGCGGCGAAAGGTATCGTATTCGCCGGTACGGCGATCAATCGAAACCCGGATATCGGCGTCTTCGTCTTCAAAGCGTTTTTTGGCGGCGGTGGCCAGCGCCAATTCGATGGCTTCAAAAATCACGTCTTTCTCGACACCTTTTTCGTTCGAGACGGATTCGACCACCAGCAAGATCTCTTTACTCATTGAATCACCCTGCCTTTAAAATATTCTGTGCGTCCATTTAATGCATTCGTGTGCATCGCTCAGATGAAATGTCACTCAAATCGAGTGCTACCTAAAGAACGCGTCACTCGAACACCGGAACAATGTTCGCCTTGTCGATACTGTCGAATGGCAACAGATATTCGTGGTCATCTACCACCACAATCACATCCTCGCCTTCAATACCGTTCAGCAAACCCTGAAACTTGCGCCGACCTTCAAACGCCATACGCAAACGAATTTGCACTTTGTGCCCGACGAACGCCTGATACTGAGCCAATTCGAACAGCGGACGATCCATTCCAGGCGATGACACTTCCAGCGTGTATTCGCTCTGTATCGGGTCTTCCACATCCATGACACTACTAGCCTGGCGACTGACTTTTTCACAATCTTCAATGCCGATGCCTTTTTCGACATCATCAATAAAAAGTCGCAACAATGATTCGTGGCCGCGAGCGCGGAATTCAATACCCCAGTATTCATAGCCGAGGCCTTCAACCACCGGCCGCAGAATGTCTTCCAACTGTTTGATCTTGGCTGACAAGTTACGCCATCTCCGTATACAGAATTTGCTGACTACAAAAACAAAAAAAGGGCTGTGTATCAGCCCTTTTTATGCACCAGGACCTGATGCGCCAGGCCCCTTAGTCAAACAGCTCACAATATAAAGGCTGTTTGTTGCAAGAACTCGCAAAAAGCACGATTAAACAGCGCTTGATGCTAGCAGACACTTTGCCTGCCGGACGCCAGTCAAACTTCGACTGCACCCAATCTGCGGCGGAGTATAGAGCCGCAGATCTCACTGGTCAAGGACTGACCAAAAAAAACGGCTTGGAGAACCAAGCCATTTTTTTCACTGCAAATGGTGCCCAAGGCCGGACTCGAACCGGCACAGCTTTCGCCACCACCCCCTCAAGATGGCGTGTCTACCAATTTCACCACTTGGGCAATACGGTTACTCCAGGCCAGGCAGATCACTCTGCCTGCCGTCGGTTTCACTGGCGGGATCTGTAGCGGCAGGCGTGGACTCCTGAACCATCGGAATACCCACTTCACCCGCTACTTCAGCACGCTGCTTGGCAAAAATCGCCAAAGAAAAACTTGTTACAAAAAACGCAATGGCCAAAAAGGTCGTGAAGCGGGTCAAAAAGCTCCCGCTACCCTGGCTGCCAAATACGGTCTGCGACGCTCCGCCACCAAAAGCTGCTCCGGCGTCAGCGCCCTTGCCTTGCTGGATCAAAACCAGACCCACCAGGGCCACGGCAATAACCACGTGCAAGACAACGATCAAAGTTTCCATTAAATCCATAAAGACGCTCGCAAACCTTTAACAATGGGTATCTGCCGGCAGTGCCTGGCAGATACTGACAAAATCTGTTGCACTCAAAGACGCACCGCCGATCAATCCGCCGTCTATATCCGGCTCAGCGAAAAGTGCGGCTGCATTATCCGCTTTTACGCTGCCGCCGTAAAGCAGAGAAATGGATTCGGCCGGAGCACCCATATCTGCCAGTACGCCACGAATGGCCTTATGCATGGCTTGGGCGTCTTTGCCGGTGGCCGTCTTGCCAGTGCCTATGGCCCAAACCGGCTCATAAGCAACGACAATCTGCCCCCATTGCTCTGGCGCTACTTTGCTCAAACCGTCACGCACTTGGGCAGCAACAACTGCTTCGGCCTGCCCGGCTTCGCGCTGCGTCAGAGTTTCGCCCACGCACACGATGGCGCTCAAGCCTGCGCAGAGAAGCTGCTCGGTTTTCGCCGCCACTTGGGCATCGGTTTCGCCAAACAACTGACGTCGCTCGGAGTGGCCCACCAGACCATAACGGCAACCAACATCGGACGCCATAGGCGCAGAAAGCTCGCCGGTGTAGGCGCCCTGCGCTTTTTCACTGACATTTTGCACGCCCACTGCCATCGCGCTATCGGCAGCCTGAATCACCGCGGAAACATAGAGCGCGGGCGGGAAAACAACCGCTTCAATACCCAATTCGCGCACCTGCTGCGCAACCGGGCCAACCAACTCGTTGACCAAGCTTTGAGATCCGTTCATTTTCCAATTTCCGGCTACAATGCGACGACGCATACCACACCTTTATTCATTCGCAAGCGGCGGCGTAAGTCCGCCGAAAAGAAAGGCGAACTATACCCCACACCCCAAGGCCAAACAACTGCTTGCCGCCGACTCTACTCAGGCAATCGAGCTTTCAACGACCTTCGCTAATTGCTGGGCAATGCGTTCAATCGCCTCGGCATCCTGGCCTTCTGTCATGACTCGAATCAGCGGCTCGGTGCCAGATGCCCGCAACAACACCCGGCCATCACTGCCGAGTTCAGCCTCGGCGCGACTTACAGCGGCCACAATATCTTCGCGCTCAAATGGGTCAAAGCGCTTGGTCACTCGCACATTGATCATGGTCTGCGGCAGTTTGCTCATGCCCCGGCGAATTTCAGCCAGAGTTTTACCTGATTTCCAGATAGCGAGCATCACCTGAAGCGCCGACACAATACCGTCGCCGGTGCTGGTACAGTCACGGATGACCATGTGGCCGGAACCCTCGCCACCCAGCACCCAGCCCTTCGCCAACAGGCGCTCCATCACGTAGCGATCACCCACGTTGACGCGTTCAAACTCAATGCCCAGCTCCTTCAAAGCCAACTCAACGCCGAGATTGGTCATCAGGGTACCTACCACACCGCCTTTCAAGCGGCCTTCGGCATGGCGCTGTGAGGCAATCACATACAACAGCTCATCGCCGTCTACCTCGGACCCGTCACGGTCGACCATCAGCACGCGGTCACCATCACCATCGAAGGCTATCCCCAGATCGGCTTTTCTGTCTAGAACCGCTTGACTAAGACCTGCAAGGTGGGTGGAGCCCACATTGAGGTTAATATTAAGACCATCGGGCGCTGCGCCAATCACCGATACGTTTGCACCCAACTCACGAAACACTTTTGGCGCAACGTGATAGGTAGCTCCGTGAGCGCAGTCCAAAACGATGTTCATGCCTTCCAGAGTAAATTCATTGGGCACCGTACTTTTACAGAATTCTATATAGCGGCCAGGAGCGTCATCAATGCGCGACGCTTTGCCTAGTTCTGCTGAATCACACACCGTCAGCGGTTGTTCCAGCCAGTGCTCGATTTCGGCCTCCAAGGCGTCATCCAGCTTGGTGCCGTCTGCCGAGAAGAATTTGATACCGTTGTCGTAATGAGGATTGTGCGAAGCACTGATCACAATACCGGCCGAGGCGCGGAATGTGCGCGTAAGGTAGGCTATAGCTGGCGTTGGCATTGGACCCAGCAGCTTTACATCTACCCCGGCAGCAGCCAGGCCGGCCTCCAGCGCAGATTCAAACATGTAGCCCGACAACCGGGTGTCTTTGCCGATCATTACGCTGTTGCGCTGGCCTTCGCGTTTAAACGCCTGGCCTGCAGCCCAACCCAAACGCAGCATGAACTCAGGAGTGATAGGGCCCTCACCGACGTGGCCGCGAATTCCATCGGTACCAAAATACTGCCTGCCTGACATCACACTGCTCCTTTGATCGCCGTCGCCATTTTAACGACATCTACCGTTTCCCGAACGTCATGAGCGCGCACAACACTTGCGCCTTTCAAAACACATATTGTCGCGGCAGCGAGGCTTGCCGGCAACCTTTCTTCCACTTTGCGACCGGTAATCGCACCCAACATAGATTTGCGTGATAACCCCAACAGCAGAGGATACCCCAAAACAGTAAATTGCTCTGCCCGCGCAAGCAGTTGCAAATTATGCTCCAGGCTTTTGCCAAAACCGAAGCCCAGATCCAGAATGATTCTTGAGGAATCAATGCCGGCGCTCTGTGCCGCGAGTACTCGCTGTGCCAGAAACAAACTGACCTGCGCGCACACATCCTGATACTGCGGGTTGTTCTGCATGATATCCGGCTCGCCCTGACTGTGCATCAGGCACACCGGCAAGCCAGTGTTTGCGGCAGCCTTCAAGGCGCCCTCACGGATCAACGCTCGCACGTCATTAATCAGCCCAGCACCCAGAGCCGCAGCTTGAGTCATCACCTGCGGCGAGCTGGTGTCTATGGAAATCACCACGTCCAGTTCGCCGGCGATGGCCTCTATTACCGGGCATACCCGGTCCAGCTCTTGTTGCAAGCTGACAGGCTTGGCGCCCGGGCGAGTTGATTCGCCACCCACATCGATAAAACTGGCGCCGTCTTCAACCATTTGGCGGGCATGGGCCAGAGCCTGCTGCGGACGATCAAACCGACCGCCGTCGGAAAACGAATCAGGCGTTACATTCAGCACGCCCATCACGTGGCACTGAGTCATGTCCAGCGTGCGCCCGGCAAAATTCATTTTCATTCCAACCTCGGCAAATAATTTGGGGGTCTTACAATGAAAAACGCCGCCCTAAAGCGGGCGGCGTTTTTTACTTCTCTCTAACTAGCGCATTGCAGATTGCTCAGTGCTCTCCCGCTGGGCGGCCAACGCCACCCTGAGAATCGTCACTGGCTCTGCTCTTGGCTTTGCCTTCAGTGGAAGCATCTTCTTTATCAACTGAAGTAGCCGCGCCGCCCGAAGAACCACCCCGATCATCCCAGCCTTTTGGCGCGCGGGCATCACGGCCCTCCATGATATCGTCGATTTGAAGCCGATCAATCGTCTCGTACTTCATCAACGCTTCGGCCATCAAATCCAGCTTATCGCGATGCTCGACCAATACGTTGCGAGCGGTCTCGTAACAGGTATCAATGATATTACGCACCTCTTCATCAATACGCTGCGCGGTTTCCGGCGAGTACACAGTTTGATGTTGCCCAGCGGTACGGCCCAGGAACGGTTCATCGTTTTCACTACCGTACTGCAGCGGACCCAACTTTTCCGACAGACCCCAACGAGTCACCATGTTGCGAGCCAGACTGGTCGCACGCTCAATGTCATTGGAGGCACCGGTGGTGACACCGTCAGCACCTAATGTCAGCTCTTCGGCGATACGGCCACCAAATAAACTGCTGATCTGGCCATGGAGGAAGCGCTTGGAATGACTGTACCTGTCTTCTTCCGGCAAGAACATGGTCACACCAAGAGCACGTCCGCGAGGGATTATACTCACTTTGTACACCGGATCGTGTTCTGGCATCAGACGCCCGACAATGGCGTGGCCAGATTCGTGATACGCGGTGTTCAATTTCTCTTTTTCGTTCATCACCATGGACTTGCGTTCCGCACCCATCATGATTTTGTCTTTCGCCAGTTCCAGCTCTTCCATAGACACCAAACGCTTGTTGCGGCGGGCTGCGAAGAGCGCTGCCTCGTTCACCAGGTTAGCCAGGTCGACACCGGAGAAACCAGGCGTACCACGAGCAATAACGGCAGGATTGATGTCATCATCCAGCGGTACTTTCTTCATGTGTACTTTCAAGATCTGCTCGCGGCCCAGAATGTCTGGCAGGCTCACCATCACCTGACGGTCAAAACGGCCAGGGCGCAGCAAGGCAGGGTCTAGAACGTCCGGGCGGTTGGTGGCGGCAATCACGATAACGCCTTCGTTACCCTCAAACCCGTCCATTTCCACCAGTAACTGGTTCAGAGTTTGCTCACGCTCATCGTGACCGCCGCCCATGCCGGCGCCACGGTGGCGACCGACCGCATCAATCTCGTCAATGAAAATAATACACGGGCTTTGCTTCTTGGCCTGTTCGAACATGTCGCGTACACGGGATGCACCCACGCCGACAAACATTTCGACAAAGTCTGAGCCAGAAATCGAGAAGAATGGCACCTTGGCTTCACCGGCTATGGCTTTTGCCAGCAAGGTTTTACCCGTGCCCGGAGGACCGATCATCAGAACACCGCGAGGAATCCGGCCGCCTAAGCGCTGGAATCGGCTGGGATCACGTAAGAAATCCACCAGTTCTTTTACGTCTTCTTTGGCTTCGTCTACGCCTGCAACATCCGCAAAGGTGTTTTTAATCTGGTCTTCGCTCATCAGGCGAGCTTTGCTCTTACCAAATGACATCGGGCCGCCCTTACCGCCGGCACCACCTTGCATCTGCCGCATAAAGAATACGAAAAGCGCAATAATAATCAGAATCGGGAATGCCGCGACCAGCAATTGGGTCCACAGGCTCTGGCGTTCGGGTTCTTTACCGATCACCTCAACACTGTTGGCCAGAAGGTCGTCCATCAGCTTGTTGTCAGCCACTTGCGGGCGGACCGTCTGGAATTGTGAACCGTCGGGACGTGTACCCTCGATTTGCAGACCGTCAATCGTGACCTGGTTTACACGGCCTTGTTGAACCATCTCCACAAACTGGGAGTAGTTGACTTGTTGGCCACTGGTGGTAGGAGTGAAGTTCTGAAACACCATCAGTAGCACTGCGGCTATTACCAGCCATAAAACCAGATTTTTTGCCATATTGTTCAAGGATCACCACCTATGAATTGCCGGGCTGCGCCATGGCACGCCCTTTTTCGCCACTTTACACCATTTCTACGGCCGTTCACCAGAAATGGCCTTGCTGCCACCAAACTTGCCGGTCGTTTCTGGCTGCGAGTGCCAGCAACCGAAATACCTGAATTCTTTAAGTGGGGGACTTGATAACGAATTGCAATACCACCACCAAAGGAATTGACTGATTGAAGCAGGTATCGTTCCACTGATGGGCAAAAGGCCCGCGCGATAAGTGTTAACGGCGATTTTTCCCGCTGCACTTTCTGCTACAATCCCGACATTATACGTTGACGGCAGCACAACGAGTGCTGACCTTTTGTTAATTGCCGCCATAAAGAGATTGCATCATGAGCCTTTCACCAGAACAGCGCCGGGAATACCGGGCGATCGCCCACAATCTGAAACCGGTCATTATTGTAGGTGACAAGGGCCTGACCGAAAACCTTCAGGAAGAACTGGAGCGGGCATTGAACGACCACGAACTGATCAAGATAAAAATCGCCAGCCAGGATCGCGAAACACGCCAACAGGCAGTGACCGAACTGTGCGCCGGCGCCAAGGCTGAAGTCGTTCAGACCATTGGTAAAATTGCAGTGATTTTGCGCCGCGCCGAGAAACCCAACCCGAAACTGTCGAACTTATTGCGCCTTAAGCACTAACCAAGGTGCAGGGTGCGCAAACAGCAGACACAAAAAAGCCGGTCGGGAATTCCAGACCGGCTTTTTTGTGTGAGCCACATCGCTGATCAGATGTACTCAACCTTCTCAATTTCATATTCCACGGTGCCCGACGGCACGCGAATAGCCACTACTTCACCCGCTCTACGACCAACCAAAGCACGAGCAATCGGTGATGACACCGAAATTTTGCTGTCTTTGATATCCGCTTCGTCTTCACCCACAATCTGGTATACGACCTGTTTATCGGTATCCGTGTTCAGCAGATGAACAGTGGTGCCGAAAATCACTTTACCGGTGTTTTCGATGGTGGTGACATCAATCACCTGAGCGCCACCGAGCTTACCTTCAATTTCCTGAATCCGGCCTTCAATAAAACTTTGCTGATCACGGGCGGCGTGGTATTCCGCGTTTTCCTTCAAATCGCCGTGCTCACGCGCGGTAGCGATGGATGCGATGACACGCGGACGATCTTCCGATTTCAGCTTCTGCAGCTCGGCACGCAGGCGTGCTTCGCCCAACGTGGTCATTGGTACTCTTGCCGACATAATCTTATTTTCCTGAGTGCAAATCCTGAAGGCGGCGAACCGTACGCTCCGGACCAAACTTAATGGCCCGACAGAAGGCTTCGCCACCTGCCAGGGTGGTGGTGTAACTGATTTTAGCCTGCAACGCGGACTGGCGAATCTGGGACGAATCCGACACCGCTTTACGGCCCTCGGTGGTATTGATCACCAGCTGGACCTTGCCATTTTTGATGGCATCCACAATATGCGGGCGACCTTCGTGAACCTTGTTCACCAACGCTACCTCTACGCCCGCTTTGCGCAGCGCTGCGGCGGTGCCGGTGGTTGCAATTATCGTGAAACCACAGTCAACCAGCGAGCGCGCTACGTGCTCGGCGCCGTGCTTGTCGACATCACGCAGTGACATGAAGGCAACGCCCGCGGATGGCAGGCGCTCGCCAGCAGCCAGCACGGCTTTGCCAAAGGCTTCGTCAAAGCTGTCGCCAATCCCCATCACCTCGCCGGTGGACTTCATTTCCGGCCCAAGAATAGGGTCAACCGCGGGAAACTTGTTGAACGGGAACACCGACTCTTTCACCGAGTAATGCGCCGGTATAATTTCTTGGGTAAAGCCCTGGTCCGCCAACGATGTGCCCGCCATAACACGTGCGGCCACTTTAGCCAAAGACACGCCGATGGCCTTAGACACAAACGGCACGGTACGCGATGCACGGGGATTCACTTCGATCACGTAAATGTCGCCGTCTTGCCATGCCAGCTGCACGTTCATAAGACCGACCACGTTCAACGCCAGGGCCATCTGTTTGACGGCGTCGCGCATGGCGTTCTGAACATCTGCGGGCAAGCTGTAGGGCGGCAATGAACACGCCGAGTCACCGGAGTGAATACCCGCCTGCTCGATGTGCTGCATGATACCGCCAATGACCACATCTTTGCCGTCGCAGATGGCGTCTATATCCACCTCAATCGCAGCGTTCAGGAAGTGGTCCAGTAATACCGGGCTGTCGTTGGATACCAGCACAGCGCTGCGCATATAACGCTCAAGCTCTTCCTCGCCATAGACAATTTCCATGGCGCGGCCGCCCAGCACGTAAGACGGGCGGACGACCAGCGGATACCCAATCTTGCGGGCGGCAATAACGCCTTCTTCGTGGCTGCGCACGGTTGCGTTTTCGGGCTGCTTCAGGCCTAGGCCCGCAATCAGCTTCTGGAACCGCTCGCGGTCTTCGGCGCAGTCAATGGCGTCCGGGCTGGTGCCTATAATAGGTACGCCAGCGGCTTCCAGGCCGCGGGCCAGCTTCAACGGAGTTTGACCACCGTACTGCACAATCACACCCTTGGGTTTTTCAACGTGGATAATTTCCAGCACGTCTTCGAGGGTGATCGGCTCAAAATACAAACGGTCAGAGGTGTCGTAATCGGTCGACACAGTTTCCGGGTTGCAGTTGATCATGATGGTTTCATAACCATCTTCGCGCATCGCCAGGGCCGCATGTACGCAACAGTAATCAAACTCGATGCCCTGACCAATACGGTTAGGGCCACCGCCAATAACCACGATCTTTTCACGGTCAGTCGGGTTTGACTCACATTCTTCTTCATAACTGGAATACATGTAAGCCGTGTCTGAGGCAAATTCCGCAGCGCAGGTGTCTACACGCTTATACACGGGGCGAATACCCAGCCCGTGGCGCATGGCGCGGAAGGCGTCTTCTTTCACGCCCATCAGCTTCGCCAGACGCGCGTCAGAGAACCCCTTGCGCTTCAAGCGAAACAGGGTAGCGTGGTCCAGTTCGACCTTGCCAGACGCCTGCAGCGCCTGCTCTTCTTTAATAAGGTCTTCAATCTGCACCAGGTACCAGGGGTCTACGTGGGTCTGGCGAAATATATCCGCCACACTCTGGCCCGCGCGGAAGGCATCACCGATGTACCAGATGCGCTCGGCACCGGGCACATTTAGCTCGCGGGTTAACGTTTGCCGGCTTTCTTCGCTGTCAAATTCCGGCAGCATTTCATCAAAGCCGTCAGAGCCTACTTCAAGGCCGCGCAGAGCTTTCTGCAACGATTCCTGGAAGGTGCGGCCAATGGCCATCACCTCACCCACCGATTTCATCTGGGTGGTCAGGCGGGCGTCGGCCTGGGGGAATTTTTCAAAGGTGAACCGTGGGATCTTGGTCACCACGTAATCAATGCTGGGCTCGAACGAAGCGGGGGTAATACCGCCGGTGATGTCGTTCTTCAACTCATCCAGGGTGTAACCGATCGCCAGCTTGGCCGCCACTTTGGCAATGGGGAAGCCGGTGGCCTTAGACGCCAGCGCCGAGGAGCGTGACACCCGCGGATTCATCTCGATCACCACCATGCGGCCGGTGTCCGGATGAATGCCAAACTGCACGTTGGAGCCGCCGGTTTCTACACCAATTTCACGCAGAACCGCCAGCGAGGCGTTACGCATGATTTGGTATTCTTTGTCAGTGAGGGTTTGCGCCGGTGCCACGGTAATGGAGTCACCGGTGTGCACGCCCATCGCGTCGAAGTTTTCAATGGCACAAACAATAATGCAGTTATCGTTTTTGTCGCGCACCACTTCCATTTCGTATTCTTTCCAACCGATCAAGGATTCGTCAATCAGCAGTTCGCTGGTGGGCGACAGATCCAGCCCACGAATGCAGATTTCTTCGAACTCTCCACGATTGTACGCAATACCGCCGCCGGAGCCGCCCATGGTGAAAGAGGGACGGATGATGCACGGAAAGCCAACGTTGTCGGCAATGCGGTGGGCTTCTTCCAGATTGTGAGCAATGTCGGCACGGGGACACTCAAGGCCAATGGATTTCATAGCCTTGTCAAAACGACTGCGGTCTTCAGCTTTGTCGATGGTATCGGCGTTAGCACCGATCATTTCAACGCCGTATTTAGCCAGTACGCCGTGCTTTTCCAGATCCAGCGCACAGTTCAACGCGGTTTGCCCGCCCATGGTCGGCAGCAGAGCATCAGGCCTTTCTTTTTCAATAATCTTGGCAACCGTTGACCAGATAATCGGCTCGATGTAGGTAGCATCGGCCATGGCCGGGTCGGTCATAATGGTAGCCGGGTTGGAGTTAACCAGGATCACCCGGTAGCCCTCCTCGCGCAGAGCCTTACAGGCCTGAGCGCCGGAATAGTCGAATTCACACGCCTGCCCGATCACGATAGGGCCTGCTCCCAGGATCAGGATGCTTTTAATGTCGGTACGTTTTGGCATGTCTTGGTCAACCTGTCAGCAACTTTAATGTCTTGCAGCGCGGTGCGCAGCGCCTGTTTGCGCGAGGCCATTGGCTGACCTCACTCGCCTTTACTCTAAGCGCGCCGGGCTTCCATCGAGCGAATAAACTCGTCAAACAGTGGCGCCACATCGTGGGGACCAGGGCTGGCTTCCGGGTGACCCTGAAAGCTAAACGCGGCTTTATCGGTGCGGCGCAAACCTTGCAGGGTGCCATCAAACAGCGACTTGTGAGTTGCCTTCAGGTTCGCCGGCAGGCTGGCCTCGTCTACGGCAAAACCGTGATTCTGGCTAGTAATCATGACGGTTCCATCGGCCAGGCACTGCACCGGATGGTTAGCACCGTGGTGGCCGTGGTTCATCTTCATGGTTTTGGCACCGCTAGCCAAGGCCAGAAGCTGATGACCCAAGCAAATACCAAACACCGGCAGGTCGGCTTCCAAAATGTCCTGAATGGCTTTTATGGCGTAATCGCAGGGCTCAGGATCACCGGGGCCGTTGGACAAGAACACGCCGTCCGGATTCATCGCCAACACCTCGGCTGCAGGCGTTTGTGCCGGCACAACGGTGATGTCGCAACCGCGCGATGCCAGCATGCGCAGAATGTTCAGTTTAATACCGTAGTCGTAAGCTACGATTTTAAAGTGTGGGCTGTCCTGCTGACCGTAACCATTGACCAGATCCCACTCCGTTTCTGTCCAGTGGCTAATGCTTTTCGAGCTGACTTCTTTCGCCAGATCCATTCCTTTCAACCCCGGGAAAACTCTTGCCAATTCCAGAGCACGTTCGGCAGTAGCGCTTTCGCCGGCGACAACGGCACCGCTCTGGGAGCCTTTGTCGCGCAGAATTCGGGTCAGGCGACGGGTGTCAATATCGGCAATGCCCACAATATTGTTGTCGCGCAAATAGCCATCCAGGCTCTGGGTGCTGCGCCAATTACTGGCTGCCAGTGGCAGATCGCGAATGATCAGAGCGGCGGCGTGTATGCGGTCTGATTCCACGTCTTCCGGGTTGACGCCGGTGTTGCCAATGTGCGGATACGTAAGTGTCACCAGTTGGCGAGCGTAGGAAGGGTCGGTCAGTATTTCTTGATAGCCGGTCATGGCGGTGTTAAACACCACTTCACCGCTGGTTTCGCCGTCAGCGCCAATAGCGGTGCCGTAAAACAGGCTGCCGTCTGCGAGTGCAAGGATTGCGGGAGTACTCAAGGCTTCTATCCTCATCGAGTGGCGTCATGTTCGTCATGAACGGGAGCGTAGGCGCAAATTCAGGTCGCAAAAAAGCGAGAGGGAGTGGTGGCTCCGTCCCGCTGTTTTGTCCTACGGGAAGGAAAGATGTTTCCCGTGGTGCTGTAAAGTCGACGCTTGCTGCAGTTAATGCACTCTATTATAGAAAATAAGGCGCTTTTTGTCCATGAGGAATCCGCCCGGTGGCGTTATTGCTTCAAGTCCAACACATCTTGCATATCGTACAAGCCCGCCGGCTTGTTTTTCAGCCACAGCGCGGCCCGCATTGCGCCTTTGGCGAAGGTCATGCGGCTGCTGGCTTTGTGGGTGATTTCGATGCGCTCGCCTTCGGTGGCGAACAGGACGGTGTGATCGCCCACAACGTCGCCCGCGCGAATGGTTTCAAAACCGATTTCTTTGCGCGTACGTTCGCCTGTGAAGCCTTCGCGGCCGTAAACAGCGCATTCTTTCAGATCACGGCCCAGCGCATCGGCAACCACTTCGCCCATACGCAGCGCGGTGCCTGACGGAGCGTCTTTTTTGTGGCGGTGGTGAGCTTCGATAATTTCAACATCGTAGTCGTCACCCAACGCGGCAGCTGCAGTGCGCAGTAAATTCAACACCACACTTACGCCCACACTCATGTTGGGGGCAAACACCACCGGTACATTTTCGGCAACTTGCGCAAGTTGTTGCTTTTCGACGTCAGACAATCCGGTAGTACCAATAACGTGGGATTTACCGTGGGCCAGGCAGAAGCGAGCGTTTTCCAAGGTAAGATCTGGAAAGGTGAAGTCGATCAGCACGTCGAAATCATCTTTCACGTCCGCCAGGCTACCAGCCATGGCAACACCGGTTTTCCCGATGCCGGTCATGTCTCCGGCGTCAGCGCCGATCAGGCTATTGCCGGGCTCAACAATAGCTGCGCCTAGTTGCAGGCCATCAGTGCCGTCAACGGCTTCGATCAGTACTTTTCCCATGCGCCCCGCAGCACCGATGATGGCTACCTTCATCTATAAACCCTCAGTTCTTGCACCTGTTTAAGTCCTCAGTAATCGCCTCTGCGTATCCTCAGAACTTGGTTTCGTCGAAGAAGCTCTTCACACCTCTAAACCACGATGTTTTCTTTGGACCATGCTGGTCGCCGTCACCGCTGTCGAGGGTATCCTGAAACTCATTCAAAAGTTCTTTCTGGCGCTTGGTCAGACGTACCGGGGTTTCAATGGTCACCCGACACAGCAAGTCGCCAGCACCGCCACCGCGCACCGGCGCCACGCCTTTGTTGCGCAGCCGGAACAATTTTCCGGTTTGGGTCTCGGCCGGTATTTTTAGCTTAACGCGCCCATCCAGCGTTGGCACTTCCAGCTCACCACCCAAAGCGGCATCAACAATGCTGATGGGCACTTCGCAATACAGGTTACGCCCGTCGCGGGTGAAGATGGAATGTTCGCGCACGGCCATTTGCACATACAAGTCGCCAGCAGGGCCGCCCTCTATGCCCATTTCGCCTTCACCAGACAAACGGATGCGGTCGCCAGTATCCACGCCGGGGGGCACTTTAACCGATAAGGTTTTCTCTTCTTTCACCCGGCCCTGACCGTGGCACTTACTGCACGGATTCTTAATAACCTTACCCGCACCACGGCAGGTAGGGCACGCTTGCTGCACAGTGAAAAAGCCCTGCTGCATGCGCACTTGGCCCATACCTTTACAGGTACCACAGGTTTCAGGACGCGAGCCTTTCTCGGCACCATTGCCATCACAGGCTTCGCATTCACGATGGCCAGGAATGGTGATTTTAACCGTTCTACCTTTAACGGCTTCTTCTAAGTCCAGGTCCAGGGTGTAGCGTAAATCGGAGCCGCGGGTGTTGCGGCCACGGCCACCACCGCCTCCAAAAATATCGCCAAATACGTCGCCAAAAATATCCGAGAAATTCCCATTACCGCCACCAAAGCCACCGCTGCCCTGACCGTCAACGCCGGCATGACCAAACTGGTTGTAGGCCGCTCGTTTGTTAGCGTCTGCGAGTACTTCGTAGGCTTCACTGGCTTCTTTGAATTTGTTGTCGGCGTCTTTATCGTCCGGGTTGCGGTCCGGGTGATATTTCATTGCAAGCTTGCGATACGCCCGCTTTACTTCTTTGTCGTCCGCGTCCCGGCTCACGCCGAGAGTCTCGTAATAGTCGCGCTTGGCCATGCTTCAAATCCCGTGGTTATAACGAGGAAAACGCGGGAGCGACCCGCGTTTTCCAACTACTGGCAAAATCTAGGTCAATCGATTAACGCTTGTCGTCGTCCTTCACTTCTTCGAACTCAGCGTCAACAGCGTCATCAGCGGTGTTCGATTGGGCATTTTCCTGCCCTTCCGCCGGCTGGCCCTGCTCCGCCTGATCGGCGTACATCTTCTTGGCCAATTCGCCAGAAACTTCAGTCAGCTTCTCGGTCTTAGCCTGGATGTCGTCCTTATCAGAACCTTTCAGCGCCTCTTCCAGTTCAGTTACAGAAACTTCAATCGACTCTTTCTCGCTGTCGCTGACTTTATCGCCAGCGTCCTTTAAGGTTTTACGCACCGCGTGAACCATGGCATCGCCCTGGTTGCGGGCTTGAACCAGCTCCTCAAACTTGCGGTCTTCGTCAGCGTTTGCTTCGGCGTCACGCACCATTTTCTCGATTTCTTCATCACTCAGGCCGGACGACGCCTTGATCACGATAGACTGCTCTTTACCGGTCGCCTTGTCTTTGGCAGACACGTTCAGAATACCGTTGGCGTCGATGTCAAAAGTCACTTCGATCTGCGGCACACCGCGCGGTGCAGGCGGAATATCAGCCAAATCGAAACGGCCCAGTGACTTGTTCTGCGTAGCTTGCTTGCGCTCGCCCTGAACCACGTGAATGGTTACCGCTGTTTGACTGTCGTCCGCGGTAGAGAAAGTCTGCGACTTCTTGGTCGGAATCGTGGTGTTCTTGTCGATCAGCGACGTGGCAACACCACCCATGGTTTCGATACCCAGGCTCAGAGGTGTTACGTCCAGCAGCAGTACGTCTTTCACATCGCCAGACAATACGGCGGCCTGAATGGCGGCGCCCATAGCAACGGCTTCATCTGGGTTAACGTCTTTGCGAGCTTCTTTACCGAAGAACTCTTTTACTTTTTCCTGCACCAGCGGCATACGGGTTTGGCCGCCCACCAGAATCACCTCGTCAATCTGATCGAGGCTCAGACCCGAGTCTTTCAGAGCGACTTTACACGGCTCAAGAGTGCGCTGTACCAGGTCTTCCACCAACGACTCCAGCTTGGCACGAGTCAACTTGACGTTCATGTGCTTGGGGCCGCTGGCATCAGCGGTAATGTACGGCAAGTTCACGTCGGTCTGCTGGCTACTGGAAAGCTCGATTTTAGCTTTCTCACCGGCTTCTTTAAGACGCTGCATGGCCAATGAGTCGCCACGTAGATCAATACCACTGTCTTTTTTGAACTGGTCGGCCAGAAATTCGATGATTTTCATATCGAAATCTTCGCCGCCTAAGAAGGTGTCACCATTCGTGGCCAACACTTCAAACTGGTGCTCGCCGTCTACATCGGCAATTTCAATGATCGACAGGTCAAACGTACCACCGCCCAAGTCGTAAACCGCGATGGTGCGGTCGCCGCCTTTCTTGTCCATGCCGTAGGCCAGAGCAGCAGCAGTCGGCTCATTGATAATACGCTTAACGTCGAGACCGGCAATTTTGCCCGCATCTTTGGTCGCTTGGCGCTGGCTGTCGTTGAAGTATGCCGGAACGGTAATAACGGCTTCAGTCACTTTCTCGCCCAAGTAATCTTCGGCGGTTTTCTTCATTTTCTTCAGAATTTCCGCAGAAATCTGCGGCGGAGCCATTTTCTGGCCTTTTACATCGACCCAAGCATCGCCGTTATCAGCCTTGGCGATCTTGTAAGGCACCATTTTGATGTCTTTTTGCACAACATCGTCTTCAAAACGACGGCCGATTAAACGTTTGATCGCATAAAGAGTGTTATACGGGTTGGTAACAGCCTGACGCTTGGCAGACTGACCCACCAGAATTTCGTTGTCGTCGGTATAGGCGATTATCGATGGCGTAGTCCGATCGCCTTCGGAATTTTCAATAACCCTGACCTTGCCACCGTCCATAACGGCGATGCAAGAGTTGGTTGTGCCTAAGTCAATACCGATAATTCTGCTCATTGAATCACTCCAAATCTTTCTGAATGCTGGGGCCGGAGGATCACTCCGGACTGTTCTGGTTAAAAGCTATATTGGCGCTTTAAGCTATTTTTCAAGCCTGCTCATCAATTTTTGGTGCATCTTGAGGCTTGGCCACCATCACCATGGCTGGCCGTACAACCCTGCCATTCAACAAATAGCCTTTCTGCATAACCGCAACCACGCTGTTTGGCTCGGCGTTGGGCGCTGGCACCATAGACATCGCCTCATGGTATTGCGGATCAAACGGTTCGCCGACAGGATTCAGGCGCTCAACGTTAAACTTCTTGAGGCCAGACAAGAACATATCGAGGGTAAGCTCTACGCCTTGGCGAATGGACGCCACCAAGTCGCCGGAAGATTCATGGCCTTCGGTGCTTTCAACCGCTTTTTCCAGACTGTCTACCACCGGCAACAGTTCCTTGACGAACTTTTCTACCGCAAATTTGTGGGCTTTTTCAACGTCGTTCTCAGCGCGACGGCGTACATTCTGCATTTCTGCATGCGAACGCAGCACCTGCTCCTGAAACTCTTGGACCTGCGCCTGCAGTGCTTCAAGGTCGGCGGATGGCGAGCTTTCTGGCTCTCCCTCGGCTGCTTCTACGTTTTCTTCTGCGGCTTTGTCTACGGCTTGTTGCAGCTCATCTACAAATTGCTCGTTGCGTTCTTCGTCAGTGCTCATGACTACTCCTGGTGAATAAAATACGGCCGGTAAGACCACGGCCTACTCTCTATAATCAGAAAACCGCCATAACGGCCGGAACGAGGTATTTGCAAGTCGATATGGGGCCCCGCGACGCAGTTTCAACCAATACGCGATGCATTTTGCAACAAAGTTGACACCACAGAGTTTGCATCAACCCAAAAGCCTGTATATATTTACAGTCACTGTATGAAAAAACAGTATCCAGACATCGAGCGGAGGTTTCAGCATGCTCACACAGCTAACGGTTTCCAATTACGCCATCGCGGAACGGGTGGAACTGCACTTCCATAAAGGCATGACCGCCCTTACCGGGGAAACCGGTGCCGGCAAATCGATTGTGCTGGATGCGCTTGGCCTTGCCATGGGAGGACGCGCAGACGCCGGCGCCGTGCGTTATGGTGCGAAGCGGGCTGACATTACCGCCACCTTCGATATTTCAGCTATTACGGCTGCGCGCAGTTGGCTGGAACAGCAAGAGTTGGACGATCATAACGACTGCATTTTACGCCGCGCCATCAGCCGCGACGGCCGCTCCCGCGCCTACATCAACGGCCAACCCTGCCCGCTAAGCCACTTGAAAGAACTGGGTGGCCTGCTAATGGACATTCACAGCCAGCACCAACATCAATCCTTACTGCGCAAGGATACCCACCGCACCTTGCTGGATGAATACGCCGGGGCCGATGAACTGGCAGGGCAAACCCGTCAAGCCTGGAGTAGGTGGAATAAAACCCGCCAAAAAATGGTCGAGCGCCAAAACAACGCCGATGAAACTGAGGCCCGACTGCAACTGTTGCGCTATCAAGTAGAAGAGCTGGATCGCCTGAATCTGCAAGAGCTAGAGCAGCAGCAGCTGGAACAGCAACAACAGGAGTTAAGCCAGGCTGACACCATTTTGCACCATAGCAATCAGGCGGCTTTACTGTGCTCAGAAGACGACACCAGCGCTGCCGCACTGGTGCGCCAGGTGCTCCAGCAACTTGGGCAGCTGCCAACGGAAATTCCAGCGCTGGCCGACACTCTGCAAATGCTGGGCGAAGCGCAGATACAAATCAGCGAAGCCGGCGACAATCTGCGCCGCTTTGTTGATGATTACGAAGCCGACCCGCAGCACCTTGCAGAAATAGAAGATCGCTTGAGTGCGATTTATCAGATGGCGCGCAAGCATCGCATCATGCCCGAACAACTGTTCGAGCTGCACCAGCGGCTGAACGGCGAGCTGGCCGATCTGGACGGCGGCGCAGGCAGTCTGGAGCAGCTTCAGGCAGAATTGGACGAGCAGCTACTGGAATACAACGCGCTGGCCGATGAACTGACACAGTTGCGCCGGCAAGTGGCGGTAAATCTGGACGTCCGCGTAGCAGCAGAATTGGCTCAACTGAGCATGCCTAATGTGCAGTTTGTAACGCAGCTGGCCGACAACCGTGACGAACCGGCGGCTCATGGCCACGAAGACATCGAATTTCTGGTTAGCGCCAATCCCGGCCAGCCAGCGCGACCACTGGCGAAAGTCGCCTCGGGCGGCGAGCTTTCGCGGATCAGTCTGGCCATTCAAGTGGTGGTAGCGCAAACCTCTACCACACCGACACTAGTGTTCGACGAAGTAGACGTGGGGATTGGCGGTGGCACCGCCGAAGTCGTTGGCAAACTACTGCGGGCACTCGGCGAAAACGGCCAGGTGTTGTGTGTCACCCACTTGCCACAAGTGGCAGCCCAGTGCCATCAACACCTGTTCGTTAGCAAGTTCACAGAGCAGGAAGCCACCTTCTCGAAAATTGAAACCCTGGACGATCAGGGCCGGATCAGCGAAGTCGCCCGTATGCTGGGCGGCGTAGATATGACAGAACAGACCATTGCCCACGCCAAAGAAATGTACAGCAAGGGACAGGCTACCCATCACTGACAGCATTCCCCCCCTCTCTATCCTGAGAGTTTTCGGGGCGGGCCAGAACCCCGCCCCCTTTTTTGCGCTTGGGAAAGTGCTTGAGTATGAGTTGGCTTATGGCTTGATGGGTTTTACATACAACGTCAGGCTGTGATCGACAATCTCATAACCGTGCTCGGCTGCAATGATTTGCTGGCGATCTTCAATAACCTGATCAAAAAACTCGATGACTTTTCCCGTTTCGGTACATACGATATGGTCGTGATGGTCTTCGCTCGCCATTTCGAATACAGCATGGCCGCCTTCAAAGTTGTGCCGCAGCACCAGGCCCGCTGATTCAAATTGGGTCAATACACGGTAAACGGTCGCCAGCCCTACATCGTCACCCTGTTCCAGAAGCTTTTTATAGACATCTTCTGCGCTCATGTGGTGCTGCGTGGCGCTTTCAAGAATACCGAAGATTTTAACCCGTGGAAGAGTAACCTTCAGACCGACTTTTCGTAATTCGGCGTTTTCAGATGGCATATTACTATTCACTCGTTGGTGTGCCTTACGGCTTCCGGTATGATGGGGCCGCCATTTTAGGATCAACCCGTGCTACATCTGCCATTGGCAGGCATTTTCAAGATAGAGGAATTCCCCCGGCGATGCAAAAGCTTATAGCTCTTATTCTGACTCTTTTTCTGGCTGGCTGTGCCTTTCCCGGCGTTTACAAAATCAACGTCCAACAAGGCAATATTGTCACCAACGAAGAGCTGGCCGCACTGACGGAAGGCATGCCCCGCAGTCAGGTTCGCGCAGTGATGGGCACACCGCTGATGCTCAACCCTGTTGACACATCAAGGGAATATTACGTTTACACGTTCCAGCGTGCAGGCGGAGACATCGAAGAACAGCGCATTATCGTGTATTACGATGATGACCGTTTCTCCCGCTACGAAGCACAACTGCTGGAAGAAACGCCCGCCTACTAAGGCTAAGTAGGCGCTAGTAAGCGCCTACTGTTTTTTAGCTCTGTTCAATCGTGCCTGCTTGGGGTCAATCATGAGCGGGCGGTACAGTTCGATGCGGTCGCCCTCATGCACCTCATGCTTGCTCGGTTGTTTTATTGCCTTACCAAAAATGCCCATGGCAGCGTTATCAGGGTCCAGCCCCGGGAACCGCACACAGATAGAAGACGCTTTAACTGCACCCAACACACTGGTGCCCTCAGGAACATCCACCGTTACAATTTCCTGCCGTTCAGGCAACGCGTAAGCCACTTCTATCCGAATGCTCATGAGCTTTCTCCATAAACGACATCGGCCCGCCGGCAAAACGCGTCTACCATGGTATTGGCCGCCTGATTGAAAATGGGCCCAAAAGTCATCCGCGCCAAAGATCCGGAAAACTCAAACTCCAGGGTCAGAATCACCTTGCAGGCGTTATTTTGTAACGGCTTGAAGTGCCAGCGCCCGCTAAGATTGCTAAAAGGCCCGTCCACCAACTGCATTTCGATAACCTCGGGCATCAAAAGCTGGTTGCGCGTAGTAAGAATATGGCTCAAACCGCCTTTGGCAATTTCCATCGAAGCAGTAACATGCTGCTCATCTTGCTGCTGCACACTGGCGCTGCGACACCACGGTAGAAATTCCGGATAACGGGCTACGTCGTTAACCAAGTGAAACATGCGCTCGGCGGAATGCCACACCAACGCGGTTTTATCAATCTGATGAGCCATTGCGTAAAGCGGTCCTATCTAATAAAGGGGTAAACCTGGAACTAATTCGAAGATAAACGTGCTTCTGGCAGCCTTTGCGGGGCCGAACTCACTTCGGCCCGGGCGTTGCCATCGCACCAGAAAGTACGACTGTCGCCATCACACCACTGGCTTAGCGAAAACACTGTGTACTGCAGGCCAATGTACACAACCACCAGCGGCAACACCCAACGCATCACCCAGTACCAGCCATCAAACACCCAACCGGGCGTATTGCCTAGAATTTTTCGCAATAACCGCCGGGTAAGGCACCAGCCAGCAAACAACGACACCATCACCCCAACAGCCGGTATAAAAACGCCACCAGAGATCAGTTCCAACCAGCGAAACAGTGTTGCACCTGCGGGCCGATAACTGCTCCATATATTCAATGAATACAGCGACAGCAGGCCCCACAGCCAACAGGAAACCAGAGCCATTAAGGTCGCTTTACCCCGCGACAGATCCGTGCGTTCCCGCAGCCAGCCAATCACCGGCTCCATCAGCGCCAGAGCGCTTGCCCAAATCACCATCACCAACATCAAAAACAGCAGGGCAATAACAACCTGACTGGCAGGCAGCTGACCCAGCGCCGCAGGAAGGGCTACAAACAACAGGCCAAAACCCCTGTTGGCTTGATTACCATCGA
Organism: Marinobacter psychrophilus; assembly: GCF_001043175.1. Lineage (NCBI taxonomy): Bacteria > Pseudomonadati > Pseudomonadota > Gammaproteobacteria > Pseudomonadales > Marinobacteraceae > Marinobacter > Marinobacter psychrophilus. The sequence continues at coordinate 3,504,969 of NZ_CP011494.1, forward strand.
CATCCACTACCACCGCAAACAGCGCCAGGCCAGCCAACACGGCAACCAGCGTATCCAGCAAAACCACGGCCAGAACAGAACGTTTCAAACGGGTGTGTGGCGAGCTATAAGCACCGAAAATGGCCCACACACCCACTCCCAAACCAAGGGTAAAAAAGGCATGAAACAACGCCGCTTTAACGCTGTCCATAGTCACATCTTGAGGATGTAACGCCAGAAAGCGGGCCATAGCGGCACCCGCCTCACCAAAATAGACCGCAAATCCGACAAACCCCATCAGCAAAATCAGAGTGGCCGGCACCAGCAGGCGAAACGCCCGCTCCAGACCGCGAACAACGCCGCGCATAGACACACCGGCCACCAGCAACAAAAAGAAACCGTGCCAGGCCATGAACACCGGGTACCGTTGCGGGTCAGACACCAGGCGTGACAATACGCTTGCCGCATGGGCGGCGGTATTACCGGTAAAATCCCCACTGGCGCCATAAAACACCCAGGCCAACGCAATAGCGCCAAATACAGCCGTATAAGACAACACCACAAAGGCTGCCAACACACTCAAGTAACCCAGCCATATCCAATTGCGGGAGCGCTTGGCAGTGAGCACGAAGTTGTCCATTGCTCGCACTATTCCATGACGGCTATAGCGGCCAAAAGACGTTTCAGTAATCGCCAGTGGCAGAGTGATTAACAACAGGCATGCCAAATAAAGCAGGATAAAAAGCCCGCCGCCGTGGCGACTGGCCAGATAGGGAAATTGCCAAAAGTTGGCCAGCCCCACAGTAGCGCCCGTCGCCGCCCAAAAAAACGTGGACTTGCGGGTAAACGATCCCATCTGTGCCTGAAGATGCGGCGGCATGAACAATCCGGTCAAAAATGATCGCCCATTGTAGCCGATACCGGTTGCAGCGCACGACCTGTTGCCAGCAGGCGGGTGAATTCGTGACCGGTCTGGCACTCCTGGGCTACAATAGGCGCTTTGCCGGACCAGCAATCGCCGGCCGGTACATTCGTGCGACGTCGGATAACGGATTCATGAGCAAGAAAAAACCCGGTACTTCAAGTAGTACCATCGCGCTGAACAAAAAAGCCAAACACGAATACCACATTGAGGACCGCTTTGAGGCCGGTCTTTCGCTGCTGGGCTGGGAAGTAAAGTCCATGCGCGCAGGCAAAACGCAGCTGACCGACTCTTACGTGCTGCTGAAAGACGGCGAAGCTTGGCTGTTGGGGACCCATATTACGCCACTGACCACTGCGTCAACCCACGTCATTGCGGACCCTACTCGGACTCGAAAACTGTTATTGCACGCCAAAGAAATCGCTAAAATTGTGGATTCAGTCGGCCAAGAAGGCCGTACCTGCATACCATTAGCGCTGTATTGGAAAAAGAACAAAGTGAAGTGCGAGATCGCGCTGGTGAAAGGCAAAAAACTGTTCGACAAGCGCGCCACCGAGAAAGAACGGGATTGGAACCGCCAGAAGCAACGGGTGTTGCGCGAGGCTAATATCTAAGAAAACGCCCCAAAGAATGGCGGCGCACAGAATAGGGAAGGCGCATGAGCAAAATTACGCAAATCCCCATGTCAGGTGTCGACCTATCCTGGCTGCGCATGGACACGCCAGAAAACCCGATGATGATTTCATCGGTGCTGATTTTTGACGCGGCCATCGCCATCGCCGACCTAAAACGGGTTCTGAACGAGCGTTTTCTGAAATTTCGTCGTTTTCGTCAGCGCGTTGTGGAAAAAAGCAGCAAAGCATACTGGCAAGACGACCCGCTGTTTAACTTGGATAACCACGTGCATCGCCGAGCCCTGCCCGGCAGCGCCGACAAAACCGAACTTCAAGCGCTGGTGAGTGACTTGAACAGCAGCGTCATGGATTTTCGACGGCCGCTGTGGCAGATCGATTACGTCGACAATTACCAGGGTGGCTGCGCGCTGATTGTGCGCATTCATCACTGCATTGCCGATGGTATATCGCTGGTGCGGGTACTGCTGTCACTCACCGACCCAACACCGCAACCCTATATACCAAAACCGCGGCCAACCAGGCCTGAAAAAGCCGTGTTAAAACCCCTGAGCCGCTGGATGCACAAAGCCGTCAGCAGTGCACAGGTCGCGGGCCAGCAAGCCAGCATTCTGTTCCAGTCACTGCGCTCAGAGCCAGGCTACGCTCTGCGTCTGGCTGGCACCGCTGGCGATATCGCCCTGGACTTGCTGAATCTCGGTTTGATGCCCTTTGATCCGAAAACCGGTCTGCGTCGACCGCTGTGCGGTCGCAAACAAGTGGCCTGGACCGAAGCTCTGAACCTGAACGACGTCAAGCACTGCGCCAAAGCCATGGGCGGCACTATTAATGATACGCTGCTGTGCGCTGCAACCGGCGCTATACGCCGCCACCTTTTGGAAAGCAATGAGGCGATTCCCGACTGCGGGATCCGCGTAGCTGTGCCGTTTAATTTGCGACCGCTGAACCAGCCCATTTCCGTACTGGGCAATCAGTTTGGCTTGATGCTGGTTAGCCTGCCCATCGAAATTGACGGGCCAAAGGCACGTTTTCAGCAGATTCAAAACACTATGAACGAGCTCAAGCGGTCTTACCAGGCGCAGGTAACCTACAGCCTGCTGGATCTTTTTGGCCGCGGCCCGGGCATGCTCGAACGCCGGGCCTTGGCAATGCTCAGTAACAAAGCCTCAGCCGTACTGACCAACGTGCCCGGCCCGCGGGAAGCGGTCTATCTGGCCGGCAGTAAGCTGCGCCAACCTATGTTCTGGGTCCCACAAAGCGGCAGCATTGGCATTGGTATGAGCATATTCAGCTACGCCGGTAGCGTGCATTTCGGCATTACCGTAGACCAAGGCATTCAAGCCTGCCCCAACGCCATCATGGACTACTTCCACGACAGCTTTTACGAGTTGGCCAAAACGGCCGGTATCGAACTTGAACCCCCCGCAAAACTACTCGCTGCCGATGTCAAAACCAAGCCCCCTCGGCGCGAGCGCAGGCAATCGGCTTAAATTCTCTGGCACGCAGCCCTTGAAGTTAGCCGGAGTAGCCACATATAATGTGTGTAAGGGGACGACATGGCTTCGACGCTGGTGGCGAACCCTTGGGTGCATGTCGAGATGGCAGCGAATCTCGTTAATCCAAAGCTGCAACGCAATAGTCGCAAACGACGAAAACTACTCACTAGCAGCGTAAGCTGCTAGTCGTCCTGACTGGGTCGCCCGTAGCCCAGAGCTACATTTCAGGACGTCATCGCTTACGGGATGCTTCGTTATCCAGAGTTCACTGGTTAACGACTAAGATCTAAAGAACTCGCTTCTTGCGCCCTGGCCTTCGGGTAGCCTGAAGTTAAATCAGTAGAAGGACACAAGCATGTAGATCCTAAGGCACAGTGCTGGCGGACGCGGGTTCAATTCCCGCCGTCTCCACCAACTCCTGAGGCACCGGGATTACACCGGAACTCATAGAACTTTAAAGCCCCGCTAGTCGGGGCTTTTTTCTGCCTGTGTTTTATGGCTTAGGGAAATAGATCTGCCATAGGCAATCACTCGCAATCACTATGATCCTGACACCAACTCCCTTAAATGCCCTAATATTAAAGGGCTACTAAAGATTGACTGCGTTTTATTTATGTCAGATTAAAGCATATCCACGTCAGAGAAGATCTTGCATCAACTGCAGCGCATGAGGTGGGGATTCCCGTTTTCCATCAGACAGTTCCACGAAATGAGTACAGCTACGTCTGCGCACAAAACGCTGAGCAGGCTTATGCAGAAAGGCATAATTGTAAGAGTAGCCAAAGGCATTTGTGTGCGCCCCAAGGCATTCGCCAGCATGCTATCAATCGAAATTACGGCAAGCGCAGAACAGATAGCCAAAAAGTGGGCACAGCAGAACGGCTACATACTGTTAAGGCAGGGCATTGAGTCCGCCTATCGACTTGGCCTTCAAACCCAGGCTCCCGTCAGAACGGTGTTTTGGAGTAACGGTGCCAGCAGCACGTTTTCGGTTGGCAATGACATTGTTGAAGTGCGACACGTGGCAGAATCAAAGCTGCGATGGAAATCACGCCCTGAAGGCGAGCTACTGCGAAGCTTCACCGTCACCCCAGCCAATTGCGTGAAACTCAGCGAATTGAAAAAAGCACTGACCAGGCTGAAACTTTCCGAAGCCCAGAGCCGAGTGGCGATCAAAAAGCTCAAGGCGGCGCCTTTGCCTGGAGGATAGCAGGTCAAATTGGAGCAGCTTAAAAAGGAAATGATGGTTTGACGGACATTTTTCGACTTCCTGACCAGAAAACTCGCCTCTAAAGTCAGATAGCGGTCAAAATATCTACGAACGACACCTCATTTTATACAGTGACCAGTGTTGGAGACCAGGCAACGGTCATTTCTGGTCATCAAACACCACGTTTATTGTGGCAATATCACCACCTAGGTTGGTGCTTGGAATCGTTGAACCATCTCGCTGCACCGTTACGACATATGACACTCAAAACAGGCACTTTTTATGTTCAGCCAGCGTGCGTTAACCTACCTAAACGAAGTCATTCGCCGCGGATCCCTTAGGCGCGCTGCGGCTCATCTGAATGTCGATGCTTCTGCCGTTAGCCGTCAATTAAAAGCGCTTGAAGAAGAGCTAAATACCCGACTGTGCGAGCGGCACGGTCGCGGAATGCGAGCGACTGCTGCGGGCCAGCTACTTGTTCATCATTTTCATGCCCAGCGGGCATCAGAAGAAGCCGTACTGTCTCAACTCATGGCACTTCAAAACTTAGTAAAAGGGGAAGTTCGCATTGCCGTTGGGGAAGGATTTATTGCTGATTTGATCGCCGCACCTTTGGGCACGTTCATGTCAGCGTTTACTGGTATTAATGTAGAAATTCGCATGGCCGGCGTTAACGAAGCGATGTCACTACTCAAAGATCGTGAAGTCGATATAGCGCTACTTTACGCACCGCCGGTAGATCCGCAGTTTTTCTGCCATGTGGAAACGCGCCAGCCTCTCGATGTTATTGTTCCTCCTAATCATCCGTTAATTGAACTGAATCGACCCGTAACGTTGAATGATCTAAAAGGTTGGCCTCTTGCGTTAATGGATAATCCTTTCGGTATGCGGCAAATGGTAAATATGGCAGCTCACCAGGAGCGTGTTCACCTGGAAGCGCGCCTTCATACGAATTCTGTATCCGTTTTAAAAAATTTCGTCCGTTCAGGGATTGGAGTTACGTTTATGCCGGAGCTCACAGTCATGGATGAAATAAAACGCGGAGAAATTTTCACGCTACCCATGCAATATCCCGTTATGAACGATACCCACGCGCAAATTGTGAGTCTAAAGGGCCAAGAGTTAACGATAGCGTCAGCCGCTTGTATCGATCATTTACAAAAAGGAATGCGCTTTTTCTCGGCTGACGCACCTAGACTGTTGCAATAAAGTCCACACTTTAGGTATTGCATAGTCAACACTTCAACACATAGTCTTCTACCAGACATCCCTGATAAGTCTGAGTGCTTGCACGTAATACCTCGCAACTAATCAAAATAAAACAGGAAATTTACTATCATGAGACAAAAATTTGCACCCAAGCGACTCATATCAGCTTGCCTGATTGGCTCCGCCTTAATGGCAGGAAATGCCCTTGCAGCAACCACGATTAATCTGAGCTACAACGGAGCCCCTGACCTAGAAAAGAACGCCGTGCACGTTTTCGCCACTAATCTAAAAGAGTTGGTTGAAGAAAAAACCAAAGATCAGATTCAGTTAGCCCTGTATCCCAACAGTATGTTGGGAGAAGAGCAGGAGCGCATGGAGCAGACTATGAGCACACCGTCGCTCAACGTCGCATCCTTTGCTGGAGTTTCACCTCTCGTCGATGAAATATTCGTCAGTGCTATTCCATTCCTGTTCGATGATTTTGCTGCGGCACGCAGCTTCTTCGATAAAGGTCAGTACTGGCAGGAAGTCGGCGATGTGCTGCAGGAGCGTGCCGGTATCGATATGTTGGCGGTCGTGGAAGAGGGAGGCTTTTTGGCGTTCACCAATAACAAAAAACCCATCAGCCGCCCTGAAGACTTTCAAGGTCTTCGCTTCCGCGCCATGGACCCGAGTCAGGTGGCACTCTATGAGGCATTTGGTGCATCCGGCACGCCCATTCCCTGGACCGAAACTTATATGGCCCTACGGACGGGTGTAGCTGACGGCCAAATGAACCCGCCGATGTACATTGCCCTGGGCAGCCTTCATGAAGTGCAAAAATATCTGACCCTTGCGAATATTCAATACTCCAACCAATTTCTTGTCGGCAATAGCGAGATGATTGCAAATTGGGACGAGGAGATTCGCAGTGCCTTTATGGAAGCCGTCGCCGAGGCTAACCACAATGCCAGAGAGCATAACGAGGATCAGGTTGAAAAGCGTATCGCTTACCTGGAAGAGCAAGGCATGGAAGTTATTCGCCCTCCTGAAGAGGACCTGGCTGCTTTCCGCAACATTGGCCAGCCCGCCTATCTTAAATGGCTAAAAGAGCGTGACATTGAGCAACGCTGGATTGATATGGCGCTGAAAGATGCAGGCGTGAGCAGTCTGCTCGACTAATCAACGGCTAACACCTTTGCCGCGACAGAGGGCTGGTGCCTCGCCAGCCCTCTATTTTTTGTGCCTCATGGAATGCTGCAATGCTCAATAAGCTTCGATCCCGCCTACTGCTTATAAGCTGTCCGTCCACTCTAACCCTAGCGGGGGCTTTATTATCCCTCAATGTTGCGGCTATTTTGTTTGGTGTTTTTGCACGCTACATTGCGGGCGGCGCCCCTATCTGGACAGATGAGCTCTCTCGCTTCTTGATCATAGCCACCGTCATGATTGCGGCTGGTGCCGTCTGGTCGGAAGGGGGCCACATGCGCGTCGGTCTCCTGGAAAAACTGCTTTCAGCTCCATTCGCTCGTTTACTGAACCTGTATCAATGGCTGCTTACTCTGCTAATAGCCGTGGGAGCGGCATGGGTAAGCTACCGCTATGCGCTATCGGTCAGCATGTTTACCACGTCCGGGCTTGGCATTAGCCGCACAGTGCCACTACTCTCGTTGCCTTTTGGCTTTTTATTACTGGCTTGGCATGTGCTGCTTTACGGACCCGCGCCTCTAAAGTCCATAGAGGACCAGATATGATTCTTAGCATGTTGGTCGTTTTTCTTATCCACGTTTTACTGGGCCTTCCTTTATTCATCGCATTGATTACAACAGCGATCGTAGGTTTTTTGTTTGTCGATCCCTCGATGATTCCACGGATGATGCCCCAGCAATTTTTTAGCGGTATTAATGTTTTTTCCCTGATGGCTATTCCGCTATTCATCTTCGCCGGTAATCTGATGAACGTCAGCGGGTTAACGGAACGTTTAATGGGGCTGGCACGCCTGATGGTCGGGCACTTACGGGGAGGCATGGGCCACGTCAACGTCGTTTCGAGTGTTTTCTTTGCAGGCATTAATGGCTCAGCAGTGGCCGACACGTCGGCACTCGGTTCGCTTTTGGTACCCGCCATGGAGAAAGAAGGGTACTCAAGAGCCTTTTCGGCTGGATTGACCGCGGGCAGCTCGTTGATCGGTCCGATCATTCCGCCCAGTATATTTATGATTCTCTACGCCTCACTAACGAACACCTCGGTCGGGGATCTTTTTCTGGCGGGCGTTATACCTGGGCTGTTGCTAGGTGCTGCATTCATGGGAATGAACGCTTGGTATGCCTGGCGCCATCGACTGCCAAAAAGTGGCAAGTTGCCATCGTTCGGCCAGCTTGGAGTAGCGTTTTTAGCGGCCCTGCCCGCGCTTGTCGCTCCCTTCATTATCGTCGCAGGCATTGTTTTTGGTTTTGTTACCCCTACGGAATCTGGAGCTTTGACAGCGCTATATGTCGCCTTGTGCGGTGTCTTTCTCGGTGGGTTACGCTTGAAGGAATGCTGGAAAGCTATCGTTGATACGGCACGCCTAACTTCTGCGATTTTTCTGATTATGGCAGCTTCCGCTACGATTAGCTGGCTACTCTCGTATGCTCAGGTTCCAGCGCAATTCGTGTCACTACTTTCTCCCTATGTGGACAATGGCGTCGTCATTTTACTAATGCTCAGCGTTATCACATTCTTCACGGGGATGTTTATGGAAGAAGTGTCGGCGTTGATGTTACTAACGCCAGTCTTTGCGCCAGTGGCCATGATGGCAGGAATCGATCCCGTCCATCTGGGTGTCATCATCACTTTGAATATTACGATTGCCTTGATAACACCGCCATTGGGCGCCTGCGTTTTCGTGGCCGCGGCCGTTAGTCGGCTTGAGATTGTCTCACTGTTCAAAACCATTTGGCCCTTTGTGCTAACGGCTATTGCGGTACTTATTCTACTAATCCTTTTCCCACCGCTAACGCTGTGGCTCCCTACCCTGTTTGGATAAGACAATGCCTTTGAATACACTATTGAACGCCTTGCCACTTATACCCAGTCATCCAGCCCCGTGCTGGGAACGGCTACGCTGCGCCCCCATTAAAGATAACGGTGAGCGCCTGGTACCAATGAGCCTCGCGCCTACACCGATCAGCGTGTTCCCCGCCTATGCTCGGATGGGCATTCCTGGTGCGGTGCAGGAATGTTTTGTACGTGAAGGTGTTTATCGGGCGCTGCTCGCTGCGGCACGTAGCTTACCCGACGGCATAGGTATAATCGTTTTAGACGGATGGCGTCCATGGCAGGTGCAACAGTATTTGTTCGACACCCTGCACGAAGCAATCCGGCACCACCAGCCTGATCTCAGCACAACCGCGCTGTTAGAGCGAACAAGGGAGTTTGTGTCGGTACCTAGTCGCGACCCCTTAGCTCCCAGCCCTCACCTCACCGGCGGCGCCGTCGATGTCACGTTATGCGATGCCGATGGTTTACCTTTAGATATGGGCACTTTGTTTGACGAGGCAGTGCCTGCCTCCCACAGTGACTATTTCGAGCACCTGAAAGCACTAACGCCGCAGCAACAAAAAGCGCGGGATCATCGCCGCTTGCTTTACCACTCCATGCGTCAACAAGGCTTCACCAACCTACCCAGCGAGTGGTGGCACTACGATTTCGGCGATCAACTGTGGGCGTATTATGGAGCCCATGACCACGCCTATTACGGCCCAGCCGAGCTAGACACCATTGAAAATCGCTGGCGCAAACAACTGGGATGATTGGGTAACAGACACCAATTTAGTGTGTTTGTGTAGTAGTTCAATGATCTCGGACATCAACCCAAATGGTAATATCGCCGCCCTGAGTGAGGCGCCTGATGACCGGGAAGCCTCCGGCCGTCATAAAGTTACTCACTGTTCCAAATTCCCGGATTTGGACGCTATGCGCGTGGTGTAACAGCCGATCCAATAGCGCAGCGGTTAATGTCGTATCGCCATAGAAGGCACTGGCCCACTGTGAGAATGGGAAGTTACTGGTGACGATGACACTGCCGTGCTCGTAGCGTTTGGCTATGACGTTAAAGAACAGACTGGCCTCTTCGCGACCAAATAGTAGAAAGCCGATTTCGTCGATGATCAATAGCCGGGGCGTTAAGATACTGCGTTTTAAGTACTGATCCAGACGCTCCTGCTTTCGGGCAATGACCAGTTGCAGCATCATGTCAGCCGCGGCAATGAAACGCGTTTTAATGCTTTGGCTGACGGCTTTGTGACTCAGACTGATGGCCAGGTGGCTTTTGCCGACGCCACTGGGGCCCAGAAGCACCACGTTCTCTGCTCGCTCTACGAAAGCCATGCTCGTCAGTTCGTTCAGCTGTTTGCGCGGGGCTCCGCTGGCGAACTTGAAATCGTAATCTTCAAAGAGCTTTCGTCCCGGGAAGCCTGCGAACTTCAACAAAGTCTCTCGGGATCGTTGTGATCGAGCGTTCAGTTCCAGATGCAAAAGCTGCTCCAGGAAGTCAGCCAAGGTGCCTTAGTTTGAAGCAGCATGGTCGGCGATGGCCGCCCATTCACTGGCCAGGGTATCGAGCTTGAGGCTTGCGCAAGCATGCTCAATACGCTGATGTTGCAGGTTCATAGGCGAGCCTCCAGCAGCCGGTCGTACACGCTGAGCGGATGCTGTAAGCTCTCTATTGGAATAGGTCGAGTTGAGACTGGTCTTTGTTGTAATGCCTGTTGTGTTGGTAATCGATGAATTCAGTCACAGCATTCACCAAACCTTAAGCAGTACCTTTGGATGAAGCCAGCGTGGCGCCCATGCCATCGCCTTCATACAGCCCGAGGGCTTTGGCCATGGACCGCTCGTTGGTTTTGCCGACCCCATTACCGGAATCATCGGTGAACATCTTGAGGAAGTAGTTCCTGGCTTCGGTGGTCTTCACTTTCCGTTCGCCCAGTGTCTTCAAGCGATACATGAAGTCGTCCCAAGCGGAGACGGATATGCCGAGCTGCTTCTTCACTAGGTCCGCATCGAAGGCTGTATTGTGCTTCACCTTTACCGCAGTAGCGGTGGCGTCCCTAAGCGCCACAGCTAGTGTATTGTTGCATACCACACGAATGCTGATGAATTGCGCGGTGGTGGCCATGGTGCCATCACAAGCCGCAGCCAACAGCACATAGGCATTGGTTTGATCATTGCCTTGCAGCACACCGGACTGGCCGGTGCGAGCAAGCGCCCACATTTTCCGGCCACCTTTCAGCACGCTCGCTGTTTCCAGTTCAAAACCGGAAACCTCGGTTAGATCCCGATAGAACTCCAGAATTTCTTCGGGCTGGACCACTTTGAAAGGGTTACCAACAACAGACAGCGGAGCTTTGGCGTCTAACCGTTACAGCACCTTGCTATCCGGGTAAGGCAGGATCTTCCCGAGGGTGCCACCGGCATTGGTGACGTAGCGAACGGGGCTTTCCTCGAGCTGCCAATCCAAACCGGCTTACTTGACCCAGACTTTCAGGGGCTGATTCGTCGTGAGTTGATTACCCCGGCCATTCCACCGGGTTTGGCCAACATAGGCCACCTGCTCAATAAGGTGAGCCATGGTTGTTCTCCTATGGAATTTACGAAATGACTTAACGAGAGTCATCCCGGGAATCGGGATCAGTGCCGGCAGACGCATCAACCACACCAGCCGTTTTCTTGCCATAGTTTTTCTTACCAATCCAGACAGATTGGCAGTTGAGACATGGTTCGAGCATTGAAAATACCTCTGTGAATTGGGAGGGAAGGCACTTTCAGCGCCTTGGTTCACGGAGGTGATATAGGTTTGAGATTTGATGGAATCGTAGGAAAGCTCACGTCCAGCAGTTTTGGGAGTAACACGTTTTCACTCGTTACCGGCCCAGATCCCTTTGCACTTCCACGCCAAATCGTCCACTTCGATCAGTCATTATGCCTTACTTGCAGCAGGATCAATTGCCAACTAGAAAGTCCTCGAGAAGATTGTGTCATTTGGAGCTGCTTGCCTGAAAATAAGGGCCGATATGTGATGGAAGTGGACCTTTTTCAGATAGGGTTTTTCCCGGTCCGCTATTCGGAAACAAGGCACGCTGAGGTCGCAAAGCGAACATTCAGGCGGATAGACCACGATTTGCCCTCGAAGAAAATCAGCCTCTGTTCAGGAATGGCCGCAGCGACGTACAGCCAGTATCGAACATGCCATTCGGTACCATGTTGCTCCATCGCGGCAACCAGCGTGGCCAAAAAGAAATGGAGGATTCACAAAGCGTGCGATTCCCTATCACCGGTCGAAATTGGCCAAGGTGTAATCGGTCATCGCGGCTTCGACTGCGGTTTTTATGTTTTGTAACACGGCGTCAGCCTCCATAGCTGCGAAGATCTCGCCGTAGTCTCTAACGTAAAGCACCGTTGAGTCGGAGTCCTTTCTGCCAAACTGAATGGCGAGGGAAAAGACGGAGGTCTGGTCGACGTCGAGGCATCTGACGCTGACACTCAAGTGGACTTCCCCGCGGCGTCCTGGCTTTGGCTCAACTTCCGATCCCGTGATGACGCTTGCCACGGCGTCTTTTAGCTCGCGCTCCGTAATCACGCAGGCATCTTCCTCAAACTGGGCAACGTAACCCAGGATTTTGGGGTCAGGCTTTTCAAGAGCATTCATGTACCAAGATGGCGGGAAACCGCCATGAGCCACGCTGGTGACCAGGAGCAGCGAGAGCACGCATAAATTTAGCCGAGAAAACATCATTGAACTCCAAATCTTGGATAGGTACTGATGTTTTAACCAGTAACTCGCCTTTAGGCAAGGCTTCCATCTTGATTAAAACCTTCACGTCCCCCGGAAACCTTGGGTCACCAGGTAAACTCCCTGATCGCTCACCATCAATCATGAAATCTTGTTTCTTAACCAATTCAGGGTGAAGAAAGTGAGTAATTGACGGCGCTCCGAAGGTTCGCTTTTGTTTATTGGGTTGGACAGCACGGCTTACGGAACTCATTCGATGAGACGCACCAAGGTCGCGCTAATCTATCGTCAGACCAAGAATCTCAGAGCGGTCCAGATACTATTAGGACACAGAAGCCTTGAAAGCACTGTGAGATATCTGGGCGTCGAGATTGATGATGCTCTTGAGCTTTCTGAGCACATCGAAATTTGAAGCTGCTCAAAACGAAGCGGAGTCAGAGCATGACGGAGAATTGCGAAGGGCGAGTCGATTAAATAATGCCAAACGACTGATAAAAGCGAATCTTTTTACCTCAACCAATTTTGGCCAGCTTTCATTGGAAAGCGGACCTTTTTGCCGCGCCGAGATAGGCTATTTTCAACCGCCTCGGGAAGGCCCAGAAGATTTCACCTTGGGGAAGCTTTTTAATTCTTAGGGCTACCTCAACCTGTTAATCACCAGCACATATGGGTGTTAACTGCAAGTAAATATGGCAGCCAATGGCACTGATTTTAAATGAAATTTATGACATTGCTGATTATTAATGATAGTGTGCCAGCGCCTTCTCAGGTGGAAAGAAAAAATGCCTACAAAAGAAGTATTCAACCTACGTGGAGTTTTTGTATGAATAAAGCAATGCGGTCTCTGATTCAAGCTTCAGCTGCTCTGGTGGTTCTAACGCTGTCTGGCTGTGCCACAGTGATTTCTGGCACCACTCAAACACTGACGTTTAACAGTGACCCAAAAGGTGCGGATGTTTATCTCGACGGGGCGAGGGTTGGGACCACACCAGTTTCTCTCAGCGTCAAGAAGAACAAAAAAGATGCGTTCATGATTCAAAAGGAAGGCTACAAGACAGTTAGCCGTGATATTACTAAGTCCTATGACCCGGTTACAGTGCTGAGCATATTTTGGGATTATTCCACGACTGACATGATTTCTGGTGCAGCGTTTGAATATGAGCCTAACTCATATTTCGTTGAGTTGGCTAAAGATGAAGAGACCAACGCCGTAAACTAATGAATCTGATCAACAGAGCGGCCTGTGGGCTTACTGCGGTATTGCTGATGGCCCTGGTTGGCGGTGCTGCGGCTTCCTCTCAAATCCCGGAACAACGTAGAGAGAATTGGCTGGACCCCGATCTTGCGGGGTTTGTCCTTCAGAATGCCACCCACTTACGCTATGAAATTAGCGTGGCCAAGGGACCACGGGTCAAGAGTCTGCTGCGCCTGCTGCAATCACGTGCGAGTCAAGTTGATCTGGGGTGTCTTCAGGACATTGCAGAGAATGCCGACAGCGCCTATGAACTTTATCTGGGGCTGAAGAACGCCGATCGCCGTTGCTAATATTTAACCTCTTCACATTGTTTCCACCCGGTCGTTGGCTCAATCGGCGCTTCACACTTATGCTGTGGCTGGCGTCGGTTTTCGGGTCGCATGAGTCTTTGGCTAATACGGATGACTCCGTCTGGCGCAAGTTGCTGATTGCTGATCAAGCTGTGTTAACAGATCTGACAGCCTCTCCGTTCTTCCTGACCGATGTTTCCGTTGATCCTACCGCGGAAATGCGCGCCCTGTTGACAGGGCCAACGGAGCAGTACAAGTGCCGTTTTCCTGCCCGTATGCTTTATTTGGAGCGTGAGGGCCTGCTTGGCGAGGAGCTTGATTTCTCCGACTGTCCGAAGTTGAAAGAATTTATGTCGGTTATGGACTCAGATTCCCTGGAGCTGGTCTTCGCCGGGCCGTCGGTTGCATCGCCGATGTCTTACTTCGGTCACATATTCCTAAAGTTCCGGAAAAAGGACAATGAATATTTCTCCCGAACGTTAGCATTTCTTGCTCCTCTTGATAGCGGTGAAAGCATGCTTCAGATTACGGCTGCGGGCGCTTTTTCCTCCATTCCAGGGCAGTACCATGTGGCGCCCTACCACCAGATGATCAGTGAATATATCGAGGTAGACCAGCGTCCTATCCAGACCTATGAGCTGGATGTTCAGCCCGGCAATAAAAAATTATTGCTTTATCACATCTTTGAGCTGGCGGCACTGAACCGGCCTTATAATTTCTTTTGGGGTAACTGCGCTACACGCATTCAGGAGCTGATGGAAATTGCCTTTCCGACGGAGCTTGGCGACGTTGCTCCTGGCCTCGTTTCCCCCCAGAGCCTCATTCGTGTCCTGCGCAACAAGGACTTAATAGTTCGCTCTAGTGAGATGCCCGCGCGTTCGGAGGCTCTGTTCGCTGCCTACCATTCGTTGCCACACAATGATCAGAAAGTCCTAAAAGCGCTTCTTGCATCGCCCGACAAGGCCGCGTGGGTTGCTCGAAACGGTAACGATTTGTTGCCATTGGCTCAAGCTATCTATCAACGTCAATTTCGGGCACTCGGCGCACCACCGGCAGATTACTCGCAACTGATGAGCCTGCCTGCCAAACCTCTATCTGGCCCCGCTCCTGACCCGATCCGTCCTGAACGGCCTCGGTTATTGGAGATCGGCTGGCTTAATAACCCTGCCGATCGCACTACCTTACGCTTTCGCCCCGGTCTTTTTGATCGTTCCTTTGACAGCCTCGCGCTGGCTACTGAGAGTAGCTTTCGTTACCTGGATACGACCTTGAGCGTGCGAAATGAAAACGTCTCGCTGGAAAAACTGGATTTGCTTGCCCTGGCGGCTACCAAAAAACGCTCGGTAGTAGAACGACCGCTTTCATGGGGGTTCACCGCCGGATGGTCTCGTGCTTTCGACGGGGATCGCCTGAATTATAAGGTGAGGACCGCTATCGGTATGGCTTGGGGTGGAACTCAGACCCAGTTCTCAGTGATGCCGACGCTGACGTATTTTTCCGGTGAAGGGGTCTTCCCTGGTCTGGCGGTGAGTGCCAGCTTGCGCCTTGGCCAAGCCCGGCTCTCGGCCGAGATCGATCATTTTGGGGTCTCAAGTGATGAGCGGCCGAGAAACCGTCGGCGCCTAGCAGTCAGTTATGAGTTAAATTCGGCTTGGGCGGTGCAAGGCGGTATCGATCAGGTGACTCAGGGAGTCGACGTGGCCCTCAGCCATCGTTTTTAACACGTTAAAAGTTTAAGCCTGATTGATTCTGAGTAGAGGATGCACGTATCGATTACTCGCTTGAATACCGCTTTCTGACAACGGGAAGACGTCTCAGTAGCAAACCTTGAAACACCAGCTATTTCCAACGCGTCAGTAGTTCCAGTTAACCTTGGGGGAATTACGGGGTTACGCAGCTCGGCAAAAGGTCCGTTTTGTGGTCAAAACGGTCAGTCGCGGCACCGTAAGAAAGGTCCGCTTAGAGAACAATGCGGACATTTGATCAAGCATAGAAGACTTACCAAGTACATTATGTGAAAGGGTTCGAAAGCTGATCGATGAAGTCCTTTATGACACTAAGCAGCTCAGTCCGCCTCTCTGCAACTTTATTGAAGCGCAACCATGGAAACAGAGTAGAACCCTTCTTCGTGCTAGGTAGATCACGGGCCGCTTAAAAAGATACTTTAATGGAATAGTGAAAGCAGAGACCCGGCCTGGAGCCAGTTCCCTGCTTTGTCCTGATCGCAATTACCAGCCGCCCGTTAATGCATGCGCTATAATTCTCTTTTGGCACATTATAGCTTGCTACGCCCAATCTCAAACATGGGAATCACTCCGCAGTACAGAAATGATTTAGGGGGTATATATTGTGGTACATTTTTTAATAAAATAATTATTTATATAAATTTATCAATTATTTATAATAAATTATGAGCCCTTTCGGGGTAAAGATATTAACGGGAACGCTAGAGAGCTTTGTAGTGATCCTTAGCACTGACGACGGTTTTAGGTCAATCTCCCGCATAGCTAGGCTCAAGAAAAGCGACTATGTTATGCCTTTTCCCACCGGTGCATAGCCGTCTTAACGTGGGTAACGCGACTAAAATTCTATAATTTAAACGGTATTAATCAGAATCTTAAAGACGCTATTCAAGGGACGCTTTCTCCACCAACTCCTGAGGCACCGGGGTTACACCGGAACTCACAGAACCTTAAAGCCCCGCTAGTAGGGGTTTTTTTCTGCCTGTGTTTTGTGGCTTGGGGAAATAGATCTGCCATAGGCCATCACTCGCAATCACTATGATCCTGACACCAACTCCCTTGAATGCCCTGATATTAAAAGGCTACTGTAGATTGACTACGTTTTATTTATGTCAGGTTAAAGCCTATCCACGTCAGAAAAGATCATCCGTCAACTGCAGTGCATGAGTCGGGGATTCCCGTTTTCCATCAGACAGTTGGCGGAGCGCTCCTTACGTTGAATAACAGTCCGATTTCTCGGTACGAATACCCCGTACCAAGCAAAGCGGAAAAGACGCAGTCTGAAACGGTTGAGATTGTTGATGCATCCCTCAAAATTTGTGTCGATGCAGTAAACCGGATGCCTCGCAGCCCCTATGGAGAAGATTAAGTCGAGAAAATGACCGGATCCAGAATTGGACTGATTCAACTACCACCAGGTACACATGTTCCGACGCGAAACTAAGCTTTTGTCCAACAAGCCGTCGAAGTGGCGTTGAATCAGCGGTCAGAGTCCATTTCAGGATACGAATGTTCTCAGTTTGGACACGCGTCGGCAGGTGAAGATGGGGGATGAGTTGGTAAACAGCTGCCAGACTTCATGAATCCGTGCATGAGCAACCCAGGCAGGATTGAGTACGTGGGTGTCGTTGATTTCCAGGTACGGAACAACAACGCCTTAAAGCAGGATGCCCACGGTCAATAGTATTTTATCCAACATTTATTTGCCCCCAGTGGAGATAGTCATTGCGCTTAAAAACTCAGAGTGAAACCTGCAGACAGGCGACTCTCGTCATGAAACTGGCCAAAGGTCCCTGTCCGTTTTCCAAAAAACAGATCAGCCCCCGTCCGCAGAACCACGTTGGTCGATACTGAGTACTCAGCTTCCAGTTGGATCAGTGAGTCCCGATTGTTCAGGTCATATATGCCGAGAACCTCCAGTGACAAGGCGTTGTTCATTGCATCACGCCTTACCAGTAGCGTGAACTGCTCGTCGGACGGCTCTTCATCGCGCTCAGTGGAAAAACGGTATGTCTGGAAGAACTGCGTGCTGACAAACCAGTCACTGAAGCCACTGTAATCCAGTCCAAGCACATAAGACGCGACTTCTGACTTCCTGACTTGTCCGGTTGCGGGGTCCAGTGACCGCTTTTCACTTTCAAGACCGATCTCACTGCGAAATGTTACATCCCCAAACGGTTTTGATGCAGTGCCGCCGATCAAGTGGGAGCGATTATAATCCGCCCTAATCAGTTGCTCTGAGGGATCAAACTGAATCAGTGGATCATCAATTGTGTGGTAGAGATAATTCAGAGAAAGATCCCAGCCTTGCTGGAACGTTGACAACTTTAACCCAAAATCGCTCTTGGCAAACGAGTCAGGGCGATCTACCTCCAGCCGCCCTTCTCCCGCAAACGGGTCCGGGATGAGGGAATACGTGGCGCCCGGTAACGTGCTTTTGGTCACCGTAGCGTCCGGGATCCAGACGATCTGGGCAGTCCCGTTATCCAGCGGAATCTCTGTGAGTGCAGACCATAACGGGATACGCCGATGCTCAATATCCGGGAGTATAAACTCCCGGTAGCTCAGCGGATTTAATACATCCAGCACCCTCAGACCATCGGCTTGCCCCCAGACGATCTGCTGCTTGCCCAGGCGCACAAAGGCGTCACCGACATAGTTATCCAGGTAAAATTCCCTGAGTTCCACGTCGGCGTGATCACCAGGAAAGCTTTTCTGCGTCAGCCCCGCGCGAAAGGGTTGGTCCGGCCGCCCCGGGTCCAGTTCATCTTTTGCATCAAGGCGCCCTTCCCCTAACAGCGTAAGGCGCATTCCCGACTCAAAACGCGCTATCCATTCAGGTCTCCAGACTATTTCCTGCTTCTGCCAACCACTGACCTCAGGGGAATAGGCGGCCTCTACCTCGATCAGGGAGGCGTGCTCAACTTCAGCGGCCCGGACTGGCGTAAGGAGCAGGGTCCAGATGATCGGCAGTATCAGCATTCGAACCGGTTTCATCTCAGTAGCCCCGCTTCAATGCATTCTGCTCAAACAAACGTGGGGGCACGTCTGCTCCGTAGTCCGTGTTGTGGAACTGGATGCGTGTGGAATGACCGGTCTTCTTGTTGGTGGCGTCGATATCAGTGATGGCCCAGATGCCGTCAATCTTCTCAATACCGCGTGCGTGCACCGTCTTGAGAAAATTACCCCTTACGTCCCAATATTCGGTCAGTCGTGGAATCCACAAAGATGAATCGATACGGAACACCACCCGTCCATAGCCCAGTGCACGACTAACCTCCTGATCAATCGGAGTCGCCTCTACTTTCCAGGTAGAATGACCATCTACCTCCTCTTCACCGAGTAGTGAGAATCGGTAGTCCTCGGCAGCAATCTTGCTCTCTTTCTTGATTTCTTCGTAGGTGAAGTCGGTCCCCAGAAAGTAATCGCCGCGATCGGACGCAGAGATCCGTCGAACCTTCCTCAATGCCGGCAGGTAGAGCCATTGATCATCTTCTCTGGCCTGGTCCTCGTAATCCCACGTCAGGAACGCAGTTCCCGCAACGGTTGCAGGCTTTGTATAGAAGATTGCCGTCTTCTTGTTCTCTCCGAAGTAGCGACGAAACGCCCGGGTATGTTCTTCACGAGTGTTACCACGGCGATCAGTCAAAGTGATGATCATATCCCGTTGAACAGAAACACCCTCAGGGCGGTCGTTCATCTGTTGGATAATCTCATCGACTGCAGGCGCGCCCTCACCTGCGACGGCTTTGCTGGTCAGCGCGGCCGCTGCCAAAAGCGCTAGCAGGATCATTCCGGTTTTCCAGAAACTCCCGCTTTGGCCGAGCATGAATTTTGGCTGAAAAATAAGAGTAATCGCGGGAATCAAGAGCAGGCTGGCAACAAACGCAACCAATACAGACAATGCCACCAACATTCCGAAGTTCACTAGGGGAGGAACTTGGCTGGTCATCAGAACACCGAAACCCAGAGAGACGGCCAGAAGGTTAAACCAGAGTGCGCGCCCGGTGGACACGAAGACACTTGAAATGCGCTGAATGCTGCTGAGATCCCCAGGCTTTGACATTGCTTCCCGGAGTCGGTCAATGGTGTGGATCGCAAAGTCC
Organism: Marinobacter psychrophilus; assembly: GCF_001043175.1. Taxonomy (NCBI): domain Bacteria; kingdom Pseudomonadati; phylum Pseudomonadota; class Gammaproteobacteria; order Pseudomonadales; family Marinobacteraceae; genus Marinobacter; species Marinobacter psychrophilus. The sequence goes on from NZ_CP011494.1 coordinate 3,524,564, forward strand.
ACGCTCAGGCCTATGGCAATGGCGGCGAACATGGATGTTCCCACGCCGAGCCAAATACCTTTTGCACCCATGACGGCGTAGATCACCAGGATGGACAATCCAACCGGAATCGCTGCCATCATGCCGGCGATGATTGACCGAAAGAGGAGTGCGGCCATTAAAAATACAGCCAGAAATGACACGATTACGCTATTAACATGGCTGTCGGCAATGCCATCAATCCAGTGGTAATCCACGTTAATCCGGCCGCTTATTTGCGCCGTCACTTCGCCATCAAATTCAGCGGAGAGGTAGTTCTCGAGCCGTGGAATGAGAGAGCGGCTAACCTGATAGGACCCTGTTTTCAGGCTTGCTCTGACCAACGCTGTTTTGCGCTGGGAATCCACGCGCTCCTCGAAGTCAGTCGGATCGCCTGATGCCGTGTACAAGAGAAACAGCTGGGCAATGAGATTCTTGTCATCCGGTAAGGCGTAGAATGCTGGATCATCCTCATGGACGGCTTTATTCATCTGCTTGATGTAGTCAGCAATGGAGGTTGTTCCATGTACCTCGGACTGCCCTTCCAGGAAGCTCTGCAGCTGACTGATATCTCTCAACACGGACGGATCGTAAATTCCCTCTGCATCAGGTGCTTCGATCACTACGTCCAGATAGTAGGTTCCATCCATCGAAGCATTGATTGCCTTATCAGCGACGTAGATCGGTTCATGTGGCTGAAAATTTTCGATCCTTTCCTCGTTGATCACCACGTTTGAGGCTCCCACCACTGCAAGGCCGCCAAGCAGTAGCCCTCCCGCAAGGACTTTCTTCGGATGCTTCAGAGAAAGTGAGCTCAGTATTTTCACCAAGCCTCTGTTTGGAATCAGGCTGTTTTGACGTTGGAAAAGCCTGCTAGGCCGCGCTTTGAAAAAGGACAGCAGTGAAGGCGTCACGAAAAGTGTCAGAATGCCCGCAATCAAAACCGCTACGGCACCGAAGATGCCAAAGTACTGCAGCGGCGGCATATCATTGGTGGGATACAGAGCCAGAAACCCAGCCGCTGTTGTCAGGGTGGTCAGAGTAACCGGGCGCCACATGTTGGCCATTGCCGTAGCAATCGCATCGGAATGGGGCAACGCGGGGTCAGCGGACAGAATTTCGTAATATTCAGAGAAAATATGAATGGAATCAGCAACGGCAATTCCAATCATGCAGACGATCAAGCCGTTGGTGATGACATAGAATTCTGCTCCGCCGACTGCCATTGCCCCCAGCGTTCCGGCGACAGTGCCCGCAACAATCAGGTTAGGAATAATGGTTGCCCGTGGGGTAAAAAAGGCTGCGATCAATACAATAGTAATAATGAGACCTGCCAAGGGGTTCAACCTTTTCGCATCACGGTCAATGTACTCAGACAGAAAACCGACGATGGCACCCTCTCCTGCAACATGGATTTGTTCCTGCCCCTTTGGTGCCCGCTCAATGAGCCCCATTACAGCCTGATAGGTCGCTTCAGCCTGCCCCTGATCCAACAGCTCGGCTACGATTAATGTCATGGAGCCATCGGCGGCAACCAGGCTGCCGTCGTAGAGAGGAAAATTCTTAACGCTGTTTTCAATCCATTTGATGTGAGCCCCATCGAGAGGGCCATCAAGAAATTCCCGAACCTCCATTCCAAAGGTATCCCCCTGGATATTGGACTCGGTCGCCAGGCTAGTGATGCCCTGAGGGTCAATATTTGGCACGGATATCAGCTGATCACTCAACCACTGCACCAGTTTCAGGCTTCTCTCGTTGTAGATCCCTGCCGCCCCATCGTTTTGCACTGCAATCACCATAGGATCTTTCAGGTTGAAAATTTCTTCGACAGCGCGCCGATAGATCAGCGCCGGTTCGTTGTCGTCGATAAACGCATCGGCCTGGGTGTTCTTTTTTAACTCCCCAAGCTGACTGCCAAGGCCACCAACAACAATCAGTGCCGCGATCAGCGAGAACCAGCGATACCGAATCAGACGTTTGAAAAACAGAAACGCAGTTGAGCGATGCTCCTGATGTCCAGCCATCACCTCCTCCTAGTGTATATACACTTCAAAGATGTTTAAAAAAGGCGCTTCGACGCCCTACGCTATTCACTTTTTCCTATGCTCAGATGCTTATCAGGGCCGGACGGGGTGAATGGATAAACTTCACGATCTCGCTAATCACATCAGGGTTCTGCAAAAGTCGGCTATGACCATACCCACTGGTCTCGAACAACCGGCTGCGCGGGAAAACCTCATTCAGCGCCTTTGATTCAATGACTGGCACCTCTTGATCCATAACGTCGTGAACCAGCAACGTGGGTTCCATGATTGCTGGTGCGAGCGTGACCAGATCTAACCGGTTAACATCCAACCCTACCGTTGTTTCCATACCACGGATGAAAAGTCGTTTACTCTTTTCGCCAAGATTCACGAATCGGGCAAACCGGTTCAGTACCCCCTCAATCGTTGCTGGGCCTGAAACTAGTACCAAACGGTCGAAACAGCTTTTCATTGCTTGTACATACACCAGCGCGGCCGCGCCCAGGGAGTGCCCGATAGCAACATCAAAGGGTACTCCCACGTAATCACGTGCTTCCAGAACGGCTTCAATAAACCGCCCGGGATGCGATTCCTCTGCGTGAGATTCCCCATGCCCCAGAGGATGAACCGCATAAATGGTGTACTCATTCGGATCAAGCTGACTGATCAGATCTTTGAATTGCCCGATCCAGCCAGACCATCCGTGCAACAGCAGCATCTTCTTCTGACCGTTGCCGTGGATGGACAAAACGCCTCCTCCACTCAATTGCACGGCCTGATCAAACAACGGAATCGATGACCTTCGTCGTTCTTCTTTAATCCGGGGACTGGTCATTAGCTTGACAGCTTTTCGAGCGGCTCCCGGAGGTGACAATCGGCTATATATGCCAAAAAAAGCTTGCAGCAAGCTTAGTGATAAACTCATGTGACCTTCCCTCCGACTGAACTTCAACAATGTGATCTGACTCGGAATCAACTACGGACTCTCAAATTCCATTTGTGAAGTGTATATACACTACAATAGGGTGCGCAAGAGGAAATTTCGTGAATTTGATATTAATAAATGCCGAGGAGAAGGAACTGCTTTACGCCATTCAACTAGTGGCAGTAGACATTCCCGTTGGGTGAACCTACCATGATGCATATACACTTCATGAAGCAGGAACCGGCAATGTCCGAGCACTTATCCGACAGCCATAATACGACGCCTCTGGATGTCGCCCAAACGTGTGCGGCGCTGTATTCAAGGGTGTTTTCAAGGCTGGTAACCCGCCACTATAACAACAGCCTGTCGGAAACCGGTCTTCGCATCACTCAGTTTTCCATACTGAATGCCATCAAATTATCACCACCAAACTCCATCAACGAGCTTGCGGATCTGCTTGGCATGGAGAGAACATCACTGCAACGGACTGTCGAAAAGCTGATAGCCAAAGGCCTGCTCCAATCTCAACCTACAGGCCACAAACGCTCTTTGGGCCTGTCACTCACGACTAAGGGCGAAGAAATATTCCAGCAAGCATTGCTCAAATGGGAAGAAGCTCATGAGGAGTTTACCAGCCTGGTTGGAGAGGATGACTGGGCGGAAATGGCCCAAAAACTCTGGCGATACAGCGGCAAACTTAAGTCCACACTCTAGACTCACGGATTGGCAGCCACTAGATATCCAGAACCAGAGAATTCCCCTTTGCGCGCGAAACACACGGGCACATCAGGCCCCCGCTATCGCGTTCGAAGGGTGTGAGTGCTTCGTCCCAATGCTCTGGTTCGCCAGCAAGAACCTTGACGGCGCATGATTTACACTGGCCAACACGGCAGCTGTTTGGAATCTCGACACCTGCATCCAGAATGGCATCCAGAAGTGTCTGGTCCGGTGTGACATGAAGCACCTCTCCGGATCGCAAAAGTGTCACTTCAACCAGTCTGGCGTCGGCTCCAACCTGCGCATCAAAGCGTTCGAAGTGAACGCGTTCCCGATCGATTCCGAGTTGGTTCGCAGCAATGAGTACCCCGTCAATCAATTTCGCGGGGCCGCAGACATAAACTTCGGCGTTGGCAGGCGCGCTCGCCAAAACTCTTTCGAGATCCATTCTCTGGCCGAGATCTCCAACGTAACTGGTCATTCTCGGCCCGAACTCCCTTTGTAGTCGGTCAAGGTAGGCCATTGCAGACGCTTTCCTACCGGTGTAATGAAGTTCGAAATCAACAGTCTGGTCTTGCAGCGCCTGAGCGATCGACTTTATAGGTGTGATACCGATACCACCGGCAATCAGGACAGCTGGATTTGTGTCAGTTTGGATATCGAAGTAGTTGATTGGCAGGGAGACCCCCAAAACGCTACCTAATTGATAGTTCTTGTGGATCCAGTCCGACCCTCCCCGACCATCGGGCTCGCAGAATACCGCAATCTCATAAACGTCTCTGCGGTTTGGATTGGAGGCAATGGAGTATCGGCGGACCTCGTTTGTACTGCTGCCCAAAACAACGGGCACTTCGATGTGCGCCCCTGGCTTGATGTCTGGTAGTGGTTCTCCGGAGGGCGCTCTTAGCTCAAATGCCCGAATCCTGTCAGCGAGTTGTCGCACACCAGTTACAATCAGCTCAAGCTCCCCCTCCCCGATCTTAGAGATATTCGGCGATGCCAACTGCCCTGCCCGGGATCTCAGATCGCGATTCTCTTCGCGCTCCAATTCGATCAGCTTGTCCACCTCGGCCTGGCTGTAACGAGGCGTAATATGTTGCGGGCAATTCCAGTCAAACGCCTCGATGTGAATGATCATTCCCCGCTCCACGCGAGCTCGATAACCATCATCTTCCAGACGCACCATTTTGGGGGTGTCATCGCCATCCACGAGCTCCATCCGCCCAAGCAGTTTCAGCCGGACGCGATTCGGATAATCCATGAAAAACACAGCTACCCGATCATTTTTCAGGACATTCCCTGTCGTGACGTACTGTCGGTTACCGGAATAGTCGGCAAACCCAAGCGTCGACTGATCGAGAACCTTCAGAAAACCTGCAGGCCCGCCACGATGCTGCAGATACGGCCATCCGGTCTCGCTAACACTCGCCATATAAAAGCTGTCTCGGGCTTCAATGAAGGCCTTTTCGCGCTCACTTAGCAGGTTATTATGATCAGGTCCCGAGTCCATGGACGCATAACCCGAGCGACTGCCCATTGCCTCCTGGACCCGCCTAACCGTCTGAGTAAAAGCAATCTCCGCAAATTTATGAGCCATGGTTTTCTCTCTTGGTTCCAGATGATCTTTATGGAAGGCCGAGACGCTGCTGCTCTATCAAACAACGCATCCCGGCCACCAACGCTAGTGGCTAAGCTCAAGTTCAACAGACGGAAAATCAATCGCGACCCGGCTGGCTTTGCCCAGAATGTTGGTAAGAACGTTCATACCAACGTGTGTGATGATTTCTACAATGTCTGCCTCTGAGAAGCCTGCATCCCGGACCTCCTGAAGCTCAGCGTTGGTCACGTCTCCGTTGTGTTCGGCAATCGCCCGCGCAAACTTCACGGCTGAAGCGGCCTTTGCGTCCCCGCTGCTACCGGCTCTGTTGGCCTCAATCTCCGAGCCACTGAGTCCCGCTTTCCGACCAATCGCCGTGTGAGCAGATACGCAGTACTGACAAGCGTTTTGCTGAGCTACGGTCAACGCAATCCGCTCTCGGGTTTGCAGATCCAGGCTGCCTTCTTCTGAGATGGAATGCAGTCCCAGAAAAGCCCGCAGGGCCGAGGGGGAGTTTGCAAACACCTTCAGAAAATTAGGCACCATACCTAGCTTCCCCTGGATAGCTTCTAGTAACTCCGCCTGCTCAAATGTTGCATTACCTTTTTCAACGACATTAATACGGCTCATAGCTCCAATCCTCTGATGATTTGTTGAGCGTTCCGGTGTTATCTCGGAACGTGCTATCACTATGGCTGTTCCTGGAGAATTGGAGAATAATCGCAAAAGGCAGAACATTATTTCGCTTGGAGTAATAATTGAATGGACCGAATTCATCAGATGCAGGTGCTGGTTGCCGTCGCAGAGGAAGGAGGCTTTTCATCGGCGGCTCGACGACTGAGCCTCTCAGGGCCGGCAATTACGCGCGCCATTTCCTCCCTGGAAGAAGATTTGAACGTTCAGCTTTTTAAGCGCACAACCAGGCAGGTCCGGATTACTGAAGCTGGGGCGCGCTATCTGGAAGATGTCAAACGGATCCTGTCCGATATTACAGATGCAGAAGAAACCATCTCGGGAACAGCAGCTGCGCCAAAGGGACATCTTGTGGTAACAGCCCCCGCAATGTTTGGTCGTCTTCACGTGATGCCCGGCATTGCAACGTTCCTCAAAAAGTTTCCGGACATGACCGTCGACGCCCTCTTACTTGACCGCATCGTTGATATGCTGGAAGAAGGTGTAGACGTGGGCGTGAGAATTGGCCGATTGCCGGATTCCAGCATTCGAGCCAGGAAAGTTGCGGAAGTCCGTACGGTTCTGGTCGGTTCCCCTGACTACCTGGTGGCCAAGGGCATTCCCCGCTCACCAAAAGATTTGGCAAATCACGCGCTAATTGCAGCCAGGACAGGAAACTTCTCTCCAGCCTGGAGATTTAGTGCTGAAAACCGGGAAATCAGCGTAAAAGTAAGACCGAGACTGACCGCCACATCGAATGACGCTGTTATCGAAGCAGCCGTTAATGGCCTCGGGATTACTCGGGCACTGTCCTATCAGGTAGGACCCGCTGTTGCCGACGGTAGACTGAAGGTTGTCCTTGAAGAGTGGGAGTTGCCGCCAATCCCTGTGCACATAATCCATCGTGAAGATCGAACCGTTCCTGTCAAAGTTCGAGCATTCATTGACTGCCTTTATGACAGCCTAAAAAACGCGCTTGACTGATTCAGTAGATACTGACTCGCGAGGTGGTAAAAGCATACCCTCAAAATTCTAGATTGAGCGACGAGCTGCAGCCAATGTCAGTCGTTCCTAGGTAATCCCCCCTAAAAACCGAGGTCAAAAGTAGAATTTTCCATAAGCTAAACGCAGGGAGATTCTGCATGAAGACATCACGTTTTTCTGACAGCCAGATCATGGCGATCTTGAAGCAAGCCAAGAGCGGCATGCCGGTGCCTGAACTTTGCCGTGAGAACGGCATGAGCAGTCCCAGCTTTTACAAGTGGCGCGCAAAATTCGGCGGCATGGATACCTCCATGATTAAGCGCATGAAAGAGCTTGAGGATAAAAACCGGCGACTGAAAAAGATGTATGCCGAGGAGCGGCTCAAGGCTGAGTTACGCAAGGAAGCCCTTAAGGGAAAGTGGTAAAGCCATCTCTCCGCCGCGAGATGGCGCAAACAGCCGTTGCTGCTGCTCGTTGTAGCATTCGTCAAGCCTGTGTGGTTTCAGTGTCAGTGAGTCCTGCTATCGATATCAGGCCAGGCTCAGCAGTGAGAACGCCGAGATCGCTGGTCTGCTGGTTCGCTTGACCCACAACCAGCGCAACTGGGGTTTCGACCTGTGTTTTCTCTATCTGCGCAACGTTAAAGGTTATCCCTGGAACCACAAGCGTGTTGTCCGGGCCTTGGATCAAATCATCGAGTGGCGGGGAAAGCCCATCCAGATCCGCTGTAACAATGGCCCGGAATACATCAGTGCCACACTGGCTGCTTGGGCTGAAAAACAAGGTATTACACTGGTCTTTATCCAGCCCGGCAACCCACAGCAAAACGCCTATATTGAGCGCTACAACCGCACTGTGCGCTATGACCTGCTGGCCCAATACCTGTTCCACTCCATTGAGGAGGATCAGGAATATGCAACTCGGTGGCTATGGACCTACAATAACGAACAACCCAATATGGCTCTTGGTGATTACCCATCCACGCTCACTTCTGGGTAACGAAACGACACTTTCGCTAGGCGGTTACCCACAAGCCTCTCTTGCAGATGCGCACCATTGATCTCAAGCGTGTTAGAAAGCTGACGTGTCCCGTTTAATGCGCAGAGCTTCCAGCCCCTGAGTGACCTGATGGTGGAGCGTCCGAGCCAGCTCGCTGGAGCTGTCACTGCTGGAAACTATCAGGGGTGGATGGAACATGATGTCCACCCGTACTGCAGGCTTCCTCAGCAGGCGGCAGAGATGGACGACAAAATCATCGTCGCCGATGAAGGGAACCAGGCGGTCAATCTGCCCGTCTCGGTGGTAGGCAATGGTCATTGCCTGTACCGGGCGTTCGGCCGCGATCGCGGCTCCGAGCAGGCGTGGGTGAAACGTTTTGACGCTTTCCCCGGAGGTGGTCGTCCCCTCAGGGAATAACAGCACGGAATCTCCATGTTCCAGGGCCATGGCAAGCGCTTGTCGGACTGCAGCCGCATCCCCTGCGCCACGTTGAAAAAAAAGGGTTCCGGCATGGCGTGCAATCCAGCCAATCAGTGGCCAGGACGCCACCTCACGCTTGGCAAGAAACCGTAACGGAAGGCGCGCGCCCAAAATGGGAATATCAGTCCAGGAAACGTGATTAGAAACACGCAATGCCGAGTTCTCTAACGCACAGCCGTGAGTTTGGACGCGCATGCCCAGCAGCCAGCACAGTACCACGAAATAACGCCGCACGAAGGGGGCCCGGTCGATTCGTCTCCAAGTGCACAGTTCAAAGGCGCGCAATAGCACCAGGGTCACCATGCTGAGCATTAAAAAACCCACAAACGCGCTCATGCGAGTATAAAAACGAACGTGCTCAGCAATGCGTACCATCTGTATCAAGCGGTTCGCGCCTCAAGTTTGTAGCGGCGTGCGTAACGGGCTGCAAGTTTATCCACATCGAGCAGTACCAACAGGTCTGCACATCGGAAAGCGGGGTCCCAGCAGGGCTCGCCACATACCTCCGCACCCAGGCGCATATAAGTGCGGATCAGCGGAGGAATCTCGACTTTGGCAGTCTTCAGGGGCTGGCTAGCTGGGTGGGGCAGAATGCGTTTAGGTGTGACCCGGAAATCGTCCGCGGCCATGTGATCCCTCTGCAACTGCTGGGTGATGCGCCAGGCCTTGTAACCGCCGTCCAGCATACTGATACTGGCGCAGCCCAGCAGATAGTCTATTCGTTCCTGGGCCAGATACTGTGCCACAGTGGACCAAAGCATGCTCAGGGCCGCTCCCGAACGGCAATCGCTGCGAATGCACGTCCGGCCCAGTTCAGCGAACAAGCCGGGATTGCGTTTCAAACGCTCCAAGTCGAATTCGTCTTCCGAATAGAAACCGTCGATCTTGGTCGCTACCTCACCATGCAGCAGGCGCGTGGTTGCCACCACCTCGCCGCTTTCGTCGATTACCACGAAATGTTCGCACCAGGGGTCAAAGCGGTCCTGGTCGATACCGGTACCCGTTTCCAGATCGGCACCGTATTCGCTGGTGAACACCTCATGCCTTAGCCGCTGGGCAGCGACGATCTGGGCCGGTTTTGTTGCCACGCTGGAGGTAAGATTGCGGCCGCTGCTGGAGACTCTGGACTGATTTGGCATGACCTGATCCCTTTGGATGGCTGATTCGTTGCGGCCACTAATCTGAAGCAAGCCGGTTCCATTAGAATGTAAGGCAGTGGTATTGCACCCAGATGAAGAGTTTGCGACGAATTGATGACAGCTCAGTCGGTACCGGCCTGGAACGGGTGATTGATCGGAAAGCAGGTATCTAGCTGAGCGATCAGCCACTGGGGATCGTCCAATGGCAGGTCATGGCCTGCGTTGGGATGCACTTCCAGCCGGCACTCAAGCGACTCAGCCAGATCCCTACTGCAACGCCAATCCGTCAGCCGATCGCCATCACTGGCCAGCACGAGAGTCGGCATCCGCGGCAGCAGATGTGGCGGCTTGTAGCGGGAGGCGGCGTACAGTTGGCGAATCACATCGAGCCGCCGCACCGGACGATCACGCTGAATCGCCTGCCAGTTCTGGGCAACCACGCTGCTAACAAGCCGGTTGCTCGTAAGGCCCAGAATGGCCTGTTCCCGCGCATCGCTGTCGGCCTGGGTCAGCATGCGCATTACGGGCATCCATTGAGCTGGGCGCAGTCGCCGCCAGGGAGAGCTAAGCCCAGAACTGGAAGAAATCAGCACGAGGTTCGCGCAGTCTTCAGGCCGATGGAGCGCCCAATCCAGTGCCACCATGCCTCCGAGCGACAGTCCGATCAGCCCTAGCGGGCGCGGCAAATGGCGAGACGCCCGCTCGGCGAACTGGCGTACCCCGGCAATGCAGGTAGGCGAGGGCAAATGCCGGTGAAGCCCGGTGCCGGGCAGATCCAGGGTATGGAAGCTGTCCTGGAGACGGGCCCGTCGAAGCTGCTCCGGCCAGTCGCCCCAGTGAGCGCTCTCCCTTCCCAGCCCTCGAAGTAACAGCCAGTCCATTACAGGTTCTCGCCCTTGCTATACCAGTGCATTCTGGCCGCCGCCCGCAGCCACTCGCCTTCGGACTTGGTGGGCAGCCAGTTACCGTAGTTGGCGCTGGCATCGAGAAGAAAATCCAACAATATCATATGGCTGCGCAAGACACGTTGATGGCGATGAGTCGCCAGGGGGTTGAATAGTCCTTGCCGGCTAAACAGCTGTCGGGGGCGCTTACGCACCCAGCGCCAAGAGCCCATTTCAAGGGTTAGTGGCAGCCAGGGAGCGCTGGCCTCGCGATTATGACGTTTGTAAAAGTAGTCCCACAGGTCGCCATGGGTGACATAGTGCTCTGATTGCGGCTCGAACTGATAGTCGTGATGAGGGTAGGCCTGCTCCCAAAGCAGCTTCAGCGCCATAATGGACGAGATATTGCGCATTGGACGGCGGCGGTATGCGTAGGGAAACCAGATTTGATCTCGCCAGCCAAAGCCCGAGTGACAATCGAGCGAAAGGCTGAATGGCCGTCCTGCCAATACCTCTTCGATGATGCTCTGCAAGGCCAAATTTTCCGGTTCCATCCCTTGACCGGGCTTGCCTCTGTACCATGGAAGCATCGGAGATATGCGCTGCCCACCCACTAGAAAGGTGCTCTGGCTCTGGGCAGAAATGGGAGCATTGCGCATAAGATCGACGCCAGCAGGATTGCTGCGCCGGTTCAGAAACATACCGCCGGGGTTGAGTATGGGCACAACCACCAGACGCACTTGCTGCAGCAGTTCAGACAGATGTTCGTCCCAGCGCAGCCGGTTGGCCAGGTTGCTCAGCCATGCCAAAACCACCTGGGTGCCGATGCGCTCCAGCCCGTGCACGCCGCCCAGCAGCAACAGCGCTGGTCGGTCCGCCGGTGCATCGCCCACATCGACACGGTAAATTGGCAGCTCAAACGAGCCCACTGGAATGCTTGCGCTTACCTGCGCGGAAAACTGCGCCGGTGACTCAGCGAGGATACGCTCCAGCTCAATCAGCTCAGGTAACTGGCGTCGCAACATACGCCGCTGTTTCCCATCACGCAGACTCTGCTGTTCCTGGATCACCTTGATGTGAGTGAGGTCGCTCAGTTCAGTCATGGATCTGCCTCGAAAATCTACATTTCATTGCGAAGTGACGTGTCTTCGCACCAGTATTCCATGTTGTCGTACATTCTGCCCTTGAGGATGTAGGAAGGCGCCTTCCGGTAAATCTTAATGTCGTGGAAGGGGTCGGTGAGAATCTTGGTCATCACATACCAGGCCAGACTGTCCTGCCAACATACTCAGCAGTCAGGCAATTAATATCTGACTCACAATGACTACTCTCTAAATCAAAATTAGAACATGCATTCGACACTAACCGCCGCCAGTTACAGATTTATTAAACTTTGAAATCGGGTTCAAGTATTAAGTGCAGCATCGTCTTCACCCACGTCTGACTTATCGGGAGTAAACCGGAACTCACAAAATGTTAAAGCCCCGCTAGTCGAGGCTTTTTTCTATCTGCATTTTGTAGGCTTAGAAAAATAGATCTGTCTCGGTTTTGAATAACCCTCCGGCGAATGCGCTGTTTGTTACTTAATTGAAGCAACCAGACCGTTGGAAAACCGACTTTCCACCTACAACTGTGGCCTGCAGTGATAGCGGCGAGCCATCAAGTTCGCTTAACAGCAAAAGATCGGCGTCAAATCCGGGTGCTATACGCCCCTTACTTGCGCCTAGCCCCACTGCTTTTGCCGGGTTCTCGCTGACCAACTTCCAGGCTTGTGCGAGCGGTATCAGCCCCTGCTCTGCTGCGACAAACGGTGCGCAGAACAAACTGGGGTAATGGTAGTCACTGCACAAAATGCTCACCAGATTCTGTTCAATGGCAGCCCTGACGCTGATGGCTCCAACATGAGAGCCGCCACGAACCAGGTTGGGCGCACCCATAAGCACTGCAGCACCGGCGGCCAGGCTGGCTTTTGCTGTTTCGGCGTTCATGGGGAACTCTGCAATTGTCGTGCCCAGCGTCCGGTTCTGTTCAACGTCATCAACACATTGATCGTCATGTGAAGACAAACTGACGCCGGCCCTACGCGCTTGTTGCGCTAATTCATAAGTCTGTTTTTCACCAAGGCTTCTTCTGCCCTGCAGGCCGCTTAAAAACCGTCCGGTTTCAGCTTCACCCATTGTCACACGGCGCCGGAACCCGGTGAGATAACGTTCAATTGAGGCTGGATTATCCAGTTCGGGTAAATGGTCGTTCAAAGACAGCATGTGGATACGACCCTCGGCAATCCAGCCCATGAGTTCGTCATGCAACTCGGTGTTTACCTTTTCATGACGAATGTGCACCCGTGACTGACAGCTGAATCTTGGCATCAGGTGTTCTAAGGCCAGAAGCAGGTGCCGAACTGTTTCGCGGCTACGAGGCCCGGGCTCAAATCCATCGGTGATGCTGTAGTAAAACGTGGTTATACCATGGGAAATGAGACTGGCGTCATTGGCAGCCAGGGCAAGTTCTAACGGGAAAACGGTACCGGCTCTTGGTGTTATATGACGTTCGAAAGCGTCGCCATGCAGGTCTATAATGCCGGGTAGCAGATAGCCGCCATGCCCGTTCAGCAACACGCTGGCGGGACGGTCCACGTCAACGCCAACGGCACGGATTTTTCCGCCAGACACTTCTACACAGCTGTTTTCCAGCCAGCCATAACTGGTCAGAACATTAACATTCTCAATCAGAGTACTGATCTGTGAGGTCATGTTTTCCGGGTTGTTAATTGGGTTTTGCATTAGGTGACTCCAAAAAAGCGGCTACTGGCTCTGGCGCATCAGGCTTTCCCGTAACCGGGAAGACAGATGCTCTACTGCGTATACCAAAATGAAGATCATCAATATGATGTAAGCGGCCTGGTCGTAGCGGAACATTTCCATCGATACCGCCAGTTCAGCACCGATACCGCCCGCGCCAACAAGGCCCAGTACAACGGAAGAACGCACCGCCTTCTCGAGCGAAAACAGACTGGTATTAATCATGCTGGGCAATGCTCCGGGAATCTGGACAACAGCAATGCGGTCAAGCGGACTGGTACCGATCGCATCGAGGGCTTCCGAAGGGCCCGGGTCGACTTCCTCCATCGCCTCGGCGAAGAAGCGACCGCAAAAGCCAATGGTATCGACAATAATGGTGAGCGTTCCGGCAAAAGGGCCGAGACCAACGGAGACGACGAAAAACAACGCCCAGGCCAGGTCCGGCACGGTTCGAAGAAAACTGATAATTGCACGGGTTACATGCCGGACCAAGGGATGGGGCGATGTGTTTCTAGCCGCTAACAACGCCATGGGTATGCTCAAGATGACGCCGATCACGGTACCGACCAAAGCCATCTGGAAGGTAACCAAAATAGCCTCCATAATCGGGCCGGCACGGTCCGTTGCTGGCGGAAACATTTCGCCGGCAATCGTTCCCATATTGGGCAAACCACGTATCAGGTCGCTGATGGACATGCCGGCACCGGCGAGTGACCAAAGAAAAAAGCCGAGAAACAGCGCAAATAAGGCAGTGCTGAGCCAACTCGGACGCTGAAATCGTGGAGTGAGAGACGGTTTGCACTGATCAGAAAGGCGGATTTCAGGCATAAAAGCCTCTCAAACTTGCGGTATTTTCTGTTCCGCTTGCGCAATCAAGCTGTAGCTCTGAATTCCGCAACCCGATAATACGATCGGCGTAGTGCAAGGCATGTTCGACATGATGAGAAACAAAAAACAGAGTCAGGTTCTGCGCTCTGGACAGCTTTGCAAAGAGCTCCATAATGACCTGACCGGATTTCGGGTCCAGGCTGGCGGTGGGCTCATCAGCGAACAAAATGCTCGGCTCCTGCATAAGCGCTCGGGCGATGGCAACTCGCTGGGACTGACCTCCAGATAGTTGGTCACAACGCTTGTCCCACAGGTCTGCCAGGCCAACCTGGTCCAGATAGTGAAGTGCGCGGTCCCTATCGACCTGTCGGGCCCAGCTCTGTGACCAGTTTCGAGGCCCCGAATGATGAGCAAAATTACCATGAAGAACGTTGGTTAACGTCGACAGGCGGGGCACCAAACAATGCTTTTGAAACACAAACCCTACTCGATTTCGGGCTCTCTTTAGTTCACGTCCTTTTTTGTTCGATAAAGCTTCGCCAGAAAGCACGATATTGCCTTCGTCCGGCTCAATTAACCGTACGCAACAGCGCAGCAATGTGCTCTTTCCGGCGCCGTTTGCACCGATCAGCGCCACTGACTCGCCTTTGTAAATATTAAAGCAGACATTTTTGAACACCGGTACCGTAGAACCGTGAAACCGCTTTGTCAGCCCGTGCACTTGCAGCGAGCTCGCGGTTGACTGTTCGCTGACAACGTACTGTCGTGGCAGAGGCGAGGCAATATTTGTCATTGAAACTTGTCCTTGAGTTCGGACGAGACAAGTCATGTCCCGTCCGAAGAGGCGTTCTTAGTCGCCAACAAAATCGGAGTATTCGGGATAACCTATGGTGGCGTACATCGAACGGACGTAGTTGTAGTCACTGTCTTTGATGTTGTTGACAAAACGCATACCCGTGTACTTGTCGACGTCTGTGCCGCCGCCATTGATGATGGCATTGATCAACCCATCCGAGCTGTTCACAAAGGCATCACGCATACGGTCGATGACTTTTTGATCTACGTGGCTACCGGCCATCAAGAGATCATTCGGAAGATCTCGCCCACGAGCAATGACCCGAAAAGCACCAGGCTGTAAGCCACCCTTCTCCATCTCCTGCTGGCGAAGTCTGCGGAACTCGGTGTGGTTCATGCCAACGGCTGCTACGTCTCCGCTTTTCAATGACTGCCAAAGAATCGGCACCTTTGTATGAACGATGTCCAGATCATCCATTGGCGAGATGCCACCATCTGCCAGTACCTGTATGGGTCCGAGATGACGGGAGGTTGAACCAACGCTGCCCATAGCGACCTGCTCTCCCACAAGGTCAGTAACCGAAGTAAAACCGCTTTCTGCCAAAGTGACAATCAAAGCGAAATAGTCAGGGCGGGAAAAACCGACTACTACCTTCGCGTTTGCACGATTCTGCATAACCACGTATTCAGCGGGGCCCGTGAGAACAAAGTCGACCTGTTTGAATCGCAATGCTTCGACCGCCGCTGTGCGATTCGTCACCGGAAGGAACTCAATGTCGTAGCCCGAGGCTGCTGACAGAGCATCTCTGAAAGCACCAAACTCTCGCTGTAATTCCTCTAGCCCTACCAGATCGGTTACGGCCAGTTTAACGGTCTCTGCATGAGTCAAAGCAGGTGCCGTCAGAGCAACCGACAACAGGACCAGAGACACGCATCGGTATAGGTTCTTGAACATCAGTACTTCTCCACGCATTGGATAATGTTTAACCAAGTTAAAGCGAGGATATGACAGAACAGTGAACACTTCGTGTCATTTTAGTGACTTGCCGACCCTGCGATAGAACTAAGTTAAGTCGACGGCGGCGCATCCCATTTTCCATAAGACAGTTCCAAGAACTGGGCACAGCAGAATGGCTACACACTGGTAAGGCAAGGCATTGAATTCGCTTATCGACTTGGCCTTCAGACACAGGCTTCCGTCAAAATGGTGTTTTGGAGTAACGGCACTGGCAGAACGTTTTCAGTTGGCAATGAAGTTGTTGAAGTGCGACATGTCGCGGAGTCAAAGCTGCGGTGGAAATCACGCCCTGAAGATGAGTTGCTGCAAAGCCTCACCGTCACACCAGCCAATTCCGTTAAACTCAGCGAATTAAAAAGGCACTGTCCAGACTGAAACTTTCCGAAGCCGAGAGCCGCGCGGCGATCAAAAAACTGAAAGCGACGCCTCTGCCTGAAAGATGGCACATCAAATTGGCGCAGTTTGAAAAGGAAATGATGGTTTGACGGACATTTTCGACTTCAATTGCGACCCAAAAAAAACATGATGACCTGAAAGCCATTCTGGACTTGGGCGCCCAAAAGCATCCTGCTGGATTGGCCCAAAATTTCCTAGAAAAGGATATTTGAGCAGCCGAGATACGGCGTCTGCTCTACGGCGAAAACCTGCTTGCCTTTAAGTGCTTCCTTATCTTACAGCTCAGTAAGCTGTGCGCTGGGTTTACGAACGCCGACTTCAGGACCGAAATCCACTTTCAATTTGTAGGCAGGTTTTCGTGCTTCAGGAAAATCTCCTGCTTCGACTATAATCCCAACCCTTAGTTCTACCTTTTCAAAGTCATCCCAACTAATCATGTTCAGGTCCTCCGAAACAAAGATTGGTTAATGAAAGATTTCAGGCTCGGGCACCGGCCTACGCCTTGCACTACCGGCGATTAGGGAGCCCAGCACAATGAGAATACTAGCGGCGATAACAGCACTGCTGGCTTCGCCATAACCCGCGACAATCAGCAATACCACGGAAATGAGCGGAGCGCTGTAAGCCAGCGTGCCAAGCAACTGGATGTTGCCGTGTTTCACTCCATAATCCCACGTGAAAAAGGCAATACCCACCGGCCCCAGGCCAAGACCTAACACGCCAGCCCATTGCGCCCATCCCGTTGGCCATACCGTCGTTTCCCATACCAGATGACACAGCAGGGCCAAAATTGCAGTCACAGCACAAAACCAGCCTACTGCATCGGTCGGTACACTCTTTACCAGCCGGGACAAAACGGAGTAAGACGACCAGATCAACGCGCAGCTAAAGGCAATCAAGTAACCATCGAGATTACCCATAGTAAAACCACTGCTATTGCTTCCGATCAACAACCAGCATCCCAGGAGGGCGAGCATGGCACCCATAACGTGCTGTTTTCGCAGGGACTCCCCAGGCAAAAATGAGGACATTAGAACGATAAACAGCGGCCAGAGATAGGCAAGCAAACTCACCTCTATCGCCGGAGCCAGTGTCATGGCCTTGAAATAAGCAAAGTGATAACCGAACAGGCCGCCAACCCCGATGCACCAGGCCAAAAGTGGCTGACGTAAATACCGGGTTCCACCATGGCCGGCGCGGAACCAGCGAATGCACATCAATAGAAACGCGATGCCAAAGGTCATCGCCATCAGCTGAAATTCCGGGATGTCCCCACCGGAGAGCTTGGTCAACAACGCAAGCGTTCCCCACAAAAATACAGAGATGGAGCCTATCCACGTCGCCGCAATAATGGTTGCCATAACTTCCCCTGAAAACAATCAGTTCATAACCTAGAGGGGACAAAGTTTATGATTGGTCGAGGGTCGTCTGCTTTCTAATTACGGCAGCGTTATTTCGATTTTCGGCGAAAATAACTTGGTGGTTTTCCAAAATGGCGGGAAAAGCGATCACTGAAAGACGACAGTGAGCCGTACCCTACAGCGTCAGCAATTCGCTGAATATTGAGATCTGACTGTTCCAGTAATCGCCAGGACTCCTGCATGCGTAGCTCGGTCAGGTAATGATGAGGTGTCATGCCAATCTGTGTACGAAACAACTCGTTAAGCTGCCGGATGCTCAGGTGGGCAACAATTGCCAGTTCGGTGACGACAATTTTTTTGTGAAAGTTATCGTCGATGAATTGCTTCGCTACAGAGACTCGCCGGTCCAGGTTCAGTTTATCGCCGTGGCGTTCCTGTAGAAGTTGAATCAACAACAGCAACATCTGATGCTTTGTGTGACATGACCCCGTACCGTTTACCAATTGGGAATGCAGAAACTGGACGTAGTGAAGCAATGCCGGATCCAGCTCAACAAAGAAGGGGAGTCGCTCCAATGCAGGGGCAAGGGCCTCTGGTACATCAGCGACCAGAAATCGATTTTCTTCGGATGCAAAATACCCGTGGTCACTTCCGGACGGAATCACAGCGGCCCGGTTCCGTTCAACGTCACCCTCGGTTTTGTCTACAGACAGTGAAAGCTTACCCAGCAGGGGCAACACCAATTGGTGGTGGCCATGGGAATGTTGTTTTCCCTCATTACCATAGCTTCTTAGATAAAGATTAACGCAGGATGTTGCCATACAAGAAGTATATTCCAATTGTGCTGTGTAGAGGAGCAACTTGGCACCAACGAACAGTCACCGGTGCGCAAATTAAGCCTGCCACTTGTCGATTTGCGTCCAGTCATCACACCTTGCTATCGATCGCCGACGTCCAGTTATGTCGTAGCAGTTCACCAATGGCGCTGTTCTTCTGTGTCGGTAACTTCGTCAGCACATCTTTCAGGTCAGCATAAGGATCGTGCGGATTGAACTTGGCTGACTGGATTAAAGTCATCACCTCAACAGCCCGTTGACCGCTTCTAAGTGAGCCCGCGAACAGCCAGTTTGAACGGCCCAACGCCCAAGGGCGTATCTGTTTTTCTACCCAGTTCTTTTGCGAGCTTGAAAAAGGAACGCGCGCAGTGGTGAAGCTATCAGACTCGCCTTGAGTCACAGCGGGAAATTCTGGAATACGTTGTGATGTTTTATAACAGTCGACGACTGCACTCTACGCTGGGTTAAATCAGCCCAATAGGTTACGAAGTAGCCGTTGTAGAATTAAGGACAGCCGCTTAACTGGGTTATTACAAAGTGCCCGGCCATTCCAATCTACCCTTGTTCTGGGGTGCGGCGCTTTCTCATGGAGGTAACCTCGTGTTGAGAAATGTGAGGTTACTGTAGGGTGAAATTCGCTGGCGTGGCCGCCTGGGTCAGTGGTTTATGAAATACACCTTATCGAGTATCGCGTCGTCCAATCCTTGATTGGGCTTCTCCACCGCCCCTCAATGGCGCTGCTTGGTGGCCTTGAGTCCGTGACGCTTAAGCTTGCGCACCACGCTGGGCTGGCTGATGCCCAAGCGCTCGGCAATGGCGTAGGTCGTCGGCAAGGTGTCGCACAGGTCGGACAGTACCTGTCGCTCGGCGCGTGCCAGATAGCTTTTCAAGGTCTCGCCGTCTGCCATGCCGGTCAGCATCGTTTCCACACTCGCCACGCCCGCAGGCGCGGGCTCGTCAGTGATCCCACACGCTCTTACCGCCGATGCGTCGATCTGATCCCCGGGCGTTAACAACCAGGCTCGCTCCAGCCAGTTTTCCAGCTCGCGCACGTTGCCCGGCCAGTCGCCACCCATAAGCTCGGGCCAGACACTGGCATGCAACAGCTTCTGACGCCCATAGCGTTGGTTAAGCTGCGCCAAGCACACCTCGACCAACGCCGGAATGTCCTCACGGCGATCGCGCAATGGCGGCAGAGTGATCGGAATCACATTTAAACGATAATACAGATCGAGCCTAAAACCGCCCTCCTCAACCCGACGCGCCAGATCCTGATTACTGGCCACCACCAGCCGGAAATCGACCCGGCGCGGTCGCGTGTCGCCCAGGCGGGTCAGAATTCCGTCCTGGATGACCCTGAGCAGCTTGGTCTGCATCAACAGCGGCAGCTCACCTATTTCGTCGAGAAAGACAGTGCCACCTTCGGCTTGCTCAAGCAGCCCCGCCTTACCCTGGCGCGCCGCACCACTGAACGCACCAGCCTGATAACCGAACATCTCCGATTCGAACAGATTGTCGGGAATCGCTCCGCAGTTGACCTCAATGAAAGGGCCATCGCCACGTCGGCTCCAGCGATGTAGCTGCCGGGCGAACGCCGTTTTACCAACGCCGGACTCCCCCAGCATCAGCACGGTGGCATCAGAGGGCGCCACCCGCTTGAGCAGCAGGGCGATTTCCCGCATGACGCCGCTGCGCACGCGTAGCTCACCCAAGGCATCGTCCAGCGTCTGGTCATCAGCACCTTGCGGCAAACGGTGACGTTTCAGATGCTCGCTGAAGCGTTTCTGCAGCAGCGAATATTCGTCTTGAAGCAGCTGGATATCTGTGAGGTCCCGCGAACGGCTGACTATTCGCTCGAGGCGGCCAGCAACGAACACCGGATACGCTTCGGCAATCACACTCCGCCCGGTACCGGTCACCTGCATCAGCTGCGCCATTTTTCCGGTTCGCATGACTTCCAGGGTGATAGAGGGCTTTAATACGCCACGCGCCTCCAACTCCTGCACCGTTGTGCCCATCAGCTCTCGACGTGAAAGACCGTAGACCGCGGCGGCGCCCGGGCTTACGTCCAGTATCTGGCCGTCGCCGGCGACGATGAAGAAGTGATCGCTGGCCGTCTCAACGATGGTCTCCAGCACATACTTGTCGATGTCGCTCACCTGGAGCTCCCTTTCCAACACTATTGATTCATTATTGTATCGATGATTCATTTTAGAATCAAAACTCCGCGCTATTGATACATTTATGCATCGATTGCAGTGGTCATGCGCCTCACGGCGGGCTTCCGTAGTTGGCACGGGAACTGCTGAGGTATGGAGTGCTTAACGATCCATAAAAACAAAGTCACGATATCAGGCCGGCTATTCAGCCGACTCGATAACAATGCCTCGAAGGGGCTTCAACAGGGAGAGAACATGAGCGATTTCAACCAACCTATGGGTGGCAACGAGATGCCTCGGTTCGGTGGCCCCGCCACCATGATGCGATTGCCAGCGCAGGACACCGCCGAGGGTCTGGATGTTGCCTTCGTCGGCATTCCCATGGATATCGGCACCTCGAACCGCCCGGGAACGCGCCTAGGGCCACGGCAAATTCGCGATGAGTCGCGCATGCTGCGCCCTTACAATATGGCGACCCGGGCCGCCCCCTTCGACAGCTTGCAGGTCGCCGATATCGGCGACGTGCCGATCAATACCTTTAACCTGCTCAAGAGCGTAGAGATCATAACTGAGTTTTACGACCGGATTCTGGGACACAACTGTATACCCTTGACCTTGGGCGGCGAGCACACCATCACGCTGCCCATCTTGCGCGCCATCGCCAAGCGTCACGGCCCGGTGGGACTGATTCACATCGATGCCCATGCCGACGTCAACGATCACATGTTCGGCGAGCCGATCGCCCATGGCACGCCCTTCCGTCGTGCGCAAGAAGAGGGGCTGCTCGATGCGCAACGGGTCGTCCAGATTGGCCTTCGTGGCACCGGCTACTCCGCCGATGACTTCGATTGGTGTCGGGAGCAGGGCTTCCGTGTGGTCACCGCCGAGGCTTGCTGGTATCGATCTCTTGCGCCACTAATGGCCGAAGTGCGTGAGCAGATGGGCGATGGCCCAGTTTATATAACCTTCGATATCGATGGGCTCGACCCCTCGGTCGCCCCCGGCACCGGCACGGTGGAGATGGGGGGCCTGACCGCCTCACAAGGGCTCGAAATCGTACGCGGTGCGGCCGGTTTGAACATCGTGGGTGGCGATCTGGTAGAGGTCTCGCCGCCCTATGACACCAGCGGCAATACCGCCCTCATGGGCGCCACCCTGCTCTACGAGATGCTTTGCGTGCTGCCCGGCGTTATGCGCCGCGATTAAGATTCCCGGCCACGCCGATACAACAACGATAATTTAAGCTGAGGTACTGTATGTCATCTTCCCTCGATATGTCCGACAACATAGCGCTTGAGGGCGCCCCTCTATCTCGGCATGGACTGATTAAGTTCCTCGTGCCTTCGCTGCTCGGCGTGCTGCTGTTCTTGGTGCCCTTCTCCGTGGGCGATACCATCAACATCGGCATGGGGTTCGCCGCTGACGCCCTCAAGGCCCTACTGGGGGATGCCCTGCCGGCAATCGCTACGTTAGTCCTATGCCTGTCCGTGGCACTGACCCTGGTGGTCAAGTTTACCCATCCAGGTTGGGCGCGTGAGGGCAAGGTCAAGGAACTGTTCGACGTGGCGCCGCTGTGGATTGTCATGCGGGCGTTGGGTGCCGTCTTCGCGCTGATGATCTACTTCCAGGTCGGACCGGAATTCGTCACCGCTTCTTTTACCGGCGGGGTAATGCTCAACGACCTGGCACCGGTACTGCTGACCTTCTTTTTCTTTGCCGCCATCCTGCTGCCACTTCTGGTCGACTTTGGTTTCATGGAGTTCATCGGCAGCATGGCAAGAAAGCCGTTTCGCCTGATCTTCAACTTGCCGGGGCGCAGTGCCATCGATGCCACTGCCTCGTGGATGGGCTCGGGCACCGTCGGTGTGCTGATCACCACCCAGCAATACGAGAAGGGTTTCTACAACTGTCGCGAGGCGTCGGCCATCGCCACCAACTTCTCCATCGTCTCCATTGCCTTTGCGATCCTGGTGGCTAACTTCATCGGCATCAACCACCTCTTCGTACCTTTCTACCTGACGGTGTTGGTCGCCGGCCTGATAGCTGCGGTGATTGTGCCTCGGTTACCACCGCTGTCGCTCAAGCCCAATACCTATTATGAGCCGGTAGGCTGCCGCCTGCAGGAGGAGCCTACCGCCAACCAAGGCTTGCTGCGCTTCAGCCTGGGCATGGCCGTGGCACGCGCGGAGAAGGCCCCTGGTCCGCGGCAGTTGGTGCGCATCGCCCTGTTCAACGTCGCTGATATTTTCTTCGGCCTGCTGCCGCTGGTCATCGCCATTGGTACCTTAGCGCTGATCCTGGCGGAGTTCACGCCGCTGTTCACTTGGCTGTCGATGCCTATTGTGCCGGTACTACAGTGGATGGGCCTGCCGGAGGCAGAGGCAGCGGCTCCCGCTATCTTGGTAGGCTTCGCAGACATGTTTCTGCCAGCGGTGCTGGGTAGTAACATCGAGAGCGAGCTGACACGCTTTGTGATCGCCTGCCTGTCGTTGACCCAGCTCGTCTACATGTCAGAAATCGGCGCCCTGCTGCTGAAGTCGAAGATCCCGATGAAACTCTGGGAACTGTTCGCCATCTTCTTGCTACGCACGGCCATTACCCTGCCGATCATCGTCGTCATGGCCCACTGGCTGGTAGGATAAGGAACTCTGACATGACGTGTGCAGAACTGCTGATTCGATTGCTGCGTGATACCTATGGCCTCGACACCGTCTTCGGTATCCCAGGCGTGCACACCATCGAGCTCTACCGCAGTTTGGAGGGGGGCGATGTAGCGGGCATCCGCCACGTCTCTCCGCGCCACGAACAGGGCGCGGGCTTCATGGCTGACGGTTACGCACGCGCCACCGGACGCCCCGGGGTGTGCTTCATTATTACCGGGCCCGGAATGACCAATATTGCCACGGCGATGGGTCAGGCGCTTGCCGACTCCATTCCCATGCTGGTGATCTCCAGCGTCAACCGTCGCGCCACCCTAGGGATGGGCCAGGGACGCCTGCATGAGCTGCCCAGCCAGCAACAACTGATCGCCGGGGTCTCACGCTTCAGCCACACGCTGCTCGATCCCTGCCAGCTACCCGAAGTGCTGGCCAGGGCCTTTGCAGTGTTTCGCAGCGAGCGACCCGGACCCGTCCATATCGAAATTCCCATCGACCTGTTCGATGCGCCAGTCGCGACACCGAACCATTGGCTGGCGCCGACGCTGTATCGCCCGGCGCCGGACCCCCAAGGTCTTGCCCAAGCCGTCGAATGGCTAACGGCCGCCGAGCGCCCCTTGGTGCTGCTCGGTGGCGGCTGCGTCGATGCCCCCGACGCGGCGCGCCAACTGGTCGAACGTCTCGACGCGCCGACGGTAACCACGATCAATGCCAAAGGGCTGCTGGGCCAACACCATCCGCTCGACCTGGGCGCCAACGCCGCTCTGCCGGCGTTACGCGAGCTGGCGGCAAATGCCGATGTGATCCTGGCGGTGGGCACCGAACTCGGCGAGACCGATTACGACGTAGTGTTCGACGATGGCTTCGCCTTAACCGGCCGGCTGATCCGTATCGACCTGGATGCCCAACAACTGGTGCGCAACCAAGCGCTGGCGCTAGGCTTGGTGGGCGACGCAGGGAGCAGTCTCGAGCTGCTGGTCGAGCGTCTGCCGCGCCCCATGCAGAAGGGAGGTCGGGAACGCACGGCGCTGGCCCTTGCCAAACTGGACCTGGCCAACGATCCGGCCTTTGCGCCCTTCGTGCCACTCTATGCAGCCCTCGCGGCAGCAATGCCGGAGGCCATTCTGGTCGGCGACTCCACGGCCCCGGTGTATGCCGGCAATCACCTGGTCTCGCAGCCGGCGCCAAGGCGCTACTTCAACGCCTCTACTGGCTACGGCACCCTAGGCTACGGCCTTCCTGCAGCGATAGGTGCTCAGCTCGGCCAGCCGGCACTGCCGGTGATCGCACTGGTCGGCGACGGCGGCGTGATGTTCACCCTGTCAGAACTCGCCACCGCCGTGGAAGAGCGCCTGCCGGTGGTCGTCCTGCTGTGGCACAACGCCGGATACGAGGAGATACGCCGCTTCATGGATGCCCACGGTGTCGAACACCTCGGCGTCGACCTCAAAGCCCCCGACTTTCTGACGCTCGCCCGCGGCTTCGGATGTCGGGCGACTCGCGTCGACAGCCCCACCAGCCTCAGTGCTGCCCTAGCCAGCCGGCCTCTGGACGGCCCGATGCTGATCGAAGTGGACGCGACCGGTTGGCAGCGCTCGCTAGCGACCCCTCAATGACGGATACCCCCATGACAGGACTCGACATGCCCTGCCTCGACCAGCAGTTCATCAACAACCAATGGGTGAACAGCCAAGGGCAGCGCCGCCTGGCAGTCACCGACCCGTTTCGCGAGAGTGTGATTGCCGAGGTCACCGCAGGCGATCCGGCCGACGTGGATGTCGCGGTGGCAGCCGCCCGGCTCGCCCTGCCTGCTTGGCGGCGCCTGAGCGGTACCCGCCGGGCCGACTATCTTGACGGCTTCGCCAACGGACTGACGAAACGACGCGAGGCGCTGATCCGTCTCTCATCGACCAATAACGGCAAGGCAATAGCGGAAGCGGCGATTGATCTGGACGATGCCATCGCCTGCTTTCGCTACTATGCGGGACAAGCGCGGGCGCTGGATGCCCGTCAGGGAGAATCCATCACACTGGAGATGAAAGGTGTCGTGGCACGCTGCTATCACGACCCGGTCGGTGTCGTGGGGCTGATAACCCCCTGGAACTTTCCGCTGGTGACCAGCGCCTGGAAGCTTGCGCCGGCGCTCGCGGCCGGCTGCACGGTGATACTCAAGCCCTCCGAGGTAACGCCGTTGCCTGAGCAGGTACTGGCCGATATTGCACTGGACATCGGCTTGCCCGCCGGGGTTCTGAACCTCCTGCATGGCGATGGGCAGGGCATCGGCGCGCCCATCAGCCGCCATCCTGGCATCGACAAGGTCTCGTTCACCGGCAGCAACCGGGTCGGCGAAGCCGTCATGCGGGCGGCAAGCGACACGACCAAGGGCATCTCGCTGGAGCTGGGCGGCAAGTCGCCAATTCTGGTTATGGAAGACGCCGACCCGCAGCAGGCCGCCGACTGGGTGATGGCCGGGATCTATTTCAACTCGGGCCAGATATGCTCGGCAACCTCACGGCTGATCGTGCACGAGACCATCGCCGACGCGCTTTATGCCGCACTGGCCGAGCGCATCGACGCCATCAGGCTCGGTGACCCGCTTTCCCCGACGACCGACATGGGACCCTTGACCAGCGCCCACCAGCGTGACGGCGTGCAGCGCTACCTCGACATCGCCGCCGCCGAGCAGCTCGCCGCGGTACGTGATGCTCGTCATCGGGAGCTGCCCAAGCAGGGCTACTTCCTGGCCCCGACGCTTTATCGCGACGTACCGGTGACGAGCCGACTGTGGCGCGAAGAGATCTTCGGGCCTGTACTCTGCGGCCGCAGCGTGGCCAGCGAAGAAGAGGCCATCGAGCTGGCCAATGACAGCGACTTCGGCCTGGTTGCTACCGTGATCAGCGGCGACAGCGAACGCGCCCAACGAATCGGCCGTGAAATGCAAGCCGGCAGCATCTGGTTCAATAGCGAACAACTGGTGCTGTCAGAGACCGGCTGGGGCGGCTTCAAGCGCAGTGGTATCGGCCGAGAGCTTGGGCCCTGGGGGCTTGCAGCCTACCTGGAGGTCAAGCACATCATCGGCCCTGCTACCTAATTTACTGGAGCAAACATCAGCGCGATGGTCGTAAAACCATCTAAAAGCTGAAGTTCGCCGTGAAGATCAGGCTCGGGCAAAACGACCTCGTTGCTGGTGCTGTCAAAAAAGTTCGAAGTCTTGTACGGCGAGAACCCGGACGACTCTATTCTGAGTCAACAGCGTTGTTGACTACTTCCAGCGCGATTTCAATTATATCGTGGCGCCAGAACTCCTGATCGAACTCAACAACCTGATCATTTTGATCATAACTGGTTCGGGTAAGAAATAGCCCTGGCGCACCCGCAACCACATTAAGTTCTGCAGCCTGATCACCATTTAACGGTGCTGGGTACATATTCACCCGTGTCCTGCTGATACGAATGCCATAGTGTTCGCGAAGAAGTGCAGTCAATGAGCAATCCAGAGGCAACTCCAGTAAACCCGGACATAATTTTGCATTAACATGAATGTGCTCGACCAAGACTGCACGCCCATCAATCATCCTGCATCGGCGAAGCAAGTGCACCGGGGCTCCGAGTTCAATACCCATCGTGCGATTTGTCCAAACAGACGCTACCAATTCACTCTTTGAAAGAATTATCGTCTCCGGCACGTGGCCCTGAGCACGAACGTTATCCATGAAACTGATATTCTTGGACGGATCATAAAAAAGTCTTGGCGGTGAAACATACCAGCCACGACGAATTAACCGATATATTAGGCCCTCTGACTCAAGCTGCATTAAAGCTTGGCGCACGGTTACTCGGTTAAGATCATAAGCTTTACTGAGTTCTCGCTCTGACGGCAACTTCGCATGGTGTTGCAGCACCGATCTTTCAATATCGCCTGCCAGCTTATCCCTGAGCCTCAGATAAAACGGTATATGGAGATCTTTCATGTGGCGTATACCTGTGATTATAATCAGTAAGCGGCGAAATTATACGTAGCGATCCGCACTTAAGCAACGCACTAACCCATCAGCTTGCTATCATGTTCCGCTAAGTCAGGGACATTAAACACAGCCCTGTTGGCTACTCAAAAATTCGAATAAAAAACGTCATTAGCACAGATTTTCAGCTTGCAAGGGATTCTGGTCTACACCATAATTATCTCACCGAGTTAAGGTGAAATATCTCCAAACCCTCAGTTTTAAACAAATTAGTAGAATGGAATCGTGGTATGAGTGTTTTTGCAGGGCTTCTGCTGGTTACTTCGGCATTTTTGCACGCAGGCTGGAATCTGCTCGGAAAAACCGTTCATCCGTCTCCGGCCTTTTTCCTGATTGCCACTTTGTTTTCCTGCTTATTATTGACTCCCGCTATTCTGATCAACGGCGAAGACTTGTTGTCGCTGCCGTCTCTGATATGGCAGCTTATTTTGTTCACCGGTTTTTTTCAGGCGGTCTATATGTGGGGGTTGGCAGGTGCTTACAAGCATGGTGCGATTTCCATTGCCTATCCCCTATTACGCGCATTACCGGTATTACTTATCGCAATTATGACAGCTCTTCTGGCACAGGGAGAAAGTCTTGGGCTGCTTGCCATGAGCGGAATCATACTCGTCTCGATCGGCTGCCTGATAATACCCATCCCATCTCTGCGAAGGATCAGCTTCCGTACCTTTATAAATATGTCGTGTTGCTTTGCATTAGTAAGTGCTCTTGGCACTGTCGGATATACACTTGTCGATGACAAAGCACTGACCCTGCTCAGAAACAACGAAGCCCTACAGTTATCTGTCATTGAAACAAGCCTGATCTACCTGTTTTTTGTAAATCTGAGCGCTTCAGTATGGTTATGTTGCATAGTGTTACCTAAGAGAACCAATCGAGAGCATGTGCGCGAGATCGTTCAAAAGCATCTTTCAAAAACCGCATTAACCGGCTTCGCCATGACACTCACTTATGCGCTGGTGCTGATTAGCATGGCCTACGTAGATAACGTCAGTTACGTCGTCGCTTTCCGACAGCTCAGCATTCCTATTGCCGTCATTTTTGCCATCTATCTGCTTAAAGAGCCAGGCACACCGTCGAAATTGGTCGGCACTCTGACCCTCTTTACAGGGATCGTTTTAATCAGCCTTGCCTGATATGAATGAAACCCGTTTCCAGGTTTTAAATCTCTCGCTTAATGGTTCACGTCGGCGAGCAACGCCAAAGCTGCAGAATGCAATTCGGAAGTCCCCGCCGCTATCACGGAACCCTCACTGTTCCGATGTAGCGCGTTTCCCTGCCAATCCGTTATGACGCCTCCTGCTTCTTGAATAATTGGCACAGCCGACATCCAATCATAAGGGTGAAGACTCGCCTCAACCACCAGATCAATATGGCCAGAAGCCAGAAGCCCGTAGCTGTAGCAATCGCCGCCATACCGGCGTAGCCTCACCGCAGATTCCAATTTTTTGAGGCGTTCAGCCTGGCCAGTATTAAACATATTTGGTTCAGTGCTGAAAAGTGTGGCCGAACCGATGTCAGTAACATCGGATGCCTTACAGGGGTTGCCGTTAAAGGTGGAGCCCTGCCCCAAAACACCAATCCAACGTTCGTTTAAGATCGGCATATCAATGGCGCCGATCAGAAACTGCTCTTCCTGCGAAACACAGATCAACGTTCCAAAAAGTGGCAAGCCGCTGATGAAACTTTTGGTGCCATCGATGGGGTCCAACGTCCAGGTATAAGAATCCGTTCCTAACTGATCCTCCCCTTCCTCTCCTAGAATGCTGTGCTCGGGGAAATGTTGGTGTATTACCTTGCGCATGGCTGCTTCGATTTCCTGATCGGCCCGAGTTACCGGGCTTAAATCTCTTTTGGCAGTGACCGCAAGCGACTGACGAAAATAATGCCGTGCGATAGTGCCCGATTCGGCAAGAGTCTCGTGCACAACCTTCAAAAGAGATTCAGTCATATTCATGGCAATTTTCCAAATCGAGAGGCCGTCTAAGACGGCCCGTGAATTTAACGAATTTGTGGTGTCTTAAAGCGCTGGTGATCGCCAGAGGAGCAGTCGCGAGCGTAATTTCATCGTCAATAACCAGTGTATTATCCTTACGCCAGCAGACGTAATCACAATCATCATGGCCATGGCAGCAGCCGGAGCAATATCGCCGGCCCCTTCCATGTTCAGAACGGCCACTGAAGCCAACTGCGTATCAGATGAATACAAGAAAATCAGGGCCGATACAGTTGTCATTGCCGTCGTAAAAAGGTAAGTCGAAATATTCAGTATAGCGGGCAAACACATCGGAACCGTTACCCGAAAGAATGTCTTGTAAATGGGCACATTAAGAGACGCTGCTACCGATTCCAGCTCTGGCGCCACCTGCTTTAGTGCCGTTACTGCGGTAATGTGGCTCACCGTATAAAAGTGCACGATTGTAGAGATCACCATGATAGCCATACTTCCGTAAAGAAAGTTCAACGGATTATCAGGTGAGTTGAAAAAGAAAATATACGACAAACCAAGCACCATCCCTGGAACCGCCATCGGTAGCAGAGTAAGCATACCTATCAGCCCGCGCATGCGCCGAAATCCCTGGCTTTTTTCTAATGCATAAGCGGTTGTAAATATGAAGATAGTGCCAAACAGCGCCGTATAAAGCGCCATTTCTAGTGAGTTAGTAAAAGCAGACCATCCGCCCCCGTCCATCATATCGAACGCGTAGTTATTCAAAGAAAGTGTCAGATTATACGGCCAGAACGTCACGAACGACGCGTAAGCCGCCATAGCAAGTATGCCAATTAATACCGCAGCAACAACCGAGCAGTAAACGAAGAAAATATTATCTTTTAAGAGGTTACGCCTCGGCACATACAATACTGAGCGCGAACTTAACAGCGACACCTGCTTACGCTGTACATAACGGTCAACAAAGAATGCGAGAACTGCGGGTAATAGCAACACAATGCCTACTACCGCTCCCATCTGGAAGTTCTGCTGGCCGATGACCTGTTTAAATAGATCCGTTGCAAGAACGTTGTATTGTCCGCCGATAACTTTGGCAACACCAAAATCAGTGGCTGTCAGGGTGAAAACAACAAACATTGCGCTGATCAGCCCATACTTGATGCTGGGCAGGGTAACAACAAAGAACGTGCGCAGCGGGCTTGACCGCATAACGGTCGCCGCTTCATACAAACGTCCATCTGTGTTCTGCAAAGACGTCTTAAGGATCATCAGTGCCGGAGGAAACACCCAAATTACCAGACCCATTACAATCCCAATAGGGCCATAGATGGTGTGCCCGAAAAGAAATTCTTTCGCTATTCCCTGATTACCGAAAATATACACCAGACTGATAGCGGGTAGCAGCGAAGGCGCCAGTAAAGGGATCATTGCCACAATATTGAAAAAACCTTTTAAAGGCATACACGTTCGGGTCAGGCCATAAGCATACAAAACGGACAGTGTTAATACTGTTAGCGTAGCAGTGCCCGCAACAAAAATAGATTGCTCAATGGACTGATAAAGCGAAGGGTTTGCAAAATATGCGGTGAAGTTTGCAAAGCCAATGAACTCGCCTTGAGAGTTCTCGGCACTTTTTGCCAACATACTGTATAGGGGGAAAGCAATTGTCAGCAGCAATATCAGTGCTGCGACTACAAGAATCACTCGCATGACCTTGTCATCAGTGCTGAGCTTTGGCTTGGTAAGCCTAACGGCCTTATTGCCATCGTACACGATAGTCTGCATTGGAAATCCCTACCCGTTTAAAGCGACCGCTCTTCTGGGAAAAGCCGGATATGTTCAACAGGAAGAGTAACCGTAATCACCTTTCCAACCTTAATACTGAGATCACGCATAACATTCATCGAGAACTCGGTTTTGAGTTTCAAGCCATCTTCGTGGCTGACCAAAACACGGGAGAACGCTCCTAAATACTCGATGTCATCAACAGTGACGTCTAAGCTATTTACACTCGCCTCCGAGTCATTACTGACACGAATGTCCTCGGGACGGATGGCCATGAGTGCCTTTTGGCCCACCATATCAACTCGGCATTCACAGGCCAGATTCACACCGGCTGTACTGAGTGATGATGTGCTTAGCAGTTGGCAAGATAAAAGGTTAGTGGTTCCAATAAAGCCTGCAACGAAGGCATTTGCCGGTTGTTGATATATCTGTTCAGGTGTACCCACCTGCTCAATGACACCGTGGTTCATCACAACAATACGATCAGCCATTGTCAGGGCTTCTTCCTGATCGTGAGTCACCATGATGGTGGTTACACCCAGTTTATTCTGCAGCGCCTTGATTTCTTTGCGCAGATAAACGCGCACCTGAGCATCAAGTGCAGAAAGAGGCTCGTCCAGAAGTAACAAACCGGGTGATGTGGCGAGCGCCCTGGCCAAGGCAACCCGCTGCTGCTGGCCTCCGGAAAGTTGAGCTGGATATTTTGATTCGGAGCCGGGAAGGCCAACCATTTCCAGTAAGTCTTCAACCTTGGAAGCAATAACTTTCTTGGGCATTTTGCGATTTTCCAATCCGTAGGCCACATTGTCCCTGACAGTAAGGTTCGGGAAAAGGGCGTAGGACTGAAAAACAATACCAAAATCTCTTTTGTTGGATGGCTCGTCCGACACATCTTTGCCGTTCTGGATCACCAAGCCTGACGTCTGCAAATCCAAGCCGGCTATCGCTCTTAACAGCGTCGTCTTGCCACAGCCCGAGGGACCCAGGAAGCTAATAAATTCACCATCAAATATGGTCAGAGACAACCCGTTGAGCGCAGTAAATTCGCCATATTTTTTTACTACATCGGATAACTCAAGGTATTTCTTATGTTTGTTCACTCTATTGTGTTGCGGTTCATCCAGTGAGCTACCTGAGGACTCTCTGGTCTCAGGTTTATCCTTAACTAGGAGATTCGATACTTCAGCCATAGCAACCTCATTTCCCAACCTTTGAATCGGAATCGAAAAGCAGAGCCGAGCTAAAGCCTTTGCTTTAGCTCGGCATAAAAAAGATTAGCTCTTGGGTTCTGATTTGCCGTCGTAGCGTTTAGTCCATTCGGCCAGAATTTCAGCTCGATTAGCCGCGGCCCAAGCCAAATCATTTTTAATCATGAGCGACTCTACCTCAGGCGGGAAATGCTTAACTGGTTGAGCGACTCCAGGCAGGGCGACTACCGCAAAGCTTTTGTTGTACATCTCATTAGCTTTTAGTGACACAGCAAAATCCATAAGCTTCTGGGCGGACTCCAAATTTTTAGTCCCCTTCACAATACCGGCTGCTTCCAGCTCCCAACCCACACCTTCGGAAGGTATAATAACGTCCAACGGCGCGCCTTTTTCAATAAGCTGCGCGGCACGATAAGCGTATGAAATTCCGATAGGAATCTCGCCTGATGCTGCCAGCTTGCAAGGTTGTGATCCGGAATGCGTGTAACGGCTGATGTTCTTGTGAAGGTTGTCCATGTAAGTCCAGCCACCGTCCGTGCCGAACATCTGCAGCCAACTTGAAACATCGAGGAAACCTGTCCCAGACGAACCGGGGTTAGGCATAATGAGATGGCCTTCATAGACAGAATCTAATAAATCGTTCCAGGAAGTAGGTTTTGGTAAACCAAGCTTTTCCCCTTCAATGTTGTTGTAACAGATGGCAGCTACCCAGGCATTCATTCCGACCCAGGACGGTGGGTTTGAGGCGCTTTTGAAACCTTCAGACAACTTTTCCACACCTTTTGGTGCATAGGGCAGTAACATGCCCTCGCTATCCAGCAGCAACAAACTGGTTCCCGCTACACCCCAGATAACATCGGCTTGGGGGTTTTCTTTTTCAGCCAACAATTTCGCCGTTACAACTCCAGTGGAATCACGCACCCACTTAATCCCGATATCAGGGTACTCTTCGTTGAAACTGGTCTGATACATTTTCAGCTGATCAGCTTCCAAAGCTGTGTAGACAGTAAGTTCCGAGTTGGCGTTCGCTGAAATAGAACCCGTCATCAACAGGGCCGCCGCAGTAGCCGACGCCACCGCAGTTTTAGTTAACTTAAACGCAGACAAAAATTGCATAGGTTTTGCTCCATCTGATTGTGCGAGTCCTGCAACGGGAAAGCGGACTCCCCCTCCCAAGAAAAGCAGAGTAAGCTCCGCTCATTCATACAGCTGCAAACCCCATGCCAGTCAATTTCGAATCTACTTTTATTTTTTTGTATCCAATTTTCCGGAACAGCAAAATCTAATAGTCCATTAAAGAGCATCCGCCAAATTATGGTCTATACCACATTGAGTTACCGTGATATTTTTGCGAAATGATGAATTTTTTTAACCAAAAAATCAGCGCCGTATTGACACACGAAATTTCAAGAAATTGAATTTAGATGATTGTTTTATAACAAATTTAATAATTATATAAAAATATGATAAAAAAATTAAAAGAATTTTTTAAAAGAAGAAAAATAAAAAGAATGGTATAGACCAATACAAGTAATGAGCACCAATATAAGGCGATTTATCAAAAACTCCACAGATAGCGCTTTATTTTAGTGCGGGTAAGGGGGCTATTTTGGTGCAACGAGGAGGGTAATGAAGACTGCTGAATAAGTATGAAAAACTCTAGGCAACCTCTGAACAACTCGCTAGATGAAGCGATGAAAGTGCCATCGCCACCTGCACAGGATTCACCGCAGCCATAAATCCGCTGATCTTCCCGGAAGCTGAATGCGAGAGTCAAAACGCCCCACACCTCACCCGTTGCCGTCTATGCTTCGGGTTCAGTGCGTTCAGCGGAGACTCGGACGCTAATCAGGCTGCCCTTAAGTCTTTATTCACCATTTTGATGATCAGCTCCCTGTAGTATTCCAGACCAGGAATATCGATACCTACTTGCTTGCCGTGATCGTCGCAATACCGCAGGCCAATAGCAGCATCAGAATGCTTCCCTGCACTGAATTTCTCTACCTGGGCCGGAGTCATCGGTCCACCCTGCAATACCAGGCTATGTTTTGATGCCTCACTAAGCGATTCGTAGTAACCCTCTTCGACAGAGCATAAATAGCGTTTAACGGCGACATGGAGCTGGATAGGCACAATCACTTCAGGACCAAAACAGGATTCCAGAAAGCGTGCTCCCAACACCTCATGACAGAAGTTTTGCTCAGGTCGACCGTCCGACACCAGTTCCTCGGTCTGTGGGCTAAAGAAATGCCCGACATCATGAAGCAGCGCTGCGACCACAATCGCGTCCGACTCTCCGCGCTCCTCAGCCATGTGCGCGCTTTGCAGCATGTGCTCACGCTGAGTTATCGCCTCACCGTACTGTTCATCACCAAACTTTTCAAACAACCTGGCCAGTTCTTCATAGATAGCCGCGGGGGCCAGTCTATTATCTAAAACAGGCCCATTCACGGCTGAACTCCGGCTGCAAGTTTTGCGTTGATATCGGCAATGACAGCTGGCAAATCAGCCACTGAATCAATCACATAGTGAGCACCAGACAAGGCCATCTGTCTACGCGACTTTTCTGCCACCGCGGCCTGCGCGTCCGCTAACAATGCCGACCACTGCTCATGACTTAAACCGTTTGCGTTGCCGCTCAATGCAACAGCCACTGTCCACATGCCCGCATTGAGACCCTCTTCAATACCCGTTTCGGTATCGTCCACTTTAATACAGGCTTGCGCTTCCAGCACACCGAGCTTTTCCATCACTGCCTGTGCCATGTATGGATACGGACGACCTTGCGAAACTTCAGTCGCACAGACGTTTGCATCGGCTTCATAGCCAGCGTTTCGAGCGACTTCAGCTACTTGAGCAAACATTTCAGTGTTGTAGCCCGTATTAGCGCCCAGTTTTATCCCCTGACCACGCAAGTCATCGACTGTCTCAAGCCAACCCGGAATAAGATCTCCACAGTTGCGAATACTGGCCAGCTGTAAGGGCAAGAACTCTTTATAAAGGGTCTGTACATCCTCCTCCGTCGCAGGCCTACCTTTTATCTTCTGCCATTTATCTGAGATAGCTGGCATAGCAAGCATGCGACGAATATGAACGCTTTTTTCAGTTCCCATCGGCTCGCGTGCCTGCACCTCAGTCACATCAATATCATGAGATTTGAACAGTGCCAGAAAAGCAATAATAGGCGCCCTGGAACCATAATCGATCGTTGTTCCTGCCCAGTCACAGATGACGGCTTTTATGGGCCCGGTATATTTTCTTACATAACTATAATCGACAACGCTCACTGGTTTTTTCTTTGCTTGGCCGTTGACACTCATAACAATTCCTCTTTTAAAAAGGTAGATCTAAATGATTTTCAATGCCTGCAATGTCTGCAATGAAGTTAAAGCCAATAGCGTTCAAGGCGAATAGCGTCAATAAGCCGCTCCATGTCTTCTGGGAAAACATGACCTATGTTGCCAATCCGAAAACAGTCAGCGTCCGATACCTTGCCGGGATAAATAACAAATCCACGGCGCTTCAATCGCGCATAAAACTCTTCGAACTTATAACTCTTGGCACCCGGATTATAGAAAGTTGTAATAAAGGGAGACATCACCTCATCTTCCAGCATGGTCTCGAAACCAAGCTCCCGCATGCCGCTTACAAGTACCTGATGATTCTTCCGATATCGTTCACAGCGCGCTGCGATACCGCCTTCTTCTGCCAACTCAATCAGAGCCTGATCGAAAGCTCGGACGGTGTGTGTCGGTGAGGTAAAACGCCACTTACCTCCACCTGTTTCCATAGCGTGCCATTGATCATAAAGATCAAGGGACATAGACCTGGAGTAACCCTTGGTTGATTCGATTTCGGCCCGCTTGGCAACGATAAGACCAAACCCAGGAACGCCCTGAATGCACTTATTGGCGCTGCTGATCAGGTAATCTATCCCCAGCCCAACCATATCGATGGGGACACCGCCAAAACTGCTCATCGCGTCGACCATCAAACAGAGGCCTGCCTGCTTTACAACAGGCGCAATCTCTTCAATCGGGTTCAGGCGTCCGGTGGTTGTTTCACAATGTACAACCGCCAAGTGGGTAAAACCGTGGTCGCCCAAAAGCTTCTGCTGTAATGCCTCTAAGTCGATGGCACCCTGCTCGCCAAAATCCAACACCTCGTTATCGATAGCCAGTATGTTTGCGGCCCGTGCGATACGCTTACCGTAGGTACCGTTCGCCAGCACCAGCAGCTTTCCGTCTCTGGGCACGACCGAACCAATAACACTTTCAACTGAGGCTGAACCACTCCCCTGCATCAGCACCGACGTGTACTTTTCTCGCGCTGCAGGATGTGCTTCGACCGCTAGCTCAACCAACCGGCTACGAATGCTATTCACCAACTCGTTATATTCTGCGTCCCAAGTACACCAGTCCTTCATCATAGCCTGACGGACCGTGGGGCTGGTCGATAAGGGTCCTGGCGTCAATAGCAAATAAGGATTTTCAGGTATGGCACTCATGGAATATTGCCTCTGTGCGGTCAATTTTTCTGTGAATCTGCTGGTATACACCAGCTATAAAACAATGTTATTGCTTGGTATCGAGATAGTCAATGCCTGTTCAGGCTGAATACACCAAACAGATAAATTAGAAAATAAAAACGTCACTGAGCGGAATCTGACTCAGGAGCCTTTTCTAGAATAGCCAGTCATAGCAACGATCGAGAACAATTTTGTGCCGGTAAAGCAAGGCTCCGAACCCGTCATTAATGGCTTCTACACTGTCCAGAGTACCTGTACCTAGGCCATCGCCAGCCAGAATTAACTTATTGCCGTCCGGAACTACTGGTATACGCCAGTAAAACGATAGGCACCAGAAATGCAGCCTTATTGCACAATATCGCCTCGGTTCTTCTCCGCTA
This sequence comes from Marinobacter psychrophilus, assembly GCF_001043175.1. Lineage (NCBI taxonomy): Bacteria > Pseudomonadati > Pseudomonadota > Gammaproteobacteria > Pseudomonadales > Marinobacteraceae > Marinobacter > Marinobacter psychrophilus. The sequence continues at coordinate 3,561,731 of NZ_CP011494.1, forward strand.
AGTGCTCGAAACCCTTAGCAACTTTGGCGCCAGCGTTCAGACCTTAAATGCATGTTTTCAGAGCGTAGCGATATTCGCGTTGGCACCTATGGGTACCTCCACAATTTGGGATTCAGGGTAAGATGCTGACATTAGGGCAATAGTCGCTCGATCACCACGCATGAGACCCAGTGTGCCGTTCTCTAGTCGCCAGTCTCAAGAACTGTGCGCAGCTCTACGCGCTAGCAAGGCAGGGCCGCGTTGATGTTCTACTACGCGGTGCAACGCTATACTTGAGCCTTGATGGTGTTTCCGAAATCACAACGAAGGTTGCGTCAAAAAAACCTGCCTAGCGACATTCAATCGTTCATTTCATATTTATCACAAAGGGGCACACACTATGGCCGTGCAAGATCCATTTCATCTCGCCATACAAGTTCGAGACATAAACGAAGCTCGCCGATTCTATGGTGATTTTCTAGGCTGCCCTGAAGGCCGCTCGTCCGACAGCTGGGTCGACTTCGACCTGTACGGTCATCAGTTTGTTTGTCATCTCAACCCTGCACTGAAAGGGCAATCCGCAAACACTCATAAAAACCCGGTAGACGGCCACGGCGTGCCCGTTCCGCACTTTGGGGTGGTTCTGGAAATGGATGCATGGAACACGCTATCTGCAAAACTACGTGAACACGGAGTGGCTTTCGAAATTGAGCCCTACATTCGCTTTAAAGGTGAGCCGGGGGAGCAAGCCACCATGTTTTTTTACGATCCTTCGGGAAACGCTTTAGAATTTAAAGCTTTCAAGGACCGCGAAGCCCAGCTCTTCCAAAAAAGCTGAGTTTTTACCAACTCCTAAGACACCGGAACTCAAAGAACTTTAAAGCCCCGCTCGCCGGGGCTTTTTGCTGTCTATATTTTTTGGACGTGTCAGAGATTATTGCCAGCGCAAACCTACGCTACTGGCTCACTGCCCAACAAACGGCTCCCTCGCTCTGCAACACCTCGGGCGAGACGATCGCCAGCGCTGGCTGAGAAGCTGCACGTAAAATCTCGCCGATACTGATTGCCGGACTGACAACCTGCAAGCTTTCCACACCCGGTAAGTATTGCCTGCTCCAATTCAGGCCTGCAATTTTGCGCTCAATCATCGATTCCACTTCCTCTTCGGAGTAGCCGATGCTGGCCAGAACGCTGCGGGTGGAGTAACCGAATTGTTCTGCCGGTGTAAAGGCGCGGGTAGATGCATCTGTAGGGCGAATCGAACAGTGGTCAATCTGGGTAATACGGTGGCCGCTTGGATGGTTGGAGTAGGTTGAAAACGAGAAGCTGCCCAAAGTCGTTCCTGGCGTACCATCGGCTTCGCGGTTGTACTGTTCGCGCAGGTCTTCAATGGCATTCGGTTGGGCTGCTGCAATGCCCGCTTCCTGCAGAATGTCTGCCCAGTAATTGGCCGGCGCTGTTTGGAAAGCTGCGCGTAAGAACTCGCCGGTACTGGCCGCTGCGCCGATGCCTTGTAAACCTTCAATGCCTTCGAGCTTGTCCAGCTCCGAGCGGTTTGAGTCCAGGAAAACCCAGCCATCACTGGTTTTATAAAAGTGCGACAACTCGTGGTGGCCCATTGCCTCCCGTCCCGATGGCTCATTGAAGGGCGCGCGGCCCTTGTAGTCAAAGGCAAACGGAATTTGGGCAATGTTGGTCACCGCAGACAGGGAGGTGCGTGCGCGAGTGGCCTGGCCAGTTTTCAACTTGTGGTAGAGGGAAACCGCCATCGCCAAGCCCGCAGCAAAGCCACAGTTTACGTCGAGAGTGCCTATGTGAGCGTGCTCTTCTGGGGTAGCCGGGCCACCGAAGCGGCTCATGATGCCACTGTTTGCCTGAATAATGTCGTCGTACCCGATGTAGTCGGTCTTAGGCCCGGGCAAAGGACCACCAAGGCAATCGAGGCGACAGAACAGAACACCGGGGTTCAAGGCCTGCAGGCTGGCATTATCCAATCCCAAAGGCTTCATTTGGCGATCAGGCGCGTTAATCACAACCATGTCCACCGAGCGTACAAGGCGGTTAAATCCCTCACGACCCTCAGCTGTGGTTATATCCATCAACGCACTTTGTTTATTGACGTTGGTCTGGAAAGTGAACAATACGCCAATCAAAGGATCGTACATCGGCTTGACCGTATCCAGCTTGATCACTTCTGCCCCAAAGCGGCTTAAAAAAGCGGTTGAATGCGGCCCTGCAATCACGTTGGTAAGGTCCAGAATACGCAGACCTTCCAGCCAGCCGTTGCCGCTAGCTGGCTGAATGGCCTTGCCAGTAGGCCGGGTTACCGTTTCCTGCGCTGCAACTGAAGACAGCTCAACCAGTGCTTCATCAAACGAAACCGTTTTGCGAGGACGCGGCGCAAGCATGTCTGCGGCGAACTCTTCCAGCCAGGCGATTGGCCCGGGCTGCTTCATCAGGCCATACTCAGAATCGTTAACCTCAACAATAAGGCCAGCAGCGTTGGTGTGTTCATCATTCACCCACTCTTGAGTGGTGCGATGCGGCGCTCCGGGAATCTGACCCTCGCCAAACAGCACACCCCACTCTGTGGATGTCTTAGCCAGGAACGCTTTTTTCATCTTCTCGGAGATGATGTCAGCCCACTTTTTGGGTAGTGGATAAACGCCAATAGAGGTCTCGCCATCCCACTCGGCGACGGGCGCGTGCAAATCTTCAACTTCGGGCAGCCCAGCGGCTTTTAGTTCGTCGTAGACACCCAGCAGCATCAATGCACGTTTGGCATGATTGCGATGCGATGGGCAAACGCAGTAGAACATACGACCGTCAGCACACTCATAGGTGCGATAAAACGGGTCGAGATATTCCTGCAGGTCTTCGTAGCTCAGATCAAACTCGATGTTATTGGCTTTGCGGTATTCGATTTCATCTTCCCGCATGGTCTTGTAGCGGCTGGGCAGGCCGTCGATAACGTAGGAGTTGTAAGACAAACCTTCCATCAAGGCAGCGGCTACCGGTACTTCAACGTGGTCACCCCGGCCTGTTTTTTCCCGCTCCAATAACGCGAGTACGGCGGCACTTGAAGCGAGTGAGATGGCGTAAGCTGAGCCGAGCGGGAGGGGGGAAAAGCTAGGATTAACGCCCATCAGCACTCGGTTAAAGCCCATGTCGGTGAACGCACCACAGGTGGCAGCCACCAAGGCTTCGGTCGCCTTCCATTCACGACGCAGATCATCGTTGCTGGCAAAACCCGGCACTGACAGGGTGATCAGTTCGGGACGATTAGCACGCAGTTTTACGAAGTCTAAACCCAGTTTTTTCATGACGCCCGGGCGGAAGTTTTCGATAACGATATCGGCTTTTTCGATCAATTTTTGGGCCCGAGCCAACCCGGACTGACTTTTTAAATCCAACTTCAGACAGCTTTTGTTACGGTTCAACACGGCATTAGCTGGGTGGTCCCATTGGGGGCCATTGGGCGGATCGACGTGCACAACTGTCGCACCGAAGTCGGCCAACACCATAGCTACTGCAGGGCCGGCAATCTGCTGGCCAAAATCAACAACGCGCACACCTTCTAACGGCAGGGAGTTCTTTTTTGTCATTGCTCTTAACCCTTCTCGCTGTGCATCAACGTTTGTTGAGCTGTTGTGAAAACCGACGATGATTCGGTGGTGATTATGTTAAGAGCACAACTGACGCTAGAACCAACGATAAAAAAGAGCTCTGAGACCCCGATTTATTTATAGGTAGTGGCTGACGTGGTGGTGGCGCAAGCCATAAAAAAAACAACACCTTAGGGGCGATTTTTATTGGTTTCAATCTACAACCAAACCCAACGAAAATGGCGGCACTTCGATTGAGGATGCAGAGACATATCAAGAATTCAGTCAGACAGAGCGAACAAAAATAATTTAAAAACGCCAAAAAAGGTCGCAATGTATGAACAACAAAAAAGACTATATCTGCTCGGCTGGCTGGCTGGCTGGGATTCATCCAGTCATGTCGGTGGACGCTGGTATTACGTGAGTTTGGTCAGCGTTATTTTGTTTCTGGTGATTGGTTTGGTGTTTACCCGTTTCGGCAGCATACGATTGTGCAAGGACACTGATCAGCCAGAGTTCAGTAATTTTTCCTGGTTCTCCATGCTGTTTGGGGCAGGTATTGGTATTGGCATCCTGTTCTGGAGTGTTGCCGAGCCTATTTCGTATTTCCAAGGCAATCCCTTTATTGCAGAAAACCAGCAACTCTGGGGATGGGCGCGCAGCAAATGAATGCCGGGTTGAATTACCTGCTAGGCGTTGAGATTTCAACGTCGACTTATATCCTTTTGATTGCCGTGATTTCAGTCATTGCGATGATATCGGTCATTACCGGTGTAGACCGCGGTATACGTGTATTGAGTGAGCTTAATATGCGTTTGACGATGGTGATTCTGGGGCTGTTTGTGGTGTTCGACTCGACGGCCTACATGTTGACTGGCGGCCTGGCGGCTCTGCAAACCGCCACCATCTTTGCCGCGTTACCCTTCTCATTCATACTGATCATGGCCATCGACGGTCTGTTTAAATCACTGTTTGAGGGGCCGCTGCCGTGGCAAGTGACGCTGAATTGCTAACCAGGCGACCTGACGTAGCTGTGGCTACAGTTTCTCTCTGATCTTCAAACCACCATTCAGGGCCTCAGATCTACGGTGGGGTGAGGCCCGCAACGTTAGAAACAAGTGGAGCAAAATATGGTTACTCAAGTCATTCTCCCGCGCATTCTGCAAATTGGTGAAGGAGCCTCACAGCAATTACCGCAGGTGCTGGCGAGCCTGGGCTGCAATCGCCCATTAATTATCACCGATAAGATGATGGTTAAACTCGGTTACACCCAAACTATTCAGGACTGCCTGGCGGCGAGTGGACTGTCGGCCGACGTGTTCGATGACACCGTGCCGGAACCTACGATTAGCTCAATACAGGCGGGCGTTGCCAAAGTACGCGACGGTGATTACGACAGTATTATCGCCCTTGGCGGCGGTAGCCCTATCGACAGCGCGAAGGCCATCAGTATTCTGGGCAAATTTGGCGGTGTAATGCGGGATTATAAGTTTCCGCGCATTGTTAACGAGTTGGGTTTACCCATCATTGCCATACCCACCACGGCCGGCACTGGCTCAGAAGTGACCAAAGTGACGATCATCACAGACGAGTCCAACGATGAAAAAATGCTGTGTGTGGGCGTTGGTTTTATGCCGTTAGCGGCTTTGGTCGATTTTAACCTGACCTTAAGCCTGCCCAAGCGCACCACCGCCGATACCGGTATTGATGCCCTGACCCACGCGATGGAAGCCTACGTTAGCCAGAAGGCGAGCCTGTATACCGACGCTCAGGCCATTGCAGCAATGCGCTTAATCGGTCCGAATTTGCGCCGCGCGTTTCATGATGGCACCGACAAACAGGCTCGCGAGCGAGTCATGCTGGGATCCACTTTGGCCGGCATTGCCTTTTCCAACGCCTCGGTGGCTTTGGTACACGGCATGAGCCGACCGATTGGCGCCGCTTTCCACGTGCCCCACGGATTGTCCAACGCCATGTTACTGCCTGCGGTTACCGAGTTTTCCATTCCCGCCGCTGCGGAGCGTTATGCTGACTGTGCTCGTGCTATGGGCGTTGCTTCTGAGCAAGACAGTACTGACGTTGCCAACAGCAAACTAATGGCCGAGCTTTATGCCCTGAATGACGAACTGGAAGTGCCGACTCCAGAACTGTTCGGTATCGATCGCGACGAATTTTTCCGGCTGCTGCCCACCATGGCTGAGCAGGCTTTGCAGTCTGGTTCCCCGGGCAACAACCCCCGTATACCCAGTGCCGATGAGATTATCGAACTTTACAAAAAGCTCTGGTGAAGCTGGCAACCCAACAACTTTTTTGATAGAAACAACCTTTACACGCGCAGCGTGAACTCACTTTGAGGACATATTATGAGCACCGTAGGACATTTAATTAACGGCCAGATTGTTAACGACAAAAACCGCACCCAGCCTATTTTTAATCCCTCTACCGGTGACTCCACACGGCAGGTTGCGCTGGCATCTAAAGCCACGGTCGAACAGGCTATCGCAGCGGCACAAGCAGCTTACCCTGCATGGCGCGCGACTCCACCCATCAAGCGTGCCCGTATCATGTTCCGTTTCAAGGAACTGCTTGAGCAAAACGCAGATCACATCGCCCAGTTAATTGGTGAAGAGTACGGCAAAATTCAACACGATGCTCTTGGTGAACTGCAACGCGGGATCGAAAATGTGGAGTACGCCTGCGGTGCTCCCGAACTTTTGAAAGGCGAGCACAGCGCCAACGTTGGCCCCGGCATTGACGCCTGGAGTGAGTTCCAACCGTTGGGCGTAGTTGCAGGTATAACGCCGTTTAACTTCCCGGCCATGGTCCCGCTGTGGATGTACCCGATGGCAATTGTTTGCGGTAACTGTTTTATCCTGAAGCCTTCAGAACGCGACCCTAGCTCCACCCTGTTCATTGCTCAACTGTTGCAACAAGCAGGCTTGCCTGACGGTGTTATGAACGTGGTCAATGGCGACAAAGAAGCAGTGGATACACTGTTACGAGACCCTCGCGTTCAAGCGGTTAGCTTCGTCGGCTCAACCCCCATTGCCGAGTACATCTACACCACCGCCAGCGCTCACGGAAAGCGTTGTCAGGCTTTGGGCGGTGCCAAAAACCACGCCATCGTCATGCCCGATGCTGACATGGACAATACGGTGAACCAGCTGTTGGGCGCCGCATTTGGCTCTTCAGGTGAACGCTGTATGGCGCTGTCGGTTGCGGTTGCCGTGGGTGACGCTGCCGCTGATGCCTTGGTTGCCAAGATGGCCGAAGCCATGAAAGCGCTGAAAGTGGGTGCGTACAACGTACCCAGCAATGACTTTGGCCCCGTGATCACCGCTCAACACCGCGACAAAATCGTGGGTTATATCGACAGCGCAGAGAAGCAGGGCGCACGCATTGTCGTAGACGGTCGTAACCAGGTCGTTAACGGCCACGAAAACGGCTTTTTCGTGGGTGGCACGCTCATTGATCGAGTTACTCCTGAGATGACAAGCTACCAGGAAGAAATTTTTGGACCGGTGCTTCAGGTGGTGCGCGTTAAAACCATGCAGGAGGCCATGGATTTGATCAACGCTCACGAATACGGAAACGGTACCTGCATCTTTACCCGGGATGGCGAAGCCGCCCGTTATTTCACCGACCATATTATGGTCGGCATGGTCGGCATTAACGTACCCTTACCCGTACCGGTGGCTTATCATAGCTTCGGTGGCTGGAAGCGTTCTCTGTTTGGCGATTTGCACGCCTACGGCCCGGATGGTGTGCGTTTCTACACGCGTCGGAAGGCTATTACGCAGCGCTGGCCTTCCGCCGGAGTCCGCGAGGGCGCCGTATTCTCGATGCCAACGATGAAGTAAACGTACCGAGTGATCGCCCGTTTGTTGTAAGTTGATTCTTGGCGGTGTACTCACAAGGTGAGCCACCGCTTTTTCATGCCTGGCGAGATGGCGGCATTAAATCAAAAGACAAAACACACTGCGGCGCTCAACAACAAAAATAGAGTTGCGGACCATGAAAAAGAGACTTCCACCGTTAAATTGGCTGCGGACTTTCGAAGCAGCAGCACGCCATCTGAACCTGACCCAGGCTTCGGTTGAATTGAATTTGACCCAGGCCGCAACCAGTCAGCACATTAAGGGACTTGAGTCCCAGCTCTACACGGTTCTGTTCCGGCGATTACCGCGGGGCTTGGAATTGACAGACGAAGGCAAGGCGTATCTGCCAGTGGTGCATGAGTGCATCAGGCGGCTTACCACAGCAACCGAAGAAATCTTCGGTCAGAGCAAAAATCGATTGTTAACTGTCAAAGTGAACCTGGTGTTTTTTACCACTTGGATTGCCCCTCGGCTTGCCGGCTTCTACCAGCAATATCCGGATGTGGGTATGCGTTTCACCAGCAATATCTGGCTGGACCAGGAGATACACACTCATGATTCCGATATGGGAATTCGCTACGGCAAGGGGTATTGGCCGGGCTTCGATGCCGATCGGCTGAGTTGGGACGAGCTATTTCCTGTCTGCAGTCCGCGTCTGGCGAGCACCCTTGGGTCGATCAACCAAGCAGACCTGGGTGCCTGCGAACAACTAAGTAAACAGACGCTGCTGCACGTTATCGGTTACGAGGAAGGCTTGGGCCATTGGCTCGATCAGGCTGGTTTGTCTGATATCCGGTTTTCCCATGAAATTCAGTTTGATACCTTGATTTCTGCGCTAGAGGTGGCAAAACACGGGGGAGGCCTCGCCCTCGGCAGAACGAGTTTGGTCGAAGACATGCTCGAAAAAGGCCTACTTGTGGCACCGTTTGCACAAAAAGTCCCAACAGCCGAAGCCTTTTATCTCCTGCGTCCGTCTAATAAATACGTTCACCCACACGCTGAAATTTTTCGTAGCTGGTTAATAAAAGAGGCCAAACAAAAACATTAGTTCTTAAAAAAACCTACTTGATAAAATCCTGATTCCGCAAACCGTTCAATGGTTCTGCTACTGATTTGGCAGACAGCTTAATGCAAAATGACTTCAGCTCCCAACGACAACGGCTGGGCGAACTGGCCGTTAAGCCCTATCCATTCGATGGGTATTTGGAACCGTCGCAATTTTGCTCAATTTTTTTATAATGACGCAAATACGCTCACTATCGCCGCAAACATTCCCAGGCCCGCTTGCTGGCCAACTCCCGCCTGTCGCGTCTTAGCCGGTTTCCTAGAGAGACTGAATAGCCACCGGCGCGCAATCGGCTTTCTATATTGCCGATGCGGTCTGCATAATTCTCACAGGTTTTTTGCTGGGCAGTCTGGGCCGCATTGGCTTGTACGGGCTTTCGAGCTTTACCCTGAACCGAGTTCTTCGGTGTGTCAGGCTGAAGGCCCTGCAAACGGTCGCCACGGCGTCGGTTATTGTCCGCGATAGGAATCACAGTGGGCCTGCGGAAATTGATCGCCTGGCTGCCAGGCGTTTTGGGCTTATCGGTGAAATGGGTAACGCCGTTAGCGTCGGTCCAGCGGTAGTAATCGGCTTTTGCCGCGCCAGACAGGCTAACTAACATCACCACAACAGCAATGGATATCGGGACGGGTCGCATCGTTCATTCCTTTGACGTTTGCGGTTCGGCACAGCAAATGGGCTATCACTCAAAAACAGACGATAACATGCTAAATAAGTACTCGCATAAAATGTGTCAGTAACGCTGTTTTTTTACCCTCATCGGTTATGCTGTATTGCTCGACCCGTAATACTGGGTACATATTTCGTTTTTTGACAGGTGCGCTTATGAGTAGCCAACCCAAGCAGCTGCAAAAACTGCTGCTGTTTCAACTGACAGATCACCGGCAGTTTGGCCTGGGTACTCTGAAAATTCGCGAAATCATGCCGTTCAGGCGTCTTAGTCGCCTGCCCCATAGCCACCACGCCATTGTTGGCACGGCCACCTTCCGTAACGCGGCGGTGCCGGTAATCGATATGGCCGCGGCTATTGGTTACCCGGCGTTAAGCGCGGAGGAGCGCGCCGAGGCTTCCATTATCGTGACCGACGTGCAGCGTCAGGAAATCGGTTTTATGGTGCGCAGCGTGCAACGCATCGTTGAAGCCGATTGGAAAAAGGTGTTACCGCCGCCCCAAGCGCTGGGTAAGAACGCGTTTATTACCGGTTTGCTAACCCTTGATGGCGCTCTGGTGCAACTGCTGGATCTGGAATTGCTGCTGGCTAGGGTATACCCGGAGTCTTTGAACAGTCAGGACGTGCTGCTGAATGATATGGAGATAGAAACCCTACGCAACATGTCGATTCTGCTGGTAGATGATTCACGGGTGGCGCGCAAACAGCTTTGCGACGTGCTGGATCGCAAGAATATTGGCTATCAGGTAACCGAAAGCGGCACGGCAGCGTTCGAGTACCTGCTGGATAGCAGCGCCCACGGCAAACCGGTGAATATTCTGGTGAGTGACATCGAAATGCCGGGCCTGGACGGCTATGAACTGACGTTCAAGGTGCGCGACAACAGCCAACTGCACCAGCCATACATTATTCTGCATACCTCACTAAACAGCGAAATGAGCCTGAGTTATGCCGAACAGGTCGGTGCTGATACCGCGCTTACCAAGTTCGACGCTGAGGAACTGATGCACGCGATGTTAATCGCTGCGCAAGGCCGCCAGCAGCAGATCTGATGGCCCGTCTAGTATCGCCAGCACCATTATTATCGGCAACGTAAAACAAAAAACCGGAGCCAGCTCACCAGGCTCCGGTTTTTTTATGCGCTTGCCCCGTCAGGATTCTGCGTCACGGTTTGAGCTTAAGGGTGGTGAGCGTACGCTCACGCACTTTTAACAGCAGCTCTTCGTCCTCTTCTAAAGACTGGCCGTACGATGGCACCAAAACTTTCATGCGCGCCTGCCACTCCGGGGTTTTCATTTTCTCGGGAAAACAGCGCTGCAACACGTCGAGCATCGCGTTTGCGGCTGTTGAGGCGCCAGGCGAGGCTCCCAGCAGTGCGGCTAACGTGCCGTCTTTGGCAGCAACTATTTCAGTACCAAATTCCAGCTTGCCGCCGCCGTCTTTGGATTTTTTGATGATCTGCACCCGTTGGCCTGCGTCCTGCAAGTGCCAGTCGCCCTCGCGGGCATCCGGGAAGAAATTGCGCAGTGCGTCTACCCGGTCGCGGTGGGACTGAAACACTTCACCAATCAGATAGCGGGTCAGATCCATGTTGGACTTGCTCACCGACAACATGGGGCGCAAGTTCGACGAGCGCACCGAACTGATCAGGTCAAACACCGAACCCTGTTTCAGGAAGCGGGTGGTAAAGCCGGCAAAGGGTCCAAACAACAGGGCCGGCTCGCCGTTAATAATGCGGGTATCCAGGTGTGGCACCGACATCGGCGGCGCACCAATCGGCGCTTTACCGTAAACCTTGGAATGATGCTGTTGCACCACTTCCGGCCGGTCACACACCAACCACTGGCCGCTCACCGGAAAACCGCCATAACCTTCGGCTTCATCAATACCTGATTTCTGCAACAGGGGCAGAGCACCGCCGCCCGCACCCAGGAACACAAAGCCGGCTTCCAGTTTAGTCTGTTTACCGGTTTCCTGATTTTTGACCCTTATTTTCCAGCGCCCGTTATCGCGTTGGTCAATATAGTGCACCGAGCTGTTCAGCATTAGCTCGAAACCAGGCTGGCTTTCCAGATGCCTCACGATGCTGCGGGTCAGGGAACCGAAATCCACATCGGCGCCGTGCTTTATCCGGGTAGCCGCAACACGCTGCATGGGGTCACGGTGCTTAACGATCAGCGGCATCCACTCGGCCAGCTCTTCCGGCGACTCACTGTATTCCATTTCACGAAACAGGTGATGCGCACTCAAGCGTTCGAAGCGGCGTTTAAGGAAGGCAACGTCTTTTTCGCCCCAGACGAAGCTCTGATGCGGGGTACGGTTTATGAATTTTTTCGGATCGGGCAAGATGCCCTGCTCCACCAAGTAAGACCAAAACTGCAGCGTTACTTCGAATTGGGCGTTTATCTGCAAAGCCCGGTCGATGGCCACATCGCCCTCGTCGGTCTCGGGGGTGTAGTTCAGCTCGCAGTAGCCGGCGTGACCGGTACCTGCATTGTTCCAGCCATCAGTGCTTTCGTGGGCAATATGGCCCAGACGCTCCACCAGAACGATGTCCATGGTTGGGTCTAACTGCTTCAATGTCATGCCGAGGGTAGCGCTCATGACGCCCCCACCGACCAGCACTACGTCTGCCTGTCTTACGGCCATTGGTTGTTCACCCTAGCGAGTATTGAGCTTGTGTGCTCTTTCACGATCAGCAAAAGAGCCTGTCGGAAACCAGCCAGATGGAGATAATAATGCTGGCAACTGTTTCCTGAATGCGATGTAACGATTATCCCGGCTTTCGGCGCACTATTACACTGTAATAAGCAACGGTTGCGCGTCATGTAAAGACTCACTTGGCCCCCGGAGCCTGTCTTCGTTGTAATTGATTTTCCGGACTTTTCCAGACAATATCATCGCAAATTTAGTCTCACACCCCCAGGTTTAGTAAAGAGGTAGCAGGTATGTTACTGGCGATCGGTGCAATCATTGCCGGCTTAATTCTTCTGTTGTGGAGCGCCGACAAGTTTGTAGACGGGGCCGCAGCCGCCGCTAAGCACTGGGGCATGCCCACCTTGCTAATCGGCATGGTGATTATCGGCTTTGGCACATCGGCTCCCGAGCTGGCGGTTTCTGCTATAGCCGCGATGGAGGGCAACTCCGGCTTGGCTCTGGGCAACGGTTACGGCTCCAACATTACCAACATAGCGCTGATTGTTGGCTTAACAGCCATCATTGCGCCCATAACCGTGCATTCACAAATCATCCGCAAGGAACTACCACTGCTCGTCGGCCTTACCCTGATTGCCGGTTACCAGCTAATTGATGGCGAGCTGTCGCACACCGACGGTTGGGTTTTGCTAGCGGTTTTCGCGGCGGTGATGGGCTGGTTCATATTCCAGGGCCTGCGTAATAAAGACGACTCTGTTGAAGCTGGCCTAAAGGAAAGCGCGTTGGCTCATCCCATGCCGCTGAGAAACGCCGTTTTCTGGCTGATTGTGGGCTTGGTGCTGCTGGTCGTCAGTTCCCGAATGTTGGTTTGGGGCGCGGTTTACGTTGCCCAGAGCTTGGGCGTCAGCGATCTGGTTATTGGCCTGACCGTTGTCGCCGTTGGCACGTCTTTGCCGGAGCTGGCGTCAGCCTTGGCCGCCGTGCGCAAAAATGAACATGACCTGATTCTCGGCAACATTCTGGGTTCGGGTATTTTCAACACTCTCGCAGTGGTCGGTCTTGCCGCAACCATCAGCCCTTTGCAGGTGGACCCAGAGGTCCTCTACCGCGACTGGTCACTGATGCTGGCGCTGACCGTTGGCCTACTGCTGATGGGCTTTGGCTTTGCCGGCCGCAGCCGCATCATCAGTCGGGTAGACGGTGGTATTCTAACGCTGGTCTACGTGTCGTACACTGGCTACCTGTTAACCACCATGATACCCACCAACAGCTAAGCGCTGGCGTTTTCCTTGAACGTCAGAGCCACCGAGTTCAGGCAATAGCGCTGACCGCTGGGCGCCGGGCCGTCTGGGAAAACGTGACCCAGATGGCTGTCACAGCGCGAACAGCGCACTTCTGTGCGACGCATGCCCAATGTATCGTCTCCAATATAACGAATGTGCTGCGGATCGAAGGGCTGAAAAAAGCTGGGCCAGCCGGTACCTGAATCAAACTTGGCGTTAGAGTTAAACAACGGCAAGTCGCACAGCCGGCATTCATAAACACCCTGCTTTTTATTGTCCAGCAACGTGCCGCAAAACGGGGGCTCGGTGCCATGGTCTAACAATATTCTTCGCTCGTCGGCGCTCAGGCTAACGGCTTTGTCTTCAATCTGTTCCGCTGTTAGCGGCGTCAGATCGTATCCGGCTGCAGATTCGGCCAAAACAGTGCTCCTTACGCTTTATTCGATTGGTCGTCGGTAGATCTAGACGTTACGCCGGGCTTTAGCCGATCGCTGTATTGGTCAACCAACTTCCGCACTTTGGGTGCAGCAACCGCCATGATATAGGGCTGGCCCGGGTTGCGAGCGGCGAAGTTCTGGTGATCTGCTTCTGCTACGTAGAAGATCGCCAGCGGCTCCAGTTCCGTCACAATCGCCGAGTTGAACACGCCTGCCTGGTTCAACTGTTCGATGTAAGCCTGCGCGACCTGGCGCTGCTGTGCGGACTGATAAAAAATGGCCGAACGATACTGGGTGCCAACGTCGTTACCTTGGCGGTTACGCTGGGTAGGATCGTGAGCCACCGAAAAGAATACTTTTAGCAAGCTGCCCAATGACACCTGACTCGGATCGTATTCAACTTTGATTGCTTCAGCATGGCCCGTGGTGCCGGTGCAGACGGCATGATAGTTAGCGCTGCCAGCAGATCCACCAGTGTAACCGGATTCAACCGAGTGCACGCCGTTCATAGCAATAATGACCGCCTCTACGCACCAGAAACAGCCGCCTGCGAGTATTATCTGACCGCCGTCCTGGTCTGCGGAAAGATCCTGTTCAGGATCCGGAAATCGGCTGCGCGGCACAGTCATGCCGGGGATGCTACAGGATGTTGTCATTACTACCTCCACAAATACTTTGGTATGTGTAACGATTATTCGTTCAGTCTGATCACGCGGACCACTATTGTCTTGTCTGGAGCATCCCGTCTGAAGTGCCCCTTCTGTTTTTTCGGACTCTCAGAAGCTCAGTAGGTTCACCCATGAGCCGAAATGGACACTCACTGCTCTGCGAGCCCGCCGCGGGTCAGTTTTAACGGGTCCATAAGCTGCTCAAGCCGCTCGCGGCTGAGACCACTGCGCTCTTCGGCTACGTCAATCACTGGGCGGCCACTGGCGTAGGCTTCTTTGGCGATTTCAGACGCCAGGCTGTAACCAATTTCCGGATTCAGCGCCGTCACCAGCACGGGATTACGGCCAACACCTGCATTTAGGTGCTCGGCGTTTACAGTAAAGCCTTTTAGCGCTTTGTTACTCAGCAGACTGCTGGCATTGCTTAGCAGGCCAATCATCTCCAGCAGGTTGGCACCTACCAACGGTAACATCACGTTGAGCTGAAAATTACCAGACTGCCCAGCGTAGGCGATAGAGGCATCAAGCCCCATAATTTGTGCGCCGACCATCGCTACCGATTCGGGGATCACCGGGTTTACTTTGCCCGGCATAATGCTGCTGCCGGGCTGCAGTACCGGAAGGCTAATTTCTGACAACCCGTGAATAGGGCCACTGTTCATCCAACGTAAGTCGTTGGCAATTTTTGTCAGCACTATGCCAAGCCCACGCAGCTGCGCCGACAGCGCCACCGGCGCATCCACTGCGCTCTGTGCCACAAACTTATGGGTTAATGGCTTGAAGCCAAAGCCGGTATTGGCTTTCAAACAGCGGGTAAACTCGGGCGCAAACTCGCTAACGGCATTAATTCCGGTGCCTACAGCCGTGCCGCCCTGGGGCAACGCCAGGAGCTCATCTGCTGCACGTTCGATACGCGCCTGTGTCGCTTTTAATTGCTCGCGCCAAGTCTGAAGCTCTTGACCCAGGGTCACCGGCATTGCGTCCATCAGGTGGGTTCTGCCAGTTTTTACCTGCTCGCCGTACATGGCTTCGCGTTCGTACAGAACGCCCTGTAAATGAGTCAACGCCGGCACCAGATTCTGGTGAATTGCTATCACCGCGCTGATATGGATAGCCGACGGGATGACATCGTTAGAGCTCTGGCTCATATTTACGTGGTCGTTGGGATGAACCACCACACCACTGAGCTGGGCCAGTGTCGCGATCACCTCGTTAACATTCATATTGGTGCTGGTGCCGGAGCCGGTCTGATAACGGTCTACCGGAAACTGATCGTAGTAATCACCGGCCAGAAGCTGGTCACAGGCCAGCACAATGGCATCGCGAACCGGGCCATTAAGCAAGGCCAGGCTGGCATTCGCTTCCGCCGCGGCTTTTTTTATCTGCACCACGGCGGCAATGAACGCCGGCGGCATGGGTTGCCCGCTGACGGGGAAGTTTTCGATGGCGCGTTGGGTTTGTGCCCCCCAAAGTGCATTTTCCGGCACCCTGACCTCGCCAAGGCTGTCGCTTTCTACCCGTTCATTGCTCATGAAACTTCCTTAAAGAAGTGATGGTCTCTGCCGCACACTTGAGGATGTGCCATCCTCGGGCGCCGATCCCGATACTGTAGACACTCAACAGGTTTTTTGACAATGCGCGACGTTGTGGGGGCTCAATTGTCCAGATGGCTGACAAGCGCTTGATTCAAAGCCACCATACAATCGCTCTGAAAGCGCTGCACATCCAGGTTGGCAGAATGGTCGGCAACCACTGTCAGTCGCAGCTGGCCGGCGTAGCGGCAAGCGGTCACGCTTATTCCCGCATCGGCAACTTGCGGACTCCAGGCCACCAGCTCGTCAACCCGACAACCCGCCAAATAGCGAACCACTCCGGCACCGTCGAAACTGGCGAGTGCTGCACTGGGGCGAGCGGCAAAAGGCCATAGTGGCGTCTGTTTTATCATTTCAGGCAAAAAAGCGCTGTAGGCGGTCAGACCCCAGGTTAGCAACGGTTGCAGGCTATCGCGAAGGCGGCGAACCTCCTGTTTTATGCGATACACCCGTTCCACAAAACTGTCACCGTCTATTGGCAGCAACAACCGTTCACTGCCACTGCCATTACCAGGCTCAGACAGCGCTGGCCTTAAACTGGCGGGCAGTTGGGGACGAACATCTACTGGCAGCAACAGGTTAATTTGGGCCTGTTCCAGCGCCTGCGGGCTCAGCCCGAGCTGCGCCCGCAAAGCCACCGTTAGACAGGCCGCCAGCACGTCGCGGCTGCTAACGCCCAGCGTCTGGGCCGCCGCCTGTAAACTCGCATCGGGAATCGCCGCAGACCAACAGCACTGGCGCTGCCCGGTTAATGGCAGGCTCAGGTTGCTGGGACTGTCGTCTGGCTGGGCCAGGTAACTGCCTAACTGGCCTGCTAGCTCAAGCGCCGTGGCAGCGCTCGACCTAAAAGTCCCCGGCAGCTGCCCAACGGCGGCGGCCATCTGTACCGCGTCGTTTTCGGGTGGAGGGCCCTCGGCACCAAAAACACACTCACTCAGCCAATTTTTAGCGCACTGCAGCCAGCGCTCGAGGTCTGCCGGGTGCGCTGCACCGTAGAGTACAGGGTGTTGCTGCGGCGACGCGGTGAACAGTTGTTCCAACAGCTGCGCCAACGACGCGCTATCGGCGTAACAATGATGTATCCGCAGGAGCAACAACCCACCACCCACAGCATTGGGCGCCAACCAGAATTTCCATAATGGCCGGTAAATGGGCAGCGGCTGGCTGATAACGGCGTTTATCCAGGGCTGCTGCTGGGGTGCCGTAAAACGGTCGAGCACAATATCCAGGTGCTGGCGCACATCAAAATCTGCGCTTTTCTGCCAGCGCCAATAGCCAGCGTACGGTTCCGGGCGAAACTGAAAACGCTCCCAGGCACCCCAGTAAACATGCAAGAATTCTCGCAGGCGAGCAGCTGTCAGCCCCTGAACGCGAAGCAACACGGTGGTAACCAGCGGATTTTCCGGCCGTTCGGCAGCCAGCCAGCCTGCGTCGGCAGGCAACATCAAATGCAAAGCTTGCTGGCTCAAAATCCGCTGCCTTTTGTATAGGATGAGCTAAGTTGCGGTAATCTCGGCGAATCCTGAGGCTGAGAGTAGAACGATATTGTGCCAGACATCCACCGGCGCCTCCAGAGCCTGCTTATACCCGTCGCAAGGTAAAAGTGTTGCGCACGGCTTTACCCGCAGGCCTATAATAAGTACAGATCCGAGCCACTGTGCTGTCAATGCGGGCGCTCGCTATAACGATCAGGAGAGATTATGCAGGCAAGCCATATTCGAAAACTGATCAAACCTATCGGAAAAGCTTACGCCGAGATGTTTTCGGGCCAAGTATTTTCTATCGGCGAAGGTGCGATTTCCGTGCGCAATCACAGTGGCCCGGCCGAAAACACGGTGGTGTGTATTCACGGTTTTATGGAAAACCACTGTTATTTTACCCAAGCCTATAACGCCCCCACCACCGAACTGATCCTGATCACCTGCAGCAATTACCATGTCCCGGTTAGCGGCATTATGCCGCAGACACCCGACTGGGCAGTGGACATCAAGCATTTGGTCGGCACAATCGAATACGATGCCTGCATACTCAACCAGGCCATGCTCAATCTTATAGGCAGCAGCAATGTGCGCATTCACGGCCACTCCCGCGGTGCCGCGGTGGCACTAGAAGCTGTTCGCCAATGGCCAGAGCTTTACCACGACATAGAGCTGGTACTGGAAGCCCCGATATTACCTCAGGGCCGCGCTCACCCGCTGATGCTAGCATTACTGGAACCACTCAGCCCCAGCATGTGGCCGTGGGTTGTCCGCCTGCTGAACAGCACGTCCAATTCGGCTTACAATCAGACATTTTTTGGCAAAATGAACCGGCGCAAGAAAAAACTGCTCAGCAAGCTGTTCCACGCCACTAAAGATCACCTGACCATTGTGCGCAATATCGACAATCTGCTGGCCTGGATGGAACGCACCGACACCAGCGTTTACCAGCACATCACACGCGGCATTGTGCTGATTCCAGCTACTGACCGGGTGCTCGACCGCAACGCCATGCTGGCCAGTGCCCGCCAAGGTGGCAAAAACTTGAAGATTGTGGAAACCACGGCGCCCAGCCACTTTATTATTCTGGACGACAAAAAATGGATACCGGATTTAACACAGGTTGCGACTGCTGACGCCTGATGTTCCCAGTCGCTATTGGTGACACTTCAGCACACATCACGCTACTCGGTTACAATGCCGCCCCAGATTCAACCGCCCAGCCGGAGCCTTTTCATGTATCGCCAGCGCCTGGTTGAAACCGCCGTTCACAGCGATAACGCTCGTCAGTTGCAGTATTGGCTGCTGGCATATCATGATTTTCGTCAGGGCAACAGCCATAACCCACTGCAACAGCAAAGCGCTCAGGTGGCCAGGTGGCAGGCTGCTCGGCTGAAACAGACTCACCAAGATTTATACCAGACCCAGGGCTACCACGAGGGGCTGGAGTTTTTGCTGACGGATTTGTACGCACCCGCAGGAATGAGCCATCGCGACGACAATATCGATCGGGTTTTTCCAAAAATGGTGAAGTGGCTGCCAGACCACCAGTTACGAACCCTGGCCAGACTGGTGGAGCTCAACCTGCTGACCCAGCAACTGGACCATAATCTGGCCAGCGCACTGCACAGCCATCAGATGAGTGCCGAGGCGCTGGCAGTAGAGGACTACTGCCGGGCCTACCGTTACGCCAATGACCAACACCAGCGACTGCGCCAGATTGAACTGATCGCCGATGTGGGCCATCGCCTTGACCGCTACGTGCGCAACCGAACATTGGGATGGCTGCTGTCGATGGGCCGCGGACCGGCGGAGATGGCCAACCTGCAGGATCTGCACAGTTTTCTGCACCGCGGCTACAGCGCGTTTCGGTGTATGGCTGACGTCGGCACACTCATTGACCGGCTAGTGCTGCGTGAACAGCACATTATGGACAACATACTGGCTGGTCAGTCGCAGCCCTTTGAGCTACCCGCCTCGCTTTGATGCGAGCCGCTTTACAGCTTCAAACGCGGATAATCTGATCTAGCTGGGACTCGATTTCCTGTGCAATCCGGCCCTTCATCGGCCGCAACATAAGCCCTAGCTCCAAGTAAACGTGCAAGTCGCCGTGATTAATCGTGAGCTGGCCTTGCACTCCGCTGCGCTTGATTTTCATAACATCGCCTTCCCAAGCGTAAGTCAGAGCAAAACGGCTAGACAGATCCGCAGCCAAGGTCTCAGCCGCTTCACGTGCGTGCTGTTTGTCCAGAGTATGAGTGCGGTGAATATCAATAATGGACATAAATCAGTTTTCTCTCGCGAAATGATAGGTTTTACAGTGTAAGGCGGTATTAAACTTGTAGCCAACCCCGCAGGCGTTAGAATACGGGACTCAGATTCTGACAGGACAGTTCCATGAGCGATCAGCAAATGCCAGCCAGCGCTGCAACACCGGGCAGCCCGCAAGACGACGTCACTCATTTCGGTTTTCGCGATGTGCCAAAAAGCCAGAAAGCCGGCCAGGTAGCCGAGGTTTTTCACAGCGTTGCCGGCAAATACGACCTCATGAACGATTTGATGTCGATGGGTGTTCATCGCCTGTGGAAACGATTTACGATTGAGCTCTCTGGCGTGCGCCCGGGGCACCAGGTGCTGGACATTGCAGGCGGTACCGGTGACCTGGCCATGAAGTTTTCGGATTTGGTCGGGCCCAGCGGCAAAGTAGTATTGGCTGACATCAACGCCTCCATGTTGAAAGTCGGTCGCAGCCGCCTGACAGACCGCGGCTACGCAGGCAACATTGAATACGTGCAGGCCGATGCTGAACACTTGCCATTTCCAGACAACAGTTTTAATGCCGTATCCATCGCCTTTGGTCTACGCAACGTGACCGACAAAGACCAAGCTCTGAGGGACATGGCTCGGGTACTAAAACCCGGTGGCAAACTGATGATACTGGAGTTTTCCAAGCCCACTAACGCGCTGCTAAGCAAGGCCTATGACACCTACTCATTCACCGCTTTACCGTTTATGGGCAAGTTGATTGCCGGCGACAGCGAGAGCTACAAATACTTGGCGGAATCCATCCGTATGCATCCAGACCAGGACACCCTTAAGGCGATGATGGGGACCGCCGGCTTCGCCAACTGCAAATACCACAATATGACCGGTGGCATTGTGGCCCTGCACGTGGGAATAAAACCCTGATGTTCACTGGCCCTACCCTGCTTAGCGCTGCCAGCGCCATTGTTGAAACGGCGTTGAACCAAGCCCTGGAGTTTGACCCGGCCGGCCGCACAGCGTTGTTGGCAGCGCTGACTGCCCCGGTACAGTTTGACCTGACGACACCCATCGCATTAACCCTTACCCTGACCCAAGGCGCCAAAGGCGTGTTGGTGGGCAGCCAGCCGGCCACTCAGCCCGGCCTGGTGATTGGCGGGCCGGCTCTGGCGTTTTATACCATGGCCAGCGGCGACACAAGCGCCATTCAAGACGGCCGTTTGAGCATCAGCGGGGACACCGCTCTGGCACACCAGTTTCAGCGTGCTATTGAACAATTAAATCCGGATTGGGAGGCGGCCATGGCTCGCCATCTGGGCGATGTGCCCGCACATTTTCTGGCCAAACGCTTACGCAATGGCGTGAAGTGGAGCCGTAATGCGCGACACAGCATGGCCAGCAATCTGGAAGAATACCTGCACGAAGAAACCGGCGCCTTACCCGGCCACCGCGAGCTTGAGGCCAACTTTCAGGATATAGACGCCCTAAGCCTTAGAGTTGAGCGCCTGGCCGCTCGCGTGGCGTTCCTGCCCCAGAGCCAGCCGCCCTCTCTCCCATCTGAATCGTCTGAAAAACAGGAGAATTCGTGAGCCGTCTGCAACGCCTGTTTCGAATATTTTGGGTATTCTGCCGCTACCGACTGGATATTTTTCTGCCCCTAGCCGAGCTACCGCCAGTGCTGAAAGTCTTTTTCATACTGGCCCCCTGGCATCTGTTTCCACAACCCAAACTCGACCGCGGTGACCGTTTGCGCATTGCCCTGGAAGAGCTGGGGCCGGTGTTTGTCAAATTCGGCCAGATACTGTCCACCCGGCGCGACTTGCTGCCGGACGACATGGCCGACTCGCTGAAAACCCTGCAAGACAAAGTGCCACCGTTTCCAAGCGACAGCGCCCGTGAAATTATAGAGCGCGCGCTGGGCGCCCCTGTCACCGAGCTGTTTGCCGAATTCAGCGCAGACCCCATGGCGTCTGCATCGGTGGCTCAGGTGCACGCAGCCACGCTGAAAAACGGCCAGAAAGTGGTGGTGAAAGTACTGCGTCCGGGCATTGAAAAAACCATCCGTCAAGACCTCAGCCTAATGTACCTGATGGCCGGCCTGCTTGAAAAATACTGGGCAGAAGGCAAACGCCTGCACCCGTTGGAAGTGGTGGCTGACTACGACGCCACCATTCATGACGAGCTTGACCTGCAACGTGAAGCCGCCAACGCTAGCCAGTTGCGGCGTAACTTCGACAACTCACCGTTGATCTACATTCCCTTTATCGACTGGGAATTCACCCGCAAGCAGGTGCTGGTCATGGAGCGTATTCACGGCGTGCCCATTGCGGACGTTGCTACGCTGAACGCCGCCGGCGTGAATATGAAAGTGCTGGCCGAAAAAGGCGTGGAAATCTTTTTCACCCAAGTGTTTCGCGACAGTTTTTTTCACGCCGACATGCACCCCGGCAACATTTTTGTGGATATCTCCAACCCTGCTGACCCCCAGTACATCGCCATTGATTTTGGCATTGTCGGCACTCTGTCCCCAGACGACCAAAGCTATCTGGCCCGCAACCTGTTAGCGTTTTTTCGCCGCGATTACCGCCAGGTGGCTCAGTTACACATTCAAAGCGGATGGGTACCACCGGAAACCCGGGTTAACGAATTTGAAGCGGCTATTCGCACCGTGTGCGAACCGATTTTTGAGCGCCCATTGAAAGAAATTTCCTTTGGCCATTTTCTGCTGCGCCTGTTTCAGACTGCCCGCCGCTTCAACATGGAAGTGCAACCTCAGCTGGTGCTGCTGCAAAAAACCCTGCTGAATGTTGAGGGTCTTGGCCGCCAGCTCTATCCGGATCTGGACCTGTGGAGCACTGCGCAACCGTACCTGGAGCAATGGATGCGTAAGCGTATTGGACCATCTGGCTTTTTGAAGACTCTGCAGACCCACTTTCCGGCTTGGCTGGAACAGTCTCCGGAGATGCCGCAGCTTATTCACGATGCCTTATTGCAGTTACGAGGCGCGGGCTCCACCGAACAGCAAAACCGCAACACTCTGGCGCTATTGAAGGAACAGCAGTTGCGCAGCGAACGGCGTTGGCGCCGGGGTTTTGTAGTGGCGTTGTTAGCCGCAGCTGCGGTTGCCGCCAGCCATCCACCCAGCCAACAATGGCTCAGCGGTTTGCCGGTGTGGAGCTGGATATTGTTTATTGCCGCTGGCGCGCTGTTATTGCGCGGCAGCCGTTAACCCGCTTTTAGGACTGAACTCATGGAGCAAACACCTGCCACTGAATACCAGCCAGCCTGGCTTGACGTTATCCGCTGGACAGCAGACGGCCTGATACCCGCCATCGCTCAAGATGCCGACAGCGGCGACATACTGATGATGGCCTGGATGAACGCCGAATCGCTGCAGCTTACCGTTGCCGAAGGCCAGGCCGTGTATTGGTCACGGTCCCGCGGTAAACTCTGGCGCAAGGGCGAAAGTTCGGGCCATCAGCAGGTTATAAAAGACAT
Organism: Marinobacter psychrophilus; assembly: GCF_001043175.1. Classification (NCBI taxonomy): domain Bacteria; kingdom Pseudomonadati; phylum Pseudomonadota; class Gammaproteobacteria; order Pseudomonadales; family Marinobacteraceae; genus Marinobacter; species Marinobacter psychrophilus. Next base: position 3,584,802 of record NZ_CP011494.1, read on the forward strand.
CCGCCTGGATTGCGACGCTGATGTAATTTTGTTGAAGGTCGAACAAAAAGGCGGAATTGCCTGTCACACTGGTAGGCGAAGTTGCTTTTACCAATCACTGCAACACGGCCAATGGCAAAGCGTAGAGCCGGTACTGAAAGATCCGAGCGCCATTTACAACACAGCACAAAGTTTCAAGGAGCCCAACAGTGAGTGACGTATTGCAACAACTGGCGCAGGTGCTGGAAGCCCGCAAGAACGCCGATCCTGATAGCTCTTATGTGGCAAGCTTGCACGCTAAAGGGTTGAACAAAATTTTGGAAAAGGTTGGCGAGGAGTGCACTGAGACCCTACTGGCAGCCAAAGACGCCGAGCGCAGCGGAAACACTGACGAACTGATTGCCGAAACCGCCGACTTGTGGTTTCACACCTTGGTTATGCTGTCACGCCTGGGTGCCGGGCCGGAAGACATCACTCGCGAACTGGCACGGCGATTCGATCTGTCGGGCCTGGAAGAAAAAGCGTCGCGCCCGAAGTAGGGGTATCTACCTCACAAGAGGTTTTTTACACCGTCGCCAGTGGCGTACAATGTTAACCACTGAAAACATTAGAACGAGGATTCACTATGGGCATCAGTATTTGGCAACTTCTTATTGTACTCGGCATTGTTATTTTACTGTTCGGGACTAAAAAACTGCGCAATATCGGCACCGATCTTGGCGGCGCCATTCGTGGTTTTAAAAAGTCCATGACCGATGACGATGGTAAAACCGACACCTCCAATCCGGATAATCTGGAGGAAAAAGACAGTGCACAGTTTCAGCAGTCCGCTGCGGATGACAAAACCCGGGATAAAACCCAAAGCTGAGAGCCTGCTGAATGTTTGATATCGGCTTTCTTGAGCTACTGATCTGCGGCGTTATTGCTTTGCTGGTGCTGGGGCCCGAGCGCTTGCCTTCGGCTGCGCGTGCTGCCGGGCGCTGGGTAGGGTCTGCGCGACGTATGATGAGCCAATTCACCTCGGAGCTTGACCGTGAGCTAAAGGCCGAAGACTTGCGCCAAGAGCTGCGCAAAGCAGGTGATGTTGGCCTAAAAGATGTTCAAAAAACCGTCCGTGATGCCCTGAATGAAGCAAAAAAATACGAAGACATGGTCAAACCGGTGCAGAACCAGCTGGATCAGGCCAACCAAAAAGTAACGTCTGCGCTGTCTGAGCGGTGGAACGAAAATGGAACATCCTCTATCGCAAAACCCGCCGATAGCTCGCTGGAAAAAGTCCCAGAAAGCCCGGTCGACCTCAACAAACCTTCCCCCAGTTCTGGGGATGCTTTGGATACGCGTTCATGACAGAACAGACCGGGGCCGCTAACCACGTGCCCGACCAGCCTGAAATGCCGCTGATTGAACATCTACTGGAATTGCGTAACCGCCTGTTGAAAATGGTGCTAGCGGTGGTGGTGTGCTTCGCCTTTATTTACCCGTTTGCCAACGAACTTTACCTTTGGTTATCTGAACCTATCCGCAGCCTTCTGCCGGTAGGCCAGAGCATGATTGCCACCGATGTTACCTCGCCGTTTTTTGCCCCTCTAAAGCTGGCCCTGGTGCTGGCAGTGTTTGCCGCCATCCCGGTCATTCTGTACCAGCTTTGGAGCTTTATCGCCCCGGGCCTATACGCCCATGAGAAAAAAATAGCCTTCCCACTGCTATTCTCGTCCGTGCTGCTGTTCTATCTGGGCGCTGCTTTTGCCTACTACGTGGTGTTTCCACTGGTTTTTGGCTTCTTTACCTCGGTTGGTCCTGAGGGCATCGTGGAAATGCCAGACATCACCAGCTATCTGAATTTCGTGTTGAAGATGTTCTTTGCCTTTGGCGTGGCGTTCGAGATTCCAATTGCCACCATCCTGCTGATTATTACCGGCATCACCACGCCGGATGACTTGGCGGCCAAGCGCCCTTATGTAGTCGTTGGTTGCTTTATTATCGGCATGCTGCTGACCCCGCCGGACATTATCTCGCAAACCTTGCTGGCACTGCCCATGTGGATTTTGTTTGAACTCGGCATCCTGTTCGGCCGCCTGATGAAGCGCAGGGGTGTAGGTACCAGCGAGGAAAAAGAGACTGGCAGCGAATGAATCTGGCTCTGCTTTTCACTGCAGATTTCATTTCTACCGATACCGTGCGTTTGAGCGATCGCCGCTTGGAGCACTTACGCAGCATTCGTAAAATCGCCGTGGGCGATAGCGTGCCGGTGGGTCAAGTGAACGGCAATATCGGGGCGGGCCGGGTTACCAACCTGACTGCGCACTACGCCGAACTTCACGTCAGCCTTGACCAAGCCCCACCACAGCCTCTGCCACTGACACTGATGCTGGCCATGCCGCGGCCCAAAATGTTCCGTCGCACGCTTCAAACCTGCGCCACCCTGGGCATAAAAGATCTGTGGCTGATCAACAGTTACAAGGTGGAAAAAAGTTTTTGGCAGACCCCATGGCTGCAAGAGCCAGCGTTGCATGACAACTTGGTGCTGGGGCTGGAACAAGCTCGCGACACATTGATGCCAAAAGTGCACATCCGCAAACTGTTCAAGCCCTTTGTGGAAGACGAGTTACCAGCGCTTTTGGCCGGTAAACAGGCACTGGTGGCGCATCCCGGCAGTGCACAGCCTTGCCCTGTGCACCTGCCTGGCCCGGCGGCCCTTTGCATTGGCCCCGAAGGTGGCTTCACCGATTACGAAGTGGATAAACTGCAGCAGGCAGGGTGCCAGGCAGTGCATCTGGGCCAACGCATACTGCGGGTAGAAACCGCCGTGCCAGTGCTGGTCAGCCGGTTGTTTGACGGTTGTTTGTAAGCTTGTCCTAACCGTCAGCTCTGCTAAGCTTCCGGCTTTTAAATTGCCTCAGCAGTGGCGTCAGCACCGCTACCAGCAACAACCCCGCGACCAGACCGAACAGACCGTTGGCCAACATCGGTACTACTGCTCCGGTCATCTCTCCCAAGCCTTCGGCAAAACGCTCAATACCGTGGCCGATGGCGGAAAAACCATGGGTAAGAATACCCCCGCCCACCAGAAACATGGCAACGGTGCCAAGGACCGACAGGGTTTTCATCATATAAGGCGCAAACCACAGAATACCGTGACCCAGATTTTGCGCCAGGGCGCTGTCTTTTTTAGTCAGGTACAGACCGCCATCGTCCAGTTTTACGATACCCGCCACCAAACCGTAGACACCCACCGTAATCATTAACGCTACCACCGACAGCACGGCGAACTGCATGCCGATGGGCTGTTGAGTCACTGTACCAAGGGTAATCGCAATGATTTCTGCCGACAAAACAAAGTCGGTGCGAATGGCGCCCTTTATTTTGTCTTTTTCCACTTTTTTCAGATCGACTTGCGGGTTTTTCAGGGCTTCTTTCAAGTCTTTTTTATGCTGATCGTGTTCGGCTTTGTGCAAAAACCGGTGCACCAGTTTTTCCGCGCCCTCGTAACACAGAAAGGCACCTCCGAGCATCAGCAAAGGGGTCACCAACCAGGGCACAAAAAAACTGATGGCCACCGCCCCAGGCACCAGAATTGCCTTGTTCAGCAGTGACCCTTTCGCCACCGCCCACACCACTGGCAACTCCCGCGAGGGCTTTACGCCGGCAACCTGTTGCGCGTTCAGCGCCAAGTCATCACCCAGCACTCCGACGGTTTTTTTGGTGGCAACCTTGGTCATCAACGATACATCGTCAAGAATGGTGGCGATGTCGTCAATCAGTGCAAACAGGCTGCTACCGGCCATGGATTATTCTCTGTTTAAAACGTTTAGTCCCTTAGACCCATAGCTTCGGTGGCCAGCCGGTTTTTCAGGGGTGCCAACTGGTTAAGCCAGTTCATGCCCTGATTGCGCAGCCACCGTAACGGCAGTTCGTCGCGGCCAAACAGCTGTTTCAAACCTTCCATGGCTGCCATCATGGTCAAATTTTCCGATTTACGGCGGCGTTGGTAGCGCCCCAGCACCAGCGCATCGCCAGGGTTCAAGCCCAGCTTGCGGGCACGCTTTAATTCCTCCAGCAATACTGCCACGTCGCCATAACCCAGGTTGGCACCCTGGCCCGCCAACGGGTGAATACTGTGCGCAGCGTCGCCCACCAGCGCGAAGCCTGGTGCTGTGTAATTCATCGCGTGGCGCTGGCGCAGAGGGAAGGTAAAGCGACGGGAAATCGCTTCAACCGAATCTTCCGGCAGCTCGATTGCCCTCGCCAGTTCGGCGTTGAAAGCAACGTCGTCCAGCGCCATCAGGCGCCGGGCTTCAAGAGTGTCTTGGGACCACACAATCGAACAAAAATGTTCGTCGCCGTTGTCAGCCTGCAACGGCAGAAATGCCAGCGGGCCAGTGCGGGAGAAACTTTGCCGCGCGGTGTACTGGTGCATCTGCTTGCTGCGCACCGTGGCCACAATGGCCTGTTGATCATAATCCCATTCGCGGGTAGGCAGGCCAACTAGCTGACGCAACCGTGATTGCGCGCCGTCTGCGGCTACCACCAATCGCGCCCGCAGGTGCTGGCCATCTTCCAGGCAAATACCGGGTGCATTTCCACCTTCTCCATCCGGCCCGTTCGCCAGCCAGCCAGCAACCTTGGCGCCACTAAAAATGGTCGCCGGGCTGGTTTCCAAAGCATTAAACAGGGCCCGTACAATATGGCGATTTTCGACAATCGTGCCCAGCGCTTCGGCGCGCATCTCTGCGGCGTCGAATTCGATGCGCCCAGTGCCTTCGGCGTCCCACACGGTCATCGTCTGGTAAGGACAGTGGCGGCCTGCTGCCACTTCTGCCCAAGCACCAAGCCCTTCCAACAACCGCTGGCTGGCCCTGGAAATGGCGCTCACACGGGGTTCGAAATCATCAACACCGGTCGCTGGCTGCGCAGCGGACTGCAACTTCGCCACCGGGCTGGACTCAACCAGAACAACGTGCCAACCCTGTTGCGCCAACCCCAAAGCCAGGGCCGACCCCACCATACCGCCACCAACAATCATAATGTCCGCCACGGCGGGCGTTTTTGAGCTGTGCGCTTCAGTCATGGTTCAACGCCTTGCTATTATCAAAGCCGGGGCGCTGAATGCGGGCTTTGCGACCGCCCAGGCCCATGGCGTTTCCTGCGAACCAGCGTTTTGCTGCGGGCAATAAATCTAACCCCATCAAACCGGCATTTCTGGCCGCCGTGAGCGGTGCCAACGGCGAGCCAAAAATCTGTATCAGGGAGTCGGAAAAACCAGCGGTTTGCACGCGGTCGCTCCGGTGTAATTGCTGGTAACGCTGCAATACTGCAAGCTCGCCGGGGTTGCTGCCTTGCTCACCGGCCAGGCGGAATTGCTCCACCAGCGTCATCAATCCGCGCAGGGCCAGATTAAAACCCTGGCCCGCCACCGGGTGCAAACTGTGGGCGGCGTTGCCCACCAAGGCAACGCCCGGACGCACCGGATTGTCTACCAGCGTCAGCGCCAGCGGGTAGTGATTGCACTCGCCAATGCGGGTGAAGCGCCCCAGGCGCCAGCCAAATCGTTTCTGTAAACGCGTGCATTTATCGGCATCTGGCATGGCCAACACCTCTTTCAACTCGGAGTCCGATAAGGTCCACACCAGCGCCGACTGATGGCTCGCGCGCGTTGGCGAACCATGGGGTAGCAATGCCATAGGACCGCTGTCGGTGAAGCGCTCGTAGGCAGAAAACTGATGACTGTCGGCGGTGGTTACATTGGCAATTAACGCATTCTGGCCGTAGGGCTGGTGACGAACCTGAAACCCCAGGCGCTCACGCAAATCGGAGCGGCCGCCGTCAGCGACTACCAGGCAGCGCGCGCTCAGTTCCCTTGTTTCACCTGCGGTGGTTACCGTCACGCGCACATTGTCACCGTGGCAAGTCATGTCAGTCACTTCCGCCGGCGCCAACCATTGCACCTGCGTTTTTAACAGCTCACGCACCAAACACAAGCCCATCCAGCGGTTATCCACGACGTAGCCCAAGGCATCCTGGCGGTATTCTGCGGCGTGCAGGCGGGCAGCACCAAAATGACCGCGGTCCGATACGTGAATGTGATGTATAGGGGCGGCGTGCTGGGCCAGCGCAGGCCACAAACCAAGCTGGTCATAAATCATCTTGGAGCCCCAGGCTAAGGCGGTGGAGCGCGCATCATAGCTGGGCTGGTAGCTGCTTGGTTCAGCATTGCTGGCGAGGGGAAAAGTCTCCGCCACGGTGACACGCAGTTGTGGCACCATGCGCGCCAGCGCCAAAGCCAAGGTCGCGCCGGCTAAACCTCCGCCGGCAATCAGGACATCAGTATCCGTATCGTTTGCCGTCACGCTCAGCCCGCCATTAATGCTTCAATTTCGTCGATTGTTTTTGGCACGCCGTTAGTCAGCACGCGGCAGCCGTCTTTGGTGACAACCACGTCGTCTTCGATACGAATGCCAATTCCGCGCCAGCGCTCATCCACGTCGGTGTTACTCGGTGACACGTACAGCCCGGGCTCCACCGTCATAACCATGCCCGGCTCCAGCTGGCGCCAGACACCACCCACCTTGTAGTCACCTACATCGTGCACATCCAACCCTAACCAATGGCCGGTGCGGTGCATGAAAAACGGTTTAAACGTTTCATTGGCGATGGCGTCATCCAGTGGCCCAGCAATCAGGCCCAAATCAATCAGGCCCTGGGTAAGCACATTCAGCGCCGCTTCGTGGGGCTGGTTCCAGTGATTGCCCGGCCGCACGACATCAATCGCGGCAAACTGGGCATTCAACACCACGTTGTAAAGCGCCTTTTGAGGCTCACTGAAATGGCCGCTCACCGGAAACGTGCGAGTAATGTCCGAGGCGTAGCATTCCAGTTCGCAGCCAGCGTCGATCAACACCAGATCGCCGTTGTTCAGGGACTCGCTGTTCTCGATGTAATGCAGAATGCAGCCGTTCACGCCGCCACCCACAATGGATGGATACGCCGTCTCGCGGGTGCCGTGCTGGCGGAACGTATGAATCAGTTCGGCTTCGAGATGATATTCACCCAGCCCCTCGCGAGCGAGTTTCATGGCGTTGCAGTGGGCCTGAGCCGAGATTTCACCAGCCTTGGCCATCACTTTGATTTCGTTTGCGCTTTTATAAAGACGCAAATCGTGCAAAAGATGCTCTACCGCCGCAAATTCGCCAGGGGGGCGAGCGCCGGTGCGCACCTTGCTGCGAATCACTTTTACCCAGTCCATAACACGGGTGTCAAAGCCACGGTCTTTACCCAACGGGTAATAAATGCGGCTGCGGCCCTCAATCAGGCCCGGCAGGATGTCGTCGATGTCACCAATCGGGAACGCATCGTCTACGCCGTAACGCTCAACGGCGCCTTCCTGGCCCACTAAAAAGCCGTCCCACTGTTCTTTCAAAGGGTCGCGCTCTTTGCAGAACAACACCGATTCGCCATGAGCGCGCCCGGGAATCAACACCAACACCGAATCAGGCTCGCCAAAGCCGGTTAAATAATGAAAATCGCTGTCTTGGCGAAACGGGTGCAAAACGTCGCGATTACGCACACGTTCTGGCGCCGAAGGCAGAATGGCAATGCTTTCCGGCGCCATGTGGTCCATCAGCTTACGGCGGCGCTCGGCAAATTCCTTTACAGGTATCATCGACGTCATACAGTCTCCAACCATTAAAATGTTCAGGGCCAAGACGGTCCTTTTTTCTCATGAGTTCTGGTACACACTCGTAAGCTTCAGTGAGTCTTGATGAGACCTAATGAGACCTAATGAAGAGTAGGGGGCGTCTTGGCCGGTTGTTCCGGCTCATTAAACTCGGTAAACACGGCCAACGCACCCAATCTGACATACTCGGTAATTTCTACCAGCTGCTGATCGTTTTCTTCGCTCGCGTCCTCTTCGTCAGACAGTTGGCTGATGGCGACCATGTCTTCCATCAGCTCGCGGATTTCCTCCGGCGCCTCGCCCAGCGACTCACCTGCCGCCAGTGCCATGCCCGCCAGAAAGCCGCGCACCCACGAAATTAACGATTCCAACCTTTGCTCAAGCGCATAATCATCATCTGGAAGCAGGGGCTGAAAACTCATATCCATACTGCTCAGCTGTGCCAGAGCCTGCTGGTAAATACCCGCGGCGAATACCCTAAGCTCAGGCGACTCTTCCAACGCTGTCGAAGCCAGTCCGATATGTTCGCACACCACGGCGGCACACTCGTCTTCTTGCATACGCCCACCAGCGGCGAAACGACCACACAGAACACCGTGTAACTCAGACGGGTGGCTGAACGCTTTGTGCGCTAGAAACACATTGGCCCAGCGCTCGAATTCCGCAGAAATCTCGATATTTGGAGCAGCGGAAGCATCGGATAAAGACATGGAAAAACCCTAATAGGTGAATAATAAAGATTGCCGTTATCCTAGCATTGCAGCGTCTGCATGGCACTTTCTGTTGCCTTAAAGCACATTTTGTTGCTTTTTCATCGCACTCGGTGAAAGATGTTATAACATAACTTCACAGGAACCCGTCATGACGCCCCGCAACCCTTCAACATTTCTGAAATCCATAAACTCTCTGAATGTTGCCATTGGCCTCTGCCTTTGCGCGTTGGCCACCACCAGCATGGCCAGCGAACAGCAACCACACCAACACGGCCACGCCCAATTGCAGATGGCGGTGGAGAACAACAACGTTGACCTGATTCTGACCAGCCCCGCCTACAACCTGCTGGGATTCGAACATGAACCACGCACCGAGCAACAAAAACAGACCCTGGAAAACGCTAGGCAGTGGCTAACGACCCAGGCACTGATTGCGCCCGCCGGAGGCAACTGCACGGTGGAATCGGCCAGCATGGACTTCAACGCAAAAGCGGCGGAACAAGATCATCACGATCACGACCACCATTACGATGAAACCATGAACGAACACGCCAATATAGAAGTCAGTCAGGTGCTCAACTGCAAAAGTGCGGATATCGGCGGCCAGCTTACAACCCCGTTGATCGCCCAATTTCCGGAAATACAAGAACTGGACGTGGAGTGGGTAACCAACAGCAGCCAGGGCAGCGCAAAACTGAGTTCATCCGATAACCAATTCCAGCTCTGAAAAGCTCAAAAGCATCAATACTCATAAGGATAAATTGACTCTACCGCCATCGAATAAGACGAAGTCCCGATCACATTCTCGGTACGATCGATCAAAATCGTGCCCTCAACCCAGACCGGATCGTAGAGCGCAGTCAGCTCGAAGCCTTTTTTGTACTTCATATGGATAAGCTGATTGGGTGGCGGCGGTGGCACATGAATACAGGCACCAAAATAAGGCACCAGGAAAAACTCCAGAATGCGCATATCCTCTGTCGTTTTCAGTGGCACCACGAAACCCGGAATACGACCCCGGGTATTGGCCATGGCCGTTACCACACGCCCGGTCATGATCTCGTCCGGCAGCAAGGGCGGGCCCTCGCCGTCGTGGACAATTTCCGGCATGCTCTCAAGCAGTGCCAAATCCTCTGCCGGCATCAAATCCAGCCAATCAATCTCCGGTAGCTCCGCATGCGCCAAAGGTAAAAATACCATGAGCAGCAACCCCAAGGGCAAAGCAAAACAGCGTCGAACACAACTCAGTCTTTGCAACTTATTAGCCATGTATCCGTTTAACCCCGCCAAACTGTGGATTGAAAAAAGTTATCATACACCCACCAGAATCAATCACCATGACCAAAACGACAGCCACCATGATCACACCAGACTCTGACAGCGCAAGCGCTCCGCTTATCCTGCCATCTCTACAAATCCGAGAGCTGACCTTTCGTTGGCAGTCCCGCCAGCCTGCCCTGACCTTTCCGGATATCACTCTGGACGCAGGCAACCACCTGTTTTTACGCGGGGCCAGCGGCAGCGGTAAAAGCACCTTGCTGGGGCTTCTGGCCGGGCTAAACAGCGCAGACAACGGCGAAATCCGCCTGTTAGGAAAGTCCATAGGAGCCCTCGACCCCTCAGCACGGGATCGTTTCCGCGCCGACCATATCGGTGTGATCTTTCAGCAGTTCAATCTGGTGCCCTATCTGACCGCGCTGGCTAATGTCATTCTTCCCTGTCAGCTTTCCCCCGTTCGCCGTGACCGCATCAGCTCAGGAACCCGCACGTCAGACACCCGGGCCGCTATTCACGCCAAAGCAAAAACACTTCTGACAGCGCTCTCCATTCCCCGGGAATTACATAGCCGCAAACCCACGCAGCTGAGCATTGGTCAGCAGCAGCGGGTTGCGGCAGCCCGCGCGCTGATGGGCGCGCCGGAGCTGATTCTGGCTGATGAGCCCACTTCAGCGCTGGACAGCAACAACCGCGATCGCTTTATGCAGTTGCTGCTGGAAATGGCACAGCAGAATAAAACCTCGGTGGTGTTTGTCAGCCACGACCCGGCCCTGGCACACCATTTTCACCACCAGATTGAACTGGAGCAGCCATCATGGCTATCCTCATGACCACCCGCATGACAGCCTACCTTGCTCTAACACTCACCAAATCCAGCCTCTGGCACCGCCGGCGAATACTGTTGCTGGTTACCCTCACCCTCACCCTCAGCGTGAGCCTGCTGCTCGGAATCCAGTACGTACGCAGCGAAATTCGCCAGTCGTTCACCAACACCATCAGCAATACAGATTTGATCATCGGCGCCCGCAGCGGTCAGTTGAACCTGTTGCTATACAGCGTGTTTCACATTGGCGATGCAACGAACAACCTGAGCTGGCAAAGTTATCAAACCCTTAAAGATGACCAGCGCTTAAGCTGGCTGATCCCCATTTCCCTGGGCGACAGCTACAACGGCCATCGCGTGGTCGCAACCACCAGCGCCATGTTCGAGCACTTTCGCTATGGCCGCAGCCAGCCGCTGACACTGCAGCGCGGCCAGTGGTTCAACGATCTGTTCGAGGTGGTACTGGGCGCCGATGTCGCTCGTGCTTTCAATCATAGTGTTGGCGACCAACTCATTATGGGCCACGGCGGTGGCCGCATAAGCTTCGCTCGCCACGACAGCACGCCGTTTACCGTAGCCGGCGTGCTTGATGCCACAGGCACGCCGGTAGACCAGGCGGTTTATATCAGCCTGGACAGCATGGAAGCCATGCATGTGGGCTGGGAGTCTGGCGTGGGCATTCCCGGGCGCACGCTAACCCTGGAGCAGGCCAAACAGCGCAATTTTACCCCATCCAACATTACCGCCGCATTTGCCGGCGTAGAACGCAAAGTACTGACTTTTCGTATCCAGCGCGACATCAACACCTATGGTGAAGAGCCGCTAACCGCCATACTTCCCGGCGTTGCTCTGAGCGAGCTCTGGCGCTTATTGGGCCAGTTTGAAAAAGCGCTGTTGGGCATCACCGGCTTTGTGGTCGTAGTATGTCTGATCAGCCTGGCCACGGTACTGCTGACATTACAGGCCCAACGATCAGCCGAAATCGCCATACTTCGTGCAACCGGCGCCTCTGCCGGTTTAATTGCCAGCCTTTACCTGCTGGAATCATTGGCAATCGCGCTGTTGGCCTGCGTTTTAGCGTTGGCGCTGGGCGCTGCCGGTATAGCCGCCGTCAGCCCTTGGCTGCAAGCCAACTACGGCGTTTTGCTGACACTGCGCCCACTGAATCCGGACGAGTGGATTCTGCTGGCAGCGGTGCCAGTTGCCGCACTGGTGATTGGTTTGATGCCAGCGCTGAGCGCCTGGCGCCGCGGCCGGCGGCCGGGCTGGCAAGTATTGGACGACGTCTGAAATCTTTGCCCAAACGGGGATAACAGAGCTGTAAATTGACCGGTATCCCATGCGCACTTATAGTTAGCAGTTCTTATCACCCATCGAGATCAGGCGCCCCATGGAACAGCCCGAAGTACAGGTGTTGGCGGACAAGCTGGATCAGCTTCTTGAACGTTACGGCAAGCTTGAGCTGGAAAACCAGGCACTAAAAACACGCCAGGAAGACTGGATTCGCGAGCGAGCTCAGCTGGTTCACAAGAACGACCTCGCAAAAACCAAACTTGAAGCCATGATAGGCCGCCTGCGGGCATTGGAGCAGCATTAATGTCCACCAAATCTACGTTTGAGGTGAAAATTCTCGACAAGGAATACCTGGTTACCTGCCCCGAACAGGAACAAGAGGCATTGTTGCGATCGGCACGACATCTGGACCGTAAAATGCGGGAGATCCGTAACAGCGGCAAGGTGTTTGGCACCGAACGAATTGCGGTGATGGCGGCGCTGAATATCACCAACGAAATGTTGGAGCGCGACACCATGTCAGAAGGCAGCAGCACGTTGCTAAAGGCTATGGACGACAAGCTGAACATCGCCCTAAAATAAAAAAATTTTATAAAACAGCAACAAACGACGATTTTTAACGGAATGACCAAGAGCACTTGCAATAGGCACCCAACTTGACCTTATAATGGAATCACCTTCCTGGGCTGTGCGCTCGTCGGGTACGTCCTCGAGCCGATGCGCTTTACCCAGGTGGCCACTTTAGGGCATTGTGAGCATGTCCCCTGCGGGGGAAAGCCTAATATGTCACAGCGGTCACCGACCTTGAACTTGGGTTCAAGGACCTACATCCGATAACGGCAGCCCGGGAAGCTTTATTTTGAGCGACAGCATCGCCCACCCTTCTTTTTTACCGTCTTCTGCACACCAGAACACTTCACGCAATCAGTTACGAAGACAATTGCGCCAGCAACGCAACGCGTTGTCTTCCTTGCAACAAAGACACGCATCGCAGCAACTGGCCAAGCGCCTGTTAGCCAACCCCGATCTTTATCGCGCCCGCCACCTTGCCATTTATTGTCCAAACGATGGTGAAATTAGTCCCCTGCCCTATATGCGGGCTGCGCGTCGTCGCGGAATACGTGTTTACTTACCGGTATTGCATCCACTTATACCCGGAAAATTGGTTTTCAGCCCTTACACGTCGCACACCCGCCTGCGGCCAAATCGTTTTGGCATTGCGGAGCCTGCGTTTAGCGCCGGCCTGAAACGGCCAGCCTGGGCAATGGACGCAATATTGTTTCCGCTGGTAGGGTTTGACGAGCGAGGAGGAAGACTGGGCATGGGCGGGGGGTTTTACGACCGGACATTTGCCTTTAGTCGCACTCGGCCAAGACTCGCACCCAAGCTAATTGGCCTGGCTCATGATTTTCAGAGGGTGGAAAGCTTACCGATTGAGCCTTGGGATGTGCCTTTGCACTCGGTGGTTACCGAGCGTGGCTGTTATCGGGTAATGGTCTGATACCAAGGCTCTGCCGCTCGGGGGCTCTGTTCAGACGCTTGCAGCGAGGTGAATCCGGTAATAATAAGGCCAGCAGCGAATATCAGTGCGATGGTGCGGATCATATCTGGCTTGCGGCCCATTTCTTAACTCCGGAACTGCTGTGGTAACCCATACAGGAAACGAAGGACCGATGCGGTCGTTCATAGAATGACGGAAGACTATCACTCCCCCGCCATTTTACAATTTTTGACAGATTAATTTTCAGTAAGCTAGAGATCCGGGCAGGCACTTAGCACGTGCAACGCAATCAGTTCGAGTAGCTGTTGCCGTTTCCTGCCCCGAGAAAAAGTTGGTAGGCTTCGTTATCGGTCATGTTTTCATAGCGGAAACCGACCTTCTCAAGCATTTTTTCAAAATCCTTCACTTCGTCATCGTCCACTTCAGCGCCCAACAGCACTCGGCTATACGCCGCACCATGATTGCGGTAATGAAACATCGAAATATTCCAACGCGTGCCCAGCGACATCAAAAATTTCAACAAAGCCCCCGGACGCTCAGGGAACTCGAACTGGAACACTTTTTCATTGCTGATACCCGGAGCGTGCCCCCCCACCATGTGGCGAATGTGCTGCTTGGCCAAGTCGCTGTCTGTTAGGTCCAGCACCAAATAGCCGGTCTCGCGCAATTCTCTCACCAGTTCGTCTCGGCCCAGGCCACCGGCCTGAATCTGAATGCCAACAAATATCGTGGCTTGTTTGCTGTCCGCGTAACGATAATTAAACTCGGTGATGTTGCGCTTGTGCAGAGCGTTGATAAAGGTTTTGAAGGCGCCTGGTTTTTCAGGAATGGTCACCGCCAGGATGGCTTCGCGCTTCTCACCGATTTCGGTGCGCTCCGAAATATAACGCAGACGGTCAAAGTTCATATTGGCGCCGCTGAGCGTCGCAATCAGGTTTTCATTCTCGATTTTTTCCCGTTCTATATATTTTTTAATACCGGCCACACCAAGCGCCCCAGCGGGCTCGGCAATGGAGCGGGTGTCTTCAAAAATGTCTTTAATCGCGGCACAGATTTCATCGGTGGATACGGTGATCACTTCGTCTACGTGATCTTTGCAGATTTCCCAAGGGTAGGCACCAACCTGTTTGACCGCCACGCCGTCGGCAAATATCCCAACTTCGTCCAGTATTACCCGCTTGCCGGCTTTCAACGCTGCCTGCAAACAGTTTGAGTCTTCCGGCTCTACACCTATCACTTTTATCTCTGGGCGCAGATATTTTATGTAGGCCGCCATACCGGCAATCAGCCCGCCACCGCCCACACAGATAAACACCGCGTGGATGGGTTTGCTAAATTGCCACAACAACTCCATGGCGACCGTGCCCTGGCCGGCGATAACGTCTGGGTCATCATAAGGCGGAATGTAGGTGTAACCGTGCTTTTCAATCAGTTCGTGGGCGTGGGCCGCGGCTTCGTCAAAAGCGTCACCTCGGAGCACCACCTTGCCACCGTGCTCACGCACAGACCTCACTTTGATCTCTGGCGTGGTCTGGGGCATTACGATGACGGCCTTGATGCCCAGTTTTTTTGCCGACAACGCCACGCCTTGGGCGTGATTACCGGCAGACGCACAGATTACCCCCTTGGCCTTCTGCTCCTCCGACAACTGCACCATCTTGTTATAAGCCCCGCGAATTTTAAACGAGAATACTGGCTGCAAATCTTCACGCTTCAAAAAAATGTTGTTGCCGAAGCGCCGCGACAGGCTAACGGCCTCGGTCAGCGGCGTTTTATTGGCAACATCGTAAACGCGGGCATTCAGTATTTTCTTGATATAGCGTTGGGGCATGTCGATTCCGCAATGTAATTTAGGAATGAATTAGGCGTGATTCGAAAGAAATTTCCAGTAATTCGGAAAAATTGGCGTGAGGCATCACTGGAAGACGCCATAGTGTAGGAAGTTTTACCCGCAACCGTCTATAAGCAGCCCGACCAGACGCTGTATACTGCAAGCATCCCACTCATTTTACGCAACAGGCTCAACCATGAACCAGGACGAACTGAAGCAAGCGGTCGCCAAATCCGCTATTGACTACATCAGCCCCCGCCTGAACACCAGCAGCGTAATTGGTGTGGGCACTGGCAGCACTGCCAACTGCTTCATTGATTTTCTGGCGGCCATTCGCAACGATTTTGACGGCGCCGTGGCCAGCTCCGAAGCCACCGCTGAACGCTTGAAAAGCCACGGTATTCCCGTTTATGAACTGAACAGCACCGCCGACCTGGAGTTTTATGTAGACGGTGCCGATGAAGTCAACGAACAGCTGGAACTGATCAAAGGCGGCGGCGGCGCGCTAACGCGAGAAAAGATTGTGGCTGAAGTGGCGCAGACGTTTATCTGCATTGCCGACGAGTCCAAAAAAGTGGACATTCTGGGTGACTTCCCACTGCCTCTGGAAGTGTTACCGATGGCCCGCAGCCACGTTGGCCGGGAAATCGTGAAACTTGGCGGCGATCCGGTGTACCGCGATGCTTTTACCACCGACAATGGCAACATCATTATTGACGTCTATAACTTGGACCTGTCGCGCCCAATTCAGGTGGAAGAACGCCTGAACCAGATTGTAGGTGTGGTCACCAACGGCCTGTTTGCCCGCCGCCCCGCCGATCTACTGCTGCTGGGTACAAAAACCGGCGTACGGACCCTCAAGCGCGGCTGACCCACTCGACCGGCATGGCAGCCAGGGCCGGCTGCCATGCCAGACCAACGTTTAGTTTCGCAAAGCGACGCAGTTTCGTACAATAGCGCTCACTTTTTCACCCTACCCAGGAAGGACCACCCGATGCAATTCGACAACATCCCTGCCGGCAAAAATACACCCGAAGATATTTATGTAGCCATTGAAATCCCGGCCAACAGCTCACCGGTGAAGTACGAACTGGACAAAGACATGGGCGCGTTGCTGGTAGACCGTTTTATGGCCACGCCCATGTTCTATCCGGCCAACTACGGTTTTATTCCCCACACTCTGGCCGACGACGGTGATGCCCTGGACGTACTGGTCATTACCCCCTACCCGATTCAGGCTGGCTGTGTGATTCGCTGTCGCCCGGTAGGCGTACTGAACATGGAAGACGAAGCCGGCGGCGACGCCAAGCTGGTCGCAGTGCCACACGACAAGCTGACCACGGCCTACGCCCATGTTCAAGACGTGACTGACTTGCCAGAGCTACTGCGCAACCAGATTCATCACTTCTTTGAAAACTACAAGGCGCTGGAAGCCGGAAAATGGGTGAAAATCCAAGGCTGGGACAACGCAGCGGCTGCGAAAAAAGCCATTGTTGACGCCATCAAAGCTTACGGCGGCTAACAGCGGATTGCTTTATGCGATCCACAAAAAACCGGGCATTCAGCCCGGTTTTTTGTTGCCTGCAAATCCACGGAAGCCATTGCTAGCCCCGCGACAGTAACTCCCGCATGTCACTGATCGCCGCGTTGGCCCGCGACAAATAGGCCGCCATGGTCAGCGAATGGTTGGCCATTATGCCAAAGCCACTGCCGTTGAGAATCACCGGGCTCCACATGTCGCCCTGCGCGCCCTCAAGCTCAATGATGATTTGCTTAACGCTGGCGGTAGCGTTCTTGTCCTGCAATACCTTGCGAAAATCCACTTCAATCGCACGGAATATATGCAGTAATGCCCAAGAACTGCCGCGGGCCTCGTAAAACACATCGTCTATCTTGGTCCAATCGGTTTTTACATTAATGCCTTCGGCTCGCTCATCCAGCGGATCCTGGCCGTCAAAATCCGCTACTGTGTCGGAAATAGAGGCTTTACCCACACTCTCACCCAGGGTGCGGGACAAGCTGCCCAAACGAGTTTCCAGATCTGCCAGCCAGTTGTTCAAGCTATCAGCGCGGGCAAAGAACTGGGCATCGCTCTGCTCCGGGTTTGACAGCCGATCCAAATACCGCTTCAAGGCGGTGATCCCGCGGCGATATTCGGATTCGGTCGAGGGAATCGCCCAGCTATCACTATCAAAGTGCAACTGGGGCTCGGCAATGATCAGGTCCGCGTCTTCCGAGGACTGGCTCTGGGCGCGACTGATGTCTTGTCGCATGGCTCGGGCCAGATCACGCACTTGCACCAGCACACCGAATTCCCAGTTGGGCACATTGTCTAGCCAAAGGCCCGGAGGGAAAATGTCGTTGGTAATGTAACCGCCGGGCTTGTCCAGCAGAGTTTCCGCGATTCGGATCATGGTGGCAGTGGTGGCAAAGCCAGTCACCGGTTCACGCTGCATGGCATTGGCAGTAGCACGGGTGTGTTCACGCACAGAGAAACTGGCGGGCTCACTGCTCCAGTACATACCCATGACCATGGCAATCAGCAGGTAGAGCACCACAACGATAAGCAGTAACTTGCCCACCATTCCACCACCGGAGGAATCTCGGGCATCACCTCTTTTGTCCCTGAAATACTGCCTGATTTTGCCTGGCATAAGCGTATTATTCCCCTGTCAATTGGTGGTTGTCTGCGGTAAACGGACGCCCCAGATGGTAGCCCATTGCGCCATCAATGCCCAAATTACACAGTACCTTGAATTCCTCGACGGTTTCCACGCCACTGGCAAACACTTTCACACCGCGACTGTGGGCAATATCAACAACCGACTTCAAAAAGAAGCGGTTATCACCATGTTCGTCAATGCCATGGGTGAAGCTGTTGTCAATTCGCAGAGCTTCGAGTCGCAGATTTTTCAAATAGCTAAACGGCACTCCGCCTACGCCAAAACGATCAACCACCACCGACACCTGCAAGTCGTTCAGCGACTGCACGAGCCGGGTAGCTGCCTCGCGGTGGCGGTGAATGGCCAACTCCGAAATGCCCACCCACAGGTTGCGGGCCACCGCTCCTGCTGCTTTTAATTCCGCCAGCAGGTCCTGCTGAAACTTTGGGTCTTTGACTGAGGCGTTGCCCAACGAAATAGCCAGCGGCATCTGCGGACGCAGGCGCAGGTGTGCCAGAACGCGGCGTATCAATTGGCGATCAATAGCCGCAATCAGCCCGAGGTGCTCCGCCATAGGCACAAACAGCGCGGCCTTTAGTGCGCCATCGGCCGTATTAATGCGCGAAAATACCTGATGGTAAAGCGGCTTACCATGAACCAGCCCTGCACAACTCATCACCGGCTGAAGCCACAGTGCAAAACGCTTCAGCGCCAGCGCTTCCTGCAACGTTACGCGCCAGGCCTCGGCGCCCAACTGTGCACCGCTACCGGGCATCAGCAAGCGGCAGCCAGACTCGCTCTGCGACTGGGCTTGGCGCAGAGCACTCTCAGCGGCGATCAGCAACTCCGGCACGCCGGCGCCGTCAACGGTTGGCGCCAGCCCCCCGTGTACTGCAACCGCTAAGGGGTTGGCAACGGCACTGTAGGCGTCATCAATATCCGCCAGCAGTGACTGACACCAAGGCAAGGCATCGTCAGAGCTGACACCGGGCAAATACAGCACGAACGAAGCGCCCATGCGCCGGCCTGCAAAGGCATCGGCGTGCTGACTGGTAAAATGTTCGATGATTTTGGCCAGACGCGCCAAAAGCCGATCACCCTCCTGGCGCCCCCGCGACATATTAAACTTCGCAAACTGCGACAACTGAAAAATCAGCAGCACACCCGGCGCCGCTCGCTCTTCAGACTGCACCTCTACTTTTAGGCGCTGGTCAAAAGCAGTGAGGCTGGCAAGACCGGTCACCGGATCTTCATTGTTGAACTTGCGCAGCTTCTGAATCAGCCGTGCCTGCCCATAAAACAGCTTTTCCAGCTGATCCGCCATGGTATTCATGGCCACGGTGACCTGGCGCAATTCACGGGTGCCTGCCACCCGAATGCGTTGGCGGAATTCACGCCGGCCAATCGCTTCAGCCTGTCGTTCCAGTGCATTTAAAGGCTGCAGAGTCTGCCGCAGTAAAAACCACAGACATAGCAGACCGATACCGCTGATAACGGCGGCACTCAAAACCAGCGCCACTGCGATGCGCCAAAGGTCCCGATACGCCCGTCCGGGATGACTGACCACATTGACCAAACCTAGGCGCTGCCAGCCCCGCACCACTTGGGCCGTGGCAACCGGTGTCGGCAAATCTGCGAAGTGAATAAACCAGGCGGGTGCATCAGCTTTACGGAGGCCAGTACGGCGCCCAGCCACCACAACGCCCGAATGATCAAGATACTCCACAGATAAATAACGTCCGCTGTCGAATACCGCATCAATCAAAGAGCTCGATGCAACGGGGTCGCGACCATCAATGGCGTTTGACAGAGACAGGCCAACGGCGGTCGCGCCATCCTGAGCGTGGCCAGCCAGTTGGCTACTGACATACTGACGAAAATAGCCGTAGCTAGCACTCATACTTGCCAACAGCACCGCTACCAGCAACACCCCGGTGAACAGCAGCAGCAAAGCTCGCAACGAAAAACTCCCTCGCTGATAATTCAGGCAGACTAAAGGCCTACTCATCCGGGCGTGTGCCTTGGTCATAAATGAACTGCTCCGGGAATTTGGTGTTGCGTGCGACGTTCACAAAAGTCGAGCCGTTCCTATAATAGTCGCAATAACGCCGATTATTGTAGTAAGCGTACGCCAAATCCGCCAATGAGTTGCTCTATATGGAACCAACGTCTTATGGACGCTGTTGCAGCACTGTTTGACAATGATCGGCAGGATCAGAACGGCTGGGCCTGCATTAGGTCACATGAAGGCTCCTGATAACCGTCCAAACTTATCAAAAAGTATTGATATGAGCAGCATAAGTGCGCACCATGGGCACATTGTGTCGCTAACTTTGGCAATTCTGTAAAATAAAGGTATTGGTTTTTATGGCAAGTATTCTCGTGCTTCACGGGCCAAATCTTAATATGCTGGGCGCCCGCGAACCTGAGGTCTATGGCTACGAAACCCTCGCAGAGATTAATCAGCGCCTTCAGAACAGCGCTGCAGCTGCGGGCCACCATCTGCTCCACCTGCAATCAAACGCCGAACACGAATTAATTGAACGCATTCACGCCGCCAAAGCGGAAGGCGTAGACTACATTCTGTTTAATCCAGCCGCGTTTACCCACACCAGTGTCGCATTACGTGACGCACTGTTGGCGGTGTCCATACCGTTCATTGAGGTGCATCTGTCCAATGTGCACCAGCGAGAAGCCTTTCGGCACCACTCCTATTTCTCGGATATCGCCAAAGGCGTTATCTGCGGCCTCGGCAGCCAAGGCTATGACCTGGCGCTTCAGGCTGCACTCAAACAAACGCATTAACTAGACCTTACAAAAGAGGCTGAAGAAATCATGGATATTCGCAAAATCAAGAAATTGATCGAACTGCTTGACGAATCCGACGTCGAAGAACTGGAAATTCACGAGGGCGATGATTCCGTGCGGATCTCGCGCCGCCGTGAGCAGCCAGCCGGCACGCATTACGTCAGCCACATGGCACCGCAGCATGCCGCTCCTATGTACGCGCCAGCACCGGAAACCCCGGGTCCGGTTGACTATGAAGCCAAACCTGCAGCGCCCAAGGGCCATACCATTAATTCACCTATGGTGGGCACCTACTACAGTTCGCCATCACCTACCGCGCCAGAATTCATCGCCGTGGGCCAATCGATCAAAGCCGGTGACGTTATCTGTATCGTGGAAGCGATGAAGATGATGAACCAGATTGAAGCTGACAAAAGTGGCACCATCGTCGAAGTGCTGGTCGAAAACGGCCAGCCGGTGGAGTTTGACCAGCCTCTGGTCGTCATTTCCTGAACCCGGTGATTGTGAGCCATGGCCATGTTAGAAAAAGTATTGATCGCAAACCGCGGTGAAATTGCCCTGCGAATTTTGCGCGCTTGTAAAGAATTAGGTATCAAAACCGTAGCCGTGCACTCTCAAGTCGACCGCGACTTGATGCACGTACGCTTAGCCGATGAAACCGTCTGTATCGGCCCCAACAGTCCGACTGACAGCTACCTGAATATCCCGGCTATTATCAGCGCAGCGGAAGTAACTGACTCGGTAGGCATCCACCCCGGTTACGGCTTTTTGGCGGAAAACGCCGACTTTGCCGAGCAGGTCGAAAAAAGCGGGTTCCGCTTTATCGGCCCCAGAGCCGAGACCATTCGGCTGATGGGCAACAAAGTGTCGGCCATCAACGCCATGATCAGTGCCGGCGTACCCACCGTTCCGGGTTCTAACGGCGCGCTGACCGAAGACGACGATCTGACGCTCAAAGTCGCTAAAGAAATTGGCTACCCGGTGATTATTAAAGCCGCATCGGGCGGCGGCGGTCGCGGTATGCAGGTGGTGCATTCAGAAGCCGCATTGCTCAGGGCCGTACAGATTACCCAGACCGAAGCGCGCAACGCGTTTGGCGACCCGACCGTGTATCTTGAAAAATTCCTTGAGCGCCCGCGCCACGTGGAAGTTCAGGTACTGGCAGATATGCACGGCAACTGCATTCACTTGGGCGACCGCGACTGCTCATTCCAGCGCCGTCACCAGAAAGTGCTGGAAGAAGCGCCAGCGCCGGGTATTGACCCCGAAGCTCGGAAAAAAACACTGAAAGCGTGTGTTGATGCCTGTAAGGAAATTGGCTATGTGGGTGCCGGCACCTTCGAATTCCTGTATCAAGACGGTGGCTTCTATTTCATCGAAATGAACACCCGCGTGCAGGTTGAGCACCCGGTATCAGAAATGGTGAGCGGCGTAGATATCGTTCGCGAACAACTGCGTATCGCCAGCGGTCTGCCGTTGCAGTACACACAGGACGACATCAAGATTACCGGGCATGCCATCGAGTGCCGAATCAACGCAGAAGATCCACAAACCTTTGTGCCCAGCCCTGGTAAAGTGAAGCACTTTCACGCTCCCGGCGGTAACGGTGTGCGGGTAGATTCGCACCTCTACAATGGTTACACCGTACCACCCTATTACGATTCCCTGATCGCCAAACTGATCACCTGGGGTGACGACCGCGAAATGGCGCGTCGGCGCATGAAAAACGCCCTTGACGAGATGGTGGTTGAAGGCATTAAAACCAATCAGCCGCTGCACCGCAGATTGGTGCGCGATAGCGGCTTTAAACAGGTAGACTTCACCATTCATTACCTTGAAAAGCTGATTCGGGACTGAGTCCTGCGTCGACAATGCGGAAAGCAATATGCCCTGGATACAACTAAAGATTCCGGCTGACCCAGACAACGCCGATCTACTTGAAGACGTGTTGATGGAAATGGGTGCCGATGCGGTGTCGATGGAAGACGCCGCTGACCAGCCTTTGTATGAGCCGGACCTTGGCACCACACCTTTGTGGAGCCAAACCACCGTAACCGGACTGTTTCAGTCCAGTTACGATATTAACGAGTTGTGTTCCAACATCCGCGACGCCTGGCACCAGCAAACCCAGCAGAGTCTGGCGGACATAGACGTAACGTTGGTTGAAGATAAAGACTGGGCACGGGTCTGGATGGACGACTTCCACCCGCTGCGCTTTGGCGAACGTTTGTGGATAGTACCCAGCTGGCACGACGCGCCTGATCCAGACGCAGCCAATTTGTTGCTCGACCCGGGCCTGGCGTTTGGTACCGGCACTCACGACACGACGGCCCTGTGCCTGCAGTGGCTAGACGGCGCTGATGTACAGGGCAAACAGGTGATCGATTATGGCTGTGGCTCCGGCATTTTAGGCCTGGCCGCATTGTTGCTGGGTGCAGACCATGTAATGGGAGTCGACACCGACCCTCAGGCGCTGGAAGCCAGCCGTGAAAACGCCCGCCGCAACGACGTGGACGAAAGCAGACTGTCTTTATATCTGCCAAAAGACGAACCCGACGCCTTGGCCGACATTACACTC
This sequence comes from Marinobacter psychrophilus, assembly GCF_001043175.1. Lineage (NCBI taxonomy): Bacteria > Pseudomonadati > Pseudomonadota > Gammaproteobacteria > Pseudomonadales > Marinobacteraceae > Marinobacter > Marinobacter psychrophilus. Next base: position 3,607,944 of record NZ_CP011494.1, read on the forward strand.
GCCAATATTCTGGCTCAACCACTGATCGGACTGGCGCCACACCTGGCAGCGAAAACCCGCCCAGGCGGCGACATTGTGCTGTCTGGCATCCTCAACCATCAGGCCCGCGATGTGATGGTGGCTTATGAGCCCTGGTTTATTATGGATGAACCAGAACAGCAGGGTGAATGGATACGGCTCACAGGGCGACGACACCGTTGATAGCGCCACAATTGCTTAAGCAGTAAGGCCAAAGATCTAGACGATCGTGCATTCAGTTTCTTTGTATTCAAGGATTTAGAATGGCTTCCAGCAACCTTCAAACTCAGTGTCCCCACTGCCAGACGCGTTTCCGGGTAACCGAGGAGCAACTGGAGGTTGCCAAGGGGCGAGTGCGCTGCGGCAGCTGCATGAAGATTTTTAATGCCTTTGAAAATCGCATCAAAGAGCCGAAGCCTGTTATTACAGCACCCCCGGAGCCAGCTATCAATCCGGATCCGGACGACGATCTGGTGTTTGCGGACAACCCGGAAGAAGATGCAGCCCACGGTGCTTACATTAAATCCGACATGACGTTTTCCGAAGACGAACTCAGCGACAGTTTTCGCTCCATGGATCGGAGTGTTTACAGCGATGACCGCGACAGCAGCAGCGACATAAACGTGAATTCGGACGAAAGCTGGGCCCAAGCCATTTTGAATGAAGCCAGCCGTCCCGACAGCCCAAGACGCCCCGCCCCGCTGGGTAAAGCAGCCCATCCCGTCGAAGCAGCGCCGACCAAGAATCAACCACCCGCTGAAGATTCGGATATTGAAACGCAAGGCCTGGCGCAACCCAGCAACGGCTGGCCGTTGCCGTCCGAACATCAGATTTACGCCGAGAGTGGCGCCCGACCGCAGCACACGCTTTACAGCAATCTTCGCCAAGAACCCATTCCAGTTCAGCGCAATCACGGCGGAAAAATCCGGGCGCTGGCCTGGTCACTGATTGTTTTGGCCATTCTGGGGGTGATCGCCTCACAGTTGGTTTGGGTTCAGTTTGACAAATTCTCCAAAATTCCCCAGCTACGCCCTTTTTACGATAAGGGCTGCGAACTCGCCGGTTGCACGTTGCCACCGCTGATAGACATGAGTGCTATAGACAGCCGCAAACTGGTGGTAAAAACCAACCCTGCTAACCGCAGCGAACTGGTAGTAGACGCTGTAATTATCAACCGTGCCGCCTTCGCACAGCCATTTCCAGCCATTGTTTTGACCTTCGCAGATTTGAACGGGCAAGAAGTTACACAACGTGTATTCAGCCCTGCAGATTACCTGGCAGATCAGGGCGGACAGTTGCGGGAAATGCCGCCGCAGACTCCGGTACGTATAGCCATCGCTATTCAGGACCCGGGACAAACGGCGGTCAGCTACAACATCGACTTCCGCTCACAGGCCGAGTAGTCCAGCGCGAGCCCGCTGAACTATCTCAATTTGTAATCTTTCGCCAAGCTCACAAAAGTCAACCAAAAAGCACGAAAAATAATCAGATTTTTCACGACTTTGCCTCTTCAATCGTGGCCGCACCAGCGGTATCATTAGCGCCCTCCGGAATGCGGCCGTTCAATTATTGAACAGTTCACCGATATTCAGGCCTTGCGTTAACTTCCGTAACACGGATTCAGATCATGCTGCCAACGGCAAAAATCGGGCCGTATACCTTGCCCAATCCGCTGATTGTTGCGCCCATGGCCGGTGTAACAGACCGGCCTTTTCGGTTGCTGTGTCGGCGTATGGGCGCAGGACTAGCCGTTTCGGAAATGGTGATTGCTGATAGCAAAATGTGGCACACCCGGAAATCTCGCAGCCGTCTGAATCATCAAGGTGAGCCCGAGCCCCGCTCGGTGCAGATTGCCGGCGGAGATCCGCAGATGCTAGCGCAAGCGGCTCGTATGAACGCTGCGTCTGGGGCCCAGATCATCGACATCAATATGGGTTGTCCGGCCAAAAAAGTGTGCAATAAGGCGGCCGGCTCTGCACTGATGAAAGACGAAGCTCTGGTGCTGCAGATTCTGAAGGCGGTGGTAGCCGCTGTAGACATACCGGTGACCCTAAAAATGCGAACCGGTTGGGATGAAGGCCACCGCAACGCGCCGATTATTGCACGCATGGCGGAAGAAGCCGGTATTCAGGCGCTGGCCATTCATGGCCGCACCCGCACCGACAAATACACGGGCAATGCCGAGTACGACACCATTGCCCGAGTTAAGTCCGACGTTGGCATTCCGGTATTCGCCAACGGCGACATCACCAGCCCGGAAAAAGCGCGCGACGTGCTCCAATACACCGGAGCCGATGGCCTGCTGATTGGCCGTGCGGCTCAGGGCCAGCCTTGGATTTTTCGGGAAATCCTGCATTTTCTGGAAACAGGCGAACACATGAAGCCGCCACCGCTGAATGAAGTGGAAACGATACTGAGCGAGCACCTGCTGGCACTGCACGATTTTTATGGAGAAACCATGGGTGTACGCATTGCTCGCAAACATGTGGGCTGGTATTTGCAAAGCCACGACCAAGACAAACGCTTCCGGCAAAGCTTTAACGCCATAGACAACGCGTTGGAGCAGCACGACAGCATTCAACAGTATTTCGCAAGCTTACGAAATGAAGAGGTATTCGCAGCATGAAAGCTGAAACTTTGGCAAACGACACCCTAAACGCATCCGCCAATGATGACATTCACCAGCTGCAAACGGCTGGCACCAGCGGTAACTCAGTCACTCTGCGTGACAGCGTGGAAATTGCACTGACCAACTACTTTACCCAGCTTGATGGCGCTCCGGTAACCGAGGTTTATCAATTGGTGCTGTCAGAAGTAGAAGCTCCACTGCTAGAACAGGTGATGAAGTACACCCGCAACAACCAGACCAAAGCGTCCACCATGCTAGGCCTGAACCGCGGCACCCTGCGCAAGAAGCTTAAGCAATACGATCTGCTTTAAACCCGACATCCGATCCGGAAGAAAGTGACCCATGGCAAATCAGGCAAATACTCCCGTTCGTCGTGCGCTGATCAGTGTCAGTGACAAAACCGGCATTGTTGAATTTGGTCGCGCGCTCAGCGAGCTTGGCATAGAACTGCTGTCCACCGGCGGCACCTTTCGTGTGCTCAAGGACAACAACGTCGCCGTTACCGAGGTGTCTGACTACACCGGTTTCCCGGAGATGATGGATGGCCGGGTGAAAACCCTGCACCCGAAAATTCACGGTGGCGTTTTGGGCCGCCGTGGCACCGACGACGCCGTCATGGCCGAACACGGCATAGACCCCATCGACATGGTGGTGGTGAATCTCTATCCGTTTGAAGACACCATCGCCAATCCGGATTGCGACTTGGCGACAGCCATTGAAAACATCGACATTGGCGGCCCCACCATGGTTCGCGCGGCAGCCAAGAACCACAAAGATGTGGCGATAGTGGTGAATACCCGCGATTACAGCCGGGTATTGAAAGAACTGGAAAGTAACGATGGCGAACTAACCTTTGCTACGCGTTTTGACCTGGCCGTAAAAGCATTTGAGCACACCGCCGGCTACGACGGTGCTATCGCTAACTATTTGGGTGGGCGCACCGCCGATAACGACAATGCCGAATTCCCGCGCACCTTCAACGCCCAGTTTGTGAAAGTGCAGGACATGCGCTACGGCGAAAACCCGCACCAGCGCGCCGCATTCTACGCCGAGCGCAATCCGAAAGAAGCCTGTGTGGCGACCGCTACCCAGCTCCAGGGTAAAGCGTTGTCGTACAACAACGTGGCCGACACCGACGCCGCGCTTGAGTGTGTAAAACCCTTCGCCGACCCGGCTTGCGTGATCGTCAAACACGCCAATCCCTGTGGTGTAGCCATTGGCGCCGACATTCTGCAAGCTTACGAGCTGGCCTATGCAACGGATCCCACCTCGGCGTTTGGCGGCATCATAGCCTTCAACCGCGAGCTGGACGCAGCGACCGCCAAGGCCATTATTGATCGCCAGTTTGTGGAAGTGATCATCGCTCCCAGTATCAGCGCCGAAGCAGTAGAACTGATAGCCGCCAAGAAAAACCTGCGTTTGCTGGCCTGCGGCGAATTTGACGGTGAGCGCGCCCCGGCATTGGATTACAAGCGCGTGACCGGTGGCTTACTGGTGCAAGAACGTGACCTGGGCATGGTTGCCATGCGTGATGTGAAAGTGGTCACCCAACGCCAGCCCAGCGAGGAAGAACTGAACGATTTACTGTTTGCCTGGGAAGTGGCCAAATACGTCAAATCCAACGCCATTGTGTACGCGAGAGCAGGCCGCACCATTGGCGTGGGCGCAGGCCAGATGAGCCGCGTGTACAGCGCCAGGATTGCCGGTATCAAAGCCGCCGATGAAGGCTTGGAAGTAAAAGGCTCGGTCATGTCGTCTGACGCCTTCTTCCCGTTCCGCGACGGTATTGATGCCGCCGCCGCTGCCGGTATTACCGCGGTGATCCAACCCGGTGGTTCCATGCGTGATCAGGAAGTGATCGACGCCGCCAACGAGCACGGCATTGCTATGGTGTTCACTGGCATGCGCCATTTCCGCCATTAACCCGCAGAGACCGCATCATGAATATTCTGATTATTGGCAATGGCGGGCGCGAACACGCCCTGGCGTGGAAAGCCGCGCAGTCGGAACTGGCCGATACCGTGTTCGTAGCGCCCGGTAACGCCGGCACCGCCATCGAAGCCGGTGTCGAAAACGTCGCCATCGATGTGATGGATTTGAACGGCTTGGCTGATTTCGCTGCCCGCAATAACGTTGGCCTGACCATCGTGGGGCCCGAGGCACCACTGGTTGCCGGTGTTGTAGACTTGTTTGAAGAGCGTGGCCTGAGAGTGTTTGGCCCCAGCGCCGGCGCTGCACAGCTAGAAGGCTCAAAAGCCTTTACCAAAGACTTTCTGGCGCGCCAGAAAATCCCTACCGGTTCCTACGGCAACTTTACCGACGTTGATGAAGCATTGGCCTACGTGCGCCAGCAAGGTGCGCCTATTGTGGTCAAAGCTGACGGCCTGGCTGCGGGTAAAGGCGTGATTGTGGCCATGACTCTGGCCGAAGCGGAAGACGCCGTCCGCGATATGCTGGCGGGCAACGCGTTTGGCGACGCTGGCAGTCGCGTGGTTGTTGAAGAATTTCTGGACGGCGAAGAGGCCAGCTTCATCGTTATGGTCGACGGCGACAACGTGCTGGCCATGGCTACCTCGCAAGACCATAAGCGCGTGGGCGATGGCGACACCGGTCCCAACACCGGTGGCATGGGTGCTTATTCCCCTGCCCCGGTGGTGACCCCCAACGTGCACCAACGCATTATGGATGAGGTGATCTACCCAACCGTGCGCGGCATGAAAGCCGAGGGCCACCCCTACAAAGGTTTCCTTTATGCCGGCCTGATGATCGATTCTGCCGGTGCTCCCAAAGTGATCGAATTCAACTGCCGCTTTGGCGATCCGGAAACTCAGCCCATCATGCTGCGCATGCAGTCTGATTTGGTGGCTCTGTGTCAGGCCGCGATTGACGGCAAACTTGACCAGTGCAGCTCTGATTGGGACCCCCGGGCCGCCGTGGGTGTTGTTCTGGCGGCAGGGGGTTATCCCGGCAGCTACAGCAAAGGCGATGCTATCTCTGGCCTGTCGGAAACCGAAACCGAGGGCGAAAAAGCGTTCCACGCCGGCACAAAACTGGATGGCAACCGGGTGGTCACCAGCGGTGGCCGGGTGCTCTGCGCAACCGCACTGGGCAATACCGTGACCGAAGCCCAACAACGGGCTTACAAGCTGGCCAGACAAATACGCTGGAACGGTGCATTTTACCGCAAAGACATTGCGTATCGGGCCATAGCCCGCGAGCAGGCGTAGTGCGATATCCTAAGCAAAAGCCCGGTCGTTGACCGGGCTTTTTTATGGGGTAACATAAATTCACTTGCCTGCCCCATCACACAAACAGCCTGGAACTGCTCAAATGCTGCAAAAGTCACCCTGTACCGTCTTTTTCTTGCTCTTATCCATTGTGCTTTTAAGCGCATGCTCCCGCCAGGACATATACCAAAAGGCTATCGGCTTCGAGCGTTCCGCCGCCGGACTTGAGGCCGCCAGCATCACCTTGGGCGAACTGGACATTGCGTACCTGCGAAACGCAGACATGAACAGCGGTGATACCATCGTGATGGTTCATGGTTTCGGTGCCAACAAAGATAACTGGACCCGCATGGCCCGGGAGCTCACCGATAAATTCAACGTTTATGCCATAGACCTTCCGGGCCACGGCGAAAGCAGCAAGCCGCTGGATCTCGGTTATCGGCTGGACCAGCAAGTGGCTCATCTTGCCCGTATTCTTCAGGCTCTGGACATTGCCGAGATGCACATGATGGGCAACTCCATGGGCGGCGCCATTACGGCTTTGTATGCTGCCGCTTATCCGGAACAGATCAAAACCGCCGTACTGTTCGACCCGGCTGGTATTCTTGAGTACGAGAGCGAGCTGTTTGATTTAGTCGTCGCTGGTGACAATCCGCTTATCCCCTCAAAACCCGGCGATTTCGAGCGCCTGATGGATTTCGCGCTTGAGAAAAAGCCATTTATTCCCTGGCCCGTTCTTGGGGTTATGGAAGACCAGGCTCTTGCCAATCAGACCGTAAATAAAGTGATTTTTGCCGCCATCCGGGACGCTGGATTCGAGACAGATTTCCGCAGTATCGTCAGCCGCATCAAAGCCCCGGTGCTGGTCGTCTGGGGCAAGGAAGACCGTGTGATTAACTACCGTAACGGCGAAGTCTTTGTGGACATCATTCCGGGTGCACGACTGGAGGTATTAGACGGGGTTGGTCACGTGCCCATGATTGAAGCACCGGAGGAGTCAGCTCGTCTGTTCCTGGAGTTTGCCAAATCACATGCTCCAAAAGCCGGGTAACACCAACAGCCACGGGGCTCTGTTGTTATCGGCTTCAACGACCGGGAGAAACAAGGTAGCCTTATAGTGATAATAATCCGTTTTCCCTGAAAGAACCTCTCATGCCTGAAGCTGTATGGATTTCCTTTGCATTTTGTCTTGGCCTGCTGGTCAAGGTGGTTCATTTACCACCCCTGGTGGGTTATCTGGCGGCCGGTTTCACACTCAGCGCACTAACGGCGTTCCCGGGTTCCAATATCTCTGCCGAGCCCACCGAAGTATTAGGCCACATTGCCCACCTGGGCGTGTTACTGATGCTGTTTACGGTGGGCTTGAAGTTGAAATTCAAGACCATCATCAGCCCCGAGGTTATTGGCGGTAGCCTGCTGCACTTTGGCATAACCTGCTTTGTGTTCACTCCCGGGTTGTATCTAATTTTGGATATTACCTGGTACGTTGCCTTCATGCTGGCGGCGGCACTGTCGTTTTCATCCACTATTCTGGTCGCTAAAGTGCTGGATAGTAAGCGCGAGTTACGCGCATTCCATGGCCGCGTAGCCATCGGTATTCTGGTTATGCAAGACCTGATCGCACTGGTCGTAATGAGCCTGGCTGCGGGGAAAACGCCGTCGGAATGGGCCTTGATTGTGTTCGGCCTGCCGCTATTGCGACCATTGCTGTTCCGCCTGTTGGATGCCAGCGGCCACGATGAACTACTGGTGCTGTTGGGCATGCTTTTAGCACTGGTATTGGGCGGCTTGGGCTTTGAAGCCTTGGGCCTGAGCTCCGAGCTTGGTGCCTTGCTGTTTGGTGCGGTGCTGGCCAATCACCCACGCAGTCAGGAGCTGGCCAAATCTCTGTGGAGTGTGAAAGAAATATTCCTGGTTGGGTTTTTCCTGCAAATCGGCATTGGCGGGCTGCCAGACGCCCATTCACTAATGTTTGCATTGGCTGCCAGCCTGATTCTACCGTTGAAAGGAATACTGTTTTTCTTCCTCATGATTCTGTTCCGCCTGCGTGCGCGCAGCAGTTTTCTAACGTCGTTGGCGCTGACCAACTACAGCGAATTCGGCCTGATTGTGGCCAGCATTGCGCTGCCCCAATGGATGGTGCCGTTGGCCATCAGCGTGGCGCTGTCGTTTGTCATTTCAGCGCCCCTGAATCGCATCGCTCACAGCCTTTACGAGCGCTTTGCCAGCCGCCTGGAATGCTACGAAACCAATAACCATCACCCAGACGAACAACCCTTGGCGCTGTCTGACGCCAAGGTTCTCATCCTGGGTATGGGGCGCACCGGTACCGCCGCTTACGACTGGCTGATCGAAACCGAACCGACCCTGGTCGGGCTGGATTCTGACCCCAACAAAATCACCCAACACGGCGTGGCCGGGCGCAATGTGGTGTTTGCCGACGCTGAAGACACCACCTTCTGGAGCAATCTGCATATGCCCCAGGTGCATTCAGTAATTCTCGCCATGGCCGACATTGAAGGCAAACTGATTGCCGCCCGCATGCTGCGGCGCATGGGTTTCACCGGCTACATTGTGGCCCACACCATGTTCCAGGACGAAGCTCACCAAATACGTGAAGCCGGCGCCGACGACGCCTACCTGACCATGAGCGAAACCGGTGTAGCCCTGGCAAGCCACATCATAGAGCGGGAAGCCTCGGAGCCAGATATTGCTCTGAAACCGTTAGGCCGCGGATAAGCCAGCGACGAGTGCGGAGCTGACCCTGGCTGCCCATTTAAGCTCTACTGTAGCCTGATAAAAGCAGTCACGCCCACACCCACATGATCATCGGCACCGCTACCACCGTCACTATGATCGATAACGGCAAACCCAGGCGCCAGTAGTCACCAAACTGATAGCCGCCGGGCTCCATCACCAGTGCGTTAGACCGGTGGCCAATGGGTGTCATGAAGGCGGATGAGGCCCCCATGGCTACCGCCATCAACACCGCGTCGGTAGGCACGTTTAGCGATGTTGCCAGGCTCAAAGCGACCGGCGCCAGCATCGACACCACATCAAACCGCAGTCGATTCCAGATAAACAGCGCCAGCGTAATGCCCAATACCGTAAACACAATGCCTTGATCCAGATTCAATCGCCCTGCTCCTGCCTGAACACGCTGTTTCTATTAGCATAGAACAAGACCTCAACCTTGATCCGGCGCCACAAAAAAACCCGCACCTGGCGAACCAGTGTGCGGGTTTTTAAATCCCGGAAAAGGGAGTTGCGGCGTCCGTGCCGCGTCAGATCAGCCTGTTAACCAAACTGATTCATGGTGTTGTCTTTACCACCGGCTTTCAACGCGGCGTCGCCAGCGAAAAATTCTTTGTGGTCGTCACCAATGTTAGAGCCGGCCATGTCCTGGTGCTTAACAGTGGCGATACCCTGGCGGATTTCCTTGCGCTGAACACCGGCCACATAGGCCAGCATGCCTTCGGCACCGAAGTAACCTTTGGCCAGATTGTCGGTAGACAGGGCTGCCGTGTGATAAGTCGGCAGCGTGATCAGGTGGTGAAATACACCGGCTTCGCGAGCGGCATCGCGCTGGAAGTCAGCCGTCCACTGATCGGCCAGCTTGCCCAAGTCGGTGCTGTCGTATTCTTCGCTCATCAGCGCAGCACGCTCGTAGCCCGATACGTCTTTGCCTTCTTCTTTCCAGGAATCGAACACCTGCTGGCGGAAACTCAGGGTCCAGTTGAACGACGGGCTGTTGTTGTAAACCAGCTTGGCGTTAGGAACCACTTCCTTGATGCGGTTAACCATCGCTGCGATCTGGCCAACGTGAGGCTTCTCGGTTTCGATCCACAGCATGTCAGCGCCGTTCTGCAGGCTGGTGATGCAATCCAGAATAACCCGGTCTTCGCCACTACCTGCCTTGAACTGGAACAAACCAGACGCCAGGCGCTTGGGCTTGACTAGCTGACCGTTTTGCTTGATCACCACGTCGCCGTTATTAATGTCTTCGGCTTTGGCAATCACCTCACCGTCGATAAAGCTGTTGTACTGGTCGCCCAGGTCACCCGGCTCTTCAGTAACAGCAATCTTCTGAGTCAGGCCAGCGCCCAAAGAGTCAGTACGCGCAACAATCACGCCGTCATCCACACCCAGTTCCAGGAAGGCCAAACGCACAGCGTTTATCTTGGCCAGGAAGTCAGCGTGGGGAACGGTTACTTTGCCATCTTGGTGGCCGCACTGCTTCTCGTCCGATACCTGGTTTTCGATCTGGATACAGCAGGCACCGGCTTCAATCATCTGCCTGGCCAGCAGGTAAGTAGCTTCGGCGTTACCAAAACCGGCATCGATGTCGGCAATAATCGGCACAATGTGAGTCTGGTGGTTATCAATCTGGCTTATCAACTGCTCAGCCTTGGCGTCGTCGCCGGCGTTCTGAGCTTCTTCTAAATCGCGGAACAGATGGTTCAGCTCCCAGGAATCAGCTTGGCGCAGAAAGGTGTACAACTCGCCAATCAGGCTGGATACGGCGGTTTTCTCGTGCATAGACTGGTCTGGCAGCGGGCCGAACTCTGAACGCAGGGCGGCAACCATCCAACCGGACAGGTACAAGTAACGGCGTGAGGTATCGCCGAAGTGCTTCTTGATGGAAATCATCTTCTGCTGGCCGATAAAACCGTGCCAGCAACCCAAAGACTGGGTGTATTGAGAGGTATCGTTATCGTAGTTCGCCATGTCTTCGCGCATAATCTTGGCGGTGTACTTGGCGATATCCAGACCGGTCTGAAATTTGTTCTGGGCGCGCATACGGGCCGCGTGCTCAGGCTTGATGGCGTTCCAGGTAGGATTCTGTTTCAACAGAGTGGTAAGGGCATCAACGTCTTTTGAGTAGGGCATGGTTCATTCCTTTGTACGTCAGTTTTTTCAAGGGCGTCGAATTTAAATCCAATTCTTCCCGGACATTGGCGACTACTTTAATGCCTCTCACCGCATAACTGAAATTTATATAATCTATATTCAGCATTTTTTTTGTGAATGGTTTGGCAGCATCAAAACCGGATGTCAACCGTTTACAAATCCACAGCAGACAGCCTCGGTGATGACGGTAAGTATTAATCAGATACCTGGTCTGTTAAACACAAAATCACCAACCGGTCTCCAGGCTTAACATCAAGATAATCCCGCCTCGGCGGGTTTAGCCTCAGATGCCGACCCTTGGCATCCGCCTGGCTTCGATAGATGCCAAGCGCTATTTCGCCCTCTTTCGCCAACGTTCGTTCCAGCAACTGAAAATCAACGCTAGCCGGAAGCGTGTAATCGCCCGGGTCCCGAAATTGAATTTCCGCACCACCCACCGTGAAGAGCTCATCCAAGACCACTCGCAACTCTCGCCTCAGGGCCACCTGAGCCAGAACATGGCTGAGTATCATCGGGCTGATCAACATTTCGCTGCCGTGGTTGTACAGCAAATGGCTGTTGTCCGGATCGCTCAGTTCCATGATCAACTGCGGACGCCGTAGTTGATCCGCCAGTACATCTTCCAATTGTAAATAACCCACCATGGTGCGGGCGTCAGCTTCTTCGCCGGAGGCAAGGCGATCGCTGCTCAGCAGCATCACTGTGTCGTAGGCCGCTGGCTGCAATTGGCGCAGCTCGGCTTCAACCATATAATCGGCTTCGATGTGCTGAACAACCATGTCTACCTTTTTCCCCAGATGGCGCCGGGTCCGCTCGTCGCGCTCCGCCGCGCCGACAACCGAAATCACATCCACTTGAAACGGCCGATAGTGGTAACTCGACAACTCCGCCAGCAGGCTGGGCACCCGTCGATTCCAGCCCAACACCAGTATTCTCTGGAGTTTCTGCACCGGCGCGGCGGTCACTATCCGTGGGCAACCACGCTGAACCACGGGTAACGGCAGCAGCTTGGGGTTGAGGTCGGTTTCGGCGTAAAACCGCGCCATCATGATCACCCGGTCTTCTTCGTTAATCACACTGTCTGTTGGCGCCATCAACCAAACTTTCCACTGTTCACCCTGGCGTTTCAGCAGGCCCAACACAATCGCCAGCGGACGCTGCGCGGCCACCTCAGCGAGGGTCATGCCAACCATCGTTTCGCCACCGCGCACATACAGTTCGTTACCGTCGCCAGCGGTGAGCAGTTCGTTATAAATTTCCGACAGGCCCGGATGCAAGATATTCTGCGCCATCAAACGGCTTATGGTGGCATCGCCGGCCACCACTTCTACCGCACCGGGATAGGCTCGTTGGATCACCGGCAATTTTCGCAAGTCCTGAATCTCGGCCACGACATAAGGCAGTGGCACGTTGTATTGGCGTGCCTGAGCGGCAATCGACAGCAGCGCTTTGACGATTTCCACATCCCGCGTTAGCAGGCTGCCGGCGTCTATATGGCCGCTGGGCACAATAACTGCGGCGGCATCCAGACACGCAACCCTATGCAGGGCGTCGGGCTGAATGGGTGAACCGCTGCGCAAAATGATCTGCCGCGCACGACGGCCGATACCGGGCTCCATGCGTAATTCGTGTACCTGCTCCGCACTGGCATGCTCTGAGAGCACTACTAGATTGAGCTGGCCGGCATCGTGCTTCTCCAGAAACCGACGCATACGGCCTGATGCACTGAGCAATTCCGTCAGCAATGGCAGGGTATGCCGGGTCCAGCCCAACACCACAATGTGATTTTTCAGCGTGACCGGAGTCAGGCCCCGCTCCAGTTCCTCCATTTTGGCAATCAGCCAGCGGGTGAGGATGGCAACCAAGGTGCCCATAAACACAACATAACCGCTGACGGTAAGCAGGGTAGATACAAAACGCTGCCAAGCGCCTACGTCATCCCCCAGATAGCCGGGATCTGTCAGGCGCAAAAACGCCCACCAAACGGCCGCGCCTACACTGTCAAATTTTTGCCCGACCGCCAATACCGCAAGTCCGCCAGCAATCGAAATCAGCGCAATAAAGGCGGCAACCACCAATAGCTGGAAACCCGCACCTTTTACCAACTGGCGCTCAACAACGAACTTAATGCGGTCCACAATTCGGAATGGCAGCATGCAAAACCTTTTTTGCTGTTAGCTGGAGCACTTTATTATCAGAGCGCCGTTTATCAGAGCTCCATTTGTTGGAACTCGATTTTATAGCAGGTGATGTTGATAGCGATCAGTGCTCGCCGACTTGCACCAGAGCATCAGCCAGTGTGTGTGTAAAGCGGCTAACACCGTTTACCGGCGCCACCCCTGCACGAGCCAGAGCTCGCAGTGGCTGGAACTGCAAATCGGCAATAATAATACGAGTACCATCGCGCTCGCAGGCAGCCAGGAGCTTATTCAATGCAGACAGACCGCCTGCGTCAAGCAAGGTCACGCCATCCATATACAGTATAAAACCACGGGCGTTTTTGGACAGTGCCGCCAGCTCGCCAAAGATGCGCTCAGCGGCGGCAAAGAACAGCGGCCCGTTGATCTTGAACACCTGCCAGCCGGCAGGCAAATTAGCCTGCGTCACCCGCAGGTTGGTGGATATGTCAGTCACCCGTGTCATCCGCGCCATTTCGCGCATGAACAACACCGCTGCCAGCAGAACGCCTGTGGTAATGGCAATCACCATATCCAGCGCCACCGTCAGGCTAAAGCAGGTCAGGAACACCAGAACATCGCCGCGGGGCGCGGTTTTCAGAAGATGCACGGCTTTTGGCGCTTCGCTCATATTCCACGCCACTATCAGCAGCAACGCCGCCATCGCCGGCATTGGCATGTAAGACAGCACCCCTGCCAACGCTACCAGCGCCAGCACCACCACCAGCGAGTGCACAATTGCAGAAACCGGCGACTCGGCGCCAGCGCGATAGTTGGCGGCCGAGCGAGCGATCGCCGCGGTGGCTGTAATACCACCGAAGAAGGGTGCGATTATGTTGGCCAGACCCTGCCCCAGCAATTCACTGTTGGCACTGTGGCGCTTACCGGTCATGCCATCCAGCACCACCGCACACAGTAAGGATTCAATCGCGCCCAACATGGCAATGGCAAACGCTGCCGGAATCAGAGCCTGAATCAGATTCCAGGACACCACCAGGGGGCTGCCATCGGCACCGGCCCGCTGCCAGGGCAAAATAAACTCGGGCAAGACCGGAGGAATGCCACTGCCACTGGTTCCATCGGCTAATAAATAACTGAAACGCGAACCGATGGTATCGATGGAGGCACCCTGGCTGTTCAGCCACAGCGCCAACAAACTACCGACGATTACAGCGGGCAAATGCGGCGGCACCGCTGTTTTCAACCGCGGCCACAGAAGCATGATCGCCAATGTGACACCGGCTACCAGAGTACTCATGGCATCCAGAGAGGGCACCGCTTGAACCAGCGCAGCCAGCTTTCCCCAATAATGCTCGGGCATGGCCGCAATCGGCAAACCGAACAGGTCTTTCACCTGAAGAGTTGCGATCACCACCGCAATACCGCCGGTAAATCCCAGAGTCACCGGCTCCGGTATGTACTCTATAAAGCGCCCCAAGCGCATAACCGCCATAATTAGAAGCAACACCCCGGACATCACCGTGGCTAGCAGCAAACCGCCCAAGCCGTATTCTTGGGCAATGGGATATAGAATCACCACAAAAGCGGCGGTAGGACCGGAAATGCTGTAACGGCTGCCGCCCGTGAGCGCAATCACCGCGCCGGCAATAATGGCCGTATACAAACCGTATTGAGGGGCCACACCGCTGGCAATAGCCAGTGCCATGGCCAACGGAATAGCAATAATTCCCACGGTAATACCGGCCATTATATCTTTTGCAAAACGCCGGGAACTGTAGGGCTCCTGCACGCAGGCTTCGCGGATCGCGTGGCCTGGGCGCAGGGAAAACAAATGACTGCGGGACATAAACAACTTGCCTGTACGAAGGGCTTCGTCCGGCATTATACTCGCTATACAGGCAGATCGTATTCGGAAAACTTATTAGTAGTGTGCTTACCGCAACGGAATTTCGCGCTTATGTCCACAAGTCTTTGCAACGTTCGTTACCTGATTGGCGCTTTAGTGTTGGCAATAACCGCCGGCTGCGCGACCTCCCCAACCTCACACAACACCTTGAAAGCACCGCTAAACCAGTATCAGGCGCAGATAGTTGACCCGAAGTCTGACACCCTGAATACGTTAACCGTAGAGCAGTTGGCAAGGCGCTTAGCCGACGCCGATGTGGTGGTCGTTGGCGAATATCACGGCCATCATGCCAGCCATCTGCTGCAAGCTCAGCTACAGTTGGCGCTGTTTCAGCAGCAACCCCAACAGATACTGAGCATGGAGCAATTTGAAACCCATCAGCAGGATGCGCTAAACCAGTATCTGGCGGGCAGCAGCGGCGAAAGCGAAATGATTGAAGACACCGGCGCCTGGGACAATTATCGCGCGTCTTACCGGCCGCTGGTCGAGTTCGCTCTTAGCCATCAATTACCCGTGATCGCTGCCAATGCACCGGGTGCCATCGTGCGTTGTGTCGGCCGCGAAGGGCCGCACATCATTGACGATTTATCTCAGGCACAGCGCCAAACCATTGCCCAACAACCGTTTCTGGACACCCCGGCCTACCGGCAACGCTTTGATGACGCCATTGGTGCGAGTCATGGCGGCGACGACGACGACGGCGCTATGAAACAGCGGCTGGACAACAGCTACAAAGCACAGCTACTGCGCGACAACACCATGGCCGAACGCATTTTGCAGGCCCGCCGGGATTACCCGGGCCAACAGATACTGCACATAAACGGCATTTTCCACAGCGAACAACGTCAGGGCGCGGTAGCGTTGCTGCACGCACGTGCTCCAGAGTTGAACATCAAGGTGATCAGCCCGGTTTTCTGGCCCGAAGATGAAGCCATGCCAGAGTTGTCCGACCATCGTACCAATGGTGACTTCCTGTATTTTCTGCAGCCACTGCCCGACGCTTACAAAAGCGACGACCGTCGCAACCGCGCCATGCGCGAGCGTTTCAGCCAAGCCGAACAGCAACCCTGCAACTAACTAACAGATTATTGGGTCGCTACAACTTCGTTGGTAACGGCGTAGTCGCCAGCCAGCCAGCGCAGTAATTCGTCGGCCGCCGGGTGGTCAAAGCCGTCATAGGTATGCACTAAAGCCTGCGTCCGTTCGTCGGACAGGCGCTCCAGACCGGCGTCTTGCAATACCAACAAGTCTGCCTGCAGGCAGTCCGCAAACTCGGTCCCAAGAACCTCCTGCGCGGCTTGATAAAACGCCTTGCCGTATTCGTAATCCGGCCCGAGCTGATAACTCTGCGCCAGGGTAATGGCCGGAATGCAGGTCAGCGTTGGCTGTAGCGCCGGATTAATGGCATGGCCGGCGATGTACGCAGCATTAGCCGCTGGGCGTCCGGTAAAACCGCGCAAGTGCAAGTGGCGCGACATGCGATCGCCATCATTAACCGGGTAGTTGTCCCACAGCAGCGGCTTTCGCCCCAGAAGATCACCCACTCTTTGCAAGTGGCCGGGTGAAATCTCCCGCGAGCACACTTCCTCGCCGGTCCAGAATATCTGTATGGCGGGGTCCAGCGCCTGTCCCAGCGTTTGTAGATAGTCCACCGGGCGCGGGCCAAACACTCGATCCAACACCGGGTCATCCGAGTAATAGGTCGGGCACACACTGATGCGCCGAACCGCGGAGTGTTCGGCAACCCAGTGCACAATATCTGCCTGTGCCTGCGCCGTGTGCGGCCCGCTGCCGTGCATATCGTCAAACAGGATCGCCAGTTCATCCAGCCCCAGCTGGTCAAAAAACGCCAGCTTGCGCGCCAGTGACTGCTGGCCGGCTTCATCAAAATTGTTAAACAGTTCAAACGGGCTCAGACCCACACCAAAACGCACCCCAGCGGCTTTACAGAAGCTGGCGAAGGCAGCCATTTCTGCGGCAGCTTGGGGCGGATGTGGCTCCCGCCAGCGCCGCCTTAAAAACGCATCGGCCTTGGGCGCATAAAGATAAAAACTGTAACCGTGGGGCGCCAGCCTGTGCACCAACTGCCGGCGCTGCTCCCAACTCCATAGCGGGCCATAAAAGCCCTCAATAATTCCTAGCTCTGCTGCCATAACTAATCTCCCTGCGGCTGCCTGCGTTGAACCCGACGTTTGTAATGAATGATGAACACATCGTATAGCGCGGACAAGGTAACCGTATAGCTAAGCCAGATTGCCGAAACGCAAAGCAGACTACTATAAGCCGAATCCGTGACGAGACCGCCCAACCGCAAATGCCATTCTGCTCGCACTGGCTGTCTGTCATAGCCTTTTTACCTACAAATTTCCGTACAGCTTATTCGTTCTGGACTGTTTCTCGATATTTTCTCTGGCTGTGGCAGGGCGCCTGAACTGGCCAGCCAACGGCCCCTTACTCTGGCTCGGAGGGCTTTCTTACAGCCCTTATTTAACACATCAAAATATTGGCTACGGGGTAATTAGCTGGAGCTACAACGCAGACATGCCCGGCTGGTTCGGTATCTGCCTTGCTCTTGGCATCGTTCTGCTTTTCGCCTGACTGAGCCATTACGGCGTTGAAAACCCCGCATTGCGACGTTTCAGGACGTGGCGCGTGCGCGAATATTGCCCGAGCCGTTACAGCGCCTAACACCTATATCTGATACCCTGTATTTGTCGTTTCACCGATTAAAAATACCTGATAATGTAAACTAGTTTTACTGCGTTTATAAAAGAGCGCAGACTCAGCGCACAAAAATTATAAAAGGAAGCAAAAACAATGATGATTCGTTCCATTTTCTCCGCGGCAATACTCGCGGTGGCAACGACCTTTGCCCCTACACACGCACTGGCTCAGGATACATTTACCTTAAAGCTGGCAGAAACCTGGGGACCTAACTTTCCGATTTTCGGTGACGCCACGAAAAACATGGCTGCCATGGCCGAGAAAATGTCCAATGGCCGGCTGCAAATCCGGATTGACTCCTCTAACAAGCACAAGGCCCCGCTGGGCGTGTTTGATATGGTAAGGGCCGGACAATATGACATGGGTCATTCCGCCTCCTACTACTGGAAAGGCAAAGTACCCAACACCCTGTTCTTCACCAGCATGCCATTTGGCATGACAGCACTTGAGCAGTACGCCTGGTTTTACTACGGCGACGGTATGGATCTGATGCAGGAAGTCTATGAGCCTCTCGGACTGAAGTCATTCCCGGGCGGCAACACCGGCGTTCAGATGGGCGGTTGGTTCCGCAAGGAAATCAAATCTGTTGAGGATCTGCAAGGTCTGAAAATGCGGATTCCCGGTTTCGCCGGTGAGGTATTTGCCGAGGTCGGCGTAAACCCGACCAACATCGCTCCGGGCGAGCTTTACACTGCGCTAGAGCGGAACACCATCGATGCTGTTGAGTGGGTTGGTCCAGCCTTGGACCTGCGTCTGGGTTTCCAGCAGATTGCTGACTACTACTACACCGGCTGGCACGAGCCTGCGACCGAGCTGCAGTTCCTGGTCAACCAGAAAGTCTGGGAAGAGCTGCCGGCAGATCTTCAGGAAATTCTGCGGATTTCCATGCGTACCGCAGCCTATGACATGCTGATCCAGTCGCAGCATGAAAACGCCAAGGCCTGGGCAAACATCAAGAGCGAATACCCGAACGTTCAGATCAAGAATTTCCCGGACGATGTGTTCCAAGCCATGTACAAGGCTAACAACAAATTGCTGGCAGAGGCTGCGGCCGGTGATGAGCTTGCGGCGAAGATTATCAAATCTCAGGAAGACTATCTCAAGGACTCACGCGCTTACACAGACATTTCCGAGCGTGCATACCTAAACACCATGGGCACAGTCGAGTAAGATACAGGCCGTAATGGAGCCGGGATCGCTCTGAAGGCGACCCCGGTTTTTTTTGTTTATTAAGATAGAAGGATCGCCAGCCTTTCTGGCCGAGGATCATGAATGCAGTGGATCATAAAGCTTGATGAAGGCTTGGCGCGCTTGTCCAATTTCTGCGGCTGGGTTGCCTGTGTCGCAATGCTGCTGATGGCCGGTAACGTTTTTTACGACGTTGTTGCCCGTTACGCGTTCAACGAAGTATCTATCGGGATGCAAGAGATGGAATGGCACCTCTACTCGGTGGTCTTCCTGTTTGGTATTCCCTATGCCCTGCGCACAGACGGCCATGTTCGGGTTGACGTGCTTTATACGAAATGGAGCAACAAAACCAAGGCATGGGTGAACCTGACAGGCGCTCTGGTATTTGTCGTGCCATTCGCCTATTTGATTGGCCTTTACGGCTACGATTTCGCGCTAGACTCCTACAGCATGGGTGAAGGCAGCGGTGACCCTGGTGGCCTGCCCTATCGCTGGATTATCAAAGCCGTGATTCCAGTCTCAGCGTTTTTTATCGCCATGGCGGGCCTCAACATGGCAACCTTCGCCCTTCGGGTTATGTCTGGTGAAAAACAATACGCAGGTGAACACAGCGCGGGAGGACTCGCATGATTGGCATGATTATGTTCGCTGTTGCCCTCGTCATGCTGATGCTGGGTTTCCCTGTCGCTTTCACTTTTGGCGGTCTTGCTTTGTTCTTTGGTGTGTTTGCAGAAGGCATGGATCTGTTTGCCTTTATGCCTTATCGCATCATGAGCGTTATGCAGAATACTGTTCTGATGGCCGTGCCCCTGTTCATCTTCATGGGCGTCGTTCTGCAGCGTACACGCCTGGCCGAACAGTTGCTTACCTCCATGGGACGTCTTTTTGGCGGCCTACCGGGTGGCCTGGCTATCTCTACTATTCTAGTGGGCGCCCTGCTTGCAGCCTCCACCGGCGTTGTGGGCGCCAGCGTGGTGGCGATGGGCCTGATTTCCCTGCCGGTCATGATGGCTCACAACTACGACAAGCGCCTCGCAACCGGCACCATCTGTGCGGCGGGTACGCTGGGCCAGATCGTTCCACCGTCGATCATTCTGATTATTCTGGGCGATGTGCTTGGGCTGCCAGTCGGCGATCTGTTCAGGGCCGCCGTCGGACCGGGCATGGTTCTTATTGGGCTCTATATTGTTTATATCCTGATAATAACCCGCTTCAAGCCTGAAATGGCTCCGGCCATGCCTGAGGACAGCAGCATTTCCCGTAAAAAGGAAGTTATGAATGCGCTGCTGGCGATCATCCCGCCGTTAGCGCTGATTGTCATTGTGCTTGGCTCGATTTTTACCGGCATTGCGACACCCACAGAATCCTCCGCACTAGGTGGTATTGGCGCTATTGTTCTTTCCATAATCTACCGGCAGTTCTCATTCCAGATGGTTTGGGGTGCATCGAAAGACACGGTCAAAGTGACGGCCATGGTGTTCGCCATCCTGGTCGGTGCAACTGCCTTCTCTATGGTCTTCAGCTACACCGGCGGCGATTACCTGCTGGAAGAGTGGATGCTGGCGCTGCCGGGCGAGAAATGGGGCTTTATCATTTTGGCCATGCTGGTAATTATGGTGCTGGGTTTCTTCATCGATTTTGTTGAAATCTCCTTCATCATCGTGCCCATTCTAGCGCCAGTGGCCGAAGCCTTGGGCATCAACATGCTCTGGTTTGCCATTCTTATCGCCATGAACCTGCAAACCAGCTTCCTGACCCCACCTTTTGGGTTCTCTTTGTTCTACTTGAGGGGGGTTGCACCACCAGAAGTGCGAACGATCGACATCTACAAGGGGGTGCTTCCGTTCATCCTCCTGCAGGTGTTTGTGCTGGCACTGATTGTGATTTTCCCCGAGTGGTTCGGCATGAGTTCCTCTTACTAGCGGATAAAAAAATGGCGGCCATATGGCCGCCATTTTTAACCCCTACCGAGGTTTATTGGCCCAGATAGCTGCGGTACATCCACAAGGTTTTTTCCTGTTCGGCGATGTAATCACTCATCAGCGACGCAGTGCCTTCATCGTCAGCGGCGTTGGCCAAGCTCAACAGTTCGCGCTGCTTACCAATCAATTTTACGAAACTCTCCGCTATGTTCTGCACGGCGTCTTTGCCGTTAGACACGTCTTTTCGCTCAGGAATGTCAGAGCGCTCCATGTAGGTGCTGTAAGCGTGGGCAGGGCGATAGCCCAGAGTCAAAACACGCTCGGCAATTTCATCGATTTTCAGTAACAACGCGTCGTACTGCTCTTCAAATTTGACGTGCAGCTCAAAGAAGTTATCGCCCTTGATGTTCCAGTGATAGCCACGCACGTTCATGTAAAAAATTTGATAGTTAGACAGCAAGTCGTTTAACGAATCCGCCAGCTCCTGAGTTTTCGCAGTATCCAAACCAAGAAAGTTCTTACTCATGTTCGTCTCCTTGACGTTCGATTTTGTTAAACCAGTGTGGCGCCGCGCGCGTTAAAGCGGAAGTTTAACGAGTTGATCACCGCTATAGGGTTAGACTTGGGCCCGCCTCAGGTTAATTTCAAGGCCATGTGGTACCCAAGCTCCATAACAAACGTTCATCTAGACCGGCCAAATGTCATACTCCCGGACCGCAGTCCATGCAGTTACTGTCAGCAGCAGGGCCCATACTAAGTTTACGGCTCAGGTCCTGTAAGGCACTGCGCAGACCTTCTTCAATCACCGGGTGATAGAACGGCATTTCGAGCATTTCACTTACCGTCATTCGGCGCTGAGCCGACCAGGCCAGCAAATGGGCAATGTGCTCGGCGGCAGGGCCAAACATCTCGGCGCCCATAAACAAACCGCTGCCGTGTTCGCCGTATACTCTCAGCAGCCCGCGGTTTTTACCAATCACCCGGCTGCGGCCCTGATCTTCAAAACTGACTTCACCCACCGCGTAATGGCCGCGGCAACGTTCATCCACCTGCTGTATTGTCAGCCCCACCGAAGCGATCTGCGGGTCGGTAAACACCACCGCCAACGGCACCTTGCGCAAACCTGCGCGAACATCCGGGTAACGGCCGGCGTTGTCGCCAGCAATGCGGCCTTCATCAGCGGCTTCGTGCAGCAAAGGCGCTTCGTTGTTAACGTCGCCAACGATGAATATATGGCTGTCACCACAGCGCAGAGTGTAACCGTTGAACACCGGTATGCCTTGGTCATCCAATTGCAGATCCGCGTTTTGTATGTCCAGCCCGTCAATATTCGGGCGCCGACCGGTAGCTGCCAGCAGGCAGTCAAATTCTTCGGTCACGATCTTACCGTCGGCGGTTTTAAAGCTTATGGAGACACCCTCGGCACTGCGCGCAACTGCCGTGACATCGGCGTCGGGGTCCAGCGGGAACTCGCGGTTAAAGGTTTTTAGCGCGTAGTCCCGCAACTGCGGATCTTGCAGCGACCCCAGGCTTCCACCCACGCCAAACATGCGAATGCGCACACCCAGCCGAGCCAGTGCCTGGCCCAACTCCAGGCCAATGACTCCGGGACCAAATACCGCCGCCGAGGCCGGTAAATCATGCCAGTCAAACAAATCGTCATTGACCACCAGGCGGTCTCCGGCTTCTTTCAAAAACCCGGGAATATGGGGGCGCGAACCGGTCGCGATGACGATGCGCTCAGCTGTCACTTCGGTATGGTCACCCACCATTAACCGGTGCGGCGATGCAAAACGCACATTGCCGTGCAGCCGATCTTGCTCAGGATAGTTTTCTGCAGACTTAACAACCGATGCAACAAACCGATCCCGCTCCGATCGCACCCGAGCCATCACCGCCTCACCATCAACCGCAACGGTGGGGCAGGTTATTCCGAAAAGGCCTGTACTGCGGGCTGCGTGAGCCGCATCGGCGGCGGCGATCAGCAGCTTGCTGGGCATACACCCTACACGGGCGCAAGTTGTTCCGTATTGCTTGCCTTCGATTAGCAACACGCTATCGGTATGTTTACGCGCCCGCTGGTAGGCAACCATACCGGCGGTGCCGGCACCAATAATGGCCACCTTAACCTTTCGCTGTTTCATAGCTGCCTCTTTAAGTGCGTATCCTGAACACTCACTATAGCAGCCGTTTGTATTTGGCATATCGATGCGTTGTGTTTCACAATACCGGCCTCTTACCAGATCCACACAAGGAGTCCGTGGCATGAACACGTTCTGGCCAGAATTTCTGATCGTCGTTTTAGTGCATTTTCTGGCGGTCGCCAGCCCCGGACCCGACTTCGCGGTTATGTTGCGCCAGGCATTGTGCCAAACCCGCGCAAACTCGCTGTTAACGGCCGCAGGCATAGGCGCGGGGATTTTAGTGCATGTGGCTTATTCACTGTTGGGCATAGGGCTGCTTATTCAGCAATCGGTGCTGCTGTTCAGCATTTTGAAAGTGATTGGCGCTCTGTATCTGACGTGGATTGCGTTGCAATGCCTGCGTGCCAAGGCCGGAGGGGTTTACGTGGAGGCTGCAAAAGCACCGCATCAAAGCCGCTTGGCCGCGCTGCGCCTGGGCTTTTTGACGAACGCGCTCAACCCCAAAGCTACGCTCTTTTTTGTCTCGCTGTTTTCGGTGATTATCAGTCCCGGCACGCCGGTTATTGTACAAACCGGCTATGGCCTGTACATGGCTTTAGCCACTTTTTTGTGGTTTAGCCTGGTGACTGTGTTCTTTAGCCAACCAAGGGTGCGCAGGGGCTTTAACCGTTTCGGTCACTGGCTGGACCGGCTGATGGGCGGCGTGCTGCTGCTTTTGGCCGGTCAGTTATTGCTGTCTACAGTGAGCGGATCAGAGCCTCTGTCTGCTCCCATCCCAGGCACGGATCGGTAATCGAGCAGCCGTATTGAAGGTCAGCGCCGTCGTTCTGGCGGCCCGGCTGTAAAAAGCTTTCCAACATTAGCCCACAAATGTGGCGATTGCCAGCGCGCCGTTGGGCGACCACATCGCGGGCTATTTCCTGCTGGCGCTCGTGTTGCTTGCAGGCGTTATCGTGGCTGCAGTCCACCATCACCGCCGGATTCAGGCCTGCCTGCTGCAGCGCATGGGTCGCGCGGGCAATGCTGTGACTGTCGTAATTGGTGATACCGCGACCGCCGCGCAAAACCAGATGGGTGTCAGCGTTGCCCTCTGTAGAAATCATTACCGGCGTGCCTCGGGCAGACAGCCCGGGATGATGGTGGCCGTGGGCCGCGGACTTCATCGCATTGGTGGCCGCCGCGATGCCGCCGTCGGTGCCATTTTTAAAACCCACCGGCATTGGCAAGCCGCTGGCCATTTCGCGATGCAGTTGCGATTCAGTGGTGCGGGCACCAATAGCCGTCCAGCTCACCAGGTCCCCCAGGTAATCCATAGCAAACGGGCTCAGCGCTTCCGTGGCTAGCGGCAGGCCGGTGGCCGCCAGATTCAGCAACAACTGCCGCGAGCGCACCAAGCCTTGATGCAAATCGCCCTGCCCGTTGCGCTCAGGATCGTATAACAAACCTTTCCAGCCAACTGTGGTGCGAGGTTTCTCCAAGTAGGCGCGCATCACAATCAACATACGGTCACTAACCTCCGCCGCAAGCTGTTTCAGCCTTTGCGCGTATTCCAGTGCGGCCACCTCGTCGTGAATGGAACATGGCCCGATCACTACCAGCAGGCGGTCGTCCGCTCCATTAAGGATATTACGAATCGCCTGGCGCTGATGTTCAACCTGTGCTTCAAGCTTCGCCACTAGCGGAAAATTCCCGCGCAACTGATCAGGCGTGGGCAAAGCCACCTCGCGGCGACGGGCTGGGGTAATTTTTACCGCATGTTCTGCGTCGCTTTTTACGGCATTCTCTATCGGATTCTCAACAGCAATTAATGGCATATTCATGGCGGTGTGTCCGTTTCCCTGTTCCAAAATCAAAAAACCCCGGCTGGGCTACCAGTCGGGGTTTTTGAGTCCGGTGGCAGCCTGGGTGGTCTGCCGGGCTGCCTTCCTCGTTGTTCGGTGATGAAGATCTAAGGGCGGCCCGGGGTCTGGCTAAAATAAAAGCCATAGTCGCGCCACCAAAACGAAACAGCCAATGCTGCAGCTAACGGTTCACTACCGAAAGCTTGCTGAACATTTAATTGGCAAATTGCTGGCTGAGTCTTCATGCTTTTTACTATAACCGGCCTGTTTTCAACTTGGCAACCACTTATGCAAAGTTTTTATCTGGCGCTGTCAATAGCAGGCACCTGCCCAAACCGCGGAGTACTCCATGACTTGTCCCCGTATTTCCCGACTCACAGCGCCAAACGTAATGGCGCTGTTTATTACGTTCCTCCTGTTTTTGGTTTCAGCCAATGCCTTTGCGGCCAGCCAAAGCCGGGCTTACAACCTGAACCAACGCCCGGCTGCTGATGTGGCGGCGCAAATTCGCGATCTTTACGAAGAAGTAAATGTCACCGTTGTCGGGCAGAAAATTGTAGCTCGCGGGGAGACTCGCCTACTGGACGAGATCGGTCAAATTATTCAGCAACTGGACGTTGCTACGGCACAGCTACGCATCAGCGTGCAGTCTCGGGAGAATCTCGGCGGTAAACGTAGCGGTGGCGGCGTCAATCTGACTCAAAATAACGCGTCAAGTAATCGCAACATCATTAATAGCAATACAGTCACCATAAATGCGCAGAGCAAAACGATCAGATCATCCGGCAATCGCGAGCGCTCATTAATTGTGCAAGACGGACAATCGGCTCAGGTCAGTGCCGGCCAGATTCGCAGCTTGCCGTTCGCGGCCCGTGGCGGCCGAAATCCAGCTGTATTGTTGCAGCTGGTGGAAACCCGCAGCGGCTTTGTGGTTACTCCGCGGATGATTTCACCGCAGAATATAGAACTCAGTATTATGTCGTTTGAGCAAGACGCCCCTGCCATGCCCGGTTATGACACGGAAGCGCTAATGACCATTCGCCAGGTTCAACCCGGGCAATGGGTTTCTCTGGGTGGTGTTGACCGCAGCGAAAACCACGAAAATTCCGGCATTGTGTACCAAGTTAATAGCAGTGAAAATCACACCAGCGAGATTCGCGTGCGGGTGGACATTCTGCCCTAAGCCTCAGGTTTTGGCCCCACGCAGTAGAACACGTTTTGCCTCGTTAACTTTGGCGGCCAGATAGTCGTTGCCGCCGCGATCGGGGTGGATTTTTTGCATCAGCCGCCGATGGGCCATCACAATGTCATCGCGGTTGCACTCTGGCTCCACTCCAAGAATCTCGCAGGCTTCGCGCTCGCTGACCTGCCCGGCCACATCAGCACCTGTCCGCTGGCGCTCCTCGCCGTCGGTGCTACCCTGATTATTGCGGCCTTGGCCATTGCCCGCCTGACCATTAAGAGTGCGCTGAATAAAGGGCAAGTATTTCAACAGCGCTGGCAGCTTTCTCAGCAAAGGCAGCAAAGCGGCAACAGCAGCTGTCAAAACGTGAATGCGCCCAGTCAACACCATCAGCAGCAACAGTCCGCCACCGCCGATAAGAATGGCTTTCCAGGTGGCCGCTTTTTTCTTTTCTGGCGACAAAGTCCCCCATTGCCGCAACACCACAAACAGCCCGGCGGCCAAGGCAATTCCCAAAATCCAGTGCATGCGTTAATCCCGATGGTAACGTAGGCCGTAATTCTGTCATCAACGGCCAGTACAAAGCCAGATAGGACATCGTTTCAGTATCGTTTCGGCGGTGCCTTGCAAGTATCACCGACCTTATAAGTCTATTCATAAAAGCAGATGAACGTTTCAGCGACTTTCATAGGATGCTATACTTCTTCGCTTAACTTAATTTTCCCCACCGCTGCCATGCCTGTGCGATTATGGGGCGTAATCTGAATTATCAAGGTCTGTCATCATGCGCACTGTTTTTCGCTTCGTTATTGTTATTGTTTTTCTCGGCGTCGTTCTTGGCGGTGTTTTCGGATACAAATTCTGGCAAACTGGCCAGATGCAGGCACAAATGTCACAACCGCAGCCGCCAGCAGAAATCTCGGTGGTGCAATCGCAGACTGAGAAGTGGACACCGGCCGTGAAAGCCGTCGGCAGCATTGTGGCGGTGAATGGCATTGATGTGGCCAATGAAGTGCCAGGCGTTATCCAGCAGATCAACTTTGAATCCGGCGACCTTGTCAGCAAAGGCGACGTGCTGATTCGCCTAGACGCCGCCATTGAAGAAGCAGCCCTGCGCACCCGCGGCGCCGAGGCCCAGCTCGCCCGCCAAGAGTTCAAGCGCATTGCCGATCTGTTGCCGAAACGCGCGGTATCGCAGTCGCAGTATGATCAAGCCAAGGCGAACTACGATGCCGCCAACGCCCGGGTGAACGAAGCCGAAGCCCAGCTCAGTAAAAAAGTAATTCGCGCACCTTTTGACGGCACCTTGGGTATTCGCCTGGTGGATCAGGGGCAGTACATTGGCACCGGCACGCCGATTGTTGAAATCAACATGCTCGACCCTATTTACGCCGATTACACCCTGTCGGAAAAAAATCTACCTGATGTAGCCGTGGGCTATGCTGTGGCGGCCACCGTTGCTGCGGCGCCAAATACTGAATTCAAAGGCACCGTCAGCGCCATCAATATCTCGGTGAACGCCGACACCCGCACTGTGCGCATTCGCGCTACCCTTGCCAACCGCGACCAACGGCTACGCCCGGGCATGTTTGCCACGGTGAGTACGCGTCAACCTGACGACATAACCGTAGTGACTGTGCCGCGCACCGCAATCTCTTACAATACCTATGGCGATTTCGCCTTCGTAGTAGAAGACAATGACCAAGGCCAAAAAGTGGTCAAACGTCGCAGTGTTCGCTCGGGCGATGCCCGTGAAAACAGGGTTGCGGTTCTTGAGGGCCTGGAAGCCGGCGAAACGGTGGTCTCCAAGGGCCTGCTGCGACTGCGCTCGGGCCAGCCCGTGAAGATTCAGGACGACAGTGACAACGCTGAAAAGAACGCCAGCCAAGGTCAACAGGAGGCGTCTGAATAATGCGTTTCACCGATATATTTATCCAGCGCCCGGTGCTGGCAATCGTCATAAGCCTGCTAATTATGCTGCTGGGTGTTCGCGCGGCCATGGACCTGGAAATACGCCAGTACCCGCAGCTGGAAACCACCACCGTCACCGTCTCTACCTCTTATCCAGGCGCCAGCTCAGACCTGATTCAAGGCTTTATCACTACGCCACTTCAACAGGCCATCGCTGAATCAAGCGGTATCGACTATCTGATTTCGACCAGTGCCCAGGGCTCTTCAACCATAGCAGCCCACATGAATCTAAACTACGACGCCAATGCGGCCCTTGCCGAGATTCAGTCGAAAGTGGCAAGCCAACGTAACGTGTTGCCGACCGAAGCCCAAGACCCTGTCATTAGCTCCAGCACCGGCGACTCCACTGCACTGATGTACATCGCGTTTTACAGTGAAGGCGAATTAAGCGTACCGCAAATTACCGACTACCTGACCCGGGTTGTGCAGCCCCAGTTGCAAGCGATTAGCGGCGTCGGTAAGGCTCAGTTGCTCGGACGTACGTTTGCTGTGCGGGTATGGCTGGACCCGGAACGCCTGGCTGCGGTGAACATGACCCCGGTAGAGGTTGTCGATCAATTGCGTGCGAATAACTATCAGGCCGCGGTTGGCACCACCAGAGGTGAGTTTACCGAGGTAGCGCTGACCAGCAACACCGACATTGCCGATCCTGAAGACTTCAAACAACTCGTGGTAAAACAAAAGGACGGCACCCAGATCCGCTTGCAAGACATTGCGCGGGTCGAACTGGGCGCACAATCTTACGACCAGCTAGCCATGTACAAAGGCATCCCGGCCACCTTCACCGCTATTGAGCTAGCCCCCGGCGCTAACCCCCTAACCGTTGCCAAGCTGGTGAAAGATGAACTGCCGGGTATTCGCAGTCAGGTGCCCGCAGGCCTCGAGGTTCAGCTGGCCTACGACGGCTCACAGTTTATAGAGGATTCCATCAGCGAAGTGATCAAAACCTTGGCCGAAGCGATGGTGATTGTCTTGGTCGTGGTGTTTTTATGCCTGGGCTCTGTGCGCGCCTCTATCGTTCCCGCTATTGCGGTTCCACTTTCGTTGGTAGGCGGTGTGTTTATAATGCTGCTGTTTGGCTTCTCGCTGAACCTACTGACCCTTCTTTCAATGGTGCTCGCAATCGGCCTGGTGGTGGATGATGCCATCATCATGGTGGAAAACATTCACCGGCACATTGAAAACGGCGAATCACGATACGATGCGGCGATCCATGGCGCCCGGGAAATGGCCGTTCCCATTATCGCGATGACAACAACCCTGGTGGCGGTGTATGCGCCCATCGGCTTTATGGGGGGCCTTGTAGGCTCACTGTTCACCGAGTTCGCCTTTACTCTGGCTGGCACCGTGGTGATTTCCGGAATTGTCGCCTTGACCCTGTCGCCCATGCTGTCAGGAAAAGTTCTTAAACCCCACGGCGATCCCGGCAAATTCGAACATCTGGTAGAGCGCACCTTCCAGGGCATCGCCAATGGTTATTCCACGGCCCTTGTGTCGCTGATGAAAACCAAGTCGGTGGTAGTGTTTTTTGCCTTGGCGATATTGTGCTCAATCTACTTTATGGTCACCATGAGCCAGAATGAACTGGCGCCGACCGAAGATCAGGGCATTTTGTTCTACCAGGGTCTGGGCCCCCAAACCTCCACCCTCGACTATTTGCTCGAAAACGGGAAAGAAGTTCAAGATCGGTTATCGACAGTCGACGGCTATTACGAAGACTTTATGGTTCTGGGTTTCACTGCGCCAAACGCGGTGTTTGGCGGACTAAAAATGAAGCCCTCGGCAGAGCGCGACATAACCCAGTTTGAAGTGCAGCCTAAAATGACCGCTGAACTGAACAAAGTGACTGGTTTGCAAACGGCGGTGTTCGCGCCACCCGCCCTACCCGGTTCTGGCGGCGGTCTGCCGTTCCAGTTTGTGGTGACCACTGGTGGCAGTTACGAGCAATTGAGCAGCGTTGCCGACGAACTGGTAGGCGTGGCCATGCGAAGTGGAAACTTCCTGTTCCTGCGAACGTCCATCAGCTTTGACAAGCCGGTTACCCGCATCGATGTGGATCGTGATCGAGTAGCAGACCTGGGCCTGTCGATGAGAGACGTTGGCCAGCAGCTGAGCAGTATGCTCGGCGGCGGTTACGTTAACCGGTTCAATATGGAGGGCCGTTCCTATCAGGTTATTCCCCAAGTGGATCGAAACTTCCGCACAGACGAACAGGCTCTGAAGGATTACTACATTCGTGCCGACAACGGCACCCTGGTGCCTTTGTCCAGCGTGGTGTCTTTCAGCAGCGATGTAGAACCATCGAACCGTACCCAGTTCAACCAACAAAATTCGCTGACCCTTGAGGGCGTGGTTTCACCCGGTGTGGCCTCTGGCACCGCCATGGACTTCATGGAGCAGACGTCGGCGGACATATTCCCGCAGGGCTTTGGTTTTGACTACAAGGGCGAAACCCGTCAGCAAGCAAAACAGGGCAACGCTTTGATGGTGACCTTCTTACTGTCGCTCTTGGTGATTTATCTGGTGCTGGCGGCGCAGTTTGAAAGCTGGCGCGACCCATTGATCATTTTGATCTCAGTGCCCATGTCGGTAGCCGGCGCCATGGCGTTTATTGTGCTGGGCTTTGCTACCATGAACATCTACACCCAGGTAGGCCTGATTACTCTGATAGGCGTGGTGTCGAAGAACGGAATATTGATTGTGGAGTTCGCCAACCAGCTGCAAAAAGTCAAAGGACTGAATAGACTGGATGCCGTGGTGGAAGCCGCATCCATTCGTTTACGGCCTATTATTATGACGTCACTGGCGCTGATTTTCGCGATGGTACCGCTGCTGCTAGCATCCGGACCGGGCGCTCAAAGCCGCTTCGCGATCGGACTCACGATTACCGCCGGGCTGGGCATTGGTACTTTGCTCACTGTGTTTGTACTGCCAGCATTTTACGTGCTCCTGGCGCGGGACCACAACGCCGCCAGCAAAGACAAGCATGAGGATGACAATGGAGAACATCGCGATCACGCCAACCACGCTCCAGCCAGCTAATTCGCATTGACGCTGCTCAATCTGTTTTGGCTGTTTGTTCTTGGCTTTGCTACCTGGTATTGGTGGCGGGCCAAGGCCATCAAAGATGGCGTGCTGGTTGCGGCCAAGCGCTACTGCAAAACCATGGATGTGATGCTGCTGGATGACGTTGTATATCTGCGCGGCGTGTGGGTAAAACGCGACAGCGGCGGACAGCTGCGGGTTTGGCGGCGCTTCATGTTTGACTTCACCACCACCGGCGAAGAACGTTATAGCGGCCGCATTATTATGCTGGGGCGGAAGATTGTTCACACGGAGCTGGAACCACACCGGATCTGAGCACCGCTTTGCGAAAAACCTTGATGTGCGCGGGGCGACCCACAGACAACATGCTAATTAAATGCGCTCATCTGTTTCAACGGCCAGGAGGCGCCATGTCTGATTCTGTTTCCCTGCACGAAATCACCGATTTTGCCCAAGCCCTGGCCCTCGAAGCCGGAGAGCTAATTCGCCACGAGCGCGATCACAATACCCTGCGTACCGATTACAAACAGCAAACCGAGCTGGTGACCCACGCTGATATAATGGCGGATGAGTTTATTACCGGTGCCATCCGTAAACGCTTTCCGGAACATCGCATTCTGTCGGAAGAAACCATGCCCGACCTGACTCAGGCCGAGCACATCGATACGCCGCTGTGGGTGATTGACCCGATCGATGGCACCGTGAACTACGCCTACGGCCACCCACAAGTAGCCGTTTCCATCGCCTACGCCGAGCGCGGCCAAGTACAGGCAGGCATTGTGCACGCACCCTTCGCCGGCCAGAACGGCAAAGGTGAAACCTTCCGCGCTACCCGCGGTGATGGGGCAACCTTAAACGGCCAGGCGATCCGCCACAGCAACGCCAGCGAACTACGCCAGGCGCTGTTTGCCACCGGTTTCCCTTACACAAAAGACGCGCTAGAACCGCTGTTAAAGCGGTTGGATGCGATGATTCACCAATGCCGTGATTTGCGCCGAATGGGTTCTGCCGCTCTGGATATATGCTGGGTGGCCTGCGGCCGGTTAGACGTGTACTACGAAAATGTCAGCCCCTGGGATTTTGCCGCCGCAAGGCTGATAGCCATAGAGGCCGGCGCCCATGCCGGACACTTCGGCGAGGTACCCGAAAATCAACCGGCGGACTTATGGGGCAAAGATATACTGATTAGCTCGCCCAAGCTGTGGCTGTCTGTGCGAGAGGTTTTGCGGAATGCGTCGGGTTATTAACCGCCACCAATGGCGCGTACCACTTCTATCTGATCGCCCTCAGCCAATGCCGTATCTGCGTGCTGGCTGAGCGGCACTATGTCTTCGTTCAATTCAATCGCCAGGCGTTTGCCCACCAAGCCCAGATGCTCGATTAAGGCACCCACGGTAGCGCCAGCTGGCAGCGCCATTGGCTCGCCGTTCACTGTTAACTTCATAGCCGTTACCTTATTCAATCTGTTTTGAATGCGCTTTACATGTGAGTGCCGCCAACGCAAGCAGCGACCAGCCAATCATGAAACATAAGCCGCCAATCGGCGTAATAAGACCAATACCCTTGGTTTGAAACAGTGCCAGCGCATACAAACTGCCGCTGAACAGAACCACACCAGCGAGCATGAAAGCCGCCGCCGCCGTCAGCAGCTTACGTGACACGCCAAAGCCGGCCAATGCAGCCACCAGAATAAGTCCCAAGGCATGATACATCTGGTAAGTCGCAGCCATCTCAAACACTTCCAAGCCGCGAGCATCGACCACATTACGCAGGCCGTGGGCACCAAAAGCACCCGCCATCACCGCAGTCAGTGCCAGTAAGGCACCGGTTACCAAAGCCCAGATCATCAACGCTGGACGAGCCGCAGTTTGGCCAGCCAGTCCCGACTCAGCATGCTTAGCAGTCACAGCAGGTGATCTCCTCGCTATCCAGGTCCATCAAGGTCAGTGCTCCGCCCCAGACACAGCCGGTATCCAGACCGATAAAGCGTTTGTGACCGGTATGGCCCTCCAGCGCGGCCCAGTGGCCGAACACAACGCGGGTGCTGTCGTCGCGGGCGTAGTCAAACCAGGGCGCAAATCCCGCCGGTGCGGTGTCCACCGATTCTTTGGCCGTCAGTTCCAAAGCGCCATCAGGTGAGATAAAGCGCATGCGGGTAAAGTAATTGGTGATCACCCGCCAGCGGTCCATGCCACTCAGGCCAGAGTGCCAGGCTGCGGGCTGATTGCCGTACATGCCGGCAAAATATTCAGCGGCTTGCGGGCCACGGATCACCTGTTCTACTTCGCGAGCGTGGGTACCGGCCTGCGCCACCGTCCAGATATGAGGCAGCCCGGCGTGAGCCATAAACAGATCACGCTTGGGGTCATAAACGCAAAGTTTCTGCTGGCGCAGCCAATCCAGAAGCTGATCGCGATCGGGCGCCGTTAAAATGCTGTCGAGAGTGTCTTTACGCTTTGTCTTGTGGTCTGCCATCGCGACTGCTAGCAGGTGCAAGTCATGATTGCCTAAAACCACCTCGGCGCTGGTGCCCAGGTTGGCAATATAACGCAGTGTTTTCAGAGACTCCGGACCGCGGTTGATTAAATCTCCCGCTACCCACAAACGGTCCCGCGACGGCGAGAATCCGACCTTGTCTAACACCTGCTGCAAAGCGTCGTAACACCCTTGAATGTCACCAATGGCATACTCACTCATAGACGGTCACTCATTGCCAGCTCCAGGCGCCTCGATGTCAGCACTTGGTACGCGTGTTACCAGATAGTCAGCGATGGCGACATAGTCCGCCAGACCGAGATTTTCCGGGCGCAGGCCGTCATTGATGCCTAACTGCTGGAGCTCGGCGGCGGTCACAAAACCGCCAAGGGCCTTGCGCAGGGTTTTACGACGGGCGTTAAACGCACTGCGCACCACCGCCTGCAGCGTACCCAGGTCTTTAGCCGGGTGCGGTAAGGTGACGTAAGGCACCAGCCGGACAATGAACGAGTCCACTTTTGGTGCAGGGCGGAAGGCATCCGGCCCAACTTCAAACAGTGGCTGCACTTTGCAGAAATACTGGGTCATGATGCCCAAACGGCCATAATTGTTGTCGCCCGGAATCGCCGCCATACGCTGCACCACTTCTTTTTGCAGCATGAAGTGCATGTCCTTAACCACGCCACTGTGGGCCAGCAAGTGAAAAATCAGTGGAGTTGAGATGTTATAGGGCAGATTGCCAATAATCCGCAGCGGCTGTTCGCCCACCAGTTCGTTAAAATCGAACTTCAGCGCGTCAGCCTGGTGGATGCGAAATTCCGGATAGTTAAAGAATTTGGTGCGCAATATTGGTATCAAATCGCGATCCAGCTCCACCACCTGCAGGCGTGGATTCACCGCCAGAATTTCTTCAGTGATGGCGCCCAGGCCGGGGCCGATTTCAACAATAGACTGATCGGGCTTGGGGGCAATAGAGCGGACAATACGCTCGATAACACCGGGGTCGTGCAGGAAGTTCTGGCCAAAGCGTTTGCGGGCCTGATGGCCGGGTTGTCTGCTCACGGTATTTCTCTCTTTATCTGATTGGCGCGCAAACCACGGGCCATTTGTTCACCCACGCGAATGGCTGTTAACAGGCTGCCACCATCGGCTTTGCCGGTGCCAGCCAAATCCAGCGCGGTGCCATGGTCTACCGAAGTGCGCACAATGGGCAAGCCGAGGGTGATATTCACCGCGCGACCAAAACCCTGAAATTTCAACACCGGCAGGCCTTGATCGTGAAACATCGCCAGTGCGACGTCGGCGTTATCAAGCCAGTGCGGCGTAAATAGAGTATCTGCGGGTAGTGGACCGGTCAGACCTATACCTTCGGCGCGCAACCGCGCCAGCGTGGGTTCAATCACTTCGATTTCTTCCCGCCCCAAATGCCCGCCTTCACCGGCATGGGGGTTCAGTCCGGCCACCAGAATGCGCGGCTGGGCAATATTGAAAAAGGTTTTCAGATCGGCGTTCAGAATCCGCACCACCTGGCTCAAACGTTCGGGGGTTATGGCCGCCGACACGTCTTTAAGGGGCAAGTGGGTGGTGACCAACGCCACCCGCAATTCGTCGGTGGCCAACATCATGACCACCCGTTCAACACCACACAACTCCTGCAGGAACTCGGTGTGACCAATAAAGGCGATGCCTGCGTCGTTAATCACCCCCTTATGCACCGGTGCGGTCACCATGCCGTCAAAACTGCCGTTCAGGCAACCTTCAGCAGCGCACGTCAGGGTATCCAGCACATATTGGCTGTTGCCGGTATCCAGCTGGCCAGCCTGATCACTAATACAACCGTTAACGTGCAATACCGACAACTCGCCGGCGGCAGTGCTAGCGACCATTCCGGGCTGCCACGCTATGATTTGAACGCTTAGCCCCAGCAAGCGGGCACGGGCTTCCAGCAACGGCTGGCTGGCCACCGCAACAATGCCTACCCGCCGTTCCTGACCGGCCAGTTGCAGGCACAATTCAGGCCCAATGCCGGCGGGTTCCCCCGCGGTCAGGGCCAGGGTAATCCGCTCACTCATGATGCGTTTTCATCTATGTTGGCAGCCTCAGTGTTACTGCTTTCGGCATGCCCCGGCTTGAACTCAACAAAA
The DNA here is from genome assembly GCF_001043175.1 of Marinobacter psychrophilus. Classification (NCBI taxonomy): domain Bacteria; kingdom Pseudomonadati; phylum Pseudomonadota; class Gammaproteobacteria; order Pseudomonadales; family Marinobacteraceae; genus Marinobacter; species Marinobacter psychrophilus. The sequence goes on from NZ_CP011494.1 coordinate 3,643,410, forward strand.
GCCTCATCACGAATTTCCCGCAACCAGTTCTGCAGTTCATTTTCAAACTTACGCTGGTACAGGGTCTGGCGGGTTTCAGATTCACGAAATTCGTCGCTCATGTCTTTCTGCCGACGCTCTTGCACCTGCAAAAGATGCCAACCGAACTGGGAACGCACGGGGCCTTCAATCTGCCCCACGGTGGCGGTTTGCATAGCCTGTTCAAATTCTGGCACCATCTGCCCGGGATTTACCCAACCCAGGTTACCACCGTCAGAACCCGATACTGTGTCGTCAGACTCGGCCTTGGCCAGCTCGGCGAAATCAGCGCCGTTCTGCAATTTTTCAAAAAGATCGCGGACCTTGTCCTCGGCTTCGGCCTCGGTGATCGCGTCAGACGGCTGCACCAGAATATGCCTTACCCGGTTTTGCTGAACCAGTTTCTGCTGTTCGCCACCGCGCTGCTCCATCACCATCACCAGGTGAAAACCGCTGCTATTCTGTAGTACGTCAGACGGCTGGCCCACCATCAGGTCTGGCACGACCGGAGCCACCAGAGACGGCAATTGGCTTTCAACGCGCCAGCCCATGTCACCGCCCTCGAGGGCGTTGCTGGCATCCGATTCTGCTACCGCAACCGCGCGAAAATCCCGGCCTTCCACAATCTGCTGGCGCAGTGTCTCTGCCTTGCTGCGAGCGGCTTGAACCGACGCATCGCTGCTTGGGTCCTCGGTTTCGATAAAGATGTAAGCCAGGCGATACTCGGCGGTGTTGCCACCGCCGGCTTGCTGCGCCTGCTGATAATTTTCCACTTCGCGGTCTGTTACCCGAATACGGCTGCCTACCTGGCGCTGCTGAACCCGGCTGGTGAGCAGTTCATTGCGGATCTGCTCGCGGGCATCACGGTAGCTGACGCCTTCGCTGGCCAACTGCTGTTCGAACTGCTCCAGGCTCATGCCATTGCGGCCGGCAATGCTGCCCATGGTTTCGTTCAGTTCGTTATCGCTGATACGCATGCCCATTTTGCCCGCCATCTGCAGCTGCACCGATTCGGTAATCAGCTGATCCAGCACCCGCTCCTGAAGCAAACTGCGCGGCGGCAAGGTGGTTTCCTGGGCTTGCAGCCGGGTAACAATGGTGTTGATGCGGGCATCCAGCTCGGTGGCCAGAATCACGTCGTCATCGACAATCGCAACCACTTGGTCCAGCAGTTGGCGCTCGGCCTGAGCCGCCAGCGGTAGCAATGCCAACACCAGCATCAGGGATGTTACACAGTGGCGAAAGGTCGCCTTCATAGTCACCTCATTGTTAAACAGTGGCATAGCGTTTAAGAGCTCCAAAATTGTGTTACGGCGCACTAAAGCGGCGGCGTTCGCGCTCATCAAAACCATAAATGGCGTCGGCAATGCTGGTAGAGGCGCCGCCGGTGCCCCCCAGGCCTTTAAGCTGTATCTGGAACAGTATACGGCTGTCCAGTTCTTGATCGTCGGTAAAGTAATTCTGGTGTACCAGCTGCAGACTCCAGCAACAATTATTGTATTCCACTCCCGCCAGCGAACCCACGGTACGGTCCAGATCGGTGTCGTGCACCCAACGCCCAATCAGGCTCAGGCGTTTGCTAACCGGAAACACCACCCCCACATCGGCCTGTTCCAGTTGGGTCGCCGCGGCAGTACCTTTGCTGTAGGTGTGGCCCACGCTGGCCAGATAGCGGTAATCGCGAGAATGGAAGGTTAACTGGCTGCGGCCTTCCTCGGTTTGGTTGGCGTCCGGATCCCACAGCAGAGAACTGCGAATTTCCAGAGTATCCAGCGGGCTCAGCACCACTTCAGCTGCCATCGGCGATCGGCTGCGGTCTTCCGCGCCCGCGCCAAATAGACTGACGTCTCGATCTTCAAAATACTGGATCTGGCCCAGACTAAAGCGAGCGCGTTCGGCACCGGTCTGCAGATCGTTAAAACGGCTCGTCAGTGCCACCGTTAACTGATTGGTGTCGCCTACCCGGTCGCCACCGGTAAAGCGGTTGCGCTGAAACAGTTGATCAAAGCGGAAAGACTTCAAATCAGTGTCAAAATCAGGGATGTCATTCTGGTCAGCGTCGGCGTCGGCCCAAGCGTAATAAAGCCGCGGCTCCAGAGTCTGGTTAAAAGGTATATCAAACAAGCTGCCCTGGCGATCGAAATACAAACCGTTATCCCACTGAACCACCGGCACCGTGCGTTCAAGATTACCGCCACCCAAGGTGTAGTCTTCCAGTTGATAACGGGTGTAGTCCACACTGAAGGAAGGCCGACTGTAACCCCAAAGTGCGCGCATCGGCAAAGCCAGTTCTGGTACCAGGCGAAAGCGCTGGCCATTGGCTCGATCCAGGCCGCTCAGGTTGTCGTTGTCGCGGTGGAAATAGGTGTACTGACTTTCAACGCCCAACTCCAAGGCGCCGGCATCCGTCAGGGCCGAATACAGAACCTCCGGTAACTGGGCGTAAGGTCGGTTCACGTCGGCGATGCGCTTCGCCACGGTCTGATAATCGTTCAGATACGCGTCAAAGTACTGGCTGGCATCCTGATAGCGCACGCCACTGCGACGCTGAAGATGAGTCGCCTGGCTGATATCCAGGCTGCGATTCAGGTCGCTCAGGTAATCGTCATCACTGACCACTGAAAAATCGCCGTACCCCGTCCAGCCTTGGCCCAAGGCCGCTTCGGTGGTGGCATCCAGCGCCCAGCGCTGGCCATTTTCGCCCGGATTTTCATCGCGGTAAAACGTATCGTTATCGATATAGCCCAGCTGCAACGAGGTTTCGCCATAGCTACTCAAATAGCGACCTTCCGCTTCGGTAAACAGACCGCGACCACCAATGACTTGAGGCGTAATGGTGGCATCGTAGTTGGGCGCCAGGTTCAGGTAATAAGGCAGCGCCACAAAACCACCTCCGCCAGCGTTAGAAGTACCGAATCCCGGATACAAAAACCCGCTCTTGCGACGGTCATCGATAGGAAAACTAACCCACGGCCAATAAAACACCGGCACATCCAATACTTCCAGACGTAAATGTTTGGCAGTGCCAAAACCTTTTGCCTGATCCAACCGGATCTCCTGCGCTACCAGCGCCCAGTCGTTCTGCTGCGGGCCACAAGTCGTTAGCAGACCCTGGCTGATGAGAACTTCGTTATCGCCGATTCGGGCCAGGCTCTGTGCCTGGCCGCGCATCTCCGGCCCGTGCAGCAAAAAGGTCGCGGTATTGATGTCTAAGCGACCGCTTTCGACGTTGTAATTAGCGGAATCACCTGTCAGCAAAAAACCTTCACCGCGGCTTGTCAAAGGACCGGTGATGGCCACTTGGCCCTCTGCTTGGCGATATCGAGCCTCGGTGCCAGACACCTGAAAGCCTCCCTGGCGCAGCGTCACGTCGCCCTGCAGGTACAATTCACTGTCGATTTCATAGCGCGCCGTCAGGCCGCTGGCCTGCAGTGGCTGCCCGCCACCGCTTTGCAGCGACACCATCGCATCACTGCCTTCAACAGTGCTCCCGCCCGGTAAATAACCACCCTCGCAAAAAGACGGCAGGCGCGCTTGGGCGCTGACAGGCAGTTGCTCGCGCAGCCGCCAGTCTATTTCAGCCGCCGATGGCGCCAGTTGTGCTGCCGCAGCCAAGCCGCCACAACCCAAGATCCCGCCGCTCAGCAGACAGACCAGCGAGCGCGGCAAGCGGCCAAAAAAATGCTGCCGTGGGTGATTACGCAATAACACGGTGGCCGTTATCCTATGGTCAGTGGGTGAAAGGTCCAACAGTTTACACGGCGCCCCCCGGCTTGTTAACGGAAACCCCCTCCGGGCGAGCTTAACTTTCTTACGGTCGCCGTTGCAGCAAGCTTTACTCCAACCGCGGATCTTCGTAGTTTAGTGCTCCAGAAGCCCGCATCCAAGCTGCGGGTACCGGCTTTGTACCCTTTAAGGAAACCCGCGCGCCATGGACCACCGTCTGCAACTGCTGACCCGCTGGGTCAGTCAATTCCCCGGCTTTGCAAACACCGTCGTGGCGCCTGTAGCCGGCGATGCCAGTTTCAGGCGTTATTTTCGAGTATGGCGCAGCGCTGATTGGCGAGAGGCGCGGGGGGTGGCAAGGGCACACGGAGCGCAAGTCAATCAGGCGTTTATTGTGATGGACGCACCACCCGAGCACGAAGACTGCCTGCCTTTTGTTACCCTAGCTCAACATTGGCGTAGTCAGGGCGTTAAAGTGCCCGCCATTGTGCAGCAAGATCTGGCCCAGGGCCTTCTTCTGATCGAGGATTTTGGCGATTGCCTGTTGCTGGGTCAGCTCAACACGGCTAACACAGACAAACTTTACGGCAACGCACTGGCAGAACTCCTGCGCATTCAACAACTGCCCAACAACCCTGACGATCCGCTGGCGCCCTATAGCAACGATTTACTGGATAGGGAAATGGCACTGTTCCGCGACTGGCTGCTACAGCGCCAACTAGGGCTAGAGCTGAACGACAGCGATCTTGCCATGCTGAGCAACACATTTACCCTGTTACGGGAAAGTGCCAGTGCACAGCCAACGGTGCCAGTTCACCGTGACTACCACTCCCGCAATCTGCTGGTAACGGGCGGCGACGATCGCCCCGGCGTCATTGATTTTCAAGATGCGGTCATGGGGCCTGTCACCTATGACTTGGTATCACTACTGAAGGACTGCTACGTGCAATGGCCTGACGAGCGAGTTCAGAACTGGATGGAAAGCTATCGCCAGAGCAGCCTGAGCGCCGGCTTGCACAGCGCTGATGCTGCCACCTTCCGCCAATGGTTCGAACTGATGGGCATGCAACGCCACCTGAAAGCCGCGGGTATTTTTGCCCGCCTGGCGCTGCGCGATGGCAAGCCGGACTACCTCAATGACATTCCCCGCACCCTTGGGTATCTGTCCAGTGCGAGCGGCCGCCAGCCGGCTTTGCGCCCCTTCCATGACTGGTTGTTGAACACTGTGGTGCCGGCGGTAGAAGTCACTTTGGGCCCAGTGCCCGGCGCGCACCAGCCATGAAAGCCATGATTCTGGCCGCGGGCAAAGGCGAGCGCATGCGTCCTCTGACCCTGCACACACCAAAACCACTGCTGCAAGCCGGCGGCCAACCGCTGATTCACTACCATCTGCAGCGCCTTGCGCGCAGCGGTTTTAACGACGTTATTATCAACTTGGCCTGGCTGGGCGAGCAGATTGCAAAGGCGTTGGGCAAGGGCGACGCCTTTGGCTTGAAGCTGAGTTATTCGCGCGAAGGCGAACCGCTGGAAACCGCCGGTGGCATTGTCCGCGCACTGCCCATGCTGACCGACGCCGGCGACGACTGGTTCGTGGTGATTAACGGCGACATCTGGTGCGACTTCGATTTGCGCGGGTTAAAACCACCCGGCAATGCCGACGCGTTGCTGGTTCTCACCGACAACCCCGCACACAACCCGAAAGGGGACTTTGCACTAAAGCCAGATGGCCGTATCAGCTGTAATGAAACCTTGCCCAAGCTTACATTTACCGGCGTTAGCCTGCTTAACCGCCGTCTGTTTACAGGGTTAACAGACCAATCCGGCAAACTCGGGCCATTATTGCAGCAAGCCGCCGCGGCAAACCGAGTGAAAGGCGTTTATCATGACGGTCAATGGCTGGACGTAGGTACACCGGAACGCCTCAGCTGGCTTGACCAGCAACTGCGCGCGCCAAGTTCTCGAGGGTTTCGAGGTTTCCGATGATAAAAAGACGCCCGGCATCACGGCGACTCGATAACGCCCTGCGCTATCTCCTTCCGCGACTTACACATTGCCAGAATCAGGCTGCAGAACTGCTTAAGCAGCAGCGGCTGCCACTTTTTGGTCAGCGCTATCTGTTCTTTTTCCTCGGCTATATTGCCAAGGCAGAAGGCACAATCGGTAAGGCAGACATTCACTACGCCGAGGCGCTGATGGCCGCATTAAGCCTGAATCAGCGCCAGCGTAAACGCGCCGTTCACTGGTTCACTCAAGGCAAAACCAGGGGTCAACTTGGGCCGTTGAGGGCTTGGTGGCTAACCATGGTTACGCCCCTATTGGCACAGCGGGCTGTGATGTTGGCCATTTGCCTGTGCCACAGCGCACAACTGCATGGCCGGCCATCACAGGCGCGACGTTACCGCTGTGAAGACGCCATAGTGCAGAGTGGCCTGCCGGTAGGCGTAAGCGATGACATCTTAGACCATTACGCCGCCCAGACGTGGCCGCCAGCGACGACCCTACCCCCAGCACCGAAAAGCTACCAAGACGCCTGCGAGATTCTGGGCATTACTCGCCACGATTCTCTACAAGAGGCCAAACGTATTTGGCGCCGCAAAGTTTCTTCAATACATCCGGACAAACTCGCCCAGCAACAACTTACCCACACCGAACTGGCGGCTGCAAAAGAACGCCTGCTGCGCTATCAGCAAGCCTGGGAGTTCATTAAACAACGCCACAAGCCATCGTAGTGCTGATGCCTTAGCTCGTTCGGCCGCAGCGCTTCACGCCAAGCAATCTGCTAATCCATAGCCGGCTTGTTGTCCGCTTTTATCCACGCCGCCAGGCGGCTGGCCAAAGCGTCACCTTGCTGCGCTTGCACCGGCTCTTGCACCATTACTCGCTGGCGCTGGTACTGCGCAACCCCAACCTGGTTCATAACGGTCGTGCGCTGCATTGCGCTCTGCGACCGGTTACCCCGCGCAGCCTGCACATCTAGCACACGTAAGCGGGGAGTTTCGGTAAAACGTTCTGCCAACACGTCAAGGTCACGAGGATAAAACTTGGGCAATAGCCAAACCAAACCTGCGCTGCCGGCCAATTCTGGCAGCGCAGTGGCAAAATTGGCGCCCCGGCCAACGCCCACAATCACCACTTTCGGGTAACCTTCGCGTTTCAGATAGCCAACGGCCGCTCGTAACTGCGCAGCCACTTCCTGGCGATACTGCACCTCCGCCTCAGACAATTCGGTACCCGCCATTACGTCAATCAGCATAGGGTCTGGATCTGGGTTTGAGGACGTTTCAGCAACCCCGGCCGCCACCGGCTGGGGTTGCTGGCCTTCATCTGCAGTTGACACAGCAGGCGATACTTCAGATAGCGGCAGTTCGCGCTCCATCACCTGTTTCAACCCACCCGTCGGCGCCCTCAGGCCTAGCGTAAGAGCTGCCAGCCCCCTGTCAGCCAGGCTTCCGGCAAAGGCGGTCACAAATCCTTCACCTGCGTTATGGCCTTCATCTGCCAATACCACAACACCAATGGTTGCTGCATTTTTCAGTGGTGTGAAAACCAGCGACAGCACAGAAGTTGGCGTGCCGTCGGCGCCATCGACCTCTAGCCACAACGCAGACTGAGGCCACTGCTGCTGCAGTGCCATGGTGCCCTGGCCGGTTACCACGCTGGCCCGTTGTGGCCTGTCGCCAGCTAGCTGCGCCGCTTTGTCGTCGGGATTAGAATTTGGCTCCGCTACCTCATCAGCAGCGGCGACATCATCACCGGTCTGAACCGCAGCGGCAGGCTCATCTTGCGCCTGAGTCAAAGACGGAGCAGACATGACCAACAACCCGGTAAATGACAACAGTATTGCCTGAAGCCTGAAACTGCACCCAACGGACCGCAGGCCGGCGTTCAACAACAAACTTTTATCCATCACTTACATTGCCACCCATTGCGCTATCTCGCTGCGAAAAACTCTTGTGAACTGATAGACTAGCAGTCGCAGCCGTGCCCAGCACCAACCATACCGAAATGCCGGAACCGTTCCGGCCGACAGCCAGAGGCGAACCATGAATCCGTACCTGATCGCACCCTCCATCCTTTCTGCCGATTTTGCCCGTTTGGGCGAGGAAGTGGACAACGTATTGGCCGCCGGTGCCGACGTGGTGCATTTTGATGTTATGGACAATCATTACGTGCCCAACCTGACCATCGGCCCAATGGTCTGCGAGGCACTGCGCAAACACGGCGTTACCGCGCCCATTGACGTACATCTTATGGTGTCTCCAGTGGACGACCTGATTCGCAAGTTCATAGATGCAGGCGCCAGCTATATTACTTTCCACCCGGAAGCGTCCCAGCACGTTGACCGTTCTTTGCAGCTGATCCGCGATGGCGGCTGCAAAGCCGGGCTGGTGTTTAATCCTGCAACGTCGCTCCAGTACATGGACTATGTGATGGACAAGCTCGACATGGTTCTGATGATGTCGGTAAACCCTGGTTTTGGCGGCCAGAAGTTCATCCCCGGCACCCTGGATAAACTGCGCGAAGCGCGTAAGCGTATAGACGCCAGCGATTACAATATCCGCCTTGAAATAGATGGCGGAGTTAAAACAGGCAATATTCGCGAAATTGCCGAAGCGGGTGCCGATACTTTTGTTGCCGGTTCAGCCATTTTCAATACCGATGATTACAAGGCCACCATTGACGCCATACGCGCCGAACTTGAACACGCCAGTAAAACTCTGGGCTTTTGAACGGAACCTGCCATGACTCTGAAAGGTCTTTTTAACACACACTGGCCAGCCGCCGCCCTGTTTGATCTGGATGGCACCCTGGTTGATAGCGCGCTGGACTTGGCCGCTGCCGTTGACCAAACCCTGGAACGGCTGGATCGCCCACCTGCCGGCATTGATCAGGTGCACCAGTGGGTAGGCCACGGCGCCGCCATTCTGATCCGCCGCGCGCTGGCAGGAAAAGCCGACTGGCAGCCAGCTAATGCTGCCGATGAAGCCCTATTCGAGGAGGCTATGACGCTGTTCTTTCAGCACTATGAAATAGCCAACGGCCAGCATGCCAAGGTGTACTCAGGCGTATTGGAATGCCTGAATCGATTGCAGCAAATGAACTGCCCGATGGCAATCGTCACCAACAAACCCGAGCAGTTTGTTGCACCCCTGTTAAAGCAGCTGAAACTCGACGGTTATTTCCAGCTGATCATAGGGGGCGACACTCTGGCCAGTAAAAAGCCCAATCCGGAACCTTTGCTGTACGCCATGGAAAAACTAAACGGCCGGCCAGCCACGACGGTAATGGTCGGCGACTCGGCCGCTGATGTGCAAGCAGCCAAAGCCGCGGGCATTTCGTGCGTGGCCGTTACTTACGGCTACAACTTTGGCAACCCCGTGCAGGCGCTGGGAGCCAATGCCGTGGTTGATTCCCTGAGCGAGCTTTTATAACCTCGCAGAATATAGGAAGCCCGATCATGACCCCCGAAAATTTCCGCGAGCTGGCACAAGCCGGCTACAACCGTATCCCCGTGTACCGTGAAGTACTGGCGGATATGGACACCCCGTTAAGCACCTATCTAAAACTGGCTAGCGGGCCCTATTCCTACCTGTTTGAATCCGTTCAGGGTGGAGAAAAATGGGGCCGTTATTCGATCATCGGCCTGCCCAGCCAGGAAGTGCTGAAAGTCTTCGATCACCGTATCGAAATCCGTCGCCATGGCGAGCTGGTAGAAAGCAGCGAAGTAAAAGACCCACTGGCCTTCATCGCCAGCTATCAGGAACGTTTCCACGCCCCTGATCTGGTTGAACTGCCGCGTTTCAACGGTGGCTTGGTGGGCTATTTTGGCTACGATACCGTTCGCTACATTGAAAAGCGTTTGGCCAGCAGCTGCCCGCCAGACCGCATTGGCACACCGGACATCCTGCTAATGGTGTCTAACGAACTGGTGGTGTTCGACAACCTGCGCGGCAAACTGCATCTGATTGTTCACGTAAACCCGGCCAACGAAGGCGCCTTTGAACAGGCCCAGAAGCGCCTGGATCAACTGGAAAAGCAGTTACGCCAAAACACCGCTCAAACACCAAAAACCCCGGCTCATCTGCGCGGCAAAACCGTGGATGAAAGCGAGTTCGTGTCCGGCTTCAGCCAAGAAAAATTCGAAGCCGCCGTGGACACCATCAAGGACTACGTACTGGATGGCGACGTGATGCAAACCGTCATTTCCCAACGCATGTCGATTCCGTTTGAGGCGCCGCCGCTGAATCTGTACCGCTCGCTGCGAATAATGAATCCCTCGCCGTACATGTACTTTCTGGACCTGGACGATTTTCACATTGTGGGTTCGTCACCGGAAATTCTGGCGCGAATGGAAGACCGCGAAGTGACCGTGCGGCCCATCGCCGGCACCCGCAAACGCGGCGCGACCGAAGCTGAAGACCGCGCCCTGGAAGCCGAACTGCTGGCTGACCCAAAAGAAATTGCCGAGCACCTGATGCTGATTGACTTGGGCCGCAACGACGCGGGCCGGGTATCGGAAACCGGCACCGTAAGACTGACCGAGAAAATGGCGGTTGAGCGCTACTCCCATGTAATGCACATCGTATCGAACGTCACCGGCCAGGTAAAAGACGGCATCAGCTGCCTTGATGTCCTAAAAGCCACTCTGCCTGCCGGCACATTAAGCGGCGCACCAAAAACCCGTGCCATGGAAATCATTGACGAGCTGGAGCCGGTCAAACGCGGCGTGTATGGCGGCGCCGTGGGCTATTTGTCGTTCAACGGCAATATGGACACCGCCATCGCCATCCGCACCGCGGTGATCAAAGACAACACCCTGCACATACAGGCCGGCGCCGGTATAGTCGCAGATTCTGTACCACGCCTGGAATGGAAAGAAACCATGAACAAAGGCCGCGCCATTTTCCGCGCCGTCGCCATGACCTACAACGACTTTGACCACTAAGGCGAGGGACAAATTATGCTTTTAATGATCGACAACTATGACTCCTTCACCTACAACGTGGTGCAGTACCTGGCCGAGCTGGGCGCCGATGTGCAGGTGCATCGCAACGACGAAATCACCGTGAAGCAGATTGAAGCGCTAAACCCGGAACGGCTGGTGATTTCCCCCGGCCCCTGTACCCCCAGCGAAGCCGGCATCTCTATGGACGTTATCCGTCATTTCGCCGGCAAAATTCCCATATTGGGCATCTGCCTTGGCCACCAGGCTATCGGCCAGGTGTTCGGCGGCCAAGTGATTCGGGCCGGCCGAGTCATGCACGGCAAAGTGTCTCCGGTTTACCATCACAGCAAAGGCGTATTCCGCGGCCTGAACAACCCGCTGCAGGCCACCCGCTACCACAGCCTGGTGATTGAACAGGGCACCCTGCCGGAGTGCCTGGACGTGACCGCCTGGACTCGCAACAACGACGGCAGCGTGGAAGAAATCATGGGTGTGCGCCACAAAACCCTGGCCGTGGAAGGCGTCCAGTTTCACCCTGAATCCATCATGAGTGAACAGGGCCACGAACTGCTGCGCAATTTCCTGCGAACCGAACAAAAAGGCTGACGTAATGGATATGAAAGACGCACTGAACCGGATCGCTGAAAGTCTCGACATGTCCCGTGACGAAATGAAACAGGTGATGCGCATTGTCATGAACGGCGAAGCCACCAACGCCCAGATTGGCGCTCTGCTGATGGGCCTGCGCATAAAGAGCGAAACCGTGGATGAAATTACCGGCGCGGTAGAAGTCATGCGCGAACTGGTGTCCGCTGTAAACGTTAACGCCGAACCGTTGGTCGACATAGTTGGCACCGGCGGCGACGGCGCCAACCTGTTCAACGTCTCTTCCGCGGCCGCCTTTGTCGTGGCTGCAGCCGGCGGCTTTGTAGCCAAACACGGCAACCGTGCGGTGTCTTCAAAAAGTGGCAGCGCCGATCTCATCGAACAGGCCGGAATCAACCTGAATTTAACACCGGAACAGGTCGCCCGCTGCGTTGAACAGGTCGGCGTTGGCTTTATGTTCGCCCCGGCCCACCACGGCGCCATGAAACACGCCATAGGCCCGCGCAAAGAGCTGGGCTGCCGCACTCTGTTTAACATCCTCGGCCCGATGACCAACCCCGCCGGTGTAAAACGCCAGTTGGTGGGTGTTTTCAGCAAAACTCTGTGCCGCCCCATGGCCGAAGTGCTGCAAAAACTCGGCTCTGAACACATCATGGTGGTGGCCTCAAAAGACGGCCTGGACGAAATCAGCCTGGCCAGCAGCACCCACGTGGCCGAGCTTAAAAACGGTGAAATCTTTGAATATGAAATAACGCCGGAAGACCTGGGCATAAAAAGCCAAACCCTGTCTGGTTTGACCGTCAATACCGCCGAAGAATCCTTGACCCTGATCAAAGCCGCCTTTGGCCGCGACCGCAACGAAAGCGCTGAGAAAGCCCGCGACATGATCGCCCTGAACGCCGGCGCTGCGATTTATATTGCGGGTCTGGCAGCCACCGCTAAAGAAGGCGTACAGCTGGCCCTGGACGCCCTCGGCTCCGGTCGGGCCAAGGGTAAGCTGAGCGAACTGGCGACGTTCTCCCAGTGCTTTTGAGCAACATGAACAGCAGATCAGCGCAAATACGGAAGCAAAAAAAATGAACACACAGAACGACAAAACCCCCACCATCCTGCGCAAAATCGTCGACAGGAAATGGCAGGAAATTGAACAGCGCCAGCGCACCTCCAGCCTGGCGGACCTAAAAGCACGCGCCGGCGACCAACCCGGCACCCGCGGCTTTGCCAAAGCTCTGCGCCAGCGCATAGAAGCCTCAAAACCTGCGGTTATTGCCGAAATTAAAAAAGCGTCGCCCAGCAAAGGCATACTGCGCGACCCCTTCGAGCCGGCGCAGGTCGCCGAAAGCTATGAAAAAGGCGGCGCTACTTGCCTATCCGTACTCACCGACCACGACTTCTTCCAGGGCCACGAAGACTTCATGGTGGCCGCCCGCAACGCCTGCAGCCTACCCGTTATCCGTAAAGATTTTATGGTATCGCCCTACCAGATCTATGAATCCCGCAGCATTGGTGCCGATTGCATACTGCTTATTGCGGCCTGCCTGACCAGAGGCCAGATGCAGGAACTCGAAGGCATTGCCTACGAAACAGGCCTCGACGTGCTGGTAGAAGTTCACAATAGCGAAGAATTGGACGACGCCCTCACCCTCAGCACCCCGCTTGTAGGCATCAACAACCGCGACCTGCACAGCTTTGAGGTATCACTGGAAACCACCTTTAACCTGCACCAGCTGATTGGTCCCGAGCGACTCGTCATCACCGAAAGCGGGATTATGACCCGCACCGACGTCGAAACCATGACCGGCCGCGGCATTTATGGTTTTCTAATCGGCGAGTCATTCATGCGCGCCCCTGACCCGGGAGCCAAGCTGCAGGAACTGTTTGCATAATCTTTTTCACAGTGTTCGCTAACGCAGCGTATTTAACGAATACAGTTCAACCACAATTTAATGGTTGAGGTTGTAACCGGCAGACATTTGGTTAACTATCATAAATATATATACGCCAGTGAACGCTGTTCACAAGGATGAACTGTCGTGATCTTTCACCGCACGTCCATACCTCCGAAGTGGCAATCCACTTATGAAGACTTCCTGTGCCAGGTTGAGAAACAGATCGCACTGGTCGCCGGTTGGTTAATAACAGTCATTCTCGTGATTTATCAGGTTAACCAAAATCAGCGGGGCATCGACGGCAATATTCACATCATCGAAACCTTGCTGCGGGCGCCGGTAATGCTGGTGGCTCTGTTTACGTTGTTTGTCCACTACACGAAAAAGCCCCAGGTAGACCCGGGCTTGTTGCTGCGCGTTATCGCGCTATCGGTGATGGGCCTGTCACTGTCGCTGTTTGTAGCCCACGCACTTTACAGCCCTGATACTTTGTACCAGATGTCCAATGTCTTGATGATCGGTTTTTTTGGTGTGTCCATGCTCTCGGTTCGCGGTCTGGAGCAGTGGTGGACGTTGTTTGTACTCCCGTTGATGCTGTTCTTTGCTGCCCTTGTCATTGTAGATCTGGAATTCAAACAGCTTCTACCGTTTCTGTTTGACCCGTTGGTGATGATTTTTGTGGGCATGGTGGTCAGCTGTTCCCTCAGCCAGCTGCGGCGCTCCGAGTTTCTAACCCGGCAACAGCTCAAAAGCCTGGCGTTGACCGATCAGCTAACCGGACTGCTCAACCGCCACGCTATTCATACATCACTTGAGCAATTGGTCACTCGTTATGCCCGCCACGGGCATCCGTTCAGCCTGATATTGGGTGATCTGGACAAATTCAAGCGGGTTAACGACAGCTACGGCCATAATGTGGGCGATGAAGTACTGATCGAAACCGCAAACCGCCTGCAAGATCATGTGCGTGCCGGCGACATCGTGTGCCGCTGGGGAGGTGAGGAGCTGCTTGTGGTTTTGCCAGACACCGAACTGGACAGTGCCCTGGCGGTCGCAGAAAAGCTGCGCTGCGCTGTAGGGGAAACGCCTATGACAGCCGCCGGGCACAGCATCAAGCAAACCATCAGCTTCGGGGTCACCTGCTACCACGACGGCGAGCACATCGACACCACTATAATGCGCGCCGACAGTGCTCTATACCTGGCCAAGGAGGGCGGTCGCAACCGCGCGGCGAGTGTCGAACCCGGCGCTGGCGCCCCGGACTCAATACCGGCTACTTTATAGCAAGCCTAAACCTTCGCCGAAGGTCGTGACTTGATGCGGTCAAACCAGGCCTGCAGGTTCTGGTGTTCTGCCGCGATACGAATATTCACCACCCGCGCAAAGGCAACGGTGGCAAACGCATTGATATCCGCAGCCGTAAAACGATCGCAGCAAATGAAGTCTTTACCTGCCAAGTGCTCATCCAGAAAAGCCATGAACGAAACCACTGCCTTGCCACAGTCTTCGCCCCATTCTTGAATCGGATTCATGCGATCACTGAAATAACCGCTGGTGTGCTGGAAGCACATGCCCGTGGGCATAAAAAAGTAAAAATCTATCCAGCGCAGCCACTGCTCAATCCGTGTTTTCTCCAACGCCGTGTCACCCAATAATGTGGGCGAATCGGGGTAGCTTTCTTCAAAATAACGGCAAATCGCCATCGTTTCGGCCACCGCCGTGCCATCGCCCAATTCCATTACCGGCACTTTCTTGAACGGATTACGGGCGGCAAATTCGGGCGTCAGGTTTTCGCCTTTTTGCAGATCAATTTCGACAAATTCAGCGACGTCCAGCAGGCCCTTTTCCGCCATGAACATACGCACACGCCGTGGGTTGGGTGCGGTTTTTGTTTCGTAGATTTTTATCATTGAGGCGGACTCCAAAATATAATAACGTTGCTAATAACCTGTAAACGTTGGCGGGACGCTACGACTTCGTCAAGCGTAGTCGAATAACGACAGCAAGCCAAACACACGCTAGAAACAAAATTCGCATCTTGGCCCAGCTGATATGAACAGTCGACCCCGGCCCCACGATCCCTATCTCCCCTTGCTGGCATTTTTGCTGTTATTCATGGCGGTTGCCCAGTCTTCAAATGCGGATGAGCTGACCCCTCTGCCCGGTCAGGTCGTGCTCGCCGCAGATCCCTGGTGCCCCCACAACTGCGAGGCCGGTTCAACCGTAGAAGGGTATATGGTGGACATTCTCCGCCAGGCCTTCGCTCTTCAGGATATATCCGTAAACTACGTCAATATGAGCTGGGAGCGGGCTTTGCAACAGGCGCGGAGCCACCGTGTGGATGGCATTATTGGGGTTTTTGCCGGCGACGCCAGCGATTTTTTATTCCCGGAAGAAGCACTGGGCTACTCGGAAACAATGTTTTTTGCTCACCCAGACAGCCACTGGACGTATGAGGGCCTGAAATCACTGGAAAACCGGACATTGCTGGTCATTTCCGATTATTTTTACGCTCCGGGCATCTCTCAGTATATTAATAACAACCGCCACCAGCAGGATCTTGTTTGGGAACTTTCGGGAGAGCAGCCCCTAACCCGGGCCATTACGCTGATTGGTCAAAAGCGCGCCAACCTGTTGTTTGAAGATCGCCAAGTGATGGCCTGGACCCTGCGTAAAAGGCCTGACCTGCCAAAACTTCGAAGTTCTGGCAACATATACGCTGCGCCCGTTTATGCCGCCTTTGCGCCGGCTCATCCCCATGCGCAGGCGCTGGCTCGAATTCTCAGCGATGGCGTGCGCCACCTGCGGGCCACAGGTGAACTCAAGCGTATTTATCAGAGCTATGGCTTGGGTGCAGACGGGAAAGCGCGGATGGTTTCGCCCGCAGGGGCGCCCAACAATAGCTCGCCGTGATCACCAAAGCGCGCTTGGTTTACATTCATAAGCAGCGTCACAAAGTAGTCTTCCTAACTCATCAACGCGGGCGGACAAACCATTCGAGTAGTAGATGCCGATATGCGAGTTGTCGACAAGGTCTCTGCCTCCCAAATCCTCCACAACCCATTTGCCACCCTGCAGCAAGCCGTCCGTTGTGACACGCTCTTAATTGGCGTCCGGCGTGTTGGTGCAAGCGCTTCGAAAAAGCGTCGAACTGTCATGCTCAACGAACGGCACCACCGGGCCCGCGTGAGCCAAACCCGATGCGCAGCTTGTTTTATCCACCAGAATACAGAGACTCACTGCATGTTTACCTTTAATCGCCTGATTTCACGCTTCATTGCCGCTGCACTGCTGTTTTTTATGGCCAGCCTGGCCGGTGCTGAACCTTTACGCATTGCGGTTGCCGCTAACTTTACTGACACCACCCGTGACCTTATTGCCTTGTTTGAAGAAACCACCGGTCACTCAGTTGCCGCCAGTTATGGTTCCACCGGTAAGCTCTTCGCCCAAATAGAAAACGGCGCGCCCTTTGACGTGTTTCAGGCCGCAGACAGTGCGCGCCCAGAAATGCTCGAAAACAGCGGCAGCGCCGTTAGCGGTAGCCGTTTTACCTACGCCCGCGGCAAACTGGCGCTATGGAGCCCGGAGACCAACGTGTTCAGCGACCCCGCAAGCTGGCTGGCCAGCGCTGACTTCAAACGACTGGCCATCGCCAATCCGAAAACCGCGCCTTATGGACTGGCCGCGCAGCAGGTGTTAAAAAACCTGAGCCTGTGGGATGCCCTGCAACCGCGTCTGGTGCGCGGTGACTCAATCGCACAAACCTTTCAGTTTGTGGCCACCAGCAATGCCCAGGCAGGCTTTGTGGCGCTGTCTCAGGTGAATGCCTGGCAAAACAGTAATGGCACACTGTGGGTGGTACCTCAACAGATGTACGCACCCATCGACCAGCAAGCGGTTTTGCTTAGTCATGGCAAAGACAAACCTGTTGCCCGCCAATGGCTGGATTTTTTACGCAGCCCGCAGGCGCTGAACCTTATGAAAGACGACGGTTACGACATTGCCGACTGACGCAAACACAGGCCCGTAACGATGATGGAAACTTACTGGGAGCCAGTGTGGCTGACCCTGAAACTGGCGACCATGACCACCTTGATACTGGCGGTGGTGGGCACGCCCATTGCCTGGTGGCTGGCCCGCAGCCAACACTGGCTACGCCAGCCGATCGCTGCTGTGGTGGCACTACCGCTGGTACTGCCGCCTACCGTTCTGGGGTTCTATTTATTGCTGCTGTTGGGCCCTAAAGGCGTTGTAGGGCAACTTACCGAACAGCTGGGCCTTGGGCTACTGCCGTTCACTTTTGAGGGTTTGGTGGTAGCGTCTGTGATTTCCTCACTGCCGTTTACAGTGCAACCCCTGCAAAACGCCTTTATCGGCATAAACAATCAGCTTCTGGAAGTGGCCGCTACGCTACGAGCTTCGCCCATGGACCGATTCATCACCGTGGTGATACCACTGGCCCGCCCGGGATTTTTGACCGCCGCCGTACTCACCTTTGCCCACACTATTGGCGAATTTGGCGTGATACTGATGATTGGCGGCAATATCCCGGGGGAAACCAAAGTGTTATCAGTGGCCATTTACGACCACGTTGAAGCCATCGAATACACCCAGGCCCACTGGCTCGCCGGCGGTATGGTGGTGTTCTCGTTTGTGGTGTTGGTGGCGCTGTATTCGCTGAATGGCCGCGTGCACTCGGGGATGATGAAATGAGCGCAAATAATACGATATTTGCGCGCTTTCACTGCCACATTGGTGACTTTACGCTGAAGGTGAATCTGAATTTGCCGGGCAGCGGATTAACGGCGCTGTTCGGGCACTCTGGCTGCGGTAAAACCACCCTGTTACGCTGCATTGCCGGGCTGCAACCGGCCAGTGGCGAATTAGTGGTGAACGGTGACACCTGGCACAACGCCCATGAAAGTCGCCCCGTGCATCAGCGCCCGCTGGCTTACGTGTTCCAGGAGACTTCGTTATTTCCGCATTTATCGGTAGAACGCAACCTGAACTACGGTTACCGCCGGGTGCCCGTTAACCAGCGCCGGATTCAGTTTGATCAGGCGGTGGAATGGCTGGGGCTGGCGTGCCTGCTTAAGCGTATGCCGCAAAAGCTGTCAGGCGGTGAACGCCAACGGGTGGCTATCGCCCGCGCCCTGCTGACTAGCCCGCAGTTGTTGCTGATGGACGAGCCATTGTCGGCTCTGGACCAGGCCAGCAAGCGGGAAATCCTGCCCTACCTGGAACGCCTGCGAGACACCCTCGCTATTCCAATTTTGTACGTCTCCCACTCAGTGGCGGAAGTCGCCAGGCTGGCGGATCACGTTGTTATGCTGAACCAGGGGCAGGTAACGGCCAGTGGGTCTCTACAACAGACCCTGGCGCGCACCGATCAACCCTTTGGTTTGGAAGAGAGCGCAGCCATTATTCTGCCGGCCCGTATTACCACTCAAGATACCCAGTGGCATCTGAGCCTGGCGGAATTTGACGGCGGCCAACTGTGGCTTCCCAGCGAGCCGCGCATCCCGGTCGGCAGCGATGTGCGGGTTCAGGTACTGGCAAGGGATGTCAGCCTGGCGCTCAGCGCCAACCATGACCAGAGCATCCAAAATCTGATCCACGGCCGAATCGATGAAATTGCAGAAGAGATAAGCCCGGGCACGTCGCTGGTGCGGGTGCTGGCAGGCAAGACGCCATTTCTGGCGCGTTTGACCACCCGCTCCGTACACACTCTGGGACTATCCCCGGGCAAGCCCGTATGGCTGCAGATAAAAGCGGCGGCTCTGGCTGACTGATCCGCCCGATTGGCCAACATTAGAGCCAAGGACGCGAAACGACTCAGCGAGTACCGTAAACCACCATGGTTTTGCCTTTTACCCGCACCAGGCCCTGCTCTTCCAGAGTTTTCAAGACCCGGCCCACCATTTCGCGGGAGCAGCCCACAATGCGGCCAATCTCTTGCCGGGTAATCTTGATCTGCATACCATCCGGATGGGTCATGGCGTCCGGTTGCTTGCACAAGTCCAGCAGGGTGCGAGCGACCCGACCGGTAACATCCAAAAACGCCAGATCGCCCACTTTGCGGGTGGTCTCACGTAACCGCGATGCCACCTGCTCGCCGATGAAATACAGAACCTTTGGGTCCTGTTGGGCAATCTCACGGAATTTTGTGTAACTGATTTCCGCCACTTCGCACTCGGTTTTGGCTTTCACCCAGGCGCTACGGGAATCCAGGTTATCGAACAGCCCCATCTCGCCAAAGAAGTCGCCAACGTTCAGGTAGGCCATGATCATTTCACGCCCGTTTTCATCTTCAATAATGACCGTTACCGAGCCTTTCACAATGAAAAACAGCGAGTCGCTCTTGTCACCCGCGTAAATGATGGTGCTTTTTGCCGGGAAACGACGGCGATGGCATTGCGACAGAAAATAATCCAAGTGTTTGGTACGATCATCAACAGGCTTCAAAATTGTGGCCATGGCTTGCGCGGCACCTCCGTAGAAACGAACACTGGAATATCCTGCCTTGATCATAACGCTTTTCTAACAGATTTTTCATCCCTAACGCACGCTAGCACCCTCTGAATCGCAACAACCGTTAGCCCGGTCAAGTTCAGGCTGTCGCTTAGCCTTCTGTCAATCATCGCCGATGCTGTCGATTCACCCGCTCTGTGCTAGCATCTTTCGCATTCGTTTCCATTGCCGTCCATGGCGGAATTAATACTCAATAACACCTGCGGAGAGCCTGTGATGAAAGCCACCATCGACTGGACCGGCGAAGTCAGTTTCAAAGCGACCAGCGCCAGCGGCCACAGCGTTCAGCTGGACGGACCGGCAGACCTCGGGGGCCAGAATCGCGGCCCGCGACCCATGGAAATGGTGCTGATGGGGCTGGGAGGATGTTCGTCGTTTGATGTTATGAGCATTCTGAAAAAAAGCCGTCAGGACGTCACTGCCTGCCACACCGAACTGAGCGCGGAACGAGCCGACGCGGTGCCAGCGGTGTTCACAAAAATTCACCTGCACTTCGTGGTCACCGGTAACAATCTTAAAGACAGCCAGGTGGCACGAGCGGTGGCCCTGTCTGCTGAAAAATACTGCTCAGCGACCATCATGCTGGCCAGCGGCGGGGTAGAAATCACCCACAGCCATGAGGTACATCAGGCCAACTAGTTTATCCACTTTGAACAGCTTCAGGCGAAGGTTTTCTGTGCGATCAGCCGTTGCACCATGGGCCGTACAATCAGCTCCATGGCCAGGCTCATTTTTGTACCGGGAATGGCCAAGGTATCGTGGCGCGACAACACGCTGTTGGGAATTACCTGTAACAGATAAGGAAAATCCACCTCGCGGGCGTCGCGGAAGTGAATCACCAGCATGCTTTCGTCTTCGGTCGGTACATCACGCACCACGAACGGGTTCGATGTATCCACCAGAGGCACCCGCTGGAAGTTAATGTGGGTATGGGAAAACTGCGGCACTATGTCATGAACGTAATCGTTCATGCGGTTAAGAATGGTTTCAACCACCGCTTCCTGACTGTAGCCACGATTGTGAGTGTCGCGGTGAATCTTCTGAATCCATTCCAGATTTACAATCGGCACTACGCCAATCAACAGGTCAACGTATTGGGCGATGTTAAAGGCATCGCTGACCACGCCACCGTGTAAGCCTTCGTAAAACAGCAGGCTGGTATTGGGAGACAGGTCTTGCCATGGAGTGAAGCTCCCGGGTTTATTACCCTCTGCAACCAACGCAAAGTCATCATCGTGCACGTACTGGCGGTAGCGCCCGTTACCGGTCAGGCTGTAATCGTAAAACAGAGACTCTAGGCGGTCGATGTGATTGGCACCCAGAGCAAAGTGATTACGAGCACCGAACTGCCCTTTGGCCGCCAGACGTTGCATCTGCTCACGCGTATAACGGTGGAAACTGTCGCCACCCACCATGGCGGCGCTCAGACCCTCACTCTCGAACATGCGGCGAAAAATCCGGCCAGTGGTGCTGGTGCCGGCACCGGATGAGCCGGTAACGGCAATAATAGGATGGCGTTTCGACATAAACTACTGGTTTCCGCGGTTATACCAGGCTGTCAAGCATGCCGGGCTTTCCAATGGCTGTACCCTGAGCGTAATCCACACCTAGCTGAACTAGCAGTGCCAGCAGCTCGCGGGACTCTACCTGGGTTACAATCACCTCGCGCTCTAGATAATGCGCCATTTCCACCATCGAACGTAACATGGTCTGATCGCTCTGGCTGTTGACGAGATTCGCCGTCAGCGCGCTGTCGATTTTCAACATGTCTACCGGCAGCGACCGTAGTGCTTGGAAAGAGTCTGGGCCATTCCCCATATTACCCAAGCAAAAACAGCACCCAAGCTCTTTCATTTCGCGCACAAATCCCGTCAGCGCCACCATATCGCGTACTGCCGAGGCTTCGGTAATCTCAAAACACAAACGCTCAACGGGTGCTTCAGGCTCGTTCAGCTTCTCGTAGATAAACTCCAGCAGCGCTGGGTCATTCAACGAATGCCCGGACAGATTGATGACAATGCCACCAAATTGCTGCAAATCATCTGCTTTGAGTTTCAACCAGTCGAGCATGGTACCCACCACCCAACGATTCAGAGCCTGAATCTGGTCATAGCGCTCAGCCAAACGGATAAAGTCTTTACCGCCAACCAGATTGCCATCGTCATCGTAAACGCCGGTTAAAACATCGTATTGGATCAGCCTGCGGGTTTCGGGATGCAAAGGCATAATTTTCTGGCACCGCAGCGACAGACGCTCCTGTTGTTTGTCTTGCAGGCCGGCCACTTTGGCAACAATTTTTTGTTGCTGAGCCTCATCTGCAGGCGCCGGGCGATATTCCCCAACGGCCTCTCGCTGACTGGCGTTTGCATGCAGTGTTTGCTCGGCGGCTTCCAGCCAGAGCAAGGGGTTCAACAGTGTTTCCAGCTGCGGCACCAAAGCGGCGCCTAACTTCAGACCGAACGGTTTATCTCGCAGCATCGGTTGCAGCGCTGACACCTGCTGGCTTAGCTGGCGGGTCAGGGTCATGGCATCCACTGCTGGCAGCAATAGCGCAAATTGCGCGCCTGACAGGCGCGCAATCGGAGTGTCTTCAGCACAGCACGCAGACAAAATAGCCGCAACCTGCTGCAGCAAGTCGTTGCCCGCTTGCTCGCCGGCACCGTCGTTGAACTTACTGAAGTTTCGCAGGCTCAGCCGCAACAGAGTTCGCGGCGTTTGCCAGCAGGTCAATTGCTGATCCAACTGGCGCTCAAACTCGCGCCGCTCCAATAAACCGGTAAGCTCATCATGGCTAGCGGCGCTGGCCAGCTGGTCATATACTTTGCGCACCATACGGTCCAGACCTTCGTCTACCAGTGGCCGCTGATAGTGTGGGTCGGGCACGATATAGCCCTGGCGCATCTTATCCGCCAGCGTATCCAGTTCCAGCTCTACCACCCGCATGCCCTGATGGTTCACAAACACCAAACGCTGGAAATCACGGGCAATCCACACCAGTCGAATGTAAACCGGTTCGTTAGACGGGTGTTGGTCACACAGCCAGTCACCAGTGTGCAGCGCTTGAACACGCTTGCGCCATCGTTGCCCCTGCTCGGGCAGAGTGCGCAGACGCGACGGTGCTGCGGGCGATTCCGGTATGGCCAGCACCTCCGGCGCCGATTTTGGATCGCGCACCAGAAACCGGCGCAGTTCGTCACGAATCTGGGCAGATGGCAAGTGACTGCTTGAAATAGAGGACAAACCATCCTGAATGGTGCGCAGCAACTCCGGCAGATTAATCTCGCTGTGCGGATCTTTGGTAAACAGCACCAAGGAATCCACTACGCCCAGATAATCTTGCCATAACTCGCTGTTTGGCCCGTGGCGGATCCAGGTTAGCGACAGCAAATCACGCCAACCACCGGCCAGCAGGCTATTGAGCGCTTTTGGCACAATTTTACCCGCCAGCCGAGCCTGCAGAGTGTCTTCTACCGCCTGTTTAGACTCGGCGACTTTTTGTGCGCCCTCAGCAGCAGCCTTAACCCGCTCAACATTGCGCTGATACACTCTTTTCTGACGCTCAATCAGCTCTTCCAGCTCTTCCTCTGCACGCTCAAAGACACCCAGATCATGCTCAAAGCCTGTCACAATAGACTGAATTAACTCTTCCACCCGGCGTTGAATAACCGGGTTGACTCTGCTGCCGCGACTACCAAGCTGGGCCAAACGGTTAAGCACGCCGCGAACCGGGCTTTGCTCGTCCTCAAAAAAGTCCGGGTCACGCATCACCACCTTCAGCACAGGAACTTCCAGTTGGCGCAGGTGGCGACGGGTGGGTTCGTCCAGTTTCGGACTCTCGTGCAGGCTTTCAAAAAAACGGTCAACCACATCCACCGCACCCTGCTGTTCGGTATCAAGTTTGCCCTGACTGTCTACGCGCACCTTGCTGACCACGCGTTCCCACAAGCTGGCGGCACTATCGTTGGTGGGCAAAGCTACAGTCTGCAGCTGCTGCAGCTGCTGCTGCAACTGGGCATTGCTTAAGGGCGAAGCGTTCGCCGGGAACTCATCGTCACGCACCTGGCTTTTCGCAGCGCGACTGCTCGCCAGGGTATTTAGCAGGCTGCGCACCGTGCTAAATGCGTGCCGTGCAAGCCGGGCGTGCTCCTGAAATTGGGCGGACTCCTGGTCAGAACCGGGCTCTAGCACCGGGCGGAATCGGGCCGCCGCTTGTGGCTTTGTCTCGGACTCTACTGCCGGCTCCGTGGTGGGCCCTGCTATGGGCACAGCTTGCCGCTCAATTTGCTCGGCGGGCTTGCTCGCTTCAGATGCTGATTCGCTACGCTGCGTATCAGCCAGGTATTTAGTCAAGTCCAGGTTGGGCAAAACATCTTGGCGAATTAATATGTTATTCAGCTCAACATAAAGCGGTTCTAATTGTTGCAAAACAGAATATTCAAACACACCGAAGGTAACTTTTTCAACCTCGCGCGACATTCGCAGGGGCGCCAGCCCATCCCGAAATGATTCACACACCAATGACGGACCAAGCGGATTGGTATAGCCGGTCGCATTTGCGACTTTCAGACTGTCCAGACGCAACTTCAACTGCAACAACGAGCCTCGGTAAAGCGTGTCCGCCTTGGTTATCATCACCCGCAGGCTGAGCCAGTCTTCAAATTCACCCTTGTCAACCACCGCCAGAGAGCCCGCTGGCCCCGCTTTGGATTCCGGCTTTAGCGGAGACTCCAGACTTTTTGCCATTTGCTGCCATACTTGGCGTTGGCGGCTATTCAACTGACCTGAGGCGTCCATCAGTTCGTTCGCCAGCTGGTTGTTGCCCGCTTCGCGGGCGTGGGCCTGAAGCGCCGCAACGGTTTGATCCAGGCAGTCCTGCATTAAAGGATCAATAAACTGCACCACGGCTTTAGCGCATTGGTGCAGCACAAACTGCACCCGCTCGCTGGGCGCACGCAAATGCGCAGAGCTTGCCACACGTGCGCCACTGCACTGCTTCAGCATGGAACTGACGGCCGCCGCGTTGACCTGTACAAAACACACGCCCATAGCATTCTCAACGCGATGACGCATCTCGACTTGCAACTGATGGCGCTGGCCAGGCACCCCGGAACTGTCCGAACCGCGAAAACGCACCAGCAGACTCTGCCCGCCAGCGTTGCCCAAAGCCGCATCAAGCTTATGGGAAACCGCTTGGGAATAGCGAATAAACAAGCCCTCGGCGCAAAAATCGGCGATTTGACAAGGCCAGTTTTCACCGCGCCCCAAATCCAGTTGGGCCGCAAGTCTTATAGGTTTTCTGGGGCTACTGCGTCGTTCTGTAGATTCCATGAACTGGTTACTCAAAGAGCTTTACAAAAAACTTTGGAGTTGCGCTGGGTGTTGTAAACCGCCAGTCTCGATTCCGGCAGCGACTGTACCGGCATCGCTTTGAAATCGCGTTCTCGAAACCAGTGCTCGGTTTGCGTGGTCAGTACAAACAGGCGCTGAAAACCCTGAGCACGAGCCTGCTGTTCAATCATCGCCAATAATTCGTCGCCGCGTCCTGCGCGGCGATAATTGGGATCTACCGCAAAACAGGACAGTTCGCCAGCGTCATCCTGGCCGTAGGGGTACAGAGCGGCGCACCCAACAATGGTGCCGTCGCGCTCAGCCACCACAAAATGGCCAATTTCGGTTTCCAGCATTTCTGGCGAACGCCGCACCAGAATGCCCTGCTCCTCCAGCGGATAAATCAGATTGGTAATACCGCCCACGTCTTCTACCCGGGCAGCTCGGATCTGCTCGTAAGTGTCGCCACTGACCAGAGTACCGGAACCGTCACGGGTAAACAGCTCCTTTAGCAGCGCTCCGTCGTCCAGATAACTGATGATGTGAGCGCGGCGCACACCCTTAACACAGGCATCGCACGCCGCCTTCAGCAGCTCTGCATCGTGGCCCGTCACTTGGCCAGCACTTAACTGGTCGGCTGCCTGAGCCGCAGATAATTCCCGAACCAGCGTGCCTTCAGCCGCCAATAGGCCCTGGGCATCGATAAACATCATCAGCTTTTCAGCGCGCAAAGCGGCTGCAACCTGGCTTCCAACATCTTCGTAAGATAGATTGAAAATGTCACCGGTGGGGGAGAAACCCATGGGTGGTAATAATACAATCTGGCCTTGGTCGAGCAGCTTTTCGATACCAGAAACATCAACCCGCCGAACCTTGCCGGTATAACCAAAATCGACACCATCTAATACGCCAACCGGTTTAGCGGTCACATAATTGCCGCTGCAGACTCGTATACGGGCATTGTGCATGGGCGAACTGATAAGGCCCATAGACAACTGGCTCTCGATGTATGCCCGCAATCCGCCTATGGCTTCCATCACCAGCGGCAATTGCTGTTCAGTCGTTATCCGCAAGCCGCGGGCAAACGTGGATTCAAGGCCGGCGTCTTGCAGCCGCTGCTGTATCTGGGAGCGGGCACCGAACGCGACTACTAACCGCACGCCCAAGCTGCTCAGCAAAGCAATATCGTGAACGATATTGATGAAATTTTGCTGGCTGATGGCATCGCCCGGCAGGGTCAGTACCAGGGTACGGCCGCGGTGTGCATTGATGTAAGGCGACGAATGGCGAAAGCCGCGCAACCAGCCATTGGCGTTCAATTCAAATCTCCAAGCAAAAGGAATATTACAAACAAAACTGCCTCACAAGCTGACGCAGTATGTTAACGGTCGGTATAACCTGTGATTGCGCCAGAAACTCGTCGGGCTGGTGAGCCTGATCAATAGAGCCGGGGCCCATAACCAGAGTTTCCAAACCCAAGCGCTGCATCCACGGCGCCTCTGTGGCGAAGCCGACCGACCCTGCGGTGTGGCCAGTGAGTTTTTCGCAGGCCGTAACCAGAGCGGCATCCGCTGCTGTTTCAAACGGCGGCACGCCGTCAAATAGTGGTTCAAACTTGAGCTTCAGGCCGCGTTCACTGGCCACGGGCGCTACCTTCTGCAGAATGGCCTGGCGCAGGGCGTCCATATCCATACCGGGTAGCGGGCGTAAGTCAAAATGCAACTCACATCGACCGCATATGCGATTGGGGTTGTCACCACCGTGTATGCAGCCAAGGTTCAAGGTTGGCACCTGGACGTCAAAATTCGGATTGCGATACTGCTGCTGCCACTGGGAGCGCAAGGCCAGCAGCTCGCCCATCGCCTGGTGCATGCCTTCCAGCGCGTTGCGGCCCAGCTCGGGATTAGATGAGTGCCCTGCCTGCCCCTCGAACACCAAGCGTTCCATCATGATGCCTTTGTGCATACGAATCGGGCGCAAGCTGGTGGGCTCTCCAATCACCGCATAGCGAGCCTTCGGCTTACCCGCCTCCGCCAGCGCGCGAGCGCCGTTCATCGAGCTCTCCTCGTCGGCGGTAGCAACAATGATCAGCGGTTGCTGCAATGGCTGACCTACAAACTCCCTGGCTGCATCAATGGCAAGGGCAAAAAACCCTTTCATATCGCAAGTGCCAAGGCCATACCAGCGGTTACCCAGTTCGGTTAGTATAAACGGATCGCTGTGCCAACGTTTTTCGTCAAACGGGACTGTGTCGGTGTGCCCTGCCAGCACCAGGCCGCCGGAACCGCTGCCCAGGGTGGCAATCAGATTGAACTTGCCGGGCATGTTCGGCACCGGCAGAATTTCCACAGCGAAACCCATGGGCCTTAGCCACTGCGCCAGCAAATCAATCACACCACGATTACTGGAATCCCACTTCGCCGAGGAGCTGGAAATCGATGGTGCTGCAATCAACGCAGTCAACATCTCCAGAATAGATGGCGGCATCACTACACCGTTCGCAGCGCTGCTCGGGATTGAGGTTAACTGAGCCATTGCAGGTTTTCCATCAATCATTATCGTTTGAATTCAGCAGGCGGTTACGCCGCCATACCTCGAACCCGGCAACCGCCACACGCTGCATAGGGTAAGCCACTTCGCCGCCGGCCACCAGACGAGCTACCTCAATTTCATCGTCAGTTACGCGCACCAGTCGACCCGCCACACGATTGTTGTTGCGCAGTGTAATCCTGACTTTTTGTCCAAGCCATTGCTCCGCTGCCGCGACAGGCTGCACTAACCAGCCCTCGGCGAATACAGTTTGCGACTGTTGCGCCGTAAACACCGGTTGTTGTGGCGTTGCCGAAGGGCTGCTGTCGCTTAACAGAAACACATCTGGCACGCTCGCATCGTTATAATATACCACCGCACCAAGGCGGCTGGATGCGCTGGTTTCTTCCGTGTAAATGGGCAACCCCAGAGCGGGTTCGGCTAACCTCAGTGTGGTTTGCAATTCACCGCCCTCGAGCAACCATTGGCGGTACAGTGCCAGCAACTGCGAACTGGCTAGCCAGCCTCGTGCCAGCAGCCCCAGACGTAACTGGGCCACCGAACGACCGGCCCATTGTTCGGTTGTAAGGCCAGCCTCGCGAGCGCACCAAGCAGCCACGCGTCGCATAACACCGCCGTCGCGCAGGGTGATGTCCAGCGAACCACGAGCAAGCGCCTCTTTGGGCGCGCGCCAGTCTACCCACGCGGTGGGCCAGTTCAATTCAACACTGCCGAGCTCATCGGTGATCAGTTCAGCGTAAAAGCCCTCTTCATTTTGACGCAACAGCGCCTCGCCGGTCATTTCGCCAATGCCCATGCGCATCAAGTCACCACTACTCAGGCTTTGGCGTGGGTCTCGCGCGCAAGACAGGGCGAAAAGCGCCGCTTTGCCGTCACTGTTCGCGCCTTGAGCCGTTACCCAATTGCGGAACATGGTCGCCTCTAGCGCCAGGCTGAGGCCTTCCAGCTTCAGCGTATACGACTCATCTGCAGCCGGGGCATGCAACAGAGTGACCAATGATACCGGTGAGCGAGCGGTTAACTCTGCAACGGGCACAGTCAGAGGCTGGGTCAGACGAAAGTCTTGCCACTGGCTGTCTTTTAGCAATAGTCGACCGCGCACGCCTGAATGAATTGCGCCGCGTTCGAGCACGCCATAATGGTTCAAGGCCTGCCGCGCCTCATTCATACGCTGATCCGCAAGCCACCAGACGCTGCCCTTGTAACCGGCCCAGGCCAAAACGGTTAAAATCAGCAGCCATAACAACAGGCGTTTCATGCATTCACTCCGTGCACATAGGGTCCGTTTTTACAGATCAGTTCCTGGAGATCAGGGTACCCACACCTTCGTCGGTGAAGATTTCCAGCAGGCAAGCATTGGCCACACGGCCGTCAATAATATGCGACGTGCGCACACCGTTTTCAACCGCACTTAAAGCGCAACGTATTTTCGGCAACATGCCACCGTGGATGGTACCGTCTTCAATCAAGTCGTTGACCTGGCTGGCGGTCAAACCGGTCAGCACTTTGCCATCTTTGTTTTTCAAACCGGAAACGTTGGTCAGAAGAATGAGTTTTTCGGCTTTCATGGCTTCAGCCACTTTGCCCGCCACCAAGTCGGCGTTGATATTGTAAGACTTGCCATCTGGGCCAACGCCGATGGGGGCAATAACCGGAATCACGTTGCCGCGGGTCAGCATGTCAATAACGCTCACGTTCACACTGACCACCTCACCCACACGGCCGATATCGATAATTTCGGCGCGTTCCAGCTCCGGACTGCGATCAACCACCTCCAGTTTTCGAGCGCGGATCAAGTTGGCATCTTTTCCGGTCAAGCCAATGGCCGTTCCGCCCTCAGCGTTGATCAGCGACACAATTTCCTTATTAACCTGGCCGCCAAGCACCATTTCAACCACGTCCATCGTCTGGGCGTCGGTAACCCGCATACCGTTCACAAAGCGTGACTCGATATTTAATCGCGCCAGCAACTCACCAATCTGCGGCCCGCCGCCGTGCACAACAATGGGGTTGATACCCACCAACTTCATCAACACCACATCACGGGCAAAGCTGCTTTTAAGGTCTTCGTTTTCCATGGCGTTGCCGCCGTATTTGATGACTACGGTCTTACCGATAAAGCGCTGTATATACGGCAACCCCTTGCTGAGCACTGACGCTACCTGAACGGCTGTTTCACGATTCAACGACATGCTTTTGCCTTACTGTTATAAAATTCGGATGTCAACACGAAGGTTCAGAATGTGACATTTAGCTCTGGTGCCACTTGCAGAAGCTGCTCACGAAACACCGTTTTTATGCGCGCCAACGCCTCTTCAGATTCTGCTTCAAAACGCAGCACCAGCGCCGGTGTAGTATTAGAAGCCCGGCACAGGCCCCAGCCGTCGCCATACTCCACCCTCACCCCGTCAATTGTGCTGATACTGCCGTCGTCAAATTCACCCTGAGCACTCAGACGCTCAACAATGCCGAATTTAGACGCTTCAGTAACCTCGATATTGAGCTCCGGCGTGCTGATATCCTCAGGGAAATCCTCGAACACTTCGTCGCTTTGGCGGTCTTCAATACCGAGAATCTCCAATAAACGCGCTGCGGCATAAAGGCCGTCATCAAAACCGTACCAGCGTTCGGCAAAAAATATGTGACCGCTCATCTCCCCGGCCAGCAAAGCTCCGGTCTCCCGCATTTTGGCTTTCATCAGCGAATGTCCGGTTTTCCACATGACTGGCCGGCCGCCAGCCTGGGATATCACCCCTGCAAGGCGACGGCTGCACTTCACGTCGTACAACACGTCGGCACCGGGGTTGCGTGACACCACATCCCGGGCAAACAGCATCAACAGGCGGTCGGGCCAGATAATGCGGCCGCGGTTGGTCACCACGCCGATGCGGTCACCATCGCCGTCAAAGGCAATACCCAAATCAGCGCTTTTCTGTTCAACCTTGGAAATCAGGTCTTGCAAATTCTCGGGTTTGCCCGGATCCGGGTGGTGGTTTGGGAAGTCGCCGTCAACATCGCAATACAGCGGGATAACGTCACAGCCCAGCTCGTCAATCAGCATAGTGCCCAACTCGCCGGCAATGCCATTACCAGCGTCTACCACCACTTTCAGTGGCGCGGCAACGGCGATGTCGCTAACAATCGCATCCAGATAAGCACGCCTTACGTCTTCCGACGACTGGCTGCCGGAACCCTGAGCCAGGTTCCCGTCAAGAATGCGCCGATGCAGGGCTTTAATAGCATCGCCAGACAGGGTTTCACCACCGAGCATGATTTTGAGGCCATTGTAGTTGGACGGGTTATGACTCCCGGTAACCATGACACCGGAGCCCGTATCAAGCTGGTGGGTAGCGAAATACAACACCGGGGTGGGCACCGCGCCAACGTGTATAACATCGCACCCGCTGGCCATCAGCCCCCGAGCAACCGCATCTGCCAACCCAGGGCTGGAATGGCGACCGTCGTAACCCACGCAAAGCGCGCTGACGCCCCGTGCCAGAGCCTCTGAACCAATCGCCTGACCGATCAGTTCAACACCGGCTTCGGTCAAGGTTTCGTCAACAATGCCGCGGATGTCGTAAGCACGAAAAATATCCGCTGACAGCGCCGGCGTTTGGCCCAGCTCTTCTACCTCAGGCAGGGCTCCGGCGCCAAACAACGGTTCGGCAGACACAGAACCAAAACCCAGAACGTCTTCGTCGCCCTCAAGCATATCGACATCGGGCAGGTCTTTATCTTTGAACAATGGCCCAGCCTCTGCAGTAGGGCGTTTTTTACCCGCAGCTGCCTGAACTGCGCCCTCACCGGCCTTGCTGACACGTCTTTCCACAACCTGAGACAATCGGTAAAGCACCTCGGCGAGCGACGCAACTGAGTCCCATTGCAAAGCCGGTAACTTGCTGCGCTCACCGGAGTAAGCCTTATGAGCCCATTCGATAACTAGGGTGGAGTCCCGGCGTAACGAGCGCTGCGCGCGGTTGAGCAATACCCAAACCGCGATGGCTGCGGCCAGCAGCGGAAGCCCCATCAGCAGCGCGGCCAACAGAGTTTTCACCGGTATTTGCGCTTGCCCTGCAGGCGTGTACGCAATGCTCCAATCCGGATTCTTCAGGGTTACAACGCGAGGCTCGCCGCTACCGCTGCCCTGACTTAACAAAATGCTGACCGTTCCCGACACCGACTGACGCAGCGCAAGGGCGCCGTTATTCTGGCCATCTGCCAACAGAGGCTGCAGGCTGATGGCGTCAAACACCATCAACAAAGTTCCGGCTACGGGATTGTCGCCCGACATTTTTACCGGCGCAGCCATATGAATGAACCAGCGGTTGTCGCGGGGGAAAGCATCCGGGAAAAGTGGCCTTCTGGTTTCAGCCTTACGCGCCAACTCCAGACCGGCGAAGCCCAGCAGCGGGTCGTTAGTGACCGAACGCGGGATGGCACGATGTGGAAATAAATAAACCGCGGCTAAACCGGGCAAACTGTCTTTTAACTGCTTCGCAGCCTGCAACAGATCGCCGCCACTGCTGACGGTATCGACAAGGCTGGGCTGCGTTGCCAGACCTTCCACGCTCTGCTGTAACAGCGACAGGTAGCCGTTAATCCGGCTTGCGGCGTTATTAGCCGTCGTTTGGGCGGTTACCTCGAACTGTTGCTCACTGGCCGGCTGCAAAATCAGTAAAAAAACCAGAACCAAAGTCAGGGCAGTGGCAACGACAACAATCAATGCCTGGCTCAAAGCGACAACGCTCAGTGTTCGCATGCGGTTCGCCGAACCTGCGTCCTGATCGGATTTGGCAGACCTTTTTATTGCCCGCATTAAGGGCTTGGCACCCTCAGAATGGTCTGAAGCCTGACTTTCCGGGGTCTTCTTTTTGCCCAGCTTCATGGATTGCTCCTGCGTTTGTCATTGTTCAGGCTCACACTCACTTGCGGGCCTGATGATTGCGATAGTCTCGCTGAGCTAATGTGCAAAGTATAGCTGCAACGCAGCTACTTTGGCGCGCCATTGCCAATCACCAGTTTTAGTTGCGGCCGGTTGAACCAAACCCACCCGTACCCCGGTGGCTGCTGTCGAACTCATCAACCACTTCAAATTCAGCTTGCACTACCGGTACCAGCACCAGTTGCGCCAAGCGTTCTCCGGGTTCAACAGTAAACCGGGTTTGGCCGCGGTTCCAGCAAGACACCATCAGCTCGCCCTGATAGTCGGAATCAATCAGGCCCACAAGGTTGCCAAGCACGATGCCGTGTTTGTGGCCCAGGCCGCTGCGCGGGAGTATCAGCGCAGCCAGAGCTGGATCCGCAATGTGAATCGCCAAGCCAGTACCAATCAGCTGGGTATCGCCCGGCTCCAGCACCAGAGGCTGCGACAGACAGGCACGCAAATCCAGGCCCGCAGAGCCATCGGTGGCGTAGGCGGGAAACGCTATGCTTTTGCCAATACGCTCGTCTAACACACGGATCTGAAGTTTTTTGCGGGTCATGAAGGTTTCCTGTCAGCATTATTTTGGGGTTTCTGGTGAGAGCCCTTTTGGTTTTGGCTATCGCCAACGCGGGCGTTCAGGCGCGGCGCAATCAGTGCCACCAGCTCGTGCGCAATCTGCTGCTTGGCACAGGGTCCAAAGTGGAACTGGTCAGTGGCGGTGAATACGCTGACGGCGTTGTTGTCGCTGTTAAAACCCAAACCAGGTACCGACACATCATTGGCCACAATCATATCCAGCCCCTTCTTGCCCATTTTGCTGATGGCATGGCGGGCAACGTCATTGGTTTCCGCGGCAAAACCCACAGTAAAGGGCGCGTCTGCCCGCGCTGCTACAATTGCCAGAGTGTCCGGATTACGCACCAGCGCCAGCGTCATCTCGGCGGCGGATTTCTTGAGTTTGTCGCTGGCATAATCCTGCGGGCGATAATCAGCGACCGCAGCGGTGGCGATAAAAAGATCACAACCCTCATCAACCGCCGCCATCGTCGTTTCGAGCATTTGTTCTGCGGTCATCACCGAGCGCAGGTTTATACCCGCGGGCGGAGACAGGTTCACCGGCCCGCTGACCAGCACAACCTCAGCGCCGGCAGCGTGCGCGGCTATGGCTATAGCGTAGCCCATTTTGCCAGAGCTGTGATTGCTGATATAGCGTACTGGATCAATAGGTTCACGGGTTGGCCCAGCGGTGATCACCAGGCGCTTGCCGGCTAATACACCGCCGGCGCTATTATCGATTTGCGCTTGTTCCTGAGCCAGCGCCTGCATGATCTGCTCTGGTTCCAACATGCGCCCTGGGCCGTTATCACCGCAGGCCTGCTGGCCTTCCTCCGGTCCCCACAGGCGAACCTGGGGGTCCGCTTGTAACAGCTGCACCACCCGCTGGGTACGATGATTACCCCACATGGCCTGATTCATCGCCGGCACCAGGGCAATGGGCACCTCGGCAGCACTGCACACCGTAGCCAGCAGATCATCGGCCATGCCCGCCGCCAAACGCGCCATAAAGTCTGCCGACGCCGGGGCCACGATGATCCGTTGCGCCCATTTCGCCAGCTCAATGTGACCCATACCAGCCTCGGCTTCCGGGTCTAGCAACGAGGTGCGCACCGGCTGCCCGCTCAACGCCTGAAATGTCAGTGGCGTCACAAAAGCTTCAGCACCGCGGGTCATCACCACCTGCACCGAATGCCCCGCTTTTTTTAACAGCCGCACCAGTTCCGCCGTTTTATAAGCCGCGATGCCGCCGGTAACGCCAACAAGAATTCGTGTACCAGCCATAGGGGCTGCGTCCTCATGCGTTGCAAAAGCAGTAACATATCACGCCACAGCGCTACAGACAGCCTGCCGCAGAGTACACCTGCCTTACCAGCACACTTTTTTCCCATAATCCGGAACCCGTTCCCATAGGCGGCGGTTCAAACCAGCCGCTCTTTCATTTGCAAGGATGCAATCAGATGAGAAACGCAGGCTGCCATGGAGATGGCACGGCGGGTGACAGACGAACCCCTGCGCCCAAAATAGTGGCAGCCCGCGGCTTCACGTCAGTCATCTTCGCGAGCGAACGTGATGCCCGGTTCGGGAAACTTGTCTAACCAATTGGCCAAACTATCAAGGACTCCGTCGGCGAAGATATCACCTTCAAGAAACCAAATTTTGAGTAGCGTAAGCCAAGCGGCTGCGCCCTGATGTGCGGGCTTTATCTGCTCTGCTTTCATCAAACCGTGATCGGCATGGTCAAAAAGGCGAACCTCGAAGAACGACACTGCTGAGAGACCAAGTAGCTGGCGATAGGCATCAGCGCTTGGTTCAGGATCGACGTAAGCATCATGCGAACCAAAGAGTGCCAGCATGGGCACGTGAAGCGCTTGCAGGTCAGTGCGAACATCAGCGCGCCAGTTGCGCTTCACGAACCCCCAAAAAGCTTCACTCATTGGCTTAACGTCCACCTCACCTACGATATGGCTTAAATAGGCAGCATAAGGTGCATCATTCTGGATTAAGGCATTAACAGCGTCAGCGCCCTCTTCGGCCGCTTCGATTTCCTGCCCGCTCAAGCCTTCTGCCGTCATTCGTTGGAGGCCTGAATAGCGGGATTGTGCCATCCAATTGACCGCGCCCGACACCGAAATCAAGAAGGCGACATCATCGCGCTGGTTGGCGACTTTCGGCAATACCCAGCCAGCCTGACTAAAACCAATAAGGCCAATCTGGCCCTCTCCTTTATCCATCTGTGTGCGTAAAAACTCGATAGCGGCAGCAACTTCGGAGGCACGATTCTCCATAGACTGCAACTGCCAGTCGCCTTCGGAGTCGCCAACGCCGGGCTTATCCCAGGACAGCGAGCACCAACCTTTTTCCGCAAACAGATGCCACAGGGGCTCGTAGTAGCCGTAAGCATCTCGCGGCATATCGCCAGAGCCATGTACAAAAATGACGCATGAGTCAAGCGTGGCCGCGGTGCCTGGCAGCACCAGCACGCCTTGCAGGATGTTGCCAGCGTGGACGAAGCTAACATTCTTGCGCACCAAGGGCGCCTCATCGGCGACGACAATAACCATGCTTAAACCCAGGCAGAACAGCAACAGAGCAACACCGATGCGGCGAAATCCGACAAACCGTGTTTTTACCGAGACAGATGACATGGGGGCTCCTTGGGTGGTTTAGTTGACACAGCAGTCAGGCGAAGCTGCTTGAAGTCCTGGGTAATGGCAATCAGTACCGGGACCAGCAACAGCATTAGGGCTGTGGAGAACAGCTCGCCGAAGGCCAGGGAGACAGCAGCAGGCTTCAGGTACTGAGCCTGTTCGGAGGTTTCCAACAACAACGGCAGCAAGCCGACCACGGTGGTGGTCGTGGTTAAAAAAATCGCTCGAAAGCGGCTGGTGGCTGCGACCTGAATCGCTTCATAGGGGCCCATGCCTTCTGCAACAAGCTCGTTGTGGCGGCTTAGCATAACCAGACTGTCGTTCACGACGACTCCAGCCAGGGCCAGCATGCCAAACATCGACAGCAACGACAGGGCCAGATCAAGATACAAGTGACCGAGAATGGCGCCGACGAAACCGAACGGGACAATAGCCAGAATAATAAAGGGCTGCCAATAAGACTTTAAAGGTACCGCCAACAGTACATAAATCAGCACCATGGCAATCAACAGCGCCTTCTTCAGACCACCCTGCAGCTCATCCATCTCTTCCAACTCGCCACCAAGGCTGATGTCCAGGCCCGGGTGTTGCTGCTTGAGTTGGGGCGCCAGCTGGTTTAACACAGCCTGCGCCACATCTTCAGGGGCAACCACATTACGATTGATGGTGGCCGAGATCACATTGACCCAGTTGCTGTCTTCCCGTTGCAGCGTCTTCGGCGTGAGGACCTGCTCAACATCGGCGATGGTTGAAAGCAAAAACCATTGGCCGTCATGGTTCCGGATGTGGAATGACAACAGATCATCCATCGTGTTGCGCTGCTCAATACCCTGCTGCACCAGGACTGCCAACTCGGTGTCACCGCGCTGAATTTTCTGCACTTCGGCAGCGCCGAAAGCAGAGCCTACCTGCGTCGCCAGGGTCTGCCGATCAAACCCCAGGCTCTCGGCGGCGGGTTTAAGCGTGACCTTTAGCTCGGCCTGTGTGCCCGCCATCGAATCGCGAGGACTGTGTACGCCATCAATCGTGCCCAGATACTCCTTGAGTGCGTTGCCGGCGGAGGTCAGCGTATCCTGGTTGCGGCTGGCAAGCTTGATTTCGAAGCCTCCGCCAATTTCCTCAGAACCCGTAAATCGTAATTCAATGACACCTTCAAGCTGACCGACCTGTTGGCGCCAGCGCTGGATAACCTGTTGGATGCCTATGTCTGGCCGCTCTGTAACCGGCGTGAGCTCAGCATAGATCTCAGCGGATTCGGCGCTGTTAATCGCTTCAAAAACACTTCGGACAGGCGCACTATCTAAGTCGTATTGCTGCTGCAGCAACTCACTGACGGCCTCCCCCACTTCGCGGATACGTTCAACATTGGCGCGAGTCAGTTCAACGGACGCGCTACGGTCCATCTCCAGAAGGACGCTTATAATCTGTCCAGGTACTTCCGGGAAGAACACGCTTTTCACCTTGCCTTTCATAGTCAGCCCCAGTGCCAGTGTCGCTACGCTGACGAATAGAATCAACGCTGCATAACGGTAACGTACAGTGACCAAAAGCAGAGGCACGTAGCAGAGGTCGCGTAGAAAATACAGCGCAGCTTGGGCGGCCTGCTGCACCGTTTGCCAGAGCCGGGTCGCCAGCCATCGGGGCGGCGTGTCGATATCGATGCGAGCAAGATGGGCGGGTAAAATAAACTTGCTTTCCAACATTGAAAACAGCATTGCGAAAATGACCACACCGGAAAACTGCGCCAGCACCTTACCCAACGGGTTGTCGAGGACCAGCAAGGGGAAGAAGGCGGCAATGGTCGTCAGAACACCGAAAACAGTGGCAACGGAGACTCGCGCTACGCCCGCCTCGGTGGCGGTAATGGGATTTTTGTCAAAGCTGCGCTGCTCGAACACACTTTCACCGACAACCACCGCATCATCAACCAGAATACCCAAGGCAATGATAAATCCGAATGTGGTGACATCATTGAGCGAATAATCGACCCAAGCAGTGCCAGACACGGCGATGGCGCCCAATACCGACACCGGAATCCCCATAGCCACCCAGAAGGCGAGTTTCAAATTAAGAAACAGGGCCAGGACCAGCGCAACCAAAACCAAGGCCTGAAAGCCGTTTTTGGTCAGCAGGCTCAGGCGGTCAGCGATATAAACGGCGCTGTCGCCCCACACATCGGCTTGAACCCCTTGTGGGAGCTGGGGACGCAAGTCGTGCAACACGCGCTGGGTGATCTCTGAAATACGCAGCAAGTTTTCCCGGTGACCCACCAGTATTTCAATTCCAGCGGTGGGCTGGCCGTTAAAGCGGAACCGATAGTCACCCTCAACATAGGTATCATGAATAGCGGCAATGTCGCCCAGTAATACCTGACCGCCACCATGTTTCTTCAGAATGGGAATGACCCCGTAATCCGGCGCATACTGAGCTTTACCATCGGCTCTAATAAAAATACTACCGGCGCTTGTTTTCAGGGAACCTGCTTGAAACTCCAGTGAACTGGCACGAATACGCTCCACAACATCTGGCACGGTCAGGTTCAGTTGCCGCAGCTTGTGGCTCTCGACCTCAATACGCAGCTCCTGCTTCTGCAGCCCCCAGACATTCAATCGCGATAGCTCTGGCTGGGCCAGCAGCGCCTGTCTCAGCCGCTTGGCGAGCTCATGCAAGGTGCCTTGGTCGACATCACCGTAAAGGTTGATATAGAGCGCCGGATAATCAAAACCACTGGCGTCAATTTGTGGCCTTTCGGCCCTGGCGGGAAACTCGATTCCGCTATCCATGCGCAGCCGAACCTGATCCAACAGCTTATCAAGATTGTAACCGCCGACACGCCGTATCGTAATAATAGAGAGACTCTCGGTGGAGACCGCCGAAAAACTGCGAACACCTTCCATGCCTTCCAGTGCGGTTTCGATTTTCTGGCTGACCAAAGCGTCAACCTTGGCAGGCGGTGCGCCCGGAAACACGGTGGTAATGATGATCCCATCCGATTCGATACGTGGAAAGCCCTCGACACGCATGGTGATCAGAGTGATTACACCCATAAACAGGATAAAACCCATCAGTAGATTGGCAGCAACCGAATTGCGAATAAACCAGGCAGTCAACGCACGCATCACCAGGCCGCCTCTGTGGTCGTGCGGACATTCTGGCCCGGCAGATAGGAAGACTGGGGCATAGCAACGACTTGCCACTCAGCCCTATTGTGCGGCGCCCTGATCAGCACACGATCATCGTTGTGGGACAGAACGTCGACAACGCCGCGAGCCAGGGTGCTCTCACTTTCAATCCACCAGACCGAGCCATTGCTGGTCAGCGCCGAAGCAGGAATGCTGAGTGTATTGTGCTCTGTGCGGCCCTGGAAGCGAACCTTGATAAGGTCCCCGGCGAGGGCATCAATCTCAGCGCGCTGAGCGTACAGGTGAACGATATAGTGGCGAGTTTCTTCGTCACGGTAACCCCCACTCTCGCGAACGACTGCCTTACCGACAGCATTACCTTGTTCGTTGAAGAGTGATACCTTTTGGCCCTGAATAGGATGTTTGAGTCGTTGCCAGTCACTTTTGCTAACGCCGACGGCGATGTCGTAGTGACTGTCATCGATCAGGCGAGCTACCAGGTCACCGGCCATGTACTTTTGACCCGGGCTGATATGGCGTTCGACGATGTAGCCGCTGTAAGGCGCTCTTACTACCGTGTGGTCAAGCTGCTGTTTCGCTACTTTGACATGGGCTCTGGCCGCTTTAACGGTAGCATTGGCGATGTTCAATTGGGGCAGGTGCAGGGCCAGGTCATTAGGCGGTTGCGCTCCGGCGCTATCAAATTGTCGCTGTGCCACCCGGGTTGTGTATACCGCCCGCTGCTGATCCAGTTCGGCCTCACGGCACGCGCGTTCGGCTTCTGCCAGTTCAGCCTGGTAACGGATATCGTCAATCACAAAGAGTGGCTCATCCTTCCTGACGCGGCTTCCAGCAAGGGCAAGGGGATGCATTCTGACGATGACACCGCTGACGTCTGACTTCAGGTCGATAACCCAGCGCGGCTTGATCTCGGCATAGGCTTCAATCACTAAGGACTGTTCACCAGCGCTGACATTTTCCACGGTAACTAAGGGAAGTAGATCGGCCTTATCCTGTTTTTTAATGTCAACGGTATTGTCCATATCAGCAAGCAGCGCAGTAACGCCTATTAAAACGCCGATGGCGACAAACAAAGCGAGTGTCCGACGATTTCGCAAACGCTTAAAACGCATAGATGTACCCTGCGCTGACCGACCAGGTGTGCCGTCGATCCACGATAGGGCTTTTGTAGACTGTACTGGAAAGACGGCGATGATTGAGGCCAATTAAAGCCTGATATGATTCGCCAAAAAAACGGGACAGACTGACGCCAGCCTGGTACTGAAAGGAGCGGCCCGGACGATATTCAGGGCGGCCTGCTTTCGCCTCGTCGGCATCAACTCCCACGTAATAACGCGCAACCTGACTGCCCGCATAGGTGAGTGAAATATGGGGGTCGATACGCCATTTCCCAAGCTCTAGCGGATAGCCGTAACTGACTACGGCAGCGCCGCCCCCGTGGTTATCCGAGATATCCTGCGAATAGCTCAATGTCAGATGTCCCAGCGTGCCGAACCAGCCAGTGCTGACCTCTGCGGTGTAGATGTCATCGAGCTTCTTCATGTCCTCTAACACAGCACTGTCGCCCCTCTTCATATCGCCGAAAGCATCGAAGCTGATGGCAGCAGACAGGTACCAGTTGTCACCACCAGCGAGGTAGCTGCCCAGCGAGTAATCACGGAAAAACCAGTTCTGCCACTCCCACTCGACATAGGTCAGCAGTCCCTCATTATGATTGCCTCCTTGATAAATCGATGGCTCGGCGTAAGCGATGAGCCCTATCGCCACTTCACTATCGTTGTCAGATGGCTGGCCCCAGCACCATGACGAATGGGCGGCCAGGATGGCGGTGGTCAGGGTAACGAGCGGCATAACCTTCACTGTCTATACTCCGTTATGAATCGATGCCTCTGAGTGCAGCAAGAGGCCAATTTTTCTGGAGTCCATTTTCCGACAGCGGGTATTAAGAAGATCTTAAGAAGATGGGAGAGAAACAGGAACTGAGGATAGATTCCAGCGCAGGACCACCCGCGCCGAATGGCGATCGAGACTAAAGTCAAACTGCCAATCAAGCTTGGCGGCAATACGTTCAACAAGTTGCAAACCCAGTCCAAAGCGAACGGTTTCCGTCAAATCCTCCGTATCAACGGGATTTGAAATGGCAAACGAATTGTCCGTGATTGCAATGGCAATGGTGCCGCTGGCCGTATTCTGGAAAGCGTTACGAATTAGGTTGGCCAGCACAATGCGAAACAGATCTTTTTCGATGCAGATACTGCCAGCTTGGTCGTCCATTGAAACCTGAATGCTTTTGTTCTCGATCAAGTACTGCATATCCGCGAACAGCTCACGGCACAGAGCACCTGACTGAACGCCGGATTTACCGATGGGCCTGGCGTGTTGGCGGGCCAGCCACAACAGCGCCTCCGATAACAGAATCATATTGGCGCTAGCCCGGCCAGCCCGCAATAGTGAGCGGTAATTAGGGTCTTCGGGAGCGATTCTGACCATCAAGGTATCGAGAGACGCTTGAATGATGGCCAGGGGGGTTCTGAACTCGTGGCTAGCGTGCCGGAGGAACTGCTGCTCACGCTCGTTGTATTCGCGGACCTGTTGCAGAGTCGACAGCAAGTGTTCAGCGATCTCATTCAGTTCGCTGATCGAGAACTGGGCATTGATTTTATTATCGGGATTTTGCTTGACCTGATTTGACCATTCAACGAGCAGCGCAAGAGGTTTCAGGGCCCTCTTGAAAAGCCAGGATATAACAAAGAACAGGACCAGTATAAATAGTCCAGTGATCAGGCTGGCGTCGATCAGTGTTCGCTTGAAGATAGATTCAGTCAGGGCCTCAATCTTGTCAGCCTCTTCAAACTCTAACAGGTAGAGTCCGCCAGATTGATAACGATTGGAATACAGCAGGTAACCGTATTCACGAACACCCCTTTCATTAACCCTTTCTATTTCCAGAGGGTCCGAGGGCTGGATTTTGCCAGCGGAGAAAAGCTGGCGAACCCCTTGGGGGATGTCCTCCCATTTCCGATAGGCACTGAAGTCATCCTGTTGCGGCAGAACATAGTCGGGGTTGTTCGTTAACGCCTGTTCCAGCTTGATGGCGTCGAGGCGCATATAGTTCTTGCCGGCCTGGTCTATCTGGTAAACGCTGAAGCTGGTTACCAGAGCAATCAGCCCGATAAACAAGGCAATCGCGAGATACAGCAGTTGCTGTCGGGATTGAGCCGCCAGACTCCTGACTGGATTGATGGCGTGAATGACTTTTGTCACGGTGTTTCTCCGGAAAGCGACAAACCAATTCCAACATGGGTGTGAATCAGGGGACAGTTAAAGGGTTTGTCCACCACCTTGCGCAGTTGGTGCAAATGGACGTTAACGGTGCCCTCCTCCACATCTTCGTCCAGCCAAATATGTTCCTCGATCTCGTTTCTCGAAACCACGACCGGCGACCGGCGGGCAAGGAACAGCAGAATTTTCCAACTGGTCGGCGTGAGTTTCAACTCCTGTTCGGAACGAATGGCTCGATACTCTTTCGGGTAGATCCTGAGGTCGGCAATCTGTATGCATTCGCGTTCCGGATTATCTCTACGGTACAACGAGTTCAGTCGGGCCAGAAGCAAAGGCATGGCACAGGGCTTGATGACGTAATCGTCAAGCCCTGCACTGAATGCATTCAGCTGGTCTGCTTCCATGTCACAGGCGGTCAGCATCAATATTGGCGTGTCAATTCCGTTAGCCCTAAGCTGCCTGCAAACATCGGTGCCCGATACCTTCGGCAGCATATTGTCCAGAATCAGACAGTCGTATCGATGTTGTAAAGCCAAGGTGATACCGCTCGCCCCGTTGTAGGCAAAGTCGCATTCGACGTTGTGCAGTTCGAGATACTCCGATATCGCCAACGCCAGGTCCCGGTCATCTTCAATGATTAATGTTTTCATGGCTGCCAGCTACGTGAGAACGAGCATTGAGCTTAAACGGGAATGTCTTAATATTGCATTAAACCCACCATTAATCTGGTTTGTTATTAAACTCTGAATCGCCACACGTTACCGTCCATGGTCGCAACGACAACCTTCATCCAGTAATCTGGAGCTCGTCCCCCTAGGCGGCTCGAATCAGCCGCCCCTTCATTTGCAAGGATGCAATCATGAGAAACCCCCAGGCGACACCCTGTTCCGTTAAACCCTCTACAGAAACCACTCGGGTGCCACCTACCGAGACACCCTCAGCGGTAGCAGACAACGCCGCGGCAGCACCGTTCGCCAGCGCTGCAACGGCACCGTCCGCGGCATTATGGCCTACCGATGAACGTCCTCGTGAGCGTCTGTTGGCCCACGGCTCAGAGTGCTTGTCAGACGCCGAGCTGCTGGCCATCTTCCTGCGTACCGGCACCCGCGGCATGCCGGTAATGGAAATGGCCAGGTATCTTTTGGAAACCTTTGGCGGATTACGCAGCCTGATGACCGCTTCTAGCCGTCAGTTCTGCAGTATTAGAGGCCTGGGAACTGCCAAGTACGCGCAAATGCAGGCGGCCATGGAAATGGCACGGCGGGTAACGGACGAACCTCTGCGCCAAGGCGATCCTCTAAAGTCCCCGGAAGATACCCGGCGCTTCCTGGCCAGCCGCCTTGGCACTTACCCCCACGAAGTTTTCGCCGCCCTGTTTCTGGATAACCGGCACCGGGTAATCCATTATCGCGAGCTGTTCCGCGGCACCATTGACGGCGCTGCGGTGTACCCGCGGGAGGTGGTGCGCCAGGCGTTGGAAGACAACGCAGCA
This sequence comes from Marinobacter psychrophilus, assembly GCF_001043175.1. NCBI lineage: Bacteria > Pseudomonadati > Pseudomonadota > Gammaproteobacteria > Pseudomonadales > Marinobacteraceae > Marinobacter > Marinobacter psychrophilus. The sequence continues at coordinate 3,687,051 of NZ_CP011494.1, forward strand.
GCGGTTATATTTGCCCACAATCACCCAAGCGGTGTCGCCGAGCCCAGTCAGGCCGACATCGCACTGACCAAGCGCCTTAAAGACGCTCTGGCGCTAGTGGATATCAGGGTTCTTGACCATATGGTTGTGGGCCACGGTGAGGTAATATCACTTGTCGAACGGGGTTTGATGTAGACTTGGGTTAACCAAGCTCGGAAATTGAACAATTTACCAACAATTTTTTTGCGTTGGGCTGCCAGTTCTGGTATAAAAGCGTCCCTATTCTGACGGCGTCTGGCGAGTTACGTTCGGTTTTTAGACGCGAACAGGAAGCTCTAATTGCCCCTAGGCAACCAGAGACGCAATCAACGAATTCGATTATTAAGACCATAGTTCAAGGTCGGAGGCAAGTATGTCCAGAGTTTGTCAGGTTACCGGTAAGCGTCCGGTTGCTGGTAACAACGTATCCCACGCGATGAATCACACTCGTCGTCGTTTTCTGCCGAATCTGCAGAGCCATCGCTTTTGGGTTGAAACCGAGAAGCGCTTCGTGAAGCTGCGCGTATCCACCAAGGGTATGCGCATCATCGACAAAAAAGGTATTGACATCGTACTGGCCGATCTTCGTGCCCGTGGCGAGAAATTTTAAGGAGCCATATCATGCGCGAAAAAATCAAGCTGGTTTCATCAGCAGGTACGGGTCACTTTTACACCACCATGAAGAACAAGCGCAACACGCCGGAGAAAATCCAGCTGAGCAAGTTCGACCCGGTCGTACGTAAGCACGTGACCTACAAGGAAGCCAAGATCAAGTAGTTGATCCGGTGACCATAAAAAAACCCGACCATCGAGTCGGGTTTTTTTATGGTCAAAAAACACTTCAAGACGATTTTGGCGACGTCACATCTGTTTTGGCAAAATAACATTTGCTTTTGGCAGGGTAACATCCAAGGCGATGGGCAGGTGGTCTGACACCGGATAACTGACCACACCAGAGCTGTGAACCTGCAGGCTCGGGCTCACCAGAATATGGTCTAGCGCTTTTTCAGGGCGCCAGCTAGGAAAACTGTGAGCGTTTGCCGGCAACGGAATCAAGTCGGTCTGCTTTAGCGGCGTATTGGTCAGCAGCTGCTCCGCATGGGCGTTCATGTCGCCCATCAACACCACGTGACGGTAGTCGCTGATCAATTCGCTAACAAAGCCCAGCTGACGCTGCTGGGCCGATTTACTCAGCGAAAGGTGCATCATAACCAGCAACAGCGGGTCTTCCGGATTACCATACTTGGCAACTATCACACCACGGCCGGGAATCAACCCCGGCAAACGGTGCTCTTTTACCTCAAGAGGCCGAAACCGGCTCAACAAACCATTGCTGTGCTGGGCAAACTGCCCAAGATTTCGGTTTAGCTGCTGATACCAATAGGGTATACCGGCGGCCTCGGCCAGGTACTGAACCTGATTAATATAGCCACTGCGCAAACTGCCACCGTCACATTCCTGTAGCGCAATAACGTCGTAATTACTCAGCAGCGTGGCAATCCGGTCCAGATTTTCAAAACGACTACGATGAGGCAACACGTGCTGCCAACTGCGGGTCAGGTAGTGCCGGTATGACGACGTACTGATGCCGACCTGAATATTGAACGTCAGCAGCCGAATGTGATCACCTTCCGAAAAATCCGGAACGTGGTCCACACCCGATGAGCTGCCGCGAGCATCACCCGCAGAACGCCGCATATCATTCCACTGATTGCGCAAACGCTTATACATAGCCACCTATAATTTAAGGGTTCACGCTCCGCTCGCTTAACGGCTCTTTACGCTTACTCGCCGTCGCCGTGCTCCTGAGCAACCAGGTATTTAACCACCTCAATCGCCGCTTGCGGGCTACCAGCCGTAGAAGCGCTAACAATGTACTTGCCATTGACCAGCATAGTCGGTGTTCCGGTTACTCGCGCGCCGCGTATTTTGGCCTGCGCTTGCTGCATGCGGGCATTCACGCCAAAGCTTTTATAGTTCTTCAGAAATTCATCCGCATCCACACCGTGCTCGGCGACAAAGTCCGCCAGAGCTTCAGGCGTGTTCAGCTGTCGGCGCTCGACCACCAAAGCCTCGAACAAGGCATTGTGAACCTTATCCAGTTCACCCATGGCCTGCAGCGCGTAAAACGCGTAGGCGTGGGGCTCCCAAGACTTACCCAACGCAGCCGGCAAGCGAACATAATCAACGTAGTCTGGCGCGTTGTTTTCGTATTCTTCGGCTAACGGCTTAAATGAATAACAGTGCGGGCAGCCGTACCAGAACACCTCAGCAACCTCTATTTTATCGGCCTGATCGGTTCGCACTGGGTTATCCAGCGCTTTGTAGTGGGTGCCCTGCTGCCAATCTGCCGCCATAGCGGGTAATGCAATGGCCATAGTTCCCGCCAGTACGGCGGCCCTTATTACTGTCTTAATCATTCATTGTCTCCGACTTGTTGATTACGTAAGGTAGGATTATGACCACATAGGGCGAAAAAGTTCCATTCACACTAATACCAACCTAGTTACCGTCCGGTCAATAACAAAAAACCCTGCACAGGCAGGGTTTTTTTGCTAAAACAACGGCCTGACTCAGTTAAGCCCAGAAACGTAATTGGCAACAGCTTCAATTTCAAAATCGGTCAACTTAGACGCTATGTCCATCATGATCGCTGCATTATTGCCGTTGGCACGGGTACCGTCACGGTAGGCATGCAACTGCTTGGCCACATATTCCGCGTTCTGGCCACCCAATGCCGGGTAACCACCCGGCGCGTTGCCATGCCCTTGTGGGCTGTGACAACCGGCACAGGATGGAACACCCGATGCCATATTACCGCCGCGATACAAGGCTTGGCCCTGCTCAACCAAATCCGGATTAGCCTGGTTCACGCCCATCTCCTGGCCGGCAAAATAGGCCGCAAGATCCTGCAGATCCTGATTGGACTTACCCGTTAGCTGGCCGGTCATTTCAACAATGACACGCTCATCCTTCTGGATGGCAACTAATTGGTTGTGCAGATATTTTTCACCCAAACCCGAAATTTTCGGATAAACGCCCATTATGGGATTGGCACCACCCTGCCCATGACAGGCTTGGCATGCTGCTGCGTTCTGTTCACCTGCTTGAGGATCTCCTGCCCCGTGCGCCATCGCTGTAAGGCCGACACCGAGAACAACTCCTGCGATCAGTTTCTTCATGCTCGCTCCGCTTCTCTCATCTTAAAATATTCTTGGTTATGCAGCCATAAAGACTGGACCGTTCAGGGACAATACCGGGACTGAAACTGCGGACACGCCAAGCGCACCGCCCGGAATTGGTGTAGCATTATACATTAATCCCTGCTAACTAAAATCCAAAGGAAAGCCAATAGCCGTGGACTCTGATCTGACTCAAAAAAACCTGTCATTCAATAGCGCCCGATTTATGGTCAGCGCATCAAAGCTGAACGAATGCCCGGCGGATATTGGCGCAGAAGTCGCCTTTGCCGGCCGCTCCAACGCCGGTAAATCGAGCGCATTGAACACCATCACCGTAAACGGCAAACTAGCGCGAACCAGTAAAACCCCCGGACGCACCCGGTTGATCAACTTTTTTTCGCTAAACCGGGAAAATACTCGGCTCGTTGATTTGCCCGGTTACGGTTATGCCAGAGTGTCTCGTGACATGAAAGACGACTGGCAAACCCACTTGGGCCATTATTTAAACGATCGCCGCTGCCTGCGCGGCCTAGTATTGGTTATGGATATTCGTCACCCACTGACCGAATTCGACCAAACGATGGTCCAATGGTGCCAGCACAACACCATGCCGCTGATGATTCTGGCGACAAAATCCGACAAACTGAAATTTGGCCAAGCTAAAACGGCCATGCTGGGCATCCGCCAGAAGCTGAACGAGTTCAGCTGCGTGCAGCACTTAATCATGTTCTCTTCCAGCAACAAAACCGGCCTGGATGAATGCCGCCAAGCACTGGTTCATTGGCTGGAAGCAGAGCCGGAAGCCGCTGAAGAATAGTAACTCGCGCCTTCGACGCAAGCCAGACATGAAAAAAGCCGGCCCAAAATAATTCAGGCCGGCCAACGTCAGGGTTTGCGACGTGCTAAAACCTGAAAGCACCTTCCTTGAGCTTCCAAACAAACATGGGAAACGTCCGGATCCCCCATGTTAACTACTTGGATGCGCCGCCTGGCAAAAAGTTCCCGGGCGATAAGTCTCCCGCAGTGCCAACACCGGTTCGCGATATTCCGGGGTCACGTGGGGCAGTTCCAGAGTCAACACCTGATAAATACCCTGCTTCAACTCCGCCAGCGTTAATACCGCCGGCTCTTCGGTTGCATGAGCGGTTTTTAGATAGGCCATCCAATTGGTAATGACCAGCCATACATTCAGCGCCATGGCGGACCGCAGCGGCTCAGGACGCGGCGTAATAATGCCACCGCTGGCGAGCTGGCTAAAGATACCGTTGATGGCGCTCAGGCAACGGCCGGTAAAATCACCGTAGCCTGCGCGCAGGCGTGGGTCTGCGTCTAGCAGCGACTCCAGGTCACGATGGAAAAACCGATATTGCCACAAACCGTCGAACACTGCCTCCAGATACCAGGCCAGATCTGCCAGCACCAAAGGCTGGCTGCCAGGTGCCGCCAGGTAATAGTCAACCTGCTGCTGATAGGCTAGAAACAGCTCGTAAACAATGTCGGCCTTGTTGCGGAAATGGTAATAAAGATTGCCAGGTGAAATCGCCAGTTTTGCCGCGATGTGGTTGGTGCTAATCGCGCGCTCACCACTTTTGTTAAACAGCTGCAGACTGGTCTGCAGGATTCGGTCTCGGGTTTTCATAAAATCGCCAAAAATCGAAAAATCAACGCTCACGCAAGCGCCAGCGAATGCAGCAGGCGCCTCTTTTTACGCCACTTGACTCACTAGAGTATATACTCTAATAATGAATTCTAACGCAACCAAAGTGCGTTTTGCACTGACATACTGGGAGTCTTTCTAATGGGCGCAACCCTAGCTACCAACGCTGCAAAGAGCACCAACAGTGCGGCGGCAGACACGGAAAACCCGGCAGAGAACAGCGCCGAGCAAATTGGCTATACCCACGCCGTTTTCCAAAAACAGCAGCAAGCATTTCGCGCCCAACCCATGCCAACGGCCGACGAGCGCCGCGACAACCTGAATCGATTGAAACAGGCGCTGCTGAGCTGGCAGGACTTACTGATAGCAGCCATTGACAAAGACTTTGGTTGTCGCTCGAAAGATGAAACTCTGATTGCCGAAATCATGCCTTCCGTGCAGGGCATCAACTACACCCTGAAACATCTCGACAGCTGGATGAAACCGTCAAAACGGCACGTATCCATGCTGTTCCGCCCTGCCAGCAATCAGGTGCATTACCAACCTAAGGGTGTGGTGGGGGTGATTGTGCCCTGGAACTATCCGCTTTACCTGGCCATCGGGCCTTTGGTCGCGTCGCTGGCCGCCGGCAACCGCACCATGGTAAAAATGTCGGAATTTACCCCGCACACTTCCACGCTAATGAAAGAGTTGGTGGAAGCCACCTTCGACGAGGAGCAGGTAGCCGTTATTCTGGGGGATGCCAAGGTCGCCGCAGACTTCTCTGAGCGGCCGTTCAATCATTTGCTATTCACCGGGTCAACCTCAGTGGGCAGGCTGGTGATGCAGGCCGCGGCCAAAAACCTGACACCCGTCACCCTCGAGCTTGGCGGAAAATCACCGGCGATTGTCGCAACCGACGTACCACTAAAGGACGCAGCCCAGCGCATTGCCTTTGGCAAGGCATTCAACGCTGGCCAAACCTGCGTAGCACCAGACTACGTGCTTTGCCCGGCTGACAGAGTGGCTGCGTTTGTTGAGGAGTACCGCAAACAGTTCAGCGCCATGTACCCGTCACTGCGGGACAACACCGACTACACGGCGATCATCAACCAACGCCAGTACCAGCGCCTGCAGGGTTATCTGGATGACGCTCGCAGCAAAGGCGCAGAACTCGTCGAGATCAACCCTGCTAACGAAATTCTGGATGCCGCGAGCCACAAATTACCACTGACGTTACTATTGAACACAACGGCGGACATGCGGGTGATGCAGGACGAAATATTCGGCCCCATTCTGCCTGTTGTGGCCTACGAAACGCTGGACGACGCCCTGCTCTTTATTAACAATCGCCCGCGCCCGCTGGCCTTGTATTACTTCGGTTACAACCAGAAAGAACAGCAAAAAGTCGTGACCAACACCCACTCCGGCGGCATGTGCATAAACGACGCGTTGATGCATGTAGCTCAAGACGACCTGCCGTTCGGTGGCATTGGTGACTCCGGAATGGGGCATTATCACGGCAAAGAAGGATTTCTTACCTTCAGCCACCAGCGCGGAATTTTCGCCAAGCAGCAGTTCAACAGCGGCAAAGCGGTGTACCCGCCCCATGGCGGTGTTGCCCACAAACTGATCTACAAACTGTTCATTCGCTGAGTCAGTTGCACCCGGTTCGTCGCGAAACATTGCTGGCGCTGCTATTCTGGGCAAAATAGCGATAGAGCGACAGGAGTTGTAAATGCCAAAAGTTATTTACCCGGGTACGTTTGACCCCATCACCAACGGCCATACCGATCTGATTGAGCGGGCTGGCCGACTCTTCGACGAAGTGGTGGTGGCGGTTGCCTACAACTCCAGGAAAAAGCCCTTGCTAGAGCTGGAGGAACGCTGTGATCTGGTACGTCAGGCCACTGCCCATGTTCCCAACGTGACGGTCATGGGCTTCAGCAATTTATTAGCGGAATTTGTGCGCTCACAGAACGCCACGGTGATTTTACGCGGCCTGCGGGCGGTGTCAGATTTTGAGTACGAATTTCAGTTGGCAGACATGAACCGTCGCTTGGCGCCGGAACTGGAGAGCGTGTTCCTTACACCAACCAATCATTTGTCTTATATATCCTCTACCCTGATCCGCGAGATTGCGTCCTTGGGCGGGGATGTATCCGAATTTGTCAATCCGGCGGTGCAAGACGCGTTGAAAAAAAAATTCAGCTAAAGCAGAACGCCCGACCCGGGCTATTCCCTGAACCAAACCAACACCGGCCAGCATGCCAAACCAGGCAGCTGGCCGGACCCATCGATTACAACAGCGGCGGCAGCGGAATTGGCCGGCCGTTGACGTTCAACATCAAATCTTTCAAAGTTGCTTTCAGCAACAGGCGATCACCTTCCGTAATCAACAGCCCATCTTTAATCAACGGCGCTGTTTGCATGCGCACAGCTTCGTTGTTTTCAGCCAGGGCCAGCGGTATGGATAACTCCATTTCACCTTCAAGCGCCGGCATGATCAGTAACGATTCAGAATCGCCCGCAACCCCAGGATGGGTTACCAGCACTTTGCCCTGCAACGGCCCGTCCGGGCTGACCAGATGAATGTCCGGAAAACCCACACTGAAGCCTGCTGCCGCTAACATCTGCATCGACTCGCCCACGTCTGACATCGCCTGCATTTGTTGCTGAAACGCAGTTGGGTCGCCATTTTTGGCGGCAAATGCCGCCAGCTGCATATCCGTCACGCTGCGGCTAACAGCGTTCCAGGCCTCTACGTTCAGGCCCTTCAGCGCGAACTCAATGCGGTGTGGCCCCAGGGTATCCCCTGCAGCCAACTGCAGCTCGTCCAGTTTGACGCTTATGAACGAATCCAGAGCGCTGTTGTCGTCTGTTGCTTTGCTGTTCGAATAGAGCGACAGACCGCGCAGCATAATGGCGTCAGCGTTTGCAGGCATCAACTCCAGACCCTGCAACGCGAGTGTGCCCTCGCCGGTCCAGATGTCACCGCTCAAACGTTGCATTTGCTGCTCCAGCGTCAGATCGCTGAGGCGCAGATCTACCTCTTCCGAGGCAATCACCAGCGACGGCCAGTCTGCACTGATATTCACAGCGTCTGCGCCGAAGCTGCCATTTACGCGCACCACACCACCACTGCCAAAGACGGTCTCCGCGTTACCGTCATCAGTAATGCTGAACTTGGGCACGGTCAGCTCGGCTACCGCCGAACCCCAAAGCCGGGTTTCTGCGGTCAAGCGAGGGGCGTCATCACCAAACCAGCTTTCGCCTGCCGGGGTCCAGCCGTCCACCGGTTTAAAGTCGATCAGGCTGCCGGTCAGGCCATGGCTCACGCTGGCAAGGTAGGGAACGCTCAGTTCCTCACCGCTTGCCGGGTCTCGTAGCAACAATTTACCCTCAAATTCGGAGCTCCAAAATCCGCGGTCGTAGCGCCCGACTTGCATTTCCAACCAGGTCTGGGAACCGTTCACTTCCTGTGAAGCCAGCTGCCACTGTTGCTCGGTCAGGTAGCCTGTGCCATAGGGCAAAGCAATACCCGCCAACACTAGCAGTCCGGCAGATGCCATTATCCATTGTCGTTTCAAAGCGTTCTCCAGTCATACCACATTAATAAATCAGGATTTGGCGGTCAGCCGCTCTAGCAACACCAACTGCGAAGCCAGCCTTGGCTCGCCCTCCGCCGGTTCGTTCTGCTCGTAACTGCCATCAGCCTGCAACACCCAAGACTGGCAGTTATCAGCAAGATAGGTATTCAAGTCGTCTTGCAAGCGCTCCACCAGCGCCGGCTCCTCCACCGGGAAGGCGACTTCAACCCGCCTCAGCAGGTTACGTTCCATGCCGTCGGCGCTGGAGCAATACACCTGGGTTTGACCATCGTTGCCAAAGTAGTAAACCCGAGTGTGCTCCAGAAAGCGCCCGATAATAGAACGCACGTGAATGGTGCTCGACAACCCGGGCACCTGGGGCCGAAGGCAGCAGATACCACGAATAATCAGGTCGATTTTCGCACCGGCCTGGGAGGCACGATACAACGCTTTAATCAGCTGAGGCTCGGTCAGGCCGTTGAACTTGAAAATAATCCGGCCCTTCTCACCCAGACGGGTTTCCCGCTCAATCAGTTGCAGTATTTGCGAATGCAGAGTAAACGGTGAGTGGAACAGTTTCTTGATTTTTAACGCCTTACCCATCCCTGTCAGTTGCTGGAACAGTTTGTTCACATCGTCGCCGATGGCTTCGTCGCAGGTCATAAAGCTGTAATCGGTGTACAGGCGGGCGTTGGCGGCATGATAGTTGCCCGTGCCCAAGTGCACATAGCGCCGCAACTTACCTTCTTCACGACGCACAATCAGAATCATCTTGGCGTGGGTTTTATAGCCCACCACCCCGTACACCACAATTACCCCGGCTTCCTGCAGGCGACTGGCCAACTCCAGGTTTTCCTCCTCGCTGAAGCGAGCCCGCAACTCGATAACCACGGTGACTTCCTTACCGCGACGAGCGGCATCGGCCAAAGCTTCGACCACTTCGGAGTTGGCACCGGAGCGGTACAAGGTCTGGCGAATGGCCAGCACCTGGGGATCTTTGGCGGCCTGGCGCAGCAAATCCACGACCGGGCTGAAGTTCTCATAGGGATGAAGCAACAGAATCGGACGCTTGCGGATACTGTCAAACATGGAGTCACGGCTGCGAATCTGGCGGGGGATCACCGGGGAGAAACCGGAATAGCTCAGGTCCGGTCGGTTCACTAGACCCCCCACCGCCAGCAGCCGGGTCAGATTTACCGGGCCGCGCACCTCGTAGAGGTCGCGCTCGGTCAGACCAAACTCGGTCAGCAGAAACTGAACCAGATCCTGCGGGCAATTATCCGCCACTTCCAGGCGCACACCGTCACCAAAGCGGCGGCTCAGCAACTCACCACGAAGGGCCGATGCCAGGTCTTCCAGATCATCTTCCAGCTCCAGATCCGCGTTACGGGTCAGGCGAAACTGGTAACAGCCTTTGATTTCCATACCCGGGAACAGCTCGTCGGTATGGGCGTGAATCATCGACGACAAAAACACCAGATTGTCGCCGCCGTCGCAAACGTCGTCCGGCAGCCGCACCAGCCGCGGCAAAGACTTTGGCGCCGGTACTATGGCCATGCCGGTTTCGCGGCCAAAGGCGTCTTTGCCGTCCAGTTCCACAATAAAGTTGAGGCTTTTATTCACCAGCCGCGGGAACGGGTGCGATGGGTCCAAACCAATCGGGCTGACCACCGGTAGAATCTCTTCGTCAAAATAGGTACGCACCCATTGGGCCTGAGCCGGAGTCCATTCGTGCCGGCGCACAAAGTGGATATTCTCCTTTTCTAACTCCGGAATAAGCACGTTGTTCAAGATATTGTACTGTTCGTCAATGTACTCGTGAGCCACACGGCTGATTTCCGCCAGTAACTGTTCCGGCTGCAGTCCGTCGGCGTAGACTTGTTCTCGGCCGTACTTCAACTGCTGGCGAATGCCCGCCACGCGAATTTCGAAGAATTCGTCCATGTTGCTGCTGAATATGCAGCAAAAAATGAGCCGGGTGATCAGCGGGTGGGTATCGTCCAGGGCCTGCTTCAACACCCGGTGGTTGAACTGCAGTTGACTCAGTTCGCGGTTGAAGAAATTTTCGCAGGCGTCCAGGCTCAGACTCTCCTCGTGCGAAGGCACCGTGTCTGCTGCAGTCAACGTGGCCTCATTGTCGGCAATCTTCAGATTGCCCTTTTTGCTGGTCATTGGCTTACCGTCCTTGTTTTGTTACTGCGCTCTCAGGGCGGGGCCTGAGCGACCCCGTACTTCAGATCATTTCTGTTTCATCAGCCGCGCGGCGCGGATAGCAAAGTAGGTCAGGATACCGTCGGCGCCGGCACGGCGCATGGCCATCAGACTTTCCATCATCACCGCATCGCCATCCAGCCAGCCATTTTGCGCTGCGGCCATGTGCATGGCGTACTCACCACTGACCTGGTACGCGAACGTGGGCACCTGCAACTCGGTTTTCACCCGGCGCACAATGTCCAGGTACGGCATGCCCGGCTTTACCATCACCATATCGGCGCCTTCGGCGATGTCCATGGCCACTTCGTGCAGGGCTTCATCGCTGTTCGCCGGGTCCATTTGGTAACTGGCCTTATTCCCTTTGCCAATGTTGCCAGCAGAACCTACTGCATCGCGGAATGGGCCGTAGTAGGCAGACGCATACTTGGCCGAATAGGCCATGATACGGGTGTTCACGTAGCCCGCTTCTTCCAGGGCTTCGCGGATCGCAATAATGCGACCGTCCATCATGTCGGAAGGTGCAATAACATCGGCACCGGCTTCGGCCTGAGACAGTGCTTGTTTCACCAATGCCTCTACGGTGATGTCGTTCAACACATAACCGTTGTCATCAATAATGCCGTCCTGGCCGTGTGTGGTAAACGGGTCCAGAGCGGCGTCGGTGATTACACCCAATTCTGGGTGGGCCTGCTTCAGTGCACGTACAGCTCGCTGCGCCAAACCCTGAGGGTCCCAAGCACCAGAGCCCTGCAGATCTTTATGCTCGGCAGGCACCACCGGGAACAGGGCAATAGCCGGTATGCCCAACTCCACCACTTCGGCGGCTTGGGCGACCAGAAGGTCAATACTTAAACGCTCCACGCCGGGCATAGAGGCCACGGCTTCGCGCTGGTTTTCGCCATCCAACACAAACACTGGGAAAATCAGATTGTCCGGCGACAGCTGGTTTTCACGCACCAACCGACGGGAAAAATCACTGGCGCGGTTGCGGCGTAAGCGGGTGGCGGGAAACATGCGGGGAGTCAGATTCGACACAGAACCTCCGGATTGGCAAAAATAGAAGCCGGCTGCGAACGCCGGCACAGGTTTTTATGATACACCTCGGCCGCCAGGCTTGCAGTTGCGGTAACGGTGTATACAAAAAGGCCCGGGCAGTATCACCCAGGCCTGGCATCACTTTTTGACGAATGAAGGCTTAGAGTGCACGGCCGTTAAAGCCTGAGTCCACTTTGCTCCCGCCATCGCCACGAAACCCATTCGCCACTTCGCTGATGGTGCCGCCCTGACTCAGGAAGGCCTCAATGTCAGCCTGCAACTGGGCACGAACCCGGGCGCGACCCGCAATGGAATGGGTATTTTCAGCGTCGGCAGACCAACCACCGGATGTTTCCAGAGTGCTTTCGTCGAATTCACTCATACTGTTCTCCATCAACGAAAACCAAAAGTACGAATACTAAAGGCCACAGGCCGGCAGTATTCCATTTAGACAGGTTTACACATGTTGAATTGTCTTGGCGTCTTTATAATCCGTAAACGATGACAAGGCTATTTATTGGCAAACACTTTTTTGTAATTTTTTGTAATCAACCACAAAGCACTGATTCTAATAGTTATTAAATTTTCTGCCCTAACCGAAAAAACAAACAAGATTCATCACCGGGCGAGGGCCGTAGGGCAAATTTTCAGCACACAGGGCGCACGCCCTTACACGGCTCAATCACTGTTCGAACGGCAAACTTGCAAGTGGATCTGTCATCGGCGTACCTTGGCGAATTGGAGACGGCAAACTGGGGACAGATTTCAACCGGGGGCAGCTCTCAGTCTGAAGGAATCGTGAATGTCTGACGCATTACGCAAATTGCTCAGGGAGTCGGCGCAAGCTCCAGCAATCACCCCACACATCGGTGTGCTCACCCTACATTTTCAACTTTATGCCTGTGATGACCTAAAAGCCAAGCGCAAAGTGTTTGCGCCATTAAAAACGATCTGGGGTAGAGAACCGGACTTAGCGGTGGCCGAAACCGACCATCAAGACATCCTGGATTGCGCCACTTGGACTGTCGTGGCGCTAGGCTCGTCGTCACAGCAGATCAGCCAGCGCTTGGACCAAGTCGAAAAAGCCATCAACGAACGCATTGATGCCGCCATTCTGGACGTCGATCGGCAGCTACTGTAGAGCACACTTAATGAGGCGCCGTCCAATGTGGCGGAACCACTTTTCACGCCGTATACTACGGCTCCTCCAGACTGCGCGTGGCGCCCTATGACCGGAATTAAAAAATCCGCCCAGGCCTCTGTAGAGGCAATGTATCGTGTTTTCACGATTCCTGAGGCACCCGATTCTACCCTGAGCCGGATTGACCAGGATATATCCCGTAATCTTGCCGGTTTTCTTCAGGATCACATTGTTGCGGTAGAGCGTGACCTGGCTGACGTTGAGAAAAATTTCTCCGAATACAGCGTGCCAGAAAAGCCCATTTTTGTGTCTGAGCAAACCCAGTTCCTACTCGACAAACTGGTGGCGAACTCGGTACACACCGCATCACCCGCTTTTATCGGCCATATGACGTCGGCACTGCCCTATTTCATGCTGCCGTTGTCGAAGATCATGATTGCCCTGAACCAGAATCTAGTGAAAACCGAAACCTCAAAGGCGTTTACACCCCTGGAGCGCCAAGTACTGGGCATGATTCATCGGCTGGTGTTCGAACAAGACGGTTCGTTCTACCGCAAGTGGATGCACAACCCCCGCTACGCACTGGGCGCCATGTGTTCCGGCGGCACCGTTGCCAACCTGACTGCGCTGTGGGTAGCCCGCAACCACGCATTTCCGGCGGAAGGTAACTTCCGCGGTTTGCAACAGGAAGGCCTGTTCCGCGCTTTGAAATATTACGGCTACGAAGGCGCCGCTATTGTTGTGTCGCGCCGCGGCCATTATTCCCTGAGCAAAGCCGCCGACATATTGGGCCTGGGCCGAGATGCACTGGTGACTGTGGCAACCGACAGCAACAACCGTATCCAGATTGATGCGTTGCGGGAAAAATGCCTGCAATTGCAGAAACAGAAGATCAAGGTAATTGCTCTCTGTGGCGTTGCCGGCACGACCGAAACCGGCAACGTAGATCCGCTGGAAGCCATGGCTGATATCGCCCGCGAATTCGGCGCACACTTTCACGTAGATGCCGCTTGGGGTGGGCCAACCCTGTTTTCCCGACGCTATCGTTCGCTGCTAAAAGGCATTGAAAAAGCCGACTCGGTCACCTTTGACGCCCATAAACAGCTGTACGTGCCCATGGGCGTGGGTTTGGTGGTGTTCCGCGACCCCAGCCTGGCCAGTGCGGTTGAACACCACGCCCAGTACGTTATCCGCAAAGGTTCGCGGGATTTGGGCAGCACCACGCTTGAAGGCTCGCGCCCGGGCATGGCCATGCTGATTCATTCAGGCCTGAAAATTCTGGCACGCGAAGGTTATGAACTGCTTATTGACACGGGCATTGGCAAGGCCCGCACTTTTGCGGCCATGATTGATGAGGCAGAAGATTTTGAGCTGATCACCCGGCCCGAACTGAACATTCTGACCTATCGCTACTGCCCGGCTCAGGTCCGGCAGGCTCTAGAAAGCGCCGATGAAATGCTGGCGGAAAAGATCAACACCAGCTTAAACCGCGTCACCAAGTTTATCCAGAAAACCCAGCGTGAAAGGGGTAAAGCGTTTGTCTCCCGTACTCGTCTGGAACCGGACAACTATTACAACTTTCCCTGCATTGTATTCCGCGTGGTGCTGGCTAACCCGCTGACCACCGCCGACATACTGTCGGACATTCTGGCAGAGCAACGGCTGCTGGCCGGCGAAAACGGTATTGCCGACGAAATGGCAATTCTGAACAACCTGGCCGCAGGCGCCAGGGCGCGAGCCTAAGCGCTTCTAATCCGCTCTAAACAGACAGAACAAACAACAACGGCGCCATAAGGCGCCGTTGTTGTTTGTTCTGTGCGAGCGCTTGCACCCGCGCTTAATACAGCGCGTCTTCGTCGTCCAGCACTTCGTGGATAATGTCTAGAAACATACGGTCTGCATCGCTCCACTTTTCCGGAATACGAATGCTGGTGCTGGAGCTGATCTCCCGCGCGATAGCCTCGTCAGAATTGGGTTCACCTTTGTGCTTGCGGGCAATGTCCATTGATCTGACCGCAATGGTGGGTTCGCTCATTACTTTCTTGATAAACACCCTCAGCTCGTTAATTATCCTGGCTTGGTTGCTTTCAACGGATGTACTCATAAGCTCACTCCCCAACAAATAAGATTTCGGAAGCTATCACTCCCACGTCGTGTTACTCAGTATGGGCAAACTTGCCTTGAACGGCTAGTGGCCCGTTTCGCTCATTCGTTTGCCAAACAGGACACTAAATCATCAGCCCACGCAGGGTAAAAAACAACACGGCAGCCATCAATGCCGACGCCGGCACGGTAATAATCCAGGCCGCGGCGATACGAGTCAGGTGGGAACGCTTAACCATCTCTTCCCGGTAGACTTTCTTCAGCCGTTTACGGTCGTTTTTTGTCAGCGGCACCTGTTTTTTATTTTTCTTCGCACGCTTGAGCAAGTTCTCCATTTCCTCAATTGAGGCATTACGGAAATCGTCCAAAAATGGTTTCAAACGTTCGCGCTCTTCGGAGTCCCGCTGTTCCATGATCTTGTGCAGTTGGGTGGCGTAATTCGACTTCAGATACTCACGCAGGAAGCCAACGCCAAACACACCGCCAATGGCGATGTGGGTGGAACTCACCGGCAGTCCAAGTTGCGACGCCAAAATGACGGTCAAAGCAGCCGATAGTGCAATGCAAAAGGCGCGAGTTTTATCCAGCTCGGTGATTTCACTGCCCACGGTTTTGATCAGCCGCGGGCCAAACAGCATCAGGCCCAACGCAATACCCAAGGCGCCTACCGCCATCACCCATAAAGGAATACTGGAGGACGTCACCACGCCGCCGTTGGCCAGGGCATCGTTTATAGCAGCCAGGGGCCCGATGGCATTGGCTACGTCGTTGGCTCCGTGAGCGAAACTAAGCAGCGCTGCAGCAAAAATCAGCGGCCAAGTGAACAGCGTGTTTACACCGGCGGCGTTGTTTTCCATCGTCGCGGCTTTGCGGTTAACCAACGCGCGTATCGCAAAGAAGGCCACCACCGCAGCCACCAGACCCACCAGCGCTGCACCCATAAAGTCCAGCGACACAAGCTTTTTCAGGCCTTTGAGCATCAGATACGTGCCAAACGCCCAGGCCATACCGGCCACCAGCCAGGGCACAAAAATGCGCGCCGCCGCGATAACATTGCGCCGATACAACACGGTGCGGTTTATCAGGTACAAAAATAGAGCGGCCAAAGCACCACCCAACACCGGTGAAATCACCCAACTGGCTGCGATTTTAGCCATGACGCCCCAGTCCGCAATGCCCCAGCCTCCGGCGGCAATACCTGCCCCCAGTACCCCGCCCACAATAGAATGGGTGGTAGACACCGGAGCACCCATCCAGGTGGCCAGGTTCAGCCACAGCGCGCCGGCCAGCAGGGCTGCCGTCATCAACCAGACAAAGGAGCCGTCGTCACTCAGGTTAGACGGATCGATAATCCCGCCTTTGATGGTAGACACCACGTCGCCGCCGGCAATCAACGCGCCAGCGGCTTCAAAGACAGCCGCCAAAGCGACCGCGGCGCCCAGCGACAAAGCGCCAGAGCCCACCGCCGGGCCCACATTGTTGGCAACATCGTTGGCACCGATGTTGATGGCCATATAGCCACCAATCACAGCAGCAGCCATCAGCAGCATGCCGTTTGGCAAGCCACTCGCAAACGAGCCTACCGACAACCAAACGCCCAGTAAAAACAACAGGCTGATTCCAACCCGAAAGCGTTCCGTGGAGGGGCTGGTAAGAACTGTGTCCAGAAATCCGCTTGAACGGCTCATATCATGGAATATCTCATGTGGCATGGCGTCATCTGAGTGCAGCAAAACTGCAGGCGGCACTATAAAATTTTTGCAATGAAATTGAAATAAATCCGGCATAAATCACCGTATTGCAAAAAACGATCGGTCAGGGCTATTATCTCAGCCTGTAAATGGTTGCAGCTGCTTCTCATTACCAGAAACCCAAACCTCACTCAATTGTTCGGAATTTTTCTATGCAAGCCATCCGCATTCTTGTTGGTAGCGTTTACGGCGGCGCTCTGATGAGTGCCCGCGCCGTCGAAAAGACACTGACGCCGCTCGGTTACCGTGTAACGGTTCTGGAAGAGCCCCAGCTGTCTGACATCACCGACAACAATGACGCCCTGCTAGTGTGCACCTCTACCACTGGCCAGGGTGAACTGCCCTCAAACATCCTGCAGTTTTATGTGGATTTGCGGGACCAGCTGCCACAGCAGCCCGGCCGCCCATTTGGCAGCATCGTGCTGGGTGACAGCTCTTACGGAGACACTTTTTGCGGCGCCGGCGAACTGATCGAAGAAGCCCTCTATGAAACCTCCGCGCGTAAAGTGGGTGATACCCTGCGCATCGACGCCATGGAAACCATGGCGCCCGAGATTGAGGCCGCTGAGTGGGCGCAAGAATGGGTCAAACAACTAAAAACACACACCTAAGACAAAAACCAAAATGCCAGTCAGAGCTGTTTACCTCGGCTTTGACGGGTCCATTTTGTGCCGCTACTGGCTTTTTCGCAGGCGAATCAAGCCTTCTTGTGTACAGGAAGCAACTATTCCGCCGGAAGCATTATAGAAACTACCACGATTCAACCCTCGCCCTGCCGCCGCACTTGGGCTGTCTTTGTCATACAACAACCACTCATCCATGCGGAAATCACGGTGAAACCACATAGCGTGGTCCAGGCTAGCTACCTGCAAGCTGCCATCCCAAAACTTGACCCCATGGGGCAACAGCGACGTGCCCAAAAACGAGAAATCCGAGGCATAGGCCAGTAAGCAGCGGTGCAGCACCGGGTCATCCGGCAAGGCACCCCTTACCCGTACCCAATCCTGGGCTCGGGGTGGGCGGGGTTCGGGATGTAACGGGTCACTCGGGGCGACCGGGCGAAACTCCACCGGGCGGTCGCGCGTCAGCAGAGGGCGCAGGGCTTCAGAAACATGGGACGCCAGCAGTTCGCCCAGCTCCTGCTCGGTTTTCAGGGTTTCCGGTGCCGGCACTTTTGGCATTTCAAACTGGTGTTCAAAACCTGCCTCATCGCTTTGGAAAGACGCACAACAGGTCAAAATCTCCTTGCCTTCCTGGCGCGCGGTCACCCGCCGAACAGAAAAGCTGCCACCGTCGCGCACCCGCTCCACTTCATAATCGATAGGCATGCGTTGATTACCCGGGCGCAAAAAATACGCATGCAGAGAATGACACAGGCGGTCCTCCACGGTACGGCTGGCGGCCATCAGCGCCTGGCCCAGAACCTGGCCACCAAATACGTTTGGAAATCCTAGATCTTCGCTGTCACCCTGGAAATGATCTACGCCGATAGCGCTCACGTTCAGCAAATCCACCAGTTTTCGGGTTATATCCAGCATGCTGGCTCCTGTTGAGTAATAATAAGCAAACGACCTAAATTCTCACCCAGGGCGCGCAGCTTGGCAATGAAAACCGATAATTAGCGCTCAGGAAACTGCGTTGTGCAGCGCCGGCAACTGCCGCGACAACGCCTGCTTCTCCATGGCAAAGCGACCGGTTAGCGCGAAGCCTAACAGCTTACCTTCTGGATTATTAAACAGCGCTTTCACGTGATTGCCATCCTGCTCGACTTGCCAATACCCTTCCGCGCCCAACGGTGGTGGGTTTACCGCCGCCGGACAGCAAGGTGTTTTTATCATCACCGGCATGGCCGGGTAGAGCACCTCGCTACGCTCGCCGCTCAGGGTTTTTGCCAACGCTCGGGCGCTCGCCATTAGCGGCATAACGTACAGCAGCAGTTGTCCATCCACCTCAGCACAGTCGCCCAGGGCATACACATCCGGCGCCGAGGTTTCCAGTGCCCGATTCACCACAATACCGCGGTTCACCACTAGCCCGGCCTGTTGTGCCAGTTCGGTCCGCGGCCTTAACCCCACTGCCGAAATCACCACATCGGCCTGCAGTTGCCGGCCATTGGTCAGCGCCAGGATTACGCCACCATCGACTCCAGCCGGCACTTGCTCAATGCGATCAACCTGGGTCTCCAGGTGAAAAGTCACACCCAGCGCCTCCAGTTCATTTTGCAGCGCGCAAGCGGCCTGTTCAGGCATAAGCGTGGGCATCACCGTTGCCGAGGGCGCAATCACTTCTACCTGATACCCGCCCAGAAGCAAATCATTGGCAAATTCACAGCCGATCAGTCCGGCGCCCATAATGGCCACTCGCTCAGCGCCCGTTAAGGCGGCACGGAAGGCACGGTAGTCGTTCAGGTCATTAATGGAATACACAGAACTGCTGCCACTACCAGCCAGATGCAGTGGTACCACTTCCGCACCCCAGGCCAGCACTAACTTGCTGTAGCTTTGCCAGTGGTCACCCAACAGAACTTGATGGGCTTGCGGATTCAGAGCGGTCACCCGGGTATGGGGTATCAGCTGCAGATCAAACTGTTCAGCCATCGAATGCTGGCTAGCCTGAGCCAGGCCATTGGCATCTTTACCTTTACCAAAGCCGTTAGACAGCATGGGCTTTGAGTAGCTGATGCCGTCATCGGCGGTTACCAGCAGTATGGGTGCGTCCGCGTTGTGCTTGCGCAGCTCCCGCACCAACGAGTAACCGGCCAAGCCACTGCCAACAATGACAATGGGGTTGCGTTCAGAAGCTGTTGTCATGCTGTACCCGCCTCAGTCGATTTCGATCATTTCAAAATCTTCCTTACCCACACCGCAGTCCGGGCACAACCAGTCTTCTGGCACGTCATTCCAGGCCGTTCCTGGCTTAATACCGTCTTCCGGCCAGCCTTCGGCTTCGTCATAAATCAGCCCACACACCACACATTGCCACTTCTTCATTACCTGCTCCTGTTACTATTACTATTAATGACGCTTGCCGTTCATCTACGCTTCAAGTTGGCACCCGGGCCAATCGTACCGCGGAAAATACACGGTCATTAACGCCCGCCGTAACCTTGCGACGGGGGTCAGTATGCCTGTTTTGCACGTGTAGCCATAAATACAGACCCCTCCATGCCCGGTTAGCTCTCCCTTCACACTCATCGCTCCGGTATAATCGCCCGCTTTAAGACAGGACCGCCCGTTATGATCGATACCGTCGCCGAAATGAAGCAGGTAATGGCCGAAGCCGATTGCCTGGTTCCAAATCAGCAGGTACAGGCCGCTATTACTGCTCTGGCCAGCGCTATCACCGAACGCCTTGAAGGCAGCAACCCGCTGGTTTTCTGCGTGATGAACGGGGGCCTGATCACCACTGGCCAGCTGCTCACCCAGCTAAACTTTCCCGTTCAAGCCGAATACTTGCATGCCACCCGTTACCGCCAGGAAACCACCGGCGGCATTCTGGAGTGGAAGCTGCGGCCGGAAGCTGACATGAACGACCGTATCATTCTGATTGTTGACGACATTCTGGACGAAGGTACGACCCTGTGCGCCATCGCCGATTATTGCCGCGCACACGGCGCAGCTGAAGTGCTGACCGCCGTACTGGTAGACAAACAGCACGATCGCAAATGTCGACCCGGTCTGAAAGCCGATTTCACCGGTATGGATGTCGAAGACCGCTTTCTGTTCGGCTTTGGTATGGACTACAAAGGCTACTGGCGTAATGCGCCTGGTATCTATGCTGTCAAAGGTCTGTAAAAACAGCCCAACGGCGGCCTGCGCTCTAACAGTCCCACCGGCCTGCTGGTATCGCCAGCCAGCGGCCGCGGGCTTGCGCGACCCTCAGGTTCATGGCCCGGCGCGCTACTGGTTAAACGTTCAGGGCTCATTCACCCGAGCGTTGCAGCAACGCTGCCAGCAAAGCTTTCAGGTAGAAGTCGCCAGCGAAGGTTTTGCCCTGCCCCGCGTCGAAGAAGCCCGCAAGCTGAACATTCCCTGGCGCCAGCAAGCGTGGATTCGCGAAGTGCGCTTGTGCGGCGATGGCCAACCTTGGGTGTTGGCGCGTACCGTTATTCCCTTGGCCTGCCTGCAAGGGCCAGGCCGCCAGCTTCGCAACTTGGGCAACCGGCCACTGGGCGCCTACCTATTCAGCCACCGCCAGTGGCATCGAGGCCCACTCGAAACCGGGTTATGCAAGGGCACCCATAGCGGGCAACCGCGGCTGGCCCGGCGTTCGCTGTTTCACACCCGCAGGCAAGGCCGCCAGCATTCGCTGATGGTGTGCGAATACCTGCTACCGCAGCTTTACTGCGGCGCAGAACGAACTTGATTCCGCCAGAGTTGGCAGCAGCTTTTTGACCCGCGCCCGGCACTGGCTATAATCCCCTGCACATTCACCGTTATTACCGACCAGCGAACCCTGCCATGCTAGCCAACGCCTTACCCGATCACGTTCGTTTACGCCTGCGGGATTACGCCCTACTGCTGCGTCTGAACCGCCCCGTGGGCACGTTATTGTTGCTATGGCCCACCTATTGGGCGTTGTGGCTGGCCGCCGACGGCATGCCCAGTCTGAGCAACCTGATGGTATTCACGCTCGGCGTGTATTTTATGCGTGCAGCGGGTTGTGCCATTAATGACTTTGCTGACCGCGAATGGGACAGGCACGTCGAGCGCACCAAAGACCGGCCGTTAACCACCGGCCGCATCCAGCCCTGGGAAGCCGTCGCGCTGTTTGTTGGACTGGGCCTGGTATCTTTTTTAATGGTGCTGCTGTTTACCAACACGCTGACCCTCTATTTGGCTTTTGGTGGCGCTCTGTTGGCGTTTGTTTATCCCTTTATGAAGCGCTATACCCACCTACCCCAGGTATTTCTGGGCGCGGCCTTCGGCTGGAGCATTCCGATGGCCTGGGCTGCCCAAACCGGTGAACTCAGCCAAGTCACCTGGCTACTGTTCATTGCCAATGTTATCTGGTCGGTGGTGTATGACACCTTTTACGCCATGGTCGATCGCGACGACGATCTGAAAGTGGGCATAAAATCCACCGCAGTGCTGTTTGGTGACGCCGACCGCCTGATCCTGGGCATTCTGCAAACCACCATCATCGCCATACTGCTGCTGGTCGGCCAACAGGCCGAACTGGGTACCTTTTACTATATGGGTTTGCTGACCATGGCTTGCCTGTTCATTTACCATCAATTTCTGGCCCGTGAGCGCGACCGGGCCGGATGCTTCAAAGCCTTTTTACACAATAACTGGGCAGGTTTTGCGCTGTTTGCCGGGCTGGCCGTTGATCGCATGCTCGCCTGAGCAAAACTCTCGACCCGCTGTCACACATCTGTAACAGTAAGCGGGTGTAATACGGCGAATTCAACGCAACGCTAAAGCAGGTTACCGCCATGCCCGAAAAAACCATTCTGATTGTAGACGACGAGTCTGCCATTTGCGAAATGGTCACTGTGGCCCTGGAAATGGCGGGTTATGCCTGCCTGCAAGCCGCCGACGCAAAGGCTGCCCACACCCTGATTGTCGACAAGCGCCCGGATCTGATTTTGCTGGACTGGATGTTGCCAGACACCAGCGGTATCGAGCTGGCCCGGCGGCTGAAAAAAGACGATACTACTGCGGCAATTCCCATTATTATGTTGACCGCAAAAGTCGAAGAAGATAACAAAATACTGGGTCTTGAATCCGGCGCCGACGACTATATCACCAAGCCATTTAGCCCGAGGGAATTGCTGGCCCGGCTAAAAGCCGTGCTGCGACGCAGCACTCCCGCCGGCGTTGATAGTGCTCTGGAAGTAGGCGGTCTGACTCTGGACCCGCTCAGCCACCGGGTTAGTAGTCAGTTCGGACAACTGGAACTGGGGCCAACAGAATACCGCATGCTGCAGTTTTTCATGAGCCATCAGGACCGGGTGTACAGTCGCAGCCAGCTGCTTGATCAGGTTTGGGGAGCAAACGTATATCTGGACGAGCGCACCGTAGACGTCCACATCCGCAGGTTGCGCAAAGCGCTTGGCACTCATCACGACCATCTAGTACAAACCGTTCGCGGTGCCGGCTACCGATTTTCCGCAGACCCCGGCTAAGCGCCGAACCCGTTACGGACTCATTGCCATGCAACAGAACTGGTCACAATACCTGCGTTTGATGATTGCCCTGCTAGGATTGAGCTTGCTGCTGGGTTGGCTGGTAGGCTTTCCACTTTACGGCTTGCTCGCCGGTCTGCTGCTTTACCTGGGCTGGACCCTCGCGCAAACAAAACGCCTGCTACGCTGGCTGGCGCAACCGGACACCGCCAGCGAAGCGCCAGACAGCGTAGGTTTGTGGGGTAATATTTTTGACGGCCTGAACAAACTCCAGAAACAGCACATCAAACACCGATCTGCGCTACAAGAGCGTCTTCAAAAGGTGCAACAATCCGCCAATGCCATGCGCGATGGCGTGGTGATGACCGATTCCCGCGGCGCTATAGATTGGTGGAACGGCAGCGCAGATTACCTGCTAAATCTGCGTAACGGCACCGACCAGGGACAGCTGATTCAGAACCTGATTCGCCTACCCGCATTCATCCATTACTTTGAACAGAAACAATACCAGCAGCCATTGGAGCTAAACGCTCCGGCTCGCGCCCACCTGCGCCTGCAGATTCAAATCAGCCTGTTTGGCGATAACGATCGTCTATTGCTCATCAAAGACGTTACCCGCCTGCATCAGCTGGAACAGGTGCGGCAGGATTTTGTTAGCAACTTATCCCATGAAATGCGCACACCGCTGACCGTTATTAGCGGTTACCTGGAAACCCTGTCGGACCATAGCGATGAAGTACCGGCCAACTGGCAACGCGCTTTGGCCACCATGGCAGGCCAATCGGCGCGTATGGAAGCCTTAATTGCAGATCTGATCCTATTGTCGAAAATTGAAACCGGCGATCGCAATCTGCACGAAGGCACCGTTGATGCAGGCACTCTGCTGAGACAGGTCTGCAATGACGCAAACGCCCTCAGTGGCGGCAAGCAACACCGAATTGAGCTGACAATCGACGGCCCGACGCAAATACGCGGCGACTTGTCACAGTTGCGCAGCGGGGTTTCTAATCTGATTTTTAACGCGGTAAAGTACACCCCTGCACAAGGCCAGATTCGCGTTCACTGGAGCGCCGGCGAACAAGGTCCACTGCTAACGGTGGAAGACAACGGCATTGGTATAGACCCAACCCACATTCCGCGGCTAACGGAACGCTTTTATCGCGCTGACCCCAGTCGCCACAAAGACACCGGCGGCACGGGGCTGGGTCTGGCTATTGTTAAGCACGTGCTGTTGAACCACGATGGACAACTGATAATCAGTAGCAGCCTGGGGAAGGGCAGTACCTTTAGTTGCCAATTCCCCGCGCAGCGGATCGTTGCTAGCGAGGCGCTACCGCTCGAAAGTGGGCAATAAAGCGCGACAGGTCTTCCATTTTTCTCGGATCTTCATCTACAAAGCGGATAGTGGCGCTGATAAAGTCTGTGTCCTGGCGTTTGTCGACCGCCTGAAGCTGATGCACGTATCCGTTTAACCGCGCAACATCAGTTTCCGAAATTTCAATATCCACCACCGCTTGGTCCAGGATGCCGGGAAACTGCTGGTCGCGGCGGGCAATCACCCGAACCTCGTTGAGGTTGATGTCTTTTACCACCGACTGCAAGGTGTGGTCAGAAAAACGCACGGTGGCCATATTCATCACTGGGCGCGCCTTTGCGGTGGGTTGGCGCTGGGGAAACGCCGCAACTGCCTCAACAGCGGCCGGCTCCGCAGGCGTTGCAGAAGCGGTCGGGAGCTCCGTTTTACGGGTCAACAGAGAGGCCGAAAGTGCCAAGGCATCGGCCTGAACCGCAGGTGCCTTGCCAGCGTTTGCCATGGCCTGCGCCAACGTTTGTCCCATAACTTTGCGTATTTTTTTACCCAGACCGTCAGGGCTGAACGGTTTGCCCAGATAGTCCGACACGCCCTGCTGTATGGCTTCAATTACGTGGCTTTTATCGCCGCGGCTGGTAATCATAATAAACGGCACTTTGGCGTACTGGGGCTGTTGTCGCATCCACTGCAGCAGCTCCAGCCCTGACATTTCCGGCATTTCCCAGTCGCAGAGAATCAAGTCAAAGGTGGTGCGTGACATCAGCATCTGCGCTTTTTTGCCGTTAGCAGCATCGATGGTCTCGATAATCGGAAACTGCTGCCTGACTGCACGCTTGATCAGGTCCCGCACAAAGCTGGCGTCATCTACTACCAGTGCTGTCAGCATCGCCATTGGATCGACCTTCTATTACGCTGTTTTTCGTATGTTATACATTACTATAAAACAAACCCTCACCATAGAAGCCCGTCGCGTAAAGTACGGTTCCATCTTGTGGGTGTAGGTTACTGATTTGTCACCCGCCAGCAGTGGCAAGTGTGTTTTTAGGACCGCAAAAAACGCTACTATGGACGTCAATAATACGTCCTACGCCCATTTTCCGGAGGTTCTACGTGCCCGTCTCCATTTCCCGCCTTCTTCGCCCGGCCGCCACGGCCCTGTGTGCCGGCATGCTGGCCGCTATGCCGCTGAACGCCAGCGCCAGCCTTGCCGACAAGGCCACGGACCAGCCTGCTGCGCTCAACAGTTTTGAGACGTGCAAAGCAGATTTGCAACAACAGGCCATAGCCGCCGGCGTTAGCGCTGAAACCGCGCGCAGCGTCTTGGCTGACGCGGAGTATCTGGAACGGGTAATTGAGCTGGACCGGCGCCAGCCGGAATTTACCACGCCCTTTGCTGACTATTTGAACCGCCGGGTAAACGACACTCGCATCAATACCGGCCGTCAGCTATTAATAGAGCACGCCGATCTACTGCAACGAGTGACCAATGAAACCGGCGTGCCCGCCGCCTATTTGCTGTCCTTCTGGGGCTTGGAAACCAACTACGGCAGCTATTTTGGCAAAATGTCGGTGCCCAGCTCATTAGCGACACTGGCTTGTGATGAGCGCCGCAAGACCTTTTTTACCCGCCAGCTGATTGCTGCTCTGCAGATTGTTGACGAAGGCGCCATTAGCCCTGAGCAAATGGAAGGTTCCTGGGCCGGTGCTATGGGCCACGTGCAGTTCATGCCCACGGTCTTTTTGAAGCACGCCGTCGACGCAGACGGCGATGGCCGCCGTGATTTGTGGAACAGCCTGCCAGACGCGCTGATGTCAGCCGGGCAATTTTTGCAATCGATGGGATGGGATGGCGACTACCGCTGGGGTCGTGAAGTACAGCTACCCGAAAACTTTAACTTTGCCCTGGCCGATGGCCGTCGTCAATCTCTGCAGCAGTGGAACCAGCTTGGCGTTACCAATGCGTCAGGCGGGCCCCTGGCCGAGGAGGCGATTGATGCAGCATTGATCGTACCCGCCGGCCACCAAGGCCCAGCGTTTTTGGCCTATCACAATTTTAAAGTGATTATGGGCTGGAATCGCTCGGAATTTTACGCCATCGCCGTGGGCCATCTGGCCGACCGTATCGCCGGTGCAGGCGGGTTACAAAACCCTCCCCCGGTCGATGCGCTTGCGCTGTCCCGCGACAACATCATGCAGTTACAGCAGCAGCTGGAACAACGTGGATATTCCGCCGGCGCGCCAGATGGCATTATGGGCCCGGCCACCCGCGCCGCTATCCGTCAGTACCAAATTACCAACGGGCTGGTCGCCGACGGTTATCCGGGGCCTCAGGTTTTACGCGTTTTGCAGATAACGCCGGTACTTTGATACGCCGGTAGATAACCTTACTCACCAAAATGATGCGATCTTCATGGACTCAATCACGCAGATGGCTCTTGGCGCTTCCATCGCAGGCCTTGTAGCCGGTAAAACGCTCGGGCGATCGGTTCTGATCACCGGCGCGCTATTAGGCACGCTTCCCGATCTAGACGTGCTGATTGATTATGGCTCGGCCGTCGCCAATTTCACCCAGCACCGGGGTTTTAGCCACTCGTTGTTTGTACTTGCACCTCTGTCGCTGCTGCTTGCAGCCCTGTTCTGGCGCTGGAAGCCACAACTTGGGTTTTCCCGCTGGCTGTTACTCACCGCGCTGGTGTTGCTGACACACCCTATTCTGGACACCTTCACCACCTACGGTACACAACTGTTCTGGCCCCTTGGCCGGCCGCTGGCTATCAGCAGTGTTTTTATTATCGACCCTCTGTATACGCTACCGCTGCTGGCGGGCTGCGCTGCTTTTTTGCTGCGGCCTGCGGCTGTACGCGTCTTAGCGGCCGGCCTGCTGCTGTCCACCGGGTATCTCGGTTGGTCGTTTGCAGCTCAGCAGGTAATAACCGAACGCGTGCAACCAGCCCTTGCCAGCGCAGGCTTTGCCGACGCCGAACTTCTGGTGCAGCCTATGCCCTTCAACACGGTGCTCTGGCGCGCCACCGCAATCACCGAACAGCAGCGTGTTGAAATCGTGACCGGTTTTTTGGATGGCGACAGCCCCTTAATGCTTGAATATTTCCCGCGCCAACCGGAGCTTGCCAATTCTGTTGCGCAACTGCCTGAAACCCGTCGCCTGGAATGGTTTACCCGGGGTTTTCTTGATTATCAGACACGCAACGGTGAAATTACCGCCACCGATGTGCGCCTGGGCATTCCCGGGGCGCATCCTTTTACATTTGTTCTTGCCAATGAGCGGGATGGCGCACTGGTGAACGGCAATGGCGAACAAGCACCCAGGCCCGCCTTTAATAACGCTGCGCTGCCCCTGCTGTGGGGCCGCATAACCGGCGCCATCCCGATTCTGTGCCTAGCCAACCTTGCCACGCCAGCTCCCGGCCAGGAGTGTTGAAGTCCATGCGCCTCGATCAATTTATTGCCACCAGTTCGGAGCTTTCACGCAAAGAAGCAAAACGCGCCATAGCCATTGGTGACGTTCAGGTAAACGGCATCGTATGGAAAAGTTCGGCAACCGCCGTTCCAGCCAATGCCGAGGTTATGCTGCAAGGGGAACCCGTTGCCCTGCCTACTGAACGCTACTTGATGCTCAACAAGCCCGCAGGGTTTATCAGTGCGACCCGCGACAGCGACCAACCCACAGCGCTGGACCTTCTGCCGGCAGAGCTGACCCGCAATCTTCACATTGCCGGCCGGCTGGACGCTGACACTACCGGTTTGCTATTACTAACAAGCGATGGTCAGTGGTCACACCGGGTTACCTCACCAAGAGTGGAGTGCCCGAAAACCTACCAAGTGGCTCTGAGTGCGCCCATTTCACAAGCGGCTATCGCGGCTCTGGAAGCCGGCGTGATGCTTCGTAACGACACTAAGCCGACAAAGCCCGCTCAAGTGACGGTGCTGCAGTCACAGCTAGTAGAGCTAACGATTTCTGAAGGCCGCTATCACCAAGTCAAACGCATGTTGGCCGCCGTTGGTAATCATGTCACTACTCTGCACCGCAGCCGCATTGGTGGGGTAACGCTGGATCCGGCATTGGCCGCCGGTGAGCATCGCTTTTTAACCAGCGCCGAAATCGCCAGTTTTACCTAGAAATTCCCAAACCGCCGGTTACGCGGCAGCCGACACCCGATGTTACTCCCGTGTAATCTGTGCAGGCCACCACGCTGACCTGCATCAATAGTCCCCGAATCTGCCGCGCATATACTCCGACCATACTTCGAAATGAATAGAAGGCTAATATGTCTGCGCACGACCTAAACAACGATTCTCTAGTCAACACCCTGACTGGCAATGCGCAAGACGCATACGACTACTGGCGCGCCGGTTATGGCGTTATCAACCACGGTGACCGGCTGTGTGCAAGCGTGCTGCGCGTGGCCCGGCAACTGGTCAATCGCAAGCTGCAGCCAAACCTGGAAACCGTATTCCATCACCTGGCTGCTCTAGATCGGCTTGCCAGTGCAGGCATGTGGCAAGTGGTGCACATGACCTACACCAACCGCGTATGCCGCAAGGGCAGGGCCTTGGCGGCGGATGACTTCAAACCCAAACCCGAAGGCCATACCGGTGGCGCGCTGAATATGGTGCCTGCCTACGCCGCCTACCTAGCCACCAACAGCTTGACCGGAAAAACCCGCAGCTGGTTAATGGGCCAAGGTCACTGCGTCGCCGCTATTGACGCCCTGAATGTTCTGACCGGCAACCTGCACCCGGAACAGCAGCAGGCCTACGGTGGAGCAGATGGCCTGACACAGCTTGCCCGGGATTTTTACAGTTACCGCCAGAATCCAGATGGCAGCAACGTAGCGCCCCTGGGCAGCCACGTTAATCCTTACACCGCCGGCGGCATTATTGAAGGCGGCTATTTGGGCTTTGCCGAACTGCAGTACGCACACATGCCGCTACCCGGCGAATCTCTGGTGGCGTTTTTGTCTGACGGCGCCGCCGAAGAACAGCGTGGCAGCGACTGGATTCCGCGCTGGTGGCGCGCTGAAGACTGCGGTTCGATCATGCCCATCATGATTGCCAACGGCCGGCGCATTGAACAGCGTACCGAGCTGGGCACCCGCGAAGGCCTAGAGCGCTTTGAAGAACATCTGTCCGCCCGCGGCTTTGCACCCTTCCGTTTTGATGGTCGCGACCCTGCGGCGTTTGTGTGCGCCATACTGGATATGGAATGGGCGCTGGAAGAACAGGCCGAAGCCGTATTGAGTGGTCAGCAGAACTACCCTGCACGGATTCCTTACGGCATTGCCGAAACCATCAAAGGCTTCGGTTTTTACGGCGCCGGCGAAAATTCTGCGCATAATTTGCCACTGCCGGGCAACCCGCGGGTTGACGCACGCATACGCGAACTGTTTCATCAATACACCACGCCGCTGCACGTTGAGCCAGACACACTGAACGCTGCACTGCGCACGCTGAACCGCCACCAGGATCAAAAAAGACCGCTAGAACGGGACCACCCTCTGGCTCTGCGCAATCCTCCAGACCCGGTTATTCCAACGTTGGCGCCGGTGCAGCAAGCCGCATCGCCGATGACCGCCATCAGCGATTTCTTCTGCGCGCTTGTTGGGGCAAACCCAACATTAAGGCCCCGCGTGGGAAACCCGGACGAGCTTGTGAGCAACCGTCTGGAGGGCGTATTGCACCTGTTAAAGCACCGGGTGAACGAACCGGAAAACGACAATGAGTCGGTTTTGGGCGGGGTTATTACCGTCTTAAATGAAGAAGCGGTGGTGTCTGCTTGCCTGGCTAACAAGGCTGGGCTCAACCTGGTGGCTAGCTACGAAGCCTTTTGCGTAAAAATGCTCGGAGCCATCCGCCAGGAATTAATGTTCTCCCGCCACCAGGCCGCAGTAGGGCGCCCTGCGCGCTGGCTGGGCCTGCCCGTGGTAGCAACGTCCCACACTTGGGAAAACGGCAAGAACGAGCAGTCCCATCAAGACACAACGTTTTGTGAAAGCTTACTAGGGGAGATGAGCGATGTCTCCCGCGTGGTGTTCCCCGCTGACTACAGCAGCACCCTGGCGCTGATGCCCGACATTTATCGCAACCGCGGTCGCATTACCTGCATGGTTGTCCCAAAGCGTGAGCGGCCATGCGTGTTCAACACCGCCGAAGCGGCGCTTCTAGCGCGTCAGGGAGCGATTGTTATTGATGAAGACACTGGCGGGCGCGAACCGGTTATGGTGATTGCCAATGGTGCCTACCAGCTTTCAGAAGCCATCCGTGCCTGTGAACGATTGCGCGACAGCAGTGCAGCTTTCCGCCTGGTGTACGTTCAGGAGCCAGGACGTTTGCGTCAGCCCCGCGACGCCCTGGAAGCCGCTGTGTGCGTGAATGAACTGGAACGTGAACAGCTATTCCCAAGCCGGTTAAGCCGCCGGGTCGCACTAACGCACATGCGCCCAGAGGTGTTCCGTGGCCATCTGCACACGCTGTTTCCCGCACCGGCAACATCACGGGTGTTGGGCTACCGCAACCATGGAGGCACGCTGAACGAAGCCGGCATGCTGTTTACCAATGGTTGTTCCTGGGCCCACGCTCTGGCGGCTTGCGCCAGCGTAATGGCATTACCACCCGGCGAGTGGTTATCCAGCGCGGAACTGGCCGCGGTGGAAGGCCGCGGTGACGCTGCGGTTATCACCCGCTAAGCAGCCATTGTTAAAATCTTATTCAGAACGAATCACAGCCATAAAAAAAGGCAGCGTTAGCTGCCTTTTTTTTATAGCGGGTTACTTCTGCATCCAAGCGGGATTACAGAGGTACAACGTTTTCCGCTTGGGGACCTTTCTGGCCCTGAGTAACGGTAAACTCAACTTGCTGGCCTTCTGCCAGAGTCTTGAAACCGCCACCCTGAATAGCGCTGTAGTGAACGAATACGTCGGGGCCGCCTTCACGAGTAATAAAACCAAATCCTTTTGCTTCGTTGAAGAACTTAACAGTACCGGTAGTAGTAGACATGCTCAAATATCCTGCAATCAATCAATTATTCACCCCGCTCAGCCAACATGGCTTAAGCCGGTGTTTACGGAAAACCAGAATCTGCGGAATCAAAAAAGGGACGGTAACTGCTCATCGCTGGGTTTAACGCCAACCGCTGGACTACGTCTTCTTAATTAAATGCTTCACTGAATATTTCCTTCAAGATTTACTCTACTCGGGAATCCAGGGCTTGCCAAGTGGATTTTGAAAATTTTATATAGGTAATGGTGCGGATCAACTTTTAATCAATGCGACAGTGTAAAAGCCAACAGCTGTCATCAGCAAAGCACCGCAAACGTGGGCCAGAACACCCACCAGCGCCATGCCCCACTTTCCCTGTTGCAAAGCCGTGAGCATTTCCAGCGAGAAAGTGGAAAATGTCGTTAACGCGCCACACAGGCCGGTTATTGCAAACAAGCGCCATTCCGGCGACAGGCTCGAGCTGTGGCTGAACCAGGCCAGTAAAAACCCCGCCAGCCAGCCGCCGGCCATGTTGGCCACCAAAGTGCCCAGCGGCACATGGTGATGGCTGGCGTTCAGCCACAAACTCAGTGCCCAGCGCAAATTCGCGCCGAGCACCGCACCACCGCTAATGGCCAGAACTGACAACCACATTCTCAATGCGCCTTCAAGAAGGCTGCGATTCTGAGGGATTGTGATCAATCACCGACTTTTTGTTGCGTGCGAACTCGTTAAAGGCAAAGTCGTCGACCGTCAGCATTTCCAGTACTTTTGCTTCGTAATCGCGCATGAAGATTGCCTCTTCCTCACTAAACACGCCCGTTTCCAAAGCCGCTTCAAAACGCTGCTCCGGGTGCAAAGCGGTGATCGGCAGTTCGCCCTTGCTGTAGGCCTTATTGGCTTTGCGATAGAGCTTTTCAGCTTTGGCGTTGTCTTTTAACAAGTTGTTGTAACTGGCCACGGGGTTGGAAATAACGGCGTCGACGCCGCTTTCACCTTCACCCACCCACAGGCTGGACAACAGCTTTTTCCGCAGCGGCGAATCCGTTGAAATAGCCTTCGCCACGGTGTGGGTCAGCGCATCGCTTGGGCCTGTCCAGCGCCGGCCAATGGGTAAGGTTACTACCCGCAGCGCACCGGCTACTAAACGATTGGGCAAGTTATCAAGAAATTCCACCAACGCTGTTTCCGTGCGCGCCAGCAGCATGTCCAAACTGTAGGCCATGAGTGCCTGTTCGCCGTCCACCGGCTGGGTTTCATGCCAATGTTTGAGTACCATAGAGGCCAAATACAAATTCGACAGCATGTCACCCAAACGCGCAGAGGTCAGTTCGCGCATCTTCAGCTCACTGCCCAGAGTGGTCATGGCCGCATCGGAACACAGCCCGAACGCAGCACTAAAGCGGGCCACAGACTGAGCGTATTTACGCGCACCGTGATCAAACGGCACGTCTGCGCGGCCAAGACCCAAAGCCTGGGTAAAGGCACGGGCAGCGTTGCCAAACACCAAACCGGCGTGGCCGAAGAAAGCTTCGTCAAAGGCATCTATATCGTCGTTGTCTTTCGCCGCCAGCTCTTTCAGCACGTAGGGATGGCAACGAATAGCACCCTGACCGAAGATCATCAGGCTGCGGGTCATTATGTTGGCACCTTCAACGGTAATAGACACTGCCGAGCCACTGAACGAAATGCCATTATAATTGCGTGGGCCAAGGGTGACTGCTTTACCGCCGTGAACGTCCATGGCATCGCACAGAACGTCACGCTGGTACTCGGTCAGATGGTATTTCAGAATCGCCGATGGCACCGCCGGTTTCTGGCCCTGGTCAATCATGTTGGCGGTATGGTTAACCGCCGCCTGAGCAATGTACGTTTTGGCCGCAATCCGCGCCAGCGACTGCTGAACGCCTTCCATTTCCGCTATGGGCGTATTGAACTGACGCCTTATCCGGGTAAAACCACCGGCGGTAGCCACCGCGAAAGCCGCCCCACCAGCAGCGCCAGACGGCAAGGTAATGCAACGACCGACCGACAAACATTCCACCAGCATGCGCCAGCCCTCACCGGCCATTTTTTCACCACCGATCAGGTAGTCCAGCGGAATGAACATGTCTTTGCCAATAATAGGGCCATTCAAAAACGGGCTTCCTATTGGGCAATGGCGACGGCCGATTTCCATGCCGTCGGTATCACGAGGAATCAGTGCGCAAGTAATTCCGCGATCTTCAACGTCACTCAGCAAACCATCGGGGTCGAACATACGGAAAGCCAAACCCACCACCGTGGCAATTGGCGCCAGGGTAATCCAGCGCTTCTCGAAATTCAGCCGCAAACCAATCACTTCTTTGCCGTCAACTTCTTGCTTGCACACAATTCCGGTGTCTGGCAATGAGGTGGCGTCGGAGCCCGCACGCGGGCCGGTGAGGCCAAAACAGGGTATTTCACGGCCATCCGCCAGGCGTGGCAGGTAATATTCTTTTTGCTCATCGGTGCCGTATTTTATTAGCAGCTCGCCGGGCCCAAGAGAATTGGGCACGCCAACGGTCACCATCAGCATTTCGTTAACAGCCAGGCGCTGCAGCACGGCGGTCTGAGCTTTCGCGGAAAATCCCAGGCCACCGTATTCTTCGGAGATAATCATGCCGAAGAACTTTTCGCGCTTAAGGAAATCCCACAATTCTTCCGGCAGGTCGGCGCGCTCTACGGCTATGTCCCAGGCATTACACATGGCCAGCGCCTGGTTGCACTGATTATCCAAAAACGCCTGTTCTTTATCCGTAAGGCCGGTGTTGCGGTTTATCAGCAGGTTGTGCCAGTCGGGTTTGCCGGTAAACAACTCGCCGTCCCAACTTACCGTGCCCGCTTCCAGCGCTACTTTTTCCGTTTCAGACACTTTCGGGGCGACTTTCTTGAACAGGGCAAAGGCTTTGGGCGTTAACCAGCTGCGACGAAAACCCGGCAAGCCGGCAGCGGCCGTAATCCCGGCGCCAATAAATAGCAGCAGTGCCAGCCAGAACGATGCAAACAGCAGCGATACCAAGCCCACTCCAACCATAACACCCACCGCAGTCTTGGCTCCGGCTTCTTGGCGCATCACCACCAATAAACTGGCTATCGCCAGTACAAAGAGTATGAACGTCATCATCAATTCCCCTGTTATGGGTGGTTTGAACCGCTGGCTTTTATCACTTTACGTTACCTGATTGCTTAATATCTGGCCAGCTAAGCTCGGCGTGTCATAGCGTCAGGCGGTTACGATCACTCTAATGCCTTCCAGCGCCAGGGTCGCGTGCCCTATTGCTTCGCGGGCGGCGGCCAACTGGGTTCGGAAATACTCGATTTCCTCATCACGAATCGCCGGATTCACCGCCTGCAAGGCTTCCAGGCGGCGTATTTCCGGGCCGAACATCGCGTCCACCTGCGCCAGTGCTTTTTGTTGCAGCGGTTGCAAGTGCGGCTCGGCCAGGCATTGAGAATGATCCACCATGATCTCAACCTGGGCGCGAATTTGCGGCACAATCGCCTGCGCCGTGCGCCGGCGAATGTTAGAACACATATCGTTCAGGCGGTCATGGGGCAAGGCTTTCGACAAATCTTTGCCAGTGACATCCACCAGCAAACGCAACGGCGAGACCGGCAGATAACGGGTCAACTGAAGAGCTTCTGGCGCCGGGCAATGCACAGTGAACAGTGCTTCCATCAACAGGGTGCCGGCCGGCAATGCCTTCACCGACATGGTTGCCAGCGCGGCTTTACCCAATCCGGAACTGGTCACAGACTCCATAATGCCGGTTACCATAGGATGCTCCCAGCTCATAAACGCCAGATCTTCGCGCTCCAGCGCGCGGTCTCGCTCCCAGGTGACGGTTATGCCATCTTCGGGCAAGCCTGCCACGTGTCCAGCTTGGTACTGCTCGCCCGGGCGCAGCACGTCTGA
Organism: Marinobacter psychrophilus; assembly: GCF_001043175.1. NCBI lineage: Bacteria > Pseudomonadati > Pseudomonadota > Gammaproteobacteria > Pseudomonadales > Marinobacteraceae > Marinobacter > Marinobacter psychrophilus. The sequence continues at coordinate 3,722,096 of NZ_CP011494.1, forward strand.
ATGTTCGGAATGATCTTCAACATCCACACCCAGAATGTCGAAGGCTTCCATCATATAGTCGCGCACGGCCGCAGCGGATTCTTCAGCTTCAATAGCGTCAATCAAACGTTGCGCCGGCTCGTTGCGGCAGGAGTTCAGCTCAATAAGCGCATCACGGCCATTCTGCAGCAAGGTTTTCAGGCGCGCCGTTTCCGCCGCAGAAGCCTTCACCAGAGTTTCCAGAGCGGCGGCGTCGCCCGCCAGCGACTGCTGCCAGGCATCCGCCACAGACTCCTGCACCGCCACACCCACACTGCAACTTTCTGCAAAGGCATTCAGGCCACGCTGGAACCATTGGTACTGAACTTCCTGACTGGTGCCTTCCAGATAGGGGATATAAATATCAATGGCGTTGGTTTGGCCGATACGGTCTAGACGGCCAATGCGTTGTTCCAACAGATCCGGGTTAGCCGGCAAGTCAAACAGCACCAAATGATGGGCAAACTGGAAGTTACGGCCTTCACTGCCGATCTCGGAGCAAATCAGCGCTTGGGCGCCCTGCTCTGAATCAGCAAAGTAAGCTGCCGCACGGTCGCGCTCTATCAGGCTTAAATGTTCGTGGAACGCTGCGCTGCGAATACCGGCGCGCAGCTGCAAATAGCGCTCCAAAGCCATAGCCGTGCTAGCGTGAGCGCAGATCACCACCACTTTTTTCGGGCGCAAGCCCGCCAGTGTTTTTTGCAACCAGGCCACCCGCGGGTCCTCCGCCAGCCACTGCTCTTCGTCGGGCTCGTTACGTTCGGGCGTCAGGCCGTCAATTCCGCGAGTAAAGCCGCTGTAAATTTCGGGGCACGGCAGTGACACCGGGTGTGGAAAACGTGCAGGAAAACCCTGAATAGCAGCGCGAGTGTTACGAAACAACACCCGGCCGGTGCCGTGGCGATCCAGCAGGGCGTCAATAATCGCCTGATGGGGGTCGCTCTCTGCCAACAGCTGGGGCAATTGCGAACCCAGCCACTGCTCTAGAATTTGCTGATCGCCGCTTGCGATGGTGTGTTCAGACTGCAATCGTCGCACCACGGCATTTACCACTTCGTACTGGCTTTCCTGTTCGCGGAATGCCTGTAAATCGTGGAACCGCGCCGGATCCAGCAGGCGCAAACGCGCAAAATGGCTGGCCAGCCCCATCTGTTCTGGCGTTGCGGTAAGCAGCAACAAGCCCTGGCTCGCCGCCGCCAAGCTTTCAATTGTTTGATATTCCGCGCTAACGTGGCTTTCACTCCAGGCCAAGTGGTGAGCTTCATCAACAATCAGTAAATCCCAACCAGCCGCTATGGCGTCATTTCGGGCTTGTGCAGTGGCGGTCAAAAAACTCTGGCTACACAACACCAGCTGTTCACTTTCAAATGGGTTTTCCCGACCCTCTTCACCAAATATATGGCTCATCAGAGCATCCACGTCGCTCTGCTGTTCTTTAATAGCGTCATAGCGGCTTTGATCAACAATGGAGAAACGCAGGTTAAAGCGCCGCAGCATTTCAACCAGCCATTGGTGAATCAGCGAATCTGGCACCACTATCAAAGCTCGCCGGGCGCGGCCCGTATGCAGCTGATAGTGCATAATCAAACCGGCCTCGATGGTTTTGCCCAGGCCTACTTCGTCGGCCAACAGTACCCGCGGGGCAAAACGCCGAGCCACTTCGCCGGCAATATAAAGCTGATGGGGCAAATGCTGGGTGCGGGCGCCAATCAGGCCCTCGGCCGGCGAGGCCCGCAGACGGTCAAGATGGTTCAATGTGGCAAAACGGAGGCGAAAGGCACCGTTGCGGTCAAACTGGCCGGCAAACAGGCGCTGATGAGGGGCCGAGAAGTTCACCGTTCCGCTTAGCTTCACCTCGGAAACTGTCTGGACATTTTCGCCATCGTCGGCGTGGTAAACCAGCAGACCGGCCATGTCTTTAACCGCGCGCACGATGTAGCTTCCGCCATCAAAGGTTTCGATGGTTTCACCCAGCTGATAAATAATACGCGACAAGGGCGCGTTGTCGGTGGCGTAGGTTCGTTCTTCGTCAGCCGCCGGAAAGCCCAGGGTCACCCTGCGCCCAGAAATATCCGTAACTATGCCCAAGCCCAGGGCTGTATCGCTGTGGCTAACCCAGCGCTGGCCAATGACAAAATCCGACGTTTTCAAGCAACCTCCAAATCCTAATCAATAACGTGCGGAACCTTGTTCACGCACCCATAACGCCGTGGCACCACACACCGCTGCCGGCACCACAAACAAGTTTAATATTGGCACCATGGCCGCCAGCGCTACCGGCAGTCCAAAGCCCAAAGCCGACAATCGGCGCTCGGCCAGCATCTTTTTTAACACCGGAAAACTGATCTTGTGGTTGTCTGCCGGGTAATCCACATACTGCAGCGCCATCATCCAGCTGTTGAACACGAACCACAGCACCACCGCCACCAGATTCACCACCGGTATCAGTCCCAGAATAAGCAGGCCTAGGGCTCGGGGCAGGTAATAGGCGATTTTCTGCAACTCGCGCCACAGCGAACGTGGAATGTCTTTAACAATACCCGCCCAATCTTCGTCGTCACCGATGGGTTGACCTGTCAGGTGCTGCTCGCAACGCTCCGCCAGGTAACCGTAAAACGGTGCACCAATCAGATTAGCCACCATCACAAAACCATAAGCCAGCACCAACACAATAATAGCGCCGTAAAGCAACCAGAACAGCCAGTCCAACGCTTGCAGCCAGGCCCAGTCTGGCAACCAACCCATAGCCGTTGCAATCAAACCGGAAAACAATTCACCCAGATAGAAAAACAGCAGGCTGAACAGCAGAATATTAATCAGCACGGGGATAATTACAAAAAGGCGAAGACCGGGTTGCAGAATCAGGCCAAAACCCTCGCCCAGATAACCCAATCCGCGAAAAAAGTTACCATTGAGCATGGCGCAAAACCTTGGTTGCAGTGACATTGACGGGGTGCAGAGCATATCATGATGCGGTCTTTGCCACAGCCGGAACAAACAACCGATATGTTTTTAGCAACCACGAAACAACGGCTTGCACAATTACTCCGCTTATGTGTCTTGTGGCGGTTTGCGCTACTGGCGTCTATCGCCGTTATCCTATTTCTGGCCACGACCGCAGGCCCGCTGCCCGTGCCCTCTGCGCCCAGCGACAAGGTCAATCACCTGATTGCCTTTCTAGAGCTTACGCTGCTGGTTCGCCTGGGCTGGCCGCAGCTGAAACCGCTCTATTTTGTCCCGCTGCTGCTGGGTTTCGGTATGCTAATAGAAATTGTGCAAGCCACCCTGCCCTACCGCGATTTTTCAATGGCTGACGTGGCCGCTGACGCCGCTGGCATCGCTGTCGGAATGCTAATTTGGCCTTGGCTGCAAAAATTTAGCGCCCAATACTGAAAAATGTGAGGACCGGTGTAAGCATTCTCTTACAAATCTACTGTTTTTTTTCCTTAAATTAGGAAAAAAATACAACATATAGTAAATTAAATAATCATAAATATATGATTATTAACGAATTTAAACAGAAATTCTATGCGCGCCACAGAGCTATGGTCCAAAGGTATAACCTCACAAACGCTCTGTGTTGGTAACATAGTGTTGGTCACGGATGACGTATGCACCACGGAGTGGGCCAAGGACCAGCGACACGGCTGTTGCACATTGCGCAAGGATGCGCCGACTTATTATTCATGGCGGCCCTTTTTCATACTAGCCCCGGCACAATCGAACTAACTGCTCTATACTCTATGACCAATTTGGCCAGTTTATCCTCCTTTTATGATCCGTAGACAAGACACCGACGATTACCTTTCTCTATTTTTAAATAACACACCGCTACTAGACGTACGTGCGCCTGTCGAATTCGACAAAGGCCATCTTCCCGGCGCTATTAACGCACCGCTGATGAACGACGACGAGCGCCATCTTGTCGGTATTTGTTACAAAGAGCAGGGCCAGAGCAAAGCCATCGAGCTGGGCCACCAGCTGGTGCAGGGCGACATCAAGGCTCAGCGCCTTGAAGCCTGGAAACACTTTTGCACCCAACATCCAGACGGTTATCTGTATTGTTTCCGCGGTGGACTGCGCTCTAATCTTTCACGCCAGTGGATCGCGCAAGCGGGCATTAATTATCCGCTGGTAGAAGGCGGCTACAAAGCCATGCGCCGGTTCCTGATTGATCAGCTGGAACAGCAGATCGCCAACGAAACGTTTTACATCCTCAGCGGCCGCACAGGCACTGGCAAAACCCGCGTATTGAATACCCTCCCCAACCCGGTAGATCTCGAAGGCCTGGCCAATCACCGCGGTTCCAGCTTTGGCCGGCAGGTAACGCCACAACCCACGCAAATCAACTTTGAAAACCAGCTTGCAGTCGCCATGCTACACGCCAGGCATCAGCGCGGCGGCCCCATTTATCTGGAGGACGAAAGCCGTCTTGTGGGTTGCTGTGCGTTGCCAATAAGCCTGCGTGAACGGATGGCGGCGGCGCCTTTAGTCGTGCTGGACCGGCCAATGGCCGGGCGCGTTGATATTATTCGCCAAGACTATGTCGACAATATGCTAACCGATTACACCAATCTGGATGGTCCACAAGCCGGTTGGCTAAATTTCAGCGACTACCTTTTGAGCGCGCTTGATCGAATTCGTAAACGCCTGGGGGGCGAGCGCCATCAGCAACTGCGCAGCGTGATGGAGTCAGCACTGGCGCAACAGGCAGAGAACGGCTCCAGCGACGGCCATAACGCCTGGATACAAAGCCTGCTAGAGCATTACTATGACCCAATGTACGATTACCAGCTGGCCCGCAAACCGGGCACAGTGATTATGCATGGCGGTCCGGACGCCATCGCTCAGTGGGCCAAGCACGCCCACCCGCACATCTCATAAAACGAAAATTTGACAAGGGGTTTGCTATGGAAGATTTATTCAGCGCCAACGGCCGCGCCACAGAGTTGGTCGACCAAGCCATCACACTGGTCATGGCATACGCACCCAAAGTGGTACTGGCCATTATCACCCTCATTGTGGGTATGTGGCTGATTAACCGGTTTGTTCGCTTACTGGATAGCAAACTTGGCAAAAAAGACCCAACGCTGAATACCTTCCTGTGCGGCCTGCTATCAGCAGTTCTGAAAATCCTGCTACTGATTTCCGTTGCCTCCATGGTGGGCATTGCCACTACCTCCTTCATCGCTATTATTGGTGGTGCCGGCCTGGCTATCGGCCTGGCACTGCAAGGCAGCCTGGGCAATTTCGCCGGCGGCGTGCTGATTCTAATCTTCAAGCCATTCAAAGTGGGCGATGTCATCGAAGCCCAAGGTTACCTGGGCTCGGTGGTGGAAATCTCTATTTTGTACACCATCGTTAATACCTTTGATAACCGCCGGATTATTATTCCCAACGGCGACCTGTCCAACTCCAGCCTGACCAACCTCAGCGCCTACCCTACCCGCCGCTGCGACATGAGCTTTGGCATTGGCTACGGTGACGACATCGACAAGGCCAAAGCCACCATCAAGCGCCTGATTGAAGAAGACGAACGCGCTCTGAAAGACCCGGAACCAATGGTTGTGGTAGGCGGTCTGGGCGACAGTTCTGTTAACTTGACCGCCCGCGCCTGGACCAAATCCGCAGACCTGTGGCCGTTCTACTGGGACATGCAGGAACGCGTGAAGAAGGCGTTTGACGCCGAAGGCATCAGTATTCCCTTCCCCCAGCGCGATGTGCACATGTACAAGGCCGACTAAGTCTGAGAGCAAAAAGCCTACAGCCGAGTTTCGCAATCCCTGAAACCTCGGCTAAGCTCATCAGTAACAGCAGGTGCCGTTAATGATGAGGAGGCCGCCACCGTGCCCGCAAATGCATTACAACAATACCTCGACAGCACAGGCGTAGAATACTTGTGCATGCCTCACCCGCCCGCATTCAGCGCCCGCCAATTGGCGAGGCACGTTGGCATTGCCGGAGACCGGGTGGTTAAAACCGTGATCATCGAGCTGGATGGCAAAATAGCCATGCTGGTGATGCCCGCCACCTGGCGCGTGCGTTGGCACCGGCTGTCGCAGATTCTGGACACCGATTTTGTTGAACTGGCCGATGAACAGACGTTCCAAAACCTGTTCCCTCAGTGCGAAGTCGGCGCCATGCCCCCCTTTGGCGAGCTTTACGGCATGAACGTGTATTGCGCCGAAGCGCTGACCCAACAGCCCGAACTGGCGTTCGCCGCCGGCAGCCACAGCAAATCCATCCACATGAAAACAATCGACTTCCTGGCTCTTGCCCGGCCGACGATTCTGAACCAGGGCTTTAACAAACCCGGTGTTGCCAAACCGGCGTGGCTGGTAAAACGAAAACAACCGGCCGCCTCTGGGTCTGCCCAGGCACTGTAACTTTCCATATTGTTGCTATGGCGGCGTGACCGCACATCAACTCCACGGTTTGCCTGTTCGTTGCCATCGCGTAAACTGATCACTACAAACAGGAACCCGATATGACTCAAGCATTTGATATTGCAGTTGTCGGCGCCGGCATGGTGGGTGCAGCCCTTGCGACAGGCCTGGGCCGCAACGGTTTTCGCGTGGCGCTGATTGACTTTGCTGACGCTCCCGAATTTGTGCCAGGCAGCACGCCGGATATTCGCGTGTCCGCGCTCAGCGCCGGCAGTGAACGCTACCTGCAAAACCTAAAGGCCTGGGACACCGTTCTGGCCATGCGCGCCACGCCCTATCGCCGCCTGGCGGTGTGGGACCAGTCCTCTCACCCGCTTACCCGGCTGCTGCCAAAGCCCCTGGCACGGGTGGAATTCAACGCCAACAAATTGGGCGCCAGCCACCTTGGCCACATCGTAGAAAACAGCGTTACCCAGGCGGCTCTCTGGCAGGCCGCGATTACCCAGCCGAACATCACTTTAATGCCGGGCGTTGCGGTTACAAACCTCATCCAGAACAACAATCACGCTCAGTTGGACCTGGATAACGCTACCGCCATTACGGCAACCCTGGTGGTAGGCGCCGACGGTGCCCAATCCCGAATGCGCGATCTGGCCGGCATTGGCGTCACCCGCAGCCAATACGACCAACAGGCAATGGTGATGTCTGTGCGCTACCGCGGCGCGGTAGAAGACATCACCTGGCAGGGATTTTTACCCTCTGGCCCGCGGGCTTTTTTGCCGTTGCACACAGCCGGCGAAGAATTTCCCGGCGAAAGCTGGGGCTCGCTGGTGTGGTACGACGCCCCCGCCCGGCTTGCACAGCTCAAAGCTATGCCCACCGAACAACTGATGGCCGAAATTCAGCAGGGATTTCCCCAACAGCTGCCTGAGCTAACGCATATAGACACCCGCGCCAGCTTCCCCATTGCCCGCCAACACGCCAAACATTATTACCAGAACCGTGTGGTGTTGGCTGGCGATGCAGCCCACACCATCAATCCGTTGGCCGGCCAAGGCGTGAACCTGGGTTTTCAGGACGCCCAATGCCTGCAACAACTATTGATTGTCGCCCGCAACAACAGCACCGACCTGGCCGACCCCGCCTTACTGAGCCAATACGAAAACCAGCGCCGACCGGCTAACCGCCGCATGATGCTGGCTATGGATGCCTTTTATCATCTATTCAGCAACCGCGTTCCGCCCCTGCACCTGCTGCGCAATCTGGGCCTGGGCGCCGCGCAGGCACTGCCCTTCGCCCGCAACCGCGTAGCCCGTTACGCCATGGGTCTGGATTGAACTTCACTTTATAAAAGGATCCTGTTATGTCAGAAACCCTGTTCACCAAGATCATCAACCGGGAAATTCCCGCCGACATCGTGTACGAAGACGACACCACCCTGGCGTTTCGCGACATTAACCCGCAAGCCCCCGTGCACCTGCTGATTATTCCGAAAAGGCACATTGCTACCATTAACGACATCACCGAAAACGATAGGGAGCTGGTGGGCAATCTGTATTACGTGGCCGCCAAGCTGGCGAAAGAAATGGGCTTCGCCGACGACGGCTACCGCACAGTCATGAACTGCGGCGAAAACTCCGGCCAAACCGTGTTTCACATCCACTTGCATCTGCTGGCTGGTAAACCTCTGGGATGGCCGCCTTACTCCGACAAAATGAAGCAGGCATAGAACAAGCACTGCTTAAAAAAGTGGAAGCGGCGCCTGTAATGGGCACCCTTTTTGTACTTGTTCAACGTTTATTGACGGAATTTTTGTGAACAGGAATGTAAAAGGCTTTTCATGCTGGGGTTCTCCGGATAATAGGCAGTAAGCAAAACCACTGATAACTACTATTTACTCACATCTTTTGATTTTGAGTTACTATACCCCGCTCAGTGTTTATTTTTCTGGGAGCTTGGGTTTGTCGCCAAACGCCATAGATAATGGTTTGTGGGTAGTCTGAATGACCGAACAGAAAAATAAAACGAGGTTAAATTTGCCATTAGCTTACCGCCTTCCCATTGCGTTATACATTCTCGCTTTGCTAGGGCTGGTGGCATCTGCCGGTTACGTAGCTCAGAGTACCTACAGGCAGGCTTCCGAGACGGTGACTAATCGCTCTGCCGCCAATGCCGATCTCGCGGCTGAAATGGTTGCTAATCGGCTGCTTTCTACTAGAAACGAACTGCGGACTTTCGCCGGATTTGTTCAGCCTCTGGTGCGCCAGCCAAATACCCCCGGGGCCACTCGCCCTGAAAACATAGAATCGCATCTGGACAAAAGGGTATCCACCCTCGGATTTGTTAGCGAACTGCTGGCTGCCGATCCAGCTGGCAATTTTTTCTACCCGTCAATGGCCGAGAAAGTGACCAGAGCTCCTGACTGGCCCTTTATTGCAAAATACCTGTCTGACAACCCGAACCGAGAGGTTGTAACGCCGCTGTACACGGACCCCGTCACAGGTGAGATTGAGATCTGGATGTTGAGTAAGCTACATTCCGACACAAGCGATGTCGCTACTGTGATTGTGGCGCGTCAACCGCCGGATGTGCTTTCTGGATCGCTGGAGAGGTTATCTTTGTCCACTGGTCAGAGCATCGCCATTCTAGACGAGTCGATGATGCTAGTGGCCCGCCTTCCGGTCGTCGCAGGAGCTGCAGTTAGCCCGGGGCAGATCCTTACGGATTCACTGGCTCGCCGTTTTATCGATAGTGGCTCCGACAGCTATCAGGTGATCGTCGAAGGGCCTATTCCTAATGATGGTGAAGCAAGATTTTACGCTTTCAAACGTGTTCTGGGTGCACCTTATATCGTTGTCGTTGGCGAGAAAACGTCAGTGGCGTTACAAGATTGGCACCAGAGCCTTTGGGTTGGGGCTACCGGCATTTTACTGGTTGCGATCATTGGCCTGTTTTTTCTGAGGCAGTTCTGCCGAAGACTGACCGTTGAGAATGAGCTATTGCACGAGAACCGGCAACGGAGAAGCTCGCAACAAAACGCGCAGGCCAATGAGAGTCGATTACAGGCCCTTGTTAATTCTATTCCGGATTCGACCTTTGTGTTCGATGAACACGGAAGGTTTACCTTTGCTCATGCGCAGGACAAAGGCCAGCTACTGATGCCTGTGGAAAAGCTGCTTGGCCTGCATTACAACGAAGTACTGCCGCCCGAGCTCGCTGCCCGGTTTGACGGAATTAAAACAGACGTCGAAAAATCACAGAAAATGCAGAATATTGAATACCAGTTGTTTGTTAACGGCGAGGCCCGCGATTATGAGGCCAGGGTAAACGCGCTAACTGACTTGGAGGGCCAGCACAGTGGTTTCCTGACCTTAGTGCGAGACATCACCGAAGACAAAGTTCTCGAAGCTGAGCTGCGTATTGCTTCCACCGCGTTCGAGACCCATCTCGGCATAATAATAACCGACGAGAATAGTATAATATTAAGGGCCAACAAAGCGTTTTCCCGGATCACCGGTTATGCCGAGCAGGACGTTTTGGGCAAGACCCCAAACGTCCTTCAATCCGGCCTGCAAGATGCCGCTTTTTACCATTATCTCTGGGCTCGGGTTCAGGAAAGTGGCTCATGGGAGGGTGAAATATGGAACCTCCGAAAAGATGGGGAGGCGTATGCGGAATGGCTGACGATCACCGCGATTTGTGGAAAATCCGGCGTTGTCCAGAACTATGTGGGAACCTTTCACGATATCACTAAGCGGAAGAAAGCCGAGCGGAATGCGCATCGATTGGCGTTCTACGATTCGTTAACGGAGCTCGCAAATAAGACGCTGCTCGAAGAGAAGATCTCTGGCGTCTGCAACGCCGATATTAGACACAATGCCCATGCTGCCCTTTTACATGTCGATGTCGAGCAGTTACGTGCGGTGAATGATGCCAGAGGGTACGGGTTTGGTGATCTGGTCCTGAAGTCCATCGCACAGCAGCTGGCTGGCATTGTGCGTGAGAGTGATACGCTTGCGCGCATCGGAGGTGACGAATTTGCAATCCTGTTGTCCAGCCTAGGTTCATCTCAGGACGTTGCTGCGCGCTCTGCGGAGAATGTTGCAGACAAAATCCTTGATGCCTTTGCCCTCCCGATTAAGGTTCTGGAACATAAAATACAGGTTAGTGTCAGTATCGGCATTACTCTGATTAATGAACGAACGGCGGTTTGCGATCAACAACTCCAGAGAGCTGAGCAAGCCACTCAGCAAGCAAAAGAAAGGGCGAAGCTTAGGGGTGAAAGGCGCATCTCATTCTTCGACTCTGAAATACAGGCTCAGGTTGTTCAGCACGTTCTTCTAGAAGAGGAATTGCGGAATGCATTAGCGGAAAATCAGCTTGTGTTGTATTACCAGCCCCAGATTCGCAAGCCGAATCAGTTGCTCGGCTACGAGGTGCTCTTGCGCTGGCGTCACCCGGAGCGGGGCATCGTATCCCCCGCCGTTTTCATTCCGATAGCCGAACAGAGCCGACTTATTCTGCCTATCGGTCGGTGGGTTATCGAACAGGCGTGTGAAAAGCTGGCTGCTTGGCAGTCAGAGCCAACAACCTCTGAGCTCAGTCTTGCAGTGAATGTCAGCATCATTCAGTTTCAGAGTAATAGCTTCGTAGAACAGGTGGGCCAGATTCTTGAAAAAACAGGTGCGCCACCACGCTTGCTGAAACTTGAGGTGACCGAAAGCCTGCTCATGAATGACCCCGAGCGGATTACTGAAATGATGAATCGTCTCCGTTCTATGGGAGTTCGCTTTTCTTTGGACGACTTTGGCACAGGTTATTCTTCGATGAGCTATCTCAACCAGTTGCCGCTGGATCAGATCAAGATAGATCAGTCGTTTATAAATGAGGTAACGAGCAACCTGGCAAACTCCGCCATTGTGGAGTCCATAATCGGGCTGGCCAAGGGGCTGAATCTGGAAGTCATTGCCGAAGGGGTAGAGACGGAAGAGCAAAGAGACTGGCTGGCTAATCACGGATGTCAGAATTTTCAGGGATACTTGTTTGGACGCCCGGAAGAGATTTGAATCCTGGGGCCTTAATGTAATAGACGAAAAGTCTACGATACGTTACGACATCGGTTGGTCGTTACGGCAACGATGGATTCAAACCGCGCAACAACCTCCCGCCCTAACTGCCAAGTAGGCAACCTGAAAACCATTAACTTGATGTCATACCTAACGGTCATTTTGATTCGACAAGTCGACGCCGGAATACAAATTAACGACAAAATCGCACAAAATTGCTACATTTCTTTTGTCGTATCGAACAGATTTTTACTATATCTTGCCCTCGGTCAAAAATCCTAGGGTAGAAAAATGCTAGCTTTTCGTTTTGCGGTCTTTTTGGTGATCAGTTTTTTCAGTACCGTAGCCAGTGCCGAGCCGACGCTGGAGATTATGGTTGGAGGCGAAACCATTACCCTGTCACGCTCTGAGTTGGAGAGTCTGCCACAGCAGCGAATCACCACCACAAGCCCCTATTTTGAAGGCACGCAAGAGTTTTCTGGTCCCAGCCTACAAACCCTGATTGACACTTATTGGCAGCCGGGTAACGAACGTATTCTGTTTCGTGCGCTAAATGACTACGCCGTTGAAGCGCCTTTACAGCAAGCTCTGGCACTGGACGCTATTATCGCCACCCGTCGTAACAGCCGCGTGATGTCGGTGCGCACCCACGGACCGTTCTGGATCATGCTGCCGCTCTCGCAGCAGCCAAGTCTGAACACCACAGATAACCATCGGTTTATGATCTGGCAGCTATCTGAGATAGAGCTCAACTAACTGTGGATACCTCCCTCAGCAGGCGACTGTTTTCCCGCACCACTACGGCAATGATTGTGATCGTGATCGTCGGGCTGGTGGGAGCAAGCGCTTACACTTACATGCTGGACCGTAAGATCCAGTCAGTGTCTTTGGAAAGCTTACGCATGGCGTCTTGGGGGCTGGCGCAGTTAGCGAGTGAATCTTACGAATTTGATAAGGCTCTCGAGTTGGTAGCGCAGAATGTTGGCGAGGTTGATGCACTAATGCTTCGCTATGATGTGCTCTGGTCCCGCTATGACTACCTGTTGAACAGTATCGAAGCGCGCTTTACGCGGAACCAGCTGAACAATGAAGCAGAATTGGAAGAACTGTTCGGTGAATTTAAAGGCATTGAATCAGATCTGCTATTGCTGACCTCGGCCCCCAAAGCCGTGCACTCGCGACAGCTGTTAGCTCAATGGCAGATACAACGGGAAGGTATACGCCAACTGTTATTCGATAACTTTATTGGCGATGAGACCAACAATCTGATCCGCGGGTTTCAGCAGTCATGGGACCGGCTGGCAAATCTGCGCTTTGCTACACTCGACTCTATTGTATTTTTACTGGTGTACCTGCTACTTGCCCTGCATTACTTTCGCAAATGGAACCGAATAAACAGCCTGAGCGGGCTACCCAGCGAGCGCTGCTTGCACGACCTCCAGGAACTGCCTTTCGACTGCGTGTTGATCTCCTGCGAAATTCGCAATTATCAGGCCATGGTGTCGGATTTTGACAAAGATCAGGTGGGAGACATCATCAAGGTTTTTGTAGACAGGCTGAAAAGTCTGACCTCAGAGCGAGATACTTTGATGCACATTGCGCCGGGTGAATTTGTGCTTATGCTCAGGTTACACAAGGGTCAATCGGTGTTGGATTGTATTCAGGCCGCCCAACAGAAAACCACGTTTGAGTGGCAACTGGCGGAAAATACTATGGAAATATCCGCACTCTTTGGTGTTGCCTACTCGCTGGCTAGCCAGGCCCAGGATTTCGCGGAATACCATCGCTACGCCACACGCGCCCTGACACAAAGCAAAAGCGCTAAGCTGGCCTACACAGTATTTGACGACGCCGCGCTGACGCTGCTGATGCTTGAGCAAAAGCTCTATCGTCAGCTATTGCTGTTTTTTCGAGGCGAAATGACATCGCTGAAACTGAGCTTGGTATACCAACCTATTGTGTCCATTGAAGATGCAACGCTAATTACCGGCTTCGAAGCTCTCCTAAGGTGCACCAGTGACAAAGAAATTGTTATAAGTCCACGCCAAATCGTTGATATTTGCGAGCATAACGGTTTGGGTATCCAGCTTGGTCGCTGGGTATTCAACGAAGTGTCACTACAGTGCTGCAATCTTTATATCAATCTGGGTTTTACGGGCACCGTATCCATTAACCTGAACCCAGCGATGCTGCGTCCAGAGCTGGTTCAGGATGTTAACAAGTACCTTTTAGACCAAGGCTTGCCCGCTTCGTCGATATGCCTCGAGATCACCGAAGACAACGCAGCGCTGAACTTCCATATCATAAATAATGTGATTGCCACGCTGAAACCCAGCGGAATAGAGTTTGCTCTAGACGATTTTGGCACCGGCCACTCGTCACTGGCTTATATTCGCGAACTGGCTGTGGATCGAATCAAAATCGACCGGGCGTTTGTTAAAGATATTGAAAACGATGAAGGCAAAGCCCGCTTTTTGGCTTCCGTCATCGCTATGGCTCAACAAGCCTACGTTACGACTACCGTTGTTGAAGGTATCGAGAACGAATGCCAGTGGCATCTGGTGCAACGCATGGGCCAGGTACTGGTGCAGGGATATCACGCTTATCGTCCGCTTACCATTCTTCAACTGATGCAGCTTCTAGCTGCACAGCATGCAGACACAAAAAGCTTCAAGACGTAACAGAAACGAACCAAAGAAAACTCCCACCGACCCACACTCAATGCCACACTCTTGTCGCTATATACGTCATAAATTTTGTGATCTTAGGTGCAACCTAGCGGCACATAATTTTTAGCAGCGCGCACCGCCCCGGAAACTTGCAATGCCGACAAAGAAGACCAAATTTCAGTATCAGAACCATTTACGTGTCAGTTTCGCAATCACAATTGTCCTGACACCACTGGTGCTGATTGCCACTTTTTTTGCCTTTACACGCATTGAAGCCAATACCTCAAAAATCAACAACCACATTGCGGCCAAAACCCACCGTCTGCAGAATCTGAAGCTCGACCTTTTAAATGTGCAGCAAGACCTTGAAAAAATACAGAACAATACCTTACTGAAGTCGCCACAAACCGCACATATAGACGTTCGTGCAGTAGCAGTAGAAGTGCGAAGAATCTGCAACTATTTACTTCTGGAAAGTGACGATAAAGGGGTAGACGGGGGTCTTCTGGTGAACTCACTGAAAGTTTTTGATAACGCACAACAGCAACTTGAAAATCTTCGCCAAAGTGACACAGGGCAATTTTGGCCCGACATTCAATGGTGGCTGAATGCACCTGCTGCTTCGACTTCCTTAGCAGATTACCGAATGCAGCCTATTACACCGTTGTTAAAGCAGCAATTTAAAGATGTTTTGACCGCACAAAAACAGGTTTCATTGGCAGTTAACTATATCACGGCGTTTGGTAAACGGGTGGATGAGAAACTAATGCAGCTGGGCATTCAAGAACAAGCTCAATTGGAACAGCTGAAAACCACGTTCAGTTTATCCCGCTGGGGTATCTTTATCCTATCTGTCACTCTACTGCTGATTGTGTTTCTAAACTTACACTATATGTCGGCGGCCATTCTTGTCGGCACTAATTTTCTACAGCGCAGTATTACCGAGCGCACCGCCGCGTTAGAACGCTCAAAGCAGTCACTGATCACAGTATTACAGCAGGAACGGCGGTCTCGAGAGAGCCTGTTGGAAACGCAGTCGCAGCTGCACCGCGCCAACAGCGCGCTGGAACACTCGCTTCGCGAGCTTAAGAAAACCCAGATGGCCATGGCGCAACAGGAAAAATTAGCCTCTATTGGCCATTTGGCGGCCGGCGTGGCCCATGAAATCAACAATCCGTTGGGCTTCATCCTCAGTAATATCAACCGTATGCATGAGTACATCACCGACCTGAGCGAGGTTGTCACCGTAGCTGAAAAACAACTTGCCAGCGGCACCCATGCGTCTTGGTCGAACTTTCATATCTACTTTCGGCAGCTACTTGAAGACAAAGACGTTGATTTCATTAAAAGCGACTTGCCCTCTCTGGTTAACGACTGCGTAGAAGGAGGCGCTCGCGTGAAAGATATCATTCAAAGCCTGAAAGATTTTTCCCGCCGGGACCACAACAACGATGAGTTCCAGCTCACCAATCTGCACATCATAATCACCAAAACCCTCAACCTACTGCGCAACGAAATAAAGTATGACGTCGACCTGAAGGTCGACTGCGACCCCGATCTTTATCTGGAAGCACTGCCTGGCCCTTTGTCGCAGGTACTGTCGAATATTTTGATAAACGCAACCCACGCCATCCGCTTGACCGAACGGCGCGGGTTTATCCAAGTGGTCGCGTTTCACCGCAAGCATCAGGTTATTCTCAAAATCACCGATAACGGCTGCGGCATTCACCCCGACCATCAGAAGAGTGTCTTCGACCCGTTTTTCACCACAAAAAAAGCTGGAGAAGGTACTGGTTTGGGCATGAATATCGCTTACGACATCATCGTTAACCGACACGGCGGACAGTTGTCGGTGAAAAGCGAACTGGGTGTGGGCACCGAGTTTTTCATCGAGCTGCCCATGAATCCAAACCGCAATCGCCAATCGGCATCCGACGCCGCATCATCTTTAACAACAGAAGGAGTTTAAAGTCTTGTCAGAACTCTTCCAGACCGCAACGGCTAACGGATCCATTCTGTTTGTGGATGATGACCAAGCCATTCTTAGTTCTTTGAAACGGCTGATGCGCAAACTACCACTGCAGTGCTGGTATGCCAGTAGCGGCGCAGAAGGTTTACAGATACTGAGCCAGATCAGCGTTGACCTAGTGGTGTCAGACATGCGCATGCCAGAAATGGCGGGCGATATTTTTCTTGCTCAGGTTCGCAGCCTTTACCCGCAGACTGTGCGCTACTTATTGACCGGCCAGTCGGATATGCAATCCACTATAGCCGCGCTGAACAACGGCGGTATAAGCCGGTTTATTCATAAGCCCTGGGCTGATGAAGAACTGCTGATAGCGTTACAAGACTGCGTACGCCTTACCCGCCTGAAAAGCGAAAACACACTGCTGATGGCGCAAACCCAGGTCCAGGCCGAACAGGTGCAATTCATGAACCAGCTACTGGAGAAGCGAGTTAACAAGCGCACTCATATGTTGCGCAACGCCATGCGCCAGCTTGAAACCAGCTACGGTGACTTCGTGCGCGGACTTTCCTACTTTGTCAGCCTGCGCTCCGGCCTGATCAAGGGCCAGTCGCAACAGGTATCTGAGTTGTGCGGCTGGCTATGTGATGCTCTAAACATCCAAGGCGGTGACAAAAAGCATATTGTATCCGCCGCCCTGCTGCATGAATTGGGCAAGCTGGCAATGCCTGAAGCATTGCTAAGTCGATCGGAAGTCCATTTAAACAGCTGCGACCAAGAAAAGTACCGGCAGTACCCGGTGATTGGCGAAATGGCATTGGGTGGCATCAAAACCCTGGAGGCGTCTTCCTTGCTGATTCGCCACCAGAATGAGCATTTTGACGGCTCTGGATACCCCGAGGGGCTAAGCGGCGAAAAAATTCCGCTAGGCGCGCGTATATTATTGCTGTGCAAGCACTACGTAGGCCTGCAAACCGGGATGATGCGGCAAACTCCGCTAACCGCGGAGGACGCTCTCAAGGTGCTGCATCAGCAGGCCGGAAAGCTCTATGACCCGAAACTGGTGACTGCATTTTTTCTTTTGATGATCTCGATGGAGCACGAGACGGTCACACCGCAGGAAAGCATTGTGAGTATTCGGGACTTGGAACCAGGCATGGTGCTCTGCCAAGACCTGATCACAGTTCACGGTGTGCTGCTGATTGCAAGAAATCAGGAAATAACCTTGCTGAACATTCAACGTTTGCGCCATATCCGCGAATTTTACGGCTTTAATCTACCGGTATATGTTGTCAACCCAGCCTCGCCGAAGCTTTACCCTACCGCCCCACCACCCGCTCCGTTTCTTCCATAGACGTATGGCGCACATCCTCACCCTTAACCATGAAAATCACATTTTCAGCAATGTTACAGGCGTGGTCTCCTACCCGTTCCAGAGCCCGCAATACCCACATGATCGACATGCAGCGGGATATGTTGCGGGTATCTTCCATCATATAGGTCAGAAGGGTGCGGGCCGCAGCCTGATACTCTTCATCCACCCGTTTGTCTTCTTTCATCACTCGCAGCGCTTGTTCGGCGTCTAGCCGCGCAAAGGCGTCCAGTGAGTCGTGCAGCATGGCGTGCACATGGCTGCCAATGTGGCGGATTTCCACGTAACCAAGTGATGTTTGACCTTCTTCCTCCAGCTTCAACGCCTGTTTGGCGATTTTTTTGGCCTCGTCGCCCACCCGCTCCAGGTCAACCACCATTTTGATGACCGCGATCACCAGTCTAAGATCCCGCGCCGCGGGCTGACGCCGGGCGATGATGAGTATGGCCTCTTCATCGATGCCAATTTCCATCTGGTCAACGCCACGGTCTCCCACGCGCACTTGTTCCGCCAGAACGCTGTCATTGGCGGTCAGCGCCTGTACGGCACTGCCAACCTGCGCTTCTACCATCCCGCCCATCTCCAGGAAACGGGTTTTCAGCTCCAACAATTCATTATTGAAGCGCTCGGAGATGTGATCGCCATACACCTGATCTTTGCTGTTCGGCATTGTGTTGCTCCGTAAATATTCTGGCCCTACCGGTACAGGTAAGCTTAGCCGAAACGGCCGGTAATGTAGGATTCTGTCAACGGGTGCTGGGGCGAAGTAAACACCGTGTCGGTCTTATTCACCTCCACAAGGTGACCCATGTGGAAATAAGCGGTGCGGTTGGACACCCGAGCCGCCTGTTGCATGGAGTGAGTCACAATAACGATGGTGTAGCTTTCGGACATCTCGGCAATCAGCTCCTCCACCCGTGCAGTTGCAATCGGGTCAAGGGCCGAGCAGGGCTCGTCCATCAGGATCACTTCCGGACTGACAGCAATGGCGCGGGCAATACAAAGGCGCTGCTGCTGGCCGCCGGACATGCCGGTTGCCATGGAATCCAGACGGTCTTTGGCCTCATTCCACAAACCCGCCTTGCGAAGGCTGTTTTCGACAATGTCGTCAAGCTCGGACTTGCGATTTGCCAGCCCGTGAATTCGGGGCCCATAGGCCACATTGTCATAGATCGATTTCGGGAAGGGATTCGGCTTTTGGAACACCATGCCTACTCTAGCCCTCAGTTCAACCACGTCCCGCTTGGAGTCATAGATGTTCTGATCGTCCAGCTCAAGGGAGCCTTTCACGCGGCAAATATCAATGCTGTCATTCATGCGATTCAGGCATCGCAAAAAGGTTGATTTACCGCAACCAGAGGGACCGATGAAGGCAATGACCTCATTTCGGCCAATATCCAGGCTGATATTCTTGATTGCCCGATCTGCGCCGTAAGAAACGTCCACATTACGCAGCTTGAATTTAGGGTCGGCGGTAAATGGCTGTCCAACCGTCTTACCTTCTTCAATCACGGTATCTTCGGGCTTGTCTTCCATCAGGGTATCTTTGCGCTGACTGTCAGGCACGGGAACCGCTGCCCCCTTGCCCAGCATGCCAGCTTCGGCGGAAATACTCGGACTCATCGTATTCATATCATTCTCCTTACCAGCGACGCTCAAGCCGCTTTCGCAGCCAGATCGCCAATGCGTTCATAATGATCATGAAGGTAAGCAGCACCATGATGGCGGCGGATGCCAGCTCCACAAAACCTTGCTCGGAGCTGCTCGCCCAGAGGTAAATCTGTACCGGCAACACGGTGGCTGAACTGAAAAGCCCGTCAGGTACATCCACGATAAACGCCACCATGCCAATCAGCAGCAACGGTGCGGTTTCACCCAGAGCCTGAGCCATACCGATGATGGAACCGGTCAGCATACCGGGCATCGCCAAGGGCACCACGTGGTGAAGCACCACCTGCATCTTGGAGGCGCCAACACCTTCGGCTGCCTCCCGTATTGAAGGCGGGACACTTTTGATGGCGGCACGGCTGGAAATAATGATGGTTGGAAGCGTCATTAACGCAAGTACCAAACCACCGACGACAGGAACCGACCGGGGCATTCCGAACAGGTTTATGAATACCGCCAAGCCCAACAAACCAAAGATGATAGACGGTACTGCCGCCAGGTTATTAATATTCACTTCGATAAAATCGGTGAGCTTGTTCTGGGGCGCGAACTCTTCCAGATAAACTGCCGCCGCAATTCCCACGGGGAATGAAATGGCCAGGGTCACCAGCATGGTCAATAAGGAACCCACAATCGCACCAAGAACACCGGCGTTGGCAGGCTCTCTGGAGTCGCCTCGACTGAACAGCACGTCGTTGAAGCTGGTATCGATAATCCCTTTCTGCACCAGCTCGTCGACCCAACGCTGCTGCTGTTCGGAGAGCTTGATGCTGTACCGAGGATTGTCCGCATGCTTGACGTAGACCGACACCCGATCATGAGTAGGAAACTCAATGGTTTGGGTGGTATTCAAAAGCCCCGGATTTTTTGTCAGTAAATTGCGGATTTCGCTGTCTGCGAAGGTACCCAGAAAACGGCCCAGCTCGCGCTTCTCAGCCGCGCCAGCTGCCTCAGGAACTTGCGCCTGCAAGGCGACAAGAATTGGCGCCTTGAAATCCGCGTTGGACCATTGGTCTTTATCCGTCGGATCATCCAGATACATCAATCCCGAATCGAGAGACACGTCCAGGGTGATGGTGGTCTTTACGAACCCTGTATGTCCCTTGCTGATAATGTCGGCGAACAGGATAAACAGGGACGCGAGTGCAATGAAAATCGCCAGAATTCCATACAGCCGGAACCGGCGTTCCTTACGATACCTGCGTTTCAGCGATTTGCGGACGATCTCCGCCTGAGAACGTTGATCAGTCATACTGTTCCCTATATTTGCGTACTATCTTCAGAGCGACCACGTTGAGCAGCAGCGTGACGATGAACAGCAGCATGCCCAAAGCGAAGGCCGAAAGTGTCTTGGCGCTGTCGAACTCCTGGTCACCCACCAGCAGTGTCGCAATCTGCACGGTTACGGTGGTTACCGAATCCAGCGGATTGGCCGTCAGGTTGGCCGCTAGGCCTGCCGCCATGACCACAATCATGGTTTCACCGATGGCACGGGACGCTGCCAGCAGAATACCGCCAATAATGCCCGGCAGGGCCGCCGGGAAAATCACCTTCTTCATGGTTTCCGATTGCGTCGCACCCAGAGCCAACGAGCCATCGCGCATGGTCTGAGGTACCGCGCTGATCACATCATCTGACAGCGATGACACGAACGGCACAATCATGATTCCCATCACCAAGCCGGCGGCCAGAGCACTCTGGGATGAGGCTTCCATACCCACTGTTGCAGCAAGTTCACGAATAAACGGGGCAACGGTCAACGCAGCGAAAAAGCCGTAAACGACGGTAGGAATGCCCGCCAACATCTCCAGCACAGGCTTTATCGTCGACCGCATACGCTTGCTCGCATACTCTGCAAGGTAGATGGCGGACAGCAAGCCAACGGGAACTGCAACCAACAAAGCAATGGCAGAAATCAGCAGGGTGCCGGTAAACAGGGGAATAACACCGAAAGCGCCTTCGGAACCTATCTGATCGATCCGTATAGCGGTTTGAGGACTCCAGCTGGTTCCGAACAGGAACTCGGTAATCGGCACTCTGTCGAAGAAACGCATGGTTTCAAGAAAGACCGAGAATACGATGCCTGCAGTGGTCAACACGGCCAAGGCAGCACACGCAAAGAAGATTCGGCGCAGGGTAGTTTCTACGTTTTTTCTGGCGTTTATGTGGGGCGCCACGCGGGTCCAAGCAAAGGTTGCTCCCAACACTGCAATCAATACAACCAGGATGGCTTTGAAGTTTCCGCTCTTGTCTTGCATGGCTTCCAGCAATGAAGCCGCCCCGGTAATATGCTTCGGCAAAAACTCAGGGTTGAGGCTACCAGCTGCCACGTTGCTGATTTGAGAAAGAATCAAGCTTGCCTGTCCGGCCGACTCGGGCCAGGTATCCGGGGGCAGCGATGCGATCACAATGCCTTGAATGACCTTGTCTTCAAAACCAGCCCAGACCGCTAACACAACCAGTGCCGGGATAGCGCACCAAAGTGCTGCTCGCGCCGCGTAGTAAAAAGGGAGAGCCTTGAGATTCCGGATGCCGCCAAGGGGCGCTGCCACAGCCCGGGATCGCATATAAGCGAGGCTATAGGCAACCACGGCGAGAACCAGAACCAGGGGCAGAAGATTGGCCGTCTGCATAACAGTCTCTGTGTTGGTGGTTTTAAGTTAACTGGGCGCTTATTCTGCCAGTTTGCCGCACAAAAATATTCATACAATCGCAACAAAGCAACGCAGGCTTGAAAGCCCGCATTGCTTTGTTGTCATCCTTGACGTCGCCTGACCGGCCTTACAACTCGTTACCCGTCATCGGCGCCAGTTCTTTCACAGCTTTAGCAATCTTCATGCGCTCGTTGCGCGGGCTTGGTATCAGGCCTACATCGACCAGGTAGCCGTTATCGCCCCAGGCGCCCTCGCTACTAAACTCGGAAATGTATTCCTGAATACCCGGAACAACGCCCACGTGCGCCTTTTTGACGTAGAACCACAGTGAACGGGCTACCGGATATTGATCGCTGGAAATCGCTTCGGGAGTCGGCTCGACGCCGTTCACGGTCGCGGCCTGGATCTGGCCAGTGTTTTCCATCAGGAAGCTATAACCGAAGATACCGAGGGTTTCCGGGTCTTGGGCCAGACGCTGAACGATTAGGTTATCGTTTTCGCCGGCTTCAACGAACGGACCGTCGTCACGCATGCTTTGACACACTGTCTTAAACTTGTCTTCGTTGTCGTCTTCCATCTGCGCGATCATGGGGAACTGTTTGCAGCCGCTTTCCATCGCCAACTCAACAAACGCGTCACGGGTGCCTGACGTCGGAGGCGGGCCCATTACGCTGATGGCAATATTCGGAAGACTGGCGTCGATTTCACTCCAGTTCATGTAAGGGTTGGCTATCAGCTCGTTGCTGCCGTCTGGGTTAGGCACATCTTTCGCCAGCGCCAGGAAAATTTGTTTCAGGGACAAGTCCAGCTTTTCCGCTTCCTTGGAGTTTGCCATAACAATACCGTCAGCACCGATACGTACTTCGGTGATTTCCTTGACGCCATTGGCCTGGCACATGTCGAATTCGCTCTTCTTCATGCGACGGGAAGCATTGGTGATGTCCGGGTGCTGGGTGCCAACACCTTGACAGAACAGCTTCAGGCCGCCACCGGAACCGGTTGACTCAATCTTGGGCGTCGCGAAATCGGTGTTACGCCCGAAGCGCTCAGCAACCACGGTCGCAAAAGGATATACCGTTGACGAGCCAACAATGCTGATGGTGTCGCGAGCCATGGCCGGAGCCGAAAGTGCCGCAATTGCGCCAGCAAGGGTTACTGTTGTCAGAGCTTTATAGAGTTTAGTCACGGTGTTTCTCCTGGGTTGCATCACTTTTTATATCGACATCTGCTGTTTTGATGGCCCAAGACTAGGCATTCTCTATGACAGGTTTATGACAAAGGCTGAAATTACCTAAATTCACCATCAGAACCGCAAACACACCTGACAAATGGCAGGCGCGGCATTACCATGCAGCTAAACAATTAAGGAATCTGCCAAACCGGCAGATCGCCACTTTTCTTAAAGGTCTGTGTGATGAGCACTTTTGACGACGACAACCCAATGCCCCTCGGCGAGTTAATTCTGCGAATCATTCCATTCCCCGGCGATACCAACGCCAACGGCGATGTATTCGCAGGCTGGCTGGTGA
The DNA here is from genome assembly GCF_001043175.1 of Marinobacter psychrophilus. Lineage (NCBI taxonomy): Bacteria > Pseudomonadati > Pseudomonadota > Gammaproteobacteria > Pseudomonadales > Marinobacteraceae > Marinobacter > Marinobacter psychrophilus. Next base: position 3,745,424 of record NZ_CP011494.1, read on the forward strand.
AGCAAATGGATATTGCTGCGGCCACAATGGCAGCCAGGATATCCCAAGGCCGCAGCGCCACTGTGGCTATGGACCGGATGGAGTTTTTGTCGCCGGTGCGAGTAGGCTCGCAGGTTGGCTGTTATTGCGAGCTGATCGAAATCGGCCGTAGCTCCATGAATATTAAAATAGAAGTGTGGACGATGGACCGCTACTCCGAAGATCGCCGCAAGGTAACCGAAGGCCACTTCGTTTACGTGGCGATTGATGATGTGGGCCGTATCCGCGAAGTGCCAGACCAGTCCTGACCCTTGTTGTGTTTAATACCTTGATCTGCTCTAGCGCCCCGGATTGTTGTGAAACCTTGGATTGATACGATATGGACTTTTTTCAGGCGGTTTTTCTTGGCCTGCTGCAGGGGCTGACAGAATTTCTGCCCATCTCCAGCTCTGCCCACCTTATTCTTACACCAGCCCTGCTGGGCTGGCAGGACCAGGGCGTAGGCTTTGACCTGGCCGTTCACGTGGGCACTCTGCTGGCGGTGGTACTCTACTTCCGCCGCGATGTGTTCGGCATTGCCCGCGACGGCCTGGTGTCCATGACCCAGCGCCGGGTTGTAGGCCAGGGTGCCATGGCGTTTTATCTGGTGATTGGCACCATCCCCGCAGGCCTGGCAGGATTGGCGCTGCTAGACATGATTGATAACGAGCTGCGCTCACCTGTGATCATTTTCACCACCACCCTGGTGTTTGGTTTGCTGTTGGGTGTGGCCGACTGGATACCCAAACGCGATCGCTCGCTGGACTCCATTCGTTGGAAAGACGCATTAATTGTTGGCCTGGCCCAAGCCATTTCCCTGGTTCCCGGCACCTCGCGCTCGGGCATCACCATTACTGCCGGCCTTTTTCTAGGCCTCAGCCGCGAAGCAGCATCCCGCTTTTCATTCCTGCTGGCCATCCCGATTACGGCGCTGGCGGCGGGTGTAAAAATTCTGGAAGTGGCGGTGGCGGACATCGCTGTAGACTGGACGGGGTTTCTGATCGGCGGCGTTACGTCATTCGTTATGGCCATCACAGCCATCCACTTCTTCCTGAAGTGGTTGAATAAAGTGGGTATGTGGCCGTACGTGGTTTACCGGGTGATTCTGGCTGGGGTCATTTTTGCGGTTCTGATGTAGGTTTGGGTTTTGGCTGCAGCTTTTACACCGTGCAAACAGCCAAAGCTTTAACAAGCCTCCAGCGGCGCATACGCCAATACCAGCCACTTGGCACCGTCATCAAAGTTAACCTGGATTCGGGTGTGATGGCCGCTGCCTTCGCTGTTCATCACCGTGCCTTCGCCGAACTTCGGATGCATTACGCGCTGCCCCAGGCTGAAACCAGACTGCTTGGCGGATTCCTGACTGAACATACTTTCGTTAGGCCGCGCCACCATGGCTGGGCGGGTCACCGTATTGCGCAGCCGAACCTCTTGAATACAGTCGCCAGGGATTTCCCGCACGAACCGCGACAGCGCATTGAACTTCTCCTGACCGTACAAACGGCGGGATTCGGCGTAGGTTATTATCAGCTTCTTCATCGCGCGGGTAATACCCACATACGCAAGACGGCGCTCTTCCTCCATACGCCCCGGTTCCTCCAACGACATGCTGTGGGGGAACAGACCTTCTTCAACGCCGGCCATGAACACCAGCGGGAATTCCAACCCTTTTGCGGAGTGCAGGGTCATTAATTGCACGCTGTCTTCGTGGTCTTCCGCTTGAGCTTCACCGGCGTCCAAAGCAGCCTGGGCGATGAATTCCGACAGCGGATCAATGCCCTCCTCCACTTCGTAAGTCGTCAACGCATTTACCAGTTCTTCCAGGTTTTCCACCCGCCCCTGACCTTTTTCACCTTTTTCGCTGGCGTGGTACTCCTTCAGGCCGCTGTCGTCGATAGTCTGCTGCATTAGGCCATGCAATGTGCCGTGTTCAGCCAGCGCGGACAGTTCTTCGATGATCGACAGAAATTTCTGCAATCCGGTTTTTGCGCGGCCTTTCATCTGCCCGGCGTCCAGCATGCGCTGGGCGGATTCCCACATTGAGATGCTTTGCTCGCCGGCGTATTGGCGCAAATCGGCCAGGCTTTTGGCCCCTATGCCGCGCGGTGGCAGGTTTACCACCCGCTCAAACGCCGCGTCATCGCGGCGGTAATGCACCAGGCGCAGATAAGCCAGTGCGTTGCGAATTTCCTGGCGATCGTAGAAGCGCAGGCCGCCATAAACCCGATACGGGATGCCCTGACGCATCAGCGATTCTTCCAATACGCGGGATTGGGCGTTGGAACGGTAGAGAATGGCGCATTCGGCGCGCAGGTTGCCGTCTTGCACCCAGCTGGTGATGGTGTCGGCAATGTAGTTGGCTTCGTCTTGCTCGTTAAATGCGGCGTAAAGGCTGACCGGCTCACCGTCAACCCCGTCGCTCCACAGCTCTTTACCCAGGCGGCCCTGGTTGTTGTCTATCACCCCGTTGGCGGCTTTCAAAATCAACTTGGTCGAGCGGTAATTCTGTTCCAATTTTACTAGGCGGGCATTGGGAAAATCGCGCTGGTACTGCTGGATGTTTTCGACTTTGGCGCCGCGCCAGCCGTAGATGGACTGGTCGTCGTCGCCCACCACGGTTAATGGCACGCGGTTGCTGGCCAGCACTTGCAGCCAGGCGTATTGAATAGTGTTGGTGTCTTGAAACTCGTCCACCAAAATATGTTGGAAGCGCTGCTGATAATGAGCCAGCAGTTCTGGGCGGTGCAGCCAGAGTTCGTGAGAGCGCAGCAGCAATTCGCCAAAATCCACCAGGCCGCTTTGCTGACACAGTTTTTCGTACTGGCGGTACACTCGCACCATGGTGCTGGTGAAGTGATCGCCGGGATTTTCCTGAATATTGTCAGCGCGCAGGCCTTCGTCTTTCTGGCTGCTAATCCACCACTGGGCCTGTTTGGGCGGAAATTGGGCTTCGTCGATCTGGGCTTCGCGCATTACGCGTTTCACCATGCGCAGCTGGTCGTCGCTGTCCAGCACCTGAAAGTTTTCCGGCAGGTTTGCGTCTTTCCAGTGGGAGCGCAGCAGGCGATGGGCAATACCGTGAAAAGTGCCAATCCACAGGCCACGAGAAGGTATGTTCATCATACCCTCAATGCGGTGACGCATTTCCTTGGCGGCTTTGTTGGTAAAAGTCACCGCCAAAAGGCCAGTTGCCGGTACCCGGTTCACCTGCATCTGCCACGCCATACGGTGCACCAGCACTCGGGTTTTGCCACTACCGGCACCGGCCAGAACCAGTAAGTGATCGCTTTGTTCCGTCACCGCCTCGCGTTGGGCGTCGTTCAGGCCGTCGATAATGTAGGAAACGTCCATAAAATGTCGCTACTGGTTAAATAAACAGGTCGGGAAGTATACCAGCCTTGAATCGCCCTTGCCGAATATGGGTGCAAGGGGGCAAATTCCACGGGTTTTAGCCAAAAAAACGGTGAGCCGCAGCCCACCGTTTTCGTTCACGCTTTCACGCTTTCACTAACAAACGATAACGCTTGTTTGGCTAGCCAGCGCGATTAAAACCCGCGGGGTACGGTTTGCGCTTCGGTGAATTCAAACAGCCCTTCTTCGCCGCCTTCACGGCCAGTACCCGACATTTTCATACCACCAAACGGCGCCTCTGGCGTGGGGCCGGTGCCAGTGTTCCAGCCCACGTGACCAAAGCGCAGCCCGGCCGCTACGCGCTGGGCGCGTTTGACATCCGCTGTGAACACATAAGAGGCCAGGCCAAACTCGGTGTCGTTGCCGGCAGCGATGACGTCGTTTTCATCGCTAAAGCTGGCAATGGGCACCAGCGGGCCAAAGGTTTCTTCCCGCGAGCAAACCATTTGCGGGGTTACGCCAGTGATGACCGTGGGCGGGAAAAACAAATCGTCATCGTTCAACTCTGACGGCTTTTTACCGGCTACCAAAGTGGCGCCCTGCTCTAACGCATTTTCCAAGTGGCGTTTGACCTTATTGTAGCCATCACGGTTGATCAGCGGGCCTAGGTCCACATCACCGTTGATGCCGTCACCCACGGTCATTTTTCTTACCCGTTCGGCCAGTTTCTGGCTGAAGCTGTCGACAATTTTTTCGTGGGCAAAAATACGGTTTGCGCACACGCAGGTCTGGCCGCTGCCGCGGAATTTATTGGCCACCAGGTTATCAACCGCGGCGTCCAGGTCGGCGTCGTCAAACACGATAAACGGCGCGTTACCACCCAGCTCCAGCGCCAGTTTTTTCACTGAATAAGCGCTGTCTATGATCAGCTGGCGCCCCACTTCGGTGGAACCGGTAAAGCTGAGCATGGGCACATCCGGGCTTTCGCTCAGCACTTTGCCGATCATGCTGGCCTTACCCATCACCAAATTCACCATACCCGCGGGCAGATCAACGTATTTATCCATCAGAGTAAACAGCGCAACCATCGTCAGCGGGGTGGCGCTGGCGGGTTTGATCACCGACGGGCAACCGGCTGCCAGGGCCGCCGACAGCTTTTTTGCAATCATGCCAATGGGGAAGTTCCAAGGCGTAATCAGGCCCACTACGCCGACCGGGCGAAAATGCACGGTCCAACTGCAACCTTTGGGCTTTTGGTTCAGGTTCCGCGGGCTTAACACCTCAATATTTTTAGCGCAGTAATCGAAGAAGCCGGCAGCGTAGTCCACTTCGCCCTGAGCTTCGTTTAACGGTTTGCCGTGTTCAAGGCACAAAATACGGCCCATCTCTGCGCGATTGGCAGTTAGGGCATCACGAATGTCTTCCAGCCACTTACGGCGGGTTTCCAGCGGGTAAGGCGCGGTCAGTTTTTCGGCCTTTTTTGCCGCAGCTATGGCATCGTGCACCTGTTGCTCGGTTACAAACGGCACCTTCGCAATAACGGCACCGGTTGCCGGGTTATCCACGTCAAAGGTCTCAGCAGCGGCTTGTTGCCACTGGCCACCGGCGTATCCGGTTATGTTCTGCAATAACGGTGATTCGATCATTCAGGCTCCCTTACGTAATAGTTAGGCTGTTGCAATAGCGCTCAAGCTGCTGCGATACGATCTGAACGCTCGATCGCAGAAACGCAAATTCTTCCTAACTATAGTGGATGCTGTCCAGCAACCTGTAAAGCTGGCAGCACTTTTTGCGGACTACGTTTTTTTGACCCACGCCAGTCAGTGCCTATACTCGGGTGAGCATGCACTACCGCTCTCTAAAAAGGCCTCCGTAATATGAAAGCATTTTTTCACCCCGCACAAGATCAGCACAGCCCGCAGTCGTACTTTACCCGCGGCCAAATGCGCCAACCGCAAGAAGTGGCAGATCGCACCCGGGAAATGTTGGCGGGCCTGAAGGCCAGCGGTATTCCGGTGCTGCATCCGGCTGACCAAGGTGCGGGCCCCATTGGCAAGGTGCACGATCTGAGTTATCTACGTTTTCTGGAATCTGCCCACAGGCGTTGGAAAGCGATGGGCGATGACTGGGGCGATGAGGTCATGTCCAATATTTTTGTGCACAGCCCCAACGCCTTGAAAGGCGTTCTGGCCGAGGCCGCACGTTACCAGGCCGACGGAAGCAGCCCCATTGGCAAGCACACCTGGGACGCCGCCTACTGGTCGGCACAGACCGCCCTGGGCGCGGCCGACGCCTTGATGGCAGGCGAGCACATCACCTATGCCGTATGCCGCCCGCCAGGCCATCACGCCCGCCGCGCAGCCGCCGGTGGTTTCTGCTATCTGAATAACGCGGCCATTGCTGCCGAGCGCCTGCGCAGCCGATATCAGCGCGTGGCCATACTCGACACCGACATGCATCACGGCCAAGGTATTCAAGAGATTTTCTACAACCGCAGCGACGTACTTTACGTTTCGGTGCATGGCGACCCCACCAACTTTTACCCGGTGGTGGCCGGTTATGAAGAAGAACGCGGCGAAGGCGAAGGCTACGGCTACAACATCAACTTACCCATGCCCCACGGCTCCGATGAAGAGTTTTTTTTCGGCAAGGTCGAAGAAGCCCTGACCGCGCTGAAGCTTTACCAGCCAGATGTTATTGTACTGGCCTTGGGCTTTGATATTTACAAGAACGACCCGCAAGCCAAAGTGTCGGTGTCCAGCGAGGGCTTCTGTCGTTTGGGCAGCCACATTCGCCAACTGGGTCTGCCAACACTGACGGTGCAGGAAGGCGGTTATGACCTAGACACCCTGAGTCACAATGTGCAGCAATTTTTTAAGGGCCTGACGGGCTGAGTCCTGTTGCGGTAAGGCACGTTGAAGACAGTTTCGGTGGATTCCAGCCCAGTCTGGAATCCAGCATTATTGGGTAGCACATCGCCAAAAAAACACTTAGTGTAGCGCCTCGGCCGCCGGCAATCGGACGAGCACCCGTGTGGTGGAGGATGCTGGCCGCATACCAAGGAGTTTTACGACCGATGAATGAACCCACCATCAACGCGTTGGTGTCGCCCGAAGGCAGCCTCGAAATCCTGTCTAACCATGAAGTAAACCGCCTGAAAGACCGCAGTGAAGGCGGCCTTTACCGGCTGTTCCGCCAATGCGCACTGGCAGTACTGAATACCGGCGTGGTTACCGACGATTGCCAGGATTTGATGTCGGCCCACAGCGACTTTGAGGTGCACCTGGTACCCCAGCCCCGCGGCCTGAAACTGGAACTGATCAACGCACCCCACCATGCCTTTGTCGACAATGAAATGCTGCGCGCCAATCGCGAACATTTGTTTTCGGTGTTGCGCGACATCGTATACACCCATTCCAGCCCGCTGTTCATTGAAGCCAACCGGCATCCGCAGCCGGAAGATCTGACCAACATGGTGTTTCACATTCTGCGCAACGCGCGCGTGCTGAAACCGGGGCGACAGCCAGACATGGTGGTGTGTTGGGGTGGCCATTCCATCAGCCATGAAGAATACCAATACAGCAAAGAAGTGGGCCACCAGTTGGGTCTGCGTGAACTGAGCATTTGCACCGGCTGCGGCCCCGGCGCCATGAAGGGCCCTATGAAAGGCGCCACCATAGGCCACGCCAAGCAGCGGGTAAAAGACGGTCGCTACATTGGCATTACCGAACCCGGCATTATCGGCGCCGAGGCACCCAATCCGATTGTGAACGAACTGGTGATCATGCCGGATATAGAAAAACGCCTGGAAGCCTTCGTGCGCCTTGGCCACGGCGTGATTGTATTCCCCGGTGGTGTGGGCACAGCAGAAGAAATTCTTTACCTCTTGGGTATTCTGTTGCACCCAGACAACGCCGATATTCCCTTCCCGGTGGTGTTTACCGGCAGGCGCGAGAACGCTGATTATTTTGAAATGATCGACAAGTTCATCCGCAACGCCTTGGGTGACGACGCCGCAAAGCGCTATGAAATCATCATCGACGATCCGGTGCGGGTAGCGCGCACCATGAAACTCGGGATGCAAGAGGTCGAAACCTTCCGCCGCGCCATGCAAGACGCCTATTACTTTAATTGGACGTTAAAAATAGACCCTGTGTTTCAGCTGCCATTTGAGCCGGACCACGCCAACATGCGCGCCTTGGAACTGCATCGCGATCAGCCAGTGCACTTGATTGCGGCAAATCTGCGCAAAGCCTTCAGCGGTATTGTTGCGGGTAACGTAAAGGAAGAAGGAATTCAAAAGGTGCGCGCACATGGCCCGTTCGAAATTGCGGGCGACCCCAGCCTGATTAAGCCTTTGGAAGCCATGCTGGAACAGTTTGTGGCTCAAAACCGGATGAAACTACCCGGCACCTCGGCTTATCGGCCAAGCTACCGGATTATTAGCAAGGCATAGCCTGTCGTCTGGCTAAGTTGACGGACACCTTGGCCAGACGAAACAACACCTCACTCTTTTGCAAAACGAACTGCTGGATAGTTTACTTGCCGCCGGCAGGCAGACTGGAAAAATACGCCGACAGGTCGGCAATATCTTCATCACTGAGTGCCATTGCCTGACCCTGCATAATAGCCGCCATGCCGCCATTACGTTCCTTGCTTCTATAGGCTTTCAGTGACGACACCAAATACATCTCGTGCTGGCCCGCCAGATTCGGATACATCGGGATCAATGCAATACCGTTCTGGCCATGGCAGGCGGCACACACGGCTGCTTTTGCCTTGCCAGCAGCTGCGTCTCCGGCACTGGCCATCATCGGCAGCGCGGCACTGATTGCAAAAAGACCTGCAACCGCAAAGTGCTTCAATTTCATTAAGACAACCCTCTCATTTTTTTCGAATCGAATGTTCACAATGTCTTCTACGCGAGTAACAACGGTTCGTACATTATAGTTAGTATAGCTAATTATTGTTATAGCACGCGCCAAACCCTGCTAAAAATGCGATAGATCAAAATTCAATCTCTATGTCACAAATAATACCAGCACCCGCGCGCGCTACCCCGAAGATTTTTATGCCGGCCGACATCAACAATGAGGAGTGATATCAGTGCACGGCCAATCAACCCGGCTCCAGCCAGTCTGCAACCATCAACCTAAGCTGCTGTTCTGCATCGCGCTGGCCGCTGCATAGATTCTCGCGTTGAAGCTCAGCCCAACTGCGGCCCTGCACCACAGAGCGGCACCAAAGCGCGCACTGCGCGGGCTGCAATGCAGTCAGCCAGTCTGCGGCGCCGGCGCAGCGGCTAAGGATTTGTAGCGCCGGCAGGGTCAGCTCAAAGCCGCGATGGCCAATGGCGAAATGCTGTAAATCGCGAGTGTCCTCGGCATCCGGTTGTGGGCCAGCTGGCAGGCTGCGCATTACGCCAGCCATCAGTTCCGGCTGACATTGAACCCATTGCCGCCCGGCCAGCACCAACCAGTGCCGGCCCAGGCGCTGCTGTAAATCCTGGACCAAACGCTCGCCCGCTGCACTGAGCCCGCGCACAGCCTGCAACGGATATTCACCACTGCTGGCCTCCTGGCTAAAGCCCAAGCGCACCGGCTGCAGCCCCTGGCGCTGCCAAAAGGCCAAGAGCGCAGGCGTGCCTCCAAAGCTGCTGCCGATATAATCAAAGCCTTCCGCTGTGGCATAGGCCTGGGCAGCCGCTATTAAGCACTGGCCAATACCTCTGCGCCGTTGCGGCGCCGCCACCGCAATTCTCGTTATCCGTAAACTGCGCTGCTGGGCCGCCTGCGGCAGGCCCGCATGCAACGCCAACGACTGTGCCAACAAATGTCCTCGCAGCCGACGCAGCCCAAGACTGACTTGCTGCGCTAAAGGCGCCGAAAATTCGCCTTCGCCCTGAGCCCACAACAACCCCACGGTGCGCCCATTCATACGAGCACGCCAGCTGACGGCGGCGGGGTCGTCCAACCACTGGCGCAAATCCGCAGGCGTCGTGCGGTAATGAGCGTTCACCAATAGCCCGAAAGCTTCCGCCAAATCGTTTTCCGTTGCCTGAGCCGGTTGCCAGCGCTCTACTTCCAGCACCGGCAAGGGATCAGGAGCCAGCTGTTGTGTATCGCCCTGGCTCGTTGCAGCTAGCATGAACAAGCGGAAAACAAGCGGTTCCAACGGGTCACTGGCCGCCCATCGCACCGGCTGCGAAAGAGTTCGCTCTTGCCAGTGCGGCGTGTGTTGGTCCAATTGTTTGCGAAAGCGCACCGCAAATCCCCGCCCGGCGCCTTCGTAACCGTGAACGGTTGTGGCAAAGGCCACCCGGGGCCAGCCCAGCAAAATACGCTGCAACAGCGGCGCAGCTATGGCGGCGGCTTCGTCTACCATCACAACTTCTGCGGCAGGTTTGTCCGCTAGCATCTGCTGAGGCAGTAAAAATGTCAGGCTAGCGCCGCTGACGATGGTCAATTGAGTAGCCGATTGACTTTGTAGTTGGGCTCCCAGGCGCTCACGGGCATGAGCCATAACGGTGGCCACCTGTTCGGCCGAAGGTGCAGTCAACAATACTCGCTGGCGGCCCCGCAACAGTAATTCCGCCGCCGCCAGGCCCAAAGCTGCCGATTTTCCACGACCGCGATCGGCGGTAATCACCAGCGGACGGCGCCGGCGCCCCAAACCAAAACGCACCAGCGCTTGCACCAGCTGGTCCTGCTCGGGCCCGCCGTCAACACAAAAAACCGTTGCGGGTCGGCGGCGACTTAATTCATCCCGCACACGGCTCAGTTCTGAGTTTATGGTGGCGCTTGCGCGCTCATCTGCACTCGTTACCGATCTCTCACCCGCACTCACATACTCACTCATCTTCAGCCGAATGACGTCCGGCGCATCACTCAGTATCTTTGCTAAGCGCTCAGCAAAGGGATGCTCAATGGCCTGATCGAGGCCGGTACGGGCGTAGTCCGGGTCAGAAAATGTGCCCCATTGAGTCAGCGGCGGCATCAACCAGAACCACAGGCCGCCAGCCGCTAATGTGCCAGCCAGCGCCGCCAGCCCGTCAGGCGGGTTGCCACTGAAGCCGTCCCACACCAGCAAGTCTAGCTCACGCCCCAACCAAATTCTTGCTTGCGCCGGTGTCGCTACGTGCAAGGCCGGCAGCGGGCTGTCGGCCTTGGTGCTAACCCACAAGCCCCGATCTGCACTCAGAAATGGCAATTCTGCCGCCAACCAGTTCAATGCTGCATTGCGATCGCCCTCAATCAGCACGAGCCTACGCTCACCGGCGTGCCGCAATTCAACTTGCAGGGACTGCAATGCACGGGTACTGAGTGAATCCAGTGTAGACGTCATACAAGAGTGCTCTTGAACTGCTGAATATGAAAAATGACGACGCCATTATGGAACAGGCCTGTGCCCGCGGCCAGTTGCCGATTACAATGGCGCCATGCCACAGCAACCATCCGCTACCGATTACCAGCATCAACCCCACACTGCCGCCACGGCCCTGGCGAATCCAGCGGCACAACTGGCGCTGCCCGAGTTTCTAACCGACGAGCAACGGGACATTATCAGCGCCGGCTTTGAACACGCGGTGATTACCGCGGTCGCCGGCAGTGGCAAAACCACAACCCTAGCCTGGCGTATTCGCTATCTGCTGCATCAGGGACACGATCCCGCCCGCATGCTAGTGCTGATGTTCAACCGCAGTGCCAAGATGGATTTCGAACGCAAACTGCAAGCGGTGTGCGGCAATAGCGGCCTGGCGCTGCCGGAAATACGGACCTATCACGCCATGGGCCTGCGGCTTTACCGGCGCTTTGTGCGAGAGGGCTACCTACCCAATTTTTCCGCTAACATTCTCAGCGACCAGGAAATTAACTATCAGGTGTTTCAGCTCAGTCGCCGGCTAGTGCCGGAAGACCTGGCAGAGGAGCTGCGGCGGAATAAAAAAGAATTTATAGAAACCGCCATCGGCTTTATTGACCGGGTGAAAACCAGCCTTTCGCCTGCTGAAATCGTGTTTGAAGACATGGAATTCACAGAACGCCAGCGCTATCTGATTGACCTGTTCCACAGTTTCGAACAATGGCGCAAAGGCCAGAGCCGTATCAGTTTTGCCGACATGCTGTACGAGCCGGTCATGGCCATTCACCAGAACCCACCCCTGCAAAGGCTGGTGGCGAATAAAATGGACCTGATTCTGGTCGACGAGTATCAGGACACCAACGAAATTCAGCACTTGCTGCTGCGCTATGTAGCCGGCGACCGGGCCCGGGTAACCGTAGTGGGCGATCCAGACCAAACCATCTACGAGTTTCGTGGTGCCAAACCGGAGTTTATTCTGCGCCGCTTCAGTGACGAGTTTGAAAGCCCGCTGGAACAAACACTAAGCTACAGCTTCCGCTATGGCCACCGGGTAGCGCTGCTGGCTAATCATCTGATTCACAACAACAGTGGTCGTAAAGACTTACTGTGCCATGCGCATCCGTCTACGCCTGCCACCCTCATAACCCTGCACCGCCACGACAATGACGCCGATACCGTGTTGCAGTTGCTGCAGGTCATGACAGCAGAACAACTGACCGATACCGCCATTCTGTTCCGGGTATGGAGTCAGAGCGTGGCCATTGAACTGAAACTGCTGGCGCGACAAGTGCCTTACCGTATTGATGCCGGAAAAGGAGCGCTGTTCAGCCGCGAAGTTCAGGCGATTATAGCGCTGCTGCAAATAGTAACCGGACAGCTTACGCAATTACCCGACAGCGACCGCTTGGAGCTGGCGCGGCAACTGCTCCGGTTTCCCCACGTTGGCCTGAAAGAACCGGAGCTGGACCAGCTCGCACGCTTTTTGGCCGGTTTTGGCGAAGACTGGGCACAACGCATACTGGCGATGGACTTTAACGCCTTGGCTCCCATGGCCGCCCGCAAGCTGCGCAAACTGGCAGAAACACTGAACCAGCTCAGTGGCTATCGCGGCCCGGTGTCCGGGCTGATCAGCGTGTACGCTGACAGCACCGACCTGTACGACGGCATTCGCAGCCTGGCCCTGACACACGACAACGCGGAGGAGCGAATCAACACCATTAACGGCTTTCGCCAATACCTGAAAAGCCTGGATATTAACGCCGAAAAAGCTCTGGCCCACCTGCACACGCTGAAGCAACAATCCGGCGCCCACCGTAACGACGGGCAAAACTCCAAGCCCGTCGGCGTTCTGCTGTCGACCATTCATCGCACCAAGGGTCTGGAGTGGCCGACGGTGATCGTGCCCGGTCTTCAGGAAAAGTACCTGCCTTATAGCCCCCGCGCCGAAGACAACCTACGCGCCCACTTGGAAAGTGAACGGCGCTTGTTGTACGTAGCCATTACTCGCAGCAGGCAGCAGTTGCACTTGATCACGCGCCCTGCAAGCAGCCGTCCTCACCTGGACGGCGAACAGGGCCCCAGCCGCTTTGTTGCAGAGTGTTGCTTTGAGCTATCCGATGAACTAGGCGGCGCTTTGCATCAACCAGATGGCAGCAACGCTCTCACGCTGCACGCCCCGCTAACGGCTATCAGCGAGCGTTACGGTCGCCGCGAAGGCGTAACCCTGAGTGGCGACGCAAGCCAAGAATGCAATGACCAGCCCCTATGGCAGAGGGAACGACTGCAGCACGCCATATTTGGCGCTGGAACCGTTGTCAGTGAAGATGAAAGAGCCTTTGAGGTTCGATTTGATAACGGCGATACCCTCAATTTCAGCAAGCAAAGCGCTCACCTCTACTTCAGCACATTAAGTTAACGCCGATTTAGCTGTAAACATCATTTTTATTCGATTTTAATTCATCGGTTGGGCTCGAAATTCACATCCATACCCGTATAACTCCTAAGGTAACATTACGTAAGCTTGTTTTGAGTTTTGCGCGTCAATGGCCTAATTTAGCGATCGCGGTTCACGTCAATCACAAATCGTAGATTTACTGGAACTTAATAATCGAAATGGAGAGCGTTTATGAAATTTTTGCGTCCGGTAGCTATTGCAGCCCTTGCTTCATCTTTTGCAGTTCCTGCATTGGCTGAGCGCCAGGAAACGATTTACCTGAACCCGTTTGCCGGTTTCCAGTACTTTGGTGACAAGCGCGACCTGGATGAGTCTGGCACCTACGGTGTCGGCATCGAATATCGCTTTTTGCCGAACTGGGCCGTAGAAACTGTCTATTCGCGCGCTGATGCAGAGCGTAAATACAGCAGTGGCGCCATCGATTTTGACGAAGTACGTGTAGACGGTACCTACTACTTTGCCGGCCCGGATCGCACCTGGAACCCGTACGTATCGGTGGGTGCTGGTCATGCCAGCTTCGACGGCACTGGCCCGTCTACCCCGGGCTTAAACAGCGACGAAACTCGCGTAAACCTGGGGGCCGGCGTACGTTACAACATCAGCGATCGCGTATCCTTGCGTGGCGATCTGCGTGAATTCCACGGCATTGATGACAGCACTTTCGACACCATGGCGTCTTTGGGTATCAGTGTTGCCTTCAATCGTACCGTTGGCCAGGCAGCTCCCGTTGCACCAGCACCCCAGCCGCCGGCTGATGCTGACAACGACGGCGTGCTCGATGCCCGCGACCAGTGCCCTAACACCCCCCGCGGCACCAAAGTTGACGCCAACGGTTGTGAATTGGACAGCGATAAAGACGGCGTAGTGGACAGCAAAGACAAGTGCCCGAACACCGCAGCTGGAATGAAAGTCGACAAAGACGGCTGTGAAGGCGTGGTCAAAACCATCGACACCTTCGAGATTGACGTTCAATTCCCTCTGAACAGCGCCGAAATCGGTGCCGCTTATGACAGCCAAATCCGTCGTGTTGCCGATGCACTGCGCGCAAACAGCACCACTTACGTTGAAATTGCCGGTCACACCGACAGTACCGGTGGGGATGTGTACAACCAAGAGTTGTCAGAACGCCGCGCCGCAGCCGTTGCCAATCGTCTGACAGGCACACTGGGCGTTAATTCAGATCGCGTATCCAGCAAAGGCTACGGTGAAGCCGAGCCCGTTGCTAGCAACAGCACAGACGCTGGCCGTGCGGCCAATCGTCGAGTTGAAGCTCGCATTCAGGTGCGTCGCTAAGACATCCAAGTGATGAAGTGAAGTAAAAAAAGGCACCTTCGGGTGCCTTTTTGTCTCTATACAATCATTAGCGGCCTACTCGCTAAATCGCTCCGGGCGGAATGCATCCAGACACACAGCCGGCTCCTGATTATCGATCACACTGGCGATCACATCCGCGCTTCCAGCGGCAAGCGTCCAGCCAAATACACCGTGGCCGGTATTCAAATACAAATTTTCGCGGTTACCACGACCAATGATCGCAGGGCCGTCTGGCGTCATCGGGCGAAACCCTGTCCAGCTCTCTGCACTATCAATATCGGTGCAACCCGGAAAGCGACCGCGAACTGCCTTTTTAATCGTTTCAAGACGTGCCTGCGGAATGCTCCGGTCAAAATCGTTCAATTCCACAAACCCCGTTGCCCGCAAACGGTCGCCCAAGCGGGTCATAACAACTTTGTACCGGTCATCGTGTACGGTAGAAATTGGCGCTTTCTGTTCATCGGTTATGGTTGCCGTCAGGCTGTAACCTTTTACTGGATAAATCGGCAGTGGCTGACCCAATGGCCGGGTCAGTTTGTCAGACCAGCAACCGGCGCTGACAACAACCGCATCAGCGTTCAGATTTTCCCGCTGCCCGTCTTTGCAACGCAACATGATGCTATTAACACGCCGGTCGTCTGCCAGCAGTTGTTCTACGTCTACCTCATAGCGAAACACCACGCCTTTTTCTTCACAAGCCCGCGCCAGCTCGCGGCTGAACAGGTGGCAGTCGCCAGTGCCGTCAGTGTCATAGCTAATAGCGCCATAAAGTGGCCCGTTGCCGCTCAGGCCAGGCTCTAACTGTTCTACCTCGGCGGCGTTTAAAATACGTGCGGGAATGTCCATACTCTTCAGCAAGCGTTGAGTTCTGCGATAGCCGTCCAACGCCTCCGGCGTGCTGGCTAAATGCAGCAGGCCTTTATGGGCACCGTCGAAGTTTAGCTCGAGCTCGTTTTCCAGAACCAAGAAACGCTCGCGGCTGTGCTTGGCCAGGCGCAACATGGCGCGCCGGTTAAAACCGAAGAGCCCTGGCGACCAGGCGTAGCGCAACGTCGAAAACATGAAACGAAGGGTTGCCAGCGACGGCGGCATCCCCATTTTTAGCGGCCCGTCCTGTTTTACCAACCAAGGCAGTGCTTTTAGCACCATAGCCGGATCTGCCCAAGGGTACACAACACCATAAGAACGCTGAGCTGCGTTGGCCTTACTGGTTTCGTTCCCAGCCAAGCTGTGTCGCTCCAGAACGGTCACTTGATGGCCGCGGCGACAAAGTTCCCAAGCTGTGGTTACACCAACTACACCACCACCAATCACCACAACGTGCATAGAACCCTCCTTTGGCTGGGTGAACAAAGCGTAAAACTGTTAATATTGCGACATTCTTTGCCGACAACGTACTGCGAGTGACTCATGAGTAAGAATCGTCGTGAAATTCCACGTTTTGATCACCCTATAATAGAAACCCACTGCCATCTGGACTACCTCAAAGAACGCCCACTTGAAGATATCCTGCTGCAAAGTGAGCAGCTGAATATTGAGCGCATCATCACGATTGCGGTCGCTCCGGATAATCTTGAGCGAGTGCGGCAACTGAGCCAGATGGCACCCTGGATTTATGGCACCCAAGGAATTCATCCCCACGAAGCCGAAACCTACAACGATGAAGTTGAGGCTGAAATCCGCACCCACGCCGGCGATACAAAAATCGTCGCGATCGGCGAAATCGGACTGGATTATTATTACGATCACGCTGACCACGAGGTGCAGCGCACCGTGTTTCGCCGCCAGCTACAAATTGCCTGCGACTGCAACAAACCGGTAGTGATCCACAGCCGCGACGCCGACGACGACATGATCGAGATTCTGCGCGAATTCGAAGCAAGCCTGACCCGGCGCGGAGTGATTCACAGTTTTACCTCCGGCCCCGGGCTGGCGCGCTATGCCCTGGACCAGGGCTGGTGCTTGGGTTTTAACGGCATAACGACCTTCAACAAAGCCGAAAACGTACGGGATATTGTACGCATGTCGCCCATCGAACAAATTCTGCTGGAAACCGACGCGCCGTTTTTGACTCCGGTACCCTATCGCGGGCGTGAGAACGCGCCTTGTTACCTGCCCTTTGTGGCCGAAAAAATTGCCGAAGTAAAAAAACTGCCATTGCAACAGGTGATCGAACAGACCTACCACAACAGCTTACGCACGTTTTTTCCTGCGGGCTAAAACCCCAAGCGGATCAGACTTGCCTAGCCTAGTGACAAAAACAGCCCCATAAATACCGGGGCGAAAAACGACAACACAAACCCGGACGCAATAGCCACCGGCACGCAGGCCAGGCCACCGCTGCTGCGAATCACCGGCAGAGTGAAATCCATAGCGGTGGCGCCGCCATAACCTATGGCGAGTGCTGGCCGTTTAGCGATAACCAGCGGAATGATGGCCAGAGCAATGATTTCACGCAGCACGTCGTTCATAAACGCTACCCCGCCCCAGCCCGGGCCCATGGCATCGCCAATAACAATTCCCGACAACGAATAAAAACCAAAGCCGGAAGTCAGTGCCAATGTCTGATTCCATGGCAAGCCTAGCACCGGTATCAGCAGCACACCCGCCATCATCGAACTGGCCATTAAAACCAGCGCAATGCCAAGGCCTTGCACGTTCATCAGCAGCTTGCGCAAAGATAAACCAGCGTTACGAAGCTGCAAGCCAATCAGCAACAACAACAGCATTAGCAGGCCAGTGGCGATCTGATCAATAAACGGTACCGCCGGCAACAGGTAATAGCCCAACAACAAGCCAGCAAACGCCGCGATCAATGGCTTGAACGCCACCATGATCAGCCGCCGATAGCCCGGACTAGCCGACTCTTCGGCGCGGTTCACTGTCAGCGGGCGCCAACGGTGGAACAGCCACAAGCCACCCATATTGCACAGCAACAACAGCGCCACCAGAGCCAACACTTGGCTTGCCATGGTACTAAGCTGACTGCCCAAACCTTCCATTTGCCCGAGCCCCAAGCCAAGCATACCCAAAATCAGGTACACCATTGTTTCGACCAGGTAGTGAATAACCGTCATCGCTCGACGGTTGGAAAGAGAAATGGCGAAACCGAGAAACAATGGCGCCAGTATCAGCAGCACTCCGGTCAGCATCAGTGCATTGCGCCGTCAGCACGGTCTTGCACCAGCACCCAGGGCGCGATCACCACTGCCCACAACTCGGTATTGTTTTGGTGCCAGGCGCGGGCAAGATCTGGCGCAACATCACCCACCTTGCCGCTGGCCAGCCAGTGTTCAAACTGCGATTTGTTGTCGGCAACCAACTCGCACGCCACGTTTAATAAATCGGTGTCAGCGGCCACTCGCACAACTTGCCCGCGGGCATAATGCGTTTGCAGGTCATGCCAGTGGATACGGGAGGTTTCAAGATTCAATCGGGCTTTGATTTCATTCGCAGATTCAGAAGAAGACATAACGGCCTTGATGGATGGTTGTCAAAAGTGCGTGACAAATTTTAACCGATTGCCAGAATAGCAGCCACCGTTAGAAGCCAGACCGTGCTTTAACTTGAGCCATCCAGACCGAGCCGGCGCAGTAACCACTTACCGTCATCACTGTCTATTAGCCCACTCTCGTATAACCCGGCAGCCCGCATAATCAATTTCGACTGGACCACTGTTTCCCGCGGAAGAAAATGTACAGCACCGATCAGCTCCCGCAGCTGCAGCGGCAGGCGCCAGTGTACTTTAATCTGATTTCCCAAGGATTGCGCCCAGTCGGCCAGAGCCTGGTCTATCTCCTCAGCGCTCAAGGTTTTGTCGCCTGAGTCACAGTACTGTTGCATCAGTTTTAACGCCGCTAAGTCTCCTACCCGGCTCAACAATCCGGCGGTATGGCAGGGTACGGCAGGCTCACCAAGCTTCAATGCCAGCCGGTAAGCCGTGTCGGCCACGGCTACAGCCTGCGCCAGCAACTCTTTTGCTTTTTCTGCCAGTATCGGATGCGCCAACTGGCCACAAATATCCAACGACAGCGCCAGCGCGTAATTCAGTGCCATCGGTACACCCAGAGCCAGAATAGCCTCCTTCAGTGTTGTCACCGGCAATCCCGAGCGGCGAAAAGAAATACTGCCCGCTACCGCCAGTAAACGCGCCGTTACTGAAACTTCGTTACGCCATGATTGCACCAGCTCTGCCGCGCTGACATCCTCGCTGCGCTGAAGCAGCTCGATTATTCCAGCGGTGTTCGGGGCTCCGGGTAGCTGAACCATAGTGCTAACAGCTGCTGCAATGTGCTCGTTCAGATTCATGCTGTCACCTACCTGTCCCTGGGGGAGCAAACTGCGCAGCCGCTGGTGCAGTAATTCAACGCTGAACGGTTTACTGACAAAGCCACTGATGCCCAGGCGGGCCGCCTTCAATATGGATTCACGATCAGCCGTTTGGCTGATTATTAACACGGGCACCTCGCTTTGCGAGCGGCGCACACGGCGAATCAGTTCCAGGCTGCTGCCATCGGGAAGGTGCACATCCGCCAGTATCAAATCCGCTCCGTGAGCTTCCCAGTGGTCCAATGCGTTCTGCACAAAGCCAAATCTGTGCACTCGCACCCTTGAGTCTACACCGACGCAAATACTGGTCAGCAAAGCAGCCATGTTGTCGTCGCTGTCAACAACCAACACATTCATCCTGAAGCCTTTTCTTGTTGTGAAACATGCCAAAACGACGCACCTGCCAAAAACGTTCAGACAAGTAATGAATATACGATCGTAAACTGCGCCCACATCACTGCAGACTTTGATGCTCGCATTGCCACATAAATAAAAGGCCAGCACCCTTTAGGTAGCTGACCTTCTAACCATAACGACTTTTAACAACAGAAGTCAGTCATTACGCAGCATTTCCCGAACCACGTAGTGCAGAATCCCGCCGTGGCGGAAGTACACCGCTTCGTTCGCTGTGTCTATGCGCGATAGTAAATCACAACTTGCGGTTGTGCCATCCCCATAAGTGACCGTCATGCTCAGAATTTGCCCCGTCGTGATGTCGCCAGACAAGCCATCAATGGCGATGGTTTCGTCGCCGGTCAGTTTCAGGGTTTTGCGGTCGGTGCCACTTTGGAACTGCAGTGGCATTACGCCCATGCCAATCAGGTTGGAGCGGTGAATACGCTCGTAAGATTCGGCGACTACCGCACGCACGCCCAGCAGGCGAGTGCCTTTGGCGGCCCAATCACGGCTGGAGCCAGTGCCGTATTCTTTACCGGCAATCACCACCAGCGGCGTACCCTGCTGCTGGTACTTCATTGCAGCGTCGTAGATCGGCATCTGTTTGCCATCAGGCACGTAACGAGTAAAGCCGCCTTCTACGCCATCCAACATTTCATTGCGAATACGTACATTGGCAAAGGTGCCACGCATCATCACCTGATGGTTGCCGCGACGTGAACCGTAAGAGTTGAAGTTTTTTGGTTCTACACCGTGCTCCTGCAGGTATTTACCGGCGGGGCTATCAGCCTTGAACGAGCCGGCGGGGGATATGTGATCGGTGGTGACCGAATCCCCCAACAGCGCAAGAATACGCGCTTCGCGAATGTCGTCCACCGGCTCGGGCTCCAGGCCCATGCCTTCGAAGAAAGGCGGGTGCTGGATATAGGTGGAATCGTCTGACCACTCGTACACCTTGGTTTCTGGCACTTCTATCGCCTGCCAGGTAGCGTCGCCGTCAAACACGGCGGCGTATTCGGTGCGAAACATGTCCGTTTTGACTTTTTCTACCGCCTCTGCCACTTCCTGCTGGCTGGGCCATAGGTCTTTCAGGTACACCGGGTTGCCGTCTTTGTCGTCACCCAGCGAATCTTCCAGCAGATTTAACCGTACGTTACCTGCCAGCGCGTAAGCCACTACCAAGGGCGGCGACGCCAACCAATTGGTTTTCACCAGCGGGTGCACCCGGCCTTCAAAGTTGCGATTGCCTGATAACACCGAAGCCACCGTAATGTCACCATCGGCAATGGCTTTTTCCACCGCATCGGGCAGCGGGCCGGAGTTGCCGATACACGTGGTGCAACCGTAGCCCACCAGATCAAAACCGAGCTTGTCCAAATCGCCCTGAAAACCGCCTGCGCGCAGATACTCGGTAACCACTTTCGAGCCTGGCGCCAACGACGTCTTCACCCAAGGCTTGGTTTTCAACCCTTTGGCGACTGCTTTTTGTGCTACCAGACCAGCGGCCATCATAACGCTGGGGTTGGACGTATTGGTGCACGACGTAATCGCCGCAATCACAACTGCGCCTGGGTCCAGTCGGGTTTCCCGGCCATTCATAGCCAGCATCTGACTGGAGTGATGATGATAACTGTCGTCAACACCGACGGCGGTTTGCCCACCCTCAGATTCAAGTGCGTTGTCACGTTTGTCATTCGTTTTGGGTGCGCCTTCGCCGGTTTCCATCACCAGTTCAAACGCAGCCTTCATGTTCTTCAGCGCCACCCTGTCTTGCGGGCGCTTGGGCCCAGCCATGCTGGCTTCGACCTCGTCCATATTCAATTCGAGGGTAGCGGAATACGCCGGCTCATGACCGGGTTCACGCCAAAGGCCTTGTGCCTTGGCATAGGTTTCTACCAGTTCGACCTGCTGCTCCTCACGACCAGTCAGACGCAGATACTTAAGAGTCTGTTCGTCTACCGGGAAGAAGCCGCAGGTGGCACCGTATTCAGGCGCCATGTTGGCAATGGTAGCGCGGTCGGCCACCGGCATGTCTTTCAGGCCGTCGCCGTAAAACTCGACAAATTTGCCCACGACTCCATAGCTGCGCAGCATTTCGGTAACGGTCAGCACCAGATCGGTGGCGGTAATGCCTTCGCGCAATTTGCCGCTGATTTTAAAGCCAACGACCTCGGGAATTAACATAGATACCGGCTGGCCCAGCATGGCAGCTTCCGCTTCAATGCCGCCCACGCCCCAACCCAGTATGCCCAGGCCGTTGATCATAGTGGTGTGAGAATCGGTGCCCACCAACGTATCCGGGTAAGCCAGGGTTTTGTCGCCCAGCTTTTTGTGCCATACAGTTTTACCCAGGTATTCCAGGTTTACCTGGTGGCAAATACCGGTTCCGGGTGGCACCACGCGGAAATTATCAAAGGCCTGCTGGCCCCACCGCAAGAATTCGTAGCGCTCCTGGTTACGCTCCATTTCCATGGCAACGTTGTCTTTGAACGCCGAAGCGTCGCCAAAGCGATCAACCATAACGGAGTGGTCTATCACCAGATCCACCGGCGTCAGCGGGTTGATCATTGCCGGGTCTTTGCCGGCTTTTTGAACGGCTTGGCGCATAGCGGCGAGGTCTACCACCCCGGGCACGCCGGTAAAGTCCTGCATCAGCACCCGCGCCGGGCGAAACTGAATTTCAGTATCGGAATTGCGGTCTTCGAGCCACTGAACCATGGCATCAATGTGGCTGCGTTCTACCGTGGTGCCATCTTCATTGCGCAACAGGTTTTCTAACAGCACTTTCAGCGAAAACGGCAGGCGGTCAAGGTCACCCAGCTCAGCCGCCGCTTTCGGCAAGCTGTAATAATAATAGGTGATGTTTCCAGCCTTCAGGCTGCTGAGGGTGTTTAAGCTATCGTGGCTGTGAAGTTCACTAGACATAGCGTACCTCCTACGGTGAATTTAGCTCCTACTACTATCGCACCGTTTCGATAGACTGCAACTTTATAACAACGATCTTCACTATTCAGCGGCTGAATAGTGACGCGTTAATACTCATTTTATAGTCGGTTTTAACAAGTTTTGTAACCGGCGATCTGCTCAACTATCAGGCCAGTCATCTGCTCAATGCCGGTCACCATGACCCGGGTTTTTGGGGCTTCGCGCAAAACGTCCTGATTTTGTTCAACCACTTGCTGAACGCTCTGATTGATCTGTCCGGATGCCACTGCCTGTTGCTTGGTCGCCGATGCGATCTGCAGGTTTATGCCGTTCACTTCGGCAGTGGTGGCACGGATTTCGGTGGTGAATTCCTGGGTGCGCTGCAACAGTTACCGTACCCCATCCGCAACCATTGCAAAACCGCGCTGACCAGAAGAATTGCAGACCTATGCCTCAAAGCTGGAATTTCCGTCTTAGCCGTGAGAAAAGTGATGGGTTGTCGGCGATTCTCGACCAACTAACCGATAGCTAACGACGGAAACAACGTATTCTTTAGACAGCGCTTTTGCCATTATAGCCACTGCACCCGAGCCAATCAGGACACAAACGCATTTGAAACACGATTGCCACTATCACCCCGGCGACCCCGCCAAATGGCATTGCGGTGAATGCCAGCAGCATTTCTGCGCTCGCTGCATGCCAGACGCTAATACCAAACAGCGCCGCGGGCTCTGCCCCCAATGCAACAAGGCAATGCGCTATTTGGGCGCCGCCACCGAGGTGGTGCCGTTTTGGCATCGGCTGGGCGCGTTTTTCCGCTACCCATTCCACACTGATCCACTGCTGGTTATCGCCATCTGCACACTGGTGCCAGCTGTGGTGCCACAAAACCTACTAGGTTTGCTGGTGTGGCTGTTATTGGCGCTGGCGCTGATGAAATACACCTACGCCGTTATCAATCGCACTGCAGAAGGCCACCTGAAGCCACCACCGCTGGCCGAGGCCTTTAGTGGCAGCGGCTTTAACATTGTGATTCTGCAGATTCTGGTGTTTGCGCTGATGGGCGGACTGGTAACGGCCGCAGGCATGTTGGGCGGGCCCTTGCTATTAATGCTGACGCTGGCGTTTGTAGTGTTAGCCCTGCCCGCCAGCATTATGGTGTTGGCCATGGAGCGCAGCGTGGGTGCGGCGGTAAATCCTTTGAACCTGGCCACTTTGATCGCCCGCATCGGCAGCCCTTACTTCCTGCTTTACGGTTACCTGATTCTTCTGGTGCTGGCGTCTGCCGCGGCCCAGGATTTTGCCCTCACGCACTTTTCAGAATGGGTATCGCGGCCGCTGGCGGGTTTTCTTAACAGCACCTTTACCCTGATGCTGTTTCACATGCTGGGTTATCTGCTGTTTCAGTATCAGGAGGAACTGGGCTTTGCTGCGGATTACCAAGACGCTGTCGAACCCGAAGATCAGCACCACCGCGATCGCAGCCAGCGCTTTGATGCCGACCTGGACATGAACCTGAAAGATGGCAACTACGATCGCGCGCAGGCTCTGCTGCTAGAGCAGCTCAAACGCGAACCAGACAACACGCTGCGCATTGGCCAACTTTACAGGCTGCTGGCGGCGCGCAATGACCTTCGCAGCCTGCACGCTAACCATCCGCGCATCATGGCCTGGCTGGCAGCGCGCAATGATGGCAAAGCTCTGGCAAACTTGCTGGAACAGCTGCAGCAGGCCGACCCACAATTCCGTTTGCAAGACGCCGAGCTTTCGGTAACGGTGGCCAGCACGCTTTATCGCAGCGGTCACTATCGTTTAGCGTTGAAACTGCTGCAGGATTTTCACAAACGTTTTGCCGACAGCCAGGCACTGGTGCCAGCCTACCTGCTGGCCGCGCAAGCCTTGGCCAACGGCCTGGGCCAGTGGGAAAAAGCCACGGCATTTCTGGGTTTTATTCAACGCCAGTGCCCACAACATCCCCAGCACCCAGAGATTCAGTGCTTCTTGGAGCAAGCGCAGGAACGCCAGCCATTACGCGGCCCCAAGGCCAACTTTAACGTAGCAGACTAGTGTTCTGCCAGGCTGATTCATCAGCCTGTTGAGCGTCTGCTGCCGCCAGCATAGCGCTATAACCACTGTCGGTAGTGCTGGGCCTTGGGCGCCATCTGGCGTTTTTCAAACTCCGCCACCAGCAACCGACAGGCCTCGCTGACCATCATTTCGCTGCCCACACCTCGCAGGCGCTCAAAGGCTTTTTCTGCGGTGCCCAACTGATGCTGTTTCAGGCTGGCAAACAGCACACGATTGTGGTCTTCCGCCGCCAACGGCTGGTGAGCCTCGCCTTTTGCCAGATATTCCCGCCAGATCGCAATAACTTGATCAAATTGCTGCCTGCTGAGCGCATCATCTATCCGCTCGCGGCTAAAGTGGCGATACTCGGGCAGGTCCGGGCGCAGTTGTGCCAGTTGCTGCTGATGTTGCAGCACCAACGCGCTCTGAGGATAAACTTCTCGCAAAGCCTCAAAGCGCGTAATGGCCAGCTCAAAATCCAGGGTAGATATCGCCGCCACAGCCTGCCCATAAGCCTCGGTAAAGGCGCTATCTTCCGCTTCAGGCTCAGGCTCGAAAAACGTGTCTTTCACCTGAAACCAGCTTTTACCCAACGCTCCCACTAGAATCGCACCGGCCAGCAGCCCACCAGCGTGAGCCATGTAGGCAATACCGGTAGCGCCGGCGTACCAGTAATCGTAAATTTCTTTACCCAACCACACCGGCAGAATGGCGATAGCCGGCGCTCGGAAATAGTTGAAGTAGACGCCCAGAAAAATGAAAAAGCGGATCTTCTGCAGACCGTAAATCGCCACGTACATGCCCATCAGCCCGGAAATGGCGCCAGACGCACCAATCAGCGGCACCAGGCTGCCGGCGGAGAATCCAGTGAACATCAGTCCAGAAAGCGCGCCACACAGCAGATAGGCCAACAGAAAGCGCGCAGCTCCCAGGGCTTTCTCCACGGTAAATCCTAGCAAAAACAGAAACACCATATTGCCCAGCAAGTGGCCCCAGCCGCCGTGCAAAAACTGATAACTGACAAAGCTGTGCAGCGACAACTGCGCGGGAATCAGCCCAAAACGCTGGGAACTAAGCCGGCTAATAAAGTTGTCTTCAATGAAACCCCGCTGCTGTTGCCATCGCTCTCGCTCTGCGCTGGCCCACACCAGATCACGGTTATCGAGCAAATACTGATAAAAGTCGCGGTCCATCAGCAGAGTAACGGCCAGCCAGCCGTCTTTCTGATTGGCCTGTAGCTGACGCATCTGCTGCAACTGATAAACCGACTCGCTATCGCCCTGATGGCGTATCTGACGCAGCAGGTAATCTTCGTAAACCGGTGCCTCAAGAGCCTGCAGATTATTTTTTAGATAGTGGTTAACAGCCACCTGAAGCTTGCGCTGGTCGGCGCCCTGATAAAACGTGAACACCAGCACGCAGGCCAGCATCAACCCCAAGGTAATCCAGGGCGGGCGTTTCCAGTTAACGGCGTTTTCAGCGGGAATAATCAGCATGGGACATCACATTTGATCACAATTGGCCACCTGTAAGCCGTGTTTTGTCATAGCGTAGCCTTGGTTGCGCGGTTTAATGGCGCTATCGACTAACCGCCTAATGCTGTTATTGTTCTGCGCGCCAATCGTTCGGTCTTGATATAGTACGGCCTCGAAATCCGGCTATGAAAATCACCGTATGGCGTCAAAACATTATCAGCCGGCCCCGAATGCAAGGAAACACCACATGACCGTTCTTGTTTTGGATAGCCCGGAACTACTGGCCCGCGCAACCCTGGCCGAGGGTTTTCAGCCTGATTCATGCGCCGAGTCAAACAAACCCCGTCAGCTAAAGTTCCATTATGGCTACAACAAGCATCAGCTTAGCGCCGCCGACATGGACATGCTTACCCTTCACGGGCACTACCTGCGCCGCAACGTTCATCTACATGTGTGCGTACACGGGCATTCCGACGCCTTTGGCACCGCCGACTACGGTCATTTTCTGTCGCGCCTGCGGGCCAGCGCCGTGGTGCGTTTTCTGATTGAAGAGGGCGTCGAGGAACAGCGTTTAAAAGTTGTCGGCTGGGGTTCAGACCGCCCGCTGGCAACACGGGCAGATCATGCGGCCAACCGCCGGGTTGAACTGGAGTACGTGCAACACAGCGTATCCAGCGCGCTGTCCGGCTAATTTGGCCAGAACCCCCTGAGATCTTCAGCCTAGCCGTATGCCTGGAACACATTCAGCAGCAACAACACGGCGATCACCAGAATCGTAGCCCAGGTTAGCAAAATCCCCACCATGCGGGCCTTGTGGGGCCCGCCTTGGCCTTGATACATGCCCCATGCGTGTAATATACGGCCCAGCACAAAAGCCATACCAACCCAGTAAATAAACCCGCTGGAAACGCCGTTCAACTCAGCAATTCCCAGCATTATCAGGGTCAGCGGTGCGTATTCCACCAGATTACCGTGGGCGCGTACGGCGACCTCAAAATCGAGATCTTCCGCAGTACCCATACCCTTGCCGTATTTGAGCCGGTACTTAACCACCACGGCAGACAAAACCAGCAGCAAAATTCCGATAACAGCCGCGAAAACACCGGTTATAGGTAAAATCATATTCAGTCCTGTTGATCAATGAACTGCCCACGCAGGCCACGCCTGCGTCGCCGACAAGTGACGGAAGCCGCCTCACTGTGCCTTACTTTCACCCAGCTCGGCAATTGCCTTGGCCATCGCACTGTGGCAGCGCGCAATCAGTTCGGGTATGTCTGTGTTGGTCATGCCGGTGGTTTCGATGGCCGGTAAAATCCTGAGCGGAACCGGTTTGCGGCGGCCCAGCCATCCCTGGGAGTCGTCTTGGTACGGGCCAACACACACCATCACCAGCGGTAATCCAGAAGCAATGGCCGCGTAAAACGCACCTTTTTTAAAACTCTGCAGCTCTTTACCACGGCCGCGCGTGCCCTCTGGGAAAACCCACAGACTTTTGCGTTCGTGAACAATGGTATCGCCTACCACCTGCATACTGGCAACGGATTTGTGCGAGCGCGAACGATTCAGAATCACGTTGCCACCCAGCCAGAATACCTGTCCGAAAAAAGGCACCCACAGCAGCCCCAGTTTGCCTACCGCCACCACGCGCCGTGGCACAACATCCCCCACAATCAAAAAATCGTCGTTATGCTGATGATTCGCAATCACTACCATGGAACGGTCTTTAGGCATATTCTCGGCGCCGTACAGCGGGCGCTGCATGCCAAGAACTGCGCGCCCAAAACGGGCACATACCCCGGCCAGAATACGATTATTATCCGGATTAAAGGGCCGGGCCAAATACAGCACCATCGACAGCAGACAAAGCAGCAACACACCTGTCCACGCCAGGATTTTTCTTAGTAGGGCCATAAGATAGCAACTCTGCGTCCAATATTTTGGCGTCCAAGTGTACGCCAGGTTCACGGCCCGGAGACAGTGCCAATTTTTTCAAACACCCATACCGCAGAATCCAGAGCGTCGCCGGTTTCGCCAAACAGCGGGTGCACAAACAGAATCAACAACATAACCAGCCACAGACCTGCGGCATCACGGCCACGCCTTAGCCGGGCTATGGCGCGGCGTAATAACGCACGGCTGAAGGATATTACCTGCGCAAAAAATAGACCTGTCATCATCATAATCAGCACCGCCATTTTACGTTAGTAAGTTGCGTTATTGCTGCGGATACCCGGCAGGCCCCCGCAATCATTGCAACAGCACTGTATGACCCTAATATGGCAACGATAGCTGGCAACTGTGATCAATTGTGGCACGCCCCGCAGTACAACTCGTTTGCCCTTGTGCCGCGCGAGCGTCATCACTATCTTAGGATTACAACATTGCTCACCTATCAACCCTGATCCACTCACCGGGCCGCCATGAACAAGCATCTGGCATTGATCGAAGACGAACCCGCCATCCGCGATAATTACCGCGCCGCATTCGAACGCAGGGGCTTTTCTGTGTCTACCTACAGTGACCGGCCAACTGCCTGGCATGCGTTACAGCGGCAGTTGCCGGACTTGGCGATTATTGATGTGGGCCTGGGGAGCGAAGCGGAGGGCGGGTTTACTTTGTGCCAGGATTTACGCCGGCAGTCAGCCACGCTGCCGATTATTTTTCTGACCGCCCGCGACAGCGACATAGACTCGGTACACGGCCTACGCCTGGGCGCAGATGACTACGTCACCAAAGACATGAGCATGGAACATCTGCTGGCCCGCATTAATGCACTGCTGCGCCGCGCAGATGCCTGGGATCAGGCTTACCAACAACCCGACGAATTGCTGGCAAGAGGCAAATTGACACTGAACCTGGACCGCATGAGCGCCAGCTGGAACAACCAGGCCGTTGAGCTGACGGTCACCGAGTTCTGGATGCTCCACGCACTGACCCGCCACCCAGGCCACGTGCGCAGCCGTGAGCAGCTGATGGACGCGGCCAGTACGGTACTCGATGACAATACAGTGACGTCGCATATCAAGCGTATTCGTGGCAAATTCAGCGCTCTGGACCGCGACTTCAACAGCGTTCAGACGGTTTACGGCATGGGTTACCGCTGGCACGACCACAATGTCTGAGCGCGTCATCTTTAGACCCAGCCGAGAGCCGTGCGCGTGGCCGCACTGAGCCTGAAACGCCAGCTGCTGCTGGTAAGCCTGTTGATGCTGCTGGTTCCTCTTGCCGGGGTTCAGTTTGCGCTTGAGTTAGACAACATTCTGCGCCAGCAGGCCCAGCAACAATTGCAGCAACAGGCAAATCGCCTGGCCCTGCTGACAGGTGATGAACTGCTGGCACAGCCACCGCTGGCCGCCGGTACGTTTGCTGTTTATACCGCGGCTCAGAATAGCGCCCTGCTGCTTGACGGCTACGCCGATGATTGGCCAGGCTACGATTCGTCCGAGCCGTTCCCGCCGTCGGTGCAGGCACCTTTGTCCGCTCTTCAACCTTGGCAGCAGCTACCTGGGGCCTCATCTCAACCTAGCGCGCTATACTGGCAGGCCAGTCACAGCGATAAAGCTCTGTATCTGCTGATTCGCATTCCAGGCCAGCCGCCTCTGCTGTTCAATCCCGGCGCGCCGCAGCAAGCCCACCATCGGTTATTGCTGCAACTGTTCAGTGGCGCCAATGAGCTCCGTATCAACCCGCGCAATCAGGCCTGGTTGCTACGCCCGTCTGCACCCGGACAGCTGCCGGCCCGCAGCGGGGCTGACTGGACCAAAACCGACCCCAGCGTGAAAGCGTTCTGGCAACCGGTAGCCAATGGTTGGCAGCTGGAGTTGGCTCTGCCCCGGCCCGCGGCGGGCAGCCGCATAACGCTTGGCCTTTATGGGAGCGAAGGCGTGGCTGCTGAAGGTCCGCCATTGGCGCAGATTCCAGCGGCCACTTTGATTCGCCGCAATGCGGACCTGGAGCAGACGCTGGCCAGCTGGCTAGACAGTGGCCAGCAGCTGCGGGTAATGGAAGCGTCCGGTTGGGTTATCGCCCGCCAGCAGCGCACAGCCATAGCCCAGCCGGCGACGACAGACCTCGAACAAACGACAGCACGCATCGACCAAGCAGATGAAAACGCTTCTTGGCTGCAACAGGTCGGGCAGAATCTGCTTCAAGCGCTGGTGAAGGCCAATCAACCCGACTCGCTTCTGGTGAATGAACAGCTCTGGCGCCAGCTCCCGGTTAATCTTCCCGCCCCGGCGTTGGTGCGTCACGGTAACGGTAGCCTTTGGCTGAGCGCACAGGCACCGGTGTTTGGTGGGCGAACACTAGTGCTGGAGCAATCCCTGGAGCAACTGCTGAACATTTCAGGCGCCGCTCTGGGCACCGTACTGGCCCGCAGCTTTCTGGTTATTATTGGCTTGGTGGTGGTTTTGCTGGGTTATGCCAGCTGGCTGTCATGGCGCATTAGCCGTTTGGCGAAATGGGTCACCCAGTGCGTGGATACCGATGGCCGAATGGCGGCCCAAGTGCCGTTACCGGCAAAGTCAGGAGTCGGTAACGACGAGCTTGGCCAGCTTCAGCAACGCTTTAACCGGCTGGTCAGCAGTCTTCACGGTTACAACCAATACCTGGAAAGCTTCTCACAGCGCTTATCCCATGAACTAAAAACGCCACTGGCGGTGGTACGCTCATCCCTTGATAACCTGACTCACTGCAGCGACGAAGCCGCGCGGCAGAATTACCTAACCCGGGCCCAAAGCGCCGTGGCCAGGCTTAGCGGTATTTTACGCAGCATGAGTGAAGCCACACGTCTGGAACAGAGCCTGGAAGCCGAACACAAAGAGGTGTTTGATGTGGCTGACGTGCTTACGCAGGTGACGGCAGCCTACCAGGCGTTGGATCCGCACCACGTTATTGTGTACCAGGGCCCAGAGCAGGGCAGTCACGTTCTGGGGTCGCCGGAGCTATTGGTACAGCTTTTGGATAAGTTAGTCGACAACGCGCGGGACTTCACCCCCAGCGGCCAACGTATTGAGCTGGATTTGCGGCGAGTTGATCAGGGCTGGCAACTCAGCGTATTCAATCAGGGTTCCCGACTACCCGCCGGAGCGGATATTTTTTCGGCGTTTGTGTCCCATAGAGCAGGTGAACTCGACACGTCCGAACATCATCTGGGCCAGGGCCTGCTGATTGCGCAACTGATTGCAAACTACCACCTGACCCGCCTGGAGGCGGATAATCAGAGTCGAAACGGCCTTGACGGCGTGGCGTTCCAGCTGGTGATTCCCGCGGTTGAATCAGGCGCGGATATAAACTCGACGACACCTTAGCCACCGAGTAATCGCCTACTGATCAACTATTGGCGAGCGCGGGCCATGCTGTCGAAAGAACTGCTGCGCTGTGCGGCCATTACGTACCCCGCGAGCGGTCGCGAAACGAATAGCTTGCTGGTGCAGGGCCTCACGATCGCCGACTTCGGTAAACAAAGCATCAATCGCCTGCAAGTAAAGCTCTTGGGAAAACGCATAGAACGAAAGCTGCACGCCAAAGCGATCAGCCAAGGATATCTGCTCTTCTATGGCTTCAGCCGGATGAATTTCACCCCCGCGACTGTGGCTACTCATATTGTCTACCATGTACTCAGGCATCAAATGGCGGCGATTCGAGGTGGCGTACACACGCACATTCTCCGGTGGCAGTTCCAGCGAACCTTCCAGAACGCTTTTCAGCGCCTTGTAGCTGGTTTCACCGGCCTCAAATGACAGGTCATCGCAAAATATAACGAAGTGGTAGGGCAAGTCCCATAAATCATCCACAATTTCAGGTAAGTGCAACAGGTCGTCTTTATCCACTTCAATCATTCGCAAGCCCTGAACCTGATACTGGTTCAGCAGCGCTTTGATCAATGACGATTTGCCAGTACCGCGGGCGCCCCAAAGCAGTACGTTATTAGACGGTTGCCCCTGCAAAAAGCGTTCAGTGTTCAGCGCCAGCGCCTGTTGCTGTTGGTCTACGCCGGTCAGCGACCCCCAAGTAACCGGATCCAGACGGCGAATAGCACGCAGGCCGGAACGGTGCCGGCGCCACACGGCGGCCGGCGTAGTACGCCAGTCGATAGAGTCGGTAGCCGACATAAGCTTCTCCCAGTAACCATCTTGAAAACAAGCACTGTAGCGCAAAGCGGTTTGCTGTAAACAAAAAAAGAAACCAAAAAAAGGCATGACAACCTAATGCCACGCCTTTTTTGCTCTTCAGTCGTTCTTAGAAGGGCACCCTGACAGCCCATTAACGCAGCCGTTTCAGAATTGCGGTTATCCGCCGCGACCTATGGCACAGCTGCCGCCTTTGGTTCATCATTTCGAATTCGCATAAAACTGGCAAACCGTGGCAGGCCGGTGGCGGTGTGGCCGGAATATTTGAAGGTAATAACACTTCCCGCCGGCGGTGGGTCTATACGCTCAGCGTCGCTGAAGCCGCTACCAATGCGAAGCTCACGGTTATCGGCCAGCCGCACCCGCAGCGCGCCCATCAAGCCCTGATATTTGCCCTTGCCCGGCAGAATGCCCACAACGATCGCCTCAGCGTCGTCAAAGCGCTTCACTTTCAACAAGTCGTCCGAGCGGCCAGCCTGATAGACACTAGCGCCACGGCGCAGCATCAGCCCTTCTCCACCGAAAGCAATCACCTTATCCCGATGAGCCATCAGCTGCTGATGGTTTCCGGGCCGTTGCTGCTCAACCAAGGCCAGGTAGGGTGAACCCGCTTGACTGACCAACTCGCGCAACTGCGGAAGACGTTGGTCAAATGTCTGGTCGGCCAACGGCAAATCGAACACCATAAAACGCACAAAACGCCAATCCGCATCTACTGGACGAACGGTGCGCACAATGCCGGAAAGTTGTGCAAAATGGCCGCGCCCCAGCCACAGCTCGCCGTCTAACGGCTGCGGCGGGAAATCGCTGACAAACCAGTCAGGCGCTTGAAACGGATTACCGCGGCGGGACCACAGACGTTCACCGTCCCAATAAGCCCGCACTCCATCCAGTTTTTCACTTACCCAATAATCCGCAAGCGGCGCACCTTGCTGATACACATTGGCCAGCGGAACGCTTGCTGGCGCAGCGATTGCACCAGCGGTCATCAGCGCCATGCTTGCCAATAAGCCTGAACTCAGGCGTTTCATCCATGAAATAAAAAACATCAAAAACTCCTTTAAATTTAGGTTGCGCTCCATCCTGGTGCTCAACGTTTGCCACTCTACTTTGAAGCATGCTTAAAATGCGAGCCATGTTTGCGAGCGTGTCATTCCAGTTGCACTCACAACCAAATCCGTGTCACACCTAGCCCAAAGTGCAGAGACTGCACGCCAGCGGATATCCACAAAGCCATGCTGAAGCGCCTGAACGATCAAGAACTGATTCGCTTGGTGGCATCGCGTCGACCTGAACGTGGTGAGGTTTTCAGCCGGGCGCACCGGCGAACTTGACCAATGGCTGACCATAACCGCGATTATGCGCAGCGGGGTTCACGCGGAGGCCACGACATCGTTCGCCGCCACGTAGGCGGCTTAAAAAACTGGTTCAACGGCGAAATTAGCTTGCCAAGAGTCCAGCACCATGTGGGCGACTAAGAAAATTATGAGCTGCTATGTCAAAGTCGGAAGGTTGTTAAAAGGTGCGGCAAGTCATTGATTTTTCATGATTACTCACCGTCATAGGCTGTATAGATAGTCAATTGAATAGAATGTGAACAAGGGCAATTTTTCGCTCCAAACCATCCCGCTTTGACCCACCACACTTTGAACTGTGACGACAACCATCGCGCCCGCTATACTCGCTATCACCCACCGGAGAGCAACCATGAGTGATTTAGAAGCCCAATTTGATGAAGCCATGAATGAAGTACAGAACGCCGATGGCGACTTTAAGCCTTCCACTGAAATGAAACTCGAATTCTATGCACTGTACAAGCAGGCAACCGTCGGCGATGCCAGCGGTAAGCGCCCGGGAATGATGGATTTTGTGGGTCGGGCAAAGTACGACGCCTGGGCCAAACTGGAAGGTGCGTCAAAAGACCAGGCAATGCAGCAGTACATCGACAAACTCGCTGCGGTTAAGTAGCGCCGTGGGCCGGCCATGAAAACCAATCTGATTACCCGCGAAGGCTATGATTTGCTGCAGCAAGAGCTGGATCAGCTCTGGCGCCACGAACGCCCGGAAGTTACCCGCAAAGTTACCTGGGCCGCCGGCCTTGGCGATCGCTCTGAAAACGCTGATTATCAATACAACAAAAAACGACTGCGGGAGATAGACCGTCGCGTGCGCTATCTGCGTAAGCGTTTTGAAGAATTGAAGGTCGTTGCCTATTCACCGGAGCAAGAAGGTAAGGTATTTTTTGGCGCCTGGGTCAGCCTGCTAGACGAAGACGACAAGCCACTGACGTTCCGCATTGTAGGGCCTGACGAAATCTACGGCCGCAACGATTACGCCTCTGTCGACGCACCCCTGGTGCGCGCCTGCCTGAAAAAAGAGGTGGGTGACGAGGTGATGGTTATACTGCCGACCGGCGAAAAAACCTGGCTCATTGAGACCATTCGCTACCCTTGCTGACATTTCATGAACGCTGACAGCAGACATAAAAAAGCCCCGTTAAACGGGGCAAGGTTCGCGCTGTCTGTAGATCCAACTACGCAATAGTTTCCAGTTTACTCCGACACTATTACCAATAGGTGTCTGGGCCGTTACCCGTTGGTCAGAATTGATTGCTGAGCACCACCGCTCACCATAATTAGGTTGTGCACTCTAGTAGCCCGGCGTAACGTTCAACCAACGCAGTTACATTCACAACGGAGGCTGTTATGAACCGCCAAAAGTTACAGGGTCTGGCGCTACAAGGTGTCGACACCCTGGGTTATCAGTTGGACCGTTTCGGTATTACCAGTAAAGTAAATCGCCATAATCTGGCGGCTTATCTGATGCACGGGCAAAAACAGCTGGAAGGCGAATGGGACAGTTTACAGGTTCGTTTTGATCTGCAAAAAGCCCGTTTCGAAAGACTGAGCGAAACGGTTGAACAGCGGGCTAATCGCCTGTTACGCCCACTCAAGCAAGATAAAAAACAGGGCTGAATTTGCTTTCAGACCAAGCCGGCGTCATCGTCAATCGCAGGACTGGCAGCGTTGATGGTATTTCTACGCCGCTTTCTGCGCTCTTTCACCACCGCCGGCATACGCACGGTAATGGTCAACCCCGGCGACTCTTCGCCGGGGTGAGTGTCCGTCAAGTCGATGCGGGCCTGATGAATTTCCGCAACCGCATTCACCAGGCTAAGGCCAAGCCCGTTGCCTGGCAAAGAACGGCTTTTCCCCACCCTGTAGAAGCGTTGAAAAACCTGGTTCTTCTCTTCGTCTGGCACGCCAATACCGCTGTCTTGCACCGAAAATATCGCTTCGCCGTTTTCTTTGCGCACAACAATGCGAATGGTGCCGTGTTCCGGGGTGTACTTGATGGCGTTATCAATCAGATTACTGAACATCTGGAACAGCAGATCCCGGTCGCCTTCAACGTTTACACCGGGTTCCAACTCTTGTTCAAAGCTCTGACCTTTAACTTCGGCCAAGGCTTCGTAAAGTTCGCAGGCGTCTTCTACCAGAGCGTCTATTGCCACGGTTTTCACATCCCCGGCGTTGCCACGACTTTCCAGGCGGGCAATACGCAGCAGCGCGTTAAACGTGGCTAGCAGTTGGTCGGCTTCGGCCACCGCACGTCTGGCCTGCTCACGGGCCTCGTCGTTATCGACCGACATCAGGGTATTTTCAAGCTGATTACGCAGGCGGGTCAGCGGGGTGCGCAAATCGTGAGCGATGCTGTCGGATACATGGCGAATACCCTCCATCAAATACACGATACGGTCCAACATCTGGTTCAGGTTTTCCGCCAGTTGATCGAAATCGTCTTCGGTTCCGCGATTTGGAATACGCAGTGACATGTGCCCGCTCATGATTCGGCGCGAGGTATTATTGATAATTTCAATGCGGCGGGTAGTACTTCGGCTCATCAAAAAACCGCCCAGCAGGGCCAGAGCCAGAGTAATACCCATGCCCCAATTGATGGTGTTTTCAATGACCTTTTTAACGTTGGTCAGCTCTTCCACATCGCGGCCCACCAACAGCAGCAAGCCGCCTTGCACTTCGAAGATTCGCGCGCGGGCTAGGCGCTGATTACCCATCCAACCTACTGATTCATCGAGTTTGAAGTTGATCCAGCCGGTTTCCGTGGGGGTGCTCTGCGGCCATTGCTGAATGTTACCGGCGAGTTTGACATGCTCGTCGGTGGTCAGCAGATAAATAGACTTTGCGTTGGGCTCGCGGGCCACACGCTCACGGATGATGGTAATCAGGCCGTTCACGCCGCGTCCACGATATTGCTCTGCAAGGCCCGCAATTTCGGCTTCAATCGTGGCATCTGTTTGGGCTGTCATAAAACCGGCCGTACGCCAGTATATGAACGCCAAAAGCAAGAACACCGAGGTGGCAAAAACCACCATATAAAGCAGTGCCAGCTGGAACGACGACGTTCTGAGCTGGCTAAGCAGTTTCACGCAGCATGTATCCCGCACCGCGAACGGTTTGCAGTAGCGGCGTATCAAATTCTTTGTCGATTTTCGCCCGCAAACGGCTTATGTGCACATCAATCACATTAGTTTGGGGGTCAAAATGATAATCCCAGACTTTTTCCAGCAGCATGGTACGAGTGACCACCTGCCCGGCGTTGCGCATCAAATATTCCAGAAGGCGGAATTCCCGGGGCTGTACGTCGATATTCTGGCCTGCGCGCTTCACCGTGCGTGCCAGCAGATCCATCTCCAGATCGGCCACATGCAGGACAGTCTCAGTTTCTGCTGCCTGGCGATTACGACGAATCAGAGATTCGATGCGGGCCAGCAATTCGGTAAACGAGAACGGCTTGGTGAGATAATCATCGCCGCCACCACGCAGACCCTCTACCCGGTCGTCCACATCGCCTAAGGCGCTGAGAATCAAAATTGGGACCTGATTGCCTGTAGCGCGAACAGTTTTGATGATGGCGAGGCCATCCATGCCAGGCAACATGCGATCGACAATCATAATGTCGTATTCTTCGCTGGCTGCCATCAGCATGCCTTTTTTGCCGTCGTCCGCGTGATCCACCACAAAATCAGATTCCCGCAGGCCTTTCACCAGATAACTTGCCACGTCATGATCGTCTTCTATGACCAGTGCTTTCACCGGTATTCCTCCCGCTGGCCTATGATAGTGCTGCAAGGGTACGAATAAC
Source organism: Marinobacter psychrophilus (assembly GCF_001043175.1). Lineage (NCBI taxonomy): Bacteria > Pseudomonadati > Pseudomonadota > Gammaproteobacteria > Pseudomonadales > Marinobacteraceae > Marinobacter > Marinobacter psychrophilus. The sequence continues at coordinate 3,782,407 of NZ_CP011494.1, forward strand.
CTGGCCGCTGAGCCAGTTACCATCTTGTAAGAGGCTGTCGTCTATAACGACGCAATACTTACGGAAACGCCACCGAGCGCAAAAGCGGCGGTGGCGTTCATTGGCAGAGCCTTGTTAACGTTGCAGTTAAGCGATTAAAGTCAGGCCGCTTCTTGCATGTGCAGACGTATTTTCTTCATCGCATTTTTTTCCAGTTGGCGAATGCGTTCGGCAGATACCCCATAACGATCGGCCAACTGGTGCAAGGTCGATTTGGTCTCTGACAGCCAGCGCTCGCGCAGAATATCCTGGCTGCGATCGTCCAGAGTAGACAGAGCCTGCATCAGGCGGCCGTTGGAATCTTCGGTCCAGTCGGAGCGTTCCAGTTGGGTAGCCGGATTACTGCGGTGATCTTCAAGATAATACGCCGGCGCCTGGTAAGCACTGTCTTCGTCATCGTTCATCGGGCCATCAAAAGCCGTATCGTGAGACGACAGGCGGCCTTCCATTTCTCGCACCACGCGAGCTTCCACGCCTAAGTCTGCGGCTACTGCGTTTAGCTCATCGTGGCTCAACCAGGCCAATTTCTTCTTCTGACCACGCAGATTAAAAAAGAGCTTACGTTGGGCTTTGGTGGTCGCCACTTTCACAATGCGCCAGTTGCGCAAAATGAATTCATGAATTTCTGCTTTAATCCAATGCACCGCGAACGACACCAGCCGTACACCGTATTCGGGGTTGAAGCGTTTTACGGCTTTCATCAGACCCACGTTACCTTCCTGCACCAGGTCAGATTGATTCAGACCGTAACCGGAATAACTACGGGCAATGTGAATCACAAAGCGCAGATGCGACAGAATCAACTGCCGAGCAGCATCTACATCGCCTTCATAATAAAGGCGTTCCGACAATGCGCGCTCTTCATCCACTGTTAAAATGGGTATGCGACTCGCAGCCTGAATGTAAGACTCGAGATTAGCGCCCGGAACCAGCTTATCCATCAGCTGTAAACTTGTGCCCATGCTTTATTCCTCCGAATCTCTACGCTGTAAAAAAAGGCAATGGACCATAAGACCATAAAATGCCCTGAAAGTTCCTGAACGCATCATTAAAACGCGGTAAATATGGGTGTCTACAGACTTTCGGCCAGCCATTCTAGTGGTCTCCGGGTTCCATGTCATCTAAGTGTCTTCGCACCGCCACCCAGGCTCCGAGCCAGCCCAGTGTCATGGCAGTAAATATCAACACTCCTGCATTTTCAAAGTCCAACCCACTCAGAACGAAATCACTGTGATATAACGCCGCTAATCTTGCTACCGGTGCGCTTAGCCACCAAAACGTTATGAGCAACAACAGCCAGGCCACTAATCCGCCACCCAAACCAAACCAGGCGCCGGTGTACAGAAAAGGGCGGCGCACAAAGGCGTCAGTGCCACCCACCAGTTTGGCCACCAGAATTTCATCGCGCCGACTTTCAATGGCCAAGCGCACCGTGTTACCAATAACTAATACGACCGCAACCGCCAACAAGATTGCCAGTGCCAGAGCCGCCCGCGTCAATAAGCCAGCCAGGGCATTCAGCCGCTGCAGCCAGCCCAGGTCCACCTGTACACGCTCCACTGCAGGCAGGCCTTGAAGGTACTTAACTAAAGCCTCGACACCGTCGGTACTGCGATAACTCGCCTCCGGCGTAATCAATAGGCTATGCGGCAGCGGGTTCTCCTGCAGAAAATCCAGTGCGTCGGCAAGCCCGGAGCTGACGCGAAACTCAGCCAGGGCGCGCTCGCGGTCTACCAGTTCTACAAACGCCACCCGACTGTCGGTGTCTATCTGATCGGCCAACGTATTGGCCTGCGGCAAAGGTGTTTCAAGGCCAAGGTAAACCGTCACCCGCGCGCCGTTTTCCCAACCGGCACTGACATTCTGCAAACTAGCTAGCAGCAGTAACAACGCGACCGGCAGCGCCAACGCAACACCCATAACAGCCCAAGTCATCATGCTGGACACCGGATTGCGCCACATGCGCGCTATGCTATCGCGGGCTACCGTGCGGTGGTGGTCCAGATAACTGCCCGCAACCTGCTTCAGCGGCGAGGCACTTTGACGGGCGCCGCTATGCCGCGGTACCGGTGCTTTAGCCACGGTTAGCCTCCGTCCGCGGACGGCCATCAGCCACCAGCTGGCCTTGGTCTAGCCTTAGGGTGCGGCGGTTCATGTCGTTAATTAGCGTAATGTCGTGGCTGGCAATCAACACGGTTACGCCAACCTGACTGAACTGGCCAAACAAGTTCATTATATCAGCAGACAGCTCCGGGTCGAGGTTACCGGTAGGTTCATCGGCCAGCAGCACCGGAGGCTTATTCACCACCGCCCGAGCAATGCCGACGCGCTGCTGTTCGCCACCGGACAACTGCAAGGGGTTCATTTTCTCTTTGCTCAGCAAACCCACTTTGTCCAACGCCGCGCGCACCCGCCGGCCGATGTCACCCGGGGCCACTCCGATGACCTGCAGCGGCATGGCAACGTTGTCAAATACGGTACGGTCAAACAGCAACTGGTGGTTCTGAAACACCACGCCAATGTGACGGCGAATGTAGGGGATCTGCCGCCGCGGCAGGCTGTTCAACAATTGCCCACCCACCCATACTTCACCGGCGCTAGGGCGCTCCATCACCATCAGCAGTTTCAGCAAGGTGCTTTTACCGGCCCCGGAATGCCCGGTCAGAAACGCGAGTTCGCCCCGATTAAGAGCAAAGTTTACCTGTCGCAGCGCGGTGTGATCGCTGTCATAGCGTTTCGTGACCTGGCGGAACTCGATCATCACAATCCCTGGTAGCTGGCGCTCAAACGTTAGTCAAACAGAGCGTCGACGAAGGCACGGGCGTCAAAGCTGCGCAGGTCTTCAACCTGCTCCCCCACGCCAATAAAACGAATCGGTAGCTGCAGCTGGCGAGCAATCGCGAACACAATACCACCCTTGGCCGTGCCGTCGAGTTTGGTCAGCGTGATGCCGCTGACGCCCACCGCTTGCTGAAACACCTGAGCCTGATTCAATGCGTTCTGGCCGGTGCCGGCATCCAGCACCAACATAACTTCGTGGGGAGCTGCGGCGTCGAGCTTTTTCATCACCCGCACGACTTTTTCCAGCTCGCTCATCAAGTTGTCTTTGTTCTGAAGGCGCCCGGCCGTGTCAGCAATGACCACGTCAATGCCACGTGACTTGGCCGACTGAATGGCATCAAAAATAACAGACGCGCTGTCGGCGCCGGTGTGCTGGGCAATCACCGGGACTTTATTGCGATCGCCCCAAACCTGCAACTGCTCCATTGCGGCAGCGCGAAATGTATCACCCGCGGCCAGCAAGACAGACTTGCCTTCGTCTTGAAATTTCTTGGTGAGCTTGCCAATGGTGGTGGTTTTTCCCACCCCGTTCACGCCAACCATAAGAATGACATAGGGCTTCGCCTGGGCGTCGATCACAAGCGGCTTACTGACATCTGTTAATAAGCCGTGGAGCTGGTCGCGCAGCGCGTGGCGCAGGGCTTCACCATCTTTGAGCTGGTCGCGCTTAAGCTTCTCAGTCAACGATTCAATAATTTCGGTGGTTGCGGTTACGCCTACGTCTGCCATTAACAGTGTGGTTTCAATTTCTTCCAGCAGGTCTGCGTCAATCTTCTTGCCCACCGCGAACATATCCGCCAGACCGCCGGTAAAGCTAGCGCGGGTTTTGCCCAGGCCGCGGCGAATGCGCTCAAGAACGCTAATCTCGGGCTCCGGTTTGACTAACGCTTGTTGAGGTACAACTTCCAGCTTGGGCGCGGCCGGTTCGGCATCAGGCTCTGGCTTTGTTTCAGGCAGCGGTTGCGGCGCAGGCGCGGCTTGCGAGTCTGGCTGACGCAACTCGAACGTGCGCGGGCGCGGAATCTTTCGCCGGTTGCTGGCGAGATCCAGCACGAACAACAAAACAAGCAAGGCCGCGAGGCCAATTGAAATCCACTCTGCCGTTACAGTCATACCATTGAATCCAAAATAAGCGGGACAAATTAGGCCGCTATTCTAACAGACTGCTGCCGGTTAGCGAGGTAGAGCACACGGCGGCGCTTTTGATTTATCATGGGCCGGCCCAATCACCGCCTTTCAGGACACATGTCATGCCTCAGCGCCGCAAATCACCGCGCCCTTTGCCAAAGCAACACGCCGCCGATGGTCAGCGCCCTAAATCGGCTTCCGGTCGTGGAACCCTGGGCGAATTACGCATCATCGGCGGCGATTGGCGCAGCCGCAAGCTGACATTTCCAGACAGCGGAGGTGTGCGGCCCACGCCGGCGCGCACTCGCGAAACGCTTTTTAACTGGCTGCGCTTCCATCTGGCCGGGGCTCGCTGCCTGGATTTGTTTGCAGGCTCCGGTGCACTCGGGCTAGAGGCGTTATCACGGGGTGCAGCCCACAGTGTGTTTGTGGACCACACGCCAGAACTGGTCAAAGCGCTCAACAGTAATCTTGCACTTCTGCAGGCCGACAATGCCCGTGTTGTGCGCCAGGACACCGACGCCTTTCTGGCGAGCCCGGGGGAAAGCTTTGACATAGTCTTTATTGACCCGCCCTTTCGTCAGGGTTGGCTAACACGACTGCTGCCCGCGCTGGCAGACAACGGCTGGGTCAAACCCGGTAGTTGGGTTTATTTAGAACACGAAAGTGAACTGACGACCCCAGCGGTGCCGGCCGGCTGGCAATTGCAGCGGCAAAAGAGCGCCGGGCAGGTATGCTACTGCCTGTTTCGGATAACCGACTCAACATCAGTTTAAGGTTACCGACACCACACCAGCCTGACGCTGCTTTTTATAACGGAGTGATTACCGTGCCCGAATTGCCTGAAGTTGAAACCACCCGCCGTGGCATAGCCCCCCACCTGGAAGGCCAGACCGTTCGCTCTGTCAGCGTTCGTAATGGTCGATTGCGCTGGCCGGTGCCAGAAGATCTAAGTGTACGATTGGAAGGGGAAGTGATACGCAGTGTTGAGCGGCGCGCCAAATACCTGTTTCTGAATCTCGACAGCGGCAGCGTTATTGTGCACCTGGGCATGTCTGGCAGCCTGCGAATCATTACCGACGACAGCGCTGCATTAACCCATGATCACGTAGAGCTGATGCTGCATTCGGGTGTACGCCTGAGATACAACGACCCACGTCGTTTCGGCTGCTGGCTGTGGTCCTCGAATCCCAACACTCATCCGCTGATCGCTAGCCTGGGGCCAGAGCCGTTGGCGCCCGAATTCAACGGCGTCTATTTATTTCGCCGTTCCCGGGGCAAAAGCACTGCGGTCAAATCCTTTATTATGGACGGCCATGTGGTGGTGGGCGTGGGCAACATTTACGCCAACGAAGCTCTGTTCAAAGCCGGCATTCACCCGCGACGGCAAGCCGGACGCATCAGCCTTAGCCGCTACCACCGATTGGTCGAAGTGATTCAGGAAACCCTGATGGCCGCCATCCTGATGGGTGGCACCACCCTGCGGGACTTTGTTAACAGCGACGGCCAGCCCGGCTATTTCGCACAGTCGCTGCTGGTGTACGGCCGCGGCGGCCAGCCCTGCTCCGAATGTCAGACTACGCTGAAGGAAATCCGCATGAATCAGCGAGCGACGGTATACTGCACCCGCTGCCAGCGATGAGGCCGTGTTCAATCTGCCAAAATCGTTTGAAAAAGCGCAAATATGCTTCATAGTTAACAGCGCTACAGACCAGAGCTGCTATACTGATTGTTTGCAGTTCGACCATTGTTGCGGCCGCTGTTCAATAAAGTAGTCACGTAAAACAGCCGATCATAGCTCTTGTAATTAATCAGGGCTGTTTTCGCTAAGGAGACATCGAATGACCCGCAAGCTGACCCGAATTTTGACGACTGTTTTGAAGACGATGATGGTCGCCAGCCTGCTCTCGTTTTCCGCCATCGGCCACGCCAACACGTTAGACGAGAGCCCTTCTGCGCTCGCTATGACGACGGATGCATTGATTGTGCGTCCTTTACTGTTGGCGACGACTATTGTGGGCAGCGCGGTGTACTTGGTGTCACTGCCATTTTCACTGCTGGGTGGCAACACCGCTGAAGCCGGCGAAGTATTGGTAGCTGGGCCGGCCAGAGCCACATTTACGCGCTGCCTGGGCTGCACTCGCAGCGGACGCAAGCATGACACCGTTGGGCAACCCGCGAACTGATCTATCTCGCTTCAACGGCTCTAGATCAGCACAAGCCTGGGTTGTCAGGCGCAATCAATTGAGGCAGCCTGTGAGAAACTTCACGGGCTATTTTTGTTTATGGTGAACTGGTCAACGCTCGATACGGTGTTTCTGGATATGGACGGAACACTGCTGGACCTGCATTTCGACAACCATTTTTGGCTGGAACATTTGCCGCTGCGCTACGCACAAAAAAACAATCTGCAACCTCAGGTAGCCAAACAACAGCTGATGGCTTTAATTATGGCCCAGCGTGGCTCACTGAACTGGTACTGCACCGATTACTGGAGCAACCAGCTGTCCATGGACATCAATGGGCTGAAAGCCGAGGTCGGTGAACGTGTGAGCTACCGGCCCCATGTGCGGGCGTTTCTATCTAGCCTGCGCGAACGCGGCTTGTATACGGTGATTGCCACCAATTGCCACCCGGATCCCCTGGCCATGAAACTTGAGCGTACCGGCTTGGACACCCTGGTTGACGACATAGTCTCTAGCCATCAGCTTGGCAAACCCAAGGAAGACCCTGCTTTTTGGCAAGCACTGCACCGTGTGACCCCCTACGATCGCAGCCGCACCCTGATGGTAGACGACAGTTTTCCCGTGCTTGAGAGCGCCGCTAAAGCCGGTATCGCACAACTGCTGGCGGTGCTGGCACCAGACAGCCAGCAGCCTGCCAATCGCGCTCACCCGCAAATCACCGGCATTCATGACTTCGATGAAGTACTGCCACAACTGCAGAAGCAGCGGCCCCTGCCATCTGCGGGATGACACCGTTATACTCAACTCGCGCAGCAAAAGGTGAGATGACATGGCAACACCCAACAAAAACGACGATGACCGCGTCAGACTAGACAAGTGGCTATGGGCGGCGCGTTTTTTTAAAACCCGCGCCCTAGCCAAAGGCGCGGTGGAAGGCGGCAAAGTGCGTTACAACACCCAGCGTTGTAAGCCCGGAAAACTGATGGAAGCCGGGGCGGAACTGTCGATACGGCTAGGCTTGCAGGAAAAAATTGTGGTGGTAGACGATATCAGCGACCACCGCCGCGGGGCAGCGGAAGCGGCCCTGCTTTATCACGAAACCGAAGACAGCGTGAAAAAGCGCGAAGACATGGCCTTGCAACGCAAGACCATGCAAGCCTCCCAGCTTCCACCGGCACGGCGCCCGTCGAAAAAGGACCGCCGCGACATCGACCGGTTTCGCGAACACAGCGGGCTCTAGCAGCCGCTTTATTTCACGTTTTTTCAGGAGACACACAATGGCGTCCGGCGATCAGTTCCAGCGCTTTATATTTGAAGACAGCCAGATCCGCGGGGCCTGGGTACAGCTGGATGAAAGTTATCAGCAAATCGGTCGTCAGGCCCCCTACCCAGAATCTGTGCGCCAATTACTGGGCCAGTCGCTGGTGGCCAGCGTGTTAATGAGCAGCACGCTGAAGTTTAACGGTGCATTGTCATTACAGGCTCAGGGTGATGGCCCTGTGCAAACGCTGATGTCGGAATGCAGCCACGACCGCTTCGTACGCGGATTAGCGCGGTTTGACGATCAAGCCATCGGCGACGGTGATTTTCAACAGCTATTGGGCGACGGCCGCATGGCCATTACCATCACGCCTGACCAAGGCCAGCGCTACCAGGGTGTTGTACCCCGCGAGCGGGACAGCCTGGCAGGCTGCTTGGAAGAATACTTTGAGCGCTCTGAACAAATCGCCACATCGCTGTTGCTGTTTTCCAGCGAAGACAAAGCCGGCGGCCTTCTGCTGCAGCGCCTTCCCGGTCACACCCCAGAAGATGACGAACTTTGGGAGCGAATTAATCACCTGGCACGCACCGTAGAAGCCAGCGAAATGCTTGAACTGGACAGCGAGACACTACTCCACCGCCTGTTCAACGAAGAAACCGTGCGGGTATTTGACGCGGAACCGGTGGCCTTCCGCTGCGGCTGTTCCCGTGAGCGCACAATGAACGCGCTAGAAGCGATTGGGAGCGAGGAATGCTATAGCATTCTGGAAGAACAGGGCTCCATTAAAATGGACTGTCAGTTCTGCCATGCACACTACCGTTTTAACCGCGTCGACGTAGACCAGTTATTTACCGGTCACACCCTGCATTGAGCGCGTGTTGACGAGCGACGGCAGCGGCTTGAAAAAGGCCACCAGGCAGACTTGGATGGCATTCGTTTTTTACTGGCGCGTCTGGCATAATGGTGCGCCTAGATTGACTCGATTGTTCAGTTTTTCACCGCTTCCGGTGCGGCCCTGGCAATCACCAAGACACCCGAGGGCGAGATCGTAGTGAGCATATCTTATCAAGATCTAGGAACGGCACAGCTGGTTGAACAAGCACTGGCGCGCAACGAAGGCCAAATGGCTGCAAATGGCTCACTGGTGGTTAAAACCGGGGTACGCACAGGCCGGTCTCCCATGGACCGCTATATTGTGCAAGAACCCAGTACCGCTGACGATATTCACTGGGGCCCGATCAACCGCCCGTTCGACGCCGACAAGTTCGACGCCCTATGGGAAAGAGTCGAAGCTTACGTGGCCGAGCAGGATTCTTTCGTGTCTCTTGTGCATGTAGGCTCCGATCCAGAGCACTACCTTCCCATCAAGATGACCACCGAGCTGGCCTGGCAGAATCTGTTTGGCCGCAACCTGTTTATTCGTCCGAACACCTACAACCCGGCTGACAAGCAGGAATGGCAAGTTCTTAACATTGCCAACTTCAAATGCGTGCCCGAGCGTGACGGTACCAACAGCGACGGCGCTGTTATTATCAACTTTGCCCGCCGCAAGGTCCTGTTGGCTGGCATGCGCTACGCCGGCGAAATGAAAAAAGCCATGTTCTCGGTACAGAACTTCCTGCTACCAGAGAAAGACGTGCTGCCCATGCACTGCTCTGCCAACGTGGGCGACGACGGCGAAACCTGCCTCTTCTTTGGCCTTTCTGGCACCGGCAAAACAACCCTGTCTGCAGACCCGGAGCGCTACCTGATTGGCGACGACGAGCACGGCTGGGGCCCCGGCACTGTCTTCAACATCGAAGGCGGTTGCTACGCCAAGTGTATTGATCTGAGCAAAAAGAACGAACCAATTATCTGGGACGCGATCCGTTTCGGCGCCATCGTCGAGAACGTCATGATTGACGAAGAAACTCGCGAGCCAGATTACGCCGACGTATCGCTGACCGAAAACTCTCGCTGTGCCTACCCACTCGAGCACATCGAAAAGCGCGTAGCAGAAAACCTGGCCGGCGAGCCGTCGCACATTGTCTTTCTGACCTGCGACATGACCGGCGTTCTGCCCCCGGTATCAATCCTCAGCAAAGAAGCGGCGGCCTATCACTTTCTCAGCGGCTATACCGCTCTGGTGGGCTCAACCGAGATGGGCTCTTCATCAAAACTGGAGTCCACTTTCTCTACCTGTTTTGGTGCACCCTTCTTCCCGCGTCCGGCCGGTGTTTATGCCGAGTTGCTGATGAAGCGGATGGACGAATTCGGCAGCAAGGTGTTCCTGGTGAATACCGGCTGGACCGGCGGTTCCTTCGGCGAAGGCAAACGCTTCAGTATTCCCACCACTCGCGCCCTGATCAGCGCCATTCAAAACGGCGAGCTGGACGATGTGGAAATCGAGCATTTGCCCACGTTGAACCTGAGCGTGCCAACCCGCGTGTCAGGCGTTGACAGCAAATTGCTGAACCCACGCAACACCTGGGCCAGCACCGAAACCTACGACGAAAAAGCAGCCGAGCTGATCGGCCAATTTGTGGAAAACTTCAAAAAGTTCGACGTGTCGGACGCAATCGTTGCAGCCGGTCCCAAGCAGTAAAGCCAAGCTAAAAAAAAGCGCCTTGCGGGTTACGCCAGGCGCTTTTTTATGGCCTTCCAAACGCCGGCATTCGCTGCTGGCCCTCTGAAACACAGGCGTTCACCAGCTTGTTAAGGCAACAGTGACGGCCAAGCCTTATGGCCGGCAACCAGGGTGTAACACACCACACCCGGCATTGAGCGTTCCAGTACCGGCCCATTGCCACCGGCAGACACCAGAGTGCCGGGGCCAGGGGACCAAGACTGGTCGGGATTGAAAATACACAGATCTGCCACTGCACCGGCACTCAGACCTGCGTTGCTTGCCGCGCTCTGACCCAGCACGGCGGCAGGGCCAGCGGTCAGCGCGCGCAATAATTGCGGCAGGCTCAGCTCGTTAGCGGCTACCCGCTCCAAGCCCAGTGACAACACAACTTCAATACTCGATAAACCCGGCTCGCTGGCGGCCAGGGGCGCCTGTTTGGCCGCGCTTTCATGGGGTTGATGCTGACTCACAATGGCGTCAATAACACCGTCGCGAACTCCTGCCACCAGGGCCTTCCGGTCACTCTCTGAACGCAGTGGCGGACGCACGTGAAAACGACTATCAAATCCACTCAGCGCGTCTTCGGTAAAGGCCAGCTGGTGCATGGCCACGTCAGCGGTGACCTGAATTCCCCGTTGGCGCGCTTCCGCCAGCATATCCACGCTGCGGGCGCACGACAGCTGGCTAAGGTGCAAGCGCACACCGGTTTCCTCTGCCAGCAGGATCATTTCCATGACCGCGGTAGTCTCCGCCACCTCCGGAATCCCCAGCAGACCAAGACGTGTGGTCACCAGGCCATCGTGGGCGTAACCATCGGCGGCCAGCGCCTGATTTTCCGGGCTGAACATCAGCGTTAATCCGAAGGTTTGGGCGTAAGACATGCAACGTCGTAGAACTCGTGCGTTGGACAAGCCCCGTGAGGCGTTGCCGAGGGCAACACAACCTGCCTTCTGCAAACCGGCCATGTCACTGAGCAGCTCACCTTTCAGACCACGGGTAACCGCGCCTATGGGCAGCACTCGGACCAACGCCCGGCTGGCGGCTATGTCACGAATCAGGTTGGTCACAGCGCCAGAATCGTTCACTGGCGAGGTGTCGGGTGCGGCGCACACGCTGGTAAATCCACCGTGTGCAGCAGCCCGTGTTTCCGAGGACATATTGCCTTTTTGGCTATTGCCCGGTTCGCGAAGATTGCAGCACAAATCCAGAAACCCCGGGCTGACAATACAATTTTCCGCCATCAAGGTTTCATCGGCCGCTTGCGTCAGGGCGTCGGGGCCAAGAGCGGCAATACGGCCATTTTTTATCAGCAAGCCAGGGTTGGCTTCCAGCGCTCCAGCGCTGGTCGCCGTGGCTCCACGGTACAACTGGCCACCCATGATTTTCACGCTGCCAGCAGGGGGGCGGGAAGACAGTTTCATGAGCGCACCTCTTGCTTTGCCATGTCGTTCAACGCTTGCTGACGCTCAGCCAGTTGGCCACCCATGGCCATGGACATCACCGCCATACGAATGGCGATGCCGTTGGTTACCTGATTCAAAATAACCGACTGCGGCCCGTCGGCCACCGCTGATTCGATTTCTACGCCGCGGTTAATTGGCCCTGGATGCATAACAATGCAATCCGGTTTCGCCAGCGCCAGTTTGACCCGATCAAGACCGTAAAGGCGGTAGAACTCGCCTTCACTGGGCAGAAGCGCGCCTTCCATTCTTTCTTTTTGCAGGCGCAGCATAATAATCACGTCGAGATCTTTCATGCCGCGCAGCATGTCGTACTCTACGGTGCAACCTAGCGCTTCTACATCCCGGGGCAACAGCGTGCCAGGTGCGATCACCCGCACCTCGGCCACACCCAGCTCGTTAAGAGCACGAATCTGCGAGCGCGCCACGCGTGAATGCAACACATCGCCTACAATGGCCACTTTTAGACCGGCGAAGGTTTTTTTATGCTGCCGAATTGTAAGCATGTCCAGCATGGCCTGGGTGGGGTGGGCATGGCGCCCGTCGCCGGCATTAATGATGGCCACTTTGGGCGTCACGCTTTCGGCAATAAAGTGCGGTGCACCACTTTGGGCGTGACGCACCACAAACATGTCGCTGGCCATGGCCTCCAGGTTGTACAAGGTATCCGCCAGGGATTCGCCTTTGGAGGTCGCCGAGGTGCTGATATCAAGATTCAGTACGTCTGCAGACAGGCGTTTGGCCGCCAGCTCGAAGGTACTGCGGGTGCGGGTACTGGATTCGAAAAAAAGATTCACCACAGTACGCCCGCGCAGCAACGGAACCTTTTTAATAGTGCGCTCGCCCACCTCTATAAAGGAGTCAGCCGTGTCGAGGATGTCGGTCAGCAACTCGCGGCCAAGACCGTCCAGAGTCAGAAAATGCCGCAACTGACCTTCCCGGGTCAGCTGCAAATGATGAGGGCCGGTAGCGGTTGCAGTCATGGTTTGCCTGTATGAACAAAGGTGGCTGGGGCGTGGCTAGAATGTGGCTTAGTTGAGGCTAGGCCTGTTCCAGTTCAATACGCAGCGGATCAGGCCCGCGTAACTTTATGCGCTGGCTGGTCTCCAGCGTCAGCGCAAGGCCACGCACATCGGGCTGCACCGGCAGTTCACGGGCGCCCAAATCAATCAGCGTAGCCAATATAATACTGGCCGGGCGGCCATAATCGAAGATTTCATTCATCGCGGCACGAATAGTACGGCCGCTCATGATCACGTCGTCTATCAGCACGACGTCTCGATCGGCGGTATCAAACGGCAAGCTCGACGGCTTTACCTTAGGGTTCAGACCAATACGACTGAAATCGTCGCGATAAAATGAAATATCCAGCTCACCGAACGGTTCCTGCAATTGCAGGCGCCGGGCCAGCTCAGCGGCCAGCCACACACCACCGGTTCGAATCCCGATAAGCGCCGGTGAACTTACGCCACGTTCCTGCAGCAACTGGCGCAGACCGGCTTCCATTTTGTCCAGCAGTGGCTCTATATCAAGTTGTCCGTTCATAGATCCTCGTCGCAGCGCCTGGCAGGCACTGTGGTTAGCATTGGTTAGTTCAACATGGGTTGTTAAACAGGGCTATTGATTAAACCAGGTTTCCAGAATTAGTACCGCGGCGCGATCATCTATACCATCGCGCCCATAGTTGCGGCTTCCGCCGGCGGCCATCACTTCACCTTTGGCCTGATAGCTGGTCAGGCGCTCGTCCACCATTTCCACGGTTACGTGAAAGCGTCCGTGCAGTCGCTTGCCAAATTTGCGAGCGCGGAGGCACATCTCGTTTTCGCTGTCGTCCATATTCAGCGGCAGGCCTACCACCACCAAGTCAGGGCGCCATTCGCGCAGCAGTTTTTCCAGCTGGGCCCAGTCTGGCGTGCCATCACGGGCCGCGATCATGGTCAGTGGCTCGCCGCGGCCAAGCATTTCCTGGCCCACGGCAATGCCGATGCGGCGGGTGCCAAAATCAAACGCCATAACGCGGCGCTGGCCGGCTTCATGCATGGCCTGTGGTCTCGCTAAGCTGGTTAATGTCGATGCCCATACTGGCCAAAACCGCCTGATAGCGACGATTCCAAGGCGTACGAAACAATAAGTCTGGGCTCGCCGGACACGTCAGCCAAGTATTGCCACCCAACTCCGCTTCCAACTGACCATCACCCCAACCGGCGTAACCCAAGGCCACCAGAAATTCATCCGGCCCCTTGGCAGCGCCAATGTCGGCCAATATGTCGCGCGAGGTAGTCAGCCAGATGTCGGCGGTCACTTCCGCGGTATGCTGCCAGCGCTGCCCAGGGTTATGCAGCACAAAGCCACGCTCCGTCTGCACCGGGCCGCCGGCAAACACTGGCAAATCCAGTTCACCGCCGTGCATGTCGAGCTGTTCCAGGATTTCTCCCAAGTGTATATCCAGCGGCTGGTTCACGGTCAAACCCAGCGTCCCCTCGGCGGAATGTTCACACACATAGATGACCGCCCCATGAAAACGCGGGTCGCTCATCCACGGTGACGCCACCAGAAAATGATTGCGGAAATTGTCCGTTGTCTTGGCAGTATCGCTCATCTGGATGTCAGCCCCCGCTGCTGGAATGACCAGGTACGTATGATTTCCAGTTCATCAACATTGCGGCTCATTTCCTCGGGGAATGGCGGATAGGGCGCCGCAAGCCTCACAATGCGAATGGCTGCATCGTCCAGTAAAGTGCTCCCGGACGACTGCATCACCAGAACTTCCTTAAGACTTCCATCTTTGCGCAGTGTGACCAGCAAACGCAAGTCACCATAAAGACCGCTGTTCCGGGCTTCGGCGGGGTAATTCATGTTACCCACTCTGGTAACCTTGCTGACCCAGTTCTGGACATACCAGGCGTTGCTGGACTGAAGCGTTGAAGACGCGGTTACCCGCAGCACACGGGGCCTGCGTGAATAGGCTTGTTGCTGGGCGTCTAGCCGGGCTTCCAGACTGGCAATTTCCAGGCTGCGCTGCAGCAGATTTGGCGTTGGCTTTGTGGGCAGTTCTTTCACTGCTTCAGCGCGAATCTCTGGCTTGGCAACTTGCCTTGTACTGGACGCCTGGGTACTCACCACCGCTTGCTGTTGCACCGACTGTGGTTCGGGCTGCGCCTGAGGCTCGGGTTGAACCTGCGCCACTTCGGTTTGGTTCAACTCCACCGACTGCGGGCTGGTCAGTTCTTTCGCCTGTTCTTCGCTGCCGCTGCCCTGCTGGTTGGTGGGTGCCAGAAAATCCGCTTTTTCCGGCGCTTTTTCATCGGCGAAACGCGACAGGGTAATTTCCATGGTTTGCGCTGATGGCGGCGGTGTTTCGGGCGCGAAAGTAATGCCCAACACAATCACCCCGTGAATCGCCAAAGCCATAAACAGGGTGAACGAAAACCGATCAACATCGCTTACCTGAACTGCCATTCCCGTTGCTCTTGAACCATCAGATTAATGCCGTTTTAAACAATCAGCGCTGCTGCAGTCGTTTGGCAATGGCGTCCATCAACATCGCGCTGATATCAATGCCAAAGGCGGCGTCCAGTTCGCGGATACAAGTGGGGCTGGTTACGTTGATTTCGGTCAGGTAATCACCAATCACGTCCAGACCCACAAACATCAGGCCCTTGGCTTTTATCACCGGAGCCACCCGGGCACATATCTCGCGATCGCGGTCGGTCAGTTCGCGGCCTTCACCGCGGCCACCGGCAGCCAGATTACCGCGATTCTCACCGGCGGAGGGTATGCGCGCCAACGCGTAGGGTACGGGCTCACCTTCAATCATCAGAATGCGTTTGTCGCCCTGTGTGATTGCGGGCACAAACTTCTGCGCCATAGCCTGCCGGGTGCCGTGTTCAGTGAGGGTTTCAATGATCACGCCCAGGTTGCCGTCGTTTTCTTTAATACGAAATATAGAACTGCCGCCCATGCCATCGATTGGCTTCATGATGATGTCTTTATGCTCGGCGTAAAACGCGCGTAAGCGCGCTGAAGAGCAAGTGACAATCAGCGGCGGCGTCAGATCTTCAAACTGGGTGGCAAACAGCTTTTCGTTGCAGTCACGCAGAGTAGCCGGCGGGTTCACCACCAGCGCGCCCTGCACTTCAGCAGCGCTCAAGATATAGGTGGCCATCAGAAATTCACGATCGACCGGGGGATCTTGGCGCATCAGAATAACGTCCAGATCGCCCAGGGCAATATCGTCCTCCGATTCAAAGCTATACCAGTCGTTTGGGTCCATCCGCACAGTCAGGTTGCGGCTGCGGGCCCGAGCCTGGCCGCCCTTCAGGTACATGTCCTCGGGTTCCATATAAACCAACTGCCAGCCCCGTTGTTGAGCGGCCCAAAGCATGGCCAGCGAGCTGTCTTTTTTGAACTGGATCCTGTTAATGGGATCCATCACGATACCGAGTCGGACTGTCATAACGTCTCTTTCTATTGCCGGGGATTTAAAAATACGAACCGGTCTGCAAAGCAGGCATTTCACATAGTGCTATGCTGACAGTTCAGATGGTATTGTACCCGAGCCGTGAATGCATCTGCAGAAATCCTCAGCTCATAACGTGATGGGGCAGACAAAAGTACGCTTATTGACGAACAAGTACTGTCTATTCGGGCACCTATACTTTATAAAGGAGCGGAGTTCATAGGACAATATTGGTGTTTGTGCTAGAACCCCGGTTTGCTAACAATACAGTCGCTGAGCGCAAGGTAGTTGGACAATGGACGACAACTTCGGGAACTTGAAAGTCATGGTAATCGACGACAGCAAAACTATTCGTCGCACTGCCGAAACCCTTTTAAAGAAAGTTGGCTGTGATGTCATAACCGCGACTGACGGTTTCGATGCTCTGGCAAAAATTGCCGATTCCAAACCCGACATTATTTTTGTTGATATCATGATGCCGCGGCTAGACGGTTATCAGACCTGCGCCCTCATCAAGAACAATTCTACCTTTAAGAAAACGCCGGTCATCATGCTATCCAGTAAAGATGGTCTGTTTGACAAGGCAAAAGGCCGTATTGTGGGTTCCGATCAGTATCTGACCAAGCCATTCAGCAAAGACGAACTGCTTAATACAATTCGTCATTTCGTGCCTCAGGCGCAGCACTAATTTTGACATTTCCGGAACTCATTGGGGACATCATGGCTCGCATTCTTATTGTTGACGACTCGCCTACCGAGGTGAAAAAAATCACCACCATGCTACAAAAGCACCAGCACGAAGTGCTGACCGCAGATAACGGCGCCGATGGCGTGGCCAAAGCTCGCTCGGAAACCCCGGACCTGGTGCTGATGGATGTCGTCATGCCGGGCCTAAACGGTTTTCAGGCCACCCGCCAGCTGACCCGCGCCCCGGAAACGGCATCGATCCCGGTCATCATTGTGACCACCAAAGATCAGGAAACAGACCGAGTTTGGGGTACTCGGCAGGGTGCAAGAGGTTATTTGGTCAAGCCGGTTAATGAGAACGATCTGATTCAGGTCATCAATAGCCTGATCGGCTGATTTTCAAACATGGAGTACATATGTCTGCCCAGCCGTCCCCCTTTGCTGTTCTGACGAACATAGCCCTGCGTAGCCGCCAGTTATCAGCAGGCCTTCCAGAGCAGGAAAAAGCGGCCGAACAATGGAATGGAATCGGTTTTATGCTGGCTGGTGAACACTACGTTGCGCCCATGGGCGAGGTTACCGAAATACTGCATGTCCCCCGTTTTACCCAGATACCAGGCGTTCGCCCATTTCTGATGGGAGCGGCCAACGTGCGCGGCCGATTGTTGCCGCTGGTCGATCTTGACACTTTGTTTGAGCTGCCCCGCTCCGGCACCGGCCCACGCCAACGAAGGGTTCTAGTGGTTGAAAAAGACGACTTGTTCAGCGGATTAGTTGTTGACTCCGTTCTGGGTATGCAATATTTCGGCGTAGAAAATTTCAGATCAGACACCAGCGGTGTTCCTGATCGTATTCGACCTTTTGTGGCCGGCGGCTACACCCGCAACGGGGAAATCTGGAATGTGTTTTCGGCTACCGAGCTGCTCGGTGACGAACGCTTTCTTGACGTTGCACAGCGTTGATCGCAACGTCCGTGGCAGGCTTGTCAGCCTGTGACCGCACCCATTCCAATACAACAGACTTGTCCATTTCAGAACAAAGGCCGGGAGCCAGAAGATGAAAAACAGAGCCGGAAGACTCGGTAGCAGACAAGGTGGCAACAAACTGATTGCCGGGCTGACTACCGTGCTGATCGCACTTACCGTATTGCTGGTTGTGGTGCTGTTCATGGTTAACCGTGACAGCCAGTACGACCGCGAATACACGAACACCACCGCCGAACTGAGAGTGCTGTCGCAGCAGATCGCCAAAAACGCCACCGAGGCCGCCAGTGGCAATGCCAGCGCGTTTGACCAGCTAAGCAATACCCGCGACAGCTTCCGCCAGCTCTGGAACAATCTGACCGAGGGCGACCCGCAAACTGGCCTGCCCGCCAGTCAAGCCGCGGCTGCCAGCAATGTGCAGCAGCACTGGGATTCGGTGCGTGAAAACGCCGACATTATTCTGGCCACCCGCGACTCGGTCATGAACATGCGGGAAGTGACCAACACCCTCAGTGAAACCATCCCGCAAATGCAAGTTGAATACGAAGACATTTCTATGGTTCTTCAGGACAGCGGTGCCCCGGAAGCCCAGATTGCTCTGGCGCGACGTCAGTCGTTGCTGGCTGAGCGTATGTTCCGTTCAGTGAACAACGTGCTCTCCGGTGACGAAGACGCGGTGACCGCCGCCGACCGCTTTTTGACCGACGCCACCCAGTTTGGCCGCGTACTGAACGGCCAGCTTGACGGCAACAACGCGCTGGCCATTACCCGCGTTGCTAACGAAAATGCACTCTACGGGCTCGGGGCGGTCGCCGAGCTGTTCGAGTTCATTGCCAGCAACGCCGATGCGGTATTGCAAGCGTCTCCCGATCTGTTCAAAGTCTCCAACGCCGCCAACGACATCTTCGAAAACTCCGAAATTCTTCTCACAGAACTGTCCAAATTGGCCACGGAACTGCGTGACCTTTCGGCCGCGCGAGTCATTAATCCTACTCTTGCCTTTGCGCTGCTGGCCGCCGCGATTGGTATCGTCGTGCTCATTGGTTTGGCGGTTTATAGTGAATCCCAGACCCGATTGACCAAAACCCAAACGCAGAATGACCAGAATCAGAACGCCATCTTACGTCTGCTGGACGAACTGGCCGACCTAGCCGACGGTGATCTGACCGCAGAGGCCACGGTAACCGAAGACTTTACTGGCGCCATCGCCGACTCAATCAACTACGCCATCGACCAGATGCGCGGACTGGTGCAAGCCATTCGCGGTACCGCAGTGCGAGTTGCTACAGCGGCTCAGGAAAGCCAGTCTACAGCTATGCAACTGGCCGACGCTTCCGAGCACCAGGCACAGGAAATTGCCGGCGCCTCGGCAGCGGTTAACGAAATGGCCGTATCCATTGACCAGGTATCGTCTAACGCTGCAGAGTCGTCTGCGGTTGCGGAACGCTCGGTTGCCATCGCCAAAAAAGGCACCAACGTGGTGCAGAACACCATCCGCGGCATGGACAATATTCGCGAGCAAATTCAGGAAACCTCCAAGCGTATCAAACGTCTGGGCGAGTCATCCCAGGAAATCGGCGACATCGTGTCGTTGATCAACGACATTGCCGACCAAACCAACATCCTGTCGCTGAACGCCGCTATTCAGGCTTCTATGGCGGGTGATGCCGGCCGTGGCTTTGCCGTTGTTGCAGACGAAGTACAACGGCTGGCTGAACGGTCTTCTGCCGCCACCAAGCAAATCGAAGCTTTGGTAAAAACCATTCAGTCTGATACCAACGAAGCGGTTATCTCGATGGAGCACACCACTGCCGAAGTGGTTCGTGGCGCCCGCCTGGCGCAAGACGCAGGTGTCGCCCTCGAAGAAATCGAAAACGTTTCCACGAACCTGGCGGAGCTGATTCAAAACATCTCCAACGCGGCTCGTCAACAGTCTTCTTCTGCTTTGCACATTTCTAATACTATGAACGTCATTCAGGAAATCACCTCGCAGACCTCATCGGGCACCAATGCCACGGCGTACTCGATCGGTAATCTGGCAGACATGGCCTTCGAGCTGCGTTCGTCGGTAGCAGGTTTCAAACTTCCAGAAGAAGACGAAGTCGCAGACACGAAGGTTCCGCTGGTGAGCTGAGTCTGAATCAGAGGTGGAAGCAGCAATGGCAAACGCCCCAGGCAATCAAACCGCAATGAGCGGCCGCTGGACACCAAAGCACTTCACCGCCATGGACGAAGGGCAGTTTGACCAGTGGCAAACGCTGTTGGAGCAGCGCACGGGCATGGCGTTGGCAAGCGAGCGGCGCTCGTTTTTAGAAACCAATCTCGGCATACGCATGCGCGAGCTTGGCTACTCAAGCTATCAGGACTATTACCAGGCGGTGGTTTGCGGTAGCGGTGCTATCCGTGAATGGGCCAGTCTGGTAGACCGGTTAACGATTCATGAAACCCGTTTTTTTCGTGACCCGGATGCCTGCCAGATGGTCGCCAATTATGTAAATGAACATTCGCGCGAACAACTGGCGCGGCGGCCTCTAGAGGCTTGGAGTGTTGGCTGCTCCAGCGGTGAGGAGCCCTACACTCTGGCCATGGTGTTAGCTGACTGTTTGCAACAGCGCGGCGTAGAGCCCTTGTTCGGGATAACCGCATCGGACATTAGTCCGGTAGTGCTTGAAAAAGCCCGCCGTGGTTACTTTACTCTGCGCCGGCTTGAAGGTATGAAACCGGAGTTTCAGGCCCGTTACTTCAGCCCGATTGACAACAAGCAGGTACAGATATGCAGTCGCCTTCGCGAGCGTGTGTGCTTTAATTGTTTGAATGTGCTGGACCTCGAAAGTGCGCCGATTCATAGAATGAACATTATTTTTTGCCAGAATTTACTGATTTATTTTCACCGCTGGCGCCGCCAGGAGATCGTTCTGCATTTGGCAGAGCGTCTGGCCCCCGGTGGCCTGTTGATTTTGGGCCAGGGCGAGATAACCGAATGGCATCCACCCGGCTTACAACGGGTGCCCTCGGGACATGTACTGGCGTGGACCAAACGCCAGACTGACGACGAGTAACCGGAGAGGTTATGGGCAATAACCATGACAGTATCGCCCTCGACTGGGTTCGGGGTGAAATACAGAGCACGCTGGCTCAGGGCCAGCAGGCTCTGGAAAGCTATGTGGACAACCGTAAAGACGCGGCTCGTTTACGCTTTTGCCTGAACTATCTCCACCAAGTGCACGGCACACTGCGAATGGTCGAGCTTTACGGCGCCTCCCTGCTAACCGAAGAGATGGAAAAACTTACCCAAGCCATTCTGGACAACCAGGTTGACAGCGAAAACGAAGCTGTTGAGGTGCTAATGCAGGCCATTCTGCAGTTGCCGCAATACCTCGACCATATTGACAGAAGCAGTGACGATTTCCCGCTGGTACTGCTGCCCTTATTGAATGATCTGCGTGCCGCACGCGGCGAAGCATTGTTATCTGACACCTCTTTGTTCAAGCCCGATATGTCGCCGGCGCGCGCCCGCGGCACAATAAAAGACGGCCGGTTGCAAGAACCGAAAGTGCGCGACCATGTGCGCAAACTGCGGCAAATGTATCAGTTCGCGCTGGCAGGAGTAGTGCGGGAAGCCGACCTGGACGCCAACTTTGATTACATGCAAAAAGTAATCAAACGCTTGGTTCGGCTATGTCAAAAAACGCCGCGGGGTGAGCTGTGGAAAGCCGCCGCTGGTTTTGTCGAAACACTTCAGCTTAAAGCCAACCCGGTTAACGCGGCTGTAAAGTCGCTGCTGCGGGAGCTGGATAGCGAAATTCGCCAACTAACAGAAAATCCGGACACGGCCTTGGCACACCCGGCGCCAGAGGCTTTGTTCAAAAATCTACTGTATTATGTAGCCCGCGCCCGCGAACTCGATTCACCTCGAATAGAAGCTCTGCGCACTGATTACCAGCTAGCCCAGGCATTACCTTCTGATGATGATGTAGATGCAGCACGTTCACGGGTCAGCGGCCCTAATCGCGATGCCATCCAGTCTGTTGTGCACGCCCTCAACGAAGAGCTCGCCAAGCTCAAAGACTTGCTGGACCTGTTTGTCCGCGCCGACCTGCGCAGCAACGATGAACTCGAAGACCTAGTCCCAGGTTTACAGCAGGTAGCCAACACCCTTGCGGTTATTGGTCTGGACGTGCCGCGTAAAGTAGTCAACGAACAGATTGATCTGGTGGCCCAACTGGCCCGTCAGGATCAGCGTGTATCCGATAACACGCTGATGGACATCGCCGGCGCCCTGCTCTATGTGGAAGCCAGTTTGGCAAATCTGGGCCAGGACGGCCAGCATGAAGATACCGACCAGCGCGACTTGCTGAACCCTGGTTCGCGGGAGCTGGGGGATGCCAACGGTGCACTGCTGAAGGAGTCTCGCAACACTCTGGAACAGGCCAAATCGGCCGTCGTCAACTTTATTGCCTCACAGTGGGACACCCGTGAGATTGAACACCTGCCGGCGCTGCTGCACAGCATCTGCGGTGGTCTGAGGTTGATACCGCTTGAGCGCGCCAGCGATTTGCTGGAAGCCATGGAACGCTACATCACCGACGTGCTGCTGAGCGGTCGCGAGGTGCCCAACTGGCAAGAACTGGATACCCTGGCCGATGCTGTTACCAGCATCGAGTACTATCTAGAACGCTTGAATGACGGGATCCGCGACAACGACAACGTGTTGCGGGTGGCGGAAATCAGTCTAGAAAGCTTGGGTTTCCCGGCAGGCAAGGCGCCTACCTGGCGCCCCAGAGCTGACATCAACGAAGCCGACATCCCCCTAGTGGACACGCCATTGCTGGATGCACCCCTGCTGGACGCCGTATCAGCGCCCACCTTAGACACGGGTGTACCCGCGGACGAACTGTTGGATGACGAAATTGTTGATATTTTCATCGAGGAAGCCGAAGAAGTTCTGGCGACCATCCATAATTACTATCCACGCTTACAGCGGAATCACGACGACCGTGCAGCGCTGGCCGAAATGCGCCGCGCCTATCACACATTCAAAGGCAGCGGCCGCCTGGTGGGCGCCAGCAGCCTGAGCGAACTGGCCTGGGCGGTTGAAAACCTGCTGAACAAACTGATTGATCAAACGGTCAAACCCAACGATGACGTGTTTTCTCTGATCTCTGACGCCAACGCGCATCTACCGCAGCTGATCAATCAGTTCCGCGCCGGCAACCCGCAGGGCGACGTTGCCAACCTGGTTGCTCGTGCCGAAGCCATCACTACCACACGCCGCGCAGATACCAATACCAATACCAATACCAATACCAATACTGCAATCAATACGCCCGCCAGCGCCACAGACCGCACCGATAGCCCGCAAAGCGAGTTGATTGACGACGAAATCCTGGAAGTTTTCATCGAAGAGGCCGGTGAAGTATTAGCCAGTATTGATGAATACATGCCTATGTTGTTGCGTCACTATGGCGATCGTAGCGCCTTAGGTGAAGTGCGCCGCGCCTTTCACACCCTCAAAGGCAGCGGCCGTATGGTCGGCGCCGACGTGATCGGCGAGTTGGCATGGTCTGTGGAAAATCTGCTGAACCGAGTGCTTGACGGCAGCCGCAGCATGAGTGACGCCGTTGCCTCTCTGCTTGGCGATGTTATCGCGATTTTGCCGGCGTTGGTCAGTGATTTTGAACAACATCGCACTCCAACCGTTGACACCCATGAAGCACAAGCCCGCGCCCATGCACTCGCCGACGGCAAAGACATGCTGGCTGCCACTGGCGCAGTTGCCGCAAGCGAAGCCGCCACGGGCGATGTTCTGCAGTCACCCGAGGCAAGGTCCGAGCCAGACGACGAGTCAGACGTAGACCAACTTCTGCTGGACATTTTCGAGAGCGAGGCCCTGTCTCACCTAAAAACGGTGGAAGCCTATATTGCCAGCGCTGCAGATAAACAAACCACAGCCTATACCGACGAACTAACACGGGCACTGCATACCCTTAAAGGCAGCGCTCACACCACCGGCATAACGCCCATTGCCGATTTGGTTACCCCCCTTGAGCGCTTTGTGAAAGACGCCCGCGCTGAAAACAAACGGTGCGACCGCGATGCTATCTCCTTGTTAGAGCAAGGCGTGTTGTTGTTAAACCAAGGCCTGTTGCAACTTCACAGCCAGCCACTGGCAGAATTACCGGGCAGCCGCGAGTTCCTGGAGCAACTGGAACAGCTGGCTAGCGCTACCTTGAAGGGTGCCAGCTACGATGATACCCAGCTATCGTCGGCCAATAGCCGCTCCGCTTTGCTAGAACTCTTTGTTAACGACGACATCGACATCGTGCTTAACGCCAGTAGCATACTGGACCGCTGGACTGCCAACCCCGCTAATAGCCAGGCCCTTGAACAGTTGCGTCACGAACTGACGCGGCTGACCGCGGCTACCGAAATTGCCGGCCTGGACGACATAGCCACGTTGTCGGCGGCGCTGCAAGGCAGCTACAGCGTTCTGGCTGACAGCGACCGCGAGCCAAAGCCCGAACTTCAGGCCTGCCTGCACCTGGCCCATGAGCAGCTGATCAACATGATGGACCAGGCCGCAGCTGGACTGACTATCGACAGCGCAGATCCGCTGCGTCAACAACTGATGGATCTTACCGATGATGTTCTGGCCAGCGATGCCTTCCTCGACGAGTTCCAGCAAGGCGAAGAGCTAAATCAACACCAAAAAATAGACAACGAACCGGCAGCTGCTGAGATAACATTTGAAGCACCCATGCCGCCCTACACGCCGGATACGGACGACGACATAGATCACGAAGTGCTGGAGATTTTCCAGGAAGAAGCCCGCGAGTTGATCGACAGCACCGCCGACGCACTTCAGCGCTTCAGTCAGGACAGCGGCAATCACGATTTATTGCGATTGCTGCAACGAGACCTGCACACTCTCAAAGGCGGTGCCCGCCTGAGTAAAGTGGGCAGTATTGGTGATCTGGCCCACGAACTGGAAACCCTGTTCGAAGGGCTGGTTCAGCAACAACTGGTAATATCGCCGGTGCTGTCTGACTTGCTGTTTAGCTGTCACGACCGTCTGGCTAGCATGGTAGAAACGCTGGAAAATGGCGACAGCCCACGCTCAGCGCCCGACCTGATCGCAGAAATACAACGTTATTCCAGCAACGCTGCAAACGCTGATGCCGATCACTCCCCGGTTGTTTTGCAACCGGAGTCAAGCCCAGACGCACACGACACCAACAGTGTAACCACCGACCCGGAACTGATGGGCATCTTCCTGGAAGAAGCCTATGACCTGATCAACGCCACCGGCAGCGCACTGCACAGCTGGAGCGAGAATCCCGAAAACAGCATGCTTGCCGCCGAATTGCAGCGCGACGTGCACACTCTGAAAGGCGGCGCACGAATGGCGGGCGCAGACGCCATGGGTGATCTAGCACACGCTCTGGAGGATTTGTTCGAGCGGATTACGCGGGGCGAACTGAAGCCCAGGCCAGAGTTGTACGAACTTCTGTTTGCCTGTCACGACCGCCTGGCCGCCATGGTGGAACAAATTGCCACCGGCAAAGCCTGCCCACCAGCTCAGGATCTGATCGCGCAGGTGCATCAGCTGCATCCGCCACAACAGACCGAGCCTTCAGCGCTGGATCAAAAGCCTGCGATAGTAAAACAGGACGTCGAGCAGGAAGCGGCACAGGAAACGCCGGCACCAGAGCAGCAGCAAGTGCCCTCTGTTGCAGTGCCCAAGCCAAAGCCTGCGCGCGCGCAAACCCGCAAGCCCCTGCGCACCGCGCAAAAAACCATTCGGGTGTCGGCGCCGCTGCTTGACGAGCTGGTCAATCTGGCGGGCGAAACCAGTATTACCCGCGGCCGCCTGGAACAGCAAACCAGTGATTTTAGCCACACTCTGGAAGAAATGACCGCCACTATTGAGCGCTTGCGCGAACAACTGCGGCGCATGGACATCGAAACCGAAACCCAGATTCTGTTCCGCGCCGAAAAAGAGCTCGGGCCCGATTACGGTGAAGACTTCGACCCACTGGAAATGGATCGTTATTCGTCTATACAGCAGCTATCGCGGGCTCTGTCGGAATCGTCTTCCGACCTGATCGATCTGCGCCAAACCTTGGCCGACCGGATTCGCGACACCGAAACCCTGCTGGTGCAGCAGTCACGTATCAATACGGAACTGCAAGAAGGTCTGATGAAGACCCGCATGATTCCATTCGCCTCGGTGGTGTCGCGTTTACGCCGTATCGTGCGCCAAATCAGCACCGAGCTAGACAAGAAAGCCAATTTTGAGGTGTACAACGCCGAAGGCGAAATGGACCGCAACGTTCTGGAGCGGATGATTGCGCCTTTGGAGCACATGCTGCGTAACGCGCTGGGCCATGGCGTTGAATCGCCCGCAGAGCGTCTGGCCGCAGGCAAAGCAGAAACAGGGGAAATCAGCCTGTCGCTGCAACGCGAAGGCGGCGACGTTGTTCTGCGCATGCGGGATGATGGCGCCGGCATTTCTACCGAGCAGGTACGTAACAAAGCCGTCAGTCAGGGTCTGATCGGCCCAAATGATTTACTGACAGAGCGCGAGGTTCTGCAGCTAATCATGACACCAGGCTTTTCAACCGCCAAGGAGGTTACCCAGGTATCCGGCCGAGGCGTTGGCATGGACGTGGTAGCGTCAGAAATCAAACAGCTGGGTGGCAGCCTCGACATTCACTCCAGCGCAGGCCACGGCACTACATTTACCGTTCGGCTACCGTTTACTGTGTCGGTTAACCGTGCCTTGATGGTCACCAGCGGCGACAATTTCTACGCCATACCGCTGAACACCATTGAAGGCATAGTGCGGGTGAGCGCCTACGAGCTGGAAGAATATTACAAACCCGAAGCGCCGCTGTACGAGTACGCTGGTCAGGAATATCGCCTGCAATATCTGGGCAATTTGCTGAACAGCGAATACCAGCCCAAGCTTCAGGGCCAGGCACTGCCACTGCCAGTTATTTTGGTGCGCGGCGCAGAGCAACCTATGGCCCTGCAGGTCGACAGCCTCGTGGGCAGCCGCGAAATTGTGGTGAAATCTCTGGGGCCTCAGTTCAACTCTGTGCGTGGCGTATCTGGCGGCACCATTCTGGGTGACGGAAATGTGGTGGTTATTCTTGATCTGCCAGCAATGATCCGCTCCGACATACTGTCAGAGCAGCAGCGCACCAGCTTCAAAACAGACCAGCCGCGCCAGAAACCGCGACTTCACCAGCGCGCCACGCTAGTGATGGTGGTCGATGATTCCGTAACCGTGCGTAAGGTGACGTCGCGCCTGCTTGAACGCAACGGTATGGAAGTCATTACCGCCAAAGACGGCTTGGATGCCGTAACCCAGTTGCAGGATTACCGGCCTGATATCATTCTGCTGGATATTGAAATGCCACGTATGGATGGCTTTGAAGTAGCCGGCTTTATTCGCCACGACGACGTTTTGCGAAATACACCCATTTGCATGATTACCTCCCGTACCGGTGAAAAGCATCGTGAGCGTGCATTAGCCATCGGCGTTAACGAGTATCTGGGTAAGCCGTTTCAGGAGGCCACGCTGCTGGAGGCCATTCGCAGGCTGACAGGTACCCAATGATGGCAACCGGCGCCGGCGCACTGACTATCGGCATAGTGGCAGATACCGTCACGCAGCGGCAACGGCTCAGCTCTAGCCTAAAAGAACTGGGGCTGGTTACCTGTTTTTGCGGCAGTCCAGCGGAGTTTTACGCCAGTGCAACATTGCCGTTGGCAGCCTGCTGGCTTGTTCAGCTGGAAGACGAAGAGGAGCATCCCGAAGATTGGGATCTCGCCCTCATTGACGGAGATGCGCCGGTATTATTAGGACTGGACCCCGCGCCCGCTGAAAACGACAAAGAAAACGCCCGCTGGCAACGTAAACTGGAGAACAAACTGGAGCGCCTGCTCGGGCCGTTATCGGCACCTCAGAGCACAAACGCAGAACCGGTTTTGAACCGCATCAGCAGTTCGGCGCCAAATTCGGTTCCGCTACTGCAACCATCAGAACCCATAGCCGCCAGACAAATATGGGTTCTGGCTGCGTCACTAGGTGGGCCAGAAGCGGTAAAGAGTTTTCTGGACCAGCTTCCCCCCGATTTGCCGGTGGGGTTTGTGTATGCACAGCACATCGACGGTCAGTTTACAGAAGTGTTAACCCGGGTACTGGGTCGCCACTCCCAGTACCGCTTGAAAACAGCAAAGCCAGGTGACGTCATCGCAACGGGGGACGTGGTCATGCTCCCAGTCGACCACGAATGGCAGATAGACGGCAGCGGCGCACTGGAGGAGCTGCCTGGCCCTTGGCCGGGACCCTATGGCCCGTCCATCGACCAGGTGCTGCTGAATATGTCGAATTACTACCATGAAAACTGCCACGCCATTATCTTTTCCGGTATGGGAAGCGATGGGACAGTGGCTGCACCCATGCTGCGCGCTTACGGCAGCCTCATCTGGGCGCAAGACAGCCAGAGCTGCGGGCAACCCTCCATGCCCGAATCGGTCGCCGCCACCGGCTGTGTCAGCTTTCGTGGCACGCCCCAGCAGCTAGCTCAGAAACTGGTCACAACTCTCGAAAACACTGAGCTGCAGCAAAGCAGTCAGCCATCAGATTACACTGGAGGTAACTCATGACCGATAACAACCAGACCCTGGCCTGCGTGATGATTCCGATGATCGGTCGTCAGCTGTTACTGCCCAACGTATCGCTGGCTGAAGTGGTGGACTACAGCCCCGACATTAGCACAAGCGCCAACTCACCCGCCTGGCTGGCTGGCCATCTGGAATGGCGAGGGCTAAGGCTACCAATTATATCCTACGACGCAGCCAGCGGCGGCCAGTTGACACAACCGAATAATCGCCGCGGCCGGGTGGTTATCCTCAACAGCATCGTCGAAGAACACCGCGAACAACCCTTTATTGCTTTGATGACTCAGGGCATACCCAGCCAGAATCGCATTAATCAAAGCCAGATTCAGCGCCTGGACAGCCCGACCGGCATCGCCGACCTAATGGAAGTCGAAGTAGACGGCGAGCGCGCGTGGATTCCCAATTTGGAGTATCTGGAAAGCCTGGCGCAGCAATTACGCTGAGGCCTCAGCCAACCGTGCGGAAACCCTGGCAGCACGGATCGCAACTGTTATAATGTTGCAAATTTCAACGGATACTTGCCATGCCCGCCCGCGCTTTACCCTATCGCCCCCATAATCATGATCTTTGCGTTGATCACGCTCTGGCCCAAGCCAGGGAAATCTGCCGGCGTGACGAGGCGCGGTTAACCCCCGTCAGGGAAAGAGTGCTGGAGCTAATTTGGCAGTCCCACAAACCATTGGGCGCCTACGATGTGCTGGCTCAGTTAAGCGCCGATGGCCACAAGGCAGCGCCGCCAACGGTGTATCGCGCTCTCGATTTTTTACAGCAGCACGGCCTGGTCCACCGTATTGCGTCGCTTAACGCGTTCACTGGTTGCGACCATCCGGGCCAGCACCACTGCGGCACTTTTCTGATCTGCCGCAGCTGTGGCAACGTGCTGGAGTTAGCTGCCCCAAACGTAACCGCTGCTATTAACCAAGCCGCAGCAGCCGAAACGTTTCAGATAGAACAGATTACATTGGAAATTGCCGGCTTTTGCCCGCGCTGTCAGAGCGACAGCACTGATCAGCCGACACCATCATGAACGAGGTTTTGGCAGAACTGAGCAAGGTATCGGTGACGCTCAATGACAGATTGATTGTTGACCGGGTGTCTTTGAGTATAAAGCGCGGCGACATCATCACTATCATTGGCCCCAACGGAGCCGGCAAAACCACGCTGATTAAAACCATTCTGGGCATCCAGAAAGCCAGTTCTGGATCGATTAGCCTGCCGCCCGGCTTGGTGATTGGCTATGTACCACAAACCCTGAACCTCGAAACCACCCTGCCGCTGAGTGTTGAGCGTTTCATGGCGCTGGGCGGCTGCGACCGCAAAGGCTGTCAACAGGCGTTGGCGCGCACCGGTGTAGCCCACCTGATGGCAGCTTCGGTGCACCATCTTTCTGGCGGCGAGAAACAACGACTGCTGCTGGCCCGCGCGCTGGCCCGCCAGCCTGGTCTATTAGTCCTGGATGAGCCAGCTCAAGGAGTCGACATCAACGGCCAGGCCGCGCTTTACGATCTGGTGCGCCAGCTCCGAGACGAACTCAACTGCGGCGTTATCATGATATCCCACGACCTGCACCTGGTTATGGCTGCCACCGACAAGGTTATCTGCCTGAACCAACACGTGTGTTGCAGCGGTTTTCCAGAAGACATATCCCACGACCCGGCCTTTATTGAAACCTTCGGCACCGCCGTCGCCGAGTCACTGGCGGTGTACCATCACCATCACAATCACCGCCATGATCTGCACGGCAACGTTATAGGCGGCGGCTCCGCTATCGATGGCACTCTGAAAAAGGGTACTTTCGACGACGCGGAAGCCGCGCCAACTTGCTCAGGGCACCACCATGATTGATGTCATTCTGGATGACTTTTTCTGGCGCGCGCTGATCGGCGGCCTGGGTGTCGCTCTGGTAGCGGGGCCTCTCGGCTGTTTTGTGGTTTGGCGGCGGCTCGCCTATTTTGGCGACACACTGGCCCATTCGGCGCTTCTAGGCATTGCCCTGAGCTTCGTGATTCAGGTGCCGATTAATGTCGGGGTGATTATCACTTGCTTGGGGTTGGCTCTGGCGCTGGTGCTGTTTTCCCGCAGCAAAACATTAGCCACCGATACCCTGCTGGGCATACTGGCCCACAGTGCTCTGGCCATTGGACTGGTCACCCTGAGCTTTATGCCCTCGGTGCGAATGGACCTGACCGGGCTGCTGTTTGGCGATCTGCTGGCCATGAGCCGCAGCGATCTATGGTGGATTTACGGCGGTGCCGCCACTATTTTGTGCCTGCTGGCGCTGCTATGGCGTGGCCTGCTGATGAGCACCATTCACGAAGAACTGGCGCGGGTTGAAGGGGTGCCGGTAGAACGCCTGCGGCTGGCCCTGATTCTGATGTTCGCTATTGTGATTGCGGTAGCCATGAAAATTGTCGGCGTGCTGCTGATTACTGCACTGTTGATTATTCCCGCCGCCACCGCAAGGCGCCTGGCACGCACACCCGAACAGATGGTGGCTATGGCAATGCTGTTCGGCTTTGTTGCCGTGACCGGCGGGTTGGCCCTGTCATGGGAACTGGACACACCGGCGGGGCCGTCGGTGGTGGTTACCGCATTTAGCTGTTTTCTGCTGATCTCCGCGGTTGGCGGCAAACAACGTGCATAAATCGGCTTAACAGAAAAATTTACCCATCGAAACGCACCGGCTACAGCGGCTGCATCACTGACTCCCACTGGCGCTTTTCCACCAATTCCATAAATTCATCACCCAGGCGCTCACTCTCGGCAATCGCCCGACGCCAGACTTTTTCGCGGCCGGCATCGTCGCCGAGGTACTTTTCAAAATCACGACGGTCCGGCAGCTTTCCATTGGGCAAACTCTCCAGATAGTCCGCCGAGGGCGCCAGCAACAGGACATCCTGCACATGTGATGCGTTAGACTTGCGCCAAGGTAAAGACTTATCAAACCAACCGGGAATTATTCGGTCGGTAAAATGCGGATACAACACGACACCCGGCTGCTGGTACGGCAAATCCAAGTGATAATCCAATAAACCGCCGTCGCGATAAAGCCCTGCTGGCGCTCCAGGAATGTTCGCCACCCCCGACATCACCATCGGAATCGAAGCCGAGGCCAGCAACGCCGGAAGCAGGTTGTCTTGACTCAGTGCAATGGTGTGGCTGGCGAAATCGCGCAGCTCCTCTAACGGTGCCGGTGTGCGAGTGTCCTGCACAATGCCCCGCTCCATGACTCGACCCAGATGCCGGCGCCCCAGCATATTACTCACTATCGCATGCAGCAGCCCCAAAGTTAGACAACCGCGGCTATCGTGCCGTAACAGTCCCAAACTGCGCACCACCATGACGCTGAGCCGATACTGCGGGTGATTCAAAATATGCGGTTCACGCCCACCCAATAACTGTTGCAAAAACTCGAGGCTTTTGCGGGTTACTTCGGCGGCGCTGACCCCTTTCGTAAAACGCTGCTGGGTGTATAGCTCCGCTAGCAACTCCAACTGAGCCACCGGGTTATCAGACGACGCCACCGCCGCAAAGCGCCAACTGCCGATAGAAGAGCCCACCAACGCTCTGGGCTGCGGCACGCTCGGCAGCCAATGACCAAACAGAGTTTTATCCAGGCCGCTCAGGCCCAAGGCTTTGGGCCCACCGGCAGCGCCAGGAATCACGTGAACATCCCCGGCGCTCAGCGGGTTATCCCGTAACCGCCTCATGGCACGAGTACCGGCTCGAATCGTTAAAGCCGGTGTGCGAATATGAATAGCGGTCATGGTTTCTCCTTAACAGGGGACGCGGGCAAGAAAGCCGCAAAGTGTCATCATTATTGGGTTTGGCCGCGGTTTCTCCAGCAAACACAACAACGATTATTCAACAGGGCAGCTTTTTTTCACGGCAAGCCGTGCTAGATTTGACGTATCGAGTAATAAAAAAACCAGCGCGCCAAGCCACAACATCGGGCTGACGAAGGGAGTTCTAGGTGGCCATACCTTTTTTTTTATCGGAAAAATTTACCAGCAACCCAACTTTGGTGGTGATGGGGTTTCGCCGCCAGTTGGTTTATCATTTGCATTTCTGGGCTTGCCTCGCCGTAGCCCCGCTGATTGTGGTGCAGTGGCTTCATCAGAATTACCTATTGTCTGCCCTACTTTTTCTTTTCTGCGCCAACGCTTTACTGGTGATTGGTTTTTTGCGCTTTCGCCAACACTACTTTTTGCGGGGCTGGCTGTTTCCGCTACTGGCGATGAGCTGCGCGGTCTATTCTACCGCCATTAACGGCCATGTCGGGCTTTACTGGGCCTACCCTGCCATTACTGCCGTTTTTTTTCTAATGCCCCTGCGGGATGCCGCCATCAGCAACTTTGTGTTTTTGACCCTGATGGCAGTCACGGCCTTTTACGTATTTCCCCTGTCAGAGTTCTGGCGTATTACCACATCACTAGGACTGACTTGCCTGTTCGCACTGATTTTTGCTTGGCTGGTGGGACGCTTGCAGCAAGAAATGACAGAACTTGCCACCACAGACCCACTCACCGGCTGCCGGAACCGGGCAACACTGGCTGAAAGCCTGACCAACCAAATCAAGTTGTGCAAACGCTATGGCCGGCCATCTTCCATTTTACTGCTGGACCTGGACCACTTCAAAGCCATCAACGACAACTGGGGCCACCACATCGGTGACACCGTATTGGCCGGCATTGCACGCCTGCTGAGCAACCGCCTGCGCGACAACGACCACATATTTCGTATTGGCGGCGAAGAGTTCATGGTGCTGTTGCCGGAAACCAGCCTGCCCGAAGCCGAGACACTGGCCCGTGAGCTGGTAAAAAGCGTAGCCGTTGAACCGTTCCAGACTGGTATTGGGGTCACCATCAGCGGCGGCCTGACGCAGGCCTGTGCCAACGAGACCTGGTCAGTCTGGCTCAAGCGTGCAGACCAGGCACTGTATAAAGCCAAATCCGATGGCCGCAACCGTGTTGTGCAGTTAACTGGCAGCTCGCCGCCGGCCGATATCGGCCTTCAGGGCGACCGCTGAACCGCTACGGCGCTTACCCATAGAGATCATCGCCATTTTGCCTTAAGCTTCCGCCCTTGCCAGATTCAGTAAACCGGACCTTTATTTATGAGCAATTCCCTGACAGACGATCTTGCCGGCCACTACCGCGCCATTATTAATGGCTTGGGTGAAAACTGTGACCGCGAAGGCCTGCAAAACACGCCTCAACGCGCGGCCAAAGCCATGCAGTTCCTAACTCGCGGGTACCAGCAGAATCTGAACGAGTTGGTCAACAACGCGGTGTTCGAATCCGCCATGGACGAAATGGTGGTGATACAAGACATAGAACTGTACAGCATGTGTGAACATCACGTGTTGCCTTTTATCGGCAAGTGCCACATTGCCTACCTGCCCCAGGGCAAGGTCCTGGGGCTGTCCAAATTCGCGCGCATTGTGGATATGTACGCAAGGCGCCTGCAAATCCAGGAAAACCTGACTCGACAGATCGCAGAAGCGGTAGAAAGTGTAACCAACGCCAAAGGCGTCGCCGTCGTGATCGAAGCCCAGCACATGTGCATGATGATGCGTGGCGTCGAAAAACAGAACTCGAAAATGAAGACCTCGATGATGCTCGGCCAGTTCCGAAAGTCACAGGCCACCCGCCTGGAATTCTTCAATCTGATCAGTACCAACCGTTGATCAGTTTCACATTGGCCAGATGGGACACTAGGTAACGGGTAGCACTTACCTTGTTATTTTCTTCCGCGACAGGAGCGTTACATCATGACTGAGGCGTCTGACTCGCAGATTCTCGACATTCTGCAGCAGGTCCGCACCATCGCGTTGGTGGGCGCCAGTGAGGAAACCAGCCGACCTTCCCACGAGGTTATGCATTACTTGCAACAGCAGGGCTACCGGGTAATACCCGTTAACCCACGTTTGGCCGGCCAACTGCTACTGGGTGAAACCGTTTGTGCGGATCTTGAATCACTGCCGGTCGCGGTCGACATGGCAGACCTGTTCCTGGCTGTGCAACGCACCGACGCGGTGATCGACCAGGCTATCGCCATGAAAATTCCGGTCTTATGGCTCCAAATTGGCGTTATTAACCACCAAGGCGCCGATCGCGCGCGACACGCGGGCATGAAAGTGGTGATGGACCGCTGTCCAAAGATGGAAATACCTCGGCTCATACACCGAGGCTGAAGTAATGGCCAACAATCTGGGCATCCAAGTGGTAGCCGAAGGCGTAAAAACCATATAGCAGATCAATTTTCTGTGCCAACGTGGTTGCGGTGTGGCGCAGGGTTATCTGATCAGCCGTCCTATTCCTGCCGTCCAGCTGGAGCAGTGGCTGGAGCCGCAACACGCTGAAAACCCAATTTAACCGTGAGACTCCATGACACATTATCTGACTACCGAACAAGACGCGCGCCTGCGCCGCTGGGAACGGTGGAACCGCAATTATTTTCTGTTCGCCTTCACGGCGTTAATCATAATTTTGGTGTTCAGCAGCCAACTGGGGTTATCTAGCGCCGATGATTGGGACGGGCTGGGCATCATTCTGGTGCTGTTGGTGGGACCAATAGTGGCTATGCAGCTAAAGCTGACCTGTCCCGCATGTAGCGAAAAACTGGGTTGGCAAGCCAAGCTGATGGTTCCGGAACAGTGCAAGCACTGCGGCTGTTTTCTTCGCGCCAAAGGCTGACAACACGTTCACAACATTTGACCTATGAGCAGCTAACAGGTTTTAAGCTACACTTATCGTAAAAGGCGACGGGGTAGTTTATGAAAGTAAAAGACATGGCCCGTGCCGCTGGGGTAACGCCCGACACGGTGCGTTTCTATTCCCGCGAAAAACTGTTGGCACCCAGTCGCGATCCAGCGAACAACTACCAACATTTCTCCAGCGATGATCTGCGCCGCCTACGTTTTGCCCGTAAGGCCCGCCAGCTTGGGTTTTCACTGCCCGAGATTCGCGACATTTTGAACCAAGCCGACGACGAGCATTCTCCCTGTCCCATGGTGCGCGGCGTGTTTGAAAAACGCCTGGCCGAGGTTGGACGCCAGATTAACGAGCTCCAGCAACTGCACCAGCGCATGCAAAAAGCCCTCGACGCTTGGCGCGATATGCCCGATGGCACGCCAGACGGCCATACCATCTGCCGTTTAATTGAACACTGGGATCAGGCCGAACCTAACCTGACGGAGGAACTCTGAATCATGGACAGCACAACCGCTAACACCGAGAACCGGCTCAGCATTGCCGGTGCCACCTGCCAGGGCTGCGCCCGTAAAATCCGCGTGGCATTAGAACCTTTGGTCACCGACAGTGCCGCGGTGGATGTGAACATCGAGCAGAAAACCGTCACCTTGCCCGCAGGCATCGACCCCGCCGACGCTGCTCGCAGAATCACCGAAGCGGGCTACCCAGCGGAGATTCTTTATGCCGAGCCCGCCGCCAAAAGCTGCTTTACCAACAAGACAACGCCATCTTGTCTCAGCAAAAAGGGTAACGCTGATGAAGCAGAAGCCCCAGCGCCAGAGCTTGTCAGCGCCGCCAGCAACAGCAACGACGGCATTCAGCTGGCGGTCACCGGCGCCACCTGCGCGTCTTGCGTCAGCAGCATCGAAAAAGCCTTGAAGTCGGTCAGCGGCGTTACCCACGCCCACATGAACCTGGCCGACAATACCGCCAGCGCCAGCGGTCAAGTCGCGCCGCAAGCACTGATCAAAGCCATCGAAAGCGCCGGCTACGGCGCCAGCGTGATTGATGATCCAGACACTGCAGACGAACGCCGCCAACAGCAAGATCGCAGACGCTACCGCACCTTGCTGGTAAAAATGGCGATCAGCCTGTCACTGGGTGTAGGCCTGATGGTCTGGGGCATGGGTTTCGGTTCAATGACCGTAGATGCCGGTAACCAGACCACCTGGGTCAATCTGGGCATTCTGACTCTGAGCGTGATGATTGCCACCGGCAGCCATTTTTTCACCAGCGCCTGGAAGGCCTTTCTCCATCACAACGCCAATATGGACACCCTGGTAGCCCTGGGCACCGGCACCGCTTGGATGTATTCCATGGTGGTGGCGGTACTCCCCGCAGCCCTGCCAGAAATGGCGCGCCACGTGTATTTTGAAGCTTCGGCGATGATCATTGGTCTGATCAATCTGGGCCAGGCATTAGAACTTCGCGCCAAAGGCAAAACCTCCGAAGCCGTGCGCCGACTGCTGGATCTGCGCGCTAAAACCGCCCGCGTGATCCGCGACGGCCAAGAACAAGACCTGCCCATAGAGCAGGTGCGTAAAGGCGACCAGATCCGCGTTCGGCCCGGTGAACAGCTGCCGGTGGACGGTGTAGTGCGCGAAGGCAACACCCGCGTTGACGAAAGCATGCTCACCGGCGAGCCCATGCCGGTCAGTAAAGGCCAGGGCGACGAAGTGTCTGCCGGCACGTTGAACACCCGTGGCAGCATTGTGTACGAAGCCACCCGTGTAGGCAGCGACACGGCCTTGGCGCAAATTATCCGTCTGGTAAAAAAAGCCCAGGGCTCGAAACCCTCGATAGGCCGCCTGGCGGATAAAATTTCCTCGGTATTTGTGCCCAGTGTGATGCTAATCGCCATAGCCGCCGCGCTGGTCTGGTACAACCTGGGGCCAGACCCGGCGGTAGCGCACATGATGGTGGCCGCCACCACCGTATTGATCATCGCCTGCCCCTGCGCCTTGGGCCTGGCCACGCCCATGTCGGTGATGGTCGGCGTCGGCAAAGCCGCTGAATACGGCGCGCTGATCCGCCAAGGTGAAGCCCTTCAAACCGCTGGCAAAATCAACCTGGTCATTCTGGATAAGACCGGCACTATTACTGCCGGCAAACCCGCGGTTACCCAAGTGCATGTAATAGACGGTGATGAAATGCATCTGCTGGCCCTGGCAGCTGGTCTTGAGCAGCATTCAGAGCACCCGCTGGCCTACGCTATTATGGAAAAAGTCCGGCAGGACACTATTCAACCGGCCGACATAACCGGCTTCGACAGCCTCAACGGCCAGGGTGTCGCCGGGCAACACAATGGCGACACCCTGCGCCTGGGCAACCGGCGTTGGCTGGTAAATGAAGGGCTGGATGTAACCCCGTTGGACCAGGCCGCCCAAAGTATTACCGACAACGCCGGCACCCCCCTGTTTGTTGCTCTGGGCAAACGGGTACTGGGCGTTATTGGCGTTGCGGATGCCATCAAACCCGATTCCCGGGCCGCCATTGAACGGCTGCATCAGGCCGGCATAAAGGTAATGATGGTCACCGGCGATGTGGACGCCACCGCCAAGGCCATCTGCGCCAGTGCCGGCATTGACGATTATCGTGCCGGAGTGTTGCCGGAAGACAAAGCCGACGTGGTTAATGAGATGCGTAAAAAAGGCTATACCGTCGCCATGGTGGGTGACGGCATTAACGATGCCCCGGCTCTGGCCGCCGCCGATGTTGGGTTTGCCATTGGCACCGGCACTGATGTAGCCATTGAAAGCGCCGCCATTACGCTGATGCGTGGTTCCCTACACGGGGTTCCCGACGCCATCGAAATATCCCGCGCCACGGTAAAAAACATTCACCAGAATCTGTTCGGCGCGTTTATTTATAACAGCCTGGGCATCCCCATTGCCGCCGGCCTGCTGTACCCATTGTGGGGCATTCTGTTAAGTCCGATCATTGCCGGTGCAGCCATGTCGATGTCGTCGGTTACCGTGGTTACCAACGCTAACCGGCTGCGACTGTTCAAAACCAGTCGCAAAGAAGACATCCCCACCAAACAGGAACAGAACCAATGACATTTTTTTTGGTCAACCTCACAGGTTTAGCGCTGATGGCCGCCGTCGTCTGGTGGTTCTGGTTGGCGCCCACTGACACCAAAACGAAGAGGTAACACTGATGAAGCAACATACTCTAGCCATGTTACTGGGCGCTAGCCTGAGCTTTGGCTCGGCCCTGGCAAACGCCGAATCTGAGCACAACATTCACGTCTACAAATCGCCCACCTGTGGCTGCTGCACCGACTGGGTCAAACACCTGGAGGACAACGGTTTTGAGGTGGAAGTCAGCGAAGTCGACAATGTCACGCCGGTGAAAATTGAAGCCGGCCTGACACCGGCCCTGTCCAGTTGCCACACCGCGTTTATCAACGATTACGTGATTGAAGGCCACGTGCCGGCAGGCGACATCAAACGCCTGTTAAGCCAAGCGCCCCAAGCCCGTGGCTTGAGCGTGCCGGGCATGCCTGCAGGTTCACCAGGAATGGAAATGGGCGACCGCAAAGATCCGTACCAAGTGCTGTTATTCAACGCCAACGGCCAGACCCGGGTGTTTGCCGAACACAACTGATTGCCGCACGATTTTGAGTGCGGTTGCGCCGCGCCGGACCAATGCACCCCGATCGAGCTGATTCTGAACAACAATGCCAATCAGCCCTTACAACCGGCACAACGTGTAAAGCACCGCGACATTTTTATATAATTTGGTGATTATTTGCTCTAATATCTGGCTCCTTATTTTATGACTTTGTGAAAAAAATCATCGATAGAGAGCCTCGTTGAATCTGAAAAATCGAATTCTCAGCCTTGCTGCTGGCCTGATGATCGTGGCAAGCATTGCCACATGGACCGCGTATCAGCAGTTGTCAGATAATCTGATCGAACGCTGGGGTAAGCAGGTCGCTGAAATTCAGGTGCATTATGATAGCGCCCGTCTGCTGCAGTCGTTAGAGCGCGAAATAGCCCTGGCGCGGCAAATGGCGCGCTCTCAAGCCCTTCTGGCACTGGCAAGAACCCCTGACGGCCCGTTAATCAAAGCCGCCGCCATTGGTGAAATGGAAAGCTTCCGCAATAATTTTCGCGACCACAGCTATTTTGTCGCCTTTTTAAGCAATGGCCACTATTACTACAACAACACATCCAACGACTATCAGGGCCAGCAATTCCGCTACACTCTGGACCCAAACGAGCCCGATGACGCCTGGTTCTACCGACTGATTGACGAAGGCCGCGACTTCCATCTGAATGTGAATCCCGACACCAACCTGGGTGTAACCAAACTGTGGATTGACGTACTGATGCGCAACAAAGAGAACGTCATCGTGGGTATGGTAGGAACCGGACTGAACCTTGATGACTTTCTGAAGGACATTGTCGATACCGACCAGCAAGGCATCACCACATTGTTTGTGGATATGAACGGCGCCATTCAGCTATACCGCGATCGCAATTACATCGATTTTGCCACCATTATCAAGCCCGAAGGCCAAAAAAGCACCATTGACCTGCTGTTCGACAGCGCCGACGACAAACGCCAAATACTGGATATGCTGACCAGTCTGAAAGACACAAGCCACACCGTCGAAAGCCGTTTTGTGACCGTCAATGGCCGCAAACATTTAGCAGGTGCCGCTTTTTTACCCGCTATAGGGTGGTATGAAGTCACGCTGATTGACCTGAGCACCTTGCTACCCAAAACGCATTTATGGCCCCTGATAGCGGTTTTTAGTGCCAGCTTGCTGATTACTCTGGCAGCGTTTCACCTGGTGGTCCAGTTTCGCATTCTCTCCCCGGTTCTGCGTCTCGGCGCCGCCGTTAATCAAGTACGTCGCGGCAATTTTGACTTGCCACCGTTGGCCAAGCCCGGCAACGAAATTGGATTGCTGGCCGCCGACTTTGAGGAAATGACACGAACACTCAAACATTCTCGCGATGAGCTTGAACACAAAATTGCCGAACGCACTACAGACCTGCATTCGCTAGCGCGGGTAGATTCGCTGACCGGACTTTGTAACCGCCGCAGTCTGGATGAAATCCTCGATGTCGAGATCCAGCGGGCCAGTCGGCAAAATGCCGGTTTTGGCGTTATGTGGCTAGACATCGACAACTTCAAGGCTATAAACGACAGCCTTGGCCATCAAACCGGCGATGAAGTTCTATGTCAGGCAGCGCTCTGGATACAGTGCAGTCTTCGCCCGTATGACCAACCCGGGCGATGGGGTGGCGACGAGTTTATGGTGGTGTTGTCGCCCTGTGATCATAATGTTCTTCGTTTTCTGAGCGAGCGTTTGCGCCAGACCGTTGAACGCGAAAGTGCAAACGGTAATCTACCGATTACGGTTAGCGTAGGCGCTTACCTGTGCCAACCCGGCGACAGCGCCAAAACCATCCTGCACGAAGCCGACCAAGCGCTTTACCAAGCCAAAGCCTGCGGTCGCAACACGGTGGTCATCGCAAACAAGGACCATCAAATCCCAGGCTG
Source organism: Marinobacter psychrophilus (assembly GCF_001043175.1). Taxonomy (NCBI): domain Bacteria; kingdom Pseudomonadati; phylum Pseudomonadota; class Gammaproteobacteria; order Pseudomonadales; family Marinobacteraceae; genus Marinobacter; species Marinobacter psychrophilus. The sequence continues at coordinate 3,823,026 of NZ_CP011494.1, forward strand.
ACCTAACAAATAAAGCCTCAGCCACGCTCTCATTGCCTAACGGGTCTGACTCACTGCACCTTTACAGTTATACTGCGCGGCAACATTCATTTTTTTATCAGCCAGGTTACTTCATGCTCAATGCCGACGCTATCAGCCAGTTGCGCCAGCTGAAATCTAATATCGAAGAACACAAAGTGGTTCTTTCCGGCACCGTAAAAGCAACCAATGGCCGCTTTGGCTTTGTTGCTCTGGACGACGGCAGAGATGTGTTTCTTCCGCCCGAGGAAATGCAAAAAGTGCTGCCCGGCGACCGCATCAACGTCACCGAAAAGGAGGTCGAGAAAGGCAAAACCCAAGGCTTGGTAGAAGAGCTGCTGAACAGCTCGCTGGATACTTTTGTAGGCCGCTACCAGGTCAAGGGTAAAGGCCACTTTGTGGTGCCGGAAACAGCGGGCATTAACCGCTGGATCTTCATACCGCCAAAAGAGCGTAACGGCGCCCAGCCCGGTGATTACATATATTGCCGCTTGCACCGCCACCCGATCAAAGACGGCAAAGGCCAGGCCCGGGTACTGCGGGTAATAGGCCAGGCCGGCGATGCCGGTATTGAGCGGGCGCTGACCATGGCCGGTTTTGATTTGTCTGACGCATGGCCAGAGGCAGTGCAGCAACACGCCCAAGCGCTCAGTGAAGACGCAATAGCCGCACACAGCGCAGGGCGAGAAGACCGCTGCTCGCAGCCCTATGTCACTATCGACAGCCCTGGCACCCAAGACATGGACGACGCCCTACTGGCGGTGCCAAACGCCACCGGCTGGGCGCTGTCGATTGCCATTGCAGACCCCACCGCATTGATTGAGCCAGGCAGCGCCACCGAACGCGAAGCCATGCGCCGAGCCACCGCCATTTACTTCCCGGGGGAGCCGCTGCCGATGCTGCCCGATGCCGCCAGCACCCGCTTGTGTTCGCTGCAGCCCGATACGACGCGCCTGGCTTTAGTGTGCGATTTGCAGGTTAACAACGATGGCAGTCTGGGCGATTACAGTTTTCACCAGGCCAGCATCCGCTCCCACGGCAAGCTCAGTTATGAACTGGTTGCCAACTTGATTGACGGCCGCGAAGACGACGACATTAAAGCCCTGTCGTCAGCCGTGTCTAACAGTCTGGACCAACTGCACCAGGCCGCTACGGCGCTGCGGCGCTGGCGCGTCGAACACGCTCTTATTAGTGGTGACCGCACGGAGTTCCGCCTGCGGCTGGACGAAAACCGCCGTATTCGCAGCATCGAACCCACAGTTCAAAATGAAGCCCACCGCCTGGTAGAAGAGTGCATGGTAGCGGCCAACCGCTGCGCCGCCGACTTTCTGTCGCAGCACAACAAAGGTCTGTTTATTTGTCATAGCGGCCTGCGCGCCGACCGTCACGTCAACATCCGCAAGCTGCTGGAACAGCACATGCCACAGCTTGCCGAGCTGGATGTTGCCCAGGCAGAGAGTTTCAAAACACTGATGAAAACCGCCGACAGCCTGAACGCGGATGCCCCGGTAAAATCCATTGTCGCGCGCCAACTGGCTCGCGCCGAACTGGCCTTCAGCCCCGCACCGCACCAGGGTATGGGGCTTGCTGCCTACACCACGTTCACATCGCCGCTGCGCAAGTTCACCGACTTTTACGTACACCGGGTGATTAAATCGCTGATCTGGCAGGCGCCGTTGGAAGAATTGGACAACAACGCCCTCAGCACGCTTCAGGCGACTCTGATACAGGCTCGCCAGGCCGCCAACAGCTTAGAGAACTGGCTTAAAAGCGACTTTGCAAAAACGTTGGGCGAAGATGACATGGGCGGCGTAATTAGCCGCACCATTCCCGCCGGCTTTTTTGTGCGCTTAAATTGCAACGGCTTGGAAGGATTTGTCAGCTGCCGTGACCTGGATGGAAAATACAGTTTTGACCCGGTCACCCTGCGCTTGATTCACAACAAAAATGGCCGCATCTTCCAACTCGACCAGGCCGTTATCGTGCGCCTGACCGGGGTGGATGACGAACGCCGTCAGATCAATCTGACGCTGCAGGAGCCGAAGCAGGAACCTGTCCCAGCATCTGCGTAATGCGCTGGTCTTTGGCTTGCCACTGTTCGGCAAGCCAAAGTTTTACGTTACGGCGGTATTCAGAGTCGGCCATGTAGTCGCGGCCTTTGAGGTTGTCGGGAATGGCCACGGTATGAATTTCCATTTTGATTTCTGGTACCTGGCCACACAAAAACTGCCAGAAGGTCGGCGCACCGCCGGGGTAGGCAATGGTCAAATCCACCAATGTTTTGACTGAGTCACCCATAGCGTCTAACACAAAACCGACACCGCCAGCTTTAGGTGGTAACAGGTGAGTGTAAGGTGATTTTTGGGCGGCATGCTTGGCCGGCGTAAAGCGCGTGCCTTCTACGAAGTTCATAATACTGACGGGCGTATGCTGGAACTTCTCACACGCGCGGCGGGTGGCTTTCATGTCTTCACCGCGTTTTTCGGGGTGCTTTACCAGATACTGGCGCGAATAGCGCTTCATAAACGGGAAATCCAGCCCCCACCAAGCCAAGCCGATAACCGGAACCCACACCAACTGTTGCTTCAGAAAGAACTTCAAAAACGGTGCGTTACCGTGAAAAACCCGCTGCATGGCCAGAATGTCCACCCAGCTCTGGTGGTTGCTCAGCACCAGATACCAGCTTTTCTGCTTCAGCTCTTCGGCCCCGGTCACTTCCCAGTGGGTGCCCTGGGTGAGTTTCATCCAACCACTGTTACAAGCTACCCAAATTTCGGCCACGCGAATAATCAGCTTGGTGCACAGCACACCAAAACCCTTGTGGGGAATAATCAACTTCAACAGCGCCGGGATATATAAGAGTAGGCACCACACCAGGGTGTTCAGTAACAACAGCAACGAATTCAGTACACCAATCACCGGCGCAGGTAAAAAACTGAGCATGGGTTCATTCCACTTTGAAAATTTATGACCACTAATCATAACAACCACGTTGGGTCTTGGGCAGAGGCGAATGCCACCTACTGTTCCCAGCGTGGTATCGTTATTGCATTATTATAGTGTCATCATAGCAACAAGAACGGACTCCCGCTGATGAACCCTGTCGAGCCTTTTAATTTGGACCTGCGCGCCCTGGCCACTTTTTTGGTGGTGCTGGACGAAGGCAGCGTATCGCGGGCCGCAGTAACGCTTGGGGTTAGCCAGTCGGCCGTCAGCCACACCTTGGAGCGTTTGCGCCAGGCTTTGGGTGACCCTCTGTTTGTTAAATCCGGGCGTGGTATTACCCCTACCCGTTATGCTCAGCAAGCTGGCCCGCACATTCGCCAGGTGCTGGATGATTTGCGCGCGCTGTCCTCCGGCCCACCGTTCAGCCCGCAAACCGCAGAACTGGTGTTTACCATCGCCGCCAACGATTATGAGCGCGACCTCTTACTGCCCGGCTTGCTGGCTACTTTGCGTGAGCAGGCGCCGGGCATTCGCCTGCAGGTGATCGCCGCCGGCATTCCCAGCGCCGAGCTGTTACGCCAGGAAACCTGCGATCTTATTGTGTCGCCGCATCCACCGGAAGCCAGCGATATTATGCAACGTGGCCTGATGGCCGACCGCATGGTGGTATTTTATGATCCGGCCCAGCGCGAGCCGCCTCATACCCTGGCCGATTTCCTCAAAGCTGACCACATCAGCCTGATGCTGGGTTCGGCCGAACAGCCGGGGCTGGACCAAGCCCTGAGCGCCCGCAATCTGCGCCGCACCAAACGGGTCAGCGTGTCAAACTTCTCGGCTCTTGCCAGCCTTTTATACGGTACCGACATGTTGGCAGTGGCGCCGGAACGTATGGGTCAGCAGCTGTTGTCGCGGGCCGCCTGGGTGCCACTGCCGTTCGACTACAAGCCTTTTACCCTGTTGATGATCTGGCACCAGCGCTATCAGAACGATGCTGCCCACCGCTGGTTACGCAATCAAATAAACGCGGTGGCAGCCACCATGAATGGAATGACTCAATAATCAATCGATATCATTCATAGGTTGTATGACAACTGACAGGCTTACCCGCTGCCTTTAAATCCGTAAACTGCCTTCCCGAATCAACGCTTTTACGGAATTTTTCATGCTTGCCTTGACCAGTATCTGGACCACCATATTATTAGCTGCCGCGGTGGCACTGGGGCCATTGGCAACCGATATGTACCTGCCGGCACTGCCGCAGATTGGCAGCGACCTGAACGCCAGCACCGGCGATGTCCAGCTCACCCTAAGCTTTTATCTGGCCGGTTTTGCCATGGCGCAATTGTTTTGTGGCCCCTTGGCCGATTGCTTTGGTCGCAAGCCCATCATGATTGCCGGCTTTTTTATATTTGCCCTCGCCAGTATTGGCTGTGCCCGCGCCACCGACGTTGACAGCCTGATGCTGTTTCGCTTTTTGCAGGCGCTTGGGGGGTCAGCTGGCCCGGTGCTGGGGCGCGCCGCAGTGCGCGATATTTACACACCACAACAATCGGCCCGCATCATGGCCATTCTAGCCAGTATTATGGCCTTGGCTCCGGCGCTGGCTCCCACCATTGGCGGCGTCATGGTTACCCATCTGGGTTGGGCCTCGATTTTTTACGTACTGGCCGGTTACGCCCTGGCAATGATGGCCATTGTTGCTATCGGCATACCCGAGCCCATGTGCCCGGAATACCGCCAGCCACTGCGGCCCACATCGCTGCTCAAAAACTATCGCCTGATTGGCAGCGACATCAGCTTTCTGGGCTATACCCTAACCAACAGCCTGATGTATTCAAGCCTATTCGCCTTTATTTCCGGCTCGTCCTTCGTACTCATCGACTTTCTGGGGGTCTCACCACAACATTTCGGGCTCTACTTTGCCTTTGTGGTGGCCGGCTACATAGTCGGCAACCTGCTGGCGGTGCGCTTGGGCAAACGCCTGTTGCCCGATCAAATTTTGCTGCGTGGTATTTTGCTGGCTACGGCCGGTGGCATCGTTATGGCATCGTTGGCGCTGGCTGAGGTGTATTCAGTATGGGCGGTTATGCTGCCCCAGGCGGTGATTCTGTGCGGCACCGGTATGGTACTGCCACAAACCATGGCCGGCGCACTGGCAAATTTCCCGCGCATGGCCGGCTCAGCCTCGTCCCTGTTCGGCTTCGCACAGATGACCATAGCCGCCGGTTCCGGCGCTCTAGTAGGTTACCTACACAATGGCACGTCACTGGTGATGGCGCTGGTGATTGCTCTGTCGACGCTTGCCGCGCTCGCCAGCTATGTACTCCTGGTACAACGATTCCCGGCACCGGGCTTCGAGGTGGAAGCCCGTGTTTAATCAGGCGCCTGGCGGCCAAAAACGTGCAAATGCATCCAATTTAGACTAAAAAGGGTAAAGTAATTGGTGTTACAAAGTCTGTTTTTCTGCAACTTCCATCCTTAAGGAGAATGTTATGAGTAACGTAACACTTGGCGGCGATCCCGTAGAGTTGAGCGGAAACTTCCCCCAACCTGGCGATACTATCCACCCTTTTACCCTGACTAACAGCAGCCTGGAAGATGTTAAACTTAGCGATTGGGACGGTAAGCGTAAAATTCTGAGCATTTTCCCCAGCATAGATACCGGCGTGTGTGCCGCATCTACTCGCAAATTCAACGAAAAAGCCGCTGATCTCGACAACACCGTGGTGTTGGTGATTGCAGCAGACCTGCCCTTTGCCTTTGCCCGTTTCTGCAGCACCGAAGGCCTGGACAAAGTAATTCCCCTATCCAGCTTCCGCAACTACAGCTTCCAACAGGACTGCGGCGTTGCGATGCAAACCGGCCCGCTAGCAGGATTGTGCGCTCGCGCCGTGATTGTTCTAGACCAGAACAACAAAGTACTGCACAGCGAGCTGGTTGGCGACATCAAAGACGAGCCCAACTACGATGCCGCTCTGAACGCTCTGTAACTTGCCATAACGAGTGCCGGTATCGCGCCTGCGGTGTCGGTTTTTCTACCCGGCTTTGCTATTCAACTCAACACGCAAGCATCCAATGCCCCGGCGCTTGCTGCTACACTGCCCGACGTTATTCAAAACCGACATTCGGATTGCCCCTGTGAGTCAATTACCCACTAACGCCAGCCTGCACCGCCAGCTTTACGACATGACATGGCCAATGCTGTTCGGTGTGTTATCGCTGATGACCTTTCAGCTTACCGACAGCGCATTTATAGGCCAACTTGGCCGCGACCCGCTTGCAGCACTGGGCTTTACCATTCCCATGCAGCAACTGGTCAGCGGCATGTATGTAGGCTTGGGCATCGCCACCACCGCTGTGATTTCACGTACCCTGGGCCAAAACAACAGCGATCGCGCCCGCCATTTGGGTGGTCTTGTGGTAATGATTGGCGCAACCATGGTACTGGTGCTTTGCCTACTGGTGTGGCTCGGCCAGCAACCGATTCTAACCCTGCTAGGCGCCGAGCCCGAACTTTGGCCGGTTATTCGCCAGTACTGGGCGCCCTGGCTGATTGCAGCCTGGGTCGGCGCTATGGTGTATTTTGGCTATAGCCTATGCCGCTCCCACGGCGACACCAAACTGGCCGGCGCTGTGATGGTTACCACCAGCCTGCTGAATATAGGGTTGGACTGGCTATACATCTTTTATTTTGGCTGGGGCCTGCCCGGCGCGGCCTGGGCCACCGCCACCGCATTCAGCCTGGGCGCTCTGGTGATCTATCCGCTGCTGATCAAACGCGGCTGGCTCGGGTTTGACCTGGCCGGCCTGCAGTTAGCTCGCGCGGTGCGTCAGTTAGGCGGCATTATGGCGCCGGCCATGGTCAGTCAGATGATGCCGCCAATGGCCGCGGTGCTGGCCACAGCACTGGTCGCCAGTTTCGGTTCTACCGCCGTAGCGGCCTGGGGGTTGGGGTCGCGGCTGGAGTTTTTCTCAATTGTGGTGGTATTGGCGCTGACCATGTCGATGCCGCAAATGATCGGGCGCATGCTGGGCAGGGGTGAAATAGAGAGTGTCCGTCGTCTGGTGCGCCTGGCCGTGCAGTTTCTGGTGGTCTGGCAGCTGGCGATTGGCCTGTTATGGCTGCTGGGTTCCGGTTTGGTGACCGAATTGTTCACCACCGATGCGGAGGTGCAAAGCATTTTGGCCAACTATCTATGGCGAGTACCGCTGAGCTACGGTGGGCTGGGCGCCTGCATGCTGATGGTGTCGGTGTGCAACGCTCTGGGGCTGCCGCTGCGAGCGCTGCTGATTTCCACCTTGCGACTGTTCCTGTGTTACCTGCCCATGCTCTGGCTGGGCAGCCAGCTTAATGGTCTTCCCGGCCTGATGACCGGCGCGCTGGTGGGCAATCTACTGGCTGGCATAATCGCCTGGCAGCTTTACCGCGCCGGCATGGCGAGGCTATCCGCACAAAGCAGGCAAGAACCCAGAGAAGTAACGGCCCGTAATGCCGGTTAGGCGAACTTTAAGCGAAAGTTATCCGGCATAGGCATTACCTGTTTTTCACCGAAATCAAAAAAACAAAACCGTATTTGGCCTGAGCCACTGTAGCGCCGTCCCTTTCGCGGGTTATGCGAAATACAAAATCACCGCCGTAGCGATTAAAGTCGGTTACCCCTACGTCAAACATCAGGGTTTCCGGGTAGTAAATTTCGGCCTGATACACGGTAGCCAAGTCAGTCACCAGAATGCCCACACCATGGTGACCGACCTCGTCGATCCCGTGATGGGAAAGAAGCTGCACCCGTGCCTCTGACAGCATGGAAATCAGCGCATCGTTACCCAAATGATTGGCTCCGTTCAGATCGGTGCTGCGCACTGCCAGACGAGTTTGAAAACAAAACACCTGTTCGGGAAATTCCAGTTTTATTCGAGCCACAATCCATTCGCCTATGCCGAGAAATGAGGTATGTTGGCATAATCACGCAAAAATCCGAATTGCGCCATACTGACGACTGACTGCTGGTGATTTTATGGATATTCGCCCCGCTGCTACTCTTGCTTTGATCCGCGATAGCGACAAGGGTCTTGAGGTGCTATTGCTACAACGTACCTGGAAAGCCTCTTTTCTGCCGGGTTATTTCGTGTTTCCCGGCGGCGCGGTGGATGACGCAGACCAAGCCTGCCGCGCCCACATTGCCGGCCCTGACGACAGCGCCATCAGCCAGACCATGAGCCTAAGCGAGGGCGGTGCAGACTACATGGTGGCGGCATTGCGGGAATGTTTCGAAGAAGCCGGCCTGCTGCTGGCGGTTAAAGATAACGGCGAGCTGGTAGGCGCAGATCACCCCATTCATCAGTCACGGCAGGCATTGTTTCGCGGCGACGTGAGCCTGCAGGTGCTGTGCCTGCAACACAATCTGATTCTGCCTCTGGACCGGCTGGCTTACCTGAGCCACTGGGTAACCCCACCGGGGCCACCGCGGCGCTTTGATACCCGCTTTTTTGTGGCGGTTACCCCAGAAAACCAGATCGCCAGCCACGATGGCGAAGAAACCATTGACCACTTGTGGATAACACCGCAACAGGGCCTGGCGCAATACCGCAGCGGCGAACGCCTATTCAGCCTGCCAACCTTGCGCACCCTGCGGGTGCTGCACGATTTTACCCATACCGGCGAAGTGATGCGTTACGCCCACGCCAATCCGCCCGAGCCTTTGCCCAGCGAACCCTGGCCCGCCAGACGCCGCGATAAAACCATCGTTCTGGAACCCGACGCACCGGCGTACGATGAAGCCCGCAAGCTTGACCCTGAAGGCGCAGGCACCACCAACGCGGTAATTGTCCCCGGCGAGCCAGTAGAAATTGCCGCCGGCGTTATCCGCTTGACCTCACCCAACCCGGGCGTGATGACAGGGCCGGGCACCAACACGTACCTGGTGGGCCACGATCGTTTCACCGTGATTGACCCGGGGCCGGAGGACCCAGCCCACATCGAGCGCATTCTTCAGTTAACCGGTGGCCGTGTTGATCAGGTGCTGGTAACCCACACCCATCAGGACCATTCACCGGCCACCAGCCTACTAAAACAACGCACCGGATGCCGGCTGATTGGGCGCGCCGCACCGGCAGGCGCGTCACAGGACAGCAGTTTCTTCCCGGATATGGAGCCCGAACACGGCGACCTGATTGCCACAGACGCCGGCATTCTGAAGGTTTTACACACACCGGGCCACGCCTCGAATCACCTGTGTTATTTGCTGTTGGAACAGGGAATACTGTTTTCTGGAGACCACATCATGCAGGGATCCACCGTGGTGATAAATCCGCCAGATGGCGATATGAAGGCGTACATGGAATCGCTCTATGATTTGCTGGCCGAACCGCTGAGTTTTATTGCACCTGGCCATGGCTTCGTGATGGCGCGGCCAGAGGCGACGGTAGATTATTTAATTACCCACCGATTGACCCGTGAACACAAAATTGCCCGGGTGCTGAAGAAGCTGGCACCGGTCAGCTTGAAAAACCTTACCACCAGCGCCTATGACGACGTACCGGCGGCGATTCACGGGGTGGCCGCGCGCTCGGCGCTGGCACACCTGTTAAAGCTGGAGCAGGAGGGCCGCGCCAGTTGCAACGGCGACGCCTGGCATTCCACCCGCCATACCTGATGGCGCCGATACCGGGCGCAGAAGGCTCATGAGCTCGACTCATCGTTTGATAACAAAAGCGTGCTGTCAAAATACTCGTTCAATCCGCCACCTATTATCCCTAATCCGGCGAAGGCTTCATGAAAACGGTATTAAACCTTTGTCACAGCCATATCAACCATCTATAAAGCGCTCTAATCTATCCAAATTCAGGCTCGGTAAAAGCAAGAAGTCACTATTTCAAGGGGTAGTATGGCCAGCAAACACAGGGTGATAGTGGCATTTTGGCAGCACTTGACCAGGCGTTCTCTGGCGAGCGCCATCGTTATGGCGGGTGCTTTTGGCGCGCTTTTAGCCCAAGCCGACGATAACAGTAACGGCGACACCTTAATGGTCGACTTGGAGAGCGAGCAGGCACCCGCAGAATCACAACCGGCCGCCAGCCGCAGCGCACCGGATATAGATTTGAAGGAGGTGGCGAGGCCCCCGGCAGCCGCGGCCGAACTGACAAATCCTGACGCCGGTGCAAAACCGCTTTCTGAGCCGCTGTCAGACTCGATTCAGCCAGCACCCGCGGTGGAGACCCCAAAAATTACCGCAAATTTCAGCCTGCTGGGCAGTGATATTCGACCGGGCATTTCTACCCGCCTGGCTTGGTCTCCCAACATCCAGATTGCCGGTCTATCGCATCCAACGCCGGTTCTGGTGGTCAACGGCATCAATCCCGGCCCTACCCTGTGCCTGACCTCAGCCATTCACGGCGATGAGCTAAACGGCATCGAAATTGTGCGCCGCACCCTGTATGACCTCGACGCAACCAAACTGTCCGGCCGAGTTGTGGGTGTGCCGATTGTGAATCTGCCGGGTTTTGAACAAGGCAGCCGTTACCTGCCTGACCGCCGCGACCTCAACCGGCACTTCCCCGGCAGCGCCAACGGCAGCCTGGCAGATCGAATTGCCCACTCACTTTTTACCCAAATTATCAACCATTGCGACATGCTGGTGGACATTCATACTGGTTCGCAAAAGCGCACTAACCTGCCGCAACTGCGCGCCGATATGAACAATCCGGATGTAGCAGCCTTCACCCTCGGCTTTGATCGCATTGCGGTGGTGCACAGCAGTGGTTCACCGGGTATGTTGCGCACCGCGGCCCTTAACGCCGGTATCCGCGCAGTGACTCTGGAAGTCGGGGAATCCCACCGAATTCAAGAGCACCAGATAGAAGCCGGGGTGAACAGCTTAATCAGCTTGATGGAAAAACAGGAAATGATTTCGCGGATGTTTGCGTGGGGTGCACCCGAGCCGGTTTACTACGACTCACTTTGGGTGCGGGTTGATCACGGTGGCATTCTTTTCAGCAAGGTGGGCCTGGGCGACAATGTAAACAAGGGCGATCTGATGGGTCATGTTACCGACCCCATTACCAACGCCCAGTATCCGGTGCGAGCCACCCGCAGCGGGCGGTTGATTGGCATGGCAGTAGACCAGGTGGTTATGGCGGGGTTCGCCGCCTACCACCTGGGCACCAAAGCTGACAACCCGGAATTTCACATTACCGGCGAGCTTGACCACGCTGGAAATACGAGCATGGGAGAGAGCGTGGAAGCTGTAAAAAGCGGCGACGATTTCCTCGACAACGATGGTTAAGCCGCCGCCCCACTCATCTTGAGTCTACTGCCGAGTGCCAAGCGCCGCCTGAATGCGCTCGACCACCTGCTCCAGGGTGGCTCGCGGGCAGCCGATGTTCAGGCGCATAAAACCACTGCCGTTGGCACCAAACGAAACACCCAGATTCATACCCACACCAGCCTGCTCTACAAACCAGCGTTTCAGGCCGGTGTCGTCCAACCCCAGTGCGCGACAGTCCAGCCACATTAAATAAGTGCCCTCGGGAGCGCTCACTTTTATGCCCGGCAGACGCTGGGCAACCTGATTCACCACAAAGTCGCGGTTAGCCTGCAGGTAATCCATCAACTGGTCCAGCCAGGGGCCGCCGTGGCGGTAACCAGCTTCAAAACCGGTTACGCTGAACGGATTACTCTGGGGCATGTGGAACGATTCCAGCACATCCGCCATTTTCTGCCGAAGCCCGCTGTTTGCTATCACCATGGCCGACAAACCAAGGCCGGGGATGTTAAAGGTTTTACTAGGCGCAATAGCGGTAATCAACTGGTCGTCGGGGCGCGCAAGGGCCGCTAGCATATGGTGGCGGTGGCTGTCGGAAAACACGAGATCGCAATGAATTTCATCGCTGAGCAGCACTAGGTTGTGGCGTCGGCAAATGTCGAGCACCGCTGTCAGTTCGGCTTCAGACCACACCCTCCCGATTGGATTATGGGGCGAACACAAAACCAGCATTTTTGCCTGCGGACGCGCCGCACATTGCTCCAGATGGGCTAGATTCATGCGGTAGTACAAGCTGCCGTCTTCCTGCTTTTCCGCCAGCAGCGGATTTTCCAGAACCTGGCGCCCGGTTTGTCGCACTGAACTGAAAAACGGCGGGTACACTGGCGGCTGTATAATTACCTCATCGCCCAGATGGGTATAGGCCATACACGCGGCATTTAATGAGGGCACTACGCCCGGCGCCATCAGCACCCATTCACGCTGAAAACTCCATTGGTGGCGCTGGCGAAACCAGTCGCGCATAGCGCCGTAAAGGCTGTCGGGGAACATCGTGTAACCATATACCGGATGCCTGGCGCGCTCGCTGAGTGCATCAGTCACCGCTTGCGGCGCGGCAAAATCCATATCGGCCACCCACACCGGCAGTACATCGGCGCGGCCGAACACCGCTTCGCGGGCGTCCAATTTTACCGCATGGGTGTTTTCCCGATTTACGGGCTGATCAAAATCTATGTGGGACACACGTCACTCCCTGAAATCGCCAAAAGCAAGGCCGCTCGCCGCTGCGAGCCTGACCCAAGCTTGAGGTTATAGTTAATTGATAGCAACGTATCAGCATACATCACAAGGCCCCGTAATCCATGTCTCAAACCGCCGTCGTTATTCGCACTTCCCGCCCCAACTTTCTGGTGATGGCCCCGCTGTGTGTGGGTCTGGGAGTTGCGCTAGCCTGGCGGCGGCCCGAAACTCCGCCGCCCTTCTTGGACATCCTATTGGTTTTCATCGGTGCGCTGCTGGCCCACGCTGCGGTGAATATGCTGAATGAATACGAGGATTTTACCTCCGGACTGGATTTGCACACCCGCCGTACGCCGTTTTCAGGCGGCAGCGGCGCCCTGCCACAGCTGCCGTCGGCGGCGCGCTCCGTTTTACTGGGAGCACTGGTTACATTGGGTCTGGTAGTGGTTATCGGCCTGTATTTTTTATCGCAACGGGGCTTGCCGATGCTGATACTGGGGGGAGCTGGCGTTGCTCTTGTCATTACCTACACCCGCTGGATTACCCGTTCGCCTCTGCTGTGTCTGCTGGCGCCGGGGCTGGGGTTTGGCCCGGTGATGGTGCTGGGGACTGTAGTAGCACTAGGGGCGCCGATCAACGCCGCGGCCGTCGCGGTGTCTGTCATCAGTCTGCTGCTGGTAAGCACACTGCTTTTGATGAACCAGATTCCCGACGCCGAAGCCGATCGCCGTGGCGGCCGTTATCACGCGGTGATCGTGCTGGGCGTTTATAAAGCCGCGTGGCTGGCCGGGGCCATGCTACTTGCCAGTTATGGCGTACTCGCGCTGGCTCTGGTGAGCAGTTGGTTGCCGCCGGCGACAGCACTGGGTTTTATAACCCTGCCCCTGGCACTGTGGATTACCTTCAAATTGCCCCAGGTGGCAGGCGATCATCACAGCCTGCCACCTGTTCTGGCCGTAAACGTAGCCTGCCTGCTTGCCACACTGGCTTTGCTGGTTGTCGGGATGAGCATGTAACGGGGGGTAGCGATCACGCCCTCAGCTCATTTCAGCGCTGCTGACTGTCGCTTTTTCATACAGCATTTAATCCATATTACAAGTCGTTACAGGGCGCAGAGTGCGACCCGCTCTACGGAGGCCTGCTATAGTGTTTGTTCCGGGCATCATGGGTTGTTCCGGACATTTGTTATTGTGACAAGGAGTTGCCATGAGTGTTGTGCTTCTGTTGTTGAGCGCGCTGGTACTGATTTACCTCAGTATTGGCGGAAAGACGGCCAGCGTTGTGCTGGTCGTTGCTACGCTGATTGGCCTGGCCCAAGACGACTGGCATCTGGTCAGCTTTGTAGTCGGCGGACTTGCCCTGGCTTTGGCGTTAATTCTGCTGAACCCCAGCAATCTGCGTCTCAATAGGTTCAGCAGACCATTGCTGAACTGGGTACGCTCACGCTTGCCACAATTGTCAGATACCGAAGCCGAAGCGCTGAAGTCCGGCTCGGTGGATTGGGACGGCGAGCTGTTTTCGGGCAAGCCACAGTGGTCCAAACTGCTGGGCGCAAAGCCCGCGCATCTGAACAGCGAAGAACAGGCGTTTCTGGATGGCCCGGTAGAGGAACTCTGCGCCATACTGAACGACTGGGAAATCACCCATGAGCATTACGATTTGCCCGAAAAAGTGTGGGCGTTCATACGCGGTAACGGCTTTTTCGGGCTGGTCATACCCAAAAAAGACGGCGGCATGGGATTTTCTAACACCGCGCACTCCGAAATCGTGATGAAAATATCCACCCGCAGCGTGTCCACTGCGGTCACCGTGATGGTGCCCAACTCTCTTGGGCCCGGTGAGCTGTTGATGCACTATGGTACCGATGCCCAAAAGCAGCATTATTTGCCACGCTTGGCCGGCGGCCAGGAAATTCCCTGTTTCGCTCTGACATCGCCGGTAGCAGGCTCAGATGCCGGCGCTATTCCAGACAAAGGCATTGTGTGCAAAGGCCAATGGAAAGGGGAAGAAGTACTGGGCCTGAAAGTCACCTGGAACAAGCGCTACATCACGCTAGCGCCGGTGGCTACCCTGATTGGGCTGGCCATCAAAGTGTATGATCCAGACGCCTTGTTGGGCGACATCCCCGACATGGGTGTTACCTGCGTGATGGTGCCGCGGGAAACCGATGGCGTTCACGCCGGCGCCCGCCACTTGCCGATGAACACAGTGTTCATGAACGGCCCGACCTGGGGCAACGACGTATTTATTCCCATGGACCAGGTGATCGGCGGCCAGGACATGCTGGGCAAAGGCTGGACCATGCTGCTGGAATGCCTGTCCATAGGTCGTTCTATTTCGCTGCCGGCTTTGGGCACAGGCGCCGGCAAAGTTGCCAGCCTGGCGACCGGCTCTTACGCCCTGACCCGAGAACAATTCGGCCGCTCTATCAGCCAGTTTGAAGGCGTGCAAGAAGCGCTGGAACCCATCGCCGGTTACACCTGGATGATGGACGCCGCGCGTTTGCTCACGGCAGGTATGCTGGATCGCGGCGTACGCCCGGCCGTGCCCTCTGCGCTGCTGAAATACCGCAACACCGACCTGATGCGCATTGTGATCAACCACGCCATGGACGTCGTTGCCGGCCGCGGCGTTATTACCGGACCGCGCAACTTCCTGGCCCGCGCCTACCAAGCTATACCCATCGGTATCACCGTAGAAGGCGCCAACATTCTTACCCGCAGCCTGATGGTGTTTGGCCAGGGCGCCATCCGCTGCCACCCATTTATTGTTGACGAAATTGCCGCGGCTGGAATGGAAGACCAAGATCAGGCCGCCAAAAAATTCGATGGCGTTTTCTACAGCCACTTGGCGCACACCACCCGTAACGGTTTGCGCGCGCTGGTGCTAGGCCTGACCGGCGGCCTGGCCGAACCGGTGCCGCGCCAAGGCAACCTGAAACCTTACTACCGCCAACTGGCGCGCTTTTCGGCGGCCCTTGCGCTGATGACCGACGTTACGCTGCTTTCCGTAGGCGGCGGCCTAAAGGCTCGCCAACGCCTGTCCGGGCGCATGGCGGACTGTCTGGTACAGCTGTATTACGCCACCGCAGTGATCAAACAATGGCACGAAGAAGGCTATCCGGAAGAACAGCGCCACATGGTCGAATGGTGCCTGAAAACCTGCCTGCGCGATTTGCAGGGTTCCATGCGTGAAGCCATCATCAACTTCCCGGTTCCAGCCCTGCGCTGGCCCCTGCGATTATTGGTGTTCCCATTGGGCGCGACGGGCCTGAATGGGCCCGACGACCGCCTGGGCACCAAAGTGGCCGCCAGCATTGTAGAAGACACACCGCTGCGCCAGCGCATACACCGCGGCGCCTATATACCCACAGACAGCAGCGACTCTCTGGGCAGGGTGTTGAACGCCTACCGCCTGGCCAACGAAACCACCGACATGCGCGCTCGCTTGCACCAAGCTATTCGAGACCGCGATGAAGACGACCTGGACGGCATTGCCCTGCTGATGGGCCACGAACGCAAACAGCTGGTCGACTGGGCCTGCGCCCAAGGCGTAGTGAAAGCCAATGAGTGCGAAAAACTGGAAGAGGCACTCGCCGCGCTCTACGACGTTATTCGCGTAGATGCGTTTGACAGCGACGGCCTGAAAGAGCTGTCAAAGTGCGCCACTGGCAAACGCAAAGTGGTCGAACGCCCCGCAGGACACTGATCGCTGAGCTGGCAATCCGACAAAGATTGCCAGCACTTTCATTTAGATAGCTTAACTATTAAATAAATGCCTATACATTAGATAGGTACTAAACGGCATTCAGGCTGACCAAAGCCACGGCTATACTGCCGTGCTGAATCCATTACGCGTTTTCTGAGGTTATTCATGTCTGGCAAAACCGTTGGCAGCGCCATCTTTCTGCTGGTGATCGGCAACGCCATGGCGTTAATGTCCGATGTTCTTATAAAACTGCTGGATCCCGGCGCGCCTATATTCCAGTTCGCCTTCCTGCGCTGCGTGCTCACTCTGCTGCTGCTGTTACCGCTGGCCAAAAAAATAGACCGCCGCCAGTTTTTTGCTGGCACCGGCATTCACGCCATCCGCGCCCATGTTCACCTGATTGGCATGCTGTGCATGATCATCGCCCTGGCCAACCTGCCCTTGGCCACCGCCAATGCCGTATTCTACGCCGCGCCCATACTGGTGATGCTGTTATCAGTCGTCATCTTCCGCGAACGCCTCACACCCCTGAGCGTGATTGCCGTATTCAGCGGCTTTGCCGGCATTATCCTGATACTAAGACCCATAGATTTCACCTGGGCAGCGTTTGCGGCCCTGGGCTCGGCGTTTTCACTGGCCATCAACGCCGTACTGGTGCGTAAACTGCCAAAGCAACAGACCACCGTGCACAAACTGGTCCTGAACTACCTGCTGATTATCCCCGCTACCGGCGCACTGGCAATCTGGGACTGGCAGCAAGGCTCGCGCTGGAGCACCGACCTGGTCATCATCGCCGCCGGCTCCTCCCTGTTTATACTGGGTTACAACATCACCGTCCTGCTGGCTTACCGCCAAGTAGACGCCAACCAAGTCACCAGCGCCGAATACACTGGCCTCATCTGGGCCGTCGCCATCGGCTGGATATGGTTCAACGAAGTCCCCGATTTATGGTTCCTGGCCGGCAGCCTGATGATCGTAATACCGCTAATCCTGATCGGCCTGACCCAAAGAAGAAAATACCCGGCAAGAGACTTCAACCCTGCGCTGCGGAGCTCAAAAAAATAGATGCTGTAAGCGGTAGAATGACGAGAAACCGGGGACAAACAAAACGAGGACAAACAAGACAGGGGACAGATTTGAAATCTGTCCCCTACGCTGTGGCGGGACAACCACATCCGGTGCGTTACCTAACAACCAACCCAGAAGCCGTAATAAACCCAGACAACCCGGTCAACACAATTTCCGCCGCCATAGCCGACAAAATCAACCCGCTGATCTTCGACATAATATTCAGGCCATTCTTACCCATCGCCTTTTCCAAATAACCCGATAATCGCAACAAAACCGCCAGAATCAGCAAACTCGACACCAACCCCAACAAACCCCCAGCCACCGCCGCAACCTGCTTCAGCTCAGCACCGTAAACCAGAATCGCACCAATCGTAGCCGGGCCAATCATCACCGGTATCGCCAAGGGCACCACCGCAATATCATCGCGACTATCATCCGGCAGACTCGTGGCGTGACTGCGAGTACCGTTGTTAACCAGACTGATGGCCGTCAAAAACAACAGTGTACCTGCACCAATGCGGAACGAATTGAGAGTAATACCAATGGCACCAAACAACAGAGGACCGGCAAAAAACAGAATCACACCCAACACCAGCGCCGATATGCAGGCACGACGAATAATCGCGGTTTTCTCATCCGCCGGCAGCCCGCGAGTTAACGCTAAAAACATGGTCACGACGAAAAACGGCGCCAGCAGAAACAAAAAGCGGATAGAGCTGCTGATGTAGGTCGAAAAAAACAATTCAATCATTACCGAAGAATTCCACAGAAGGAGATTTTGGGCGCTAAGCATAATCCCCTCACCCCGAATTTGCCGTAAGGAAGTGGACCTACTCAGCGTTATAAAGACAGCCCGGAAATGTAAAATTATTTAAACAAAACGGGCTGCAAATGCAGCCCGTTTTGTTTATTCACTCTTCGCGGTTTACTGCGTGGCGTTATAATTGTAAGACTGCACCACTCCGTTGCCATCAAACGTGATAATCAGGTCTTCGGTTTTGTCGTCGCCAAACGCAGACCAGCGATACTTGCCGTAAGTCCAAGTGCGCTTACCGTCTTTCATACCGGTACGCCAAGGCTCACCAAACAACGCCTGCACTTCTGAGCGAGTGGTTTCGTTGACTGTAATCTGGTCAACATTGTGGGTGGCAAAATCCTGACCCACAGATGCACAACCTGCAAACGTCAGGGTAGCGGCCATCAACACGGCTGCTGAGATTTTCTTCACAAACATCGCCTTTACTCCTGTGGAAACTACTCTGCATTTTTCGACCTGTATCATAGCGCCAATCGGGTGACAGAAAAAATAGACCCAACCATAATAACTGCGTTTTCTGACCGGCATTAAAGGCCTAACCAGGCTGGTACTGGTGGGCTGGAGTGCGTCTTTTCTGTTTATGAAAATGCAGCGTTACTGGCCACGGCGTTAAAACACACTGCAATACATTCATTACTTGAGCTGTATCAAGATTGCTTTTTTAACAACCATTACTCTTACAGCCAATACGAATCGAACCCTGGAGATTTACTATGTCCCATACTTTCAAAATTGGTATTTTAGCTGCGGCCGTAATGGCGGTTGCGCCGGCTGCTCAAGCTTTTGAAGCTGGTGATTTTATTGTTCGTGCTGGCGCGGTTCAGGTTGCACCCGATGGGTCCAGTGAGCGCATCAATGTCGCAGGAGCTCCTGCTGTTACGGCTAATCCTCGTGTTGATGTTGACGACAATACTCAGCTGGGTATTCGTGGCAGCTATATGATAACCAGCAACATCGGTATCGGCATTTTGGCCGCGACTCCTTTCAAGCACAACATCAACGGTGCTGGAACGCTTGATTCTGCTGGTAAACTGGGCGAGACCAAGCATTTACCACCAACGATCACGCTGCAATACTATCCAATGCACAGTTCTTCAGCCTTCCAGCCGTACGCCGGTGTAGGCGTGAACTACACTACCTTCTTTGAAGAGAAGACCACCAATACACTGACTAGCGCTCTAGGTGCCGTGTCCACAGATCTCGAGCTTGATGACAGCGTTGGCGTTGCCGTAGAAATAGGCATGGATTATATGCTGAGTGAGAATTTTGGTCTTAACGCAGCTGTCTGGTGGGCTGACATCAACACCGACGCCACCATTACCGCTTTTGACGGGGCGGGCAATGTTCTAGCACGTACCGACAAATTTGAAGTTGAAATCGACCCAATGGTCTACATGGTAGGTTTCACCTACAAGTTCTGATCCCTTACGAATAACCTGCTGGGCAGCTGGCTCAGTACACTCCGAATGCACTCCCTTTTACGGGGCCCTGTTTTTACACGGCCCCGCTTTTTATTTTCAGATTCTGAACAAAAAAATGCGGAGCCAAAGCTCCGCATTTTTAACCTGCTACCTCAAGCCCGTATGGCCTTAGGCGCCCGGGTTTTGGCGCTGACCTGAACGTCCGCGTTGGCCGCCATCGCCATTCTGGCTCCGGCCTGCGCTGCGGCCGCCTGGCTTATCGCCAAAGCTGCGGGGCTTATCACTTGGCCGGCCATTGCCGCCACCGTTTCCACCGCTGCGGTTACGAGCTTTGCTCGGATCGGCCTTGGCTTTTGGCTTCAGCGCCACGTGGTTCTTCGGCTCAAAGCCTTCTACTTCCTTGCGCGGCAACTGCTTCTTAATCAGCTTTTCGATACCCACCAGCATGCTGAGCTCGTCAGCACTCACCAGCGACAACGCGTGGCCACTTTCACCTGCGCGGCCGGTACGGCCAATGCGGTGAACGTAGTCTTCCGGCACGTTAGGCAACTCAAAGTTCACCACCTGGGGCAGCTGTTTGATATCCAAACCGCGAGCAGCGATGTCGGTCGCTACCAGCACACGAATATCACCCTGCTTGAACTCGGCCAAAGCGCGGGTACGGGCGCCCTGGGACTTATTACCGTGAATCGCAGCAGCGGTAATACCGTCTTTGCCCAGCTTCTCGGTCAGGCGGTTCGCACCGTGCTTGGTGCGGGTAAACACCAGTACTTGTTCCCAGCTGTTGTCGCGCACCAGCTTGCTCAACAGCGCCGTTTTCTGGCTCTGATCCACCGGATAAACGGATTGAATAACGCTTTCGGCAGTGGTGTTGCGCACTGCAACATCAATCTGCACCGGGTCGTTTAGCAGGCCCTTGGCCAGGGTGCGAATTTCGTTGGAAAAGGTTGCAGAAAACAGCAGGCTCTGGCGCTTCGCAGGCAGCATAGCCAGAATCTTGCGGATATCGCGAATAAAGCCCATATCCAGCATGCGGTCGGCTTCGTCCAGCACCAGAAACTCTACTTCGTTGAAACGCACAGCGTTCTGCTGATACAGGTCCATCAGGCGGCCAGGTGTTGCCACCAGTACGTCTAGCCCTTTGCGCAGCTTCATCATCTGCGGGTTAATTTTCACACCGCCAAATACGACAGCCGCGCGGGTGGGCACGTAACGACTGTAGAGGTTCACGCTGTCGTGCACCTGAGCCGCAAGTTCGCGGGTAGGCGTCAGAATCAGTACGCGCGGGCCTTTGCCAGTACGCGGGTTCTGTTCCAGCATCTGCAGTATCGGCAGAACAAAACCGGCGGTTTTACCGGTGCCGGTTTGTGCGGCGGCCATCACATCTTTACCGGCCAATACCGCTGGAATGGCTTTTAACTGAATGGGTGACGGGGTTTCATAACCCTGGTCCAAAGTGGCACGGACTAGCGGCTCAGACAAACCGAGTGAAGAAAAACTCATAATAGATTAACTCTTGATTGTTCTGCCTCCACGAACACCGTTGTTGGCGAATGCGGGCAGATGCCATGAAGACTCATGGCGTAAAAAACGACTACGGTCACACGCCGTTAACGGGGTGACGTCCTCTGACAGGTCGTATGGATGGTTCGCATGTGGGTTTTACACCTAAAACTGCGGAATCCCTAGAGGCAGGATTGCGCAGACATTAACAGAGGGCTTCGGTATACGCCATAGGTGATTGCCATCAGACCGGGACGCAGGGCGTTGACCACAAGATCGCACAAAATGAAACGAGGCCTTAACTGGCAGACGAACTACACCAGAACGAGCGTCAGGCCGGCCGCCAGTGCACTGGCGACGGTTAATCCCGACAGCGCCAGGCTGAGACTCCAGCGCAATGATGCATCTACCGCCTTGTAACCGGTTAAGCGTTCCATAATCAGCGCGTTAGCGGCAAACGGTGTACCAAAGGCGGTAATTCCCCAACCGGTTACCATGGCAAAGCCCAAACCCACCAGACCGTTTTCCGGCCAAACGGCTCCCAGAATGCCCCCGGCCAGGGTACCGATAACAATCGGGTTTACGCCGCCCAGTCCGGCGATGAAAAATGCCCAGGGCACGGCCGCGGCTAGCACCGGCCAAAGCCAGTTGGGCACATTCAAATCACCACTAATCTGGCCCAGCACTGCGGCGCTGATGACAGCACCAATAAACGCCGAGCCGCCCACAATCGCCAACTCGTTACTGACGTTAGCCATACTCACCAACGGCGGGTTGGTTCGGCGGCACCACGCCAGAAGCCTGGCACCTATGACCGCGCCCATACAACTGAGCGTAACGGCGTAGGCATAGCTGAGCTGAAACTGATGGCTAAGCAAGAAAACACCGGCACAAATTGCCAAGATCAAGGCGCAGAATCGAAACCAGGGTGCCAGACCGCCAGAAACCTCAACTTTAACGGGTTCTATTTCAGATTCTGGCTCAGGTTCGCACCAGACCAACCCGGAAAACAGCAAAACTATGGAAAAAGGAATGGTGAGCATCAATAACTGAAGGCTGCCAAGGCCCGGCAGCAAGGTCAGTGTAAGCACCACAGAAATCGACAGCGGCGAAAAAGTAGGCGATACACCAAAGCCTCTAAGCACGGCTCGTGTGGCGTTGCGGGTAGATGGGGAATCGCCGTTGCTGCGAATACGTTCGCCCACCACACTTCCGACCACCGCTACCGAACCAAAATTGAGCGGTATCGACACCATCGCGGTTCCAAAGGCCAGGCTGAGATAACGCACCCTTGGCCGCCCGCCAAAAAGGCTGGTCGAAATTTTTTGCAGATCTGAAGTACGGCCGAGCACCGACGATAGCAGCATAACCGCCAGCACCAAACCGGCCAGGCGGCTCATATTCTCTGCCGCTGCCGCAATCATCCCCGGATCGCGACCCAAAGCAAAAGCCAGCGCAAAACCCGCCACTAAAAAAACTACCCTGGGTACCAGGCGCATATCCCGCCAACCCAGAATAACCGCCAGGCTGACCGCTGCAGCGCCCAGACCGGTCATGCCGGGAAGCAGTGCCAGAATGGCGGCAATTAACGCAAGGTAAGCAAGAGCAGAACGTGTCAGCAGCAAGGGAGCGCGTCTCTGAATGGCAAGGGCGAGTATAGTAGGTAACTGACACCCGTCCCGGTATCAGCCATCATGAGCATTCATAGCTGGTAACGGCTTATTTAGACAAGCGATCAGCCACGAAAACCCTTACCCACGAGATAAACCTCCCGCGAGCGGGCACGGGAAGAATCCGGTTTGCGCACCACCACCTTGTCGAACTGTTCGCGCACGGCTTTCACGTAACCGTCGTACCCTCCACCGTGGAAGACCTTGGCGACGAAACTGCCTTTGGGTTTTAGCACCTGACTCGCCATGTCCAACGCCAGCTCGATCAAATACATAGACGCGGCCTGGTCCGCCGCGTTCACACCGCTGATATTGGGTGCCATGTCTGAAATCACCACGTCGACTTTTGCATCGCCCAGTACCACCATAATTTCCTCAAAAACAGCGTTCTCGGTAAAATCGCCCTGAATAAATTCGACACCGGCAACGGCGTCCATGGGCAGAATGTCCGAGGCTATTACCCGGCCTTTATGCCCCACCAGATCGGTGGCGACCTGGGACCATCCGCCAGGCGCAGAACCCAGGTCCATCACCGTCATGGTGGGTTGGATAAGCTTGTCTTTGGCGTTAATTTCAAGAAGTTTGTAGCTGGAACGGGAGCGATAGCCATCCATTTGCGCTTTTTTCACGAAGGGATCGTTAACGTGTTCTTCCAGCCAGCGGTTACTGCTTTTTGATCGGGCCATAGTGTCTCTTTGTTTACCGAACGATAGTGTCTCTTTGTTAACCGAATGATGGTGGCTCTTTATGAGTTCGGTTATTAGTCGGATTATTCATCGCACCATTGTACGCCGAGCGCCAGAGCGCCGCAAAAGCGCCCCGCACGCCGGCACCAGCGCACTGACAGCCAACCGGCAGCCACGTACAATAGCCCCACTCATTAGCCTCCATTTGAGCTCTGCACACACAACCGGGACATAACCGTGAAGCTGGACGACATCAAAAAACTGCACCAAAAAAAATATCGTCAGACTTTCGGACACTATCTGGTAGAGGGCGAGCACTTGGTGCTGGAATTGCAGAAAGCCGCTGGCACACAGCCTGCCTTAAAGTCTTCAGAGCTTTACGTGACGGCGGCTTATGCACACTGGCAAAGCCCGTTCACCACTCACCTGATCGGCGAACGCCAGATGGCGCGGCTAGCCGATACCCAAACGCCCCAGGGTATTTTGGCGATAGTGCCCATAATAGTGCCCATAAAAGCGCCCGAAGCGGCGCCGACAGTCACGCCCATGACCCAGTCGCAAAAACAGCTAGCCATCAACACACAACGCGGCCCTGAAAAAGCCATCTATCTGCACGAGGTACAGGACCCGGGCAACTTGGGCACCATTTTACGCACCCTGGCCTGGTTTGGTGGTTTTCGCTGCCTGCTCAGCCCCGGCAGTGTCGACCCTTATAACCCGAAAGTGGTGCGTGCCAGTATGGGCGCGATATTCCATGTGCCGCTTGAAACCGAGGTTGAGCTAATCAGCCTGGGCCAGCGATTTCAACGTCTGGCTTGCCTTGACCTGAATGGCCGCAGCTTAACCGAGCCCGGCTTTGCCGACCACGACTGCTATCTGTTTGGCAACGAAGCCCGCGGCATTCCGGCTCAGGCCCTTGATGAACTAAACGCCACTGCCTACACCATAAACGGCAAAGGCCAGATTGAATCTCTCAATCTGGCCTCGGCGGTCAACATTTGCAGCTGGGAGCTGATGCGCAGCTGATTCGTTATCAGCAATTGCGCGTCAGCAAACACCCTTCAAAAAACGCTCTTTAACGTCTATTCGTCAGCAGAGTTGCGAATCAGGAAGTCAAAGGCACTCAGGGCCGCTTTGGAACCTTCACCCATGGAAATCACAATCTGCTTGTAGGGCACAGTGGTAGCATCACCGGCGGCAAATACGCCAGGAATACTGGTCTCGTTGCGCTCGTTGATGACTACTTCACCGTGCTTGCTGAGTTCGATATCGCCTTTCAGCCACTCGGTGTTGGGTAACAGGCCGATTTGTATGAACACGCCTTCCAGCTCTACGTGAACATTTTTACCGCTGTTGCGATCCGTGTAGTCCAGGCCATTTACCTTGCCGTTGGCACCGGTCACTTCAGTGGTCTGGGCCGATACCGCGACATCCACGTTCTTCAGGCTGCGCAGCTTACGCTGCAGCACTTCGTCAGCGCGCAATTCGGCACCAAATTCCAGCAAGGTTACGTGGCCAACAATACCGGCCAGGTCGATGGCGGCTTCCACGCCTGAGTTACCGCCGCCAATGACGGCTACGCGCTTGCCTTTGAACAATGGGCCGTCGCAGTGCGGGCAGTAAGCCACGCCCTTGTTGCGGTACTTGTCCTCACCGGGAACACCCAGCTGGCGCCAACGGGCACCGGTAGACAACACCAAGGTGCGGGCTTTCAACGAGGCACCGTTGGCCATACGAATTTCATGAGGCATGCCCGGCTTTGTCGCTGGAATCAGCTTTTCGGCCCGCTGCATGTTCATGATCTCCACACCATACTCTATGACGTTCTGCTCCATCGCGGCCACTAGCTTGGGGCCTTCTGTGTAGGGCACGGAAATCAGGTTTTCAATGCCCATAGTGTCAGCAACCTGACCACCAAAACGTTCAGCGGCAATGCCGGTGGTGATGCCTTTACGGGCCGCGTAAACAGCCGCTGCGGAGCCTGCGGGGCCACCGCCGATTACCAACACTTCAAAGATGCCCTTCTGGCGAATTTTATCAGCTTCACGGGCGTCGGTGTTGGTGTCCAGCTTGGCTACAATTTCTTCCAGCTTCATACGGCCCTGGCCAAACAGCTTGCCGTTCAGGTACACGCTGGGCACCGCCATGATTTCACGCTCTTCCACCTCGGCCTGGAACAAGGCGCCGTCAATGGCGGTGTGCTTCACGCTTGGGTTCAGCACACTCATCAAGTTCAGCGCCTGCACCACATCCGGACAGTTCTGGCATGACAGCGAAAAGTAAGTTTCAAATTCAAAATTGCCGTCCAGTTCCTGTACCTGCTGGATTAACTCGGGAGTGGCCTTGGAAGGGTGTCCACCCACCTGCAACAATGCCAAAACCAGTGACGTAAACTCGTGGCCCATAGGGATACCGGCAAAGCGCACACCTATGTCAGTACCAACACGGTTAATAGCAAATGACGGGCGACGCACGTCAGAGTCGCCATCTTCACGCAGAGTAATCATGTCAGACAACGCGTCGATTTCCTGCAGCAGCTCATACAGCTCGCTAGCTTTGGCACTGTCGTCCAGCGCCGCAGCCAGCTCAATGGGCTGTTTTACATTGTCCAAGTAACCTTTCAACTGGTCTTTCAGCTTGGCGTCTAACATTTTGTCGTCCTTAATAAAGAATAAAGTCAGTAAACCGGCGCGGTTTTATCCGGTTGTTCTAAGTTGATGAAGATAAGATACGGCGCCGGGGAAAAAAGCTCAAATTAATTGATTCAAAAACTGCGATAGGGATTTGCTATCAACGGGCATCGGCCGATTCACACCCTAACGAAAGATATTCTTCAGTATTTTTGCATTAAGCCAGATGGTGCATTTTGATATGAGTGCAGCTGGACTATCATGGGAGGTTGAATCTGGCCACTCGGAATAAGGTACTCCATGTTTCTAGAACGTTTTCACTGTGAAAAGGATGGTCGCGTATACATCAGCGCCGCCCAGGCCAGCTTGTTTGCCAAAGAAGTGGCCGGGGACTTCAACCCCATTCACGACCCGGATGCCCGCCGCTTTTGCGTGCCAGGGGATTTACTGTTCGCTGTCGTACTTTGGCGTTTTGGCTTGTCGACGAATATGACCTTCCACTTTCGCGCCCTGCTGGGTAAAGACGTGCCCCTGGAATTTTGCGAAGGCGCCGATGGCACTATTCAGGTGTGCGATCAAGCAGGCAAGGTGTATCTGGAAGTCGCCCGCAGTGGCGACATAACCACCAACAAAGTGTTTATCGAAGAATTCACCTTGGGTTACGTGGCGGCTTCGGGCAAAAACTTCCCGCACACCATGAAGCCTTTGATGGAATCCAACGGCGTGATGTTCAACCCGGACCGGCCAATGGTCATGTACGACAGTATGACCGTAACATTGGATAGCCTGCATGCAGCGTCACCGGAACTTGAACTGCATAACGCCACCCTGGAAGCCAATGGCAAGCGTGGTCAGGTAACTCTGGAGTATCGCCTGATGTCTGGCGACCAGGCGCTGGGCACCGTATCCAAACGGTTGGTGCTGGGCGGCTTGCGCCCCTACTGTGCAGATGCCATGGCCGATGTGGTCGAACAGTTCTACCGCCTGAAAGCCCGCGGTGTCAGTTACGGCACCGACATCGCCAGTACCTGACGCAGATTGCTCTTATAGCCAGATTTCTGGCGACACGGATTGTTATGAACTTCGCCGTCCTAGGGACCCGTAAGCAGGGACAACGGACGATCACCACAGAAGCCCCCGAGCCCCTGCACGCAGTTTGTAATCCGCCTTGCCCTAAACGCAAAAAACCCCGGATTTCCGGGGTTTTTTGCTAGTAGCAAGCTCGTAACAAAAGCCTGTACTGTTTGATTCCTCTCTAAAAGGAGTCTTAGATTTTGCCAACCAAATCCAGTGAAGGAGACAGTGTCGCTTCGCCTTCCTGCCACTTGGCGGGGCAAACTTCGCCCGGATGTTTGCGCACGTACTGAGCAGCCCTAACCCGACGCATCAGCTCGGACGCATCACGACCAACGCCTTCCGCGGTGAGCTCAACAGCCTGAATGACACCATCTGGATCAATCAGGAAAGTAGCACGGTCTGCCAGGCCTTGGCCTTCACGCATCACACCAAAGTTGTTGGTGATGTTGCCGGACTGATCGCCAACCATGTAGTACTGAATCTTGTTAATGGTTTCAGAGCTGTCGTGCCAAGCTTTGTGAGTGAAGTGGGTGTCTGTGGACACAGAGAACACTTCAACGCCCATCTTTTGCAGCTCTTCATACTTGTCAGCTACGTCGCCCAACTCGGTGGGGCATACGAACGTAAAATCAGCCGGGTAAAAGAAAAATATAGACCACTTGCCTTTTACGTCTGCTTCAGAAATCTCAACGAACTCGCCTTCTTTGAAAGCAGTTGCGTTAAAAGGTTTAATTTCCGAGTTAATGATACCCATAAGATATTGCCCTTTGCTTGCCAAATGATTAATAACTGACGCCTATTGTAAGGATGCTGCGCGCTTAACAAAAATTGATAATGCCCAAACAAGAGATAGCTTGAAGCTATTACTTATACCCCCACTTTACGCTCCTGAGAAGCAGCAGCGGGTAATGTGAAAGTACGAATGCGAGGCCGTGCTTATTTCCCGGCAGCGCTTGGAGCGCTGGCGCCGTCACCCGGTGTGACTTCCAGCACCGTCAGCCGTACATCCACTGTTACGTCCAATTCGCCAAGCGCAGCGGCGCGGGCCAGGCCCTCGGCTTTGGCGCGATAAAAGTGAGGGGTCATGGCCAACAGGTCGGCAATGGCGCCTTCGCCGACCAATGCAAGGCTGAAATTAATCGTCTGCCGCCCTATTGTCTGAAAGCCGGGAGGCGCTTCACTGGCGTTGGGTTTGTCGACCTCGGGCTTGAGTACCGGGTAAATGACTTCTCGCAATTCGCGCAAATGATCCGGCCCCGCGTCGACAACCATTACCCGGCCGCCAGGGCGCAGCACCCGCCGGAACTCCGGATACACTGGAAACCCGAACAGGCTCAAAATGCAGCCCAAAGACACGTCAGCCAGCGGTATATTGGCGTTGCTGGCGACCAGCCATCGCGTTGTTTTTGACTGTTTTGCCGCTGCCAGAACCGCCGGTTTTGAAATATCCAAGCCTACCAGCGACAACTGCTGTTGGTGTTTCTGACCCGACAAGCACGCATCAAGCTGGCGCAAATAATAGCCTTCGCCGCAACCCGCATCTAAACAGGCAAAAGACTCTTTTGTGCCTGGCGGGTGCTCAGCACCCGAGCCCACAGCGTTCAATGCTTCCGCGACCGATTGCACAACCGCAGCGGCTATCGGCTGATAGTGCCCGGCACTTAAAAAGCGCTGGCGTGCCGCCACCATTTCTTTACTATCACCCGGGGCCAGTGACCGCTTGTTCTGCACCGGCAGTAAGTGTACATAGCCCTGGCGGGCGTTATCGAAACTGTGTCCGTTGGCGCAACGCCAACTGTTTTGCTGCATTAGCAGGGATTGTCCGTCTAACGGGCAAATAAGGTGGTTAAATGGCGTTATGGTCATAATCACAGGGTATCGCTGGCAAATGTGCGGGGAACGCCTTGGTCACGGCGTTGCTGGGCGCTTTCTCAGCGCTAAGATAGCATTCTCGTAGCATCTTTATTAAATGGCCTCAGACCCGAGGCTCAGCGCAGTTGGCTGTCTTTACTGGCGCGCCTGTTAACGCCGCCACTTTTGCCCTGCTGCTTTTCCAGCTCGGTTTGGCACTGTATACACAGGCGCACACCCGGTACTGCAGCCTGCCGGGCCTCAGGTATTTCGCGGCCGCATTCTTCACAATGGGTCAGGCTATCGCCCTTACCCAGGCTACTTCTAGCTTTGTTAACCGCGTCTTCAACGCTGGCGTCGATCTGATCTTGCACGGCGCCATCCCGTGCCCACCCTCCGGCCATAATCCCTGCTCCTTTGGCGCCTAAGTTGTTACAACTATAGCTTGGTTGTTGCTTTATTGACGTGCTACCGCGTTTTCACCATTTCAACACGTGGCTTATCCGTTGCTGTACCTACAGGTTACAAAAACACACACAAAGGCTTTGCAATGTTCTCGTTTACGTGTAGAGTACGTCCCGTCGGAAAGATTTAGCAAAGCACTTCATCAATAGAACGTACTAAGTAACGCATCGTCCTGTTTTTGATCACGCCTCATTTTTTGTTTCCCGCATACCGCTGATCCGTCGTCACAATGGACGATTGACAGCACATTACTTAAAGAATTCAGGATTATTATTATGTCTACAGTTACCGGTACCGTTAAGTTCTTCAATGAAGCAAAAGGTTTTGGCTTTATCACTCGTGAAGGCGGCCCCGACGTATTTGTTCACTACAGCTCTATTCAAGGTGGCGGATTCAAGACCTTGGCTGAAGGCCAACAGGTTGAGTTCACTGTTACTCAGGGCCAGAAAGGTCCTCAGGCAGAGAACGTTGTAGCTGTCTAAGCTAGAACAGATAATTGTGCTGTGAATAACAGCCAATAATCAAAAAAGGCAGCTTCGGCTGCCTTTTTGCTATCTGCTTTTTTTATACGTGCCTTTCCTACCCCGCCAATGAATACGCTTCGCCCCCGCCAACGTAACCTCAGTAACGCAACTTCGTTAACGTACGACTCGAACAGACTGACCACAAGGCCACGCTATGCCCGCAAAACCGATTTTATTCTACGATGGCGAATGCCCGTTGTGCCGCCGCGAGATTGACCACTACCGCAAGGTCGACAAGCAATCACGCATCGACTGGCAGGATATATTCGCCAGCGACACGACCTTGGCCCAATACCAGCTTAGCCACACAGACGCGATGAAAGTTATTCACGCAGTAGACAGCGCAGGCACGCTGCAGTCCGGTGCTCACGCGTTTGTGGTGGTGTGGCAAGAACTTCCGGGCTACCGTCATTTGGCGACAATATTGAAGAAACTGCACCTAGTTGGCCTGGTGAACCGAGCCTATCTGGTGTTCGCCCGCTTGCGCTTTCGTTCGCGCTGCAAGCAGGGCTGTCAGTTGCCACCGCGCTAACTTTTAAGCATCGCGCCTTACGCAACAGCCAACCTGCCGATTACTGAACTAAGGGCCCTTTAGACGATGGCCCTCAAACTGGGGCCCTGTCATTACCAAGGCCCAACCACAAAGCCAAGCTTGTCGGGCAGCCACAGCGCAATGCCCGGCACCAGTGCGACCAGCAACAGGCTTACGCCCATAGCGACAACGAACACCAGCGCCCAACCCAGGGTGTGCTCCAGACGGATACTGGCAATACGGGTAGTAACCATCAAATTCACTGCAACCGGCGGAGTAAACTGACCAATAGCAATGTTCATGGCCAGCAGAATACCGAACCACACCGGGTTCCAGCCAAAGTGGTTCATGAGCGGCAACACGATGGGAATCAAAATCAGGTAAATGGATACCGCGTCCAGCAACATACCCGCCAGCAACACCAGCAGCATCACCAGCCCCAGCAGCACCCAGCCGTTGTCCGACAGCGACAATAACGCATCCGCCAGATGCTGAAAGGTGCCCAAAGTGGTGCCAGCCCAGGCAAAAATACCCGCCAAAGCGATAATCAGCATAACCACGCCGGAGGTAACCGCAGCATCGGTCACCAGATCATAAAGCCCACGCAGGCTCAAATTGCGATAGATCAGGCAGCCCACAATCACCCCGTAGGTAACCGCCACCACCGCGGCTTCGGTGGGTGTGAACAAACCGGAACGCAGGCCACCCAGAATAATCACCGGCGCGAACAAAGCCGGCAAGGCCGCTTTAAAGCTGGGCCAAAAAGGTGGACGCTCCGAAGTTTTCGGATCTTCCCAGCGATATTTTCGAGAAAAATACATTGCCGGTATCAGCAGCGACAGCCCCGCCAGAATACCGGGGAACACACCGGCGGCAAACAGCGCGCGCAAATCTACCCCCGGCACCACAATGGAATACAGGATCAACGCGATGGACGGTGGAATCAGAATGGCGGTAGACGACGATGCCGCAATCAGCGTGGCAGAAAACGGCTGCGGATAGCCTGCCTTGCGCATGCTGGGCAGCATCACCATAGCCACGGCGGCCGCATCGGCTGGGCCGGAGCCACTCATGCCGCCCATAATCAGGCATACCAGCACGGCAACAACGGTCAGGCCACCGTGGCGCGGGCCGATAATAGCTTGGGCAAAGCGCACCAAACTGGCGGCGACACCAGCCCGTTCAAAAATCAAACCGGTTAGTATGAAAAGCGGTATGGCAATCAGCGGGTACTTCGCCACGCTGTTGTAGGTGTTGGTGCCAAAGGTGGCCAGCATGTCTGGCGACAGCCCGGCCACAATACCTACTGCGCCGCCCAGCCCCAAGGCCATGGCCACGGGCACACCCAGCAGCAGCGCCACCATAAAACTGGCGATCATTAACAGATCAGGACTCATGAATAATCTCCGGATCGGCTTTACCGCGCAGTCGATCTATCAAACTCTGAGTCATGCGTACAATAATGGCCAACGCCATGAGCGGCAGCCAAATCACGTAAATCCAGTTGGGCAAACCCAGCCCGGGTGACAGCGATTCCCACTGGTACTCCTGCCAAGCAAACACACTGCCGTACCAAGCGATAATGGCAAACACTGTCACGCCCATTGCCCATTGCACTATGTACACGGCTGTCCTAAAAGGCGCCGGCAAGTGATGTTCGATCAGCTCAATACGAATGTGCTGGTTGTTGCGCGCCGCTACCGCAGCGCCCGCAAAAGTCACCAGAACGAGAAAAAACACCGAGAACTCTTCAGTAAAGGCAAAAGACGCATTGGTGGTATAGCGTACAATCACGTTGCCAAGGCTGATCAAACAGATCGCAATCAAGGCAACAGACGCGAGCCAGGCTTCGGGCCAGCACTTAGGGGGGCGGGTAGACATGAAAGCTCCGGGTTGGTCAGCCCGGCTTTACGCCAGAGTAATGTTCTCGGCGCAAAACTCGGGCCAGAACGCTTATTGCTGACGGTCAGCGACGGCTTGCTGGGCCTTCTTTATCAGATCTTCACCAATCCGCGGTGACCATTCCTGGTAGACCGACTGGGTAGCGTTGATGAACGCATCGCGCTGGGTCGGCGTCAGTTCGGTGACGGTCACGCCGCGCTCTTTGATGGCGGCCAAAGTGGCGTCCAGCTCACTGCGAGACTTTTCAATTTCCCATTGGCCGGCGTCTATTGCAGCCTGCTTTAACAAGGCCTGATCGTCGGCGCTGAATGTCGCCCAAATCCGATTGTTAACAGCAAATACCAGCGGGTCTGCCATGTAGTGCCACAGGGTCAGGTGCTCCTGCCCTACCTGATCAATACGCGCCACATCAAACACCGACAGGGGGTTTTCCTGGCCGTCCACAGCACCAGTGGTCAGCGCCGGCTTGGCATCGGCCCAGCTCATCTGAGTGGGGTTGGCGCCCAGAGCATTAAAGGTATCCTGAAACAATGGCGAACCTACCACGCGGATTTTCAAGCCCTCAACGTCTGCCGGCTCGCTGATCGCGCGCTTGGAGTTAGACAGTTCACGAAAACCGTTTTCGCCCCAGGCCAAAGGCGTTACACCACGTTTCTGGATGGCGGCAAAAACGGCCTCGCCGACCTCGCCCTGGGTAATCGCATCAATGGCGGAGTAATCCGGCATCAGAAACGGCAGCGAGAACAGATTCAGTTCCGGCACCTGGGGTGACCAGTTGATGGTAGAGCCCACCGCCATATCAATCAGTCCGGAGCGCATGGCAGAAAATTCTTTAGTCTGGTCACCAGACACCAGCTGGGAGTTGCTGTAAATTTTCATGTTGATACGCCCTTCCGAGCGCTCGTTCACCAGCTCTACCCATTTGTCGGCCGCCTGACCCCAGGGAAAGGCCGATGGCAACACGGTAGATACGGTGTACTCGTCTTTGTATTGAGCGTGGGCAATAGACCCAAACAAAAGCGCGCCTGCGGCGGCGGCAATTAACGTGCAACGTTTCAGCATGTTCTTTTCCTTATTGTTTGACGAGAAACTGGCCGCCGGAGAGAAGCGTAGCAGGCGGCAGACCCGCGATTATAGGAGGGTCGCTCGGCGCGACGCAAAAAAAACTGCTGCGTGCCAGCGGTTACGTCTATGTCGCCTTGAGACTTCACCTCATTGCACACTATGCTTGTAAGCAGAATCAACCCAATGCTGCTCTTATTAAACGTAGCTCAACACAACCAGGAGTAATTGCTATGTCATCGCTTTCACAACCCCATCGTCGCGGTGGCAAGTGGCCTGTACTGTGCGCCTGGCTGGCAGTCACCGCACTAATTGCCGCCGGTGCTCTAATGACAACGTCCGGGACAGCATTTCGCATGGAATGGATTGCCCTGGGCGATGCCTTTAGCTGGCTGCGAATGGGCGCGCAGCTGGCGGCGGTGGCCGCCATACTGGGCATAGTGAGCCTCTTGGTTGCCGGCCTGTGCAAGCGCTGGGGTGCGGCTTTGACCGGAGCAGTAGTCGCCGTGGTGGCAGTTACGATGATTGCGATGCCAGTACAAATGCAGCAGCGGGCACAAACAGTACCGCCTATTCACGACATTACCACCGACATGGACAATCCTCCGGCGTTCGTGGCCTTGGCCAACGCCCGTGAAACTGCGCCCAACGCTGTGGATTATCCCGGCGTTGAGACCGCGCGCCAACAACGGGCTTCTTACCCCATGTTGCAGCCCGTCACACTGGCGGTACCCATGGCGCGAGTGCAAACAGCGGCACGGGATCTGATTGCTGCCCGCGACTGGCAACTGGCCGAGGCCAGCCCAACAACCCTTGAAGCAACAGCCATCACTCTTGAAGCGACAGCCTCTACCCGCTGGTTCGGTTTTAAAGACGATGTGGTGATTCGCCTGACCGACACCAGCGACGGCGTGCGTGTAGACATGCGCTCCGCCTCACGCCTGGGTAAAAGCGATTTGGGCACGAATGCCGAACGAATACAGGATTTCCTGGAAGATCTACAACGCGCGGTACGCTGATGATACTACCGCACATAAAAGGCCAACCCATGGATTCCCGTTTGTTCACGGCACCATTTTTTGCGCTTATTATAGGTGTTGCGCTGCTGTGCCTTGCGGCCACCGCAACCCAGGCCCAGGGGTTGTCGCTGCCAGCAATTCCGGGGCTGCCCGGATCGAGCCAGGAAGAACAGAAAAAAACGGCTTCTGCAGAAGAATTGAGCCAGTCACTTGAAATTACCATTCAGGCCCTGCAAGACGACAGCAGCCGCGAAGACCTGATCAAACAGCTGCGAACTCTGCAACAGGGCCTGCAGGCGCAAGCCATTGAAGATCAGCGAAACTCGCCCACTCAGCAGGGCCTGCTGGGGGCGCTGGCGGAATTTTTTGATGATCTTACACGCTCTGGCGGTGCTGCTGGTGAGTCACTGGGGCGCTGGAAAGTCAATTTTGATAACGCGCTGAGCGCCAGCAAGGGACTGATAGCCGCTGCCTCATTCAAGGTGGTAGCAGAAACCGCCATCGGGCTGGCACTGGGGGCGGCGCTTTTGTACAGCCTGTCGCGCCTGGCCCGAGTGCTGTTTATTCGCCGCGACTGGCCGCTGGAAATGCCCCGGCGCGCTAAGCCGTGGATGCTGATGGCGCATTTTTCACGCCGGATAATCCCCTGGATTCTGACACTGGTTGGCCTGTTCCTGCTGCTGGGTCTGCGCATGCTGGCTATTTCAGACACCGCGCAAAGCACCGTTCTGGTGCTGGCTTATATCAGCCTGTGCGGTCGCCTTTTGACATCACTGTTCGATGTCATGATTTCGGTTTTTTCCAGCGGCCACCGAACCGCCGCTGTTGCTATTTTACATAAGCGTACGCTGTTTCCGCTGTTCATTATCGGTGCCATGTTCGCTTTGGAAGACGCTCTCGGATCGGCAGAGCTGGTGTCGCAGCTCGGCGCCGACCTGGCCTCTACTCTGGCACTGGTGTTCAGCATGTTTGGTGCCCTGCTGGCAATCTTCGTGATTATCCGCAACCGCCGCCCGATCACCCATCTGATACGCAACCAGCCTTATAACCAGCGCAAGAATCAAGGCGTATGGCGGGAACTCGTCGGCCTACTGGCACGGCTCTGGCACATTCCGTTATTGCTGGCGATTGGCGCCTCTATGGTGGCTGTTTTTGCCAAAGGCGGTTCAGGCGATGCGGCCCTGGGCAAGGCGCTTATTGTTTCACTGGTATTGATTGTCACCTTGGCAGCGCAGGGCGTTGTCGGCATTCAGAAAAGCAGCGCCCGCCACAAGTCCCTGAGCACCTTCAGCCGGCGCCTGGTGAAATTCGGCTATCGCCTATTACAAATTGCGTTATGGCTGGCATTTTTTGAAATAGCACTGCAAGTATGGGATCTGTCCCTGCTAGGGCTGGCCGACAAGCCATCCCTCAGTGCTGGCCTGGCAGACAGCCTGTTTGCGCTGACGGTTACCGGGCTGGTCGCCAGCTTGACCTGGACCTTTGCCGATGAGCTTCTGGAGCGTGCTGTACGCCGTGGCGACCGCAAAAAACGCCTTAGGGCAGCGCGCGCTCAAACCATCGTTCCCATTCTCCGCACCACCATTTTGATCATCATTGTTGTGGTGGCCTTTCTTGTCAGCCTTTCCATTGTTGGGGTAGACGTTACGCCGCTGCTGGCCGGTGCCGGTATTATCGGTCTGGCGGTCGGTTTTGGTGCCCAGACGCTGGTACAGGATTTAATCACCGGGCTGTTTATTGTGGTGGAAGATTCAATGTCGGTGGGCGACTTCGTAGAGATCAACGGTTTTATGGGCACGGTAGAAGGCTTCAATCTACGCACCGTGAGGCTGCGGGACCTAGAAGCGGTGGTACATCACATTACCTTCAGCAAAATCAGCTCGATTCACAATATGTCACGGCAGTTTGGCATTGCGCTGATCAAGATCCGGGTACCGCCAGACCTGCCTATTGATGACGCCATCAAGCTGATGACTGACACCGCAGAAGAACTGCGTGCGGATCCCGCCATGCGCTGGCTGATCTGGTCGCCCCTTGAAATGCAGGGTATTCACGCGTTTGAAGACGGTTGTCCGGTTTTGCGCATGCGTATGCGCACCAAACCAGAGTACCAGTGGGATGTGTCACGAGCGTTCAATCTATTGCTAAAGCGACGTATGGAAGACCTGTATCTGGACGTGGCTGCACCGCGCATAAGCGTACAAATGGAGGCCGAAGGCGGCGCTCGTGCGCCGGGTCGCGGAGGCAAAGCCGTCAATATGGAAAATCAGAATTAACCCAGCAGACATTAAAAAAACCAGACTCTGCGAACAAAACAAAGCCTGGCAACAGTCAACGCTGCATCTGAAAATCGAAGTGTCAGGCGCGGGCGATGCGCCCGGCCAGCGGTGATGACGGCTCTGCCAGTTGGCGGCGGGGCATGCGTCCGGCAAGAAATGCTTCACGCCCGGCTTGCACCGCCAGTCTCATGGCACGGGCCATAGCAATAGGGTCTGGCGAAAGGGCAATAGCCGAGTTCAGCAATACTGCATCGCAGCCCAGCTCCATCGCCATAGCAGCCTCATGAGCGGCACCAATACCGGCATCCACCAACACAGGCACGCTCGCGCGCTCGACAATCAGACGAATGTTGTGGGGGTTTTGAATACCAAGGCCAGAGCCAATCAACGAGCCCAGGGGCATGATCGCGCAGCAGCCGATCTTCTCCAGCTCCAGCGCAACAATGGGGTCGTCGCTGGTGTACACCATCACGTCAAAGCCATCACGAATTAGCACTTCGGCCGCTTTTAGAGTTTCCACCACATTCGGATAAAGGGTGGCGTCATCGCCCAGCACTTCCAGCTTGACCAAATTGTGGCCATCCAGCAGCTCGCGGGCCAGCTTACAGGTACGCACCGC
Source organism: Marinobacter psychrophilus (assembly GCF_001043175.1). Lineage (NCBI taxonomy): Bacteria > Pseudomonadati > Pseudomonadota > Gammaproteobacteria > Pseudomonadales > Marinobacteraceae > Marinobacter > Marinobacter psychrophilus. The sequence goes on from NZ_CP011494.1 coordinate 3,860,326, forward strand.
AGAACGGGCATCGTAACAGCCGGCGGTATTAGGCAGCAGCGTGTAGCGGTTTGGTGGCAGAAAATCCAGCAGGTTGGGTTCGTCGGGGTTCTGACCAATGCTGGTGCGGCGCACGGCAAACGTTACGACCTCGGCACCGCTTTCGTAAAGTGCCCGCGCGGTTTCATCGTAGTCTTTGTAGCGGCCAGTACCCACCATAAGGCGCGATGTGAATTGCCGCCCTGCGATCACCAATGGTTTGTCCAAGGTTTGTTCTGTCATGTTGTGTTCCTGTTTGTGTGGGTACCGACTTGCACAAGCGGAGACTGTTGCAAGTGTTTGTACCGTGATTTGATATTGGGCAGTAAAATAGCGTTTCAGCGATGATCAGGCCTGGCCAACCCTAAATGTTCGCGCAAAGTGCGGCCCTGATATTCAGTACGAAACAGCCCGCGACCTTGCAGCACCGGCACCACCTGCTCGATAAAGTCTTCGATGCCACCGGGCAGCGACGGCGGCATCAAGTTAAACCCGTCGGCGCCCTCGTTGCGGAACCAGTGCTCCATCTTGTCCGCAATCTGCCGTGGCGTGCCAACCATAGTGCAGTGGCCACCCCCCGCCGCCAGCCGGCCCAACAGCTGGCGCAAAGTCGGCTGTTCCGTTTCGATAATGCGTAAAATGGTGCTGTAACGACCCTGTGGCCCGCTAAACTCCTCCAATGGCGGAAGTGTTGGCACGGGTGCGTCCAAATCCCAGCTCGAACAGTCCTGGCCGATAAACATGGCCAGCTGACGCAAAGACGCATCGACAGGTAACAACTCATCAAGCTCACGCTGCTTGGCCTTTGCTTCCGCCTCGGTGGGTGCCACGTAGGTCACCAAACCCGGCAGAATCGGCACATAAACCTCGCGACCACCGGCTTTTACCCGCTGTTTGATATCGCGGTAATAGCTTTGCGCCGCTGGCAAATCATAAGCAACTGCATAAATCGCCTCGGCGCATCTGGCCGCCAGCTCCCGCCCGGGCTCTGACGCACCGGCCTGAAACAGCACTGGATGCCCCTGCACCGGGCGCGGTACGTTCAGCGGTCCGTCTACCCGAAAAAACTCACCCTGGTGGTTTATCGGACGCACCTTGGCAGGGTCGGCGTAATGGCCCTGGCGGTCAAACCGCAAAGCGTCATCGGCCCAGGAGTCCCACAATCCCAATACCGCCTGCACAAACTCGTCGGCGCGGCGGTAACGCTCGGCGTGGCCGGGCATAGATTCATAACCATGGTTGCGGGCTTCTACATCAAACATCGACGTAACCACGTTCCAACCAATGCGGCCGCCAGAGATATGATCCAGCGACGCGACGAGACGCGCGGCATGAAACGGTGTGTAAAACGTGCTGGATACGGTGCTGATAAACCCGATCTTTTCTGTGGCCCGGCTCATGGCTGCCATGGCCGTTAGCGGTTCCAGGTAAAACCAGCTGCCATCTGACACATTGCCCGCCGAATTGCTGTCGGCGAAAAATACGGCGTCTAGCTTCCCTCGTTCGGCGGTTTGCGCCAAGCGCTCGTAATAGCGAATGTCTCCCAACTGCTCCACCGCCGACTGCGGGTGGCGCCAGGCTGCCCGATGATGGCCGCAGCCCATCAAAAACAGATTTATGTGCATCATCCGTTGATGTACATCTGGAGCCGTCATCAGTTTTTCACCAACCCACCGTCTACCACCAGGTTCTGCCCGGTGACCGAGCGCGACCAGGGTGACGCAAAAAATAAAGTGGCATCGGCAAACTCTGCTGGCGTGGTCACCCGCCGCAACGGTGTGCTGGCTGCGATGAAATCAAACACCGCCTCGGGCGTGGCAGCCGATGCGTCCGTGGTGCGCAGCAGGCCACCCGACACCATATTGACGGTGATGTTGTCTGGGCCCAAATCCTGAGACAAGGTACGGGTGAGCGACAGCAAAGCGGCTTTACCCGCAGTGTAATCGTGGTACGGCACCACCGGGTTCTGGAACAGGTTGGTTCCCACATTCACAATGCGACCAAAACCCACTTCACGCATGCCAGCCAGTGCCGCCTGAGTGGTGTTCAGTGCACCGCCCACCACGCCGGCAAACTGCTGGTTCAGATTTTCCCAGGTCAGCTGCTCCGCGTTCGGGCGAGCATCGCCGTTGAATGAGAAATCCGGTAAAGCATTATTGATGACCGTGGTCACCGGAAACCCGAAATGCTGCCGCGCCTGGGCAAACATCGCCTGCACAGCTGCGCGGTCGGTCACATCAGCCTGCACCGCAAGCGCACGCACCGGTTCTTCAGCGGCAAGTTTGTGCGCCGCTTCGGCGCTGTTGCGATAGTTGATGACCACACTGGCGCCTTCGCGCAAAAACGCGCGCACCAGATGTTCTCCCAAACCGCGGGCAGCACCGGTTATCAAAACCAGTTGTTGATCAAGACGGATGGATTTATGCATAGACACCTCATGGCTGAGGCGAAGGTATGAATGGACAGATTTGGTACCGGCGCACCTTCTGACATCCCTTCGCCAGTGTGAACTGGATCAGGTTCAACGGGTGTGCTCTCAGCCCTGCAAAGCAGGACACCCCGTGTCGAGCCCAAACCATAGCATAACGAATGCGCGAATATGCAGCCCAAGCCGCCACAAACTAGCTGCAATTGACAAGTACGAGCAGACTTCCTACTCTACTGACATTCCTGGGGGCGCCATTGCGATGGCTGAGACTCCGCACTGTGTGCGGTAACCCTTCGAACCTGATCCGGGTAATGCCGGCGAAGGGAAGGATAAAGCCTGCTTTACGCTTGCCTGTGCGCTCCTTTCTTTGCCTGCGGTTTGTCCCGGTTGTCCCGGTCATTCGCCACCTATGGCGATGACACTCCCGTCTGCCACGGCAAGGAAGATTTACCAATGCTAAGCACCTCTACCGCCCTTGTGTGGCTTGTTTTATTTGCTGCACTTTTTGCCATACCCGGCCTGATTTACGCACGCCACAAGCAAGACAAACTGGACGATTTTCTGGTGGCCCGCAACAGTCAGAGCAGCTCCGCTACCCTACTGACACTGCTCGCGACCACCATGGGCACCTGGATTCTGTTTGGCCCGGCGCAAGCCGCCACCTGGGGTGGTATTGGTGCCGTTACCGGTTATGCGCTGGGTGCCCTGGCGCCGCGGCTGATCATGATTCCCTTGGGTAAACGCATTCGCACACTGATGCCCGAAGGCCACACGCTGACCGAATTTGTGCTCGGCCGCTATGGCCGTGTTATGTACGGATTCGTGCTGGTGATCATGGTTTTCTATCTCTTTATCAGCCTGACAGCGGGCCTGACGGCCATTGCCAAAATGGTGTCTTTGTTGGCGCCGGTTCCTCTGTGGCTAACCGCCAGCATCGTCATGGGCGCCACCCTGCTGTACACCCTGTACGGCGGCCTACGGGTCACTATTTTTACCGACCGGGTACAAATGCTGGTGATTTTGCCATTCCTGGCGCTATTAATTGGTTTTGGCTGGCAGGCCACCGGAGGTTTGGCTCCGGCGCTGCAAGGCTTGCAGGAAAAAGCACCGCATCTGCTGGACCCGCTGGACATCAACGGCCTAAAGTCCGGCCTGACTTTTTTCCTGGCGGTGGTGCTGACCGGATTATTTTACCAAGGCACCTGGCAGCGCATTTTCGCCGCCCGCGATAACAAGGTTATCCGCAACGGTTTTATCATCAGCGGTCTGCTGAGCTTCCCTATCATTTTCATCATGGGCTTATTCGGGCTGGCGTTTGTCGGTTTGGGCTTGCCGGGGGACGGCTCGGTGGCGCTGTTCAGCGTGCTGTTGGCCGATGTGCCCGTGTGGTTTGCCATTGGCCTGCTACCCTTCGGGCTGGCGCTGATTATGAGCAGCGCAGACTCCACCATCAGCGGGCTGACGAGCATCATGGTCATAGACCTGCGCCGACTGCTGCCCAAGTTGGGCAACCATAGTCTGCTGTCGCTATCGCGTTGGCTGATTGTGTTGTTGTCGATACCGGTTTTGTTCGTGGCGGCCCAAGGCTACAGCGTGCTTTACCTGTTTCTGCTTGCCGATCTGTTGTGCTGCGCCGCCGCTTTCCCGGTATTTTTCGGCTTCTACAACGCCCGTTACCAAAGCTACAACGCCGCGATTAGCACGTTTGCCGGCCTGGCTACCGGGTTGATGCTGTTTCCCGCACCGGGGGCGCCGCTCACCTATTTGCTGGAATCTTTCCTGCTGGCAACCTTTGTACCGATTGCGGTGTCGTTATTGTTGCTGCTACTGCCAAAGGGCAAGCTCTTTGATTTCTCTGTGCTGGCGCAGCGGGTCAAAGAACTGGAGGGGTAATGCCAGGGGTTTAGCGCTGTTTGTACTGAGTTGGGCAATAACCCCGGCTTATGTCCGGGCTTCTCAACTTCAGGTGTTTTGTTGAGCGGCCCGACACCCGCGCCCGCCACAGCCTGAAACTACTTGGCTTCAGTGACTTGCGCATAAACCGGATAACCTCGGGTTCTGACATGCCGTACAGTTGCTGAATGGCCTCGAAAGGCGTTCGGTCTTCCCAGGCCATCTCAATAACACGGGACTCGTCGGATGGACTCATGGCGTTTGCCCTAACAGAACAGAATTGTTCGAAGCGATACGTGCTACCACGGCTTTTGGATGCAGGTTAGCCGAGCCCTGCTCATTGCCCACCGGAATTGCAATGGGAACTAACACTTCATTCCGGCGCAAAAACCAGGGCATAAAGGGCGGATTGTAGCGCGCCCAAACCGGCTCGCCAATCGCGCGAAAGCCGTTTTCATTGATCCACGCGTCCAGCTTATTCTTGTGGCTCTGGTAACCCTTTTCACTCCAGGTACCTGAGTAGCGCACCACGGCCATGCGCTGTGTGGGAACCTGGCGTAGCGTTATTTTGGGGTCTTTGGGCTGCGGCAGCGTCTCCATTGTAAAAGACGCGGGCATCATAAAGCTTACAACCCAGCTGTCGTTTTCCCGCTTCTGACCGACCGGCGACGTCATATCAATCTTTTCGCTTTCAGCTTCCTGCGCGACCGGCGAAGTCATTTCAATTGTCTGCTGGGAGGTATTGTCACCGGAGATGTATTTGAACAACCGGCCGAAGGCCTTGTTACCGGCGTTAGAAAACTTTCCGTCTACGATGGTTTCGGCCAGGATATGTGGCTCGTAATCGCGCACCTCAAAGCTCTGATCCTTGAGTACAACGGTGTATTCGGCTTCTTCTGTCGCCATAACGTTGCCAACTCCGAGAATTGCCACAATCATCACCCAAACTGTCTGCTTCAGGTGAGTCATTAGCGCCCACCCCCAAAAGGTCTCTGGAGATCCATAGAAACACCTCACTTTTTGTGTACTCTTGAAGTCTGGCATGGAAGACAGAGAGACGCCATGTCCAAACTTTTGAGCCTTCATACGTGGCAATATCCAGGAATTACTGCCACGCTTTTAATTGTGGAAGGAAATAGCTCCACGTTTGAATGTGGATAGGGAGAAACACTATGTATCGCAAAATTCTCGTGCCCGTCGACCTGTCACGTACGGCGCAAATGTCAAAGGCGCTCAACACGGCAATCGACATCGCCAAGCATTATAACGCCGCACTCTGCTACATCGCGGTCACCAACACGACTCCGTCCGCCGCTGCACACAATCCGGAAGAACTGGCCAAAAAGCTCAACACTTTTGCCCAAGAGCAGGGGGAATTACACGGCGTCGCTACCGACAGCAAAGTGATCTCGACGGCAGATACCTCCGTGGAACTGGATGACCGATTGCTGGAATCCATCAAAGAAACCGGTGCAGACCTGGTCATCATGGCGTCACACTCGCCTGGCACCGGCGATCGCTTGCACATTCTCCACTCGAATGGTGCAAACATCGTCAGACACAGTAACGTGTCGGTTTTCGTTGTGCGTGAGGATTAATCTGGTGCGGCGCCGGGGCCCGAGACCTTAATCCTGTCGTTTCGAATGTAAAAGTCTCCGTTGATCGTCAAAGCCAAAGGCTGTCCACTTAGCGGAGCCTCTTCGGGCAAGCCTCTTTGGGCATGCACGTGCAAATGCGGCTCTGAACTATTGCCGGAATTACCCATCTCCCCAAGCTTGTCGCCAATTTCCAGACTGTTTCCGGCCCGAACCTGAACGCTGCCCTGGCGCAAATGCGCCAACACCACAAAGAAATCACCGCAATCAACAGCGACGTAATTGCCTACGATATTCTCGGGGTCTATTTCAGGAACCTGCATGTCCTGAATACCGTCCACAATTCTGGTGACTTCCCCCTTACAAGGTGCTAACACCGCTGTTCCGAAGGTGACATAACGAGCTGGGTCAGCGGGTTGCCAGCCTTCTACATGACGGCCAAATGGCGTAATCCGTACAATGTCGAGCGCGCGGCTCTGGCCCCGCCAGGGCCGGAATCGCTCTACCGATTTGTCCAGTGTATGCAGGTGAATATTGACCAGTCTGCCTGAGCCCCCTTGCGCCACCAGATAGTCGCCCGCACCGAAGGGCGGTGCAATATTCACGGTGTCTACCGGCGGAAGTTCACGGCCCAGCCACGCCAGATAACCCATATAACCGCCGATCGAGCCGAACCCGGCTACTATAAGCACCAGCGTCGTTGGCCCGGCTGACGCTTGCCAAAATCCGTTGCCCAGGAGGCGGCCTCGCACAAGATGCCAAGCTGTAATCAACAGGAACACAACGGCGTAAACATACGGCACCCAGAAAGGTGGCATCGTCCATAAAGCCGCGAGCCCTATCCCCAGAATAACCGCGCCAACTGAAATAGCCTGAAGCCCAAAAGCCAGAAAGCCAGCTGCCGGAAACCGTGCAAACCAAAACAGCAGCAGCACCGGAAGAAGAATCTGAGTAACCATGACCATCCAAGACATTAATCGGGGTTCCTTAATTTAAGCCGCAATACTGATAGGGAATACACACAAAGAATTCTTACAAAGAGCGCTCATAACCAAAGCCACTACCACGCCAGCCAGATGACATGCTTAGCACCCTTTCCGGGGCGATGGGCACGCACCGTCACCGGCTCAACAGACAGCCCGGCACGCTTGATCCGTTCGGTAAAAGTGGGGTCTTGCCCTGCCGACCAGTAAGCCAGAATGCCTTCGGACGTCAGCGCGGCCTGGGCGGCGGCAATACCGGCGGCGGTGTACAACCAATCATTTTCCTTACGGGTCATTCCTTCGGGACCGTTGTCGATATCCAGCAAAATGGCGTCATAGTGGCCCGGGGAGTCTTTGATCAGCTGCACCACGTCGCCGACGTGCACTTTTGTTCTGGGATCCTTTAAGGGATAACCCGCCGCAAGGCCCAGTGGCCCGCGATTCCATTCAACGACGTCCGGCACCAACTCAGCCACGGTTACTTCAGCCTTACCACCCAGCGTGCCCAAGGCCGCTGCCAGCGTAAAGCCCATGCCCAAACCGCCAATTAGTACGCGTGGTGCGGGGTGATCGGCAATCCGCTCGCAAGCGAGCGTTGCCAAAGCATCTTCGGAGCCGTGAAGGCGGCTGTTCATCAGTTCGCCGGACTTGCCGGCAATTTTGATCGAAAACTCATCATTGCGCTGGAGCAGGCGCAACTCCGTGCCTTTGCCCGGAATAGTGGCGGTACCCAGCAGTTCAAAACGGGCCATAAAAACCTCAAAAGTCGTCAACACACCGGCAAAGGATTCGCCGCAATATTCGGGCGCAATACTCTACCACGCCCTTCTCTCCACTATGCCCTTCTCGCTAACACGCTGTTCCTTTCACCCCATCCTCTATCACCGTCTTCCTTCTACCAGGACAACTGCTCGCCGTTGCTGTGCCAGAAGGTTCCGGAATTCTCCAGATTGAGCCCTTCAATCAGCGCAACCAACCCTTTCGCAGAGTCTTCTGGCGAAATCAGCCCGCCAAAATTCACCATACGAGTTTTCACATAGCCCGGGTGAAGCTGGGCGACAGCGATACCGTGAGGCTTCAAGTCAATTGCCAAAGATTTCGCAAACGCGTTCAATGCGGCTTTGGAGGCACGGTAACCGTAGCGACCGCCAGAGTCGTTATCAGCAATCGATCCCATGCGGCTGGTGATATTCGCGATCTTGCCACCGGCGGGCATTTGCGGGAACAGGGCTTCGGCGATTCGCAACGGTGCGTAGGCATTGATCTCCATCTGGGTACGCAGGGAGTCAAAATCGATGCTGCCCAGTACTTCATCCTGCAACAGACCCGCGTTGTTAATCAGCACGTCGATTTGAACGCCTTGCAAGCCGGCCATCAGCCTTTCCACACCGGCGTCGGTTGTAACATCCACACCAACAACAACCTTGGCAGCTACGTCCGTAAGCTCGGTCGACGTTTCACGACACACGCCAATTACCTGACAACCCTTTGCAGCAAAGAGCCGGGCTAGCTCCAGGCCTATTCCGCGGTTCGCACCGGTGATGACCACTACTCGTTTATTCGACATAACAACACCTCATAGATGAATAGGATAAGATGGCAAAACCGCCCTCCAGACAGGACACAGCCCCATTGTCTTCGCCATTTGTATTCGCCGTGTTTGCTCTGGCGCTCATCGCTTTCGCGATATTTTACCTGTTTTTCTACCGCAACTGGCGGCGACAACGTGAACTGCAACAGCCTTTTCCGAAAGCCTGGCGCAAGTTACTGCGGGCCCATATGCCACTCTATCAAAAACTCCCCCCGCCCTTGAAAAAACAGCTGGAAAAATACGTTCAGCTTTTTCTTTCCGAAAAGGCCTTCTACGGCTGCGCCGACTTTCATGTGGACGAGCGGGTAAAAATTACCATTGCCGGCCACGCCTGCCTGCTTATTCTGGCCCGCCCCTACGCTTCTTATGACGATGTTCGCAGCATTCTGGTGTACCCGAATGCGTATCGCGTTCAAACAGCACAGAGTGATGGCATCGTGGTTAGTGTTCAAGATCAAGTTCGAGCGGGCGAAGCGTCTAACCGGGGGCAAATCGTGTTGGCGTGGTCTGAATGCGAAGAAGGCGCGATGAATTCAGATGGCCCGCACAACGTTATTCTTCATGAGTTCGCCCACCAACTGGACTACCTGGACGGCACTGCAGACGGTGCGCCGCCACTAAGCGGAGAGCAAGCCCAAGTGTGGCAACAAACGATGACCAAAGCGTACGAGAACCTGCGATCTAGCTTGCGGCATCATCAGAAAAGCTGGCTAGACCCTTACGGCGCCACCGAGCCTGCCGAATTTTTTGCGGTGCTTACAGAGGCTTTTTTTCAGCAGCCAAAACATCTGAAAGCCGAACAACCGGACGTTTACGAAGCCCTGCGCGGTTTTTATCGGCTGGACCCCATAGACTTCAGCCGCCACGAAGGTTGAATCGCCTCCTGCCTTTCACTGTAGAATGCTACAACTTATTTCACTCGTTAGCGATAATGCAAAAGAGCGCCACCATGATTGATTTTCGCAGTGACACTGTTACCCGCCCTACCAAGGAAATGCGCGAGGCCATGGCCTACGCGGAAGTTGGTGACGATGTTTACGGTGAAGACCCAACAGTGAACAACCTGCAAGCCTGGGCAGCCAAGCGGCTTGGCTTCGAATCTGCCCTGTTTACGGCCAGCGGCACCCAGGCCAACCTGCTGGCGATTATGAGCCACTGCGGTCGCGGCGACGAATACCTGTGTGGCCAGTCAGCGCACAACTACCGCTACGAAGGCGGTGGCGCTGCCGTGCTTGGAAGCGTGCAACCTCAGCCCATCGAGAATGAGCCCGACGGCAGCATCAACCTCGACAAGGCCCGCGCAGCGATAAAGCCCGGTGACTTTCATTTCGCCATAACGCGCCTGTTATCCCTGGAAAACACCATCGGCGGCAAGGTGCTGTCACTGGACTACCAGCGCCAGGCTCGCGCCTTTTGCGATGACCATCGGTTGCAGCTTCATCTGGACGGAGCCCGGGTATTTAACGCAGCGGTAAAATCAGACTGTGATGTAACGGACATAACCAAACACTACGATTCCGTCAGCGTTTGCCTGTCGAAGGGATTGGGCGCCCCAGTGGGGTCACTGTTGTTGGGTTCAACGGCTTTTATTGAGCGTGCAACACGCCTGCGCAAAATGCTCGGCGGCGGCATGCGCCAGGCAGGAATATTGGCAGCGGCCGGGAGCATCGCTCTTGAGCAAGGGCCACTGCGACTGCAAAAAGACCATGAAAATGCCCGCTACCTGAGTACCGGGCTTGCCGCAATTCCAGAGCTGGAAATTGACCCGAGCCGCACCCAGACCAACATCGTTTACGCCCGCTGCCGCTCTGGCAAAGCCGCGGCGCTGCGCGATTACTTGGCGAGCCAAGGGATTCTTATCACCGCCGGTGAGCCTATTCGCTTCGTGACCCACCGGGACGTTGATAACAACGATGTAAAACAGCTAATAACTGCTACTCAGCGGTTTTATCGGCAGCAGCCTTAGCGGTCGACTGAGGGAAGTTGCCCCCCAACATGTTTTCAACGACGGCCGCATTATAGAACGCTTCAATCTTTTGGATTTTGTCGCCTAGAACACTAAACCAGACTGCCAGTCGGACATCGCCAATCGGTTCAAAATTGGTGCGGTAATCCAGGATTGCAAACACCTGCTCTTCCTCGGCGCTGAGCTGACGGAGAATCAGGGCTTTTTGAATGGCGACCATCCCGAACTGGTAGGCCATCAAATCATCCGGGTTCACGAAACGCATGTTTGGCCCAACATATTCAAATCCATCCGACACCAGCAAGGCCTTTGCCTCATCAAAACGCTGGGCTTGGATATCGGCAACGAACTGCGCCACGATGTCTTTTGGCTTCATCAATAGACTCCACTTCTAATACGGGAATGGTTTGAATGTCCAGGAACTTGGTAAGCTTTAACGCCACTCTAAAAGACGTTTTTTGTACACCAAGGCTTCGGGGTAAAGCGTTAAAGCTACCCCAAGGCGCATCAAAGCAAGCAATGCTTTCTAATGAGTTTGACAAGAACTGCAGTGCCAATCAACGGACACGTCAGTCATCTTTCGGGGTAACCGGCTTGGGAGCAACCGGCTTAGGAGCAACGGGTTTCGGTCCTGCAGGAGCAATTTGCCCACTTTTGCCTTTAACGACATAATGAACCGCTCCGCCAGCCTTTAAAAAAGCCGCTGTTTGCTCTTCAATTGAGGCCGTTGTTACTGAATCTTTTGCGGGTTTTTTGCTCATAGTATTCTCTCGGTTAAATGTTGGTTTATCTGTTCATTTCAACAATGTCTAATCTTGCTGCACGATCTGGTTATGCGGCGTCTAACGGTGTGATTCGGTCAACTTCTTCCTTGACCGATAGCGCTGCAGTCCACAAATCAACAGCGCGCTGCGCATTCAGCCAAAACTCTGGGGAATTACCAAACAAACGCGCAAGCCGAAGTGCCATTTCAGGGCTGACCGCACGGCGCTCTCGCAGCAGTTCATTAACCGACTGGCGAGATACCCCCAAAGACTCAGCCAATCCAGCAACCGTTAGGTCGTAGTCTGGGATGAAGTCCTCTCTTAACATTTCACCAGGATGGGTCGGCTTGTGCTGCATGCTGCCAGTTTCAGGAATAGCCATCGTCTTTACCTCTCCCAGTGGTCGTTGCATATGACCTTGTGCGTAATAACATCGTCAAAAAAAAGCGATGACGCCACTGGTCATTTATCGAAAACGTTTGCTGCTCCTGCCTGCCAAGTTCCGATCGCGGAACGCGAGTGTAATTTGTCACGTTACACATGTCAATTGATGGTTATACGACTGGGGCTGCAATAACCGGAGCGGTCGTGTCTTAAGGGTTTATAATGGCTCTGTGCGGCTTCGCTTCACTTTTAAATTCTAAATTTCGGATACATTGCTGTGAGCACACTCTACCGACGTGAAAACAACCAAACCGAGCCTAATCGCAAAGGCCTGCACCCCAGAAATCTGCACAAGCAGGGCTATGATTTTCCATCGCTTATAAAAAGCTGTCCGCCACTAGCCCCCTATGTGGATAAAAACGCATACGGCAACCTGTCCATAGAATTTGCAGACCCACTGGCCGTAAAAGCCCTGAATACCGCGCTATTACAGCGATACTACAGCGTCATTGATTGGGATATTCCAGAGGGCGCTCTTTGTCCGCCCATTCCGGGCAGGGCCGACTACATCCATTACATAGCCGAGTTGCTTGGCGTTGGCGAGCCTACGACGAACCAGGCTAATACCCAGCCCAGCATGTCGTTACTTGATATAGGAACGGGTGCGAATGGGATATACCCGCTATTAGCTTGCCAGATATACGGTTGGCAGTGTGTGGGAAGTGATATTAACCGTCAGTCACTTGAAAACGTAGCCTCGATTATCGCTAATAACCCCACGCTAAAAGACCGTTTCTCACTGCGCGCGCAGCGCGATAAAAATCACATTTTTGAAGGAATCATTAAACCCGGAGAATTCTTTGATGTCAGCGTATGCAACCCGCCGTTTCATGCGTCACGCGAGGAAGCTCTAACCGCCAGCCAGCGTAAAACTAACAACCTTGCTCGTCATCGCGGTGAGCAAAAAACCACGTCTTCCACTCTTAATTTTGGCGGCCTAGGCGCCGAGCTATGGTGTAAAGGTGGCGAACGACTGTTCCTTAAAAAACTCATAAAAGAAAGCCAGGTTTTTTCAACTCAATGCCGCTGGTTTACAAGCCTGGTTTCGAAAATTGACAATGTGAAGCCTGCAAAAAAATTGATTCTTAAGCTTGGTGCAATCGGCGTGCAGGAAATAGAGATGAAGCAGGGCAATAAAACCACGAGAATATTGGCCTGGACATTTATCTAAATCCCGCACTCCGTTTTGGCGTCAATCATGACGTCGGGACGACGAACGTTTGGGCCGCTATTTCCAGAGCCTCCTGGCAGAGCAACGGACGTGCAATGAGATAGCCCTGAGCCTGGTCGCAGCCGTGCTCGCGCAGCATTGTTAGCTGCTCCTTGGTTTCCACGCCTTCGGCAATGACCTTAAGCCCCAGACTGTGAGCCATAACGATGATGGTTTTGACAATCACGTTGCTGTCGGGGTCTGTCGTCACTTCGTCAATGAAAGATTTGTCAATCTTGAGCATGTCGATGGGGAAGCGCTTCAGGTAACTCAAACTGGAGTAGCCGGTGCCAAAGTCGTCCAGTGAAACGCTCACACCCAGGTCATTCAACTGCTCCATCGTGGCAATGGCCAGTTCAACATCGTAGATCAGAGCGCTCTCCGTGATCTCCAGCTCCAGGTTCGCCGGCGGCATACCGGTTTCATCCAGGATTCGACGGATCATAGCCACCAGGTCTTTCTGGTGGAATTGTCGGGCGGACAGATTCACCGCCACTTTCAACCCGTGCTGGGTGGCGACCTGGCTGCAAGCCTCGCGCAGCACCCATTCGCCAATGGGTATAATCAATCCGGTCTTTTCGGCTAAAGGAATGAAGCGATTCGGAGCAATCATGCCCTGCGTAGGATGATGCCAGCGCAAGAGAGCCTCTAACCCCAAAACCCGTCCGGAGACAATATCAATCTGGGGCTGATAGTAAAGCTGGAACTGCTTCTGCCCCAGCGCCTGTCTCAATGATGTTTCCAGCTCCAACCCGTCATCAGATGCCTGGTCGCCTCCCGATACAAAATGCCGGTAATTATTACCCCCCTGTTCCTTAATCGTAGACATCGCACTTCTTGCACTATTAATAAGTGCATCTACATCACTGCTCTTATGAAAATACTCCGCAATGCCGATACTGCACGAGACAAACAATTCCCGGCTGCCACCCAGCACAATGAGCGAATGTAACGCCTCACTAATAGCGTTGGCGACCCCAGCGGCGTCGCCGGCACTTTGGCCTGGCAGCAGAACAATGAATTCGTCGCCACCCCAGCGGGATACTGTATCGGCCTTGCCTACACATTCACCAATTCTCTCAGCCACCCGTCGGAGCACCTCGTCGCCGCCGGCATGGCCAAAGCTGTCATTGACCTGCTTAAAACGGTCGAGGTCCATATACAAAATACTGACATTGCCCTGATAACTGTCGGCCTGAAGCATAGCCTGCTGGAGCCGGTCAGTAAGCAGCAGGCGGTTTGGTAGATCAGTGACCTTGTCGAAATGCGTCAGATACGCAAGCTCCTGGCTCTTATCCAGGTTAGCCATCGCGAATGAGATATCGCCAGCCACTTCCAATAAAAGCTTGAGTTCCGGCTCGTCAAAAAAAAACGACTCGCGCCCGCAGAGCAACAAGGCCACTTCCGGTTTATGGTTATTTGAAGCCAGCGGGAACGCCGCCAAAGCACGTATACCAAGCTTGGCCAGATCCGCAGGGTCGTCGTCGCCAGGGTCCCCGGCCAAGTTATTACGCACCACAACGCAATTTTGCTGCACGCATTCGCGAATTGAGTCCACTTCAGGGCCAATCAAAAGCCGAGTTTCAACCTGCTCTTCGGCGGCATGCCCGTGTAGAATTTTGCACTGCTGCAGATTACTGTCGTAATGCACTATTAACGCGGCAGGCAGCTCGCCGTCCTCCACTGCGATACGTGTCGACCCCTCGAAGAGCGAATCGCGAGTCTCGGTGCGAACAATGAGGGTGTTAATACCGCTTAACACTTTGTGCATGCGGTTAAGGCGCAGGATTTTCTGTTCGGCCGCCACACGGTCGGTAATGTCCACAACAGCTGCCATAACATAGCGACCATCGGCCGTCTGGACAGGGTTCAGCGCGATTTCGGCCTGGAATTCGGTGCCGTCCTGGCGCAGAGCGAACAGCTCACGCCCCACCCCCAATATTCGCTGCGTGGGGTTGCGCATGTACTCGCGGCGATAACCTTCATGGCTCTGACGGAGCGGCTCGGATAGCAATTGCTGGACAGACAACCCCACCAACCCATGATCCGGGTAACGAAAAACTGAATGTACCAACCGGTTGGCAATCCGAATAATGCCACCCTGATCGATCATGACTGTTGCCACGGGAGAAGCATCGATGGTGGAGCGGAAGCGTTCTTCCTCACAGTTGAGCGCGTCGGCACCAAGCCAACTGACAAAGCCCAGCACCAGGATGCTGGACAGACTGCTCAGTGCGAAGCCGAATGCATCGGAATAGTGGCCAGCCAACACGCCCTGCATGCTCAACCAACTCGCAAGAATTGGAGTCACTGCAATAAACGGAAGCAGGCGCCGCAGCGAACGGCCACCAATGTAACGACTGGTGGCAGAGCTCATCAGGCCTTCCCCGGGCCGCACGAGCAGCATGCCCAAACCGCAAAGAACCAATAACACAGCCGTATGCAGTGCCATGGTCGAGAAAAGAGGCAACCTGAACTCCCTAACGCCAAACACATAGCCAATCATAGCTGCAGCGCTGATAATGGCCACCGCCAGAGCGAAAAGCTGAAATATCAGTGTGGAGTGACGCATCGGAATCATACTGATCAGCCACGCGGTACCAATCAAACTGAAACACAATGCCGTGGCCCCGGACATTCGCCCGGGCCATCTCTCCGGAGCCGTTGCAGTGTCCAAAATGGCAAGATTATCGATGCCTAGCGGCCAACCTGACCCATATTCGAATAGCGTAAGGCCTGATATCACGAGTATGAACAATGCCAAAAACGCAGCGATAGGATCGCTGGCCGAAGCAGACGCGGGTGCTCTGCGCCACAGAACGAGGCCGCAGGCGATTAAGCAAAGTGCGGTGTTGAACTTCATTGACTGGAAGCCGGGGAGTATGTGTTTTCCCGCCTCGATATCCAACACCCAAGACACCACAACCAAAATGCCAACGGCGATAACAGCCCAAGCGATGAAATTGACAACTACGCTGCGAGCTCTCTGGGAGCCCAACGCTGCAGCTTTGTGTGTGTCGTTTACCCCTGACATAGCATTCTCCGTTTACCCACCTCTACCTACCTGAGGTGAGCCTGCCGTGTCTGCGTCGGTTTTTCGGCCTATAGGTAACATTTCTACAACCTACGCCTAATAATCAGGAGATGAAAGATAAGTTGAAGAAAAGCCTGTTTTCTAATCTGCTACACAATAGAAAACACTTCAGTTCTATCTCTATCTAGGCTTTTGGCTTGATATAAAGCGATATCAGCTTTATCTACGACTTCTTCAAAAAACATTTTTCCATCGAAGAAACTGACACCAATACTCACGGTTAAAGCTTCGTTATCAACTAATATTTTATTTACTAATTCATGTAATCTTTTTGAAAAATTATTTTTTTCTCTAAGCTGGCGTCAGGTAATAAAATTAAAAGTTCCTCCCCGCCAAATAGGGAAATTTAATCACTTTTTCTGCCACATTCTGTTAACAATCGACCAAAATCTCTTAATACCTTGTCCCCTTCTGAATGGCCATGTCTATCATTGATCCTCTTGAAAAAATCTATGTCAATCATCAGAATCGATAGCGCTTTTTTCGTTCTGGCGAACTGCGATAATATGGGAATGGATCGGGATTTAATCTCTCTCCTGTTTAAAAGACCTATTAATTCCTTAATAGATGCTGCCTCCTTTAACTCTAGAGTTTGTAGCTCTAACTTCTTGCGAGCCTGAATGATCTCTTCGTACAGACTATCTCTATTGCTTGCATCAAAAAAAGCTCAGTAGATATTTTTATTTACACCAATTTTTGCGTTAACAGTAACGGGAATATGTGTTCCACTTCTATCTAAAATGCTTTCGACGTTACAGCCAAAAAGAAGACTTCTATCCCAAAAAAACTCCTTAAAAAATAATCATTCACATCAAAAATGACACGTTCAGCGTTCGTGACTAGTGCGCCGCAAGGTAAATTGCTCAACGTGAATCCATTGTCAATATTAACCAAGTTCCTCTTCATTAACGTATTTTATTAACAGAGGTGCGATTTTTTCGGGGTGCGTCATATGCAAATAGCGCCCTTTCGCTTGAATAATTTCTATTGCTGAATTTTGTATTTTATTATGCATGTAATCACCAACTGACTTAGCGGCTAAGACGTCATTATCACTTTGGAATATCAATGTTGGATGCCTAACCTGGTTTAAAATTTCTCTGTAGTCAGAAAAAAATGTCGCCCTAGCAAAGCTCTTGGCAATAACAGGGTCAGTAGAGCAAAAACTGCTCGAAAGTTCACTGGTCAATGCTTCTGAATTATTAACGCCAATCACTAAAGGTGCTAGATACTCGACCCAGCCAATATAATTTTTGTCCATTAAACCTAACAATTCATGCAGGTCTGCCTCATCAAAACCACCAAAATATTCAGGAGGAAAATTCAAAAAACAAGGTGTTGGGCATACCATAAGCCAACAAATCGATAATATCTTCGGCGCACCCATCTAATGTTCTATATTTATGTTGCTAAAACTGTAATGCATCGTATTTCCCCGAACCTACATAATAAAAAAAAATTTATAATCGCCTTCATATACGGCAATAAAAATCGCTACATATTTTGATCACACCCAAATCCATTTGCTAACAACAACGTTATGTTGCCTTTACCTAAACCGTAACATTATCTCTTGTTGACACGTCATTATCAGAACCCTTAACTCCCACACCAAATCACACCGTACACGTCAGAAAAAAATGACTTTTTATCAGCATCAAAGTAAATTTTATATAATACCAACAAAATAAATAATGTTTAATAAATACAGCTTAAGGTGAATATCAATCAATTATAATTGTCAGCAAAACCCTTTGCATTTCATCTAATTGCAATACATATCCCCCCTGAAAAGCAGTGATTCTTCCGCGGACACAGCTCTATGACTGTCTGCAAATATTACTTGGGCTTGACGTCCAACCGACATTTCTCACACTGCTATGACCACTCGACAGGATAGAAAACAAGATAGCTGCAGCCCGGCTGCCAGCTTCTGAAACAGAACATGCGCCATACGACAATTGATAATCGGGAACTTGAAATGAAGCAGGAGGGTGTCTTGTGCTCGACGGGTTGACCCCCACCGCAACGATATGGCAATGAACCTCACCTATAGCGGCTTCGAAGTGCTGGCCAAAATTGTTCAGAACATTTCTGACACGCACTGCGAGGGCAAGCTCGCGCTCGTTCTGAAGGGGGGGAGGGGTGGGGAACACCCTTTCTTCACTGGCCAAAGGCGTTCACGCGGTGCTTTAGGTGCTGACGGGTGGCGACGTGCCCGAACTCTGGGAAGCGGGCGTCAAGGAAGCAGAAGAAGCCGCAGAATTCCACCGGTCGGCTTTCAGCGGCGAAAAATAGATTTTTAGCCTAAACCACTTAAAATTTCGCTGTAGCTCTTCCATCGTCAAATGACTGTTGTCATTGGCTGGCGTCGTTCCGGGAGTCATCGGTATACTTATTATTTGATGTATTAACTCATTTTTTTACAGCGACGGTTATCATGTCCCTATTTCCAAAAGACGACGGCGAAAGCAGTCTCTTTACCTCCCGTACCGATCCGCATAGCCCCTTTGGGACCTTCGCCCGCTACAGTTTCGAGCTGGAAGGCAAATTATGGCCGTCAGTGGAGCATTATTTTCAGGGTATGAAGTTTACAGATGACGTCCACAAGGAACAGGTGCGAAACGCCAAATCACCGACTGAGGCTCGCAAACTGGGCCGCCAACGCCGAAAGAGTTTCCGCAGTGACTGGAAGCGAGTGCGTGAAACCGTTATGACCCGGGGCGTCTACACCCGTTGCCGCACTCACCTTGAGCTGACAGAAGCGCTTCTCAACACCGGCGACCAAAAGATTCTGGAAAACAGTAACTTCGATTATTTCTGGGGCTGCGGGCGGGATCGCCGGGGCGATAACAAGTACGGCATCGTGTTGATGAACGTTCGGGCCAAGCTGCAGGAAGAGCGGGCGAGCAGTCGTTAACCCTCTTTTTCGATCATTCCAACAATCTCATGAGACGTCTGCATCATGGGCTCAAAATGCGCATGCTCCCCTGCGGTCAGAACCGACACATGTCTAACCTGATAAACCGCATAGCCGGTCAGTAAAAAGAGGATGCCCGCCATATAAAGCGGCATACCCTGAGTACCAACCAGATTCATGATAATGCCCGCAAACAAAGGCGCCAGGGCAGAACCGGCGCCATTCAACACCAGCATATCGGTTGATCCCGAGACCACCTCATCCGGGTGCAATTGGTCAAGCAACTGCGCCACACCCAGCGGACAAAGAGAAAACGACAAGCCGCCCCAGACAAAAAACGTAATCATCAACATCTTCTGGCTTTGCGCCAGCGGCATTATCAAACACATCACCGCAGCCAGAGCTGAAACACAGATAAGAACCTTGCGGCGATCATGGGTGTCGGAAAAGCGGCCGCGCTCTTCCTTGGCGACTCGGGTATTGAGCCAGCTTTCAGTAACTGTCATCAGAGTGACAAAAGCGATGCCGTAGCAAAATCTCAACAGTAGCCAGACCCAGGGATTCATCCAAATGACACGCAGGAGCGCGATGGTGGCGCAGAGTGCCGCGCAGAAGGCAAAAGTGCGGATATGCCCCATACGCCGGATCAAGCGACCGCTGACGAATATGCCGCAAGCAAAGCCGACGAAGAAGCCGGACATAATAAAACCAATCCAGATTGTTGAAAACTTCTGACCGTCGGCGGTCACAGCCAGCAACGTGTTGAGCAGACCACTGCCGAGCTATAATAGTGCGACACTGCCCAGAATCGCACCAATGGGGCGCATCAGAGACCAAATAGGAACCTCCTACCTTAGACTTGCGTTTGGGGCGTGTTGCCCGCGACCCGCAAGCACTTGGGGATTATTCTTGCCTTTACGCTCCGCCGCGGTGATCACGTGTGAGCTGCGAATATTGCAAGAGCTAGGCCATGCACCTAAATATCTGTATCCCTCTGATAAAACTGGGTATTTTCGAAATCTATGAACAGAATACCGGTGTTGCCGCCGACTTCCGGTATGAAAACTGCATTAATAGTTTATAGGGTCCCCTAGTTCAGCAAAGCTTTGCCCACGCTAGTGTTCCATCTCTACGCCATGTTTTGCTGAACTCCTGGACATAAGGAAAGACGTATACAGGAGTATAAAATGCTACTCGCCACCGACCTTGACGGTACTTTTCTCGCGGGTGATCCGGAAAATCGCCTCAAGCTTTATCGACTCATCGTTGCTCACCCCGAGATCGATTTAGTGTTTGTAACCGGTCGAGGGCTGGAAGCCGTACTACCCCTGCTGTCCGATCCGACGATTCCGCAGCCCGACTACATTATCTGCGATGTCGGCTGTACCGTGGTTCATGGCGCGTCACAACAAGCTATCCAGCCACTGCAGGGCGAAATCGACGAGCTTTGGCCAGGTGAGCAAGTTGTGGAGCGCGCGCTGTCCTCATTTGAAGGCTTGCAGCGTCAGGAAGTCCCTCAAGAGCGCCGTGTCTCTTACTTCTGTGACAACGATCTGGTCAGCGAAGACATGCTGGCACGCGTCAGCGCATTATCTTGTGATGTATTGTTTTCCGCGGGCAAGTACCTGGACATACTTCCGCAGGGCGTCAACAAGGGACGCACACTGTCCCGTCTGATTGAACACCTAGGGGTAGACCCGGAATCGGTTTTGGTTGCTGGTGACACCCTCAATGACCTGTCGATGTATCAACACGAATTCAAGGGTGTCTGTGTCGGTGAGTCCGAGGCCGGGCTGCTGGCAGCAACCGAGCATCAGGCGCGAGTACTTCATGCCGGAGCATCGGGCTGCGGTGGCATTCTGGAGGCATTCGAACATTTTGGTTATCTGGGCCAGATGGGCATTGAAGCCGAAATTCCGGATTACATGAACAGGGGCAAATCTGACCTGGTAATTGTTTACCATCGCCTACCCTATGAAGAAGTGATTGAGAATGGGGAGTTGATTCGACGTCGGCCCAAATCGCCCAATGGCATCATCCCCACACTGCTGAGTTTCTTCTCCGATGGCAAAGCAGGTTCGTGGGTCGCCTGGTCAGTTGACGATCCCGATCTCGGCCCCTTCCAGACCCACACCGAAGTGGATACCAGCCGCTACGAAAAACTGGTCGCGGCACGAGTAGCACTGAGCGAAGAAGACGTTGAAATCTTTTACAAACGATTCTCGAAAGAAGCCTTCTGGCCGACCCTGCACACCTTCTGGGAGCGGGCCACGTTCCGCGATGACCACTGGCAGGTGTACCTCAAGGTCAACAGGTTGTTTGCCGGGCGCGCCGCCGAAGAAGCGGCGGAAAACGCCGTGGTCTGGATTCACGATTACAATCTTTGGATGGTACCGGCCTATTTACGCGAGATGCGGCCAGACCTCACCATCGCCTTCTTCCATCACACCTACTTCCCGTCAGCCGACGTGTTCAACGTTCTGCCCTGGCGCCGTGAAATCATCGGCAGCCTGTTGCAGTGTGACCACATTGGTTTTCATATTCCCCGGCAAGCCGAAAATTTTGTGGATGTGGCAAGAGGAGTCACACCGCTTGAGGTCACCCAAAAAATGGGCTGTGCACCGCGCTTTCTGACCTATGGCTGCGCGGTCGGTCTTGATGAAATGAGCACCGAAATCACAGTGAATGACCGCAAGATCGGGCTGGGTGCGCACCCGGTCGGACTTGACCTGAATCGCGTTCGTACCGCCCTGTCTGACCAGAGTGTCATCGCGCAAATGGAAACACTGCGTGAAGAGTTCAAGGATGTCCGGCTAATTCTGTCGGTGGAGCGTCTCGACTTCACCAAAGGCATTATTGAAAAGCTACAGGCTTATGAGCGCATTCTGAACGAGCATCCTGAACTGAAAACCAAAGTCACCCTCATGCTGATCTGCGTGCCGGCGGCGGCCGGAATGACTATTTACGAGGAATTGCTGTCGCAGATCGAACAAACGGTGGGGCGCATTAACGGGCAGTTTGCACAGGTCGGGTGGACCCCGGTACAGTTCTTTTTCCGCGCCCTGCCCTTTGAAGAGCTGGTGGCCTATTACACCATAGCCGATGTGATGTGGATTACGCCGCTGCGGGATGGCCTGAACCTGGTCGCAAAAGAATACATCGCAACCCAGGGCTTAACCCAAGGCAGTGGCGTACTGGTGCTGTCTGAATTTGCCGGCGCTGCGGCAGAACTGCGCGGCGCCATTCTGGCGAACCCGCACCACCCGCAGGACCTGGCCGATACCTGCTACTACGCGTTGGCAATCAGCCGAAGTGAAGCCCGGAATCGACTGAGCGAAGCCTTCGAAGTGGTTTGCCGTTATGACATCGAGTATTGGGGGCGGGAGTTTATCAATGAGGTTGAACGGCGACGCACAACAAAATTAAACAAGATTTCGGCCATAGGTCATCGCGCAGCCTGATCTGACCTTCACCCAATCCAGGAGCCAGACACATGCTGTTAAAAAATGCCGTGCAGCTGATTTGCTACCCAAACCGAATTGGCAATAACCTGAAAGACCTCTATACGGTGGTCGACAAACACCTGTCAGAGGCCATTGGTGGGCTGCATATCTTGCCGTTTTTTCCGTCCAATGCCGATGGCGGGTTTTCGCCCTTGACTCACAAGGAAGTGGATCCGGACTTTGGTACCTGGGACGACATTGAAGCCTTCACGAAAAAGTACGACCTGTGTGTCGACCTGACGGTGAACCATATCTCTGACGAGTCTCCCGAGTTTAAGGATTTTATCGCCCATGGCTTCGATTCGAAGTATGCCGACCTGTTCGTTCATGTCGACAAGTTCGGCGAGATTTCTCCGGATGACATGGCCAAGATTCATATCCGCAAAGAGAAAGAACCCTTCCGGGAAGTGACGCTTGCGGATGGCACAAAAACCCGGGTCTGGTGCACCTTCACCGAGCAGCAGATTGACCTTAATTACGAGTCCGACCAGGCTTACCGCCTGATGGAAAGTTATATCGGCTTTCTCACCTCGAAAGGTGTAAACCTGCTGAGGCTCGATGCCTTTGGTTACACCACCAAACGTATCGGAACCAGCTGCTTTTTGGTGGAGCCCGAAGTTTATCGGATACTCGACTGGATTAACGAAGTGGCCCTGAAACACGGCGCGGAATGCCTGCCGGAAGTCCACGATCACACCAGTTATCAATACGCGATCGGCCGACGCAACATGCACCCCTACGGCTTTGCTCTGCCGCCCCTTTTGCTCTACTCGCTGCTGGACGCAAACAGCGTATACCTGAAAAACTGGCTGCGAATGTGCCCACGCAACATGGTGACCGTATTAGATACCCACGACGGAATCTGTATTCCGGATGTCGAAGGGGTGTTGCCGGATGAAAAAATTCGAGCGCTTATTGATAACATTGATGCCCGCAGTGCAGACCCGATCATGCGGCGCTCAGCGGCCAATATCCACAGCGTTGGTGCAATCTACCAGCTCACCTGCACCTTCTATGACGCGCTCATGCAGAACGATGACGCCTACATTGCCGCTCGGGCGATTCAGTTTTTCACACCCGGCATTCCGCAGGTCTACTACGTGGGGTTGTTGGCTGGATGCAACAACCACGAACTGATGAAACAAAGCGGCGAACTGCGGGATATCAATCGCCATTACTACACCCTGGACGACGTGGAACAACACATTCAGAAGCCCGTCGTGCAACGCTTACTGGCCCTGATGACGTTTCGTAGTAACTACCCTGCTTTTGATGGCCATTTTGAACTCAACTACTCCAACAATTCCAGCGTGGCCATGGCCTGGCGCCATGGAGACTATTACTGCCATCTGTTTGTCGACCTAAACTTTAATACCGTAAAAATCGGGTATTACGACCTCGACACCGCACAAATGGAAAAACTTGCGTGTTAACGGAGTCTGCGCTGATTTTCTGATAGGCCCCCGACGTGTTGCTGGCAGACTTCGCACAGCGATGACGCCAGATATGACATGTCGGCAATTTAATTATATTCTACCAAAACGACATTAACGGATGAATAGTTAAGTGCAACCGCATTGGCCCCTCCTCTTTCTTCTGACCGTGGTAAACCTGACACCGTGCGCGCTGGCTGAATCAGCGACCGATGACGGATCAGTGCCGGTCATTGACGCTCGAACCGTGTTCCAGGGCGCAATGGTCAATCAGATGGCGTTTCTCGCCGAGCAAGACGAGGCGCTCTCCGTTGGCGCGGTTCAGTCCCTGATCCGCAGGAATCCCGCTGTCTTGACGTATCCTGAGTCCAGCGTGTTAACCAGAGGCATCAATTCCGGTGCGATCTGGCTGGTGGCAAATGTTCTCAATCCGACCGATGACCCCATTTTGCGCCGCGTGTCCGTCAGAACAGGCTGGTTGGAACAGGTCGACTTCTTTTTCATCGCAGAAGGCCAGCTGCCACAGCGCTTTATTGGTGGCGATCGTATTCCGCTAAATCAGCGCTCCTTCGCCAAACGCATACCCAGTGCCGACTATCCGTTTCCGCCCGGCGAGACACGTCTGTTACTGCGGATTGAGACAGCGGACCCAATGGTGGTGCCACTGTATTTTTCCAGTGTTGCGGCCAGCCACCGTCGAGAGCAGTCAGAAACGGCGTTCTACAGCTTCATTTACGGCGTCATGTTTGCACTTTTGGCCTGCAGCCTGATGCTGTTCGCCGGCCTTCGGCAGCGGCGTTATCTGTTCTACTCGCTCTACACCGGCAGCTTTGTCGCTATGACCGCGTCCTACAACGGCATCGGCATGGCCCTACTCTGGCCCGAGGCGGTGGGCTGGCAACAATGGGCGCCCCCCCTGCTGATGTTGTGTTTCGCCAGCTCCGGCTTGGCGTTTGCGACGAATTTTCTGAGCACCAAACGCCGCCAACCGCGGCTCCACAAAACTTTCCAGACAATTGGCGTGGCTTATTTTGCGCTCTTTGTTGTCTTTTTCGCTTTGGGCGAACAAGGCCTGGCGCTGCGCCTGGCATTCCTGGTTGCGCCTTTGTTCAGTGTACTGATGCTCTACATGAGCGTGTCGAGCTGGGTGGCGGGTAATCAATTCGCACGCTATTTCATGCTGGGCACATTAGCCTCCGTTGTTGGTGCTTCGATTACGGCCTCAACGGTAACCGGCATGATTCCTTATACCCAGCTTGGCTACTACGCCGTGGACATCGGCATGGTAGTGGATGCCATACTTTTGATGTTAGCGCTGGCCGATCTGGTTCGTAAAAACGAAGAAGCCAGGACAGCAGCCGAGCAAAATGCCCAGACTGACCTGCTGACAGGCCTGAGCAATCGGCGCGGTTTTCTGCCTGTCGCCGAATCACTCTGGAGCCTGGTCACACGCAAAAACAGAAACGTCTGTGTGGCTATGATCGATATTGACCGTTTCAAAAGCATCAATGACCAGTATGGCCATGCCGTCGGCGACAAGGTCTTGAAGGTCATTGCTGACGAGCTTTATAGATCGCGGCGCCGCGGCGACCTCTTGGCCCGCTGGGGAGGTGAGGAATTCACTCTTTTGTTGCCGGAAACGAGCGAGGCGGAAGCCCTCAAAGTGGCCGAACGTTTCCGCCACAATGTTGAGCAGTTGGTGACCAATGACCGTGGCAAGGTGATTCAATGCACCATCAGCATTGGTGTCGCCAGCCGTCATTCCGAACATGTCACCTTGGACCAAGCTATTGCCAAGGCCGATGAGGAGCTCTACCGGGCCAAGCTGCAAGGGCGCAATCAGGTCTCCTTTAGCCGCATGTCAGGCAAGTCCGTGGAAAACCCGCTGCCCGCCGACTGACGGTCCTTCCGGCTCCCTTGAGCCACGCGACGAGTCACTTGTTGGGCAGAACGGCCCCAATGGATTCAAAACGGGTTTATTTACTGCCCCAAATTTTTGCTACCGCGCGGTTGCTCCCTAGTAACCCAACCACTTCACATACAAGCCCAATCACAAAAAATACGAGAAAAGGAATAAGCCCACCCAGTTGTGATGAGATGACTGCTAATACCGCTGAAACTGTTGATAGGGCTAAAAACAACACGCCCATAGCAATGAGTATCTTTCGGTGTGATGCCTCATAACGATACTCGCCGTCACCAGATTCAAATATGCGGAGTATGGGTTGGAATATTCTTTTCACTATTTTTTCCATAAAGCGATGCTCATAAAGTTTTCCGTCAGAATTACTTGCCGCAATGACGCGCAGGTAACGATGTCCGCATGCCACTGAGTGGTGTTTTGTCCAGTACTTACAGCAGGGCAGGCGTTGATTTCCATGCTCAATCCAAGCTATTTTTTGAGTCACTAACGTGCCGTGGCAAAGCCAATCCGCCATATTCAGAATCAAAAAGACTGGCGCATCACGTCTTCTATTGTCGCAGTAGACAACACCACAGGATTGGCCTTCATGGAGGAAGAGCCGGCCGCTGCCTGTGAGGCTGGAATAATGTGTTCCTCCGTCACTCCGATCGACGCCAGCCCGGGTAATCCACTCTGAACAATCCATTGCCGAAAACGCTGCAATGCTTGGCCTCTGGAGGTCTCAAATACGTCAGCAATCCAGTCAATCACCCGGTCGACACGAGCGATCTGGTCAGCTTCAATCACGTTATCGCGGTTAGCAGCGATGCCAGCTGGTAACAATGCCCCGCATATCGCGCCATGCGGCGCACCGCATAATCCGCCTAACGGGCCAGCAATACCGTGAACAACACCCAGTCCAGAGTTCGCGAGCGCAAGACCACCGAAGAGGCTAACCTGAGCCAGCGAGTCACGTGCTTCTTCGGATTCCCTGTCCATAAGTTGCTTTAGCGCCCGCAGCCCCTTGGGAATAGCCTCCCTACACAACATGTCCGTAAACAGATTTGAACGCGACGATAAATAGGGCTCGATTACCTGAGTAACCGCGTCTAGCCCCGAGTATAAGCTGACCTGCCGAGGGCAGTTGTCGGTTAGCGCAGGATCTATCAAAGCAAGATCCGGGAGTAACTGGTTATCCCTGAGACTCACCTTGCGCTGGGCTTCCGGAATATTAATAACAGCGTTTCGAGTGACTTCTGCACCGGTGCCAGAGGTGGTCGGAACCAGAATCAACGGTAGGCGTTTGGCTGACAGTGGCAACTCGCTTCCGACGACCTCCAGATGGCTCATCAACTCTGTCTGACTGGGCAGCATAGCGGCAAGTACTTTAGCGGCATCCATGACAGAGCCACCGCCGATTCCGAGCACCAGATCTATACCCAGCAATTTTCCTTGATCAATGGCCGCCATCAGCGTTTGCAGGTCTGGCTCTTTTTCGATGGACAGCGCTTGCACGATATCGATGCTCTGCAATGACTCGAAGACACCAGAGAGCCTACCTGGATTTCTACCATGCACCACCAGCACTCGCGAACCCAGTTTTGCCGCCCGGTCGTTTAGTTGGGCTATGTGCCCCCGCCCGAACAGTATCTCTGTCGGGGTTACCAGGTTAAAGGCGCCTATCATAGAAGGTATCGTCCTGAATAAAAGAGAGATTCCACTCGCGTTAGAACCTGGAGGAATACATAACAGAAAGACTAAAAATCGCGCCCTGTAAAGTGAGGGGCGCTCGACGCTCTAAAGATTTCCTGATACTGCCATTCTGAGGCTTAACGCTGAAGCGAAGGAAGCACTGCGCCCACTTGGTAAGCTCTTATCCTTCACCAACCAAACCTTGCAGATAACCCACTTAATTGACGGGCTACGCAGTGCGAGGCGCAAACATGATGATGGCCATGCCCAAAAGTGCCACCGCAGACCCCACTATGTCCCATGTTGTTGGTCGAATTCCATTGACTGTCCACAGCCACAAAATCGCCATAAAAATATAAACACCACCATAGGCTGCATACACCCTGCCCGCTGCAGCCGGGTGTAGCGACAACAACCAGACGAACGCCATCAAACTCAGAGCGCCAGGGACCAGAAGCCAGATTGTTTTGCCTTCCCGAAGCCAAAGATACGGCAAATAGCAGCCGAGAATTTCCGCTAATGCAGTGATGATAAAAAGGCCAAAAGTCTTCAATTCAGGCAAATCACTTACTCCTTGGCCGCGGCACACCTTACGCATCGGGCAATCTGGTTTTTTAATGAAAACAACATGAATAATATGACCTTCATACTGCTCAATTCTTTTATGCGCTGAACAACACGGCTACCCCACTCCGAAACAGATTCAGATTTTAGTTCTTTAGAACCGTCTAGTTCCGCGTGGCCAAAAGATGACGCGTTTGCTCGCCAGGTATGCGTGCAAAACAAAATTGGCCGGTCATTTACACCAATGGTAACCGGCGCCGGCGCGTAGCGAAAGGAACCAAAAGCAGGAGAGCCATTTCAGTGCTGCCAGTCATGTTCACTGGAAAAACCCCTAAAAAACGCCGTACACTTGGCGTTAAATACTTAGCGCGATGGCTTTTATCGCCCCAAATACGATGGACTCTTCATGCCCAACAACGATTCCTACTCCGCGCTGCTACTCGATAACCAACTGTGTTTTGCCCTCTACTCAACGTCTTTGATGATGACCAAAGCTTATAAGCCACTGCTCAAATCCCTGAATCTGACCTATCCGCAGTATCTGGCCATGCTGGTTTTATGGGAGGAAGACGGCATAACCGTGAGCCATATCAGCAAGCGATTGCTGACAGACCCCGGCTCACTCACGCCCCTACTAAAGCGGCTCGAGGCGGACGGTATGCTGAACCGGCAACGCCGGAAAGACGATGAACGCGTGGTTGAATTGCACCTCACAGAACAGGGCCGGGCTCTTCAGAACCAAGCCAAGGATATACCGGGCTGCATTGTCAATGTCAGTGGCCAGTCAGTAACCGACCTAATGGAACTGAAACAGCAACTGATCAAGCTCCGCAGCAATCTGAAAACACCCACCTGAGCTCCTTCACCTAGCGCGTGCTTATTACACTTCCGCCATTTGTCTTGCGCGCAATCTATTTGTACGCTAACTTAGTTATCGAGAAGCGCTATCAATTTGCGCAGTTATTAATCACGCAAACGAGGAGTCACCAACACGACTCGTCGAAAGGAGCAAACACTATGTCTGTTGAACAAATTTTGTATCGCGCATCGGCCGAAGCCACGGGTGGCCGTGACGGTCGTGCCATCTCATCAGACGGTATTCTAGATGTTGAGCTGGCCACTCCAAAAGAACTTGGCGGCGCCGGCGGCAAAGGAACAAACCCTGAGCAGCTTTTCGCTGCTGGATACTCTGCCTGCTTCATTGGTGCCATGAAGTTCGTCGCAGGCCGCGACAAGCTGGCAATGCCGGAAGAAGCGTCCATCGAAGGCGAAGTCGGCATTGGCCAAATTCCGGGCGGTTTTGGTATCGAAGTTGAGCTGAAGATTTCATTGCCGGGCATGGACGACGCCCAGGCGGAAAAGCTGATCAACGAAGCACACAAAGTGTGCCCCTACTCAAATGCAACCCGTGGCAACATCGACGTGACCCTAACCCGCGTCGAGTAATACCGTTTTTGGGTGATTAAGGGGGGGGCTATTGGCGTCAGGATAAATCCAGTTCGTCAATTAAGCCCCCGAGCCGTCGGCGCCCTTCTCCACCCAAGGCTTTAAGCGGCAGCGGCAAACATGGGTGTTCGACGAGTCCCTGCAGTTCTGCCGCAGCCGCAACAACGCGCAAACTACCTCCGTACTCGCTGAACAACTGCCACAGCGGCTTCAATCGCTCCGACAAGCGTATCGCTTCCTTCGTATTCCCAGCCTGTGCTGCGCGAGTAATCGCAAGTGCGGTGACGGGAAACACCCCCCCGATCACCGAATACCAGGCATCACAGCCGGCGTTCAAACCGTTCGCAGCATAGCCATCGCCGCTGACGCCCACAGTGACGTGTAAAGGAATCTGTGCTCGAAGTCGTTCCACTCTTGATCTTGCCGCGACAGGATCCTCAGGCACTCCCGGAATCTTGATGGATGCCACGTTCGGAAGTTGGGCTATCTTGCCATGAAGCTCGTCACTGAACACAAACTGCGTGGTGCCGGGATTATCGTAAACACACAGCGGCACCAACAGTGCATGCGTTACCGCTTCATAAAGCCCGAAAACTTCTTCTGGGCGCAGTTTCTGATATGACATTGGCGCCATCAATACCCCGGAGACACCCGCAGCCTCTGCATCTTCGGCCAAGGCAAGCACATCGCACGTGCGCAGTGCTCCAATACCCACCACCACCGGGATAATGCCTGCGTGTTCCACCGCAAGTCTTACCACCCGCGCACGCTCCGCCATGGTCAGATAAGCATAGTTCCCGGTCGAACCGAGTACGCCGATTGAGTCGACGTTGGCGGTGACAAGCCGCCCAATCAATCGAACAAATGCCGCTTCGTCCAAACCGCTTTCATTCATCGGGGTCAAAGGAAATGCGCTCAGGCCGGAAAACATACTGGATACTCCGATGTTATTGAAAAGACGAGTGGCTTACCGTTTTAAACTAAAACCCCGAAACGAAGGTTGGTTAATGTATAACGCCAATACACAGCGCCCAGTTTAGAGGCGCTCCGCGCTGGAAAACCAGTTCAGTGAAGTCCCGTCAGGGCCGGAACGTACTGGAATGGCTTGTTATGCTTCTTTTAGGAGAGTAGCCATTCTGTTAGCAAGTGAGACATATTCTTTTGCGGCGTCGGATTCTATGACTTTATTGGTAAGGTAAAAGGCCTCGTTTCGCATCTCGCACAATGACTGTAACAAGCTAAAGGCGCCTTTGCCTAACGCATTGTCCTCCCCAAGCCTCAGTTCCATCATGTGGATATCGGGATGCTTCAGTTCATCTCTTGGAATTTCGTATCTGGCTCCCAGCTCCTCGAGCGACGCCTCTACGTCAATCCAGGATTCTAGAATGGCTCCTCTAGGCGAATATCCAGCTAACTCCAGTCGATGGGCTAACCCCTTTGATGCTAAATCAACCGAATCCGGAAGGGATGATTTTGCCTTTTTGCTCGCCTCTTGGAGGCGATGGCCGAATTCAGTTTGGATTTCTTTATGCTTGGTACTCTGAATCCGGCCAATGACGTCAACCCATTCCTGGCGTAGAAATACCACCGCAGCAACAAACGCTACTGGCCACGCGATTGCCTCAATGACGGATAATATGAAGATTAACCAATCCATAGTGACCTTTTCGGTATAACGTCTGCAGCCGCTACCCTTACCTGAATGAGTGGCCGTTACCAAGAGTAATGGCGAGCCAGCTAGTCTTTTTTGTCTATCGTTATCTCAATAGATTTGCTATCACCGGCAAACCACTTCTGAACATACAGAGTGCCCACGACAGGAGCAGTTCCTGCACCAGGGACCTCCTTATAGCGGACGCTGTTTTTTGTTTCCTTCTCGAATTCAAACATGACTACTTTCTTCGACATGACATTTTCCCCATAACTAACGTCGTAAACTTGAACTGCTTACGCCCTCTGGAATCTGATACCAACTTGGTTTTTACATACTCAAATGTGTGCCGTTGGTTCAGATACGTCAGCGTCAACCAGATTAACCGGTTTCAGCTTTCATTTAACGGTAGAGACGTCTTCAGGATTAACATGATAAATTGTATTGTCACAATAAGGACAGGATTTGGCGTTAAACGCTATTATCGCGGTGACAATGAATGGCCCCCGTTGCAATTTTCGGCACTCGGTGCATTGGAAAGCCAGAGCCATCGTAGGTGCTTCATGCAGGAACGCTCTTTGTCTACACTTGTTATGCGGCAAATTTACGGGACTAACGGCTGTATTATTTTGGCAAGCGCGAGACCGAGTGTGCGATGTTGATCTTCATCTAGGTGAACACCGTCGACACGACTTGTCGGAGTCACCGAACCAGCATCAAAGTAATGGCATCCACACTCTTCCGCCACCACTTGAATTGCGCCAGCCAGACCGACCGCTTTGTCTTCGGCACTTTCAAATTTGGGCGCAATAGTGCCTTTAGCTTTCTGCAATTCGGGAGGCGCCACAAGCACAATTGCCGGTACTGGCATTCCAGGTTCAACAGGAGCACGCCGTATCGCCCCGACCAGAGTTTTTAAACCTTGTGCGGACTGCCATGCGGTCAAGTTATGCATAGACTGAAAATCATTGGTTCCCAATAGCATGATGACCAATGACAGCGGCGAGTTGATTTCGACGCGCTGTTCTAGCCCCTCAAGTCCGTTTCGCCCCGGCTTGAAAGGGTCATCCCACACGGTACGGCGACCATTAAGACAGTCTTCAATAATCCGAACGGACTTACCCGAATTGAGCAGTGCAGTCTCTAAAACTCCCGGCCACCTTTGGTCAAATCGAAATCGACCACGAGTGTCAGGAATGATGCCCCAACTCAACGAATCTGCGTAGACCAAGATGTGGTGCATTGCCTGAACCTCCCTTACCGTAGAACGCCTCAATCCAGTATCTCTTGCTAACTGGCTCGTGTTCTTGGCGCGCGCGATGACGCCTAATGCGAGGACTATAAAGAACGGATCATATCCAGTCTATACAGTCCCTGCTGCTTAATTCTGAAGCCATTTTGGAAGACGTTCTGGTGCATGACCGCTGACAGCTGTTTCAACGCAATCCTCAAGGCTGCCGATTCGGGAGTGTCTTCCCGACAAACCATGAGCGTAGTGAGCATATTTACCGGAGTTAGTGAATAAGCCTTCAGCGTCCGGTGGAAAAACAGGTTCTGTGATTGAGCACCAACAAAGATCGGGAATGAGCCGAACGCCTGCTCGTTCCAGACGGTCCACGATGCCCTCAGAACTTGCTGCCTGCAGTATTTCTCTTCCAATCGTTATAATCAATTGAGTCGATGGATTGCAGTGACGTTCTCCGAAGAGATCGGCAATGCGGCGAGCTTCATCTATGGACGCATGCGGGCTTCCGATAGCAACAAGATCGATTTTAAGACCTCCCCGATTGAGTTCGTTCCAGGCGCTGATGAATTCCGGAATTCCGATAGACCGATGTTCGGCATCTGCTGAAGGTAAAAAATGCGCCTCAGGTGTATGGCCGGCAATGTGCAACATAGGGACGCCTGAAGTGGTACCGAAAGCTGCGCATAGCGATTTCAAATCATCCGTCGATGGTTTCAGGTTTTCTAAGCCTGTTAAAAGCGGTATGTGATCGGGCGAAAACTTTCCAGCCAACCACCCCAAGAGTGGCCAAAAGAGTTCGTCATGATCTCCTGACGTAAGAGGCGGCGTAACATTCAGAACCCTGCGAGCAACGCGGCCCTCTTGCGTATAAACGCCTGATGCCGGAGCGCGCCCTGTCATTGCGATAAACAGATCGAGATAATCAGGATGCTTGGGGGTGCGGGCACCGAGCACCGTATTGGCGAAGATAACCGCGTTTGACTCTGACCAGCCGATCACTTCGCCGAATTCTGGTGCGTCGTCCAGGAGGTAAGGGGCGCAGGTGAAAGTTGGGCGGGCACCCATCCTGACGTAGGCGTCAGCCAGTCTGCTCGCGCGGTTGCCAAAGTCATTAGGAACATGCTGAGAGCGCCAGTTTTCCCTATCAACCGAAATGGCATTAATAGTTGTAGGTATTGAAACTTTAGCACCGAGATCGGCCAGCTTTTCTGCAAAGATCAGATTTGCCGAATGAGACAGGATACAACCGTCTATGTGCCCTCTTGTGACATTGGTGAGCTGACGGGTTCCTCCAACCGCAGCCATCAGGCAGATAATTTCCATCGCCATTCGCGCGGCCGGACCGGCCTCATTGTTCAAACGTGCTTTGTCTGCTTCACAGAGGTCTATGTCGCCAAGTCTGGTTGTTGCGAGTTCGAGATTGAGGTTATCAGCCTTAATCCTGTGTCCCGAGATCGATGCTGTTTTCGAGCGAGCCAGAGCCTCGTAGTCGACGGGCAATAACGAAATCGTTGGCAGGGGCCGGCCAAAAATACGATCGGATACCAGAGCACCCAGGGTTAAAACCTCCTCATGCTCCCGAAACACCAGAGCTGCCGGCGCAAGAGAATTCAGGGATAGTTCAAGAAGAACTCCGCTGCCACTGCAAGATCCGCGAGAAGTCGGCATCATCAGAATTTTTCCAGAGACCGATTCACCATAATTCGGATGATGCACATCGATGATGTTCCCGGAACCGGGATCGACGCCTCCCCAGAAGCTAAGACCTTCATCACAGACAAGGACTTCACCCGATGCCTCTCCTTCAATAAGGATAGAGCTCTGGTCTCTGGTGCTAGCCGATAATGTGTCCAAAGTGCCTCCGATGGTTTGATAAGCTGAGCTACAAGATATTCGAGGATGGCTCACGCTGCTATAGGCCCTGCACCTTTTGCCTACATGAGCCGCGCGGCCTAATATCCTGCCAATCATTGAGCAGGGCATTTTGCCTGTCTCGTCCGTTCAATAGCCGGGGTATCACACGTCAGCATCCCGGGCCCGGAAGGTCTGTATACACTGGCCCCAGCAATGGGATTGGTCTTAGCAGAAGGCTCAGTGCCTGTCTATCCTCACGGCGCGGGCAAGGCCAGCAACGTTGCGACTCCCGACTCGCTATTGGAGATGGTAAGTGCAAACGCGTATTTGTATAGTTTAACGTTTAATTATATTATGGTTTAACGTTAAACCATATATCAAATTAGGTGGTTCCTATGAACAGAAGAAAATTTCTAAGAATAGCAGGCTCTGCAGGTGTTATTTTTGCCGCTACAGGGGCAGGAATTGGTGCATTTGTGACCACACGAAATCCAGAGGCCGCGCAGTTGCCCTGGGCAAAGGCAGGTTCACACTACGCAGACCCGATGCGAAGCGCCTTGTCCTACGCAATCCTGGCGCCGAATCCCCACAACCGCCAACCCTGGGTAGTTGACCTGCAAAGTTCGACCGAAGCCGTGTTGACCTGCGATCTGCAGCGCTTATTGCCCGCTACCGATCCGTTCAGTCGTCAAATCATTATCGGTTTGGGGTGTTTTCTCGAACTTTTCGCACAGGCCGCGAGCCATAACGGCTATCGTGCACAGATCGTTTTATTTCCAGAAGGTGAACCAGGAGATCAACTGACGGCAATGCCGGTTGCAAAGTTAAAGCTCATTGAAGATCCACAGATACTTCCGGATCCTCTATTTGCGCACGCACTCCATCGCCGAACTAATCGCAATCGATACGACACGGCGCGAAGTCTTTCCCAGGGCGACCTGACCAAAATCACTAGCGTCACCGAACCCAGTGTTAGCAGCGTCGGTGTGATACAGGGGCCGCAATTGCAGGAGTTACGTGACCTTACTCGTGAAGCGCTACGTGATGAACTTCTGGACCCTAAAGCCTACCAAGAGAGTATCGAACTGATGCGCATTGGACGTGCTGAAATCGAGGCAAATCCAGATGGAATATCCCTGGGGGGCGCATTTCTGGAAACGTTGAGCTTTGTTGGTGTGTTGAACCGCAAAGAACTGGCTGACCCCGATTCCAGTGCATTTCAGTTTGGCCTGGACATGGCTGACGATCAGGCATTGAGCTCAATGGGATTTGTGTGGATTAACACAATGGGAAATAGTCGACACGAGCAGATTTCGGCCGGTCGTAATTACCTCCGTATTGCCTTACGCGTCACCGGCCTAGGCCTATCAATGCAACCGATGAGCCAGGCCTTGCAGGAATACACGGCGATGCAGCCTCATTACCAGAAGGTTCATTCGATGTTGGCCAAAAACCCCGGAGAACGCGTACAGATGTTGGCTCGATTGGGTTATGCCGATATGACGGCCCCTTCACCACGATGGGCACTATCAACCAGAACAAGGTCTCGTTAATGATTGAAAAAGATCAGACGCCGATTATGTTCCAATTTTTTACTGAAATTGGAATCATCGAACAACTAATCCGCGCGAAACTGGAGCGTGCCTTACCCGATGGGATAAAAATCTCACAGTTTACTGTGCTCCACCACCTAATACGCTTGCAGGGTAAATGGAGTCCGGCCAGACTTGCAAACGCATTTCAGGTGACCAAGGCTGCCATGACCAATACGCTGCAACGTCTCGAGTCTCGAGGTCTGATAAAGATAGAAGCTGACCCCAGTGATGGTCGAGGAAAGCTGGTAAGTCTAAGTCTGGCGGGGCGAAAAATGCACGAGAAATGCGTTAAGAACGTCGGCCCATTACTGAGCAATATCGAACAGGAATTTGATGGGCAGAAATTTTTAATCGCTCTACCATTTCTTGAAGAGCTGCGAAGCTATCTAGACGACAACCGTTAAGTTTCTGTGCTCTAAACCCGACGCCCTAACCTGCGAACTAATATTTGCTGCGGCACAGCCAGTTGACAGTATTGCCATGCCGAGAGTTATCACCTTCTTCATTTTTAATCTCCACGCTCAGAGGTTAATAAGTCAGGTTGTGAGCATATTGCCAACCTGACGCTTCAATCAGAGACGACAACTCCAAATCAATATCTGTTCTAACGCGTAGAATGGCACCCAAGTGGAATTACTTTGTTAGATTAATTTTGATATTTCCTGTGCTAAATCAAAATCTCTCTTCGATATACCACCGGCCTCATGGGTGGTTAAGTTTATAACCACCTTATTGTAGACATTGAACCATTCCGGATGATGATTCGCCTTCTCCGCAAGCATTGCAACTTGAGTCATGAAACCAAAGGCTACAACAAAATTTTGAAACTTGAACTCTCTGTATAACTTGCCTTCCTTGATACGCCACAAAATTTCCGAGTCTTTATTGAGAATTACGAGTGAAGCATCTATAGCGCTTTGACTGTAACTTTCTATCATCCAAACCTCCAAACAATGACCAAATTGAAATTTACATGAAATTTTTAAGTGTCTTTTAAAAAATGGTGCCTAATATATTTTAAAATATAACGATGAAATTCACGGGCCACCGAAAGCAGTCCTGTACGCTGAAGGGTCAGGCGTCTTCACGACTGGCCGCGAGTATTCTCTCCACCACAAGATCCATATCCACTAACGGATTTGCCGCCACCGAACGGGCCCAGGTCTGGCCATCCAGCACGCATGTTGACAACATACCTGGCGGTAGCGCCTTCACAAGTTCAGCGGTCGAAGAGTATGTGGGGCGAAACACATTAATGGCCGTCTGCGGTCTGCCCCACAATTCCAAATGATCAGACTTCTCGATGGCGTCTGCTAGCGAGTCCGCCATCTGCATGAGGTGGTCGAGCCGTTGGGCCATGCCCTCCCGACCCCAAGCAAGAAAGGTTGCCAGTAAAGAAATAGCAGCAGCCGATCGCGAGCCCTGAACACCAACATTGGGCTTTGATAGATAGTCACCGCCGAAGCTGATCGCTGCATTCGCTATGTCCAAGTTGCGGAACATTACCAGGGCCGAATCCTTGGGTTGAAAGAACCACTTGTGAGCAGATACAGCCACCGAGTCGGCGGCTTCAATGCCGTCGAGTATTCCGGAGTGGGATCGGCTAAGCCGGAGAGGGCCAGCCCATGCAGCATCAACGTGTGTCCACTTCGCTGCGCCGACCAAGTCTAACGGGTCGACCGCACCTGTCACAGTGGCTCCGGCAGTGAGAACAAGGCACGCGTCATCAAGGTTCGGGAGTCGGTTGCAGTCCAAGCGTCCTTTCCGGTCAACGGCAACCTTCACAAAATCAAGGCCCAGCAGGCGGCACGCCTTCTCAACGCTTAGGTGTGCGGCCTGTGAGGCGACGACCTTTTTAATGCCTACAGCATCACGTGCGGCCCAAATTCCTGTCAGATTTGCAATTGTTGACCCCGCGCAAAAGTGCCCGCCCTCCATGCCAAAGTAAGGTACCAGCCAACTCAAGACCCGTGCCTCCGCCTGGGCGCCAAAAGGCGAGGTCATTTCATGGAGCATGTTCTGGTTGAGACTGGCATTCCATAGCGCCATGGCCCAAGTAATCCACGGGGTTGGAGGGTCCATATGCGCCAGCGAAGTGGGCGAACCAAGTCGGGCGGCCTTGCCTAAAACGTGACCTGAGAGCATTTCCAGCACACGCTTATCGCCCAAGCCAGACTCAGGAAGCGTGAAAGGCAGCTCAACAACGTCACAGCTTGGCGACGCAAGTAGCTCGAGTGCCTTGTTCAATCCGTCGTGCGGGGAAAAGCTGGGGTCGGGAATACGCATACAAGATCCTGTTCGAGTCAGGTTTGGTTTGTTAACTACTCGTGCGTCGACCAAAGACACCTAAAGCGAAGCGCACCCGTGCCCTTGACACAACGATGCACAGACAAGGGCATACGTGTGGCGCGTATCGTTAGGCCTCATACCCAGCGTCGCACCTGCGTCAGATATAACCGGTAACCGTCACCGAATTTCTGAAGCATAAATCTTTCTTCTGGCTGAATTTGAAAGCGATTCATGTAGCCAATGAATAACGGAAGCAGGGCAAATGCGAAAACATGAGATAGATACAGCGCCCAACCCAGCAAAAGGAAAAAGATGCCCAAATACATTGGATTGCGACTATATTGATAAACGCCACAAACCACTAAGCTCGCAGAATCTTCTGGGGCACGCGGATCGACCGTCGTTTGAGCTTTCTTGAACTCGGCCACCCCTAAAGATGCAACGATCATTCCCATAATCCCAAGACTAACGCCGAGCAAAGTCGAGCCCGGAACCAAAAACTGAAAAGTCGGAAATACGTTAGCTACCCCGTACATCACGATGCCCAGAATCGTGAATTGCAGAACTGGAGGAACTCGAAGCTCTAAAGATTTCATGATCTCTCCGTTCTAAGGCCTAACGCGAAGCTAAGCGGAGCCCTGATCAAGGAAGCCAGTGGACGGCCGCCAGGCCGTGAACATGCTTAAGCGATTGGTTAAATGGCTGGGCATTCACCACCCCAAGTGTCGGCTGGTGCACTAGGGACCGGGAATGTTTTTTTGAATGTGAAAGCCTCCGCGGATGGGCCACGCTCTCGCAGAATGCTCAGCTTTTGGGCTGCCTCCTCAATTGACGGAATGTGACCGGCAGGCACCCACCAAAGCACCATGTAAGCCTCACCCATTTTGTGAAACCACTCTTTCTTACGGCGAATGATCTCAACGTGGGCAGACCGATAAACATAATTATGCAAAGCCTCGATCGAATCCCAGAGGGAAAGATTCACAGTCTTACCGGAGCAGAAATAATCAATGCCGGTAGCATCACCGTCTTTGGTTTGAAACCGCCAGACAAAACCCGGCGACTCCTCTGCCAACGTATTGATCCTATCCATATTCGCGACAAAATCCGAAAGCTGCGGCGAATCAATTGGAGCCAACAGCGTGGCAATGTTGAGTTGGGCAATATCATACTTAATCATAGTTTCCTCCCTGAAAACACTTAACACAAGGCTAAGCGGTGCCCGGACAAGGGCATTCGGTGGGTGGCCGGAAGCGCACTTAAGCGACGGGTTAAAAGCCATAAGCCCGCTCTACCTTTGCGACTCGGACTTTAAACTCGGAGTACCAGGATTCATGACCCAGACGCTGGGCTTCAAGATGTTCAGCGTTTTGCTTCCAATTCTTGATGGCTTCCTCGCTGGCCCAGTACGATACGGTAATACCAATATCCTCCCGCGCTGACTCTAAACCAAGAAACCCTTCCTGTTGCGCTGCCAGCTCCAGCATTCTGTCGGCCATTGCACCGTAGCCATAATCACCCTCGGTGCGAGCAGAACTAAAAATCACAGCGTAGTATGGCGGACTTGGAGTTTTAGCGATCCCTGACATAACGTCCTCTTGGCATATAAAACGCCCCGAATAACTGGAAAATAATAGTGGCCTAAACTTGAGCGAAGTGAAAATAGCCCGCTGTTATTCGTGGACTTCCCTCAATAAAGTGCACGAGCCCCCTCAGTCAATTTCTTCGAAATCTATCTGAGCCCGATGACCAAGGCCACTGTGCAGTCGCAGCGAGGGATAACGCGAAGCCGATTACAACCAGGGCCAAACCCAATAGGACTAATTTGAATGGCGGGCTTGCTGAAGTATTTGCCGCCACAATGCGCATGGCGAAGAGAGAACCGGCTGAAAGCACCAAACCTCCGAACGCTACAGCCCAGAATGAAATAAGGGCCACTAGCGGCATACCGTTACGGGGCAGATTGAGCAAAGGATTGGGCCTCGCTCTCGCTGAAGCCCAGGCAGCTACTTGTACTTCGCCGCAGTGATGAATTGGCTGAAGGTTTCGCACCAAATGATCACCGTATTGTAACTTTCCACGTCGACTCCTGCTGGAACATCCACCATGAAGTTCTTGAACGTCTTGATGTCCGAGACCCTCACCATGCCTGACCTAAGCCGTTTGAAGTCGGCTTCAGTTTCAACGAACTCGGGTGAGAGGTACAGCTTGTAGTCCGGCCCCGGTGCGAGCTCCCCAACTAACCCAATGTTCTTCTCTCCCACCGAGACGGTGCCCTCTCCCCAATGGAGCGTATCGCTGTCCTTCAGATCTCGTCGAAACTGCCCTGTGTACTTTGCCGTTTCGGCTTGTGCTTGTACTTCCGCCACTGACGGCGCTTCAGGTGCAATGATGATGGGCAAGGCATAAACGCCCAGACCAAACCCCAGAACCAGCGCAATAATGTGTGATACGAGTAGAGCGAAGAGCTTCATTGTGATTTAGTCCTGTGGCGAGAGGAAACGTTTCTTTGCGTGGCCTAACGAGGCTGTAGAAAAATACGATCAAAAACCATGTTTGTCCACTCCCCAATAATTAATGAATTTTTTGACGGACGCTAATCGCTTTTCTGTATTA
This sequence comes from Marinobacter psychrophilus, assembly GCF_001043175.1. Classification (NCBI taxonomy): domain Bacteria; kingdom Pseudomonadati; phylum Pseudomonadota; class Gammaproteobacteria; order Pseudomonadales; family Marinobacteraceae; genus Marinobacter; species Marinobacter psychrophilus. Next base: position 3,901,024 of record NZ_CP011494.1, read on the forward strand.
TTCTTATGCTTTACTTTATACCCAGAACAATACCTTATCTCAGCAATATCGGCACCTATAAAGGCTTTCTTGTCTCATTCTATCCCCATTGAGGGATTTCAGTGTTCTTCCAAAGCTTCTCGATATTATGCACCATGCAGTACATTAACCACTGGCCCGTGACTTTAGTTGTACCACGAAGACTTAAACGATTCAGTCTTTTGTTAGCACAAATATTACCGAAGACAGGTTCGATGACCCACATTCGTCGACTGTACAGCCACTTGCCTTTTTCGCTATCTATTTTTTTCTCCAATAAATCTAGATAACTGTCTTTACGTTTATCCTCAATTAAAAAAGATACTTGTCGAACTTTTCGTTTTACTTCGTGTTTCATGCATTGTGCATTGCAATGGGCAGGCTCTACAGTCTATTAGCATGCCTCTAAAACACATATGAGGACCGCTAGCTGTTTCAAAATTATCGCCCACATACAACATCTGCTTTCCATTAGGACATACACAGACCTTTTCTTAAATATTAACAACAAACTCATCACTAGAAAAAATAGTGCGTGCGTGTGGTTGCTTTATTTTTTCTTGTGGGCTTGCGCTTTTCTTTATGGTGACGGTACATTTCTGAAACGCTACGGTGACACAGGTCACGCCTTTAGATGTCGACATTTTGCAGGATTTATTATCAGTAATGTTGGTCTTGTTTGTGATGATCGCTGTCATCGTTTTTGGTTGCATCGTTGTTGATGTGTTTGTCGACAATTCTCTCTGCCCGCGCACGCATCTTGTCTGATTTCTTTTTAAGTTCTTTGTGTGTACCACTCTATTCTTTGGATGCGTTAGTGGGCAACTTACAACCATCAATAGCAAAATGTTTCTTTCCGGCTAATCCACTTTCATCAAAAATTAAGAGAATACGATGAAATAGATTTTTTTAAACGTGTTATTGCCCAATACATCTAGATAATTGATATCTAAGGAACCTCTGCAGATGTAATAATTCGTGTTGTTCGATAAAGATCAGCATGTTTTTCATTGTCAGCATACCCCACTGGCTCTCCAGCGCCTGCGTTTACGAACCATGAATTTTCCGATTTACGATCACCTAATAATTTTTTAAATTTAGCCGGTTTAATACCCAGTGCTTCAGCTGCAGTATTGTAGGTACAGCGAATCTTAACTTTGTTAACGTAGTCTCGTATTGAGGTGATTTTACCCTGAATTACAGAATCATCTTTCCTATCGTCTTCTGAAGAACCGACACCGACTCCTCTAGCTACATCAAACCATTTTTCTGGATCTTTACTCATACTGCGTTCTTTGCCTATTAGTGAAGCGGCAGGTGTCCTATGTATTATTCTGCATAAAGCGCACCCAGATTTGGAAGTTCTTCCGTTGTTTTAAGTTTGTCATTCCCTTTTTTCACTTTTTCAATAGGTCGGTTGCGCTTCGGAACAATGAGTTGCCTCATCTTTGAGTTAGGTGAGAATACGCCATAATAGCGAACAAGATTGTGGCGGGGTTTGGGTACCAGCGCAGCAAGCTTGCTCAGGAATAACAACAGAGGAGCCAGTATCAGTCCCGCGAAGGCATAACCCATTATTTAGATCCAGCTGCCTTTAAAATCACGTGTTTCTACCCAGGGATTTGAATGTCATTTCCCAGATAGCCTGCTGCATCAGCTTGGCTGTATCCATAGCCGACCGCCCTTCCTTCTCATCCATTTTCGCAGCCGCCGCGACTGCTGCCGAGCCAAATAGAATAATCATCATAATGGCCAGTTTTACCTTGGTGCTCTGGCGGGGTTTGAACAGATGCTTGGTACGCTCGAAGATCAGATCCACGCTTCGCTGTGTATCATTGTCATCCACTGCGCGAAATTCTTTGTCCGTGGCCGAGCCCATCCAGATATCACGCACGACCGGATCCTCTCGATGCAGCTGGTAGTAGCCATCCAATAACGCAAGGCTGATCTGCAATAGCTCATCAGTGGTGGCAGGCGGCACAGCCAACGCTTCTGCCACGCCCCGATGATTGGCCTCCAAATAGTGTTCACCGAGCCCTGCGACAATGGCGCTTTTATTGGGGAAGTACTGGTAGATCGATCCGACCGTGATAGCAGCTTTCACCGCGATATCGGTCATTTTCAAACCGGCGCAGCCCTTCTCCAGAATCAACTGTTTGGCAGCCTCCAAGATGAGTTCAACCCGCTGTTGACTTCGTGCTTGCTGAGGTGCTCGGATCGAATCCTGACGCTTGGAACTTGATTTCATAAATCATTACCTGGATTTTATTCAGTGATAGTCTGTAATTAGTACAAAATCAGCAGTAGGTATAAAGCATGTGCGGCATCTTACCAACCCATGGTTCAGCGCAGAAGTGAACTTCTACGCGCCGCTGCGATGGGTTCAGTGTGTCTGCGAGCTGGCTGTCAATCGACGCAAGCACACTGCCTGATGGTGCTGTTCCAGCTTGTGCGCAGCATGGTCCTGGCCAACTCCAAGGCCACTTGCCTCTGATCATCATCAAGCGTTTTGACCCTTTCAACCGCCGCTGCGCTCCAGTGCATGCTCAGCAAGATGACCTGCTTAACAGGCTCATATTGTCCGTGATCGAATTTGTGTTTGACTCTATCAAAGACGAACTCGACATGCTCCTGCACATACTGCGTGCCCATCGCACGTAGCTGCACGCCCGTTCTGACGAATTAGTGTTGTAGCTGAATGGAGTCTCCGGCCAACGATGATGTGGCTGCGCACTTGTTGAGGCGTTCGAAGTGGCACCTGACCCTCTAGAATGCCTTCATAACTTATACTATCTGACTAATGTTCAGTTATAAGGCATTGTGCGCTTCCGGTCAATCTATCCGTGTTTAATGAGTTGATTCACGATAGATTGTCGTCAAATGTCGAGATTTTCGGGTTCGTTTATTCAGCCATAAATATCGACTAAGTTTGTGTTATCAAATTTTAAAATTACTGTAACGTACTGTATTACATGCGTTATATTGACTTTAACGTTCCGATTCTGTCAGCACTTAACACTGCTCTATATCACTATCTTGAACAGCAATCACGCCTAAAATCTCTATGGCTTACCGTGCTGACACACCGCAAAACGGTCATCGCTTACCGGCAATCAGCATAAATTTCATTGAATCCATATCTGAATAATAATCATGTTTTGCTTGACAGGGCGATATCGTTCAGTAAAAATCTGACAAAGATTCAGATATGGTGATGAGCCAACATGAATCACCGAGAGCTACCGAACGCGAAATTGCAGAACCTATCGCACACGCCAATACCATTTAACGAGGCCAAAGAGCAAAACATGACTAGTCTCAAGTACATACAGGCGCCGCTGCCAGACCTGATTGGCCTGTCACCGATCAAGGTAAACCTTTATTCAGCGCGAACAATTGTGGGCAGGTGTACGAACCGCGCATTGTGCCGACAATTGATGTCAGCCCTTCTAGTAGGCATTTTGACCACGTTCTCGTTGCCGCTATTGGCTGACGCGGCGGCAAAGCCTGTCAAGTTAATGAGCATCGAGGCTGGCGAGGACGGGGTTAAGCGCGCGTTCTTTGGTCGAGTCACGGCACGGCAAACGGTGGACCTGGCCTTCCAGGTGCCAGGCCAATTGGTCAAGTTTCCAGCCATCGAAGGCGAATTGATTGCCAAGGGTGCGATGGTTGCGCAGCTGGATTTGGAGCCGTTTCAGTTAGCACTGGACCGGGCAAAAGCCTCCGAAGAAAAAACCATTCGCACGCTCAACCGTCTGGAGCAATTACAGGGCTACAGCCCCAGTCGCGCCTCGGTTGACGATGCACGGACCGCGTCGGTGATCGCAAGCGTCGCTACACGTGATGCAGAGTACGCTCTGGAGAGAGCCATATTGACCGCTCCCTTCGATGCGATTGTTGCGACGCGATCTTTGGCAAACTTCTCAACCATCGGTGCCGGTACGCCGATCGTGCGTCTTCACGACATGTCTGAGCTCCAGATAGAGATCGATGTCCCCGAGATACTGTTTCAGAGAACCGGGGATAACCCGAATCTTGAGTTGTCGGCGCGCTTTCCAGCCAGTGCCACCTTGTACCCGCTGGAGTATCGCGAGGTCGATGCCGAAGCCTCACGGATTGGACAGACCTTCCGCGTCACGCTAGGTATGAGACCACCAGAGGATCTACTGCTACTGCCCGGTGCCTCCGTCACGGTTTTCGCCACGATTCTAGATGCTCCGTCGGGCATCACGGTTCCGGCCTCGGCCATTCACAAAGGCCTGGACGGAGTTGTCTCGGTGCTGCGCTACGTGGCAGAGGATGATCAGGAGAGCGGCACGTTAGCGCTTACACCTGTGGAAATCCGTATCGGCGAAGCAGGCGATATCCAGCTACTCAGCGGAATATCCGAGGGTGACCAGATCGTGGCCTCGGGTGTCGATGTGCTAGCCGATCAGCAGCGTGTCCGTCCCTTTACAAGCTTTTAGAACAGTGGAGCGAACAGCATGAACATCGCACGCAGTAGTATCGAAAAACCATTGACCACCTGGTTGTTGATTCTCACCTGCCTGTTGGGTGGAATCTGGAGCTTCTTCTCACTGGGTCGTCTGGAAGATCCAGCCTTTACGATCAAGACGGCCGTGATCGTTACGCAATACCCCGGAGCCTCAGCCGAACAGGTAGCACGGGAAGTCTCAGAACCGTTGGAGAGTGCGATTCAGAAAATCGCTGAAGTCGATCAGATCGTTTCGATCAACACCCCGGGACAATCCTTGATCGAAGTAGAGATTAAGCCGAGCATAAAAAATGATGAACTGCCGGGCATCTGGACCCTACTTCGAGCCCGTGTCTCGGATGCCACAATCTCTCTGCCACAGGGTGTCTTGCCACCGAACGTGAACGACAGTTTCGGCGATGTGTTCGGTTTGTACTTTGCGGTCATGGCTGAGGGCTTCGATGATAGTGAAGTGCATGAGCTTGCCACCTACTTACGGCGTGAGCTGCTCAGTGTGCCGGGCGTGGCCGACGTGGATCTGTCCGGTCTGCCCGAAGAGGCTATCTATGTGGAACCCGATCTGGCCTTGTTGTATAACCAAAATATTCCACCACTGGCGATCGTCGGTGCGATCGCGCAGTCCAATTCGGTGGTACCCGCAGGGGCGATCAACGATGTTCGTGTGCAAGCCCCGTACGGCTCGGACAGTGTCAGCGATATCGCAAGCCTGTCCCTCGGCGTGGGCGGTCAGGTGATCAGCCTGGCAGACATCGCCTCTGTTACACGCTCTCGAGTTAACGATCCCTCACTGATGATTCGGCATAACGGTGCTGAGGCTTTCACCTTGGGTGTGGCAGGTTTGCAAAACGAAAATATCGTCGAGGTCGGCAAACGTGTCGAACAACGATTGACTGAGTTAAAAGCCTCCCTGCCCTACGGTGTTGAGGTCCAACCGATCTATCAGCAGCATAAAGTAGTTGAAACAGCCTCCAACGATTTTCTGGTCAATCTGGCGATGTCGGTGGCGATTGTCGTGGTGGTGTTGGCCCTGTTCATGGGTTGGCGGGCAGCAGTCGTCGTGGGCAGCACTTTGCTGCTGACGGTGGTGGGCACGCTGTTGTTCATGAAGCTGTTCTCCATCGAGATGGAACGGATTTCCCTGGGAGCATTGATCATTGCCATGGGCATGCTTGTGGACAACGCCATCGTGGTGGCCGAAGGCATGCAGACCGCTATGAAGCGGGGTCGTGCATCGCGAGAAGCGGCTCAGGAGTCGGCCTCGAAAACCCAGATCCCCCTACTCGGTGCGACCGTGATCGGCATCATGGCCTTTGCCGCCATTGGTCTGAGCCCGGATGAAACCGGTGAGTTTCTATTCTCGCTGTTTGCCGTGATCGGCATCTCCTTGCTCCTGTCGTGGTTGCTGGCCATCACTGTCACGCCACTCTTTGGGCACTACTTCTTTCAGCAATCACTGACAGACAATGATGATGCTTATGACGGTCCGGTGTTTCGAGGCTATGGCGCTTTGTTACGAATGGCGCTATCGGCACGATGGTCTGTGGTGGCAGGCCTTATCGTTCTTACTGTCGTCTCGTTCGCAGGCTTTACACAGGTGAAGGATCAGTTCTTTCCGGATTCGAATACACCGTTGTTTTTCGTGAATTATAAGCTACCGCAAGGCAGCGACATTCACCGAACTTCAAGCGATCTTCAACAAATTGAAGACTGGTTGGTCGAAAGAGACGATGTAGTCTCTGTGACCAGCTTTATCGGTGATGGTGCAGCACGCTTCATGCTGACGTACCCCACCCAACGTCCTAATCCCAGCTATGGGCATCTGATCGTTCGCACCCAGAGCACCGATGATATCGCACCACTGCAACAGGCACTTGAGGTCTACGGTCAATCGCAGCTCGTGGACGGTGAATTTCGGACCAAACGACTGCAGTTCGGGCCCGGTGGCGGGGATCCGATCCAGCTTCGCATCTCCGGACCAGATGCCACCACATTACGTGCGTTGGGCGATGAGGCCACCGCGCGTATGCAAGCCGCTTCCGATAAATTTGTCGGTATGCGCACCAACTGGCATGAACAGGAATTGGTGATTGTGCCAGCCTATGTGAAAGCCCGCGGCGAGACCGCAGGGCTGACACGCGATGAGGTAGCGGAGACCTTGCGCTTTGCCACCGACGGTGTTGAGGCGGGCGTGTACCGTGACAACGAGCGTCAGGTGCCGATTATTGTTCGCGCTCCTTCTTCCGATGAATTCGGACTCATCGATCAGATGGCCTATTCCGAATCTGCACAGTCCATGGTCCCCATCGGTCAAGTGATCGATGGTTTTGACTATGAGATACAAGACACGCTGATTCATCGCCGCGATCGTGTGCCCACACTCACTGTGTCCGCTGATATCTCACGTGATGCGACCGCAGCCTCTGTACATAATGCAATCCGCGCATCGGTTGAAGCGATGGCGTTACCTTCTGGCTACCAGATCGCCTGGGGAGGAGAGTATGAGGACTCCGGAGAGGCTCAACAATCACTGGCCAACCAGCTGCCCCTGGCGCTACTGATCATGATCATCATTTCAATCCTGTTGTTCAACGCTCTGCGACAGCCGTTGATCATCTGGTTGCTGGTCCCGATGTCGGTAAATGGCGTGGTCATCGGGCTGCTCGGCACCGGGCTGCCGTTCAGCTTTACCGCACTATTGGGGCTGCTGAGCTTGTCAGGCATGCTGATCAAAAACGGTATCGTACTGGTGGAAGAGATCGATCTAGTACGCGCCGAGGGGTTAGCCTTGAAAGAGGCTATCGTTGCCGCCTCCACCTCACGGCTTCGTCCTGTGGTATTAGCGGCGGCGACCACTATCCTGGGCATGATCCCCTTGTTGGGTGATGCCTTTTTTGTCTCCATGGCGGTCACCATCATGGCAGGGCTTGCGTTTGCCTCGGTGCTGACCCTGATCGCCACGCCGGTTTTCTACTACCTGTTTTTTATACGCGATGAACGCCCGCGTAATGGGCGCGAGCTTCGACTCAAATTTTCACAATCCGATAACAGGCCGACAAACAATGCTCCGCACCCGCAGCAATACTGACACGATCATCGCCAATATTGCCGGTTTCAATACACAGCATATTCAAATAACCACCCTCCCCCATATCGCCCAGCCGAGCTGATTTGTCAATCCAGGGGTTCCAGACCACGGTTGAGCGGCTGTTGTTGGTTTCAATGTTAATACGACGTTGCCAACCTTTGTCTTCGAGTGAACAGACGGACTTGGTATTTTGATAAATACGGTCAATTTCAGCATCAATGCAAATCGGCGTAATTTCGACTTTGCGCTGCCAATCATCCAGGGCATCAATGAACTGGCAACCTTCCAGACCCTTAACCGTCACATCCTTGATATCACTCACGGCAAAATAACTGTGTAACGCCTGACTGATGGTGACGGTTTCTGATCCATGATTGCGGGTGATCAAGTTCAGCTCAAGGGTTGCGCCGACGCTGACGTGTAGCTCTAGCTCGGTGTTGTGTGACCATAAGGCTAGGGGCACTTGCGTTTGCGGCAGGCGAAATACTACGTTAGTTTGCCCGGCAGCCGTCGTGCTGGTTTCAACCACGTCCCAAACAGCGGCTCTAACAAAACCATGGGCAGGATAATCCTCACGATCAGGATGCGCGCCAAACCAGGGCCAACACACTGGAATGCCGCCGCGAATGGTTTTACCCGCGATAAACGTCGCTTCGTCTGAAAGCCAGATCAGCGGTTGTTGCTCGTTGGCACCTCTTTCAGTACCCCTTTTATCTTCTCTTTTAACAACCCAAGACAGCACCTGTGCGCCCTGCAAGGCAATGCTTGCCGTGGCGTGCTGGTTAGTGATGTTAGCCACAATCAAATCGTCAGTCGCGTTGAATTGCAGCTGCCCTTCTATTGCGAACTGTTCGTTAAGTGTGGCAAGTTTTTGCTGGCTGGGCATTTGCTTGAAACCTGTGTTTAGCCGAGGAATTTATGCCGCTGATTATGCCCTGTGCTCCATCTCTGGCCCGGAGTTCCAAGGGCGAATATTCTTCAACTGATCCTCAAGGGCATTTTCTGCAATCTCAGTGTCATAGGCTATCTGAACCCGCAGCCAGTAGCCGTTGGATAAACCAAGAAGGCGACAGAGCCGCAGATCGGTGTCTGCCGTTATTGAACGCTTACCCACGATAATCTGGCCGATTCGCTGAGCCGGAACCCCAATTTCTTATGCAAGACGGTATTGAGAAATACCCATGGGCTCCATAAATTCCTCTTTCAGCAACTCGCCGGGCGTTACAGCATCAATGTTGCGCATGATTTAGCTCCTAGTGGTAATCAATAATTTCAACGTCTTCCGCACCAGCTTTGGTCCAGCGGAAGCACACCCGAAGCTGCTTGTTGATTCGAATGCGATGCTGACCTCGGCGACCACCTGCCAGCTTCTCGGTATCCTTACACTTGAACAATATGATCATGCATAAAAAATGACTCGATACATTAATAACGTCAAGCGTTAATGCTGGAGCGATCAGGCTTTACGAGATGGCATAACGCCTTTGTACACGGCTAGGGTATGTTATCGATTTTTTTGCGTAAGCGAAAAAAGTGAAAAAGTACCCGAGCCCGTGTTCACAAACTTGTTAGGCGAACCCTCCGTTTGCACCAATATTCTGACCTGTTATCCATGATGCATCCTCACCAACAAGGAATAACACAATACGGGCAATATCTATTGGTTCACCTATACGGCCAAGTGCAGCCATTCCCGCAAGTCGACTTATAACCTCTTGACTTTTACCCTTAGTAAAAAGTTCAGTATTGGTTGGGCCTGGCGAAATTGAATTGACCGTAATTTTTCGTGCCCCGACCTCTTTTGAAAAAACTCTTGTGAGCTGCTCTACAGCCCCCTTTGTTGCACAATATGCTCCATACGTTGGTAGCATTAGGCGGGTTGTGGAGCTGGAAAAATTAATAATACGTCCGTCATCCGCAAGCCGTGAAGCTGCCTCACGGAGTGTATTAAAAGTACCTTTCACATTAACAGAAAATATCTGATCGAAATCATCATCTGTTGTATCTTGAATTGTTTTATACAAAATAGAGCCAGCATTATTAATAAGGATGTCTATTTTTCCAAATTGATTAATCGCTGAATCAAACAGTACCTTAACTTCTTCAGGATTACTGATGTCTGCCTTTATAGCAATAGCATTGCCGCCAATAGCTTTAATATCAGAGACAACTTTATCAGCTGGTTTTGGGTTGCTAGAGTAATTAATAACTACGTCTGCTCCAGCCTCAGCTAGTGTAATTGCTATCTGAGCCCCTATTCCTCGCGACGATCCTGTAATAACAGCAACTTTATTATTTAGTGATTTCATAAATTACCCTAGTTTAACAAGTGGGTAGGACTTAACTCTAATCTATGCGGCGCGGCTTGTCCGCATCCGCATGAGATTCTTGTTATGCAACATTGTAGATCACCGGCGTCTTTCCCTTCCACTCACTCCATACGGCGTCGTCTGTCATCAGCTCAGCCATGAAGTGGCCCACGTTGATTCGACTGGTCTTGCCCGAATTCAATATGGCACTTCTGGTCGGTGAAGGATGTATCTCATATTTCGAAACGACGTCATCATCGATCAGACTGTCGGGGCGAACAGCAACCCATTCGACGCACGCGTCGTCCGAACCAACTTGGCTAAGCAAGTACTTAGCCGCATGCTCGTTGTCCGAATGCGGCGGAACCAACAACCGGATCAAACCGACAACACATCTTTCCACCAACGATACCGATTCCGCCAGATCGTGATTGCGGCAACCTGTCGAGTTCATGAGCACAAATTTCACAGGGCTCTTCGGTGCGTTCGCTTTGATTGCCTTACACAAACGCCGCGTGGCTTCGGTCACCAGCCGTCGAGGCTTTCCATAGACCCCCTTGAAACTCAACGTGTGGCCCAAACACGAGATAACAGCCTCGCACCCGTCCACATGCTGAACAAGTTCCGTATCGCTCAGATCAAGGACCGCAGCGTGCACCACTGACAAACGCTCGTGCGCCCCCAGAGCTTCGATTAATCTCTCGGGAGACCTCACGATCGCACGGACTGACAGTCCACGATCCAGCAACTGCCGCACGAGCAACCGCCCTGTCGCACCGCTTCCTCCAACAACCAAGACTCTCATGTTCCTAGGCCCTCACCTTTTCGAGTACGCATAACGCTGATGGTAACCGGCGCCGGAGCGCGCCTGAGGGAACCAAAAGCGACACGCTTCTGGTGTCCGATTGACCGCTTGGTTATGCATTGTTCGGACTCTGCTCATGATATTGAGTCACCACATCCGGCAAAACTTCCCACGCAGCCTTGGAGCCCACAAAAATGTGCATGCCAATCTCGATTTCCGGGTCACCACTCACGCACCCTAAAGTCACACCATGAACGACTTCATTAAAAATGCCACAAAGCGTAGACCCGCATTTGCTGCAAAACCGAAGCCCAAAGCCATGGCTGCCTACATAGGATGTAAGCAATTCCTCGCCGGATAACCAACTGAACTCAGATGGTTCAACCAATGCATATGCTGACGCCTGGGAGCTGAATGCTTTACGACAGCGGGAGCAGTGGCAAGACCTCGCATCACGAAGCCTGCCATCGACTTGGTAGCTCACCTCACCACAGAAACACTCGCCGGTTATCGGCACGTCACTCTCCTTGGTGCATAACGTCGCCAGCAAGCGCGCCCTTTTTGCGTCGCCTTGGCTGGCCTTGTTAACATTAGACGCGCTCCAGTGCTTGGTAAGGCTCAGCTGGCAACTCAACTTCAATCGAATCGCCTTTTTTAACAACCCCTCCCTGCAGAACGATACCCATAATTCCCGCTTTTCGAATAATCTCACCTGTTTCCGTTCGGTCTAAAACTGCGCTGGTAAGCCCACTCTGATAGTTATCTAGTTGGAGGCATGGGTTTCTTAAACCAGTGATCTGGACCACAGTACTTTCGCCAATTTTCAGTACAGTATCCCTTGGCAACGCCAGAACATCGATTCCTTCAATCAGAATATTCTCTCCTAAACTCGCAGGTCGAACATCAAACCCCTTTTCCTGAAGTTCTTTAAGGAGCTCGGACTGGAGAATATGAACCTGCCTAAGGTTTGGCTGTGTCGGATCTTTTTTAACTCGAGACCGGTGTTTAACGGTAGTTCCGCAGTGCGCATCTCCTTCGACCCCCAGGCCCTTTAGTAGGGTAATAGAGTCACATTCGACCTTTGAGAAGTTGTGTTGATCGTCCCTGCTCACAGCTACAACTATTGCCACAAAAGCTTCCTCGAGTGTTAACGCTGAAATAAGCGGCGGCTTTTACGCAGCGAAGCAGATAAAAAGCCGTCCGGTGGAGGCCCTTCGGGCCAGAACGTATTTGATGCACTTGTTAGGTATTGAATACTGGCCGGAAAAAGGACCGCTCGTAACTCACAATGCAGCCAGTCTCTTTTGCATATTCAAAAGCTGCAATGCACTCAGGATCTTCGAAGGATTTTACTCTGTACTCCTCGTATGCCGCCAAACTAGGAAAGGTGAATAGAGCAAGACCGATATTGTTGGCTCCCTCCGAAGGCAGAAAATAGCCATGGTGCTGGCCGCCAAATTTTTCGACAAGCGGAATCCATAATTTTCCGTAGTGCTCAAATTCTTTCAGTTTATGGGGATTGAGAACATATCTGAGATAACAGGTAACCACTCTACTCTCCTTGTTGATACCTAACGTGCCGGTTAAGGGGCTGCGGCACGCAGTCCCAGAGAGCGAAGCGAACGGTTTGAACCGTTTGTTAGGCGGCAACACGATACTCCATTCGAAGCAGATTATTTTCAGTGCCGACGACGAGATAGCCAAGGCGCTCGTACAATGATTTAGCTGGATTGTCTTTGAATACTTTTAACCGAATTGAGCCAAGGCCTCGACTAGCTGCAATTGATGTTGCTTGAGATATTGCCCAAGTGCCAATGCCTTTGTTGAGATATTTTTCGGATAGATGAATGTCTCGAATGTATAGAGATGAACTGTTGGAGCTTAAGCTCAGAAAGCCCACCTCAGTCTCTGACTTGTAAATGATATAGCTCTCAAGCGTTTTCCATTCTTGCAGGAAATTATCATTGTTCCATTCAATTTCATAGCGCTTGTAGTACGGGCGCATATTAGCTTTAGCAAGTTCACAGGCAAATACTGCGTGATTAATGGTGGCGAGCGATATTAGAAGATCCATCTTTAACGCCTAACCCCGTTTTAAGTGGCAAGAAACAGTTTGCTAAAATGTGAAACGAAGTGGAACCGAGCAAACTGATACGAGTTCGACTTGAAAACCTTGTTATATTTCAACCACCTGACCTGACCAATTGTCATCTAGTTTTTCAGCCACAACTAGAGAGTTTTGATTCTTAGATGCACAAGCAAGTAGTCCAGTATTTGACCATATTGCACTTTTACCTATAGGAGCCCTATTACCTGTTGGTTGATTATGATTAGCCATTGCAACAAGCATGTTATATTTATTAGCATAAGCAGCCATTACAGCTGTATCAGAATTATAGCCACCTTCTGTAATTAACACTCCAGCGATATAAACAGAAGCTCCTAGTTCAGAACAAGTAAGAGCATGGTTTGGATTGTTGGTGTCAGCACAAATAGCATTAGCAATTTTTGTATTCTCAATGGTTATACAATTATGAGTAGTGCCGCGATTAAAAAATGCCTCTTCACCAGAATGCAGGTGGATTTTTTCATAAGTATCTACTGTGCCTAATTGAGAAATGATAATAAGCCCAATCTTTGGCAAACCATCTGACTTCAAAGGGGCGCCAACACCAATTTTTATATTATTTTCCATTGCAGAGTCAATTAAAGGTTTTAACCGACTATCATCAGTCGAGAATGCAAGTTTAGCGGCTAATTCTGGCTCATAACCTGTAAGAGATAATTCAGGAAAGACAATATAGGAAACTCCAATCTGACTTGCTTTTTCTATGGCAAGTAAATGAGTTTTGATATTTTCACCAATATCACCTTTTATAGATGACACTTGAGCTACTGCAATCTTTAAATTTGACACCTAACCGTCCTTGAAATATGACGCTGAAATAAGCAGCGGCCCGACAGGGGCGTCCGGTGGAGGCCGCAAGCCGGAACGAACTTGATTGACTTGTTAACTGATTCAGATCCAAACGTCGTTCTCTGCCGTTTTGCTACCAGCCTCGCCGCCGGTATTCACAACGCCACGTGGCTCGATAAGCAAAATTTTTGCCTCATGTTCCGCATAAGGCTTGTGCTGGATACCTTTCGGGACAACGTACATTTCACCCTCAGACAGATTTACAGACCCATCTCTGAAATCAATTCTCAGACTACCCTCAAGCACGATGAACGTCTCGTCTGTATCCGTGTGATCATGCCAAACGAACTCACCTTGGATTTTAACGACCTTGAATTGGTAGTCATTCATCTCGGCGATGACCTTTGGTGACCATTGCTCAACGAAGAGGCCGAGCTTGTTTTTGAAATTTACCGCCTGATAGCTCATGTGAACCCCTTTTCAGTAACAGTTAACGCCGAAAATAAGCGGCGCGCGTAAGCGCGTTCCGTGGAGGCCCGATAGGGCCACAACGAACTTGATTGACTTGTTGGGCGGCACCACTACTACTCTTCGAGCCTATGAGCGTTGAGACTTGAACCCAAGTAAAAGAGCTGTCCCAATTAGGCCCGCTCCTGAAAATCTCTCAACCCATACCTGTTTTCTGTTGCTTAATTTCGTTGCTATCCAGTTCCCACACTTACCGTAGGTGCTGAGAAATATGCCGTCGATCACGATGTAGGACAAGCCCAGCACAAGAACTTGTGGGAACAAGCTATGAGTAGAACTCAGAAATTGTGGAAATAGAGCGGCAAAGAATACAACTGCCTTAGGATTAGCGGCTGAAGTGATGAACCCACGAGCCCACAGACTTTTCAACGATGCTTTGAAGACAGGTGCGGCTGCGGCACGCGTTGTGAACGATTTAATAATCTGACGCGTGCCGAGCCAAACCAAATAGCTCACGCCCAGCCATTTCACAACGGAGAACCCGTATTTGGAAGCGTTCAAAGCCGCTGCCAATCCGAGCCCTGCCAAGACAATTTGAATGACATTTGCTGTTAAGTCCCCTGCGGCCGTGGCAAGAGACCTTTGAAACCCATTCGACGTACTGACAGAAAGCATGAGCAAATGACTCGGCCCGGGTGTACACATAAACAGCAGTACCGTACCGACATATAGAGCCCATGTTTCAATAGTCATTTTGAGTTCCTACTGGTTGAGTCGGTATTTCATGTTTAATAATCCAATATGAGCATTTTTCGTTTTACCGGAATCATGCATGCCACATCAATGCCGCCCAACGCCCAAAGCAGCGGTGCAAAGCGTCCGCCTGCCTTTGCTTGTTAGGTGCATCGCCAACTAAGCGCATAATCTCCCTCATTAAACGCCTGGTCGGCTCAACAGATAATTGAGTTGTGCACGAACC
This sequence comes from Marinobacter psychrophilus, assembly GCF_001043175.1. Classification (NCBI taxonomy): domain Bacteria; kingdom Pseudomonadati; phylum Pseudomonadota; class Gammaproteobacteria; order Pseudomonadales; family Marinobacteraceae; genus Marinobacter; species Marinobacter psychrophilus. The sequence goes on from NZ_CP011494.1 coordinate 3,916,100, forward strand.
TCAGGCCATTCGCCCTTGTGCAGACTATACATCACAGTGTCTCGAATGGTGCCGTCGCGGCGAAGTACGTTGCCCCGGATCACACCATCCTTCTTCGCGCCTAGACGCTCGATCGCACGCTGGCTGGCGTAGTTAAAGTTGTCGGTGCGCCAGCCGACTACGTTACAGCCCAACGTGTCGAAAGCGTGCGCCAACAGCAATAGCTTGCAGGTGGTATTGACATGGGTGCGCTGGACACGCTTTGCATACCACGTGTAGCCAATTTCCACTCGTTTTACCGCGGGTAGAATATCGTGGTAACTAGTGGAGCCAAGCACCTCACCGCTAGCCTCTTCGATAACAGCGAATGCCATGCGGTGGCCATCCTCTCGAGCTTGCAGAGCGGTATCAATATATCCGCGCGTCTCGTCGGGTGAAGGCACCGATGTGATGCGCAGGTTCCACAATTCTCCATCCACGGCGGCGGCCCGCAGGCCGGCTTCATGATTGAGTTCGAGCGGCACGAGACTTAAGCCGCGTGCGGTGAGAGTGATCGGTTCAACAAAGATCATGGTGTATTCAAATACCTTTGGTGGTGGTCACGGAGAGCCTAACGTTTGGTTAAGGGGCGGGCTTTAACCCGTCCCAATGAGCGCAGCGAACGGTTTGAACCAGTTGTTAGGCATTTCATTCAGTCGACAACAAATAGCTTTGCACCGATACCTGTGTATGAACGATGTGGTTCAGCATTGTCCGCGACTTGGTAGCTCATGCCGTGTTTGAGAGTGAATTTTCGGCCGTCTTCGAGTTCCGTATGCAACTCACCCTCGATACATAGAAGTATATGCCCTTTGGTGCACCAATGATCAGCTAAGTAGCCAGGTGTGTACTCCACCATACGAACTCTGATATTTCCAAAGTGTTGGGTGTGCCAATAGGCATAACCTGTTTCGCCAGCATGCTCGGTTGGTTTAATACTGGACCAGTCGGTTGTCCCGAAGGGAATATTGGATATTTGCATTAGTAGCCCTGAGTGGTGATTGCCTAACGCCCAAAGCAACCACGCGTCTTTTGGCGTCGGCCGCCTTTGATTGTTAGTTTTGAAGATGAAGCACTTAGTTATCTTGAAACACAGGCTTGCGCTTTTGAAGAAAAGCCATCATTCCTTCCTGACTTTCCGAATTACCTAACGTGTTTAACACCGCTTGTCTTTCCATTCGGAATGATTCATCTTGAGACATATCATCGCCTTTAATAATAACGGGCATAATCTCTCGCATGGCAATCGGCGGCTGGGTTGTCAACTCTAAACCTAATTCAATGGCTCGATTTTTCAATTGATTGTTTTCAACGACCTCATTCACCAAGCCAATACGATAGGCCTCAGGGCCATCTATTTTTTTAGACCGCAGTACCATATCCAATGAATGCATTCGGCCGACCAAGCGCGTTAAACGTGTATTTCCACCCCATGCGGGTACAGTACCCAAGTCCATTTCTGGCAGTCCAATTTTACAGCCTTCTTTAGCTGCTAATCTAAAATGGCATGACATGGGTAATTCTAAGCCACCGCCCAGACAATAACCGAAAAGCGTGGCAATCACCGGTTTTCCTAAAAGCTCAATGGCTGATAACACCCTTAGTCTTTGGTCGAATAGCGCTTCCAATTCATTCGGGTTGGCTAGCTTGGGTCCTAACTCTTTTAAGTTCATGCCAGCAGAAAAGTTTTCCTCCCCTTCCGCTGTAAACAATACGGCTCGAATCGAACTGTCTTTTTTTAACTTGGGTATCAGGGTTTCCAACTCGTCCATAAACTCCAGAGTCATTTTGTTCCATGGCGCATCATTTATTGAAATGATAGCCAAGCCACCCTGCCGAGTATAAAGGAAAGGCTTAATCTCGTTTTAACTCATGGTTTTACCCTGTTTATTATTATTGCTGATACAGTAACTATTATCTTGCCTATAACTTTTATCCAAAAACTAACGCCCGGCTAACCGCGCAAATGTTTGATGGCGGCTTTTTTGCGTTTCTTTGCAAAAAAGATGACAGCGAATATTTGTCCGTTTGAGCCGTTTGTTATGTGATTTTATAAATTCTGCCATATAGCAATTAACCCCATCAAATGGAATACACCAATTACTAAACAAATAGCTGAACTCCAAACCCAAAACGCCAGACTATTTTGTTTTATTTGAGGGTGATCAGATACAAATGGAACAATTATTCCACCTAGACCACGAATTAAATAAATAGCTGTAATTGCTGATAAAGCAGTTTTTAGAAATGGCATACTTGGAAAAAAACCTGCACCAGACCAAGCATAAAAAGCCCATAAAAATAAAATGGTAGCTATAGAAAGAGTAATAACAGTAGGCTTTAAAGAGCCCTTTTCAGCAATCAAGGCCATTGACTCTCCTGCACCAAAAAAACGATACCAACGTGGCCCGCCAATGACTACACCAATATGTAGGCAAGCTGCCAAAAAACTAAATGAGCCAGCGATGATAAGTAGATCAATATTCATGGAAAATGCTCGAGTATTTCATTCACATAACGCTTCGCGTAACCGGCGGCAAAAAGCAGAGCGAGGAAAGAGCGCCGCTTTTTACCGTTGGACTTCCCCCCAATAAGATGGACACGCCCCATCAGTTAATTCCTTCGAACTCTATCGGAGTCCGGTAACCAAGGCCACTGTGCAGCCGTTGGGTATTATAAAATCCCTCAATATAGGCTTTTATATGTTTTCGTAATTGCCGCATTGTCACGAAGCTGGTTGCATGCAGTAATTCTCCCTTGAGGGTCTTGAAGAACGACTCCACCTCCGCATTATCAGTGCACTGGCCGGGGCGATTCATGCTGTGCCGTACCCGGTGTTGATTCAGCAAAGCCTGTGTTTTGTGAGCGCGGTATTCGATGCCACGATCCGTATGGAGCAACAGGTCTGACACTGGTTTCCGGCTAGTGAAAGCCTCGCGGAGTGTGGCTCGGGCAAAGTCTGCACTCAGATTCTCTCCCAGCCGCCAACTGATGATGCGTCGTGAATACAGATCCAGCACTACGGCCAGGAACACATATTTTTCACCCAGCTTTATGTAGGTGACATCACTGCTCCACTGCTGGTTCGTTGAAGCCGGTTTGTCAGCCTCAAGCCGATAATTTGGCAGTGCCTTCAGGTCATCCCTGCGTTTTGTCATACGCCGGTAAACGCGCATTACACGGGCTTTCATGCCCCATTCCCGCATGACTCTCGCGACTCGGTTTTCACCCACAACCAGCCCTTCTCTGCGCAGGGCCTGATAGACACGGGGGCTGCCATAGCGGCCTTTGCTGTCGTTGTAGACTCTTCGGACCTTCAACAACAACTCTGCCTTCTCAGCCGCCCTCTGACTGGGCTTCCTGGTTGCCCAGGCGTAGTATCCCGAACGTGAAACCTTGAGGTGCCGACAAAGCGACTTTACGCCGTGTTCCCGCCGGTGTTTCCAGACGAATCGGAACGCTTCCGTCGTTCCTCTGCCTGAAAACGTTGAAACTTTTTTAAGATGTCGTTTTCCTCCTGAAGCTCCGATATACGGCGTTTAAGGCGGGCAACCTCATCCTGTTCCTGTATCTTCTTTTTGGCGTCTACTGGCGCTTTCTTGACCCGTTTCATGGCGAATTTTCCCTCTCGGTACTCCTTACGCCAGCGTGACAGCATGAAAGGGTGAATATCCAGCGCTTCGGCAACGCTTTTCACACTGCGATGGGCCTGGTGGCTCCATTCCACCGCTTTGACTTTGAACTCAGTGCTGTACCGCTGAGTTTTCTTCCCCGTGATCATCTCCGGCATCGCTTTGCTCCTCTTGCGGAGTTATCGATGCGTGTCCACTAAACCGGGGGAAGTCCACGTCCGAGTTGACGCGATTGTTAGGCAATTTATTTGCCAAACGTTGTTTTCACCCGTTTTGAAACGAGCATGTATGGAACCCATATCAGCGTAACGATGAGCGTGCGTCCAAACTCCTTGACAGTTTCAGCATCGAATACAGGCTCATTGGGAAGCACCAACTTTATTGCTAAAGCATCGATAAGAATAAAAGCCAGAGTAAATAGCAACATACCGATGTACCACTTCGGGAATTCCTTCTTCTTTGAAAAGAATAGGACAGCGACAAATATCCACGCTAAAACTAACCCTCCGTTTATCGCCATTTCTCCAAATAGAATTGGCGCCCAGATTGGGTTGTAAGCTTCGGCTCCTGGTGTAGTTAGCGCTGCCCAAGATCCATTAGAAAACATTTCTGAATAGATTGGAAACACCATGGCGATAACTCGCAGCGGCGAAATGATAATACCTAGCCCCACCAGCACCAGCCAGCCGCCTAGTCCTTCAAGGTTTTTTTCTTCTGCCATGCCTTTCTCCTAATTTCTTAACGCCAAGCGAAGCGGCGGCTGAAAGCCGTCCGCCTTACACGACTGGATATCACTGTCTCAGTCATACTCCGCATTCTGAGACAGATCGTCCGTAATCTCGAACCAGGGAGCCTTGCTGCCCACGAATACGTGGCGCCCTGCTTTTACTCCCGGGTCGGTATCGAGTGTTCCGAGTGGAAAGCCATAGATCTCGGGATTTGCGTCGAATTTTGTGTAGAGGCTAGAACCGCAGTTTGAGCAAAAGCCCTTGTGCTCACCCGGAGAAGATTCGTAGAACTTCATCAACTCCTGACCTTTGACGGTGTGCCAGTCAGAAGATTGAACCTTAGCGCGGGTTCTGAATGCGGAGGCATGCAGCTTCCGGCACATTGAGCAATGACAGTTCAGGACATCGGTCAGCGGACCGTTGATTTCGTATTGAATGCCTCCGCAGAGACAGCTACCCGTGTTCTTCATAAATGCACCTCCTTGTGTGATAACGCTTGGCTTTGCGGCGTGCCGGAGCGCCAGCGTAGGTGCGTCCGACAGCAGCCCTTGGTTAAATGCTTGAATGCGCACTACCATGCGCATAAAGTGAGACTGTGCACTAAATAGCCACTTGGAGGCTCGAATGGGCGAACTCTACAACGCAGCCGCACCGAAAAAAGCTGCGAATCTCTCAGTCAATAGCGATCTGCTGCGTAAGACCCGTGAACTGAACATTAATCTGTCTGCTACCCTGGAGCGAGCACTGAAAGAAGAACTCTCCAAACGCGAAGCAGAACAATGGGTTGAAGAAAACAGCGCTGCAATAAAAAGTTATAACGATTTTGTCGAACAACATGGATGCTTCGGCGACGAATTCAGGGAATTTTGATGGCACAGTTCGATGTATATCCCAACCCAAGCAAAACTAGCAAAGCGCACTACCCTTACCTTGTCGATATACAGAGCAGCCTCCTGAGCGAATTGGCAACTCGAATCGTCATCCCTTTAGGCAAACGCTCCGCCTTTGATGGCGAATCCATGCAAGGACTCACGCCGGGAATCAGCTTTGCCGACCAGGAACTTTTACTGCTAACCCCACAAATTTCCTCTGTGCCAGAAAAGCGTCTCAAAAACCCGGTTGGCTCCCTCTCGCATTTCAGAGACCAGATTGTCGGGACTCTGGACCTTGCTGTCACTGGCATTTAACGCCTAGGTTAAGCCGCCGGACTGGCGCACGAAGCCCACGGTCGGCTTGAACCGTTTGTTAGGTGACAGACTCACGATCGTTGACCCATCGTGAATGCTCCTTCTCACCCACTATCCGTAGGTGCTCAAGCAGTGAATGTCGATCCTCGTATGTCATGCCAGTGGTTGGTATCGGGGCCAAATACCTCATAATGATTTTACCCGGGCGGATTTTCCAGGCCCCGGGCGGCATACATTGTCGGCTGCCCGCTATATAAACTGGGCATAACGGGACCTGGGCACTGATTGCCATGACAACGGGCCCTTTCTTGTAAGGGCTCAGGCTGCCGTCGACACTGCGTTTCCCTTCAGCAGACAAGTAGACCAGGCCGCCATTTGCAGCGTACTTCGCCGCCTTCTCAATCTGGCGTTTTGATTGAGAAGGACTCTGGCGAACAATGACCCAACCGAGAATAAACGAGACCCAGCCGAAGAGTGGAATTAGCGCGTACTCGATGTTCCAGATTGCCTTGACCGGCTTGTCCCAGGCCGCGAACCCTACCGTGGGGTCAATAATGCTCTGTTGTGTCAGCCCGACGATTATCCCGCCCTGCTGCAGCTCCTCGGGCCCGATGTCGTACTGCACTTCGAACGATATGCCAAATATGGACAGAAACGCCTGGTTCCAAGCCCGCACCATGCGCCTGCCTAGCCGGTCGGAAAAAGGGGCAATAACCAATGCGCCCCCCAAAAGAGGCGCCATCAGCGCAAGTACCAGTGCGTACCGAGCAATTTGTGAGGCCGTATCCATGATTGTCACCTACCGTTTGGTTAAGGGGCGGGCTTTAGCCCGGCCCAGTGAGCGCAGCGAACGGTTTGAACCAGTTGTTAGGCATTTCGTTCAGTCGACAACAAATAGCTTTGCACCGATACCTGTGTATGAACGATGTGGTTCAGCATTGTCCGCGACTTGGTAGCTCATGCCGTGTTTGAGAGTGAATTTTCGGTCGTCTTCGAGTTCCGTATGCAACTCACCCTCGATACATAGAAGTATATGCCCTTTGGTGCACCAATGATCAGCTAAGTAGCCAGGTGTGTACTCCACCATACGAACTCTGATATTTCCAAAGTGTTGGGTGTGCCAATAGGCATAACCTGTTTCGCCAGCATGCTCGGTTGGTTTAATACTGGACCAGTCGGTTGTCCCGAAGGGAATATTGGATATTTGCATTAGTAGCCCTGAGTGGTGATTGCCTAACGCCCAAAGCAACCACGCGTCTTTTGGCGTCGGCCGCCTTTGATTGTTAGTTTTGAAGATGAAGCACTTAGTTATCTTGAAATACAGGCTTGCGCTTTTGAAGAAAAGCCATCATTCCTTCCTGACTTTCCGAATTACCTAACGTATTTAACACCGCTTGTCTTTCCATTCGGAATGATTCGTCTTGAGACATATCATCGCCTTTAATAATAACGGGCATAATCTCTCGCATGGCAATCGGCGGCTGGGTTGTCAACTCTAAACCTAATTCAATGGCTCGATTTTTCAATTGATTGTTTTCAACGACCTCATTCACCAAGCCAATACGATAGGCCTCAGGGCCATCTATTTTTTTAGACCGCAGTACCATATCCAATGAATGCATTCGGCCGACCAAGCGCGTTAAACGTGTATTTCCACCCCATGCGGGTACAGTACCCAAGTCCATTTCTGGCAGTCCAATTTTACAGCCTTCTTTAGCTGCTAATCTAAAATGGCATGACATGGGTAATTCTAAGCCACCGCCCAGACAATAACCGAAAAGCGTGGCAATCACCGGTTTTCCTAAAGGCTCAATGGCTGATAACACCCTTAGTCTTTGGTCAAATAGCGCTTCCAATTCATTCGGGTTGGCTAGCTTGGGTCCTAACTCTTTTAAGTTCATGCCAGCAGAAAAGTTTTCCTCCCCTTCCGCTGTAAACAATACGGCTCGAATCGAACTGTCTTCTTTTAACTTGGGGATCAGGGTTTCCAACTCGTCCATAAGCTCCAGAGTCATTTTGTTCCATGGCGCATCATTTATTGAAATGATAGCCAAGCCAACCTGCCAAGTATAAAGGAAAGGCTTAATCTCGTTTTAACTCATGGTTTTACCCTGTTTATTATTATTGCTGATACAGTAACTATTATCTTGCCTATAACTTTTATCCAAAAACTAACGCCAAGCTAAACGGCGAAGTAATGTTGGCGACTTTTGTGCGTGTTTTTGCGCAAAAGGTGCCAACATTACGGAGTCCGATTTGAGCGTCTGGTTAGGTGTTTGATGCTGAATAATCTAGTACCTTTTGTATACTGCTTATAAATTTTGGCAAATGAGTTTGATCTATGTTGAACTCGAATTCGAGACAACTACCATAGCTAGCTTGCGAATAAGCATAACCTTTTACTTCTATATGGCCTTGGCCATCACCAGTTAAACTAAAGCCAAATTGACCTTCCGTAGGTTTCAATTCAGCGACACCACGCAAGGTATCGTAGAGACTGGACAACTGTTTTTGAAACACCCCAATATCCTGAGTCTCAAAGTAGGAGTTTATATGCCCTTCAAAACCATTGACCTTTATCTTTACTGGAGATTGAAACCAACCATCACGACTTACACGACCAATCGGCCCTATGGTGATGTGTTCCCCTCCTTCATTTCCAAGAACGATCATATTTACACCTAACGCCGCCAGCAACTGCCGTAGTGAATTGGGTGCTTTTTTGCGTCTTTTTGCAAAAAAGAAGACAGTTTATGGAGGTCAGATTGACTGGCCTTGTTAAGTTTTTGCCGCATGCACTCCACCTTGCCAAAAGCGAAGGGCTAAAACTGCTGTAACTAGAATAATGCCCGATAAGCCGCTAATTGTAGTTAATATTGCCAGTGGATAAAATAACCATGGCCCTATATTTTTGCTTTGGTAGACAAAATAACCAAGAGTAAAACGCGAAATCAAGAAGGTTAGTTCAACAGCCAAAACGCCGGTAAACCACAGAGCGCCATTGCCAGGTGACGCCCAGGTTTCCCAGCCTTGCTGTGTCTCTGAAATACTCGAAACTTTAAGTACGAGCAAGACCAAGCCAATCAGTATTAAAACTCCACCAATTCCTTTTTGTATCATTGCTCGATTCATAATTTAGAAACTTAACGCCTCACTAAGAGGCAAATAATAGTTGGTTAAAATAAGCGACGAAGGAGCAAAAACCAACTGTTATTTGTCCTTTTGAGTGACTTGTTATAACTTTTATACGCGATCTGCTGGATGATTAACGCCGTCATATGTTGGAATATTTTCTAGTTCTAGAGGATTAATACCTTCTAAGCAAGCAACATTAAAACCATATTGATGTGGATTTGAACGCCTTTGATGGTGAGTATAAATACCACACTTAGAACAAAAATAGTGTTTAGCTGTATGAGTATTAAATTGATACAAGCTTAATGAGTCTTCGCCTTTTGTTATTTTTATTCCATCTAAAGATACCGACGCTGCAATTGCGCCACGTCTACGACACATTGAGCAATCACATCGACGAGGATCAACCAACCCATTTGGTAATGACAATTCGAATTGTACTGCTCCACAATGACATGACGCTTTGTGAATTGGTTGAATATCCATATTTTTATACTCCTGAACCCGAGAAAGTTATAACGCCCCAAGCAGGAGATTTTATGAGTGTTTTTCAGCGAGTAAAATTCCCGCTGACTTGGTTTGTTATACGCAATTAGCATTAATGCTCACCATATTGCAAAGCCCAGAAAAAGTAACCCATTAACACGAACAAACAACCAAATGGGATAATAAACAATGACCATTTTTGTGCTTGGTTAAACTTATACGGCAACACCGCAAGCGCTGAAAATGCCAAAGAAGTAACAATTAATAGCGGTACAACTACCAGCGAAAAAAAGTAACCAAAAATTGATGCGACTGTATCACCAGTAAAAGTAGCGTGATAGAAGGAGAGAACAATTGATACTGCACATACAACGACAACTAAGATCAAAAACCCTAATCTGCTCATCACTTCCCTATTGCGTATAACAGCAACTAGACCGCTTTCCGCGATACTGTGAAAAAGTGCGTTCCCGATAGTGCCACTTCTTCATCATAGTTCACGGTATCAAGTCCCTATTTTAACAACAGGTTAGCTTAGTTGTGGCTAATCCACCACGTAATCGCTTGACTTCTTGATTTCACACACACAATAATACTGTACATATATACAGCAACAGAAAGAGGTACGCCAACATGGACGGCATACAACCTCAACCGCGCCTTCGTGATCAGGTTCGCGCGGTCATTCGGGTTAATCGTTATAGTATTCGTACGGAAAAATTCTATTGGTACTGGATTCGATTTTTCATCCGTTTTCACCAGATGAAACATCCCAGAGATATGGGTCCCAAAGAGGTGAATGAGTTTCTGACCTGGCTAGCGGTTACACGTAACGTAGCAGCCGCCACCCAGGCACAGGCTTTAAACGCTGTGGTGTTTCTTTACGCCAAGGTGCTGGATATACCTCTCGGGGAAATCGGTTCTGTTATTCACTCCAAAAAGCCAAAGCGCCTGCCCGTCGTGCTCTCCCATGACGAAGCTATGGTGATTATCGAAAAGCTTAAAGGTCCCTATCGTCTTTTAGCATCGCTGATGTACGGTTCCGGCTTGCGAGTAACCGAAGCATGCCGTTTGCGGGTAAAGGATATTGATTTCAGTAACCAGGTCATCATTGTTAGGGACGGCAAAGGCGCAAAAGACAGGACAACCCTTATGCCGGGCACGCTGATTTCGGAGCTGCAAAGGCAAATCGGTGCTGTTCAGAAATCATGGAAAGAAAAAGACCTTACTCATCAAACACCGGTAAGCCTTCCATTTGCACTTGCCCGCAAGTATCCCAAAGCGGATATGTCACTGGACTGGCAATGGTTGTTTACTTCGCAAAGCCTGACTAAAAACGACTTCGGAAAGGTGGTTCGCCATCACATTCACACCAGTTCTGTCCAGAAAGCGGCAAAGGTGGCCGTTTCAACAACCGGCATTGGCAAACCTGCAGGCTGTCACACTTTCCGGCATTCCTTTGCCACCGAGCTGCTAAAGCGCGGTAACGACATTCGCACGGTTCAGGATTTGCTTGGCCATGCTGATTTGCGTACCACCCAGATCTACACACATGTTCTTGGGCAGGGTTTTGCAGGCGTTCGTAGCCCGTTGGGTTGAGTGGTTAGTCGCCCTTTGGGTCTTCGCGGTTTTGGCTATTCGATTGATAGGGGACAGATTTGGAATCTGTCCCCTTGTTCCTTGTTCTATTCTCTTAGTGCGTCTTCTTGGTACGCCTTACCACTCCAACTGGGCGCCCGTCTGGTATTCAATCACTCGCGTTTCAAAGAAGTTCTTTTCTTTGCGCATGGTGGCTTGCTCTTCCAACCAGGGTGATACGTTTTTGGCACCCGGGAAGGGCTCGGGCAGGTTTACGGTGCGGGCACGGCGGTTGGCTACGAAGCGGAACTGTTCGATGTGGTATTCCGCGGAGTAGCCCAGGATCGGGTCGCGCAGAATGTAGTTGGCGTAGGCCCTTTCGGCAGCTTCGGATTCGTCCCACATCTCGCGCACGGCTTTGGGGTCGAAGCTGATGTTTTCTTCTTCCAGGATCTGGTTAACCACTTTCAGGCCAAAGGAGAAGTGCATGGCTTCGTCGCGCAGGATGTACTGGAACTGTTCGCCGGTGCCACGCATCAGGCCGCGGCGTTGCAGGGCGAAGATGGGGCTGAAGCCGTTGTAGAACCAGCAGCCTTCAAACACGGCGGCAAAGAACAAATACGACATGATGAATTCTTGCAGGTCATCTTTGTTGCGCAGGTTGATGTCGGAGCGCATGGCGGCGTTCAGGCGGCGGTTGGCCATCTGGATTTTGCCATTGATTTGCGGCACGACACGGTAGCGGTTGTAGATTTCGCCCTGGTCCAGGTTCAAGGTTTCAATGCAGTGCTGGTATGTCCAGGTGTGCACGGCTTCTTCGTAAACCTGGCGCGCCTGGTAAATCTGCAGTTCGGGCGCGGTCATTTTTTCCATCACCGCCAGGCCGATGTTGCGCATGGCCAGTATGTCGGAGGTGGTCAGGTAGGCCAGTACGTTTTCAAACACGTGCTTTTCTGCCGGGTTCAGGCGGTGGTGGTAGTCGTGAACGTCTTGCGACATGTTCACGTCTAACGGCGTCCAGTGGTTTTTGTTGGCGTTCATGAAGTATTCCCAGGCCCAGGGGTACTTAAATGGGGCTAGCTGGTTTACGTCGGTGTTGCCGTTGATCACGCGTTTATCGTCAACGTTTACCGGAGCCACGCTGCTGTTGAGAACAATCTTACTTTCGGGTTTTTTGTCTTCGTCCCAGTTCAACATGGTTTGTTCCTTTGAATACGGGAACAGACTTGAAGTCTGTTCCCTGGGTTTGGGAGTTGGAAGTAAAGGGACAGACTTGAAGTCTGTCCCCGGAGTTCGGGCGCCAGGCTTACTGGCACGCTTCGCAGTCAGGTTCGTCAATGCTGCAAACCTGGGGCTGCGGCGCGGCGACTGTTGCGGCTTGTTCGTTGGCGCCGGTGGCACCCAAAGACCGCAGGTAATAGGTGGTTTTCAGGCCGCGCTCCCAGGCCAGTTGGTAGAGTTCGTCGAGTTTTTTGCCGCTGGGTTGGGCCATGTACAGATTCAGGCTTTGGCCCTGGTCTAGCCACTTTTGGCGGCGTGATGCGGCTTCTACCAGCCAGCGAGTGTCTATTTCAAACGCAGTGGCGTAGCGGGATTTCAGTTCGGTGGGTATGCGTTCGATTTGCTGCACGCTGCCGTCGTAGTATTTCAGGTCGTTCACCATCACGTTGTCCCACAGGCCTTCGGCCTTCAGGTCACGCACAAGCGAGGGGTTCACCACGGTGAATTCGCCTGACAGGTTCGATTTTACGAACAGGTTCTGGTAAGCCGGCTCGATGGATTGCGACACACCCACGATGTTGGAAATGGTGGCGGTAGGTGCAATGGCCATCACGTTGCTGTTGCGCATGCCGTGCTTGGCAATCAGGTCACGCACTGGCGCCCAGTCCAGGCGGCTGTCGGTGTTTACGCTCAGGTCGCCTTCAAGGCGGGCGGCTTTTAGCAGTTCGATGGAATCGATGGGCAGTATGTTCTGGCTCCACAGGGAACCTTCGTAGCTTTCATAAGCGCCGCGTTCGGCCGCCAGCCGGGCAGAGGCACGAATGGCGAAGTAGCTCAGCTGCTCCATGGCCACATCGGCAAATTCGACCGCTTGCGGGCTAGTGTATGACAAGCGCAAAGCGTAGAGCGCGTCTTGGAAGCCCATCAAACCCAGGCCTACCGGGCGGTGTTTCAGGTTGGAATTACGCGCTTGGGGTACGGCGTAAAAGTTGATGTCTATAACGTTATCGAGCATCCGCACGGCGGTGTCCACGGTGCGTTCCAGGCGTTTTACATCCAGTTCGCCGTTGCTGATGTGGGCAACCAGGTTTACCGAGCCCAGGTTGCACACAGCGATTTCGTCGGCGCTGGTGTTCAGGGTGATTTCTGTGCACAGGTTAGAACTGTGTACCACGCCTTTGTGCTGCTGCGGCGAGCGCAGGTTGCAGGGGTCTTTGAAGGTTATCCACGGGTGGCCGGTTTCAAACAGCACGGTCAGCATTTTGCGCCACAGCTGCTTGGCGGGGATGGTTTTGAACAGTTCGATTTTGCCTTCTGCGGCCAAGGTTTCGTAGTGCTGGTAGCGTTCGCGGAAGGCGTTGCCGTATAAATCGTGCAAATCGGGCACGTCGTTGGGGCTGAACAGGGTCCAGTCGCGATCTTGACGCATGCGCTCGACCAGCAAATCTGGAACCCAGTTGGCGGTGTTCATGTCGTGGGTGCGGCGGCGTTCGTCACCGGTGTTTTTACGCAGTTCCAGAAACTCTTCGATGTCTAGGTGCCAGCTTTCCAGATAAGCACACACCGCGCCTTTGCGTTTGCCGCCCTGGTTCACGGCAACGGCGGTGTCGTTCACCACTTTCAGGAAAGGCACTATGCCCTGGCTTTGGCCGTTGGTGCCTTTGATGCGTGCACCCATGGCCCGCACCGGTGTCCAGTCGTTACCCAAACCGCCGGCCCATTTTGACAACATGGCGTTATCACGAATCGACCCGTAGATGGCTTCCAGGTCATCGTCCACGGTGGTTAGATAGCAAGACGACAGCTGGGAATGGCGGGTGCCACTGTTGAACAATGTGGGGGTAGACGACATATAGTCGAAGGACGACAGCAGGTCATAGAACTCGATGGCGCGGCTGTTGGGATCGTCTTCACGCAGGGACAGGCCCATGGCCACACGCATGAAGAAGACCTGCGGCAATTCCAGGCGGTCTTCTTTCCAGTGCAGGAAGTACCGGTCATACAGGGTCTGCAGACCCAAAAAGCCAAATTGTAGGTCACGCTCGGGTTTCAATGCAGCGCCCAGGCGTTCCATGTCGAAAGCGGCCATGGCTTCGTCCAGCAATTCGTAACGAATACCGGCGTTGATGAAGGTGCCCAGGGCTTGCGGGTAGACATCGACAAGGCTTAAAGAGGTATCAAGTTTCAGCGCGGTTACGCTTTCCAGCCGCAGCTGTTCCAACAGCAAACGGGCGGTTACGGCGCTGTAGTCCGGTTCGCGCTCTATGCGGCCGCGGGCGGTCATAATCAGCGCCGACAGCACCTCGGATTCGTCGATGCCGTTGTACAGGTTGCGTATGGATTCTTCCACCAGGGATTCGGCGTTAATGCCGTCCAGCCCGAAGGCTGCGTTATCGACCTGCTGTTTCATCAAGCCCAGGTCTAGCGGTACGGTGCGGCCGCCAGCTTGTTTTACGGTCAGGGTTGGGTGAGCTTCTACCGGCTCGTGCAGAGCGCGTTCGCGGGCGTGCTCTTCACGGTAGAGAACGTAGGCCCGCGCCACTTTCTGTTCCTCGGCGCGCATCAGAGCCAGTTCTACCTGGTCTTGAATGTCTTCAATGTGCACTTTACCGCCCGCTTTCAGGCGGCGGCTGATGGCCTGCACCACTTGGTCGGTTACCCTGTGAACGGCATCATTTATGCGGGCAGAGCCCGCCGCCTGGTCACCTTCCACCGCCAGAAATGCCTTGGTGACGGCAACGCCGATTTTTGAAGGGGTAAAATTGACCAGGTTGCCGTTGCGCTTGATCACTTGCAGCGACGCCGCGGTGGCCGCGCTCGCAGCGGGGGTTTCGGCCTGTAGCTTGTTCGACAGATCGTTAGAGAGGGCAGACATAGCAGGTTATCCTGAATACGCGTTTATTCGTTGTCTTCGCGTACGCAGGCAGTCACAACCGAGGCAACTTTTGAAGGTGCCATCAGGCAGTAACACGCACCAAGCCATGCAGACTGGAGTGCTGTTACTGAAACTGTTGCTGCTCACCTGTGTCGCGAAGGTGCAGTGATGCGTTCTTGGCAGGTCTTCGGACTTAGGGGCGTGAACGGTGTGTCTGTTCGTTCGGCCTTGTGTGGCGACTTCCCGGCAACTGCCAGTGTCTTTGTGCCACACTTGTTCCCCAATACCGCTGCGCGTCAGTTCCGGAGTCTCACCGGATTCCCGTTACCAGCTATAGTGATTTGAGCCGTTAGAAATTGATCGTAGCTCACTACATCTGGTATTTGACCAAGAACCTACACACTATATACGGGAATAACCCAATGAACAAGATAGTCTCCATACTCTCGGCATTCTCAACAACACTCGCGATACTGGCGTTGTTCATGTTCAGTTCCGTTGCGTTTTCTCAATCAGAAGAGACAGCGCCCCACCTGCCCCGTTTCTCTGAGATGACAAGCACCTCCGACGGCTGGGAGCCTCTGGAATTCCCCAACATAGATCAGCACTCCAACTATCAACTGTTGGTTGAAGACGGTGTTCAAGTGGTCAAAGCCGACACGGCTGGAAGCGCATCCGGGCTGATTGCGCGGATAAACGTGCAGCCTCAGGATTCGCTGATTCTGCGCTGGCGCTGGAAGGTGTCGAATGTGTTTGCCAAGGGCGATGCCCGCAGTAAAAACGGTGATGACTATCCGGCGCGCATTTACGTGGCTTTTGAGTTTCAGCCCGACAACGCCGGTTTTTTTGAGCGCGCAAAGCGCAAAGCGGTGGAGGTGATGTTCGGAGAAGCTCTGCCGGGTAATGCTATTAACTACATTTGGGCGAACCAGCTGCCTATTGGCGAATGGGTGAGTAACCCTTACACCGATAAAACCCGAATGTTAGCGGTGACCAGCGGCGCGGAAAAAACCGGTGAATGGGTGAGCGTTGAGCGGGATATTACGGCGGACTACCGCAAGGCCTTTGGGGAAGAACCGCCAGCCATTATCGGCATTGCCATTATGTCGGATTCCGACAACACCGGCGAGCAAGCAAGCGCCTGGTATGGCGATATACAACTTGTTAAGGCGCCATGACGCTTATAAATTCGGAAAGCCAATAATTTTATAGCCTAGCCCCAAACGCCGCAGCGGTGGCACCTCGCCTTTTTCAGCGAGGCGGATGTAGGCGTCATCAAATTGTTCGCGCCATATTTCAGCCTGCGGACGACTGAGGGCAAACACCCAAACGCCTTCCCGTGATAACAGCTTGGTGGAATGGAGATTTTCGTCGCCAGGCGCCGACAGCAATGCCTGCACAGGCTTGTGATAATCCACCAAATAGTCACCACGATTGCGCTTAAGCATATCAATTGCAGCGCGATGGTTTGGCGCTTCGGTCAGGGCTATATCGCTTTGTTTTTCCATCCACGACATCAGCCCGCCATAGTTATAGCCGCTGATGACAATCACACGTTTGTGTTTGATCTGGTCAAAACTTTTCAGTGTTTCTGTTGTGTTCAGGTGCCAGGCGTGTAATTCCAGAGTGACCGGGCTTACCCAGCTTTCCAGGGTTTCGTAAACCACCAACGGCGTGCCACTGAGACCCGGCGCCAAGTCTATTATGCCGTCACGCAGGTGCAGCAGCAGGCGGCTGGGAGGTAAAAAGACAAACTCGGTTGCGTAACCCGCTTCAAGAACAACTTTGCGGGTGATGTCAATGAATTCACCCGCTGCCTGGCCCTGACTGTTTTGATACGTGAACGGCGGAAATTCCGTGTAGCCTACCTGCAAAGTCTGACGAGTTGGCGTTGGGTCTGCTAACGCCGGTGGCGACGCCAATGTAAAACCGAACAGGCAGGCCGCACATACAGTCATGAACGCCAAACTGTATGTGCGGTAGCCAGGTTTGAAAAGCAACACAAAAAGGCAATCCATCACGCTCACTTTAATCCACTGAAACGTCTTTTAAGACTATCAGAGCGCCCAAAATCTGCACATAAAAACCCGTTAATTTTCAGGCAAGGGCTTGAACGGGCCGAGTTACCCGGTCTACCAGATACACCAGGCTGTGGTAATCCACGCCACTGTGGCTGCTTAATCCAATTTCACAGGTACGGCTAGTTGATACACCCTCGGTGCAATGCTGTACCACCGTTTGCAAGGTTCGCAAAGCGTGGCCGTTCAGTTCCGGCGTGGTGAAGCCTTTGTCGCCAGCAAAGCCGCAGCAATGAATGTCTTCTGGCACCACAACATGGGTGCTGCACTTACGGGCGATATCGATCAGTGCCTGCCCTTCCCCCAGATGCTGGGTGCTGCAGGTAACGTGTACCGCCACGGATTCGCTCTGTGGCATAAACTCGAGCCGATCCAACAGATGGCTGCGAATAAACCGCACTGGATCGTAAATATCCAGACCGTGATCCTGCTGTTGCAGCAACCGCAGGGTGCAGGGGCTGGTGTCGCAGTAGATCGGGTCGCGGCCGTCGCGGCTGGCCCGTTTTACCGCTGCCAGCATTTCGCTGCGTTTTCGATCCGCCTGCTGTGGGTAGCCTTTGGACGCAAATGGCTGGCCGCAGCACAGCGAATCCATGGCCTCTGGGAACACAACCTCGTAGCCGGCTTTTTCCAACAGCTGTCGGGTTTTTTCCAGCAGCGGCGCCTGCTCGCTGTCAGAACGCGCCGGACCCATGGCGTGGGACACGCACGCTGGCAAGTACACCACCCGCGGCTTTTCAGCAGCTACCGCTGGTTTCGCATGTTCAACCCAGCGCACCGGTTGCGGCGTAGCGGGGTTCCAGAACGGAACACGACCACCACTGAGTTTTTTACTGGCTTCGGTCCAACGCTGCAGGCGGGGTGCGCCTAACAAACGGTTGGCGGTGTCGGCCGCTGCCAGCATCAGCCGGGTGCCCTTCAGGGCCGTCGCAAAGTGTGCGGCCAGCCAATCAGCACGGCTATGGTAATGCGCCTTGCCGGCGCGCAGTTCGCGCACCAGGTCCCCGGTGTTGATCCCCACGGGGCAACGTTGGGCGCAAAGACCCGTGGCGGCGCAGGTGCCTATTCCCTGATATTGATAGGCTTCTTCCAGCTCACGGGTATTTACACCCGCGCGCTTTTTGGCCTGAATGTCACGCCAGATCACAATGCGCTGGCGCGGGCTCAGGCTCAGGCCGTTAGACGGGCACACCGGCTCGCAGAAACCGCACTCAATGCACTTATCGATAATCTCGTTGGCCGCTGGCATGGGCTTGAGATTCTTCAGATGGATGCCGGGGTCTTCAGACAGAACCACGTCTGGATTCAATATTCCCTGTGGGTCCAGAAGGCGCTTTATTTTCCACATCAGCTGGTAGGCGTCGGTCCCCCACTCCAGCTCCACAAACGGCGCCATGTTACGGCCGGTGCCGTGCTCGGCTTTTAAGGACCCGCCAAACTCCACGGCCACCAGCTGAGCCACCTCGCCCATAAACGCTGCATAACGCTCTACCTGGGCCGGATCATCAAAACTCTGGGTGAACACAAAGTGCAGGTTACCTTCCAAAGCGTGGCCGAACAGGATGGCTTCGTGGTAACTGTGTTTTTCAAACAGCTTGATCAGTCGGTTAACGCCTTCCGCCAGCTGCGGGATGGGAAAGGTCACGTCTTCAATAATCACCGTGGTGCCCGTGGGGCGCACGGCGCCGACAGCCGGGAATGTGCCTTTGCGGATGGCCCACAGCTGGCCAGACAAGGTGGCGTCTTCGGTGAAATCGACCTGTTGTTCCACGTGGAACGGCGCCAGCACCGCGCGAATCTGCTCTATCTGTTCGTGCAGCAGCCACTGGCTAGCGGCACGGGTTTCAATCAGTAAGGCACAGGCATCGTCTGACAGAGCTTTTACCCAGGCTGGCAAGCCGGGTTGGTCTTCCACCGATCGTATGCTGCGTCGGTCGAGTAATTCGACCGCATCCACCGGCTGCGGCTTCAACAGCGGCACGGCGCGGCAGCAGTCTTCAACATTGCCGAACACCACCAGAGTGGTGGCTTTGTGCGGGTATTCGGGCACGGTGTTGTAAGTGACGGAACTGATGAAGCCCAGGGTGCCTTCAGAGCCCACCATCAGGTGGGTCAGAATATCCAGCGGATCGTCAAAATCCACCAGTGCGTTCAGCGACAGGCCGGTGGTGTTTTTCATTCGATATTTGTGACGGATTCGGTCCGCCAGCGGGCTGTTGGCGCGGGTGTCCCGGCCTAATTGCGCCAGCTGTTCCAGCAGTTCGCTGTGGCGACGGCTGAAGGCGGCTACACTGGCGGGGTCTTCGCTGTCTAACACCTCGCCATCTGCCAGCACCAGGCGCATGGCGTTCAGGGTTTTATAGCTGTTTTGTGCGGTTCCGCAGCACATGCCGCTGGCGTTGTTGGCAACAATACCGCCGATTTTGCAGGCATTAATAGACGCTGGATCTGGCCCGATTTTGCGCCCCAGAGGCGCCAGAACGGCGTTAGCTTGGGCGCCAATCACACCCGGTTGCAGGCGAATACGGGCACCGTTATCCAGAATATCCCGACGGCTCCAGCCATCGCCCAGCACAATCAGCAACGAATCACTGATGGCCTGGCCCGACAAGCTGGTACCGGCGGCACGAAAGGTAACCGGTACTCGGTGCTTACCCGCCAATTGCAGCAGCGCGACGACCTCGTGTTCGGCGTTTACCCGCACCACCAGCTTGGGAATCAAGCGGTAGAAGCTGGCGTCGGTGCCGAACGCCAGCGTTGACAGCGGATCGTCAAAACGACGCTGTTCGGGAATCAGTTGATTCACGGCACTCACAAAATCGGCGGGCAAACTCATAACAACTCTCTTATTATCAATAAGGGCCTACCGGGCCGCCTGGTTTAGTTCGCGCACCAGCAACTCAGGGCTGATGTCAGCAATGGTTCGCGCGCCGGTGAGCACCATCGCTACGCGCATTTCGCTTTCAATCAATTTCAGTAGGTTAATAACGCCCGCTTCACCATCCGCCGCCAGTGCGTAAATGTAGGCGCGCCCGATCATTGTGCAGTCGGCGCCCAGGGCCAGCATGCGCAACACATCCAGACCGGTACGAATGCCTGAATCCACCAGAATTTTCATATCGCCTTTCACTGCGTCCGCAATGGCAGGCAAGGCGCGGCAAGTAGAAGGCACACCGTCGAGTTGGCGGCCACCGTGGTTCGATACAATAATGCCATCGGCGCCAAAGCTGCGGGCATCACGGGCGTCGTCGGGGTCTAATATGCCTTTGATGACCATCGGGCCATCCCAGAATTCGCGAATCCATTCCAGGTCTTTCCAGCAGATGGACGGGTCAAAATTATTGCCGAGCCAGCCAATGTAGTCGCCCAGGCCGGTGGCGCTGCCGCGGTAAGCAGAAATGTTGCCCAAGTCATGGGGCTTGCCCAGCACGCCTACATCCAGCGCCCAGCGCGGATGGGTTATTGCTTGTAATATGCGGCGTGGCGCCGCGTAGGGCCCACTCATGCCGGAGTGGGCATCGCGGTAGCGGGCGCCAGGTACTGGCATGTCTACAGTAAACACTAGGGTAGTTACGCCCGCCGCTTTGGCTCGCTCCAGCGCGTTGCGCATAAAACCACGGTCTTTCAACACGTACAGCTGAAACCACATAGGCCGGCTGATGACGGGGGCCACTTCTTCAATCGGGCACACCGACACAGTCGACATGGTAAACGGCACGCCCTGGTTATCAGCGGCGCGGGCGGCCTGCACTTCACCGCGACGGGCGAACATGCCGGTCAAACCTACCGGCGACAGAGCTACCGGCATTGACAGGGTTTCGTCAAACAGCTCGGTGGTCAGGTCCAGCTGGGTCATGTCATTCAATACCCGTTGGCGAAGGGCAATGTCTGACAGGTCTTCCACGTTGCGTTTAAGCGTGTGCTCGTTGTATGAGCCGCCGTCGATGTAATGAAACAAAAAAGGTGGAAGCCGACGTTTGGCCGCAGCGCGGTAATCGGTAGATGCAGAAATAATCATCAGGCATGTCCTGTTCAGGTTGCAGGATGTGCGCCCCGCAAGCACGGAGCGCCTTCAATGCAATGTTCTAGAGCCCTCAGCTAACTAAATAGCCCTGAGCTGGTTAAAGAGCCATTAACGGGTCTGTAAAGTCCAACACATAGGCCGCAATTAAGGCAATTATGCCTGTCATCAGCACGTAATACAGCGTTGGCCATACCGTGCGGCGCAACGTTGCACCCTCGCGGCCAAGCAGCCCCACCGTCGCCGACGCCGCCACCACGTTGTGAATGGCCACCATATTACCGGCCGCTGCACCAATCGCTTGAATCGACACCATTAACGCGGTCGACAAACCAAGGTTGGTGGCAACACCAAACTGGAACTGGCTGAACATCATATTGGAAACCGTGTTGGAACCTGCCAGGAACGCACCCAAAGCACCAATGCTCGGCGCGACCAGTGGGTAAATACCGCCTACCGTGTCGGCCACATAGCGGGCCATCAAAATCGGCATGCTGGGCAGATCCGCAGCGTTAACGCCAGAGTTGATCAAAATACGCACCATAGGCACCGTGAACAGCAGCACAAAGCCCGCGCTGAGCAACACACCGCCAGACTCTTTCACCGCTTGGCTCAGCTCTTTAACCTTCATACGATGCAGGAAGAATGTCGCCAGCACCACCATCACCAGAATACCACCCGGCAAGTAAAGCGGCTGAATACCCGCGCCAATATCGGCTTCGCCCAGCAGATTACCGAAGCTGACAGACACCGACTTGAACAGCGCGGTTACCTCCGGGAACACCCGGCTGACGACCAGCAACACCGCCACCAGCAAATATGGGCTCCAGGCGCGAAAGCTGCTCATAGGCCTGTCGGTCAGCTCCTCCAATTTCATTTCGATACTGCCCAACCACTCTTGTGGCCAATCTTTACGGTCAGCGAAGTCCCAGGTGGTTTTCGGTATTAAAAAGCCCTTGCGCGCTGCGGTGGTGACGATGGCCAGGCCGACCAAACCGCCCATCAGCGCTGGAAATTCAGGCCCCAGGAAAATACCGGTCAGCACGTAAGGTATGGTGACCGATACGCCGGCAAACAGGGCAAAGGGCAGCACTTCAAACACCGCACGCCAGCTTTTGTCCTTGCCGAAAAAGCGCACCAGCATGAGCACCATAATCATCGGCATAAACGTGCCAACAATCGCGTGAATAGAGGCTACCTGGGTGGTAATCAGCTGAAGGTAAGCGTCCCAACTGGAGCCATTAGCTACCAGCTGGGCACCAATGGTCGCGGTATCAAGCCCGGTATTCACGCCAACAATAATAGGCGTGCCCACAGCGCCGAATGACACCGGTGTGCTCTGTACCAGCATGCCCATCAATACCGCCGCCATGGCCGGAAAACCAATGGCCACCAACAACGGCGCCGCGATGGCTGCCGGTGTACCGAAGCCAGACGCACCTTCAATGAAGCAACCGAACAACCAGGCAATGATAATGGCCTGAACCCGGCGGTCTGGACTGATGGTGGTAAAACCGGCGCGAATAACCATGATAGCGCCGGAGTGTTTGAGGGTATTCAGCAGCAAGATCGCGCCAAAAATAATCCACAGCAGCCCCAGCGTAATAACCAGACCCTGCAGGGAAGAGGCCAGCACCCGGTTAAGAGACATGTCCCAGGCGAACAGGGCAATACCAGCACTGGCCAGATACACCAGCGGCATGGCCTGGCGAGCCGGCCAGCGTAGGCCGATCAGCAAAATGCCGGCCAGCAGAATGGGAACAAAGGCAAAAAAGGCAAATAAACCCGTCGACATCAAAGAGCTCCTATACTTGTTATTAGCTAGATCTCTTATAATTGGTAATACCAATTTACAATCTAGTGCCGACAGGTTAAAAAAACATCAGGCCCAGTGTCAAACGAAATTTAATAGACATTAGTATACGTAGTCGTACGGGGGTATTGATGGAGACGGCAAAACCTTGTTAAGTTTAGGAATTGGTCTTACCAAAGGTGTCAAAGATGGAATTGCCACAGATTCGCCAACGCCGGCTATCTGACACGATTATGGATCGGCTGGAAAGCATGATTCTGGAAGGCGCCCTGAAGCCCGGCGAACGGCTGCCCGCAGAGCGCGCTCTGGCCGAACAGTTTGGGGTTTCACGGCCGTCACTGCGAGAAGCGGTGCAGAAGCTGGTGGCCAAAGGGCTGCTGGTCAGCCGTCAAGGCGGTGGAAATTACGTCACCGACAAGCTGGGGTCTAGTTTTAGTGACCCATTACTGGCGCTGCTGGAAAGCCACCCAGAAGCCCACCAGGATTTGCTGGAATTCCGCCACACCCTGGAAGCAGATTGCGCCTACTACGCCGCCTTGCGCGCCACCGAAGTAGATCGCAAACACTTGCAGGCCGCTTTTGATGAACTTCAGGCCTGTTACAGCGATAGCACCCACACCCAAGAGGCTCGCTCCAAAGAAGGCGTTACTGACGCGCGCTTTCACATGGCTATTGCCGAGGCCAGCCACAACATGGTGTTACTGCACACCATGCGCGGCCTGTTTGACCTGCTCAAACGCAACGTGGTGACGAACATTGGCGGCATGTACGAGCTGCGCGGCGAAACCCGTGAGCGCCTGGTGAACCAGCATAGCGAGCTGTTTCGGGCCATTATGGAAGCACGGCCAAACGACGCCCGGCGCAACGCAAGCGAACACATCAGCTACGTGCAAGAAGTGTTGACGAACAATCGCGAAGCAGAGGTGCGCACAGCGCGCGCAGAGCGTTATCGGTTTCTAGAAAACTTCGACAAACACTAGTTGCAGCTCAAGGCTCGGCAACCCAGTGTTATGATCAGCGAGAAAAGGCGGGCCCTAAACGCAAAGTTGGCTGTTGCGCTTGTTCTTATCCAGCCATACTGAAACAATCGCGGGCACCAATTTCTATCACCCCCTATCATTATGGCCAACCATGCAACTATTAGTTCGTAATCTCGCCCGCACCACAACCGAACAGGAAATCCGCGAGCTGTTTGAGGCACACGGCACCGTGACCGAATGCACTCTGGTTCTGGACAAAGAAACCGGCAAATCAAAAGGGTTTGGTTTCGTTGAGATGCCCGACGCAAAACAGGCAAAGCTGGCCAGGGCAAAGTTGCACGAAACGCGTGTCGGCAGCAACAAAATACGGGTAAAAACGGCTCAAGAAAAATAACAAACCAAGGTTTTCTGGCCCGAGTTTTAAAGCCCGGCTAACTCTTGAGAGCTGCCAGAATCTCAAACGAACGCAAGCGATCTTGCTGGTTGTAAAGATCGCAGGTGAACAGAAGCTCGTCCGCCTGGGTATGCTGCAAAAGCGTTTGCAGTTTCTGTTTGACGGTGTCGCCACTGCCAATCATCGCCAGGCCCAAGAAATCTCGCACAGTTTGCTCTTCCTGGGAATGCCACAGGCCATCCATACTCGCCACTGGTGGGCGCATCTTCAGGCTCTGACCACGGATTAACGACAATATGCGTTGATAGGTGGTGGTGGCCAACAACTCGGCTTGCTCATCGGTGTCTGCTGCAACCAAAGGCACACCCAGCATCACATAGGGCTTGTCCAGAAATTCCGACGGCTGAAACTGGCTGCGGTATAGTTCTATAGCCTGCATCATCATGCGCGGCGCAAAGTGCGACGCAAAGGCGTAAGGCAAACCCTTTTTTGCCGCCAGTTGTGCGCTGAACAAGCTGGATCCTAACAACCAGATTGGCACATTGCTGTTCACACCCGGCATAGCGACAACTTTTTGGCCTGGCTGCCGCGGCCCTAGAAATGCCTGCAGTTCTTCCACGTCCGCAGGAAAATCATCCACACTTCCGCTCAGGTGTTTGCGCAAAGCGCGGGATGTAAGTGGGTCCGTGCCTGGCGCACGGCCTAAGCCCAGGTCAATACGGCCCGGGTAAAGCGCTTCCAGAGTGCCGAACTGTTCGGCGATCACGATGGGCGCGTGGTTTGGCAGCATAACGCCCCCAGCCCCCACGCGAATTTTCTGCGTACCCGCCGCCAGATAACCAACCACAACCGCGGTGGCGGAGCTGACAATGGCGTCCATATTGTGGTGTTCGGCCACCCAGTAACGGTTAAAGCCTAACTGTTCCACATGTTTAGCCAGCGTCAGTGAGCGCTGCAAAGCCGGCGCGGCGCCTTCATCGTTGTCTTTTGTGGAGGCTAAATCCAATACTGAAAACGCCACGTCGTTTATGTTCATTGCCAATCCCCCCTTCACTTCATGCTGTCACGATTTGAATAGCTCGCGTACTAGTAGCTTTTCATCACGATAACACATTGATACCGACGCAGACGTTGGGGATTGCCTACGGGGCACTCACAACCCGGCGACGCAACCATCACTTCGGGGATCGGCTGCGCCTTCTATCACGCCGTCCGGCCTCAACACTAATGCGCCGGCATGGCCCATGGTATCGCTGAAGGCTTCATTTAGTGGCTCAACGACATGCCCTGCTGCTTTAAGTTCGTCTACCAGCCCCGGTGCGATCCTGCTTTCCAGTTTCAGTGTGGTGCTGGTGTCGCCCCAGGTGCGGCCAAGCAACCATCGCGGAGCGGTCACGGCTTGCTGCAAACCCTGATTGAACAGAGCATAGCGGCTGAACACCATGGCCTGGGTCTGAGGCTGGCCCTCACCGCCCATGGTGCCGTAACTCATCACCCGTCCATCATCAAAATGCGCAAGGGCCGGGTTCAGGGTATGGAAAGGTTTACGGCCGGGCTCCAACGCCTGCAACGCGCCGGGTTTCAGGGAGAAACTGATGCCCCTGTTCTGCCAGTTTATGCCGGTGTCTTTCAGCACCACGCCAGAGCCAAACTCCCAATAGATACTTTGTATAAAGCTGACAGCACGGCCCGCGTTATCGATACACCCCATCCAGATGGTGTCGCCCGGGCTGGCAGGATCGGGCCATGGCATCGCCTTGGCGGGATCAATGTCTGCAGCCATGGCTGCCAGTTTCTCCGGGGACAGATAATCTGACGGCACTCCCGGCAATCTGTCCGGGTCTGTTACCAAACGGTCGCGCACGCGGAACGCCTGTTTGGTGGCTTCAACCAGGCCGTGAATATAGTCAAAACCTTCCGCTTCTTTTACGCCCAAACGATCGAAGATACCCAGAATCATTAATGATGCCAGCCCTTGAGTCGGTGGTGGCAGGTTGAAAATTCGGGCACCCCGCACCTTTACCTGCAGCGGCGACACCAGCATGGCCCGACAAGATGCCAGGTCTGCGGTGGTTAACGGGCTGCCCAGGCGCGACAGCTCATCACCCATGGCTTTACCAAGTTCACCTCTGTAAAAATCGTCCAGTCCGGCCCGGGCCAGTTGCTCAAGAGTGTTCGCCAGAGCCCCCTGTTTCATCAGTGACCCCGGCTGTGGCACCTTGCCACCGGGCATAAAGGTTTCAAAGAACCCAGGCGCGTCGCTCATCTGATGACTTTTTGCAGCTGTCAGTGCAGCCTGGCTTTCGGTGACAACAATGCCTCGGGTTGCCTGGTCGATGGCCGGTGCTAACAACCGTGTCAGCGGCATTGGTTTACCCCAACCACCGGCAATGGCCAGTGCCTCCTGCCAGCCGGCGACCGTGCCAGCGCTGGTCAGTGCGGCAAGCGGGCCACGGGAAGGTATTGCCTCGTAGCCTTGGTAAAACCCGCGGGTTGCTGCGCCCGCTGCACGACCGCAGGCGTCAATAGCCACCGGCGCCTTACCGGGCTCGTGGATCAGCCAGAAGCCATCACCGCCGATAGAGTTCATATGAGGGTAGACCGTTGCAATAGACGCCGCCGCGGCCACCATCGCCTCTACCGCATTGCCACCCTCGCGAAGCACATCACGGCCTGCATGCGCCGCCTGGTGGTGGGGTGCTACAAACATACCGTTCGCTGAATAGACGGTTTTAAGCATGATGATTTTCTCCGGAATGCGCCACAACGTCAGTCTTGTATTGAGGGTATTGGCGGCTCATCAGATTACCAATCCGTAGAACATCCGCAACGACGTGATAAACAGAAACAGCGCAAACAGCTGCTTGAGTGCAGTGGCGTTGATCGAGTGTGCTAACCGCGCGCCCACAGGCGCCATAAGCATCGTGGCCGGCACAATCAGCGCCAGGCCGACAAGGTTGATATACCCCAGCGTGAACGGTGGCCGCGACTCAACGCCAATGCCGTTGATCAGAAAGCCGATGGCGCCCGGCACGCTGATCACAAACCCCAGCGCAGCACCCGTCCCGACCGCCGTGATCATGGGTATTCGCATGGCGCTTAGAACCGGCACGCTAAGAGTGCCACCACCTATTCCCATCAGGGTCGAAATGCCGCCGATAAACATCCCCAATACACCGGAACCGGCCGGTCCTGGCAGACCGTCACGAACACTGAAACTGTCTTTTTTGAAAGCCATGTTCAAGGCCACCAACAATGCGATAGTGGCGAACACGGCCGTTAATACGTGGCCATCCACAAAACCAGAGACGACAGCGCCAATAAGCACACCCACGATGACACCCGGTATAAGCTTCCGGAGAACATCTGCATCCAGGCTTCCACGTTTTAAATGGGCGCGAGAGGACATAATGGAGGTCGGGATAATCGTCGCCAATGACGTGCCTACCGCCACATGCATGCGGACAGCTTCATCAATGCCCAGAAATGTGAACAGGTGATAAAGCACCGGCACGATCACAATGCCACCACCCACACCCAGTAGCCCGGCCATCAGGCCAGCTATAATGCCAGTGACCATCAGCGACAGCGCCAGACCCGCCAGCCAGCCAATGGAATAATCAGCAAAAAAATCCATACTAAATTCCAGTTTGAGAATTACCAGCCAATCGCTTCTGGTAGCCAGGTTACCAGAGCCGGGAACTGAAAAAGCACCACCAAAGCCAGCAATTGTAGTGCAACGAACGGCAAGACACCGACATAAATGTCACGGGTGGTGATGCCTTTTGGCGCAACGCCCTTGAGAAAGAATAACGCCCAACCGAAGGGAGGTGTGAGAAATGACATCTGCAGATTCATGGCCACCATGATCGCCAGCCACACCATGTCTGTGCCGTAATTCATAAACACCGGTAAGAACATCGGCAAGGCAATGTAAGAGATTTCGATCCATTCCAGGAAAAAACCGAGCACAAACAGCACCACCATCAAAAACAGAATCGCTCCGAACTCGCCGCCCGGCAGTAGATCGAACATGGCATGCACCATTTGATCCCCACCCAGCCCCCGAAACGCCAGAGAAAATGGCTGGGCACAGAGCAGGATGAAGAACACCATGGCCGAAATAACCAACGTGCCATGGAGGGTCTCCTTAAGCATTGCGGGGTTGAAACCCTTAGCGACTACTGCAATCAGCAGTGCACCCAACGCTCCCATAGAGGCTGCTTCAGTCGGCGCGGCAACGCCTCCAATGATTGACCCCAGCACCGCAAACACCAACAGTAACGGCGGCATGACATGGGCAAAGAGATCTTTGATGAGCTTCTTGCGGCTGATCAAAGCCCTTTCCTCTGCTGGGATTGCCGGAACCAGCTCCTTCTTGAACACCCCGAGCAGCAGCAAATACACTATGTAAATACTGGCGAGGATCAGCCCTGGTATGAACGCCGCCGCAAACAGTGTCCCCACCGATTCCCCGACAATATCCGACAGCAAAATCAGTACCAGACTGGGGGGGATAATCTGACCCAACGTACCCGACGCACAGATGGTCCCACAGGACACGCTCGGCGAATAACCCCGTCGCATCAATGCCGGCAGCGTCAACAAACCAACGGTCACCACGGTGGCACCAACGATGCCTGTGGATGCCCCCATCAATACCCCAACCAGAATAATTGCCAGACCCATGCCGCCATTCAGACCACCCATCGCCTTGCCGATCGTTTCCAGCATGTTCTCGGCAACTTTCGATTTCTCCAGCATGACCCCCATGAACACAAACAGAGGAATCGCCAGTAGTGTGTAATTGGTTACCACACCAAAAAGACGCGCAGGCATCAGGTAAAACAAATTGGTACCGAAGCCGAGATAACCCGCTACGAAGCCGGATACCGCTAACGAAATGGCCACTGGTACTCCAAGAATCATCAGCCCCAGAAAGCCTGCAATCATGCCAATCACGAGCCATTCGTTACCACTCATACTGGCTCCTCGGCCGTTAACTGCGCTGCAACCGGCATGGCATTGTCAGGATTACGGAGCTGGATAAGGGCACGGAAGCAATCCGCCACACCCTGCAACAGCAGCAATCCAAAACCTAAAGGTATAAATGCTTTAAGAAGATAACGAAAAGCCAGACCACCCGGGTCCGGGGAGCCCTCGTTCAAGTTGTAGGACTGAATAACGTAGAATATAGACAGCCAGGCAATGATGCCCCCTATCGCAACGGTCAACAGCGACGACAGCAAGTCCACCAAGGCACGAAGGCGCACAGAGAAGCGCTCGTAGAGAAAGTCTATTCGCACATCCGCTCGGTGTTTCATGGAATAGGACAAACCCAGCAGCGCGATTGGCGATACCAGATGCCACTCCAGCTCCTGCAACGATACCGGCCCGATGGAGAACAGGTACCGCAAAATCACATTGGTCGCCACCATCAGAACGAGGGCAAGCACGCAGAAGCGTGCCAGCCCACCCATTTGCTCTACCAGCCACTCAAGACCATTAACGATCGTTCGCAAGGCGAAGCTCCGGTTACAGATTTAGCAGGGGTTTCTCGCTCAGGGAGGCCCAGGAACTGTGTTTGTCTTTGAACGCCATGAAGGAGTCGTAGACCTTTTTTATCTGCTCGTCAGAGTTCGCCATGGTTGAGAGCGTGTCGCTGGTCACTTCCTTGAGACGGCTGACAATGGGCGCAGGCAGTGGCTTGGCAATAACACCCTCGTTTTCAACCAGATCTCTCAGAGCATCAGCATTATTAGCCTCAGACCAGGCTAGGCTTTCCAGCACCGAAGCCTGAGCAGCCATTTGAATAATCATCTGCAAATCTTTGGGCAAACTGTCCCAAACCTTCTTATTGATCAGAAGCTCGGTGACGTTGGTGGGTTCATGCCAGCCGGTGGTGTAATAGTTTTTAGCTGCTTTATGTAGACCCAAGCGACGGTCTTGATAGGGGCCAACAAACTCTGCGGCATCAATGACACCGCGTTCCAGGGCGGGGAAAATCTCGCCACCAGGCAACAGGCGAACAGACACACCAAGCTCGCTGTAGACTTTGCCGGCGAGGCCCGGAATACGCATTTTGAGGCCGTTCAGGTCGCTGACCGTTTCAATCGGATCACGGAACCAGCCAGTCATCTGCACACCTGTATTACCCATTGGAAATGCGATCAGGCCATACGGCTCATAAAGCTCATGCCATAATTTGAGACCGCCGCCATGGTAGAGCCAAGACATCATGCCCTGGGTGTTCAACCCGAATGGCACCGTGGTAAAAAATTGCGCGGCCGGAATTTTTCCAGCCCAGAAATAGGCATTCGCCGCGTTCATCTCGACGGTGCCTTGGGCAACCGCGTTAAACCCTTCCAGTGCGGGAATCAGTTCGCCTGCGGCGAAATGGGAAATATTCAAACGACCGCCGGACATCTCACCCACTTTCTGACAAAAATCCGTCGGGCTACCCGGCCCCTGAACATAGAAAGGTGAGCCTGGCGGGTAGGCGTTCGTCATCTTCAGGTTGAAAGTTTCCTTAGAGGCGGCCGCGCTCACAATGCCGGGCGTGCCAAAAGCAATACCTGCGGTAGTGGAGGCAAGGGCAGCGCCCAGGAATTTGCGTCGGTTGATAGTCATATTGAAAGCACCTGTGGAATCGTTTGAGAACGGACAGCGCTATTCTCGATCACCGTCTTCACAGGTTTATGCAGGCCTTATGCCACATCTTAAAAAGCAAATAACTCGCTCTTTTTATTAGCTTATTTTCTATCTACAGAAGAGTTTCTGTGGAAGAATTATGTATCGTTAGAGCGCACAAATTAAATATAGCAAGGTCAAACTCGGCATCAACTTGATGGGTGAGAAGCAAAAAACTGAACATTCAGCTTTCAATTCGAAGGGCAAGACCAACAAACGGAAGTAAAATGCCACCATCACATCCATTTGTCATATCTGCACCAGATCCGTCCAAATGCCCGAACCTGGAGCGGAGTCCGACGATGACAGTAGCGTTTAGAGTCGAGCACCGCCCCGGCGATGTTTCACCCGTTTGAGCAGCGCACTTGATTCAATGGCGAGAATTTCCGGGCGGGCAAACAAGTTCTCATTAACAAACGAATTGAAGGTTTCGTAACTGTCCGTGAGGGTGTGGATGTGCAGGCTTTTGAGATCGGTCATGATATAAAGGCTGACCACTTCCGGCTTGGATGCCAAGTCGTCCGCGACGGCTTCAATTGCAATGGGCGCTACCTTCAGATCAATGAAGGTAGAGATTACTTTACCCAGCTTTTCCGGATTGATCACCGCAGTGAACTGCTCAATCACGCCGCTCTCGACCATCGCCTGAACACGGGCTCGGGCATGGGTACGGGAGACATTCAGTTGGCGCGCAATGTCCGCAAAGGACGTGCGTCCGTCTTTGATCAGAAGGTTCAAAAGTGCCGTGTCGAGCTTGTTCATAAGACCTGTCCTACTTCGGGGTCGGTGTCATCGTAGATACACGTTCAACGAGAAGTAACTATCAGCCGCTTGAAGTCAAGTGCCTGAAATGACCCTAAACCCTTCGTTTGGCGAAAAACGGCGAGCCGGATCATTGGGTCGATTGCTCGGTTATCTAGCCCGTTAAATAACAAGACGAGCTTTTGTTAAGGAACACTAAGGAACGGCGCGCTCGACTATGCACTCGTAACCGCCCATTTCGAATTCACGGCAGATGAACGGGCGCTTCTGATAAATTGAGCAAGACATGGTGTTGCGGTCCAGCGCGGCGCACCAGCCGTCGTCCAGTCGGGCCATGGTGCGGCTACCCCACTGGTCGGTTGCAATGAAGCGCTCTGGCACGCCGGTCTCTGTAATCAGCATGACTTCGAGGCGACAGCAGCTGGCCTGGCAGCTTGAGCAGCTGATGGTGCTGTCTGGCAGGTTCTCTGCTTCAATCCTCATTGGAATGCGCCATTGTATTCTCCGCGGGCGTTGTAATCAGAGCAGCTCTTTGCGCAGCTGCGACGAACTTTTAGGTGACAGCAAACCCAGTGCGACATCAAACACGGTTTTCGCTCCAATTTCACCTGAGCGCGCCAGCCTATAAATAGTTCGAGTGTAGGCTACTGTGCTGCACCATTGAGTGCTGCAAAGTATTCATTCACTTTTTCATGGGTGTCAAAACTGTCCACCGTGTTAAAAAACTGCGTCAGGTGTGGCCCCTGTTCCGGTAGATCGGTTTTAGAACCACCACACAGAATCATTACATCCACTTCATCCTGATACTGCTCGACATCCGCCATAGCGTATACCGGCACCTTTTGATCTAAAAGTGTCACGCTGGCAGAATCACGGCGACTAAACACACAAATCAGCTCCATGTCTGAATTTTGTGCCAAACACGTTTCCACGCCCCGGCCCAAACTGCCATAACCGGCAATGGCTACTCTAATCTGATTAGTCATGGTGATTGAATCCATTTTCTTAAAACAATTTTGTGCACGAGAACACAGCTTCGAGGGCTTTGCAGAAGCCTAGTTCGTCGGTAAGCGCATAAAATAGACCCTCAAAATTAGCACGATAATACGCCAACTTTTAGTCTGCATCAGAAAGTACCGTTTGGCACAGTCAAAAACGGATGACTACGCCACCACAAAAGCCTTAAAAGTACGCTTGGGTGCCATAACAGCATTGCTGTTATCATCTTAAATTAGATTTTTACCAAGAGGAATTTATGGAAATTCAAAGATTTGAAACAGGCACTCGGATGAGCCGCGTTGTTATTCACAATCAGACCGTGTATCTAGCTGGCCAAGTAGGCAACGCCTCTGATGACGTAGCTGACCAAACCCGTGAAGCACTTGCCCGCGTTGATGCACTATTAACGAGCGTTGGTTCTAGCCGTGAAGATTTATTGCAGGTGATCATCTGGCTTTCTGATATGGCTGACTTTAAGGCTATGAATTCGGTGTGGGACGCGTGGGTACCGGCTGGCCATGCCCCTGCCCGAGCTTGTGGTGAGGCACGACTGGCAAGGCCTGAATTAAAGGTTGAATTGATCGTTACGGCCGCAGCAAGAGGCTGATTTGATAGAAGCCGCAGCATCATGCTGCGGCTCTGGAACTTGAACAGAAACAACCTGAATCTCGACCAAGATAGCCGTTAAGGCTCGGCCTCTGGTCACTTTTCTGCGCCATCAGGACACCAGCAGATACACCACCATCAGCACAGCCTCGATGAAGAGGCTATGAAACGTCTACGGCTTAACTCTTAAACCCTGAAGCGGGAAACATTCTTGCTTAAAGTTTGGCCAATGGTTTCAATATGACCACTATAAACATCGTTCTCACTCGCGGCAGCGGAAGCCTCTTGGCCTTGGTCTGCGATACGCGTGATGGATGCGTTGAGCTCTTCGGTTACTGAGGTTTGTTCTTCAGAAGCCGTCGCAATTTGCATTGTCATCTGGCTAATGGCCGTTATTGCATCGGCTACCCGGTTCAATGCATCCATAGCGTCCTGAGCTTTCTCCATGCTGACATTGGAAACAGCCTTGGACGCGTTCATCCCAGCGACGGCATCACTGGCCCCTTTCTGCAGGCGCTCAATCATGCTGTTTATTTCTTTGGTACTGGTTTGGGTTCTTTGGGCCAGGTTTCTCACTTCGTCCGCTACCACGGCAAACCCGCGGCCGGCGTCGCCCGCACGAGCCGCCTCTATTGCGGCGTTCAGAGCCAGCAAATTGGTTTGTTCCGCAATTCCCTGAATTACTTCAAGCACCGAGGTAATCGAAGTTACATCTTTGCCCAAATTGTTGATGACTTCGGCTGCAGCATTCACTTCTTGCGACAGTTTTCGCACCGCATCCCTGGATTGGCCGACGGTTTCCAATGAAGCCCGGCTTTCCTTGTCAGCCGTATTGGCCGCATCGGCTGTTTGCTGAGCATTCTGGGCGATTTCACCTGCGGCTGCGGACATTTCGTTAATTGCAGCTGCCACCATATCCACTTCGGCTTGCTGGCCTTCAACGCTCATCCGGCTTGAGCTGGCTGTTTTTTTCAATGCGACCACATTCGTTGCGAGGTCATCGCTACCACTTAGAACATCGTGCACGACCACTTGAATATTTTCGATAAAGCTATTGAAGCTGCCCGCGAGTTCTCCGAATTCATCCTTGGCACTGGCATCCAGGCGTTGGGTTAGATCGGCCTCACCAGAGCTGATGTCTGCCATTGCAGAGTTCAAACGCCGCACTGGGGCCATCAGTATTTTGATACACACGTTTAAAATGAACAGCGATACCAGTATGCCGACGAGCGCGAGGATTATCCCGGTCGTACGGGCACTTAGCATGGGAGCGTTGATTTTGTCGACGTTCACAAAAGTGCCCAGATACCAGTCAACGCCTCGCGCATCCTTAATCGGGTGAAAAGCGACTCGCCACGCCACATCGCCTGATTCGTAGAATTGACGAAGCCCGTCATACTTGGGCGGCACGCCAATCAAATCTTTAATGTTTTCTCCGATCAATTTGCTTTCGGGATGGAACAGGACAACACCTTCATCATTAACCAGGCCTGCGTAGCCAGTGTCAGCAAGCGTTATGGTGCCAAGCATTTTTTTGATAGCGTTCAAGCTTATATCCGCACCGGCCACACCAACGTTACTTCCACCGCTAACAGGCGCCAAAGCGGTAATGATCATTTCGCCGCTCGACGCGTCGCGATATGGCTCGGTAAACGAAGCCTTGCCTTCCGTCATACCTTTTTTGTACCACGGACGACCGCGGGGGTCGAAGCCAGCTGGGAGCGTTGCTTCCGCAGCCGTTGACTCCATCAGCATGCGACCCTCTTTATTACCGAGATACACATTAATGAAGCCACCGCCGGTAGAAACGGTTTGTAAAATATTACGCCTCTGTTCATCACTCTGTGCGTTTCCCAGACTTTCCGCCACAGCCTCTGTCATCACCAACCGGGTATTAAGCCATTCAGCGATACTGGATGTGTTCTGCGCCACAGCGTCTTTGATCAGTGCGTCAACGTAGGTGCTCGTTGTGCTTTTCAGCCGCATGTCGCCAACAATGGTAATAGTGCCCATCAAAAGCACTAATATTATGCCAAATGTGACCAAGAGCTTTTGCCCGAAAGTTAGTTGCACAGTATGTCCTCGTCTTTTTGCAGGCGGGTTATAAAGAATATTCGTATAGGTAGGCTTATCGGCAGGTACTGCGATGTCTTTAATGAATTTTACGACTGATTAAAGGCGAACGACAGTAACACGAAAGTCGCTTACTACAGGTCAGATTTTCGCCGCTACTGTTGTTCCTGCTGTCCCGACGCGGACGTCACTCGGCTTCTGTTCCATGAGTTGGCCGATGGTCTGACCGACCTTCAGCACCGCCATCTCCACTTTGCGAGTGGGCAGGTTGGCGAAATTCATCCGAATGCAGTTACGGTATTTTCCCGCTGCCGAGAAAATATTGCCGCATGCGACTTGTACGTTCTGGGCTTCCAACAGGCGATTGAGGGCATAGCTGTCGAACTCTTCCGACAGCTCGATCCACAGCGTAAACCCCCCTTGGGGTTGGCTGATTCGGGTGCCCGCCGGGAAATAGCGGTTAACCCATTCGCTCATCAGGTCGCCGTGGCGCCCGAGCCAATGTATTTCATGTGCAGCACCTGTGGCAGGTAGCGTCCCGGGGCGATCCAGCCGACCCGAAGGCCGGGTGCCACTGTCTTGGAGAATGAACTGCACAGAAGAACCCGATTGTCCTCATCAAAGGACTTCAGTGAGCGCGGCCGCGGATAGCGATATGATAGATCACCATAGATATCGTCTTCAATGATCGGCACGTCAAAACGCTGGGCCAGGCGGACAAGCTTGAGCTTGCGATCGTCGGGCATGATGTAGCCTAGGGGGTTGTTACAGTTGGCAGTCAATTGGATAACTTTGACCGGCCATTGCTCCATGGCCATTTCCAAGGCTTCCAGGTTGATGCCAGTGACAGGGTCAGTGGGAATCTCCAGTGCCTTGAGGTCGGCGGCCTTGAGAATTTGCGTGATGCCGTGGTAGCTCGGCGAGGCAATGGCAACGATGTCGCCGGGCACGCAAACCGCGCGTATGGCGGTAGACAGGGCTTCCTGGCAACCGCTGGTGACGATTATGTCGGCCGGGGTCAGGCTGCAGCCCGAATCAATGGACAGTCTTTGCGACGTTTCCTGACTCGGCCGTCGTATTTAAATGCGTTTAATATCACCATGAGCCTGGTGCTATTGATATCGTTAATTCCGGTTTTAAAAAAACTGTCATTTCCGCAATGGGGGTTTTGAACTCACAGAAAAGTTGTTAAGACACAACCAGTGCGATCAATTTGCACTCGGCGCCTTCGGTCGACAGCGTGCAGATTATCGATGTCGCGCGCTTCCACACAACACGGGGCGAGCGACTGTACAAACAATCTGAGCTCACGCCCTGAATGGGGAAAACCCGCGCCAAGGAGCCAGATCATCGTTGCTTCAGGTAGGTTTTTCGGCAAGCCACTTTAAGCCAGCAATAGCTTGCAGTGTTCACTGTGCGCGCTGACGCGATGGGTATGAGAGGGTTCTATGTTTGAGTTTTCAAGTTTCGCTGCCGCACTGGGAGTTTACGTGATCGGCACCGCAAGCCCGGGGCCAGGCAACCTGGCGATTGCGAATACCTCGCTCAATTACGGGCGCACACCGGGCCTGGCGTTGGCCGCCGGGGTCATTTCCGGATCGTTATGCTGGGGTGCAATGACGGCTGCCGGCGTCTCGGCGCTGTTGATGTCCAACACGCAGGTGCTGGTGTGGTTGAAGATATTGGGCGCCTGCTATCTGTTCTTCCTGGCCTGGAAGTCGATCCGCGGTGCGCTAGCGCACAACGCCGTGATCATGGAGTGCTCGCAGGATAAACAGACGCGCAACCTAGGCTTCTATTTGCAAGGGCTGGGCATTCACTTGACCAACCCCAAGGCGACCTTGACTTGGTTCACCGTGACCACTGTCGGACTAAGTGCCAGCGCGCCGATCTGGGCCAGTTTTGTCCTGGTGGCGAGCTGTGCGGTTTTGGGAGGCGTGATTTTCTGCACTTATGCACTGGCCTTCTCCGCGCATTCGGCGGAACGGTTTTTCACCCGTACCCGTAAATCGT
This sequence comes from Marinobacter psychrophilus, assembly GCF_001043175.1. Taxonomy (NCBI): domain Bacteria; kingdom Pseudomonadati; phylum Pseudomonadota; class Gammaproteobacteria; order Pseudomonadales; family Marinobacteraceae; genus Marinobacter; species Marinobacter psychrophilus. Next base: position 3,953,389 of record NZ_CP011494.1, read on the forward strand.
TCGGGCTGATTTGCGCGGTCTTTTATTCGATGGTAGCCATCGGTTTTCTCAGCTCACTATTCTGAGGCACCGGTAAAAGTTTCATCCATAAAACGAGAAACTATCATGCACATCCGGGCACTAACTTGGCAATTGCCTGACTGTAGTGAAAACAGTTAGTGCAGCTCATCCCGGTTATCGGGGGCAGTAGAGCCAAGCGTATCAAACTCACCTTTGCCTTCGGGCTTTATATCTTCTGCATTTCTGGTTACCGTCTTATTAATCGGCATGCTTAACATAATTTTTGCTGAGCTTTCGACGTCAAAATCAACCAGTTCAATGCGCTCAATCAGGATGCTTCGAGCGTCGAATTCTTGCTGGGTTATATCCGTAATTGGAAATGAAAAATTCGCGCGTTCTCCTGCACGCATCTCCTTATTTCGCGATGTATCTATTGTTTCTCCGTTGCGCGAATACGTTACTCTGACAACCAGAAACGTCGCCGTTTGCGCTAAAACGGAAACGCTTATATCCACGTTCGTCATTCCCATCGAGCTATCAACAGGTGTCATTGAAAACCCGGTGATACTTAATTTCGAATCAACAACTGAAATAACGTGCTCTATTTTTTTTGTAGAAGGCTTTCCGTTTATTTCACCGGTGAACTCTGCCTTGAAGGTATGAATTCCAGATTTTTTTGGTATGTACTGCGCCAAGTAGCTTTGGTCTGTAACATTAATTCTTACACCGTCCGGGCGAACCATATTATTTGACACGGTCAAACTATCAATTTTTTCGTTAGTTTTATTGAAAACCTCGATGGTGTGACCTTCTATGCTATTCTCTACGCCATGTGTTGATAGCGACATTTGTATTATCGTAGGCTGCCCAACCTGTATTCGGGTTTCGTAAGCGTTTATCCACGCTGAGTACTTCGGTATCAGACCGATGCTAAGTTGGAGATCAACGTTTTTTTTGCTATCTCTATCGGTCTTTAAAAATTTAACCGTCCACTCACCAGGCTTTGGATCCACTATTCTTGGAAACCCCCATTGGTTTACACGTGCTTCAGGGGGGAACGTTCTAGAAGGAATAAAATAGCCTTTTCCAGAAGAGCTTGACGCTACCCGTTTATTATCAGGATCGAATAGCTCAATGTGAAAATCCGAGTGTGTCGACTTAACAGAAAACGTCATACCGCTTTCGTCTGTATTTACTGGCACAAAGATTGGGAAGATCAGGGATTCGGTATCTGCGGGTATTCTTATGGCGGCGACTTTATGGGTATTTATCTGCAAATTTAATGAGGCGTTTGGCGCTGATGGCGCTTCATTACACCCTAAAACCATAAGGCAAAAAATAACAACGAGTAAGCCTTGAACGCCATTTCTCATGATATTCCCTTCGTATTTGGTCTACACCCAAACTATAAAACATCATGATTCATAAAAATGTCACTGTATACACAGATTATCGACGTTTTTTAAAGGGAAAGTTTGATGATTTCAAAGACCCGCAATTGCGGCACACTCTTGAATACTTTTTTGCAATAGACGTTATCAAAATAGCGTAGCGAGACCTGTTCTTGAATGAAACAAAGGACTCGCTGGATCCACTAGAAACAGGAGGGTGATAAGAATCACCACTCCAATCTACAAATTTAACCAATAATAGGCAAATTTCTCCACGCTCGCTTGTGTAACAACTCGCAACCATTTTCAGTTATCAGAATATTATCCTCATGCACCATCATTTTTCCTGGGGCATAGGTCATACCCGGTTCCAATGTGAGAATCATGCCGGCTTGCAATTCCACATCACCGTTTGGCACATTTGAGGGCCACTCTGTCAACTGCATACCCAAACCATGACCCATACGGCCGACATCGTTACCCAAGGCGCCCGATTTCTCTAGCACCGACCACATCGCCTGCCAGACTTCGCCAGTCGTTCTTCCCGGTGCTGCGATGCGTAAGCCCGCTTCCGTGGAGTTATATACTGCATCATAAGCATCCACAGTTAACGCATCGACCTGACCAAAGGCGTAATTGCGATCGAAATCACTGAAGTACCCGTCAAAATTAGCGCCCGTATCAATTATCAACACATCGCCACTGCCTAGTTTACGGTCTGTTGGGCCCATGATGATGTTGTCATACCCGCCCTGTCCCGAAGCCGAAATCAAATATGGGCACGCATCCGCGCCCAGCCGCAGCATTTCCAGGTGCATTGCCTTGCACGCTTCACGCTCTGTCATGCCCAGTTGCAGATGCTCCAGCAGAAAATCAAACCCTGCTGCCGTTACTTCGCAGGCAAAGCGAATTTTGGCCGTTTCCGCTTCAGATTTAACACTGCGTAACCCCCGGATAATCAGCGAAACGTCCACCCAAAAATGCTGACTCAGTTCCTCTTGCAGCAACGCGAAGTTTGCTGCAGGCATCCGTAAATGGGTTTCAGGCCCCATCATTGCCCCAATCCGCCCGCTGCCCTTGGCACACGAAGACAGCGTATCGGCCAACAGCGAAATCCCGTCATCCTCCGGCCGCGGTGATGGCCAGCTACGCACATCCTCGATCCAGGTTTGGCGCAGGCCAGCCGCACCTATCTCCGGCACGACCGCGATCGGCTTGCCACTCACAGGAATCACCAAAAACCATGGTCGGGTGGGGCTCTCCCAGAACTGTGACCTAAAACCGCTAAAATAACGGAATTCAGGTTCCGTAGTAAAAAACACGACGTCGATATTCTGCTCAGCCATATGCGCCTGCAATGCCTCTGTGCGAGTTTTAAACTCCACAGTCTCAAATCCGCGTGATGGTGCAATCAAAGTATCAGTCATTTTGGCTACTCTCGTTATTCTGGCCTATGGCCTACAGTAAAAATTACAGATGCCATTAAAGCGGGTCCACATAAACGTGGTATTAGTCGAACGCCAAATCTCTCAAAGATAAGGCAACACCCGGGAAGAAAATTAGAATTGCCGTCATAGCAAACAGAATGAGAATGAATGGTAACGTGCCGCGAATTACATCCATATACGGCCGATTGAAAATTGCTATAGCAGTAAAGATATCGCAACCAAAAGGAGGAGTAGCGGATCCAATTGCCATCTGCAAAGTAACCATAACACCCACAAGCACAGGGTCTAGGCCCACGCTTTCAGCTATTGGCACAAAAATGGGCGTCAAGATCAACAACACTACTAATGAGTCGACAAACATACATCCAACGAAGAAAGCGAGTGCTATGACAAACAACACAAACTCTGGAGACGCATTCTCTAGACTTAAAGGCGCCAGCAATTCCTGCGGAATCTGCTCAAAAGAAATGTACCAGGAAAAAGATTGGCCGATGCCCACCAGAATAAACACCACGGCCGTGATCAGGCCCGTGCTCAAAGCGGAGTCCATCAAGTCTTTGATCTTGAGCTGACGATAGATAACACACTCAACTAACACCGCATACAGCACGGCAAAGGCAGCGGCTTCAGTAGGCGTCATAATACCGGAGTAGATACCACCAACGATCAGTACAGGAAAACCCAGCGGCAAAATCGATTTCTTAAGCGCTCGTAGCCTCTCTGCCCAATCCGTTTTCTCCACCAAAGCAATGTCGTCAGAATGCTTAATACTGTAGAAATAGCAATAGACCGAAAACATCAATGCCAACAGCAAACCGGGACCGATACCTGCAACGAAAAGCTCACCCACACTGGTGTTAGCCAAGGTACCGTACAAGATTAGACCAATGCTGGGCGGGATCAGGAAAGCAATGTCACTGGCGTTAATAATCAACGCCATAACAAAACTGTCTTTGTACCCCGCCTGCAGCAATTTGGGCCGCATAATTTTGCCGACTGACACCACAGTGGCCTGAGTAGAGCCCGACACCGAACCGAACAGGGTACAACTGATACAGGTAGTAATCGGCAGACCGCCGCGCATGTGGCCGACAAAAGACTGAACTAGGCCAAGTAGATTATGTGCCGTATGGCCACGAGTCATGATATCCGCCGCCAATATAAACATGGGAACAGCAATCAGCGCGTTGGGTGATATCCCAGTCACCATCTGTTGAATGATCACTTGAGGATCAGTGGCAGAGAAATGAACCAAGCCGATCAAAGCCGCGACAGCCAGCGGCACTACCATTGGAAAACTCATGAACAGCAAAATAACCATCACAGTCACGAGCGTGAATGTAATCACGTATATGTCCAGAGTACCCGCAACGATATCCGCAAAAAACTGGGCAGCCGAATTCATATCCCACCCTCGTCCGGGTCTATATTACTTTCAATAATTTCATACGACAGGTAAATATCGCTGTGTGTGAGGTTCATGATCAGACTGATAAAATACTGAATTCCCGCCATTGCAAGGCCCAGAGGAATTATTGAATAAATCAGATAAACCGGAATCTGCAACGCTGGGCTTAGGCGATTAATCTCCTTAAGCTCCAGAACATAATTAAAAGCGAGGTAGGCCAGAAAAAACATAAGCATAGCCGTTACGGCCGCGATCAATATCGAAATGACTTTTTTGGCTGTATGATTGAGAACGTCGTAGACGGCCGTCATTCGTATATTTCGCCCCTTACGCACGGCATAAGCAAATCCAATAAACGTAACAGACACGATTAAAAACTGATTGAGTTCTTCAGCAAAGAAAATGCTTTGGTTAAAAAAATAGCGACCGATTGCGTTGGCAGTAGAATTCAGCATCATGAAAACAATAGAAAAACAAACGACATATTTTTCAATCTTTTCGGTAATAAAGCTGATTTTGCTAAGCAGGTATTTCATTACTTAACCCCCAAACCACCAGTCCTTTGGTGGCTATCTTCGTTGAATAAATGGTTAATGATGCCCCACTAATCAATTAGGATTTGTTGGCTTCCTCAACTTCTTTAAGCAACCCCTGCAGAATATTACGAGCACCTTCACGAGCCGCGTCTTTCTCACTATCTTCGTAAGCATTTTCGACAACGTCGTAATAAGTTTCATGCAACTCTTTTGCAAGCGTCTCGAATCGACTGCGCTCTTCTTCGTTCAACATCACAACTGTCATCGAAGGGCGTTCTTCGAGAATGAGATCCATGCTTTCTTGGTTGATGCGAATCTGATAATCAAACGCGGCTTGCTCAGCTTCTGCGACAGCTTTTTTGATCATCAACTGCTTTTCAGGGCTAATGCTTTTAAACCAGTCATTGTTGGTAGATACGGTAGCAACATAAGGCTGCTGGCCCGGGAACATAAGGTGAGTCTGCACTTCATGCCATTTAGCGTTATAGATGAAGTACATAGGATTGACCATGCCGTCAATAGTGCCTAATTGTAGGGATCCGTAAACCTCGCCCCACGAAAGTGGCGTTGGCGTAGCGCCAAATACTTTATAGGTTTCTACCGGGATCGTTGAGGTAAAAGTGCGAATCTTTTGGCTGGCAAAGTCTTCCGGGCTGCGTATGGGCTTGTTCGCGCCCCAAACCATCTCACCTTCTGAAAGCATGGACAACAGCTTCAAGTTTACATTTTCAAACTTCTCGGACAGATCTCCGTAAATAGTTTTACTACTCGTCAGTACTTCGCGAATAACCTGTTCATCGGTTCCTAACAAATACGGAAGGCTGAGTGCCTGCACCTCAGGCACGTAAGAGCCAAGATGGCCCGTGCCAACAGAGACGAATTGAATTGTGCCGTTAGCAGCTAGCTCGACAATGTCGTTTTCAGTGCCTAGCTGGCCGTAGTAATATATTCTGACTTTGATGTCACCGTCTGATTCCTGTTTGATAACATCGGCAAACTTTTTAGCGTATATTGCCTGAACATCGCCTTTATCTTCTTCACTAGCGAACTTCCAGGTTTCTGCCTGAACGGTGCTAACGTTTCCTAGGCTAATGCCCAAAGTGATAAGGAGTACGAATAACTTTTTCATATAACCGCCTTTATATATTTTATGTTATAGGTTTGAAAAATTTCCAGGTTCAACTGAGTCTATCTATTCGAGAACATTACCAGCCAGCGTGACCCAATAGCCCGCCCCATATTTCAAAATATCGTCATTAAAATCGTACTTTGGATTATGGAGTGCACAACCGCCTTTTGATTCAACGCCATTGCCCAACAGCCCGTAAGCACCAGGTTTAACCCTTAGCATGCTTGAAAAATCTTCTGAAATCGTGAAAGGTTCACAATTAGCATTCACCTGTTCAGCCCCCAGAGCCTGCGTTGCCGCAACGACAGCAAGACCCGTCTCGTATTCACTATTAATAGTGGGATAGAAGGTGTTGATGAACTCAAACTCGTAGCTTGCTCCTGCCGCCTGACAAATACCGGCGACGATTTGCTCCATTCTTTTTTCAATTCGTGCCAGCGTGTCTTCAGTAAAACAGCGGCAGTCTCCTTTAATCACAACCTCAGAAGGGATGACATTAACCGTCCCATTGGTTATGAACTCTGTAGCAGATACAACCGCTGTGTCACGGATGGCATTTAAACTGCGAGAAACAATGGTTTGTAATCCTAGTATCACTTGTGAACCGACCACAATTGGGTCTACGCCAGTGTGAGGCATAGCTGCGTGACCGCCGATTCCTTGGATCCGAATCTGAAAACTGCTTTCACTTGCCATCAGCGAGCCGGGACGAATCAGAAAGTGACCAGCCGGTAGACCTGGGAGATTGTGCAGACCATAAACGGCATCAATGTCGAAACGCTCAAACAAACCATCGTTGATCATCGCCTGAGCGCCGCAACCGTGCTCTTCATCTGGCTGAAAAATAAAATAGACTGTGCCATTAAAGCTGCGATGCTGGGCCAGATAGGAAGCGGCGCCCAATAACATTGCGGAATGTCCGTCATGCCCGCAGGCATGCATCTTGCCATGATGGCGAGAACAGTGGTCGAAAGTGTTCTGTTCCTTAATTTGAAGCGCATCCATGTCAGCACGCAGGCCGACACTCGCCTTGCCATCTCCGTTTTTTAAGATCCCGACAAGACCAACCTGTCCAATGCCGCGCACTACTTCAATTCCCCAAGAAGTCAGTTTTTCTGCAATGAAGTCTGCTGTCTGGTCTACCTCGAAACCACATTCGGGAAAAGTGTGAATATGACGTCGCCATTCGGTCATGGCTGTTATCAAATTGGTGTCAAATTTGATCATGAAGAGACCTCCAACGGCGGCGTATGCGCCGCAAAATGATTGCAATCGGGTTTAGGGGAAAGATGGCAGGACAGTAAATGACCGTAGCCGGACACTGCACCCGAGTACTGCAGTAAACGAAGGCTGTGCCATGCCAGTAACTGATTACTGGTGATTACAGGTTTCCCCAGCTGTCGTTCGATACGCTCAACAAGTTGGGCGCTACGCAACGCGGTACATGAGATAAACAGTAGATCGGAATCAGGATCGCAAGCTTGTATCGCCGCTTCTTCAATGTCCTGCAGACTAATAAAGGACATAGCTGTGTCGTCTTCAAATCCAAAGCCAGCGATGTTGAGCACCTCGCAGTCAGCGTGCGAAAACGCTCGTACCACATCCTCGTTAACGGCTTGGGTATAGGGCGTAAGGATCGAAATTCGCTTAGCATTTAGTTCAGTGAACGCAGCGAAGGCCGCCGTGACAGGATTAGTAACGATGGCTCCCGGCCGAACCGCATGAACTAATTCTGTTACCCGCTCACTGCCTATCGCTACCGTGCCGGAAGTGCACGCGTAGATAACGACATCCAGTATAGTGCCAGGCAAAATAGCATCAGCAGCAGCGCTGATACCCGGCGCCATAGTACGCAGATTTTCGATTGTTAACGGGTTATAGTTGCGTACCCGACTGGTAAACATTTCTACTCCACTAGGGTATATGCGCCGCAAGTCCTGCTCAAGATTAAAGTCTGTCGCAAGAGTGATGACGCCAACCCGACCTAATGGGGCCAGGTGATCCAAGGCATAACGCGGTGATAATGTCTCTGTTCTCATTATTTTATTCTCACGCGCCTTTGGGCCTATGAATTGGATGCTAATGCCCGATCAACTACGTCAATGCTACGCAACTGATTTGCAGAAATTCATACAATTTGCACCCGAGGATGAGGAAAATATGCAAATCTACGTATATATGTATTTTTATCACACTTTGCACTTACCAGAATTCATAGAGCACGTGCCGCACTAGCACTTATTATGCAGACCCAAGCAATGCAGGCATCCAATATGAGCTCAATCGACAACTTTGATCGCAACATCCTCAGGATCATGCAAGCTTCAAACCGCACCACCTCTGACCAGATAGCCGAACAAGTTGGTTTATCACCCGCTGCTGTTCAGCGCCGAGTCAAACGAATGCGTGAACAGCAAATTATCAGCGCCGACGTATCGTGTGTGAGCGCTAAGGCGCTCGGCCGAAATGTAACGTTGATCGTGCAAGTCAGCTTGGAGCGCGAACGTTCTGATCTAATGGATTTGTTCAAAAAAGAAATGAAAAAACGGGAGGAGGTACAGCAGTGTTACTACGTGACGGGTAGTGCTGATTTCATACTCGTAGTGACCGCCTTCGATATGGAAGATTATGAGCGATTCACCAGCGACGCATTTTTCGAAAATAATAACGTGCGCAGTTTCCAGACGCACGTCGTTATGGACCCGGTAAAAGTCGGTTTAACAGTACCGGTAGAAGAAAAAAAGGATTAGAACGCATGCTTGAAAAAGGTAAAAGTAGGCGGTCACTAGACCGCCTACTGAGGACTAATTGGGCTCATCCAACTAACTGTTGATATAGCTCGGGATCGGTAGCACCCTCAGTACCCAGCACCAAGACCGTACTATCACGATCCAACCCAAGTGCCGCCGAAAATTCGCCGCTTTGACGCGCGCGAATCGCCGCTGCCAGTCCCGGTACCCCCGATTCGCCAGCCTCTACGGCTTGGTCGTGACGATAGCCTTTCGCCAGCATGCGCATCGTCAACGGTATCGCGTCCTCGCTCAGGGTCATAAAATCATCGGCACCGGTTTCAAGAATTTTCCATGCGAGTAGCGAGACTTCGCCACAAGCCAGACCAGCCATCAACGTTTCCAGATCGCCTTCCACAACCACAGGCTTACCTGCGCGGGCACTTTGCTGCAGGCAGTTCGCTTTCTCAGGCTCAACCACGACAAAGCGCGGGCGCTTTTCGCCCCACAAATCCCAAAAATAGCCGAATACGGCCGCAGCCAAACCACCGACACCGCCCTGGATAAAGACGTGGGTTGGGATTTCTCCATCCAATTGCTCGACAATCTCAGCCAGCATCACCGTATAGCCCAGAGCCACATCCTTGGGAATTTCCATGTAGCCTTCATAACTCGTATCGGAGACGATAATGCGGCCATGTGCCTTAGCATCTGCATCCGCTTGGCGGACAGATTCGTCATAATTCCCGCTAATACGGATGACTTCTGCATCATAGGCTTCCATTGCCTGCTTTCGGCCTTCAGTTACATCACGATGAACATAAATCACACACCCACAGCCAAACATCTGCGCGCCCCAAGCGACAGACCGGCCATGATTGCCATCTGTCGCGCAACTCACCACTATTTCCGCCACTTCGGTTTTCCAACTACCATTTAACAGGTCAGCAATATCTGGACGGATGCCCATTTTTTGCTCCAGTGCCAACTGCAACTGACGCGCCACTGCGTAGGCTCCACCCAGTGCCTTGAAGCTCTTCAAATCAAAGCGGCTGGATTCATCCTTGTACCAGATACGCGCCAAATCGACATCAGCCGCTAAAGACTCGAATGAATACAAGGGCGTTACCGCGTAACCCGGCCAAGTTTTGATATCGCGAATCGCATCAACACTTGCCGCCACGCTGAGCACATCCTTTTGGCTCTGGCTATAGGCAAGCTTGGTGTCGGCCTTCGGATTAGCGAAATGAGTCAGTCTTCCTGTGAGGTCTAGCATAGTTGTTACTGCCTTCTTTACTATTGGCAAGATTGACAAGCTGCGCTTAAGCGCTATCGCTGCTCCTCTGAAAGAGCCGCAAAGCCAATCCTGTTCCAGAATGAGGTTGCTCACCAGTGTTCGAGCACGTGACTGACCCTTCAGCGCAACCATAATCACGTTTGTCGTGATAAGGGGCTATGTTGACTCAGCTCTAGCTAGTTTAAGCAACGGATGAGCGGCTGTTCCGCGTATTGTCGCAAGCTGCTGAGGAAAAGCAGCACAATGGAAATGATCATCGCGGGAACCCTGCATCGCTGGCGCAAGGTCATAGCCTTCAATAACATGCTGGAGGTTATAGACAACAAACACGTAAGGCCGGAACTGGCTCTGAACTGTGTTGAAGAACTGTAGTGGTCAACTAATTCCGGACAGTATGTTAAGTTTTTCTTCAGTCACAACGTAAGCGCCCTTAAATCGACTCACTTGTCCTCGGTCGAGCTGCGGCACTTTTTTGAGGTTCGTTCCAGCTCCACATTTCACGACAACAGTGTCTCCAGCTTTTCCAGCGTCAGCAATGCTCTCCAGAACATGCTGAATATAAACCGAGGATTCCAGGCTGTCGGCTCTCGCAGCTTCGATCAGGGAGTAACACGTTGCACTGGTACGGGCGCCCTGCGAGGTATCTGCAAATAGCCATGCTTTTCAACCAAAAGAACGGATGGATAGCCTTTTCGGACAGCACGTTACTAATCTTTAGGTCGCCTCGTGCGCAGTAACCCACCGAGGTGGGCCATTGGTTAAACGTATAATCCATGGCGATAAATATCAGGGTGCCCTTTGCAACCCTGCCTGCGTTCAATTCCAGCCAGGTCTTCAGCGTGTTCAGTCCGGGCACGATCCGTTCCTGACAAATGCGCTTGCGCAGCAATAGTTGTCCGGCGACTGGCACTATTTCTGTGCGTGCGAGGTGTCCATAGGTTAAGCAATGACACGCTTAATCGAAAGAAGTCGGTATGGACCGATGGGCCACCGCATGCCGGAGGGTGCTCAGATGAAACCCGGGGTCTTATGTGGGTCATGGAGCTTTACGCACAAGCTCGTCACGTTGGTGAGGAGATAAAGCTTCGCCCAGTACTCCCCTCTTTGTGAAAACCCTTCACTCGACCCTGCGCGCTTCCCAGAAGCGTTTTTTCAATTTGCAGTTTTCTACAACTCTTTGCTTTACTCATTGTGAGGAGGGTTTGACTGCAAAAAGCCCACGAACCTGAGGGTGACGAATACCCAAGCGAACAGAGGTATTGTCAGAGGACATTACAGTTTGATAAAAGTGAGTCTCTTGCCGATCCATAGTCTTGGTGTTGCTACTATTCTGTGTACCACACAGACGTTAGGCTATCTTCTTTCAAAAAGTATCACTTCTACAATTGAAGCATTCATGTTTAGCGAGACAGTAAGGGCTCTTCCAAGGACAATCTTAGACTAGGTGACATACTTGCGAAAGCAGTGGAAAGAGCTGCCTCGTCATTAGGACTCGCGTTCGGACAGCTCGCACTCATCCTAGGCGTTAATGAAAGTGACCTGAGAGCGTCTATTGATCCATTGAAAGAGTGTCTGCCCATGCATCATCATCCTAGCGAGGGCCCTTTTTTATCGCCTGGCGTCACTCACATTTTTCTTTGCTTTATTAAATTGGGCGAGGGAAGTGATATGTTAACGTGCACTCACTTGAAAAACTCCCACTAACTTACTCAGTCGTTGAGCGGTATTTTTTACTGATACCGAGCGATCTTGTAGTGTTCCTATAGAGCCGTTCATTTGTTCTGCTGATATGCCAACACGGCGTGCGGTATCACCATGGCGTTGACTATTTTGATCAAGCTGCTTAATAATAGAAAATATTTGTTCAACTAGATTATGTAGATAGGTGTTTTCTGATGATGCCTCTTCAGTCATCTTTAAACTGCGATCGACATTTTGCACGCCTGTTTCCATAAACGTAACGGCAGCCTGTGTTTCTTGCTGAATGCCCTCAATCATCTTTTCAATTTCGCTAGCAGAACCGGATGTACGTGATGCCAACTTACGGACCTCGTCGGCGACGACCGAGAACCCTCGACCATGCTCACCCGCTCGCGCGGCCTCGATAGCCGCATTGAGTGCCAGCAAGTTGGTTTGATTGGTAATCTCGGTAATAACACCGACAATTTTACCCACATCGACCGTGCGACTATCCAATGATCGTACTGTTTTTGCCGATGTTTCCACGATATTGCGAATATCTTGTGTGCCAGATCGCACCGCTTCAAATTGTTGTCGCGCTTCTCGGACAACGGTATCCATAGCTTCTTTCAATGCTTGAGCTGTCGTCGTCGCTTGACTGATTTCAACCAGCTGCTCTTCTAATAAGGCCAACATCTCCTTAATAGCATCAGAAACTTCAGAGGAGACTTGATAGGCTTCTTTATTCGTATCGAGCATGGCCTGATTGGTGTTTTTTACGCTGCTACTCGTGGCAATCACTTGACCAACGATGCCATCAAGACTATCGATAAAACTATTGATCCAACGCGCCATATCACCGGTTTCATCGGCTACTATTTGATGCTGTGCTATCCGCTGCCTCAGGTCACCTTCACCCTCGGCAATGGTTCGAATTACTTCGGACATTTCGTCAAGACGCATAGCTAAACGATGAGTACTTAATTTAGGAAAAATGAATGCTGTAATAACGACCAGCAACATTGAAAGGCCTATAATTACCAGCTGCGGCAGTGGTGTGAAATAATGCAGACCGGTGTTGATTGCAAGAATAGCCGTACTTGCCAATAAAAACCCTTTCATTAAACCAAGATTAATCGACCGACGGCGGTAGACTTCTTCTAAATCGCCTTCACACATCATCCCCCAACGATCGGGTGATCCTTTAAGCTTAAAGGTAACCCCTTTACCTATAACGGGAATATGTCGGTAGTCAGAATAACCGGGATAGGTTATGAACACATTTTCACCGTTACGAATGGTTTCACGAACACCCGGGTGAAGCTGGCCTGTTGCTGGATCAGTAAAGCGCAATTCTAATTCGGTATGTCGATTAACTTTGACGGTGCCCCACTTAGTGTGAATGCCGCTTTTTAAATTATCGTCACCTGAGATCGCATCATCTTCAAAGCGTGATCGTGATAGGGCTGTACCCTGTTCAATACGGTTGTCGAAATTAGAATCCACCATAAAAATATAGTTGTCACCTGAGTCAGGATAAATATGGCCTGCTTCGCGCTGAATCAGATCGCCCAGGACGTCATTGGGTACCCGCGCGCACACTGCACCATAAAAAACACCCAGGTGTTTGATCGGCTGATAAAACATCAAAGTGACTTCATCATGAAAATCGGAGCTGGATCTGCCTATTTTCAAGGTCATTGGATCTATATAGGGGCCATGCAAAAACTGTTTACTGACACCCTCAGTAACCGCATCAGTCGCTAACTTATTAAGCCCAATATGTTCATTAAAGGTCGAGCTAATAACCGTACCCTGCATATTGATTACAAATATCTCGGAAAAATCAGGTACCGAGGCTAAACGTTCATTCAACCAGGCTAGGTCAACTGCCGGAAAGTTCGTTGAAATCTGATTAGCCATAAATTCTAATTGTTCCCACTGACTATCTACCCATTGGTTAAGAATTTTTACCCGGGTAGCCGCAATGCCTTCAAAGGTTTTTTCAACTGAACTATAGAGATGACGGTTTAGGAAACATGATTTGTACATAGCCAACTTTCCAGTTTGACCGAACCAAGGCAGCCATTTCTTCTCTTTGAGGCTAAGATTCATTGAGCTGCTGTTAAGTACACTCATGTGATGGATTCTCTTTGTTAATTCAAACAGAACTATCAAGAGATAATGCAAAAAATGAACCATTATAATTAATTCAATTGAATCAATTATTTATAGAACTTGAACCTATTTTTTAGCTGACTTTTTGAGTTTTAACGGTGCGGGATAGATTCACTTTTTGAAAAAACGCACAAATGGAGGGCGCACCCTCTCCCTCTGTCAGCCTAGTGGTTCAGTTGGCGATTTTGGCTTAAATTCATATCAGATTAGGCTGTATGAGAGCGGTCATGCCATGTTATTCCGAAGAACGAAACGCGGCCGTGCTGAAGACGTTGTTACCTCCGCAGAACCGCAGTGTGGTGCAGGTGGCGGCAGAGGAAGGCATATCGGATGGGACTCTGTAGAGCTGGTTAAAACAGTGTCGACAACCAGGAGTGCCTGTCCATGAATTCCCTGATTCAATTGATGGTTCGGGTAACTCGAACCAGGAACAAACAACTCATTAACTTCCGACAACGGAACTCCAACAAACTTATACGGCAATGCTATGAAACCCAGACAACGTAATTCCCGGATCAATCACAACACTGTTCATTACTGACTCGCTTTACTGCTGAACCAACCATTAGCCAACACACTGCTATTTGGATTCCCGGTGATGTAATCAACAAACCCACCTGTTACTTACTGGACCATGTCTGCCATTCATGGTCACCCCAGACTGATCAAACCGGATAAACCAGACACAACAAACACTCTGTCGATCAACTCCCGCCAACTTGTATCGCGAGTGTCCTGCCAGGCTTATTCCACCGTAACACTTTTCGCCAAATTGCGAGGCTGGTCCACATCTGTACCTTTAAGCACGGCAACGTGATACGACAGCAACTGCAGAGGCACTGTGTAAACGATTGGCGCGGTAACCTCGTGTACCGACGGCAGTGATAAAACGTGCAGACCTTCTTCCGCCTGCACGTTGGCTTGAGAGTCTGCAAACACAAACAGCTCGCCGCCGCGGGCGCGGACTTCTTCAAGGTTGGATTTGAGCTTTTCCAGCATCGCATTGTTCGGGGCGACGGTGACGACCGGCATGTCGCTGTCTACCAGTGCCAACGGGCCATGTTTGAGCTCGCCGGCAGGATAGGCTTCAGCGTGTATGTAGGAAATTTCTTTCAGTTTCAGTGCACCTTCCAGCGCCACCGGGAACAGGGAGCCGCGGCCCAGGAACAGGGTGTGGACTTTGTCCATAAAGGCGCCAGACATCTCGGCGATGGCGCTGTCTAACGCAAGAACCTGCTCAACCTGCCCCGGCACCCGATGAAGTGCCTCTACGATTTCAGCTTCGCGCTCTTCACTCAAGCCATTGTGGCGCGCCAGCGCAAGAGTGAAAATCAGCAACGCGGTGAGCTGGGTGGTAAAGGCTTTGGTGGAAGCCACACCGATTTCCGGGCCTGCCTGGGTCATCATCACCAAATCAGATTCGCGCACCAGTGAGCTGCCGGGCACGTTACAAATGGCCAGCGCCGCGCGGAACCCGGCTTTTTTTGCCTGGCGTAAGGCCGCCAGGGTATCGGCAGTTTCACCGGATTGGGAAATACACAGGAACAGGGTATCCGGCTGAATCACATGCTTGCGGTAGCGGAACTCGGAAGCCACTTCTACCGAGCAGGGCACACCGGCCAAGTCTTCAATCCAATAACGGGCTACCATGCCAGCGTGATAACTGGTGCCACAAGCAATAATCTGTACGTGTCGCACGCTCTTGAGCAGGTCTCCAGCGGACGTTCCCAGCGCTTGTTCCAATACCTTTTTGGCGGTGACCCGGCCTTCCATAGTGGCTTTGATGACACGTGGCTGCTCAAAGATTTCCTTCAGCATAAAGTGGCGATATTCGCCCTTATCAGCGGAATCGCTGCCATGTTCAAAGCGATTCACTGTGCGTTCTACCACTTGCCCTTCACGGTCGCGAATGTCCATGCGGTCGCGGCGAATGTCTGCCATATCGCCTTCTTCTAAAAACATGAAGCGGTCTGTTACCGGCAGCAACGCAAGTTGGTCAGATGCAATGAAGTTCTCACCGATGCCTACGCCAATCACCAGCGGACTGCCTTCGCGGCACACGATCATGTGATCGGGTTCATTGGCGTGTATGACCGCCAGGGCGTAAGCGCCGCGCAGATGGCTGATCGCTTGGCTAACCGCTTGATACAGATCGCCGGTGATGCGGTATTTTTTCTCGATCAGGTGGGCGACCACTTCGGTGTCGGTTTGCGAGGTAAATTCGAAGCCTTCAGCTTTCAGCTCCTCACGCAGTTCCTGGTAGTTTTCGATAATGCCGTTGTGTACGATGGCAAGTCGGTCGCCAGACATGTGTGGATGGGCATTTATCTGCGAGGGCGCACCATGGGTGGCCCAACGTGTATGGGCGATGCCCACAGAACCCGCCGGCGGATTGGCAGCAATGGCTTCAGCCAAAGCAGCCACTTTGCCCACTTCGCGGGCACGATGCACCTGTGCTGCGGAGTCAATCACGGCCATACCTGCTGAATCGTACCCGCGGTATTCAAGGCGACGCAGTCCCTCAAGAAGTATGCCGTGAACGTCCCGTTCTGAAACCGCACCTACAATGCCACACATGCTGTTTGTCCTGTTCGTCGTCAAAATTGTCGTGAAAACGGTAAAAAAGTTCTGGAAAGCTGTAAAAAGTAATCGTACTCAGTGTTTTTTTGGCTGTTGCCAGCCGGGTATATTGCGCTGGCGCCCGCGGGCAACTGCCAGTTCTTGCTCTGCGACATCTTTGGTGATGGTCGAACCTGCGGCAACAGTGGCACCAGCGCCAATAGTGACCGGTGCTACCAACGCACTGTTGGAGCCGATAAACACGCCATCACCTAACACCGTCTGGAACTTGTTCACACCATCATAGTTGCAGGTGATGGTGCCCGCGCCTACGTTTACGCCAGCACCCAGCGTAGCATCGCCGATGTAGCTCAGGTGGTTAATTTTACTACCTTCACCCAAGATGGCTTTTTTGGTTTCAACAAAGTTGCCCACTTTGGTGTTGGCCGCCAATTGTGTGCCCGGACGTAGGCGCGCGAAAGGTCCGACCTGAGCGTTGGCACCCACGCTGGCCTGCTCGATTACGCTGTGAGCGTGAATCTGCGCGCCATCGGCTATGGTCGCATCGGTGATCACGCAGCCTGGGCCAATAGACACATAGCTGCCCAGAGTCACCTTACCAATGAACACCACGTTGACATCAATCAGCACGTCGTTACCAATGCTGAGCTCACCGCGCACGTCTACCCGCGCCGGATCCGCCAACGTGGCGCCTTCTGTCATCAAACGTTGGGCTTCGCGGCCTTGATACCAGCGCTCAAGCTCAGCCAGCTGCACGCGGTTATTCACGCCTTGTACTTCAAACGCATTGCTCGGTTGAGCAACGTTGACGGTCATGCCTGCCTGCACCGCCATGGCGATGATATCGGTCAGGTAGTATTCACCCTGAGCGTTACTACTAGAAAGCTGTGGCAACCAGGTTTTCAGATGCCGAGCGCTGACGGCAAGGATGCCGGTGTTCACTTCGCAAATCGCCAGCTGTTCCGCACTGGCGTCTTTTTGTTCCACGATAGCGGTTACCTGGCCTGCACTGTTGCGCAGAATACGGCCGTAGCCATGGGGGTTATCCAGGGTGACCGTTAGCAGCCCGAGAGTTTTTTCATCCAGGTTCTGAACCAGCCCTTGCAGCGTATCCGCCGTGGTCAGCGGTACATCGCCGTAAAGCACCAGTACTCGCGCATCATCCGGTAAGTCTGGCAATGCTTGGGCAACGGCATGTCCGGTGCCTAGCTGTTGCTCCTGCATAACCCAGCTGACTTTATGGCCAGCAGAGGCGGCTTTTACCTGGTCGGCACCATGGCCAATTACCCCGTGAATACCCGCCGCGCCCAAGGTCTTGGCCGTCGCTATCACGTGGTGCAACATAGGTCGCCCAGCAACCTTGTGCAGCACCTTCGGCAGCGATGATTTCATCCGAGAGCCCTGGCCTGCGGCCAGAATAACAACGTGCAGCGGTGACATGAGGTAACTCATCCTTTGTGGTCAGACTCTATAAAACGGAGATTCCTATAATAAAAAAGCCGCATCCTTGCAGTGAGCGAAGGTGTTGCACTCACCCAATATGGTGACACAACACCCGCTACCCACGCCGGGATGCGGCTTGTTCAGGGCGAGCCCTGCCGAACGCTGTTAACGAACGTTCTTACGCAGTTTTTGCAATGTGCGTAGCTGAGCGGCGGCTTCTGCCAGCTCGGCCGCGGCACGGAAATACTCGAACTCGCCCGTTTTATTCGCCAGTGCCGCTTCGGCGTCTTTCTGGGCCTGCAATGCTGCGGCCTCGTCGACGTCTTTAGCACGCACCGCGGTGTCGGCCATCAGGGTGACAAGATTCGGCTGTACTTCCAGGTATCCCCCGGACACATACAGAATTTCTTCTTCACCACCTTGCTTGATGATCCGCACAGCGCCCGGTTTGAGCGCAGACAGCAGCGGAGCATGGCCGAACTGAATGCCTAACTCACCCTCTGTGCCGGTAGCAATCAACATTTCTACCAAGCCGGAGTAAATCTTCTTTTCAGCGCTTACGACGTCGCAATGTACAGTCATAGCCATTATCTAAGCCTCTTGGGTCAGAAATTGAAAGAGGATTACTTGCTTTCTTTCGCTTTCATGGCCTTCGCTTTTTCGACGGCTTCGTCCATGGTGCCGACCATGTAGAACGCCTGTTCAGGCATATCATCATAGTCGCCATTGAGGATGCCTTCAAAGCTGCTAATCGTCTCTTTCAGAGACACGTACTTGCCCGGTGAACCGGTAAATACTTCAGCAACGTGGAATGGCTGAGACAGGAATCGCTCAATCTTACGAGCGCGGGATACGACCTGCTTGTCATCTTCTGACAGCTCGTCCATACCCAGAATAGCGATAATGTCTTTCAGTTCCTTATAGCGCTGTAAAACGTTCTGCACACCACGAGCAACCGCATAGTGCTGCTCGCCAATCACCAGCGGATCCAGCTGACGCGAGGTAGAGTCAAGCGGGTCGATCGCCGGGTAGATACCCTTGGAAGCGATGTCACGGCTCAGTACCACGGTGGCGTCAAGGTGGGAGAATGTGGTGGCTGGTGACGGGTCGGTCAAGTCATCTGCCGGTACATATACCGCCTGGATGGACGTGATGGAACCGTTTTTGGTGGAGGTAATACGCTCCTGCAACTCACCCATTTCCTGGGCCAGCGTGGGCTGATAGCCTACTGCGGAAGGCATACGGCCCAGCAGTGCCGATACTTCGGTGCCGGCCAGGGTGTAACGGTAGATGTTGTCTACGAAAAACAGTACGTCACGGCCTTCGTCACGGAACTTCTCGGCTATGGTCAGACCGGTCAGGGCCACACGCAGACGGTTTCCCGGAGGCTCGTTCATCTGCCCATAGACCATCGCTACTTTATCAAGAACGTTGGAGTCCTTCATTTCGTAGTAAAAGTCGTTACCTTCACGAGTTCGCTCACCAACACCAGCGAATACGGAGAGACCGGAATGCTCTTTGGCGATGTTGTTGATCAGTTCCATCATGTTAACGGTCTTGCCCACGCCGGCGCCGCCGAACAAGCCCACTTTACCGCCTTTGGCAAACGGGCAGATCAGGTCGATAACCTTGATGCCGGTTTCCAGCAGGTCCGCAGATGCTGCCTGATCGGCATAACCGGGTGCTTTGCGGTGGATAGCCCAACGCTCTTCTTCGCCAATCGGGCCCGCCTCGTCGATAGGGCGACCCAGAACGTCCATGATGCGCCCCAGAGTCTGGGTGCCCACAGGTACCGAAATCGGTTCGTGTGTATTTTCTGCTCTCAGGCCGCGTTTCAGGCCCTCGGTGCTGCCCATCGCGATGGTACGTACAACGCCGTCGCCCAGCTGTTGCTGAACTTCCAGAGTTGTTTCGCCACCTTCAAGCAACAGTGCGTCGTAAATGCCGGGCACGGCATCACGTGGGAATTCCACGTCGATAACCGCGCCAATGATCTGAACGATGTGTCCGCTACTCATGCTCGGTTCCTCGTTATCTTCATAGTCAATAATACCAGTAGGATGGTGGCGAATCAGACCGATGACGCGCCGCTCACAATTTCCGAAATCTCTTGCGTAATGGCTGCCTGACGAGCTTTGTTGTATACCAACTGCAGGTCTTTAATAATGTCACCGGCGTTATCGGTAGCACTCTTCATGGCAATCATCCGGGCAGCCTGTTCGCAGGCCAGATTCTCTACCACGCCCTGATAAACCTGGGACTCAATATAACGCGGCAGTAGCCCGTCCAGAATCGGACGCGAATCCGGCTCGTAGATGTAATCCCACTGGTGACCGATGTCTTCTTCTGTGCCTTCCGGCAGCGGCAGCAATTGCTCAGCTTTCGGCATTTGCGTCATGGTGTTGACGAATTCGTTGCTAACCAGATACAGCCGGTCAATTTTGCCGTCCCGGAAAGAATCCAACATTACCTTAACGTTACCGATTAGAGCTTCCGCGCTAGGGTCGTCGCCGATGTGCGTTAGCGCCGCAATCACGTTACCGCCGTAGCTGCGGAAAAATGACGCGCCCTTCTGCCCAATTGCGCAGAGATCAATTGCAACATCTTTATTTTTCCAGTCACGCATTTCGCGCACCAGCAGTTTGAACGCGTTGCTGTTCAAACCACCGCACAAACCGCGGTCAGAGGAGATAACGATGTAGCCTACGCGCTTCACCTCTCGCTCAAGCATAAACGGATGCCGATAATCTTTATTGGACTTGGCAATGTGTCCGATTACCTGGCGCATCTTTTCCGCATAAGGCCGAGTCGCTCGCATGCGTTCCTGAGCTTTGCGCATTTTACTCGCCGCCACCATTTCCATGGCGCTGGTGATTTTTTGCGTGCTCTTGATGCTGCCGATCTGATTACGTATTTCTTTTCCGATGGCCATAGGTCACTGCCTTTTCAAGTTAGACACTCATTTGGACCAACAGGCCCGCCACAGCGGGCCGGCGCTGCTACCAGGTTTGAGTGGTCTTGAATTTCTCCAGCGCAGCTTTCAGGCCAGCGGCAACGTCATCATTATAGTTGCCGGCAGCACCGATTTTCTCAAGCAGTTCTTTTTGCTCGGCACGCATCCAATCCAGCAATTGTGCTTCAAACTCAACTACTTTGGTGACATCGATGTCATCAAGGAAGCCTTCGTTGGCGGCATACAGAACGGTCCCCATTTCAGCCACAGACATCGGGCTGTACTGGTTCTGCTTCATCAACTCGGTAACGCGCTGGCCGTGCTCAAGCTGGTTACGGGTGGCTTCGTCCAGATCCGAGGCGAACTGGGCAAAAGCCGCCAGTTCACGGTACTGAGCCAGAGCCAGACGAATGTTACCGCCTAGTTTCTTCATGATCTTGGTCTGAGCTGCACCACCTACCCGCGATACCGAAATACCCGCGTTCATAGCCGGACGGATACCGGAGTTAAACAGGTTGGTCTCGAGGAAGATCTGGCCATCCGTGATAGAAATCACGTTGGTCGGCACGAAGGCCGACACGTCACCTGCCTGAGTTTCGATGATCGGCAGCGCGGTCAAAGAACCGGTTTTGCCTTTCACTTCACCGTTGGTGAACTTTTCAACGTAATCCGCATTTACACGGGAGGCACGCTCCAGCAGACGGGAGTGCAAATAGAACACGTCACCCGGATAAGCTTCACGGCCTGGCGGACGACGCAACAGCAGAGAAATCTGGCGGTAAGCAACAGCCTGTTTCGACAGGTCGTCGTACACAATCAGAGCGTCTTCGCCACGATCACGGAAGTATTCGCCCATGGTGGTGCCGGAATACGGTGCCAAAAACTGCATGGCTGCAGGATCTGCCGCACCTGCGGCCACAACGATGGTGTGATCCATCGCACCGTGCTCTTCCAGCTTGCGCACAATCGCAGCAATCGACGACTGCTTCTGACCGATGGCAACGTAGATACACTTGATGCCGGAATTCTTCTGGTTGATGATCGCATCGATTGCAACAGCGGTCTTACCAATCTGGCGGTCACCAATGATCAGCTCGCGCTGGCCACGGCCAACCGGAACCATGGTATCAATCGCTTTCATACCGGTTTGGATCGGCTGGTCAACTGACTGACGTTCGATAACACCCGGTGCTACCTTTTCAACCGCATCGGTCAGGCTGGTACCCAGCTCGCCTTTGCCATCAATCGGATTGCCCAAACCGTCAACGACGCGGCCCAACAGTTCCGGACCAACCGGGACTTCCAGAATACGACCGGTGCAACGGACTTTCTGGCCTTCGGCCAGATCTTCGTATTCACCCAATACCACGGCACCGACAGAGTCGCGTTCGAGGTTCAGAGCAATACCAAAAGTGCCGTTAGCGAATTCAATCATCTCGCCCGACATAACGTCAGCCAGGCCATGAATCAGCACAATACCGTCTGCAACAGACAGAATGGTGCCTTCGTTTTTTGCTTCAGAAGAGATGTCGAGCTTGTCGATTCTCTTTTTAATGATGTCACTGATCTCGGATGGATTCAGTTGCTGCATGCCTTTGTCCTCAAACCTTTTGCTGAAATCAGGAGCCCAGTGCTTTGGCCATTTTTGCGAGCTTGCCACGGATTGAAGCGTCAATAACCATATCACCGGAATTTACCACCACGCCGCCAATCAATGAGCGATCAACAGCGGTTTCCAGGATGACTTTACGCTCCAGTTTTCTGGACAATGCTTCTGCCAAATGTTGCTGCTCTTCGGGTGTCATTTCGTACGCCGTGCTGACCTTCATATTCACCGTGCGCTCAAGTTCCGCACGGTAGAAAGCAAACATGGTCGAAATTTCCGGCAGCAGCGCCAGGCGCTTGTTTTCAGCAAGAATCAACAGGAAGTTTCTGAGTGCTTCGGGCATCTGTTCTTCAGCGGTTTCGAAAAACAGCTCTGCCTTGCGTTGCTCAGACAGGCCAGGATTGGCCAGAATGTTCTTCACAGCTTTGTTAGCCGCCAGAAGACCTACAAAAGCCAGCGCCTGATCCCAGGAATCGACGGCGTCATGTTCTTTGGCGGCTTCAAAAACGGCTTTCGCGTAGGGCCGGGCTAACGTTATCGGTTCTGCCATGGGTCCCTCGCTTAGAGTTGTGCTGCCAGCTTATTCAGCATGTCGCTGTGAGCTTTAGCATCGACAGACGTTTCTAGAATCTTCTCGGCACCGGCAATGGCAAGTACTGCCACTTCTGCTCTCAATGCGTCACGAGTCTGAACACGCTCCTGCTGAATTTCCGCCCGGGCTTGCTCAATGAGCTTTTCACCCTCTTTGCGGGCATCGCCTTTGGATGCTTCCACAATCTGGGCGGCGCGCTTATTGGCCTGATCTATAAGACCGGCGGCTTCTTCTTTGGCTTGTTGCATTTTCTGGGCAGCTTTTTCCTGAGCAAGCTCAAGATCCAGCGAAGCCCGGTCAGCAGCAGAAAGACCATCAGCAATCTTCTTCTGGCGCGCTGCCATGGCTGCCGTAATCGGCGGCCACACATACTTCACGCAGAACCAGACGAAAATAGCGAAGGCAATCGATTGCCCTATTAACGTAAGGTTTATATTCACGGCAATATACCTCTTGCTATTCGTTGCGTGCTGGAAACCAAAAAACCGGGCGCTTGATTCTGAAGCTCAGAACAACGCCCGCATCTTCAGGCTATGTTTAGCCAGCAACAACGAAGATCAGGTACATCGCGATACCAACACCGATCATTGGAACAGCGTCCAACAGACCAGCCATGATGAAGGTTTTAACTTGCAGTTGGTTAGCCATTTCTGGCTGACGAGCTGTAGCTTCAAGCAGTTTCCCGCCCAAAATACCAAAGCCGATACCGGTGGCCAGTGCGCCCATACCGATGATAATCGCTGCTGCAATAAATACCATTTCCATTGAGAACTCCTAAGTTTTTCAGATAGTTAAGGGTTTGCTTTTTAACGGGTAAATCAGTGATCTTCGTGTGCTGATGCAAGATAAACTATGGTCAACATCGTAAAAATAAATGCCTGCAGCGGAATAACCAATATATGGAAAATGGCCCAGGGCACGCTCAGTGTCCACTGCGCCCAAAACGGCAGCAGCGCAATCAGAATAAAGACAACCTCACCAGCGTACATGTTGCCGAACAAACGCAGCGCCAAACTGATGGGTTTCACAATCAGTACGAGGATTTCGAGTACCAGGTTCACCGGAATCAGCGCCCAGTGATTGAACGGCTTCATGCCCAGTTCTTTGGCGAAGCCCGTTATACCTTTGACTTTCAAGCTGTAGAAGATGATCAGTATGAACACGCCAATGGATATGCCAAAAGTGGCGTTGGGATCCGTCGTCGGTACAATTTTGAAGTATTCAAGACCCATAAACTTGGCCAGCAACGGAATATAGTCAACCGGGATCAGCTTGAGCAAGTTCATCAGCAGAATCCACACGAAAACCGTCATCGCAAGTGGCGCAATTAACGGGTTGCGGGCGTGGAAGCCGTCACGAACCAGACCTTCTATAAATTCAACAGTGATTTCGACCAGATTCTGCAGGCCACCCGGCACGCCAGTCGTCGCGCGACTGGCGACAAAGCGGAACAGGCCCAGAAACAATACGCCCATTGCAATGGACCAGCCCATGGTGTCTACATGGACAGCCATGAACCCCATGTCTGAGGCTTCCTGAGCCGTACGCGCAAACGTCCAACTGGTATCGTTCATTACGCTGCCGTCAAAACGCTCGTAGCCGGCGTCAAGCTTTCCGTAAGTCAGATTCTGTAAGTGGTGCTTGATATACTCTACTGGGGTATCAGCCATTCTGCTCTAGTCCAGTCATCGCCGTGGTTGTGGCCGTATCAGCCAGCGCAATGCGCCGCCCGCTACAACCATCACAGCAAAAGTGAATAATAGAGCCGGCACGTATACCGGCTCCATTAAAGTGAAAACAGCCGCGAAAGAAACAGCGGTAAGGGCGATTTTGGTGGATTCCGCCCGGAACAAATTCCCCACCATTAGGCGCGCGTGGCGGGCGCCCTGATAACGATATACCCGGTGAACAAACCAGGCATTTGGCACTATGAAAATAAGACCGCCGATGAAGGCGGAATAACCGGCCAAAACGCTGTGTAGTGACCACAACAGGCTGATTATAATCAGACCTGTAAACTCAATGGCCAGCCAACGAGCTAATGGAACATAGGTGATTCGAGATTGCTGAGAAGCCATATCAATGTTGTCATTACAAACGCGCAAAATTATATGATTTTAGAAGTTGTTGTTCAACCAAGCTCTGAACGAAACCTAGCCAGAACTTCATTAAAACACCACCGGAAACCCGTATTTATCACACAATTTGTGGCTGTCCCTGAAAAAGTCACGACATCTGGTGTTTCTTGGTTATTTAGCTAAAACTGTGTTTTATTTTCAAACTACTTGATATGGCCTAAAATTCCGTCTAATTCGTCCAATGAGCTGTATTCGATAACCAGCTTCCCTTTGCCACGCTGGCCGTGATTAATCGCCACCCGTGCACCCAGACGCTCGGCCAGATCGTCCTGCAGCGCCCGGATATTTGGCTCCACTCTGGGCTTGGCCGCTGTGCCGCTACCAGGTTTCTCCTGCTGCAGCTGGCGCACTAGAGTTTCGGTTTGGCGCACCGATAGTGAACGTGCCACTACCTGCCGGGCCACCTGCATTTGCTGCTCTGGCGCCAGAGTCAGCATGGCACGGCCATGGCCCATTTCAAGATCGCCATGCTCCAGCATCAGCCGCACATCTTCGGTCAAGCCAATCAGGCGCAGCAAATTGGTGATGGTCGTACGTGACTTGCCGACCGCTTCAGCCACTTGAGCCTGAGTCAGCCCGAACTCGTCCTGTAAACGTTGCAGGGCAAACGCTTCTTCGATGGGGTTCAGGTTTTCGCGCTGAATGTTCTCGATCAGGGCCATAGCGATGGCCGCTTCGTCTGATACGTCCCGAATAATAGCCGGTATCGACTCCAGGCCGGCCATCTGGGCCGCGCGCCAACGGCGCTCACCAGCGATCAGTTCAAAGCGTTGGGCGGCCAGAGGACGCACTACAACTGGCTGCATCACGCCTTGTTGGCGAATGGAGTCGGCCAGCTCTTGCAAGGCTGCCGGGTCCATGTCGCGGCGCGGCTGATAGCGGCCACGCTGAATCAAATCCAAAGCAATATCCCGCAACTCGCCGTCTTGGCTGGCCGGTGTCTGCTCCAGATTTACGCGGGAATTTGCCAATAAGGCTCCTAGCCCGCGTTCCCCAAGTCCTCGTTTTTTCGCCGCCATGGTGTCAGCCACTGTTTCCGTTAATGTCCATCAAATTGCTCTTTGCGTTGGCGGCATCTTACACGGCAACCGCGTCAGATGCTTTCTTTGCTCCGTGCCGGCGAACCATCTCACCCGCTAGAGCCAGATAGGCAATAGCGCCTTTCGAGGCTTTGTCGTACTTCAAGGCAGGCATGCCGTGGCTGGGTGCTTCCGCCAGGCGTACGTTACGGGGAATGACAACGCGATACACTTTATCACCAAAAAATTCGATAAGCTGACCCGACACATCGCGCGTCAAACTGCTGCGGGGGTCATACATGGTCCGCAGAATGCCTTCAACCTGCAGATTAGGATTTACCGTTTCCTGAATCTGCTGCACGGTGTTCATGAGCGCTGCCAGGCCTTCCAACGCGTAATACTCACATTGCATCGGAATCAGAATGGAATCAGCGAACGAGAGCGCGTTCACCGTCAGCAGGTTCAGCGATGGGGGGCAATCAATCAGCACGTAATCGTAGTTGTCACGAAGCGGGTTCAGGGCTTGACGCAGACGATGCTCGCGGCCGATTTCCATCATCAGCTCCACTTCAGCGGCCGTCAAATCACCGTTACCTGGCATAATGTCATAACCGCCCATCTCGTTATGAATGATAATCTCACTGGCGCTGGCGCGCTTGGTGAGCAAATCATAACCAGAGAGTTGCAGGGCGTTTTTGTCAATGCCGCTACCCATGGTGGCATTGCCCTGGGGGTCCATGTCTACCAGCAGCACCCGGCGTTTGGTCGCTGCCAGAGATGCGGCAAGGTTGACGCAGGTGGTGGTTTTACCCACACCGCCTTTCTGATTGGTCACCGCAATCACGCGCGCCATCGCTTGCCTCCTGTGTCAGGTTTTGTTGTCGGTCAAAGGATCAGCGCTGCTGAATTCCTCAGTGTGGGTGTCCGTTGCGGCCAATAATCAGCACGTTACGTTCACCCTCTACGCCGGGTACTGCCAGCCCATGGCTAGAGTTTACCTGCCAGCCACGGCCAAGGGCAGCCACTTCATCATCGGGATACTGGCCTTTCATGGCAATAAACTCACCGTTACCTGCCAGCAGGTGGTTGCACCAGTTCACTTGGTTGTCCAGCGCGGCAAACGCACGGCTGCTGATCTGGGTAAACGGCTCACGGGGCTGGTATGCCTCGGCGCGACTGTGAATAATGTCTAGGTTGCGCAATCCCAACTCCAGCACACACTGCTTAAGGAAGCGGGTTTTCTTGCCGTTACTATCCAGTAGGGTAAAGCGCGTGTCTGGTAGGGCAATGGCCAGCGGAATTCCTGGCAAACCGCCACCAGCACCGGCGTCTAGCAAGTGATGGGTGGTTACAAACGGCACAATGCTGAGGCTGTCCAGCAGTTGTCGCGATACCATCTCGCGCTCGTCACGCACGGCGGTCAGGTTGAAAGCCTTATTCCATTTGGTCAGCAACGCCAAAAATGCCAACAACTGTCGCTGTTGGCTGGCGTCGAGCTTAAGCTCCATTTGTGCCAGGCCTTCGTCAAGCTGACGCTGCCATACTGGATTCTGTGCCATTTACGCGCTCTGCTTGCGCAACAATTCGCGCTTTTTCATATGCACCAGAATTTGACTTATGGCGGCCGGTGTAACACCTTGAACTCGGGATGCCTGGGCGACGGTTTCGGGTCGCACGGCTCCTAGCTTCTGCTTGATTTCGTTGGATAATCCGCCAATTATGCCATAATCCAGATCAACTGGCAGCGCGGTGTTCTCATTTTTGCGAAGGCGCTCGATCTCGTCGGCCTGGCGCGAAATATAGCCTTCGTATTTAATCTCGATTTCAACTTGGTCAGCCACTATGGCGTCATCGGCCCGATATTCCGCGATATCGGCAATGTGGGCGTACACTATTTCCGGGCGCCGCAGCAGCTCGGCCAATGTGTGATCACGGCCCAGAGGCTGCTTCAGATACTGATTGGCACGCTCACCCGCAGCGCTGTTCGGATGCACGCGCGTGCCTTCCAGGCGGCTGCGCTCGGTACCTATAGCATCGCGCTTGGCGTTGAATTTACGCCAGCGCTCGTCGTCTACCAGACCCAGTTCGCGGCCGCTGTCGGTCAGCCGCAGGTCGGCGTTGTCTTCGCGCAAAATGAGTCGGTATTCGGCGCGGCTGGTGAACATCCGGTAAGGCTCGGAAGTACCCATGGTGATCAAGTCATCCACTAATACACCAATGTAGGCCTCATCACGGCGCGGATACCACGCATCTTTATCCTGCGCCTGCCGCGCAGCGTTAATGCCTGCAAGCAAGCCTTGAGCTGCTGCTTCTTCGTAACCAGTAGTCCCGTTAATCTGGCCGGCAAAATACAGACCCTGAATAAACTTGGTTTCCAGGGTGTGGCGTAAATCCTGAGGGTTTAGATAATCGTATTCGATAGCGTAGCCCGGGCGCATGATGTGGGCCTTCTCAAAACCCGGAATCGACTGAACGGCTCTAACCTGAATATCAAACGGCAAGCTGGTGGAAATGCCATTGGGATAAAGCTCATGCGTGGTCAGGCCTTCAGGCTCGACAAAAATCTGGTGCGAGCTTTTGTCGGCAAACCGGCTTACCTTGTCTTCTAAAGACGGGCAGTAGCGCGGGCCAACACCGCCGATATTGCCGGTGAACATCGGTGAGCGATCAAAGCCGCTACGAATGATGTCATGGGTTTCTTCGGTGGTACGGGTGATGTGACAGCAAACTTGCCGTGGGTGTTCATCGCGGGAACCCATAAACGACATAACCGGCGTTGGGTCATCGCCCCACTGTTGCTGCATCACTGAAAAGTCTACGCTGCGGGCATCAATACGCGGCGGCGTGCCCGTTTTCAGCCGGCCAACGTTAAACGGTAGTTCCCGCAGGCGCTGAGCCAACGCATTGGCCGGAGCATCACCAGCACGGCCACCGGCATGATTCTTCATACCAATGTGTATTATGCCGCCCAGAAAAGTACCGGTGGTCAGCACCACTGTTTTGCCCAGGAAACGGATGCCAGTCTGGGTGACGACGCCGGTTACCCGCTCGTTCTCCACAATCAAATCATCGGCGGACTGCTGGAACAGAGTCAAATTAGGCTGATTTTCCAGTATTTCGCGGATGGCAGCTTTGTACAAAATGCGATCGGTCTGGGCGCGGGTAGCGCGCACGGCGGGGCCCTTGCGGCCGTTCAACACGCGAAACTGGATGCCGGCCCTGTCCGTGGCGCGGGCCATGGCTCCGCCTAACGCGTCAATTTCTTTTACCAGATGGCTTTTACCAATACCACCAATGGCCGGGTTGCAGGACATCTGTCCTAGAGTTTCAATGTTGTGGGTCAGCAACAGGGTTTGTGAGCCCATACGCGCCGCTGCCAACGCGGCTTCGGTGCCCGCATGGCCACCACCAATAACAATTACATCGAAACGGGTCGGAAAATCCACAAATCACCTCAAACAACGGGAACAGAATCAAGTAAAAACAAGGCCGCGAGTATAACGCCTCGGCTGCTAAATTGCAGTCGGGATGTGCAAATTTTAACCAGTTAAGGCAACCCTTTACAAAATTCGTCAACGGCCTCAAAAATGGCTGTGAAATTGACTAAATTTCAACCGCTTGCCAGAGCTTGTTCAAGTACATCACTATAAAGTTATCCACAGATCGACGCATTTATTAATTGCCCTTATTAACAGCATAACAGCTTGTTTTATATATCTTTTAAAAAATAATTTTAATTGT
Source organism: Marinobacter psychrophilus (assembly GCF_001043175.1). NCBI lineage: Bacteria > Pseudomonadati > Pseudomonadota > Gammaproteobacteria > Pseudomonadales > Marinobacteraceae > Marinobacter > Marinobacter psychrophilus. The sequence continues at coordinate 3,983,257 of NZ_CP011494.1, forward strand.
TGCCCGCAGCTTGTTCACTTATTTATCCACATGTTTGACGGTTGATTCTTGCCCTTTGTAGCGACGAATCCATAACACCAGCGGCAGCACCAACAGATTCACCACAGACAAGATCAACAGAAACAATGGAATACTCAAACCGGCAATTCCCAGCAGTAGCATACCCGCCAGCGCACTGACCACCATAAACAACGAGTTGATAACGTTCAGCGCGGCGATAATACGGGCGCGTTTGTGGGCCTCGGTGGCTCTCTGAATATAGGCGTACAAAGGTACAATAAAGAGCCCGCCGGCGGCGCCAATCAACACCAGATCGACCAGCAACCTCCAGTATTCAGGTTGGCTCAGTAACAACCACCAGGTTGTTGGCTCGGCGCTGGCCGGCAGTGCGAAAAACAGATCGATGCCCGGTAACGTTAAACCCAAGGCACCCCAAGGCACGGGCGCCAGACTGACACTGTGGTGGGTTAGCCGCTCACACAACACCGAACCACTGGCAATTCCGACAATAAAAAGTGACAGCAACAAGGTAACAACGGTTTCATCGCCCTGCAGGTGCAGTCGGGCAAAATTGGGAAACTGGGTTAGATAGGCTGCGCCCAAAAACCAGAACCAGGAAATGGCCAATATCGCCAACAACACCGGACGCTGTTCGGCGGCCACCGCCATTAGGCGCCAACTTTCCCGCAGGGGCTGCCAGCACATGGGGCTCATTGATTTCGGTAGTTCCGGCGCGACCGTAACGGGTATTTTGCGCGCACTCAGGTAACCCAATAGCGCCATAATAACCACAGCAAAGGCTATCAGCGGGGTTGCCAGGGGGAAACTGGCCAGTACGCCAGCGGCAATGGTGCCCAGCAGTATGGCCACGAATGTGCCGCCGCTCACCAGACCATTACCACCCACCAACTCGCTGGGCTCCAGTACTTGGGGCAGAATGGAATATTTGACTGGACCAAAAAAAGCGGACTGAGTGCCCATCAAGAACAGCAGACACAGCAATACGCCGTACCAACCTTGCCACAACGCCAACGCAGCCAATGTCATGATGACGATTTCTGCGGCTTTCACCCAGCGAATAATGCGGGTTTTTTCGTGGCGGTCAGCCAACTGGCCAGCCAGCCCTGAAAAGAGAAAATAGGGCACAATAAACAGAAACGCAGCAAGATTAACCACCAGGTCCACCGGCAGGCCGGCCCAGCCTACGGTGGTAAAGGTGATCAGCAGCAAGAGCGCGTTTTTGTACAGGTTGTCATTGAAAGCGCCGCTGAACTGGGTCAGGTAAAACGGCAAAAACCGCCGCTGGCGCAATAGCTGAAACTGGCTCGAGCTGGCGTTAGGGCTGGCCAAAACGGTGTCTCCCGGATTTCGCCGGGATAAGCCCGGGGGCTGCAAATTCAGAGCCGCTGGTCGGCGCCCGTTACAGTCGCTGTATCAGCCGGCATGGTTGGCTTTTCGCTGAGCGCTTTCAGCTTTTTCTCAACGGCGTTGGAAGAGCTGGCGAAGCGCGCCAGCAGATTGTACAGCACCGGCACAATGAACAGCGTCATACTGGTGGCGAATACCAGCCCACCTAGTATAACCACGCCAATGGCGGCACGGCTTTCGGCGCCAGCACCGGTGGCCAGTACCAGAGGAACAGCGCCAAACACCGTAGAGATGGTGGTCATCAGTACCGGGCGGAAACGCAACACAGAACCTTCCACAATGGCGTCGCGTACCGAATAGCCCTGATCCCGCAGCTGATTAGCAAATTCAACAATTAAAATGCCGTTTTTCGCCATTAACCCCAGCAGCATTATAATGCCAATCTGGCTGTAAATATTCAGGCTGATACCAGTCCACCACAGGGCCATAAGTGCACCGGTAATCGACAACGGCACCGACAACATGATGATCAGCGGATGAATCCAACTCTCAAACTGCGCAGCCAACACCAGAAATACAATCAAAAATGCCAGGCCAAAAGTGATAAAAATAGCCGATGAAGATTCTTGGAACTCTCGCGACAACCCGCGATAGCTTACCCGTGCTTCTGGTGGCAAAGTGTCCATTGCCAAGGTGTTCAGATAATCCAGTGCAGAGGCCAGATCATAACCGTCGGCTAAGGAACCACTGATCACCACCGCCGGCAGCCGGTCGATACGGCGCAAATCCGGATTGGCGCCGATTTCTTCCCAACTCACTAAAGCTTGCAGAGGCACCATCTGCCCGCCTTCCCGCGGGCGCAGGAAAATCTGGCCTAGGTCTTCCGGCGTAGCACGGTCAGCATTTGCCGCCTGCACTATCACATCGTATTCGCGACCACGATCAATGTAGGTCGTCACCTTGCGCGAGGCCAGCATGGTTTGTAGGGTTAAGCCCACATCCTGCACGGTAATGTCCAGGTCGGCAGCGCGTTCGCGGTCTATGTTTACCCGCAGTTCCGGCCGGGTCAGCTCGAAATCGGTTTCCAGACTGAGCAGATTGGGGTTCTGTTTTGCCCGTTCGATCAGTTCTTCACTCCAGGCCTGCACCGATTCGTAGTCCGGCCCCGCTACCACAAATTCCACCGGCTGGCTGAAGCCGCGCTGACCCAGGCCTGGGGGATTAATAGGAATAACCCGCACCCCGGAAATCTGGCTCATTTTTTGACGGATCTGATTGGTCACATCCTGCTGTTTAATGTCACGCTCATTCCAGGGTACCAGGCCCATGATCATAAACCCGCGGTCTTCCTCTCCGCGAAAGCCCACAATAGACAACATCCGGCTGGCTATGCCTTCTTCCAGGTAGGGCAACAGCTGAGCTTCAGCCTGGCGCACGTAGTGGTCGGTGAACTCCACGGTGGAACCGCGGGGAGCGCTAACCGGCATGATGATGGTGCCACGATCTTCGGTTGGCGCCAGCTCTTGTGGCAACTGGGGGTAAATAGCACCGGCGGCCACCAGCCCCACCAGCCCTAATCCCAACCACAAACCGGGCTGACGCAGGGCAAATTCTAATACCCGACGATAACCACTGGTAAGACCATCAAGACTTTTTTCAATGACTGCCCAAAAGCCCTTGCTCTGCCCGGCCTTGGGGCTAGGGCGCAGCCATTTTGAACACAGCATGGGCGCCAAGGTGAGCGCCACAAAACTTGAGAACACCACCGCAGCGGCCAAGGTAAAACCAAATTCGGCAAACAGCCGGCCCACGTTGCCACCCATAAAGGAGATGGGCACAAACACCGCCACCAGGGTAACAGTCGTCGCAATCACCGCAAACGCTACCTGGCGCGCGCCGTGATAGGCCGCCAGCAACGGCGCTTCACCGTTATCAATGCGACGCTGAATGTTTTCCAGCATCACAATGGCATCGTCTACCACCAGGCCAATGGCCAGTATTACCGCTAACAACGTCAGCACGTTAACCGAGAAACCAAGAAAGCCGAGGCCGATGAAAGCACCAATCACCGCGACTGGAATGGTCACCGCAGGGATCAAGGTGGCGCGCCAGGAGCGCAAAAACAAGAAGATCACCAAAATCACCAAGGCCACTGAAATGGCCAGAGTTGTTATGACCTCTTTGATCGATGCGCGAATAAACACCGATTCGTCGTAGCTTTCAAGAATCGACACTTCCGGGGGCAAGGATTCGCGAATCTGCGCCAGCTCCGCCTGCACGGCGTCGGACACCGCCACTGTGTTGGCTTTGGACTGGCGGATAATGCCCAAGCCTATGGAAGTTTTGCCGCTAGCACGCAGGCTACCGGCATCGTTTTCTACACCCATTTGCACATTGGCCACTTCACCCAGGCGCAGCAGATCGTTGCCAGAGCGGCGCACCACCAGATTGCGGAATTCATCAACGGTGGTCAACCGGCCTTCGGCGCGCACAGTAAAGTTGCGGGTAGACGATTCCACCGATCCGGCAGGCAGTTCCACGTTGTTAGCCCGCAGCGCCTGTTCCACCTCGGCGACGGTAACATCCCGCGCAGCCAGCTTCTCCCGGTCTAGCCAAACCCGTATGGCGTAGCGGCGTTCGCCACCAATACGCACATCCGCCACGCCATCCAGCACCGAGAAGCGGTCTGCTAGAACACGGTCGGCGTAATCGCTCAATTCTGCACTGTCCCACACGTCACTGCGCAAGGTGATCCACATCATCGGGCGGGCATCGGAATCAGCTTTGCTTACCACCGGCGCGTCGGCTTCTACCGGCAGCTCGTTGCTGATGCGCGAGACCGCATCGCGCACGTCGTTGGCGGCAATGTCGATATTGCGGCTGGTGTTGAATTCAATGCTGGTACGAGATTCGCCTTGCTCGGTGGAAGATTCAATGGATCGTATACCTTCGATACCGCTGATGGCGCCTTCAATCAATTCGGTAATCTGGGTATCCACCACTTCGGCGGCGGCGCCGGTGTAATCGGTGCTGATGGACACCACAGGCGGGTCGATATCCGGGTATTCACGCACTGGTAGCCCTACTAATGCAGCCAAGCCGAACACCACAATCAACAAACTCAATACTGTGGCTAATACCGGTCGCTTGATGGACACATCGGACAGCACCATGACTTAAGACTCCCCGCCGTTGTCTGCGCCTGCGCCTGAAATAAAGCGATTAGCAGGCAGTTGAGCGTCAGGGTTCGGCGACACCCGCTCGCCACTGCTCAAACGATCCTGGCCGGTTACAATAACCTCGACGCCCTCCTCCAGGCCCGCAGTCACCTCTACCTTGCCCGGCAAACGCGCGCCCAAGCTCACCGTCAGTCGCCGGGCAATGCCATCTTCAGCCACGAACACGTAGCTGTTATCACCGCGCACGATCACCGCTTGTTCAGGAATTACCAAGGACTGACGCTGTTGCAAAGTCAGGCTAGCGGACATGAACTGGCCCGGGCGTAAGCGACCATCGGCGTTGTCGATCAGCGCGCGCACCGCCAGCGAACGGTTTAGCTCACTCACCCGCGAATCCAGCGCCACCAGTTCGCCGTCAAACGACTGCCCTGGGTAGGCTGGAGATTCGCCCTGCACGGTTAGGCCGGCTCTAAGCTGGCCCAGGTAGCGTTCCGGCACTGAGAAGTTCAGCTCCATACGCCGGGCACTATCGAGTGTTGCAAGGCGGGTGCCGGCGGTGACGTAAGCCCCCAAGCTGATATCACTGAGGCCAATAACGCCGGCAAACGGCGCGATAATTCGATGATTTTCCAAATTTACTTTGGCTGCTACGCGCTGAGCTTGAAGCACGTCGGCAGCGGTGCGCAACTCGTCCATCTGGGCAATGGCGATGTTGTTATTGGTGACCAGCTGGCGGGCTCGATCGTATTGGCGTTTAGCGTCAGCCAAGCGCGCCTCTATAACCTGCAGATCGGCCCGGGCCTGGCGGTCGTCCAGACGAAGTAACACATCACCTTCAGCCACCCGCTGTCCGGGTTCAAGATTCAGTTGCACCACTCGGCCGCTGAGTTCAGTGGTCAAGGCAATGGAGTCTTCGGCCTGCAGATTACCCACTGCTTGTACCCGATCGCTCACGGTGGTGCGTTCCGGAAACGCCACGGCCACCGATCTGGGCGCCCGCTCGCGGGCACTCGCGGCCTCCGCATCGGCGTTACTGTTGTAATACTGCACCAGCCACGATGCCGCAAGAGCAGCCACCAATAGCATCGCCGCGATCAACCATTGCTTCATAATCGTTCAGCCTGTGTCTTTTTCAATTCGCACGCAGTCTTTCACGCTGCACTGGCGGTCAGGGTTGCTTTTGAATAACCAAAACGATTTCACCCACATCAATTCCCCACTTACTCATGGTGGTTTGGTTGATCAACGTATCCGGTGTTACCAGATACATCCAATCATCCATACGCACTTCAAGGGTGCCATCACCGTAGGCCACCTCAAGCATATAGTTCATGTGTATGGCATTGCCCGACCAGCGCATGGTGCCAGCTTCGGTAACATCACCGGCGGTAGCACGATAACTATCGCCATCTGGCGTTAAAGTCCATACCCGGGCTTGTACCTCGCCATCATCAAAGCGAAATACTTCGTCTAACGTGCCTACACCTTGCTCGGTCCACGATGCTTTTATGTCCGCATCAAAAGTCCGAATAACGGCTCCAGACCAGTCTTTGACCACACCGCGGGCAGACAGGTTGCCAGCGAAGAATTGGTCGGGTACCAGCGCCGGTGAGCGATCTTGATAATCGTCCAACGATGGGCCGGCACAGCCGCCAAGTAGAAAGAACGGTAGCAGTAGCCACAGTCGATTCCAGCCCCATACACGGCTGACACCCAAAACTTTCATCATTTTTACTCTCCCTGAGACTACGGCGTAGTGCGGCGGCCGTAATATAACGGCCGCTACAAGAATCACGCTTGTTTGGGAAGAATACGCTGGCACCCGGGGTTCCGATCAGATTTCGGTGGGCGCCAGAATTTCAGAACAGATCAGCGTTGAGCCAAAGGTGGGACAATATGGCCAGCACATAACCCAGGGCTATAGCCGGCGTCCAGCGCAGGTGACTCATAAAGGTGTAGTTGCCACGGGCTTGGCCCATGAGTGCGACACCAGCAGCCGAGCCAATAGACAACATGGAACCGCCCACACCCGCCGTCAGGGTAACGAGCAGCCACTGGCCGTGGGACATATCAGGATTCATCGACAGCACCGCGAACATCACCGGTATGTTATCTACCACTGCCGATAAAATGCCCACCGCAGCGTTAGCCAAGGTGTGGTTCCAGCCGGTGTAGATAATGGTGGAAATTTCGCTCAAGTAGCCGATGTAACCAAGACCACCTACCGCCAAAACCACACCATAGAAGAATAACAGGGTGTCCCATTCAGCACGGGCGATCGGATTGAACACGTTAAACGGCAGCGCCTTGTCCAAGCGGTTCAGCAGGCGGAAATCCTGGTGCACTTCGGCCCGTTTGCGTTCGTTTTCCACGTGTTGTTTGAACGTCCGACTCAGGTAATAACCAAATATCTGAAGGTATCCTAGACCCATCATCATGCCCACCACTGGCGGTAAGTGCAGGAAGTTGCTGCCACAAACAGCGGTAATAATGGTCAATAGAAACAGGGCAACGCAACGACGGGCACCACGTTTCATAATGACTGCTTCCGTCGCAGGGTTGGGCATATCATTGGGAATGAAGAAGCTCATAATGATCGCCGGCACCGTGAAACTGATGAGCGCCGGTATAAACAGGTCAAAAAACTCGGCGAAATTAACCACACCTTTTTGCCACACCATCAACGTAGTTATGTCGCCAAAAGGCGAAAATGCACCACCGGCGTTGGCTGCCACCACAATGTTAATACAGCCTAAGCTGATAAATTTCGGACTGTTCTCTCCCACTTTCAGCAGTACCGCGCACATCAGCAGAGCGGTAGTCAGGTTGTCGGCCACCGGCGATATACAAAATGCCAACACACCGGTAATCCAGAACAAACTCCGGTAACTAAAACCTTTGCCAACCAACCAGGCCCGCAAGGCGTCAAACAGCTGGCGCTCTTCCATAGCGTTTATGTAGGTCATTGCGACCAACAAAAACAGCATTAGCTCGGAAAATTCCAGCAGATTGTGGCGTAGTGCCTCCGCCGTGCTTTCGGTATCGCCGTTGACAACATAAACCGCAGCTATTGAAAACCAGATTAAACCTGCGGCTATCAACACCGGCTTGGATTTTCGCAGATGCAGCTTTTCTTCCATCATGACAAAAATATAGGCTATTACGAACAGCAGAACGGCAATGTAACCGACCGGATGGTTGGTCAAATCCATGGTTTCAGTCGATGCGGCCAAAGCAGAACCGCTAAAAGTAAATAGGGCAAAAAATACACTGAGAAGGAATACCGACCACCGTCGAGCAGCCGCAATTAGGGGGAGTAACATTGATAGAAACCTGAACGTGTTCTTGGATTTTGGTAATTTAAAGTGTGCTTTATTAGAGCGCAAAGCGGTTGCGAAGAGCTTGACTGATGTTGTTTAAAGCCGCTTTTTCGTTAACTACCCATTGGTTTATATAGTGAAGATATAAGCGATTTAAGCTCGGCGCCGTACCGATATCTGCGGTAACGGCACCGGGCTTATCCTCAAGGCTCGGGCAGGTCAGTCACTGCACCGGTCGATGCCGAACTCACGGTGCGCGCATACTTGGCTAACACACCGCGGGTATAACGCGGTTGCGGTTGCTGCCAGGCGTCGCGACGGCGTTGCAGTTCGTCGTCACTGACCATTAACTCAATAGTGTCGACTACGGCATCAATTACGATTTCGTCGCCGTCTTGCACCAAGGCAATAGGACCGCCATCAAACGCTTCCGGCGTAATGTGGCCTACTACGAAGCCGTGGCTACCACCGGAGAAACGACCATCGGTTATCAAAGCCACATCGCTGCCCAGCCCACGGCCCATAATCGCCGAGGTGGGTGACAACATTTCGCGCATGCCAGGGCCGCCGCGTGGGCCTTCATAGCGGATAACCAGCACATCGCCAGCCACCACAGTGCCGTCCAGAATTCGTGCCTGGGCTTCTTCTTCCGAACCAAACACACGCGCCCGACCTTTAAAATGAGTACCTTCCTTACCGGTAATTTTTGCCACGGAGCCTTCCGGCGCCAGATTACCAAACAGAATGCGCAGGTGGCTTTCCGCTTTGATGGGCTGGTCCAGAGGCATAATGATTTTCTGGCCATCGGCATAAGGTTCTACCGTAGCAAGGTTTTCGGCCAGGGTTTTGCCAGTTACTGTCAGGCAATCACCGTGGAGCATGCCGGCGTCTAGCAGCATTTTCATGAGTGGCTGGATGCCGCCAATGGCCACCAATTCGCTCATCATGTAATGGCCGCTAGGGCGCAGATCCGCCAACAATGGAACCTTTTTACCAATGCGAGTGAAGTCATCCAGGGTTAGCTTCACACCCGCCGTGTTGGCCATACCAATCAGGTGCAGTACGGCGTTGGTGGAACCACCCAAGGTGATGATCACAGTGATGGCGTTCTCAAAGGCGTGCTGGGTCATAATGTCGGAAGGTTTGATATCTAGATCCAACAGATTCATGACCGCGGCACCGGCGGCTTCGCAATCGGCTTTTTTGTCATTCGACACTGCATTCTGCGCCGAGCTGCCGGGTAGACTCATACCCAGTGCTTCTATGGCCGAAGCCATGGTATTGGCGGTGTACATGCCACCACAGGAACCAGGACCAGGAATAGCAGTTTCTTCAATATGCTTCACTTCAATCAACGACAGTTCACCTTTGGCATGGGCGCCCACCGCTTCAAACACTGAAATAATGTCGGTGTGACCTTCACCAGGCAAAATGGTACCACCATAAACGAACACGCTGGGCCGGTTAAGCCGTGCCAAGCCCATGATGCAGCCAGGCATGTTTTTGTCACAGCCACCAATGGCAACCAAACCGTCAAAACCTTCACAACCGGCCACGGTTTCAATGGAGTCTGCGATGACTTCTCGCGACACCAGAGAATACTTCATGCCTTCAGTGCCGTTAGCAATACCGTCAGAAATCGTAATAGTGTTAAAGATAACGCCTTTGCCACCGGCTTGGTCCGCACCCTTACAAGCAATCTCGGCAAGCTCGTGAATGTGACTATTACAGGGGGTAACCATACTCCAGGTTGAAGCGATGCCGACCTGCGGTTTACTGAAATCTTCGTCCTTAAAACCGACGGCCCTCAGCATGGAACGGCTGGCGGATTTAGCCACACCGTCCACAACCGGGGCGGAATAACGGCGGCGAGGGTCTTGCGGGGTATCACTCATGACGCTGTGTCCTTGTTTTTGTCGTCCTGTCGTTTACGGGTAACAGGCGGCTTTGAGAGGGTTGGGCCGCAAGTTTACACCAGGACTCCACAGCGCTGAAATATTACCGCGGCTGACGGCATAACATTAGTCATACTTTTATCAATCACCCAAATGCCATTTCCGGCTTTTTACCCAGCGATTTCAATATAATCACTATAAGGAAAAAAGCCGGTAAAGGCGGATTGCAGCTGCGAAAAAAAACGGATTCGGTTGCACGAATACCCGGGCTGTTACACTGATTGGCATATTTTCGACGCGTACCAGAGAGTCATGCCAACCAAATGTACTAATCTAAACTGCCCCTGCGGTAACCAGACACCCTACGCAGACTGCTGCCAACGCTATCACGACGGAGCTATTGCCAACACGCCCGAAATGCTCATGCGCTCACGTTTTAGTGGGTTTGCGCTAAAGCTAGGTGACTATGTGCGCGCCAGTTGGCACCCAAGCACTCGACCGCCAACACTGAATTTGGACGAGACGCCAGACTGGGTGACTCTGCGCATTCTGGATAGCAGCCAAAACGGCGACGTGGGCCAAGTACACTTTCAGGCCATTTATCGATTGCATCCGGGTTGGGGCTATTTACAGGAATATTCCCAGTTTGTGCGGGAAAATGGCCACTGGTATTACCTGCAAGGTGAACCCCACGAGGGTATTTTGAAACCCGGTCGCAATGAGCTCTGTCCCTGTGGCAGCGGCAGAAAATTCAAGGCTTGTTGCCTTTGCTTTCGATAACGTCAACCAGACCTTCAAAACCTACTATCGCGATTTTAGGTGCGAGAAGACCCAGACTCCAAAAACCTGCGTCTGCCAGCACAACTTCAAGTGGCAGTGGAGAATGCTGACGCACAAACTGCTCCCTGCTGGCATCGTCGGCTGCCAGGCCTAATCGCTGAAACAAGTTAAAAAGGGTGTGTAAATAATTACTTTATCTGGCTAATGGCGTATCAAAAAAACGTTTATGGAAAGGTAATTTTCTATTGTTATTTTACTTTCCGATGCAAAACGAGCCGAAAATCTTGCCCAAAAGCTCATCCGGCGTGATCTTTCCGGTGATCTCTCCCAGTGCATTCTGAGCGGCGCGCAGATCTTCTGCTAGCAGTTCACCGGCGCCATAGCCTTCAAGCTGAGCCTGACCTTGAGCCAGGAATTCGGCAGCGCGTTTGAGCGCGTCCAAATGGCGACGGCGAGCTAGAAACCCACCCTCAGTGGTGCTCGCGAAGCCCATGCACTGCTTTAAATGATCCCTGAGTGCATCTAAACCCGCACTAGACTTGGCTGCCAAACGGATCACCGGGGCCTGCTGCGGGGATAGTTCAAATAAACCCACGCTTTCACCCGACAAATCCACCTTATTGCGGATGACCGTAATCGGTGCAGCAGCTGGCAGCTGGTCAATAAAATCTGGCCAGATTTCATCGGGGCTGGTTTTATCGGTGGTGGTGGCATCTACCATCAGCAGTATACGGTCGGCTTGGCGAATTTCATCCCAGGCACGGGCAATGCCAATCTGTTCGACTTCGTCTAGGCTATCTCGTAGACCGGCGGTATCGATGATGTGCAGCGGCATACCGTCAATGTGAATGTGTTCCCGCAATACGTCGCGAGTAGTGCCTTCGATCGCGGTCACAATCGCTGCCTCACGGCCGGCAAGGGCGTTCAACAGGCTGGATTTACCGGCGTTGGGCCTGCCGGCAATCACCACTTTCATGCCATCGCGCAAAATAGTGCCCTGCTCGGCTTCCAGCATGATGCCCTGGAGCTGGTCTCGCAGACTCTGAAGATCAGTGGCGACTTTTCCATCGGCCAGAAAATCGATTTCTTCTTCTGGAAAATCGATAGCGGCCTCCACATAAATCCGCAGGTGGGTAATAGCCTCCACTAGCGTTTCAATACGCCGCGAGAACACGCCTTGCATGGAACGCACCGCGCATCTGGCTGCCTGTTCCGAGCTGCTTTCAATCAGATCAGCAATGGCTTCTGCCTGGGCCAGATCGAGTTTGTCATTAAGAAACGCGCGCTCGGAGAATTCTCCAGGCCTGGCCAGCCTTGCACCTAGAGCGCACACCTCTCGTAGCAGCAAGTCCAGAATAACGGTTCCGCCATGGCCCTGGAGTTCGAACACGTCTTCGCCGGTGAACGAGTGGGGGTTTGGAAAAAACAGACCAATACCTTCGTCGATTAATTCACCTTGGCAGTCTTTAAATGGGCCGTAGTGGGCATAACGCGGTTTGGGTTCATAACCCAGCAGGCTGTGGGCAATAACAGTCGCCTGGGGGCCAGAAACTCGCACAATGCCGACGCCGGCTTGGCCAGGTGCGGTGGCGATGGCTGCAATCGTTTCTGTGGGGTGATTCATGGCCGCGGCTCCAGATTAATATGAGCGGGATCAAATGGTCTATAACACTGTGTTTTCCAAAGTACTGAAACAACAAAGGCCCCGTAACGGAGCCCTTGCTGGATAATCTGACTGGTTAGATTATGAGTGCTTTTTTTCCGCCATTTGAGCTTCAATCTTGCGAGTAATATACCACTGCTGACTGATAGACAAAACGTTGTTCACGACCCAGTACAGTACCAGACCTGCTGGGAACCACAGGAAGAAGATGGTGAATACGACCGGCATCAACTTCATAATTTTCGCCTGCATGGGGTCTGGCGGCGTGGGGTTAAGGTGCATCTGCAACATCATGCTGGCACCCATAATAATTGGCAAAATGAAGTACGGGTCCATCACCGACAAATCGTGAATCCACAGCGCGAAAGGTGCGTGGCGCAGTTGCACACTCTCAAATAGAACCCAGTATAGGGAAATGAATACCGGCATTTGCACCAATATGGGCAGGCACCCGCCTAACGGATTAATTTTCTCACGCTTGTACAGCGCCATCATTTCTGTAGACATACGCTGGCGGTCATCACCGTATAATTCTTTCATACGAGCTAACTTAGGCGCTACGGCGCGCATTCGTGCCATAGAGCGATAGCTGGTTGCTGACAAATGAAAGAAAAGGCCTTTAACCAAAACGGTCAGCAGTATGATCGATACGCCCCAGTTACCGATGATGCCGTGAAACCAATTTAGCACAACAAACAATGGTAGCGAGATGAAGAACAGCCAACCAAAGTCCACGGTGCGGTCCAGGTTTGGAGCCACCGTTTTCAGCCGGTCAATAATTTTTGGACCGATGTAGGCTGATGCGCCCACTTCAACAGTTTCGCCAACAGGTACATTAGTCGCTGGATAAACAAAACCCATGACGGCTAAAGGGCCGCGGCGAGTGGTTTGGAACTGTGATTGTTGGTCTGGTTCTGGTACCCAGGCGGTTAGAAAATAGTGCTGTAGAAATGCCATCCATCCGTTGGTGACAGACTGGTTGAGTGGTTTGTCTTTAAGATCGTCAAAGTCATACTTTTCATAAGGATCTTCAGGTGTGCTGACGACCAATCCCAAGAAAGCTTTAATTCCCATGCTGTTCTGGGATGTTTGATCACCGGCTTGGTCACGCACAATCTTGCCGGTAAAGTTCGCTTGCCACTCAGTTTCTGACTGGTTATCGATCAAGTAGCGGATATCAATTTGGTAGTCATCGCGGTTGAACGTGAAGCGTTTAATGATATTTACGCCGCTTTTAGTGGTGTAGTTCAAATCCACTGCAAGCTGATTTTCGCCTTCCGCCATCTGATAGCTATTCTGAGTTGAGCTGTACACCGGTGCATCGCCATTACGGCTATTGTCCGGGCCATCGCGACCTATTAACCCACTTTCCAGAACGTATAGTCGGTTTTGGGTATTTGACAGAAGCTTTAATGGCTCGTCGCCGTGTAATTCTTTGTCGTATTGCAGGAGGGAACTGCTGACAAGATTACCGCTAACTCGGTCTATGGTGATATCAAACACATCGGTTACGACGTGAACGTACTGATTGCTAGCGTTGCTGATGATATCTGTGTTGCTCAGCGACGTTCCGCTTTCCGGAGTGGCGAACTCATCGGTATTGACTTCGCCTGCTTCCGGCAACGTCATAGCGTCGTTGTTGCCAGCGGTGGCAAAGTCGACTGGCTCGCTGGTTTGAGCAACTGGCACAGACTGGTGATAGTCCTCGTTCCAGGCGAGTATCATCAAATAACTGACAACTGCCAGGCCGGCAAAAAGTACGATGCGCTTGATATCCATAAATTTACTGTCTGGGTTTGTGAGTTGTTGAAACTTGATGGTGCTTGGCAGAACAGGTGCCGGGAACCGGATCATAACCGGAACTCCCCCATGGATGACACCGCAGCAAGCGTTTTAGTGCGAGCAAAGAGCCTTTGGCGGCGCCGTGCTGGGTAATAGCTTGGGCAGCGTAATCTGAACAGGTGGGGTAATAACGGCAGCGGCTGGGCAGCATCGGGCTAAGGCAATACTGGTAAAAACGAATTGGCATCAGCAAAAGCTGGCGCATTATTCCGTTCCTTCTGCTTTGCCAAGTGGTATCAAGGCGACGGATGCCGGGGTAGATTGCAGCTTACTGTATTTGCGTTCCAATCGCTGCCAAAGATCCAGCAGGGCTAGATTGACTTGATTATTGTCTAACTGAGCTAAGCCCTGACGGCCAAGAACAATGATGTCCAGTGCCGGGAGCTGCTGTTTCAACCTGAATGTTTCACGAATTCGGCGTTTAACACGGTTGCGCTGTACAGCCAGCTTCAAGTTCTTTTTTGCAAATATAAGACCGACTCTGGCATGTCCAAGAGAATTGGGCGTTGCCAGAATCAGAAAATTCCGGTGCGGAACTTTCAGTTGCACGTCATCGAAGACCTTGCCGTAATCAGCCGGTTTGAGCAGGCGATGCGATTTCGGAAAACTCAAAGCCTTCATGCGGCAGACCAAAAATCACGCAGACAGACGTGCGCGACCTTTTGCACGACGGCGAGCCAGAACTTTACGGCCATTTGCAGTGGCCATACGGGCACGAAAGCCGTGAACGCGCTTACGCTTCAGTACGCTTGGTTGAAACGTTCTTTTCATGGGAATGATCTCACAATTCTGGATTAGGAATTCAGTCTGTGGTTGGAAAATGAACAACCAAAACAGGAGCGGTATTCTATGCAAATTTTTGTGGGAATTCAACGCTAATAAACGGGTTGTTTTTATGGGTGTGGGAATAAGCTCTAGAGGTTCGGCCAATGGTCTTTGTCATTGGGTGTCTTATCCGAGCAAAAAATGTAAAAAACGCCCAGCTAACAGTAGTAATTGTTCTTTTATAATTCTCTTTAAAGATTGAATACTACTGTTATTACACAGGCCTTTTTCTGTGGATAAGCGATTTAAACCGATATAAATCATAAACGTGTCCAGTTGGTGAAGGTGATGATAAGTGCCAGTGGGCGCTGTGGATAAGGGAGATACGGATTGTGGATAACTTAAGGCTGGGAATATTGGGTTAGTTATGCACCATGTGTACTCAGGTTTTCCACAGGGGTTAGGAGTGGATACACACATACCTCTGTGGGTAACTCTTAAGCTTTTTATTTTCTGTACACAAGGCTGT